>NZ_JBEPQQ010000005.1:0-609343 GCF_040547935.1 Bradyrhizobium sp. LA6.8
AGGGCGACAACTACAGATCTTGGCAGGCAATTGCCGCGACCAGGGCATTCGCTCATGACGTCTTCAGCCTCAAGAGCCCATAACGCAACAGGCCCACAGGGGGAGAAGGAAGAAAGCGTAACTCACCTGAAAATATGCAGCGCCGCGTATTGCAGCAGCATGATCGCCTTGGCGTCGATGATGCGGCCGTCCGCGATCATCGCCAAGGCCTCGTCGATCGAGAGCTCCAGCACCTCGATGTCCTCGCCTTCGTGCTCGAGGCCGCCGCCGTCGCTGACCCGCATCTCCGGCTCGTATTCGGCGACGAAGAAATGCAGCTTCTCGGTGATGGCGCCGGGGCTCATGAAGGCCTCGAACACCTTGTGGACGTGGTGCAGGCGATAGCCGGTCTCTTCCTCGGCCTCGGCGCGGATGCGCACCTCGGGGGAGGCGTCGTCGAGCACGCCGGCGGCCGCTTCGATCAGGAGATCGTCGTAGCCGCGGATAAAGGCCGGCAAACGGAACTGGCGCACCAGGATCACCGTACGCCGTGCGCGATTATACGGCAGCACGGCGGCGGCGTTGTCGCGCTCATAGGTTTCCCGGTGCTGCGTCTGCCACTCGCCATTGGCGCGCCGGTACTCGAACGTCGTGGTCTTCAGCGTGGTCCAGCCGTCCGAGAGCACGCGGACGTCCTTGATGCGGACGCGGTCGGAAATGGTCATTGCTGTTTTCCGGCTACGTTGTGGAAGCGCGGCCGTCGAGCCACTTCTGGAACATCACCGAGGTGGATTCCTCGAAACCCAGCGACTGATAGAACGCATTGGCTTGCGCGTTCTCGCGGCGGACCAGCAGTTGCAGCTTCAAAACGCCGGACTGGCGCAGCCAGTCCTCGGCCGCGGCCATGATGACGCGACCATAGCCGCGTTTGCGCCCATCGGGATCGACCGCGACGTAATAGACCCAGCCGCGATGGCCGTCATGGCCGACCATGGCGGTGGCGACGATCGTGCCGCCATCGCGGCCGATCAGCACGGTGGAATTGTCGCGCCGCCGCGCCAGCGCGATGTCGGCATGCGGATCGTTCCAGGGCCGCGTCAGGCCGCAGCGCTGCCACAGCGCGACGACGGGCTCGACATCGGCGTCGGTGATCGCATCGATCGTAAGGGAGACGCTCACAGCACCTTCCCCGGATTCATGATGCCGAGCGGATCGAGCATCGCCTTGATCGCCCGCATCAGCTCGATCGCGGTCTTGTCCTTCACCTCCGGCAGTTCGTCGCGCTTGAGCACGCCGATGCCGTGCTCGGCCGAGATCGAGCCGCCCATGCGCAGCACGATCTCGAACACGACCGCGTTCATCTCGTGCCAGCGCGCCAGGTAATCCGCGGTGTTGGCACCGATGGGCTCACTGACATTGTAGTGCAGATTGCCGTCGCCGAGATGGCCGAACGGCACTGGCCGCGCGCCGGGGATCAGTTTCACCACGGCGGCATTGGCCTCGTCGATGAAGGCGGGCACGGCGGCGACCGGCACGGAGATGTCATGCTTGATCGAGCCGCCCTCCGGCTTCTGCGCCGACGACATCTCCTCGCGCAGCTTCCAGAAGCCGTTGCGCTGGGTGAGGTTGGCCGCGATCACGGCGTCGTCGACGATCTCGTCTTCCATGGCGCGCGTCAGGATCGTCTCCAGCGGCGTGCGGGCATCGTCGCCGGGCGAGGACAATTCCATCAGCACGTACCAGGGATGTTTTGCTTCGAGCGGATCGCGCACGTCGATGCCGTGGCGGACCGAGAAGTCGACCGCCATCTCCGACAGCAGCTCGAAGCTCGTCAGCGCGTTCGCAGCTTCGCCCTGCGCGATGGTCAGCAGCTTCAGCGCCGCGGCCGGGGATTTCAGCCCGACGAAGGCGGTCTCGACCGCCCGCGGCTTCGGAAACAGCTTGAGCGTGGCCGCGGTGATGATGCCGAGCGTGCCTTCCGCGCCGATGAAGAGGTTGTGCAGATTGTAGCCGGTGTTGTCCTTCTTCAGCTTCGACAGCACGTTGAGCACGCGACCGTCGGCGAGCACCACCTCGAGCCCCAGCGCCATCTCGCGCGCGACGCCATAGGCGAGCGCGGCGGTGCCGCCGGCATTGGTCGAGAGATTGCCGCCGATGGTGCAGCTGCCTTCCGCGCCGAGCGAGAGCGGAAACAGCCGGTCCACGTCAGCCGCCTTCTGCTGCGCGACCTGGAGCACGACGCCGGCCTCGCAGGTCATGGTGTTGGAGGCGGTGTCGACCTCGCGGATCTTGTCGAGCCGGCGCAGCGACACCACCACTTCGCCGTTGTGCGGCGTCTGGCCGCCGACGAGCCCGGTGTTGCCGCCCTGCGGCACCAGCGCGATTCTGTGCGCCGAGGCGAGCTTGCAGATCGCCGAGACTTCCGCGGTCGAGCCCGGGCGCAGCACCAGCGGCGAGCGGCCGTGAAACAGGTTGCGCTCCTCGGTGACGTAAGCCTCGATGTCGGCCGCGTCGGTGATCGCGTGGCGGTCGCCGACGATCTTGCGGAATTGTTCGATCAACTCGGGCGCAAGCGGAGGGGTGGCTGGCTTATTGACGTTCATGCTCTTGTCTCTTCTTCGCTCTTATCTCTTGCGCATGATCTTATCGGAAAACCGCTGCACACTTTTCCGGATCATGCGCTATCGGGCGACCGCGGCCCGGCGCAGCCGGTCGTTGATGGCCTCGCCAAGTCCTTCTTCCGGCACCGCCATCACCGCGATCGCTCGCGGGCTCTTCGCATCGAGGGCGCGAAGATAGCCGAACAGATTGGTGGCGGCTTCATCGAGATCAGCCGCGGGCGACAAATTCATGACAGCGGCGGCGGCCTCCAGGCCCGGCAGGCGATCGGGGCCGAACGCGAGCAGCGCTTCGCCCGCGGCCACGTCGCGCGCATTGAGCCGCACGCTGGCGCGCGGGGCGTAATGCGAGGCCAGCATGCCCGGCGCCAGCGGCTGGCTGTCGTCGCTCTCGGCCTCTACAGGTGGCCGCGCCAGCGGCGCGCCGAGCACGGCCTCGATCCGCTCGCGCGACAGCCCGCCGGGGCGCAGCAGCATCGGGGCGTCGAAACAGCCGACGATGGTCGATTCGACGCCGACCGTAACAGGCCCGCCGTCCACGATCAGGTCGATCCGCCCGGCAAGGTCGCTCTCGACATGGGCGGCCAGCGTCGGCGAGACATGGCCGGAGATGTTGGCGGACGGCGCCACCACGGCCCCACCGAAGGCGTGCAGGATCGCCTCCGCCACCGGATGGGCGGGAATCCGGATCGCGACCGTGTCGAGCCCGGCGGTGGCCAGCTCAGCCACCGGACAGTCGTCCGTTTTCGGCACCACCAGCGTCAGCGGCCCCGGCCAGAACGCCTCCGCAAGCCTCAACGCACGCGCGTCGAACCGCCCGATCCGGCGCGCGGCCGAGAGGTCGGCGACATGGGCGATCAGCGGATTGAAGGCCGGCCGCCCCTTGGCGGCGTAAAGATGGGCGATCGCGGTGGCATTGGCTGCGTCCGCCCCGAGCCCGTAGACCGTCTCGGTCGGAAACGCGACCAGCCCGCCGGCGGCCAAAATCCGGGCGGCAGCTTCCGCGCCGGCCTGGCCGGCCGGTAAAATCAGCGTTTCAAGACCCGTTTTCACAGGGACAAAATTCCTCATGCCGGCCGCTTGCGGTGCGTCAAACCCGACGCTATAAGCCGCCTTCTTGTCGGAGTGTGGCTCAGCCCGGTAGAGCACTGCGTTCGGGACGCAGGGGTCGCAGGTTCGAATCCTGCCACTCCGACCATTCTTCCAAAAGTCGACGTTTTCCAGAGGCTTGGCGGACCGGCCGCCAGCGCCTCGGGAGCGCCTTTTTGCAACGATTTTCGGGGCGGGTCCACGGCCGATTTGGCCGGGCAGGGGCATCTGCCGCGGCGGCATGGCTCTACATTCGCCGGCCGATGGTCCGATGCTGGACAGTAGGTCAGTAGACTACCGCCGCGCCACCAGCACGCCCACCAGGAACGCCACCATCAGTGCCGGCAGTGGCGCCTCGCGCACCATGCCGCGAATGATGTCCGGCCAGTGCTGCTCCGGGACGAGGCTTGGAGACCTGACTTCAGCCATCGGTGTCATGCCCCAGTCCGAGGCAAGTTCGGCGATCTCGCTCGAGGCCAAACGCACGTCGTCGCGGACACGGAAGATGGCGGCGTCGGATCGCTCGCGCGGCGCCAGCGCCATCAGCGTCGCGACAGCAGTGCGCAACGTCATCTCACCAAAACCTTGCAGCCTCACCGACTCCTCGGGATCGGATGTCATGCAAAATCCCTCACAGCGCGAAGTGGTGCGCGATGGTGAATGCCGCCGTCGCGCACAGGACCAGCGTGGACACCGCGCCGGCCGCCCCGCGCGCGAGATGGGCTCGCGTCAGGTGCCTGGTCATGATTCTGCTCCATGCTCAGCATGGCAATGGCGTCGAGGAAGGTTGGTTCCTTGCGCGTCGCTCGAATCGCCCGAAGCTCTACTTCCGCAAGAGCTCGCTCAAGGCCGCCGTCGCCTCGGCGCAGCGGATGTCGTCGATCTCGCGCGACAGGCTCAGCGCGCTGGATCTCAGTTCTTCGAGCCTCCAGCTCGCCGGATGCTGGCTTTCGAGCTGACCGAGACGCTTGTTCAGGTCATCCAGTCTCGATTGGAGCTGCCCGATGCTGGCGGCCCCATTCACTTTCCAAACGCGCTGTGCACGCATCGTAGTTCCCCTGCTAGTCTCACGGCGTTGTGAGCGGGGTTCGTGGCTGGAATGGGAGTTTCTTTTGTCCGGCTTCAGACGGTGGGGAACCGTTGCAAAAGGGCAACGCGGGTTCCTGCGCGTTGACCGGCGCGGACAGGGCTATCGCCCATCGCCCGCGCCCTTCTGTAGATGCCGTCGCGGTGCCTGGTCGGGCCCGGCACGATCCGCGTCAGGCGGCGCTCGGCCACTCGGTTGATCGCTTTTCGATGCGGCTTTCCAGGATCGCGATGCTCACCTGGAGATTGTCGCGCCGGGCTCTCAGGTTCTGCGCGAGCATCGGGTAGGCGAGATTGTTTGGATCGGAGATTCCGGCCCTCCGCTCTTCCTCCTGAATGTCGGCGTCGAGCATTTGCGTGCGCCAACGCAGATCGGAGATCAGGACGTGGAGCTGTGTCGGGATGGTCGCTTCGAAACGGGACGTCGATTGCATGGGATCGCCTCACTATGAAACAGACCCACTGCGGGTCTGAGGGATTGGCGGGCGAGCAGCAAGGAGAGTGCCAGCGCGTCCGCTGAGGGCGAAGGCCTGCCGGGCGGCCGAAGCGGTGACACTCTCCCCTTCGTCATTCCGGGGCGATGTGCAGCATTGAGCCCGGAATCCATCGGGCCGCAGTTGCGCGGCGACATGGGATCTCAGATGCGCAATTGCGCATCATAGCTCGCCGCTTCGCCGCGCTCCGGAATGACGGTGGCATGCCCGGGTGTTTCGCTTTGCTGTCAACCCAATCGCGCCAAATATTCCACTTTACCGAAATTCGGAAATGGCGTATGTGTAGCCCATCCCGGCTCATTCGGCTCGTAATGTTTGGCTGGCTATTCCCGAACGAAAATGTGGGACTTAACCTTCCATTCGCCGTTGGACTGGTGTTCGTAAAGCTTAACGGTGCTTCCGGACAGCTTGGTTGTTTCCTCGCCTTTGACCAAGGAAGCTTTGAAGCGGGAGGTCACGTATGCGTAGTCCCCCATTGGCAAAACCTCAACAAGTTCAAGCTTGTGATTTCTGACGCTCGTTCCCCTTTTGGCAAAGAAGTCGCGTATCGCAGTCGCACCCGAAACGGGCGGTGCGCCGGGCGGGATTAGACTGGCATCGGTGGCATACATTGGCAGCAAGGCATCGAAATTTGGATCGTTGATCGCTGCATCCCATTGCGCATTGAGTTTCGTCATGTCCTCAGTGAGCGGGTCCGCCCGCGCATGGCCGATAGTGACGAACAACAGCACCAGCAGCAGCGATAAGCTTTTGCTCATGACTTTGCCCTCTTTGATCTGATCGTGTCCGCCAGTCGGGCGCGCCTATGCGACGCGCACGCTGGTGATCTATGAATGGCTGGTTCTGAAGATCGCGCCTGCCAATGGCACCAAGGCTGCAATTTGAAGAGAAGCGGAGAGTTCGGCGTTTCTCCGTTTTGTGGGCAGCAGCTTCCGGCAAGCAAAGAGCGTGACGGTGCGGGGAGGCTACACGGTTCTCAGAATAATGCCTACGGTTGTTTTGGGTCAGAAAGCCAGCGAATGTCGGCCCCGAACGCGGCATCGTCGATGGCTCGCACCGTGTCGTGGTGATGACGTGATGTCCGCGATGGCTGGCGGCGACCGTCGAAGGATGGGCGGTCCCTCCGCTATCGGTCGTCAGGGTCCTTCAGAGGGCAAAAAGAAACGCGGGGACCGCGCGACCGCATCTATTGAGAATATCTGGTGCGAGAAAACACGTGGTTGCAGTTGCAGGGGACGCCGGAACGTTCGCTATGCGCCGATAGCGAGCAGCCAGCGCTTTGCAGCGAAATGACGCGATGGGCCCAAAGGTGACACTGAAGAAAAGCCGCCAAGCGAGGCGGACTTAGACCGGCGTCTCCCGGCGGACTGGCGGTAAGAGTGCCAACGCAATGTAGGGGAGTGGATAAAACAATCCGCCCCAGATGAACCAGGCGGCCCTAGAGCGTCCCCTCTGTTCGGCATAGTTCGCAGTATAGTGCCCGCACGCAGAGATGAGGCTGAGATAAAGGATTGCAGCAACAATTAACGGAAACATGGGCCGGCTCCGATCACTGCTACGAATAAACATAAGGGATTTGGGTCACGGGGCAATACACGCCCTCGTCAACGAATGAGTTCAAGACCGCATGGCAAGGTCCGGTTAGGCGCAATCGCGCCCAAGGTCGACCAGCAGCAAATCTGGATATGGTCCGCTCTGCCGCCGGAAGCGAAAGTGAGCTATCCCGCCGCGATGCAGCAGGAATGACGCTGATGACCGAAACCGTCGCGCCCGTCGCCAAGCCTGTTCCTCGACCGCGATCCAGAAGCGTCGAGACCGTCAGCGCGTCGGCGCTGGCGCAGCACCTCGATTGCAGCCGGACCTACATCGGCAAGCTCGAAGCCGAAGGCGTAATCCAGCGGCAAGGTGACGGCTTCCCGCTCGATCAGAGCCGCGTCGCTTATCTGCGATACCTGCGGCGCGAGCGGCGGCAATCGTCGCGCAGTGAAGCCGATGCTGCGCACGGCGCGGCAATGACAGCGTGTTTGCGAGAACGCTGCAATCTCCTCATGCTGTTGCCGAAAGGCAACTGATTTATTGTTTCTTCGTTGAACTGTTCCATTTTGCGTTTACGCCGCAACAAACAGTTTTAGATTTGCGGTCTCCGGGCTGGGGCGTGTTTTACGACAGCGAATTTTCGAACCCGGAGGCTTTTCGAAATGATTTTGGAATTCCTCGCAATTTTTTCTCTCGTTCAGTTCGCCAACATAATTTCGCGACTGATCGGTCAGCGGAATGACGTACTCTCCTACGTTTCAAGATCAGGTCCTCACCGGTAAGTGTGGCTAAAGCGGCATTGCTGGCACCGTTTTGATGGCATCTATCCTGCACGGTGCGCGACGTAGCGATCTTGCGACCCGGCGCGCCATCGAGCGTGTGTGTTCGAGGTGCGCACAGAGATTGCCAAGGTCTAACAGGAGATGGCCGACAAGTGAGGTGAGCCGCCACTGGATGACGACACATGATGACCGCCGCTCAAGTCGCGACACAGGTCCTACGTCGCCTCCGTTGTGCCGGCGTGCCGGCACGCCATCCACCGCAATCTGTAGCGGCGTGCTTGTCCATCGTAGGCCGGGTGGAGTTGTTTGCTATTTCTGCTCCCCGCGATACTCTGACAATCGGCTGGGGGCCTTAGAATGTTCGATGTGTATCTTAACACCAGGCGAGATCTGTTGGTTGTGCGAAATGGTTTGCCAATTCCGCTTTCCGACGCGTCAGGCAGATGGCATAAGAAGAAAAAAGTAGCGAGCGTCAGTGAGAACATTAAGCTCGCCGTTCAGCGACAAGGCTACTACCTCCGCAAGCTAACGGACTTTAAAAAGCGTTAGCCCGCGAAACGCATGTGCAACCTCTACAGCATCGCGACGAACCAAGCTGCGTCGCCGCACTGTTTCGCGTCGCCAACCGATACGTCGGCAACCTCGCACCGATGCCCGGCGTGTTTCCCGACTATCCTGCGCCGGTCGTCCGCAACACAGACGCAGGATGGTGTTGATGCGGTGGGGCATGCCGCCGCCACTTCGCACAGGCGTGCTGCCAGTCACGCCCCGCTGACCCCGGCCGTCGGGCAAAACACCGGGTCATTCCGATCTGCGCCGGTGTCAAGTTGCGCTTGCAAGAATATTCCACTTTACCGAAATTCGGAATTGGCGTATGTGTCACCCATCCCGGCTCACCAAGAGGGGCGATCTTGTGTCGTCATTGTCGAGAGCTGGGCTTGCGGTGGACGCGGCAGCGTCGGGCGCGAGAGGTCAAGGGCAGGGCGGATTGCTCTCCGTGAGCCCAAAACTTCGTGCTGGATGGGCGGCGCTGTCAGGTTCGTCTCGTCTGTAAGTTTCCGGCTCCGTCGACAGGGCTGGAAAAACTGCGACGAAATGGCGGGCCGTGCGTACGGCAAAACCGTGTGGTCCTGGCCGTCGTTGCTACGGTCAAGTGCTTTGCGAATGCGGCAGTCGCGTCAACCGGCGCGGTGTCGGTGACTTTCGCTAGCGTGAGGGAGACCAGAAGGAATTCGGCTCCCGGGAGAGCACGGCATAAGCCGTCCAACCACTGCGCAGGGAAGGCCGAGTGATTGGCACCACCTGTATGCTGCTGTGCGGTTTCCTTGCGCTACCTTTCGCGCAGCGGACCGCGGGTGCGAGGTCAGCACCCGGCCTTCCCTGCGCCCTCTTGGCTTCGAGGGTGGAGAGATCAAGCAAAGCTCGGGCGAAATGCGCTGCGAGGATGCGAAGGTGTGTCTGCAACACGCGCTGTCATCGCCCGGCTTGACCGGGCGATCCAGCATTCCAGAGACGGGTGTGATTGAGCCGAGAGGCCGCGGCGTACTGGATTCCCCGCTTGCCGCCTACGCTAAAGCTTCGGCGGCCCTGGACCTCAGCCCCGGCGAAGCCTTGGCGTAGCCGGGTCGCGGGGAATGACGGTGGTACTTGGAGGACGACGCCGATGCCCCCTTGCTCCGTCATTGCGAGCGCAGCGAAGCAATCCAGAGCCTTTCCGCGGAGGGATTCTGGATTGCTTCCGCCTTCGCTGAAGCTTCGGCGGACAAGTCGCTACGCTCGCAATGACGATGGGGAGAGAGCGTGCCCTCCATCCACCCCCATTCACAGCCACGTGCCTTGATTCGGGAACAATCATTCCCTATTATCCCGCAATGCAAAAAGCCGCGCGCCGTCCCCAGCCTGCTGCCCGTCCACCCGGCCGTCCCCGGGAATTCGACATGGACACTGCGCTCGACCGCGCCGTACGCGTATTTTGCGAGCGGGGCTATCATGCCACCTCGATCGGCGACCTGACCGCCGCGATGCGGCTTGCCACCGGCAGCGTCTACAAGGCGTTTCGCGACAAGCAGGCCGTGTTCCTGGCCGCTTTCGAGCGCTATGCCGCGGTGCGCCGGGAGCAGACCCGCAGCGCGGCCGCGCGCGGCGCCAACGGTCGCGAGCGACTGCGCCATATGTTGCTGTCCTATGTCGAGCACTCCCAGGGGATCGAGGGCCGTCGCGGCTGCATCGTGGTCGGCGGCGCGGTCGAGCTCGCCGCGCTCGATCCGGACGTCCGCGCCCGCGTCAACGCCCAGCTCGAGACCAACGAGACCTTCATCGCCGGCCTCATTCGCGAGGGCCAGGCCGATGGCTCGATTCCCGCCCATGTTGCGACCGACGACACCGCGCGGCTGATGATCTGCATCACGCAGGGAATGCGCGTCGTCGGCAAGGCGCGCCTGCCGCTCGACGGCGAGCGCCTGGTCGGCGTCGCGATGAAACTGCTCGCCTGAATTTGTGTCCTATTAGGGAATGATCATTCCCGATATCTGGAGTCTGTTGGAATGACGATGAATGCCACGATCGAGACCGCACCCGGGCCGGATGAGGTGTCGCAACGACTGACCTTCGTGCTTGCCGCGGCCTGTGGCATGGTCGCCGCCAACATCTACTACGCCCAGCCGCTGATCGCCCCGATCAGCGCCGCGCTCGGCCTCTCGCATGCGGCGGCCGGGCTGATCGTCACCATGACGCAGATCGGCTACGGCGTGGGGCTTCTCTTCATCGTGCCGCTCGGCGACCTCATCGAGAACCGCGCGCTGATCTGCTCCGTCATCACGCTCGGCGCGGCTTCGCTGCTGGCCGCCGCGTTCACCACCCACGCGCTGCCGTTCCTGATCGCCGCGCTGTTCATCGGCCTCGGCTCGGTCGCCGTGCAGATCATCATTCCCTATGCGGCACACCTTGCACCGGAAGCCATTCGCGGCCGCGTCGTCGGCAATGTCTCGACCGGATTGATGCTGGGCATCATGCTGGCGCGACCGGTGTCGAGCTTCATCACGGCAGCGCTGTCATGGCACGCGGTGTTCTTCATCTCCGCCGCGCTGATGATCGTGCTCGCGGCGGTGCTGTGGACGACGCTGCCGAAGCGCAAGCCGGTCGCGCGCATGCATTACGGCACGCTGCTGCTGTCGATGCCGCACCTGGCCCGGACCACGCCGCTGCTCCGGCGCCGCGCGCTCTATCAGGCGAGCCTGTTCGGTGCCTTCACCCTGTTCTGGACGGTGGCGCCACTCCAGCTCGCCAGCGAATTCGGCTTCTCCCAGCGCGGCATCGCGCTGTTCGCGCTGGCCGGCGTCGCCGGCGTGTTCGCCGCGCCAATCGCGGGACGGCTCGCCGATCGCGGCCATAGCCGCATCGCGACGCTGGTCGCCATGCTGCTCGCGGCCGCCGGCTTCCTGGTGACCTATATCGGTGCGGCCGGCTCGACGCTGAATCTCGCCTGCTTGGTCGTGGCCGCGATCGCCATCGATATCGGTGTCCAGGGGAACGTCGTGCTGGGCTTCCGCGCCATCTTCGCGCTCGGGCATGAGCACCGCAGCCGTCTCAACGGCCTCTATATGGCGACGTTCTTCGCCGCCGGAGCTGCCGGCTCTGCGGTCGGCGCCTGGGCTTTCGCGCAAGGCGGCTGGACGTTGGCGTCGGCCATTGGCCTTGCTCTGCCCGTCGCGGGCCTGCTCTATGCGGCGACAGAGTAGCGGTACGATCGTGCCCGCGGCCGTTTACCAAGCCCTGGATACGCAGCCCAGCACCGTGCGATTTCCGTCTCGCGGTTTCCCTGCGGCTGTAGTACTTTGGTCGCAAGCGAGCCCGGTTAACGGGCGGCAGGGGGAGGCTGATGAGGCGTGCGGGACTGGTTGGCGTACCGCGAGTACGGCCATGGTCGTGGCAGGCGTTTCTGCTCGGATTTGTCGTCGTCGCCATGTCGGCAGCGCTTCAAGGCGTCTGCGTCGCACTCGGCGCAAAGCTCTATTTCGCGGCGTTCCTGCCCAGCCTGTTCGTGCTTGGAATCGTCGCGGGCGCGCCGGCGGCGGTGTTCGCCGCGCTGCTCACCGTTCCGCTGGTGTGGTGGGCGTTCATCCCGCCATTCTTCCAGTTCATGCCGCTCTCCAGCGCGGGCGCGGATTCCATCAACCTGTTCTGCCTGCTCGCGGTGCTCTTGATCGGCCTTGCCGATCTCTGCCGCGAGACGATGGCAATGATCAGCCGCGGCGGGCTGAAGCCCTCGGGCGAGAGCACGGCAACGAATTCGCAATAAATCCGCCTCATGCGGAAGCGGCGCGTTGCGCCAGCGCAACAGTCCGGCAACCATCCGCGAGCTTGGTGCGCGCCGCTAACTTTTCGAAAAAGATTTGGACGCAATTTCTCCCCCGGGAATGACGAGGGAGTTTTTGAACATGAACGGTCACGCCATCTTTGAGAACGTGCGCCGCTATCGCGGCATCGCATCGCTCTATCGCCAGACCGCTGCATTCCGCCCGGGCCAGAGCTGGTCGCTTCTGGAGCAGGCGAGCGAGTGGGAAGCGCGGGCGCTGTCGGAGCTGGAAGCCTATTTCGCCGCGCGCGCGGATTACGCCGCCGTCCAGCGCGCTGCCTGATCGTTAACCATCAGAGGTATTCGGATCGATGACGAACGGCGCGAACGACACGCGATGGGACGCAGACGTTCGCGCCATAGCCGTCAGAACCGGTAGCTCGCCTGGACCCTCACGGTGCGGCCCTGGCCGGGCGAGATGTTGTTGTTGCCGTCGGCGGACGCCCAATAGCCGCGGTTGAAGATGTTCTCGACCGTGAGCTGCGCCCGCCAGTTGGCATCGATCGTGGCGTAGACGCCGGCATCGAAGCGCACGAAGCTCGGCAGTCTCACCGTGTCATCCGACGATGCAAAGGAATCGCCGAAATAGATGATGCCGAGCGCGGCCGCCCACATCGGCGTGAACTGGTACTTGTTCCACCAGGCGAACTGATTGTACGGCACGAGCTGCACGCGATTGCCCGGCACCACGGTCGCCGACGTCGCGCTGGTGATCTTCGCATCGGTATAGGCATAACCGAGCGTGGACTGCCATTGCTCGGTGACGTAGCCGACGAGGCTCGCCTCGAAGCCGCGCGTCAGCGTGCTGCCGGAGGGCAGGAAGAAGCCGGGATTGTTGCCGTCGGCGATCGGCTGGTTGGTGCGGTTGAGATTGTAGATCGCGGTCGAGAACAGCAGCCTCGGATTGATGTTCCACTTCATGCCGACCTCGGTGTTCTCGAACTTCTGCGGCTGCAGGATCAGCGTGCCGTCGTTGAGCGAGGAGAACTGGTCGCCGGAGGCGGGCAAATAGGAGATGCTGTAGGCGGTGTAGACCGACATCGTCTCCATCGGCTTGAGGAGGACGGCCGCTTGCGGCGAGACCAGATTGTCGGTGCGGTTGCGGTTGAGGTTGGTGTTCATGTCCAGCGCCGACATCTCGAAGCGGTCGAACCGCGTGCCCACGATGAGCTGGAGCGCGCGCGAGAACTCGATGGTGTCGCGCAGGTAGCCGGACTCGACGTTCAACGCATATTTGCTGTTCGAATCCGGTGTCGTGACGCCATCGGTGTTGGTGCCGGTGAAGTGGTGGACGAAGGTGACCGGTCCGAAATAGGTCGGAGCGAACGGGTTCTGCACGATGGTGTTGGTGCCGTTCGGGAAGACGCCGGTGTTGCGGATGTCGACACCGGTCTGGCGGCCGAACTCGGTGCCGAAGCCCACCGTGTGCGCGATCGGCCCGGTCCAGCCCTTGTAGGTGAAGTCGGTCTGGTTGAAGACGTTGTCGCGGTTGGTCGTGTGCTGATAGGCGCCAAGGTTGACCGCGGTGTCGGCTGCGTTGACGGCGCCGGCGAGCGGCCCGCCGGTCGGATAGACGTTCTGGTAGAACTTCTGGTAGTCGGCCGCCATCGTGCCGTTGCGCACCGACAGTCCGTTCTGGAAGTCGTGCTCGATGATCGCCATGCCGGTCTGCACCGTGGCTTGCGCGGTATTGAGGCGGGGGCTGCCGAAGAATGTCTGGAGATTGCCGTTCGGCGCAAACGGCGTCGTCGGATTGAATCGCGTGACGCCGCCGGGAAGGCCCTGCGAGGGATTGCCGCGATCGGCGGTGCGGCCGTCGTGGTAATATTCGTAGGACAGCTTGATCTTGGTGAAGTCGTCGGGCTTCAGCGTAACGGTCGGGTTGATGCCGTAGCGTTCGAGATGGTTGAAGTCGCGGAACGCATCGCTGCCCTCGTAGAACACGTTCAGCCGTGCTGCCACGTTGTCGTTGACGGCTTGGCCCGCGTCGAGCGAGACGCGGCGGTCGCCCCACGAGCCCGTCTGCCCCGTCGCCTGGTAGATGCGGGTGCCATCGGCCTCCTTGAGGGTGCGGTTGAGCACGCCGCCGCCAGCGCCGCGGCCGAAGGTCAGGGCGCTCGGGCCCTTCAGCACCTCGATGCTTTGCGCGTTGTACAGGTCGCGGAAATATTGCACGTCGTCACGAAAGCCGTTGACGAAGAAGTTGGCGCTGGAATCGACGCCGCGGATGACGAGCTCGTCGCGATTGCCTTCGCCCTGGTGGACGGCGACGCTCGGAACGTAGCGGGTGACATCGGTCAAGCCCTGATAATTCTGGTCGCGGATCTGCTGCTGGGTGATGACGGAAAGCGATTGCGGGATGTTGACGATGGGCGTGTTCGACTTGGTGGCGACGGAGGTGCTGTTGGTGAAATAGCCGACGGTGCCGGTGCGCGCGTCCTGCGATGGCATGAAGGGCTGTGGCGCGGCGGTCGTCCCTGGCCGCCGTGCCGTTTGCGTCCGGCGGCTCCGCGTGCCGCTCGACCGGCGTACGGCCGAAGCGGGATTGGTACGGCGCTGTGCGTCCGGCGCGGTCACGGTGACGGATGGAATCGTCACGCCTTGTGCGGGCGTGGATTGCGCAAAGGCCTGCGGACTTGCGAAGAACGCAGCTGACGTCATCAGCGCGGTCAACACGCCTCCGATACCCGAAAAATTGCGCTTGGACATGTAGCTTGCGGCAGACAAAAGCTCTCCCGCGGCGGCGATGTGGCTCATCGCGCCCTCCCTGACTCTTTCAAAACTCGCCCGGATTCCCCATTGCACGGCCGGATGCGGGGCAAGGAGCATCCGTGCACGCGAAGTCACTGTGTGCATGAACAAAGTGACCGTGCGGCCATTCCGCGCAGGATGATTTGAATCGTTCGAAACTTGTCGGGTTCCAGGCGATCACATGTTTCTGCGCGCCGGCAGGGCCCGTGGCGACTACGGAGTTATCTCGGCGCCCGCGTGTGCTAGCACCGGACCGATCGAGATCTCCTAAGTCGGCCGGGACCAGCGATGACCACCTTCAACCGTGTCTTCACGACGGAGCGTCTGCTCCAGATCATCGTCATTCTGGCGGCGACGGTTGCGATGAAGCTGATGGGGTGAGTATTGGCGGGCTATTGCCCGCCGAACTCGGGCACGTCGGGCAAATAGTTCGAGCCCTCGGAGCCCAGGAAATCGAACATCGCCTGCGCCGGTGGCAGCAGCACCTTGTCGCTGCGGCGGATCACGTACCATTGCCGGACGATCGGAAGGCCGGCGACATCGAGCACGATGAGGCGGCCTTCGGCGAGCTCATGCGCCACCGTGTGGGCCGAGATGAAGGCGATGCCGAGCCCGGCGATGACGGCCTGCTTGATGGTCTCGTTGCTGCTCATCTCCATGCCGATGATCGGCTCGAGATCCGATCTCTGGAACATGCCTTCCATCAGCGTGCGCGTCCCTGATCCCGGCTCGCGGGTGAGGAAGGTCTCGTGCACGAGGTCGGTCAGGTTGAGGCCGGAATCCTTCCCCAGCCAGTGTCCCTTGCGCGCGACGATGATGTGCGGATTGCGCCCGAGCTGACGCACGTCGACGCTGACGTCGGCCGGTGGCCGACCCATCACGGCGAAATCGAGATCGTAGCCGTGCATGGCCTCGCGGATCTCCTCGCGATTGCCGATCGTGAGCTTGATCTCGATCTTCGGATGCCGCTTCGAGAACGCCGCGATCGCATGCGGCACGAAGTATTTCGCGGTCGACACCGCGCCGAGATGCACCGTGCCGCCGGTCCGTCCAGCGAGCAGATCGAGCGCGCCCTGGCAGTCCATGATCGCGGCCTCGACGCGTTCGGCGAGCGCCAGCACCTCCTTGCCTGCCTCCGTCAGCAGCATGCCGTCGCCGGTCCGCTGCACCAGTGGCAGGCCGGCGAGGTCCTGAAGCTGCCGAAGCTGCTGGGTGACGGCTGGCTGGGTCAGGCCGAGCTGGCTCGAGGCCGCGGTGACGCTGCCCTTCGCTGAGAGCGCCGCAAGCGAGCGCAGCTGCCGGATCGTCAGATGCCGGAGCTGGGCCGCCGCGTGGCTGGGGCCATTATAAGAAAATTCTTTGGCACTCATTATGAATAGAAATTTTCCTTATTAAGCCGCCCCTGTCAATCTCCTCGTGTTGGGACCGACCGCACCGACCTCCAGCGGGGAGGGAACTGGATGCGGCGCCCGCAAGGGGATGGACGCAGATGACCGGGCAACTCAGGTTGGACGACCACCTTCAACGGTATTCCGAGACGGCGCCGCATGCGCTGGCCGTGGCAGCCGCAGTCGACGCCATCGCGGCGGCAGCGATCGAGATCGCCGACCTCATCGCCACCGGCGATTTTGCGGACGCGTCGGGCCTGACCACCGGCCGCAACAGCGACGGTGATCTCCAGCGCGATCTCGACCTCCAGGCGGATGCGATCCTGCGCCGCTGTCTCAGCAGGCTGCCGATCGCAGCGCTCGCGTCGGAGGAGATGCGCGAGCCGCAAATCGGCGACCGCGAGGCAAAAATCTGCGTCGCGATCGATCCGCTCGACGGCTCCTCCAACATCGACATCAACATGACCGTCGGCACGATCTTCTCGATCCTGCCTGCCCCGGATGACCTGGCTCTCGCCTTCCATCAGCGCGGCTCGGCGCAGCTTGCCGCGGGGTTCGTCACCTATGGGCCGCAGACCTCACTGGTGCTCACGCTCGGCGACGGCGTCGACATCTTCACGCTCGACCGCAGGGCGGGCTGCTTCCGCCTCGCGCGCAGCGCCGTGCAGATCTCCGAGATGTGCGAAGAATTCGCGATCAATGCGTCGAACCGCCGCCACTGGGATACGCCGGTCCGCGCCTTCGTCGACGAATGTCTTGCCGGCGTCGAAGGGCCCGCCAACCACAATTTCAACATGCGCTGGATCGGTTCGCTGGTTGCGGAGGCCTACCGAATACTCACCCGCGGCGGCGTGTTCCTCTATCCCTCGGACGCGCGCCCCGGCTATGGCGACGGCCGCCTGCGCCTCACCTACGAGGCGCACCCGATGGCCATGATCATCGAACAGGCCGGCGGCTCCGCCACGACCGGGCGCGAGCGCATCCTCGAGCTATCGGCGCAGAGCCTGCACCAGCGCGTGCCGCTGATCATGGGCTCGAGCAACGAGGTGCAGCGCGTCGAGGAACTGCATTGCGATCCGCTGCTGGTCGCCAGCATCTCCGCACCGCTGTTCGCGCGGCGCGGCTTCTTCCGGCTGTGAGCGAGGCGACCCATGTCCAGGAAGCATCCGATCATCTCCATCACCGGCTCCTCCGGCGCCGGCACCACCTCGGTCAAGAAGACGTTCGAGCAGATCTTCTTCCGCGAGAAGGTCAACGCCGTCTACATCGAGGGCGACGCCTTCCATCGCTATGATCGTGCCGAGATGCGCACGCAGATGGCGAAGGAGGCCGAACGCGGCAACAAGCATTTCAGCCATTTCAGCCCCGAGACCAACCTGTTCGAGGAGCTGGAGCGTGCCTTCCGCGACTATGGCGAGACCGGCACCGCGACGACGCGGCACTATGTCCATGATGCCGAGGAGTCCGCACTGCACGGTACGGCGCCCGGGACCTTTACCGAATGGGAGCGGCTGCCGGAAAACTCGGACCTGTTGTTCTACGAGGGCCTGCACGGCGCCGTCGTCACCGACAAGGTCAATGTCGCGCGCTACGCCGATCTCAAGATCGGCGTCGTGCCGGTCATCAATCTCGAATGGATCCAGAAGCTGCACCGCGACCGCAGCGCCCGCGGCTATTCGACCGAGGCCGTCACCGACACCATCCTGCGGCGGATGCCCGACTACATCCACTACATCTGCCCGCAATTCACCGAGACCGACATCAACTTCCAGCGCGTGCCGACGGTGGACACCTCCAATCCGTTCATCGCGCGCTGGATCCCGACGCCGGACGAATCGATGGTCGTGATCCGCTTCAAGAATCCGCGCGGCATCGACTTTCCCTATCTGCTGTCGATGCTTCCGCACAGCTGGATGTCCCGCGCGAACTCCATCGTGTGTCCCGGCGCGAAGCTCGATCTGGCGATGCAGCTGATCCTGACGCCGCTGATCATGCAGCTGATCGAGCGCAAGCGAAATCTGAAGTGAACAGGGAGAGAATCCGATGAACATCTCCGTCCACGCTGAAGCCGACATCACGGCAGTCACACACGGCGATCTCGCCAATGCCGTCCGCTTCCTCGCGGTCGATGCGATCGAGACCTCGCAGTCCGGCCATCCCGGCCTGCCCATGGGCATGGCCGATGTCGCAACCGTGCTGTTCTCGCGGTTCCTCAAGTTCGACTCCGCGCATCCCAACTGGCCGGATCGCGACCGCTTCGTGCTGTCGGCGGGGCACGGTTCGATGCTGCTCTATGCGCTGCTGCATCTCACCGGCGGCGACGTCAGCCTGGACGACATCAAGGCGTTCCGGCAGTGGGGCTCGAAGACGCCGGGCCATCCGGAATACGGCCACACGCCGGGTGTCGAGACCACGACCGGCCCGCTGGGGCAGGGGATCGCGACCGCGGTCGGCATGGCGCTCGCCGAGCGCATGGCCAATGCAGGGCACGGCGACGGCCTGGTCGATCACTTCACCTATGTGATCGCGGGCGACGGCTGCCTGATGGAAGGCATCAGCCAGGAGGCGATCTCGCTCGCCGGTCATCTCCAGCTCGGCCGGTTGATCGTGCTGTTCGACGACAACGGCATCTCCATCGACGGGCCGACCTCACTGGCTACTTCCGATGATCAGCTCGCGCGCTTCGCGGCGTCCGGCTGGTCGGTCCGCCGTGTCGACGGCCACGACCCCGAAGCGGTTGCGCAGGCGATTGCCGAAGAGCGTGAGAGCACAAAACCGTCGCTGATCGCCTGCCGCACCATCATCGGCTATGGCGCGCCGGACCGTCAGGGCACCGAGAAGGCGCACGGTGCGCCGCTCGGCACCGAACAAACGGCGGCGGCGCGGCGGACGCTCGGCTGGGACTATCAGCCTTTCGTGGTCCCGATCCCGATCCTCAAGGCATGGCGGATGATCGGACAGCGCGGGCAGGTCGAGCGTCTTGCCTGGCTCGACCGCTACGAATGCGCGACGGCCGCGCAGCGCGAGCTGTTCATCGAGGGCAAGGCCGTTGCCCTGCCGGAGGCCTATGCCCAGGCCTCGGCGAAATTGCGCGAGCGCTTTGCCAGCGAGCGTCCGAAGCTGGCGACGCGGCAAGCCTCGCAGCAGGTGCTCGACGGCATCGCCGGGACAATTCCCGGACTGGTCGGCGGCTCGGCGGACCTGACGCATTCGAACCTCACGCATGCCAAAGCGCAGACTCCGGTGGCGCGTGGTGCGTTCGCCGGCGGCTACATCCACTACGGAATTCGCGAGCACGGCATGGCCGCCGCGATGAATGGCCTCGCATTGCATGGCGGATTCATCCCCTATGGCGGCACCTTTCTCGCCTTCTCCGACTACAGCCGGCCGGCGATCCGTCTTGCGGCGTTGATGCGGCTGCGCGTCATCCATGTGATGACCCACGACTCCATCGGTCTTGGCGAGGACGGTCCCACGCATCAGCCCGTCGAGCATCTCGCGGCGCTACGCGTCATCCCGAATCTTCTGGTGTTCCGCCCCGCCGACGCGGTCGAGACGCTGGAAGCCTGGGACTGCGCGCTTGAGGCGGAAGATCGCCCCTCCGTGCTGTGTCTGTCGCGTCAGGCGCTGCCGACATTCCGCAGCGACGTGCGCGGCAGGAACCGTGTCGCGCGCGGCGCCTACCTCATCGTCTCGCCGGACGGCGGTCGCGACGTCACGTTGATGGCGACCGGCTCCGAAGTCTCGATCGCGCTGGAAGCCGCTCGCCTGCTCGCGACGGAACATATCCGCGCTGCTGTGGTCTCCGCGCCATGCTTCGCGCTGTTCGAGGAACAGCCGGAGGACTACCGCGCCTGTGTGCTCGGCACCGCCCCGCGCGTCGGCATCGAGGCCGCCGTAGTCGGCGATTGGCATCGCTGGATCGGCACTGACGGCGAGTTCGTCGGCATGCGGGGCTTCGGCGCCTCTGCGCCGGCGTCCGTGCTCTACCGCGAATTCGGCATCACGCCGCAAAGCGTTGCCGAAGCCGCCCGGCGGACGATCACCCGCGCCGGCAAGCCATAACAGGAGGAACTTTCGTGGCCCGTATCACCCTTCGTCAGCTGCTCGATCACGCCGCCAACCACGGCTACGCGGTGCCGGCGTTCAACATCAACAACATGGAGCAGGGTATTGCGATCATGCAGGCCGCGGCCGAGGTCGATGCGCCCGTGATCATCCAGGCCTCGCGCGGCGCACGCAGCTATGCCGGCGATCTCATGCTCTCGCACATGATCGACGCGCTGGAGCGGACCTATCCGGACATTCCGCTCTGCATGCACCAGGACCACGGCAATGACGAGGCGACCTGCGCCTCCGCCATCGCCCACGGCTTCACCTCGGTCATGATGGACGGCTCGCTCAAGGCCGACGCCAAGACCGCCGCCGATTACGACTACAATGTCGACATCACCCGCCGCGTCGTCGATCTCGCGCATTGGGTGGGCGCCTCCGTCGAAGGCGAGCTCGGCGTGCTCGGCTCGCTCGAGCATGGCGGCGGCGAGCAGGAGGACGGCCACGGCGTCGAGGGCAAGGTCAGCCACGACCAGCTCCTCACCGATCCCGACCAGGCCGTCGACTTCGTCCGCGCCACCAAGGTCGATGCGCTCGCGATCGCGATGGGCACGTCTCATGGCGCCTACAAGTTCAGCCGCAAGCCTGATGGCGACATCCTGGCGATGCGGGTGGTCGAGGAGATTCACCGCCGCCTGCCGAACACGCATCTTGTGATGCACGGCTCCTCTTCGGTGCCGCAGCCGCTCCAGGACATGTTCAACCAGTTCGGCGGCGAGATGCCGCAGACCTGGGGCGTGCCGGTCGAGGAGATCGTCCGCGGCATCAAGAGCGGCGTGCGAAAGGTCAACATCGACACCGACTGTCGCCTCGCGATGACCGCGGTGTTCCGCAAGGTCGCCGCGCAAACGCGCTCCGAGTTCGATCCGCGCAAATTCCTCAAGCCTGCGATGGATGCGATGCGCGAGCTCTGCCGCGATCGCTTCGAGCAGTTCGGCACCGCGGGCCACGCCAGCAAGATCAAGGTCATTCCCTTGAGCGAGATGGCGCGGCGCTATCGCGCCGGCGAGCTCGATCCGCGCATCGGCGCCCGCGAGTCGGTCGCCGCCTAATCATTCAGAGAGAGAAGAGCAGGAGAGAGCCATGAATGCACACGCAGGAACCGTCCGGGGCAAAGAGCGCTATCGATCGGGCACGATGGAATACGCGCGCATGGGCTATTGGGAGCCCGACTACACGCCGAAGGACACCGATGTCATCGCGCTGTTCCGCGTGACGCCGCAGGAGGGCGTGGACCCCATCGAGGCGTCAGCGGCGGTTGCCGGCGAATCCTCGACCGCGACCTGGACGGTGGTGTGGACCGATCGCCTGACCGCTGCGGAGAAGTATCGCGCCAAGTGCTACCGTGTCGATCCGGTGCCCGGCACGCTGGGCTCGTACTTCGCCTACATCGCCTATGACCTCGACCTGTTCGAGCCCGGCTCGATCGCCAACCTGTCGGCTTCGATCATCGGCAACGTGTTCGGCTTCAAGCCGCTGAAGGCGCTGCGTCTGGAGGACATGCGCTTCCCGGTCGCCTATGTGAAGACGTTCCAGGGGCCGGCGACCGGCATCGTGGTCGAGCGTGAGCGGCTTGACAAGTTCGGCCGGCCGTTGCTGGGCGCGACGGTGAAGCCGAAGCTCGGCTTGTCCGGGCGCAACTATGGCCGCGTGGTTTACGAGGCGCTCAAGGGCGGGCTCGACTTCACCAAGGACGACGAGAACATCAACTCGCAGCCCTTCATGCATTGGCGTGACCGCTTCCTCTATTGCATGGAGGCCGTGAATCGCGCGCAGGCGGCCTCCGGCGAGGTGAAGGGCACCTACCTAAACATCACCGCGGGGACGATGGAGGACATGTACGAGCGCGCAGAGTTCGCGAAAGAGCTCGGGTCGTGCATCGTCATGATCGATCTCGTGATCGGCTACACCGCGATCCAGTCCATGGCGAAATGGGCACGGCGCAACGACATGATCCTGCATCTGCATCGCGCCGGTCACTCGACCTATACGCGGCAGAAGAGTCACGGGGTGTCGTTCCGCGTCATCGCGAAGTGGATGCGGCTCGCCGGCGTCGACCACATCCATGCCGGCACGGTGGTCGGCAAACTCGAAGGCGATCCCAACACCACGCGCGGCTACTACGACGTCTGCCGCGAAGACTTCAACCCGACAAAGCTCGAGCATGGCCTGTTCTTCGACCAGTCCTGGGCGAGCCTGAACAAGATGATGCCGGTCGCCTCCGGCGGCATCCATGCCGGCCAGATGCACCAGCTGCTCGATCTCCTTGGCGAGGACGTCGTGCTGCAATTCGGCGGCGGCACCATCGGCCATCCCATGGGCATTGCGGCTGGCGCGATCGCCAACCGCGTGGCGCTGGAGGCGATGATCCTCGCCCGCAACGAGGGGCGCGACTACGTCCATGAAGGTCCGGAGATCCTGGCCAGGGCGGCTGAGACCTGCACGCCGCTGAAGGCTGCGCTCGAGGTCTGGAAGGACGTCACCTTCAACTATGAATCCACCGACACGCCGGACTTCGTGCCGACCGCGCTGGAAACCGTTTGAGGAGTTTTGACATGAAACTGACCCAAGGCTGCTTCTCGTTCCTGCCTGATCTGACCGACGACCAGATCACCAAGCAGGTGCAGTATTGCCTGGCCAATGGCTGGGCGGTGAATATCGAGTTCACCGACGATCCGCATCCCCGCAACACGTATTGGGAGATGTGGGGCCTGCCGATGTTCGACCTCCAGGACGCCGCCGGCGTGATGATGGAGCTCGCCGAGTGCCGCAGGGTCTACGGCGACCGCTACATCCGCATCAGTGGATTCGACTCCAGCCATGGCTGGGAATCGGTGCGGATCTCGTTCCTCGTCAACCGCCCGCCGCAGGAAGCCGAGTTCGACCTGGTGCGGCAGGAGGTGGGCGGACGTGCGATCCGCTACACCACCGTGCGCCGGCCGGCCGCGCACGCGTCGACCTAGTTACTCCTCTCCGCGCGGAGCACTCCCTGCTCCGTTTCCTTGGCGGACCACTGCTTCGCCGCTCCCCCCGCGGCGAAGCTCTTTTCTTCGAGGTGCCGATGCTTGATGTCCCTCATGCGACGACCGCTGAAACGAGCGAGACCAGCTTCGATCTCCGCAAGGAGGCCGAGGCGGCCGGAATCACTGACACGCTGCAACAGCTCGAGCAGGAGCTGATCGGCCTCCGGCCGGTCAAGAACCGCGTGCGCCAGATCGCGTCACTGCTGCTGATCGAACGCATCCGCCAGCGTGCGGGACTGGCATCGTCGCCACCGACGCTGCACATGTCGTTCACCGGTAATCCCGGCACGGGCAAGACCACGGTGGCGCTGCGTATGGCGAAGATCCTGCACGGTCTCGGTTTCGTGCGGCGCGGGCAGGTGATCTCGGTGACGCGCGACGATCTCGTCGGCCAGTATATCGGCCATACCGCGCCGAAGACGAAGGAGATCTTGAAGAAGGCGATGGGCGGCGTGTTGTTCATCGACGAGGCCTACTATCTCCACCGGCCCGACAACGAGCGCGATTACGGCCAGGAGGCGATCGAGATCCTGCTCCAGGTGATGGAGAACCAACGCGAGGACCTCGTCGTGATCCTCGCCGGCTATGGCGAGCGAATGACGAGCTTCTTTGCCTCCAACCCGGGCTTCCGTTCGCGCATCGCCCATCACATCGACTTCCCGGACTATGCGGAAGCCGAGCTTCTGGTCATCGCCGAGCTGATGCTGAAGGAGCGAGGATACCGCTTCTCGGCTGCGGCACGCGAGGCCTTCGAGAAATACATCGAACTGCGCCGGACCCAGCCGTTCTTCTCCAATGCGCGCTCGATCCGCAATGCGGTCGACCGCATCCGCCTGCGGCAGGCCGACCGCCTCGTGTCTGATCTCAACCGGATGCTCGATGTCGCCGATCTCGAGACGATCGATCCGACGGATGTCCTTGCGAGCCGCGTTTTCAGCGGTGGTGCGGACGCGCAGAGGAGTGCGACGCCATGACGGGAGAAATCCTCATCGCGCCTTCGATCCTGGCCGCCGATTTCGCGCGCCTCGGGGAGGAGATCAGGGCAATTGATGCCGCCGGCGCCGACTGGATCCACTGTGACGTCATGGACGGACATTTCGTGCCGAACATCAGCTATGGCGCCGACGTCATCAAGGCGATCCGGCCGGCGACGGCGAAGATCTTTGACGTGCATCTGATGATCGCGCCTGTCGATCCCTATCTGGAGGCATTCGCAAAAGCAGGCGCCGACGTCATCACGGTCCATGCCGAGGCCGGCCCGCATCTGGACCGCTCGCTCCAGGCCATCCGTGCGCTCGGCAAGAAGGCTGGCGTCAGCCTGTGTCCGGCGACGCCGGAAGCTGCGATCGAATACGTGCTTGATCGTCTCGACCTCGTGCTGGTGATGACGGTCAATCCCGGCTTCGGCGGCCAGTCCTTCCTCGACTCCCAGATCGAGAAGATCAGGCGCATTCGAAGCATGATCGGCGACCGGCCGATCCGGCTCGAGGTCGATGGCGGCATCACGCGCGACAATGCCGCCGCCGTGGCTGCCGCGGGCGCCGACACCCTCGTGGCAGGATCGGCCGTGTTCCGCGGCAAGGGCAGCGCCGATTATGCCGGCAACATCGCCGCCATCCGCGCTGCTGCGGAAGCCGGCAGGGTTCCGAAGCTGCAACATGGTTCGGCGCAGACGATCCGGGCCGGCGAGACCGCGCTCACCCGGTAGAATACTGCATACAGGCGTGGCAGAGCCGGCGTCGCGCTGGTTGTGCTATGGCGTGCCACTTCCGTCCGGGGTTCTACAGGGCACGCTGCACGGCGCAGCGGGCCTTCCGCGCGCGAGAGTTCTGCGCAGAAATGCAAGGCAATCTCATCGGGTGGCCAGAATCGATCGAACGGTATCTTGATCTGATCGGCATCTCCGTCGCGCGCCAGCACTACGCCTGGCCAATGAGTTCCACGTGGAGTCCTCCGATAGGAACTAATGGGGGCCTGCGCGTTTCCCAGACGTTAACCCAGCTTGCGCGGGGCGCTTCGCATGCAGTAAATGTTTTGCATAACCGCCATCGGCCTGACGTAAATCAGGGCAATAAGCTCAGTGAATGCGAGGGAGGGTCTCATGGAGAACGTACGTCGCTACCGGGCCCTGGCGTCTCTCTGTCGTCAGCAGGCGGCCTATCGGCCGCTCCAGAACTGGCAACTCCTTGGCCAAGCCGAACATTTCGAATATCTCGCCGAGATTGCGCTGAAGGCGCATTTCGATGCGTGCAATGCGCAGCCCGAGGACGACGCCATCGCCACCGCGCCATTTGAGACCCCCGCCGCGGCGTGAGCGCGTCGGTCCGTTGCGGATCATCTCTCGATCAATGCGACATCAGCGTCGGGACCGTCATGGCTTCCAGCATGGCGCGGGTGACGCCGCCGAGGAAGCGTTCCTGTAGCCTTGAGTGGCCGTAGCCGCCCATGACCAGGAGATCGAGGCTCTCGTCGGCGGCCTGCGACAGGATGGTCGGCTGGATGTCGGCGCGCGCCGCTGACAGGCTGACCGTGCGGGTCGACAACCCGCGCCGGCCGAGGTGTCTTGCCAGATGGCTTGCCGAGACTTCGTCGGGAACCGCGTCGGCTTCGTTGATCGTGATGATCACGATCTCCTCGGCGCGGGCCAGGAAGGGAGCGGCGTCGCGCATCGCGCGGGCGGCGAGGCGGCTGCCATCCCAGCAGATGCCGATCCGGTTCGCCCTGAATGACCCACGAAAGGTGTAGGGCAGGAACAGCACCGGTCCGCCCGCCTGGAACAGGATCTCGCCGGGCATATCATTGTCGAATGAGCCTTGCGCCGGATCGGGCTGCAGCACGATGCTGAGATCGTGGAGCCGCGCCATCTCGCCGAGCGAGCCGGCTGCGTCCGCCGGGATTGCGCCGAGCGGGTGGCAGGTGCAGGAGATGCCGGCGTTCGTGGCTTCGCTCCGAAATATCGCCAACGCGGCCTCGGCACGCTCCACCGCGCGCTCGCGCTCCATCTCGAATACCGCCGCTACGGCGGCACCGCCATCCAGGACGTAGGCAGTGCTGCTCGCGACGTACCCGACGGCGACCGCGTCGACGTGTGCGTTGAGTCTCGCCGCGAGCGAAATCGAGCCGTCGATCACCGCGCTCATCGGGCGCTCGGTCGGGATGTGGACGAGAATGTCTTTGTACATGGCGCGCCTCCGGTGGACATCATCCAGTGGCCGCAGTCTATCACGGCGCACGGGGCCTGCGTTGAGCCGCATCAAATGTGCAGCCCTGATTTTCGCGGCACCTTTGCCAAGATTTAATCGGACGGACGGGACGCCGTAAGGTGACGATGTCCATGTTGGTTGCAAGGCGACTTACCCAACATGGACATTTCGACATGAACGATCACGTCAATTCCGACACCACCACGTCCCGCAAGATCTTGAAGCCGCGCCGGCTTGCGCTGCTGGGCACCGTGGCCGCGCTTGGCGTGGCCGTGCTCGCTGCCTCTCCCGCCTCTTCGCAGTTCGGTCTGAATTCCTTCATCGGGCCGGCCCAGGCGGCGGAAGCCGCCGCGACGCCGCCGGGCTTCGGCGATCTCGTCAGCAAGGTCAAACCCGCCGTCATCTCGGTGCGGGTCAGGATCGACCAGGACAATGACAAGAGCGCGATGCTGCAACAGAACCGGATGGATTCGGACGAGGATTCGCCGTTCGACCAGTTTTCGCGGCAGTTCGGCTTCCGCGGCCAGGGTGGCATGAACGGCATGCCGCGCCAGCGCCACCAGATGATCACGGGCGAGGGGTCCGGCTTCTTCATCTCCGCCGACGGCTATGCGGTGACCAACAACCACGTCGTCGATCACGCCGAGTCGCTGCAGGTGACCATGGATGACGGCACGAGCTACACCGCGAAGGTGGTCGGCACCGATCCGAAGACCGATCTCGCGCTGATCAAGGTCGATGGCAAGAGGGACTTCCCGTTCGTCAAATTCTCCGACCAGAAGCCGCGGATCGGTGACTGGGTGGTCGCGGTCGGCAATCCCTTCGGCCTCGGCGGCACCGTGACCGCCGGCATCGTCTCGGCCAACGGTCGCGACATCGGCAACGGTCCCTATGACGACTTCATCCAGATCGACGCGCCGATCAACAAGGGCAATTCCGGCGGTCCGGCCTTCGACATGAACGGCAATGTGATCGGCGTGAACACCGCGATCTTCTCACCCTCCGGCGGTTCGGTCGGTATCGGCTTCGACATTCCGGCTTCGACCGCGAAGCTGGTCGTCGCGCAGCTGAAGGACAAGGGCTCGGTCACCCGCGGCTGGCTCGGCGTGCAGGTGCAGCCGGTGAGCGCCGAGATCGCCGACAGCCTCGGCCTCAAGGAGGCGCGCGGCGCGATCGTGGACAATCCGCAGGACGGCAGCCCCGCGGCGAAGGCCGGCATCGAGGCGGGCGACGTCATCACCGCCGTTAACGGTACCGCGATCAAGGACTCCCGCGATCTCGCCCGCACCATTGCCACCCTGGCGCCGGGCACCTCCGTGAAGCTCGACGTCTTCCACAAAGGCGCGAGCAAGACGGTGACACTCGCCCTCGGCGAGTTGCCGAACGAGCGGCAGGCCAAGGCCGGCGAGGGCAAAGCGCAGCCGAACACCGGCACGCCGCGCCTCGGTCTCAGCCTGGCGCCGGCAGGCGACGTCCAGGGCGCGGGCCAAAAGGGCGTCGTCGTGACCGAGGTCGATCCGCAGGGACCCGCCGCGCAGCGCGGCATCCAGACCGGCGACGTCATTCTCAACGTCGGCGGTAAGGCCGTTGCCAATGTCGGTGACGTCCGCTCCGAGCTGGCGCAGGCCAAATCATCCGGCAAGAACAGCGTGCTGTTGCAGGTGAAGAGCCAGGAAGCGACGCGGTTCGTCGCGGTGCCGCTGGCCTAAGCCTCGGGCTTTCGGCGGCAAACTCAAAAGGCGGCCCGCGGGCCGCCTTTTTCGTGCGCGTCTGGAAGATTCCCACAGGTGCCGATAACATTCTCGTTAACGGCAGCGTTGATGACGGGTTCGTCCGAAAAAGCCGCGTTCGCTCGTCACAGTTGGGAATCACGTGTTGGGCTTTGGCGTCAATGAAGACGCCCAGGCGAATTGCAGGAGTGGAACTTCGAACGCCCGGCCTTCTTGTGGAACCGGTGGTTCGCATTTGATCGGTGCCGACATGGATCGATTGAAGCTCTCGCTGAGGTGTGCGCTGCTTGTGGCGCCGCTTGTCCTGACGACCGGAAGCGCCTTGGGGCGCGACGATGGCCGCTACGCCAACTCGCCGCTAAAACCCTGGTTCGACAGTTTGCGCAGCCATCTCGGGCCCTGCTGCTCGGATGCAGATGGCTTTGCTGTATCCGACCCCGATTGGGAATCGCACGATGGGCACTATCGCGTGCGGCTCGACGGGCAGTGGGTGGACGTGCCTGATGAGGCCGTCATCACCGAGCCAAACCGGGCTGGCCACACCATGGTGTGGCCGGTGAAGACTGCGTTCGGGATTTCGATCCGCTGCTTCATGCCGGGGAGCATGATCTGACGCGGGTGGGCGTTACCGCTTGCTGGATTTGCGCTTCGCGGTCTTCTTCGCTTTCTTGGCCGTCTTCTTGGCCGTCTTCTTCTTGGAGGTCTTTCGCTTCGACGCCTTCTTCGGGACCTTCTTGCCCTTCGCGCGCGCTTCCGACAGGCCGATTGCGATCGCCTGCTTGCGACTCTTCACGCGTCCGCCACGACCGCCGGGGCCGCTTTTCGCGGTGCCCTTCTTATAACGGCGCATCTCGCGCTCGACATCACTGCTGGCGCTGCGTGAGTAGCGGCGTTTCTTTGCCTTGCGTGCCATCAACTCTCTCCCTTGGCCCGGGAAAGAACCGCATCACTGACCCTACGTTCCAAATGCGCTGGCCGCGCTCCTCAGAAGGAGTTCGCCAACTCGATCTCGTCTTCCAGCGCTCGAATGCGGCGCGCAGCCTCAGTCGAGGACAAAGCCCGATCGTATTGAGTGGGCTGATAGGCCTCCTCGCTCAGACGCTTCAGCCTCAGCCCCTGCGCTCGCGTCATCTGCTCCGTGAGGAAAACCCTGGCGTCGTATTTACCCTGAACCTGCATCTGGCCTCTCCGTTCTCAAATCGTGACTTGACTATATGTTCTTATTTTGTTCTAACAAGTCATGGACAACAGAATTAATGAAATTCGACGCAAAATCAGTGCCTTGAGGCTCGAAATGGCCGACATCGAGGTGGCTGTGCGCGACCTCGTCGATCGCGACCGCGACTGCACAGAAAAGGCCCTGGCGCAGATGGATCTGCGCCGGAAAATCAACCTGCTGATCGGCGAATGGAAGGCGGCCGGTGGCGGCGATGTCCTGCCTGACGTCCGCGAGCGGGTACGCCTTCGTCCTGCAACGACATCCGGTAGTCCGCTGCGCGTGATCGCGCGCCGCTGAGAATTTTGGGAGCGTGCGGTGGAGGAAGACCCGGACACGTACCGGATTCTAAAACTGCGCGCCGAAATTCTCGAACTCGGCTCCGTCATCCGGCAATTGCAGCGCGAGGGTCTCGACGATGCCGCAGCCCAGCTCCTGATCGCACGCAAACGTGCACAGCTCGAGCATCTCGTGAAGGCGAATGCTGCGGGACGGCCGCTTTAGCGATCTGATGCTGGAAGGATTCCCAATCCAGCTCCAGGCTCCAGCTCCAAAGCGAAAGGCCCCGCGTCACCGCGAGGCCTTTGATTGTCGGCGCCGGAGCTCACTTGGTGTTGCTCATGCCGCCCTTGTTGTTCGTCATGGTGCCGCCTTGGTCGGAGCCGGGGCCAGAACCACCTTGACCGGAGGGATCAGCGCCCTTGGAGGACTTGGTGTTGGCGCCCGTGGTCTGCGACGAGGACATCGCGGATCCATGCTTGGCCTTATGCGACTTGGCCTGCACGGCGAACGGAGCGGCGGCGAGGCCAGTTGCCAACATCACGGTAAGAGCGAGCTTGGTGGTTTTCATGCGCGGGAACTCCCTGAGTTGAATTGACGCAGGCAGCCAACCGCCATTCGCTGCAGGAGTTCCGCACGAAAGCGCCCGGTGCGCGTCACGCGCGCTTCAAAATTCCTTGTCCTCGGCGAGGATGAACACGAGGCCCGTGAGCGTCGCGCCGATCGCGAACGTCGTCACCAGTGTGATGATGAAGACCATGGCGGCCGAATGTCCGCCGTGGCTCAGCAAATTTGCGACCGCCGGATTGAACAGGACGAGGGCGAGCCCGAAGACAAGGCCGAGGGCTGCGCCCATCATCGCATGCGTCATCAGCTTGATGACGCCGGTCGGAGAGATGAGGCTCGGCGACTTTTTCCCGCGCATGGAACCGCCTCGCGGTGTGGCATAAAACGCGCACGACGATTGCGGGTTCCATTGTCATGACGATTTTGTCATTCCCCGCTTCATCCGACGTTCATGGCGGTCTTGCGAGGATGAATGCCATCAACACGGGAACATTCGATATGGGTAAGGTCGTCTTTCTCTATCGCTCGCTGGCCTATCGCAACGCGGCTGCGGACATGCTGCGCAAGGCGCGCAAGCTGCCGCGCGGCGCCGAGCGGAGCGCAGCCCGCCGTTACGCGCGGGCGCTGCGCGAGCTTTCGCAAACGGAAGCCTGGCTGGAAGGACGTGTCGCTGACGAACCGCAGGCGATGCAGAGCATGAGGGTCGCCGCGGCGCGCTAGATCATGATCGGTTCTGAGTGAATCAGGGCCGAAGCTCCAGATTCCTATCTTTACGCGCGAACCGGAGCCCACTTCGCTCGCAAACGCGCTAGCCTGAGGCCCGCTGAAGGGGTTCGGACGGAGCCACGTCGAACTTGCTCGCGGCCGGCGGCGCTACGGTCTTCCGCGTCAGCGGCACCTCAAGGCGGCACAACAGGCCTTCGGCACGCCAGTTGAATTCCGCCTGTCCGCCGAGTTGCGATTCCACACTGGCAAGCAGGCTCCGCGTGCCGAAGCCCCGGGATTTCGGCGTCCTCACCAGCGGGCCGCCGGTTTCGTCCCAGGTCAGTGTGAGGTGGTCGTCCTCGACTTGCCAGCCGATCGCGAGCCGCCCCGACCGCGTCGAGAGCGCGCCATATTTCGCCGAGTTGGTGAAAAGCTCGTGCAGCGCCAGCGCCAGCGTCTGCGCTGTCGCCGGCGCCAGCTGAACTTCCGGACCGGCCAGCTTGATCTGGCCGCCGAGCGAGTAGGGCGCGAGCTCCTCGTCGATCAGCCTCGAGAGTTCGGCGCCCTGCCAGCTCGACAGCGACAGGATCGTGTGTACGCGCGCCAGCGCGTTGATGCGCCCCTCGACGGCGTTGACGTAAGCCTTGACCTCGTCGGCGCGGGTGAGGCGCACGATCGATTGCGCCAGCGCCAGCGCGTTCTTGGCGCGATGATCCACCTCGCGCGCCAGCAGGTTTTGTCTCTCTTCTGCGCGTTTGCGTTCGGTGATGTCCACGGTGACGCCGCTCACGCGCACCACGCGGCCGCCCTGGTCCACCGTCGCGGCCGCCGTGCCGACGCACCAGCGCACCTCGCCATCGGGCCGGCTGACGCGAAACTCGCCTTCATAGGCGTGCGCGCCGGTATTGAACGCGGCAATCGCCTGGCTGAACTGGTCGACGTCATCAGGGTGCAGCAGCGCCTGGATGTTGGCTGAGGTGACATTGAAGGTCTCCGGCGTCACGCCGAAGATGCGGTACTGGCCTTCGTCCCACATCCAGTCGCCGTTGACCCAGTCCCAGTCCCACGATCCCATCTTGCCGGCGGCGATAGCCATGCTGCGCCGCTCTTCGCTCTCGCGCAGCTTTGCGGTGGAATTCTCCAGCTCGGCCGTGCGTGCGCGAACGCGGTCCTCGAGCTCCCGGTTCAGCCGTTCGAGCTCGCGCGTCTTGCGGTAGAGTTCGGCAAACACCTTGATCTTGGCGCGCAGCACCTCCGGCACCACAGGCACCGGCACGTAATCGACCGCGCCCATCTCGTAGCCGCGCAACCGGTCGATGTCGCTCACCTGGATCGCGGAGATGAAGATCATCGCGGTCTTCTGGAAGCGCGGATGCTCCCGGATCATCGCGGCCAGCTCGAATCCGTCGAGCTCGGGCATGCAGACGTCGACCAGGATCACCGCGATCTCGGTCTTGAGCAGCACCTCCAGCGCCTCGCGGCCCGATGATGCGATCACGAGGTTCTCGCCGAGTTCCTTCAGGATCACCTCGTAGGCGAGCAGCTTGGCCGGCTGGTCGTCGACGAGGAGGATGTTGACCTTTTCGTGGTCCATTCGCGGATCCAAACTCAGCGGTGCAGCCACATGCGGATTGCAAGCAGCAATTGATCGGTGTTGACGGGTTTGGCGAGGTAGTCGGACGCGCCTGCTTCCAGGCATTTCTCACGGTCGCCCTTCATCGCCTTGGCTGTCAGCGCGATGATCGGAAGGCGGGCGAAGGCCGGATTTTCGCGAATGACGCCGATGGTCTGATAGCCATCCATCTGCGGCATCATGATGTCCATCAGCACGATGGCGATCTCCGGATTGGATTCGACCAGCGTCACCGCCTCGCGGCCGGTCGTGGCCGTCAGCACCTTCATGCCCCGACGTTCCAAGACGCTCGACAGCGCGAAGATGTTGCGGGCGTCGTCGTCGACGAGCAGGGCGGTCTTGCCAATCAGGTCTTCGTCGGAACTGTTCAGCTTCTCCAGCATGCGCTGCTTCTCGACCGGCAGTTCCGTGATCACGCGATGCAGGAACAAGGCGGTCTCGTCGAGCAGGCGCTCCGGCGATTCCACGCCCTTGACCACGATGCTGCGCGCCATGGTGTGGAGTTCCGCATCTTCCTCCGCCGAGAGCTCGCGGCCGGTGAAGACCACCACCGGAACGTTCGACAGGCTCTCGTCGTTGCGGATCTGGTCCAGCACCTCGAAGCCGCTCATGTCGGGCAGCCGCAGGTCGAGCACCACGCAATCGCAGGGTGCCTCGCGCAGTGTCGAGAGCGCGCCGGCGCCGGTATCCGTCGTCACGATCTCGATGTCGTCGTGATGCAGCAGCTCGCGGATCGAGAGCTGCTCGGCCTCGTTGTCCTCGACGATCAGGAGCCGCTTGCGCCGCGGCCGCGCATATTCCTTGATCTGCGTCAGCGCGGCTGAGACGCCCTCGGTCGTGGTCGGCTTGTTGACGAAGGAGAAGGCGCCGCGGGCCAGCGCATGCTGGCGGTCCTCGTCGAGCGTGATGATCTGCACGGGGATGTGGCGGGTCAGCGGATTGTGCTTGAGCTGGCTCAGCACCGTCCAGCCCAGCATATCAGGCAGGAACACGTCGAGCGAAACGGCCCGCGGCTGATACTGCTTGGCAAGCTCCAGCGCCTCCGCGCCGCGCGCGGCGACCAGAACCTTGAAGCCCTTGTCGCGGGCGAGATCGACCAGCACGCGGGCATAATGCGGATCGTCCTCGACGATGAGCAGGATGGTGTCGCCGGGCTCGAGATTGAGCCTGTCGTCGGCAATCTGCTCGATGACGCGCTGCTGCTCGGGTGCGGCCGCTTGCAGCGCCGGTGGCTGACTGTACTGCTGCGGCGCGGGCGCACGCGGCGCGAGCGTCGGGCCGGAATATTTCAGCGGCAGATAGAGCGTGAAGGCCGAGCCCTTGCCGGGCGCGCTACGCAGATGGATCTCGCCGCCGAGCAGGCTCGCGAGCTCGCGGCTGATCGCAAGTCCGAGACCGGTGCCGCCGTATTTGCGGCTGGTGCCGGCGTCCGCCTGCTGGAACGCCTCGAAGATCAGCTTCTGCTTCTCCAGGGGAATGCCGATGCCGGTGTCCGTCACTTCGAACGCGATCACCGCCGGCGCGGAGTTCAGCACCGGATGATCCGTACCCCAGCCGCCGACCGCGGCGACGACCTTCAGGCGCACCTCGCCCTCGGCGGTGAACTTGAAGGCGTTGGAAAGCAGGTTCTTGAGGACCTGCTGCAGGCGCTTGGAGTCGGTGACGATGCTGCGGGCCAGGTTCGGGTCGACGTCGATCTTGAACGACAGGTTGCGGTTTTCCGCCTCGTGCCGGAACGGCCGCCCGACGGTCTCGAGCAGGTTCGCAGTCAGAATCTCCTCGGCGTCGACCGTCACCGTGCCGGATTCGATCTTGGAGAGATCCAGGATGTCGCTGATAAGGTTGAGCAGGTCGGTGCCGGCGCCATGGATGGTGCGGGCGAACTCGACCTGCTTGGCCGAGAGGTTGCCATCCGGATTGTCGGTGAGCTGCTGTCCCAGGATCAGGATCGAGTTCAGCGGCGTGCGCAGCTCGTGGCTCATATTGGCGAGGAATTCGGACTTGTACTTCGAGGTCAGCGCGAGCTCAGTCGCCTTTTCCTCCAGTGCGCGGCGGGCCTGCTCGATTTCCTGGTTCTTGCGCTCGACCTCGACGTTGCGCTCGGCGAGCTGCTGCGCCTTCTGCTCGAGCTGGTCGTTGGTCTGCTGCAATTCGCGCTGCTGGGTCTGAAGCTCGCCGGCAAGCTGCTGCGACTGCTTGAGCAGGCCTTCGGTCTGCATCGTCGCCTCGATCGAGTTGAGCACGATGCCGATGGAGTCGGTAAGCTGCTCGAGGAATGTCATCTGCGAGGTCGTGAACGAGGTCAGCGAGGCGAGCTCGATCACCGCCTTGACCTGGCCTTCGAACAGCACCGGCAGCACGACAAGGTTCTTTGGCGCGACGCGGAACAGCGCCGAGTTGATCGGCACCACGTCGGATGGAATGTCGGCGATGACGCGCGGGCGTCTGTCGAGGGCGCATTGGCCAATCAGGCCGTCGCCGAGCGGGAGCACGCGCTGATAGGGATAGACGCCGTCGCCGGCATAGGAGGCGAGCAGCAGGAGCCGCGGACTATCCTCGTTCTCGACCTGGTAGATCACGCCGGTATGGGCGTTCACCAGGGGTGACAATTCGGTCAGCAGCAGCCGGCCGACGGTGGTGAGATCGCGCTGACCCTGGAGCATGTTGGTGAATTTGGCGAGGTTGGTCTTCAGCCAGTCCTGCTCGGTGTTCACGTCCGTCGTGAGACGGAGGTTCGTGATCATCGTGTTGATGTTGTCTTTCAGCTCGGCGACTTCGCCGCGGGCGTCGACCTGGATTGACCGCGTCAGGTCGCCCTTGGTCACGGCGGTCGCGACTTCCGCGATCGCGCGCACCTGCGAGGTGAGGTTCGCCGCGAGCAGGTTGACGTTGCCGGTTAGATCCTTCCAGGTGCCGGCGGCACCGGGCACGTCGGCCTGGCCGCCCAGCCGTCCCTCGACGCCGACCTCGCGCGCCACCGACGTCACCTGATCGGCGAAGGTCGCGAGCGTCTCGGTCATGTTGTTGATGGTGTCGGCGAGCGCCGCGACCTCGCCCTTGGATTTCACGGTGAGATTTTGTTTCAAATCACCGTTCGCAACTGCGGTCACCACCTTGACGATGCCGCGGACCTGCTCGGTCAGGTTCGCCGCCATGAAGTTGACGGTGTCGGTGAGGTCCTTCCAGGTGCCGGCCACACCGGGCACCTGGGCCTGGCCGCCGAGCTCGCCTTCGGTGCCGACTTCACGCGCGACGCGGGTGACTTCGCCGGCAAACGCGTTGAGCTGGTCCACCATGGTGTTGATGGTATTCTTCAGCTCGAGGATTTCGCCCTTCACGTCCACGGTGATCTTGCGGGACAAGTCGCCGCGCGCGACGGCGGTGGTGACCTCGGCGATGTTGCGGACCTGCGTCGTGAGGTTCGCGGCCAGCAAATTGACGTTGTCGGTGAGATCCTTCCAGGTGCCGCCGACGCCGGGCACGACGGCTTGACCGCCGAGCCGGCCCTCGGTGCCGACCTCGCGCGCCACGCGCGTCACTTCGGCGGCGAAGGAGCGGAGCTGCTCCACCATCGTGTTCAACGTGTCCTTCAACAGAAGGATTTCGCCGCGCACGTCCACCGTGATCTTCTTCGACAGGTCGCCGCCGGCGATGGCGGTCGCGACCTCGGCGATGTTGCGGACCTGGGCCGTCAGGTTCGAGGCCATGAAGTTGACGTTGTCGGTGAGGTCCTTCCAGGTGCCGGCAACGCCGGGCACCTCAGCCTGGCCGCCGAGCTTGCCCTCGGTGCCGACCTCGCGCGCCACGCGCGTCACTTCGCCGGCAAAGCCGTTGAGCTGGTCCACCATGGTGTTGATGGTGTTCTTCAGCTCGAGGATTTCGCCCTTCACGTCCACGGTGATCTTGCGCGACAAGTCGCCGCGCGCCACGGCGGTGGTGACTTCGGCGATGTTGCGGACCTGTGCGGTCAGGTTGCCCGCCATCGAGTTGACGCTGTCGGTGAGGTCCTTCCAGGTGCCGGCGACGCCGGGCACGTTGGCCTGGCCGCCGAGCCGGCCTTCGGTGCCGACCTCGCGCGCCACGCGCGTCACCTCGCCCGCGAAGCGGTTGAGCTGGTCGACCATCGTGTTCAGCGTGTCCTTGAGCTGAAGGATCTCGCCGCGGACGTCCACCGTGATCTTGCGCGACAGGTCGCCGCCGGCGATGGCGGTTGCGACCTCGGCGATGTTGCGGACCTGGGCGGTGAGGTTGCCCGCCATCGAGTTGACGTTGTCGGTCAGGTCCTTCCAGGTCCCGGCGACGCCGGTCACCTGGGCCTGGCCGCCGAGCTTGCCTTCGGTGCCGACCTCGCGCGCGACGCGGGTGACTTCGCCGGCGAAGGCGTTGAGCTGGTCCACCATGGTGTTGAGTGTTTCCTTCAGCTGAAGGATTTCGCCCGACACGTTCACGGTGATCTTCTTCGACAAGTCGCCCTTCGCAACGGCGGTCGCGACCTCGGCGATGTTACGGACCTGGCCGGTCAGGTTCGAGGCCATCGAGTTGACCGAGTCCGTCAAGTCCTTCCAGGTACCGGCGACGCCGCGCACTTGGGCCTGGCCGCCGAGCTTGCCTTCGGTGCCGACCTCGCGCGCGACGCGGGTCACTTCGCCGGCGAAGGCGTTGAGCTGGTCCACCATCGTGTTGATGGTGTCTTTCAGCTCCAGGATTTCGCCGCGCACGTCCACGGTGATCTTCTTCGACAGATCGCCGCCCGCGACCGCCGTCGTCACCTCGGCGATGTTGCGGACCTGTGCGGTCAGGTTCGACGCCATCGAGTTGACGCTCTCGGTGAGGTCCTTCCAGGTGCCGGCGACGCCGAGCACGTTGGCCTGGCCGCCGAGCCGTCCCTCGGTGCCGACCTCGCGCGCGACGCGCGTCACTTCGCCGGCAAACGCATTGAGCTGGTCCACCATGGTGTTGAGCGTTTCCTTCAGCTGAAGGATCTCGCCCGAGACGGTCACCGTGATCTTCTTCGACAAGTCGCCGCCGGCGATGGCGGTCGCGACGTCGGCGATGTTGCGGACCTGCGCGGTCAGGTTCGACGCCATGAAGTTGACGTTGTCGGTGAGGTCCTTCCAGGTGCCGGCCACACCGGGCACCTGGGCCTGGCCGCCGAGCTTGCCCTCGGTGCCGACTTCGCGCGCGACGCGCGTCACTTCGGAGGCGAAGGAGTTGAGCTGGTCCACCATGGTGTTGATGGTGTCCTTCAGCTCCAGGATCTCGCCGCGGACGTCCACCGTGATCTTGCGCGACAGGTCGCCGCGCGCCACGGCGGTCGTCACGTTGGCGATGTTGCGGACCTGGGCGGTGAGGTTGCCGCACATCGCGTTCACGGAGTCGGTCAGGTCCTTCCAGGTGCCGGCGACGCCGGGCACGATCGCCTGGCCGCCGAGCTTGCCGTCGGTGCCGACCTCGCGCGCCACGCGCGTCACTTCGGAGGCGAAGGAGCGCAGCTGGTCCACCATCGTGTTGATGGCTTCCTTGAGCTGAAGGATCTCGCCGCGGACGTCGACGGTGATCTTCTTGGACAAGTCGCCGTTGGCGACCGCGATCGTCACCTCGGCGATGTTACGAACCTGGTTGGTCAGGTTGTTCGCCATCGAGTTGACGCTCTCGGTCAGATCCTTCCAGACGCCGGTCACCTCAGGCACCTGGGCCTGGCCGCCGAGCTTGCCTTCGGTGCCGACCTCGCGCGCCACGCGCGTCACCTCGGAGGTGAACACGCCGAGCTGTTTGATCATGGTGTTGACGATGGTCGCCGACTGCAGGAATTCACCGCGCAGCGGGCGGCCATCGACGTCCAGCTTGACGGTCTGGAGCAGGTCGCCTTGCGCCACCGCGGCGACTGCGCGCGTCACTTCGCGCGTCGGCCACAGGAGGTCGTCGATCAGCGTGTTGACGGAGCCTTCCATGTCGGCCCAGGAGCCGCTGGCGAGGCCGAACTTCACGCGCTGGCGGGTCTTGCCCTCGCGCCCCACGACCTGACCGACCAGCTCGAGCTGCTGCGCCATGCGCTGGTTGGCGGCGATGATTTCATTAAAAGTGTCGGCGATCTTGCCGTCGATGCCGAGATAGTCCCCGCTCATCCGCACCGAAAAATCGCCGCTGCGCATCGCCTGCAAGGCGAGCAGCAATTCCGGCCGCGAATCCGGGTCCGACATACCGTTGGTTTTTGGCTTTGGGACGCGACGACCGGAGCGTGATGCAGTTCCGGGATCGAGGTCGCTCATACTGATTCCCCCGCGGCGTCGGCCGAATCCAAGGCGTGACGCAGTTGTCAAAATAGACCGTCAGCCAAATTCGAAATCAAGCGCCAACGTTGCAGCGCTTGGAATTGGAACCTGCCGTGCTCAGCCCGGCCAAAATAACGGTGAGGAGTGACGATGGTTCCATCCCGCTCAGGAAAAAGCCGGCCGGCCGCTGCACCAGAGCTCCGAGCCGTCCTAGGAGAGGGGGCTGGCGCGCCCAGCGGGCGCGGGGCTGTGACTGGCGACCCTGCCGCAAGCTCCGCCACGTCACGCGCTGATTCGCTGACCACGGGGACCGCGACCAGCGGCCGGAGAGCCAGCAGCATCATCCGGAAGACAAATAGGGCTGCTATTTGTCTGCCATGGTGCGCTCCGCATCTCTCACCTGCGTGCGCAGCATCGGCAATTGCTCGCGCGCGAAGGCGGCGAGCGCAGGATTGTCGGGCGCTTTCAGATAGCGCTCGAGCAGGCTGATGGCGGATTCGTAATCGGGGATTTGCGCGGCATAGAAGCTTCTGACGTAAGTTGGTCCATCCGCATTTTCGGGCTCGACGAGGCTTGCGCTCACTGACGTCGTCTTGCCGGCGTGCGGCTCCGCACCGATCGCGTCCTGAATCTGCTTCAGGGTTTTGTCGCGCTTGCCCGCCTCCTCGGCGCGCAGGGCCGCGAGATTTTTCACCTCCGCATTGCCTTTCAGGTCGGTGCTCTCCAGCAGGCCCTGCTGGAAACGGCTGAAGGCGTAGAGGCCGGTGATGACATCGGTTGCGGTCGGCACGCGGTCGCCGGCCGTTCGCTCACCCATATTGTCGGCGAACGCCGAGGTGCTGATGAAAGCCAGGGTGATCGCGACGAGAATCCTCATGCATCTCCAATGACCGATGGCGTGCGAAGTTCCCTCGCGTTACGATCCGGTAAGGGCGATTGCGGAGCGGGAGTTCCGTTCCCACATCTTCTGTATGAAACAGTCTGACATCTTCAGGGATAACGCCGACAACTGCCTTCAGCTCGCCGAGCGCGCGGGAGGGCAGCCCACCCACAAGCGTTATTTGCGCATGGCGGATGCCTGGACGGCATTGGCGAACGAGCAGGACTGGCTGGACGGTGAAATCCCGCCCGTAAAGGTCCGCGTCCTCCGAACGCAGGATGCGTGAGCGCTCTCATCTCTGTGAATCTGCATGTGAGACTGCTCACGGAATGCAAGCAACCAATCCAGGATCATCCACGAACTGTCGATCGCGTTGATTTTGATTCCAGAAGGAGGTTTTGCGATGGCTCCACGTCTGGCTCTTCTTTCGCTCATTCTCGCCTTTGGCGTCTCGGTCGCGTTCGCGACAGTGACGACGGTGCGGCAGGTGCATCTGGAGAATGCATCGGCGGCAATCCACGCCACGCATAGTTAGCGCTGCGGGCCTCGCGCGCTGGAACATTCGTTGTGCCGGCGCGTAAGCGCTTCAGGACATCTGGAGAGGCGAGAGGACATCATGGCGCATTCCGACCACGGCATCGTCAAGGACAAGCGGGCGGAAGATCAACCGCGCGACAAGCAGCGCGCGCAAACCGTGCACAAGACGGATTCGAAGGGCTCGCCGTCGCGCGAAGCGACGCGCGATCCCAAGCTCAACGACAACACCAAGACACCGGGCTCCGGCGTGATGCCGGACGATTCCGGCGACGCGCCGACCGGCTAGTTCTCGCGAGGAACGAATCCCTTCGCGACGAGTCGACGGATTGCTTCCGGCTGTCATGCCCCCGGTGCGCCGGAAGCAATCTCCAAGGACGGCCCTGGCACCCACTGTGCCGGGGTCGTTTTTGCTTGGGGGAGACTCAATCCTCGGTGTCGCCCTCGGGCTTCGCGGGCGCGTGTCCTTCGGGACCGCGACCAAAGACACCAAACTCGCTTGATTTGATGCCTGCCGACGGGTCGATGCTCGTCTCGATGCCCGCGGCTGCGAGCCCGAATTTGAGGAGCTCGCGGACCGCCGCAGCGCGCGTCGGCATGCGGTGCTTGAATCGGAAATCATCGACGGCGGCCAGCTCTTCCGGCGAGAGCATGACCTGGAGGCGCTCGGCGCGAAGGTCATTCATGGTCGATCACGCAAAGTGAGTAAGTTGAGTAGTTTGCTCAACGAACGAGTTTGGTGCGAGTTCCACAAGAGTCGGAAAAATCGCCAGATGAGTAAAAATATCCAGTAAAATCAACAAGTTATTATTGAAACAAGTCTGGCAGTGGCGCATTCTTTCGGTAGAGAGGGAGAACAGGCCATGACGGAGGAAGTCAGGTTACCCCGCAAGCTTTCCGAAGAGCCCGAGCCGCCCAAACCGGTGCGTCCGAGTCACCAGAAGGTCATCGAGCAAGTCGAGCGCTGGGCCAACAGCTCGGGGCTGCAACCACCGAGGACGGAAGATGCGAAGACGATCTGAGCCCCACACGTTCGAACAACGTCTCAAGGCAGAGCAGCTGCGGCTCGAGCACGAACTGTCGGGCTTGCCGGATGGACAGCAGCGCGATTCTGTTATGGCGCGCATCGATCAGCTTCAGGCCGCTGCCGCGATGCATGATTTCCTGATGCTACGGGAGGCCGCCGCCGCTCGCTGATCGCCCCTGGCGTCCGCGCTCCGTGCGGCGAGAGGTGATGCGAAGCTCTCGCCTCTCGGTTTGGCGGGTATTTGAAACTCAGAGAACCGCTCGTTCCTGACGCGAGCACCGGAACATGCGCCGGAACGTTCGCTCGCCGACCCGGTTGGTCCACACGTTGGCCGAGTGGAGAATTGGAATGCTGAAACAAGGCGAGTTGGACCGCAGCGAGATGGACAGGTTGATCGGCAGCGACAAGGTCGAGGGAACATCGGTCTATGGCGCCGATCGCAACAAGATCGGTTCGATCGAACGCGTGATGATCGACAAGGTCAGCGGCAAGGTGTCCTACGCCGTGCTCGGTTTCGGCGGCTTCCTGGGCCTCGGCAACGATCACTATCCGCTGCCCTGGCAGTCGCTCAAATACGATACGGAGCTCGGCGGCTATGTCACCGGGATCACCGCCAAGACGCTCGAAGGCGCGCCGAAATACGGTGAACGCAGCGATTGGAACTGGGGTGACGACGCGGCAGTCCGCGGCATCAACTCGTACTACGGCGTTCCCTTCGCGTAAGCCCCAACGGAAAGCGATCCGATGAGCAAGGAACGGCCCACCGACTGGATGCCCCGGTCGAGCCGGGGCACGACACCTTTTGCTTGGCGCACTCTACCTCACCGCCTCCTTCCGCCCCGGCCCCGCATGCACATGCACCTGTTTCGCATGCAGCGGCTCACCGCATTCCGAGCAGACCATCACGGGGTCGAACTCCTTGCCGCAAGTCTTGTGCTGGTGCAGCAGCGGGCGGCCGCGCTCGTCGCCCATGTGGGTGTCGCCCCAATGCACCATCGCCATGATGATCGGGTAGAGGTCGAGGCCCTTCTGCGTCAGGATGTATTCGTAGCGCTTGGGCGCCTCGGAATAGGGGACGCGGCGCAGGATGCCGAACCGCACCAGCTTCTTCAAACGCTCCGAGAGCAGGTGCCGCGTGATCTGGAGCGAGGACTGAAATCCCTCGAACCGGCGCACGCGTAAAAAACATTCGCGCAGGATCAGAAGCGTCCAGCGGTCGCCGACCACGGCGACGGTGCGGGAGAGCGAGCAGGGCTCTTCATCCAGCGTGTCCCACTTCATGTCGCGATCTCCGGCAAAGGGTAGTAAGTCAGAAAAAGGAACTGACTTGAATGATCAGCGCTATTCTTGCTGCAGGCTACCATTCACCCCCGTAGTTTGACAGTTCTATTTTAGAACTATAGCCTCCGGCCCAATCACATGCCGTTCTCACCGGAGGAGGTGACCTTGCCCAAGCGAAACGCGACAGCCGCCGTGATCGGGGCCGGCGATTTCATCGGCTCCGAGATCGCCAAGAAATTTTCCGCGGAAGGTTTCACGGTCTTCGCCGGCCGCCGCAACGGCGACAAGCTGGCGCCGCTGGTGAAGGACATCGAGGCCGCCGGCGGCGAGATTCACGCGCGCTCGCTCGATGCACGCAAAGAGGAGGAGGTCATCTCCTTCCTCAATGACGCCGACCAGCACGCGACGCTCGAAGTCTGCATCTTCAACGTCGGCGCCAACGTCAATTTCCCGATCCTCGACACCACCGAGCGCGTGTTCCGGAAAGTGTGGGAGATGGCCTGCTATTCCGGCTTCCTCGCCGGCCGCGAAGCGGCACGGCTGATGCTGCCGCGTGGTGGCGGCAACATCTTCTTCACCGGCGCGACGGCGAGCCTGCGCGGCGGCAGCGGCTTTGCTGCCTTTGCCAGCGCAAAATTCGGACTGCGCGCGGTGGCGCAGGCGATGGCGCGCGAGCTCGGGCCGAACAACATCCACGTCGCCCATCTCATCATCGATTCCGGCGTCGACACCGAGTGGGTGCGGCAGCGCCGGCTCGAAGCGCTCGGGGCGAATGCGCTTGATAATCCCGATCTTCTGATGCCGCCGTCGTCCGTCGCGGATGCCTATTGGCAGCTCTATCAGCAGCCGAAGAGTGCCTGGACCTTCGAGATGGAGATCCGTCCCTTCGGAGAGAAATGGTGACCGCGGAGCAAGACTGCGGCTAGACTGATCCCAATACAAACTGAAATCCGGGAGGCCCCTACGTGAAGACCGCGATCACCGAACTGTTCGGCATCGAGCACCCGATCATCCAGGGTGGCATGCATTTCGTCGGCTTTGCCGAACTCGCCGCTGCCGTCTCCAATGCCGGCGGGCTCGGCATCATCACGGGTCTCACGCAGAAGACGCCGGAATTGCTCGCGAAGGAAATCGCGCGCTGTCGCGACATGACCGACAAGCCGTTCGGCGTGAACCTCACCTTCCTGCCGACCTTCTCGGCGCCGCCTTATCCGGAGTACATCGCGGCCATCGTCGAAGGTGGCATCAAGGCGGTGGAGACGGCGGGGCGCAGTCCAGAGCAATACATGCCTGCGCTGAAGGCCGCCGGCATCAAGGTGATCCACAAATGCACGTCCGTGCGCCACTCCCTGAAGGCCGAGCGCATCGGCTGCGACGCCGTCAGCGTCGACGGCTTTGAGTGCGGCGGCCATCCCGGCGAGGACGACATTCCCAACATGATCCTGCTGCCGCGCGCGGCGGAGGAATTGAAGATCCCGTTCGTCGCCTCCGGCGGGATGGCGGACGGGCGCAGCCTCGTCGCGGCGCTGTCGCTGGGTGCGGCCGGCATGAACATGGGCACGCGCTTCATCGCCACCAAGGAAGCACCGGTGCATCAGAACGTGAAGAACGCGCTTGTTGCGGCAACCGAGCTCGACACCCGCCTGATCATGCGCGCTCTGCGCAACACCGAGCGCGTGCTGAAGAACGCCAACGTCGATCGTCTGCTCGAGATCGAGCGCGAGAAGGGCGCCAAGCTGAGCATCGACGACATCCACGACCAGGTCGCGGGCGTCTATCCGAAGATCATGCTGGACGGCCAGATGGACGCGGGTGCCTGGAGCTGCGGCATGGTCGCAGGGCTGATCCACGACATCCCCTCCTGCAAGGAGCTCGTCGATCGCATCATGGATGAGGCGGAAGAGATCATCCGCAGCCGCCTGATGGGGTTCCTGGAAGGGACGGGTGCGGCGCGAAAGGTCGCCTGACACCGCCAAACTTCTTAACCACGGCGGCACTTGGCCGCTGGAATTGCGCGTGACGCCTCCTAAATAGGAGTAAATTACCCCTTGAAATAAGTGATTTCAGGAGGCGTCCGTGGTCCTGAAGAGCGTTCCTTTTGCAGTTGCCGTTGCCCTCGTGCTCGCATGGGGCGGCATTGCGCGCGCTGACGACTACAAGCCTGACGAATATCTCGGTCTCGATCTCTCCAAGGCGGTGCTGTCTCCGAAGCGGCTCGGGCCCGAGACACAGTTCGCCCCGGTTGCGTTGGAGGCGAAGGGAGGCAACGAGGCGCAGGCGCGGGCCGAACCCATCGACGTGCCGAAGAAAGTTGCCGTCCGGCGCGTGCACGTGGCCGAACCGAAGGTTGCTCATGCCAAGAGCGTCCAGCCACGCGGCGCAGCGCGCACCAAGCTTGCACATCGTCACGGCAATCCGCTGGACGCGCAGGCGATGGACACCCGCATCCAGACCTGGCCGTGCCGCACCGGCGGCATTTGCGACTGGAAGCGCTAGCCGGGTCTGTCGCGTCATCCCCACGTCGCAAAACCGTAGGCGTGGAGTCAAGAAACCATCAGGATAGGAGTCAAGGAGCGCAGGCACCTTCCGTCGCGATTCGACGAAGGTTTCCTGAATGGCAACGCTCCGCGCCTCGCGCGCATGGACCCGGCGGCAGTTCCTGGTCCGTTCGACTTCAAGCCTCGCCGTTGCCGCGCTCGGCTCACTCGCAAAGCCATCCATCAGCCGCGCCGCCGATCGCCCGCAAATCGCAGGTGGCATTCAGTCCGGCGATGTCTCGGATGGCTCCGCCGTGATCTGGGCGCGCGCCGACCGGCCCGCGCGGATGCAGGTGGAATGCGCGACCGTCGAGAGTTTCAAGACGATCATGGCGTCAGCTTCGCGCGACGCGCTGCCCGATGCCGACTTCACCGCAAAACTGCTGCTGAACGATCTGCCGTCCGGGCAGGACATGTTCTATCGCGTGCGTTTCCACGACATCGCCACCGGCATTGCCGGCGAAAGCCGCGTCGGCCGTTTCCGCACCGCGCCGGCCGCGGGGCAGTCGATCTCGTTCGTGTGGTCGGGCGACGTCGCGGGGCAGGGCTGGGGCATCGACATCTCGCGCGGCGGCTATCGCAGCTATCGCACCATGCTCGAGAATCGCCCGGACTTCTTCATCCACTCGGGCGATCACATCTACGCCGACTGCACGATTCCCTCCGAGCAGAAGCTGCCGAATGGCGAGACCTGGCGCAATCTGGTGACCGAGGAGAAAGCCGAGGCCGCGCACACGCTGGCGCAATTCCGCGGCAACTACAAATACAACCATCTCGACGAGCATTTTCGCGCCTTCCACGCGGAGGTGCCGATGTTCGCACAGTGGGACGACCACGAGGTCACCAACGACTGGTCGCCGACCGGCAGCTACGACGACGCCGGCTATGAGGACGACGGCACGCCGCGCCTGGTCTCGCGCGCTCGTCGCGCCTTCTTCGATTTCATGCCGATCCGCGACGTCGGCGCGCGACAGGGCCGGGTCTATCGCAAGATCGCTTACGGTCCGCTGCTCGACGTCTTCATGATCGACATGCGCAGCTACCGTGACGACAGTTGGAACAAGGGCGAGGACCATCGCGGCTGGATTCTCGGTGCCGAGCAGCTCGCATGGCTGAAGCGGGAGCTCGCCGCGTCGCGCGCGACCTGGAAGGTGATCGCCGCCGACCTGCCGATCGGCCTCGTCAGTCTCGATGCCGTCGCGCTCGGCAACGGAGCGCCCGATCGGCGTGAGCACGAAATCGCCGATCTCCTCAGCTCCATCAAGCGCGCGGGCGTGCGCAACATCGTCTGGCTCACCGCCGACATGCACTACACTGCCGCGCATTATTACGATCCGAACAAGGCGCAATTCCAGGATTTTGAGCCGTTCTGGGAGTTCGTCTCCGGCCCGCTCCATGCCGGCACCTGGGGTCCGGGCGAGCTCGACAATACGTTTGGCCCGGTCGCGATGTACCAGAACGGCTGCAGCGAGGCGCAGGGGGAGAACCTCGCGCCGTGCTTCGGCCTGCAGTTCTTCGGCAGGGTCGATATCGACGGTGCGAGCGGCGTGATGACCGTGACCTTGAAAGACGTCGACAACCGCGACCTCTGGTCGGTCGACATCGTGCCGCAGCCGCAGGCGCGCCCGGCCGTGGTCGCGCAGCATTCGTGAGTGGGCAACTCTCTCCGTCGTCATGGCCGGGCTTGACCCGGCCATCCATGCCCTGCTGCTCGGCCCTGAGAACGTGGACGCCCGGGCATAGGCGAGCGGAAGCGACGCCGTCCTTCGGACGGCTATGCCCGGGCATGACGGTGGGGACGGATCGCGCATCCCAGCACTAACCCGATCTTGATTGGCCGCCTCGCGTCTCCTGCGCTATAGTCTCTATTCCCGCCACCTCTTTTCCATCACCGAAGAGTCTTCCCTCGCGGCCCCACCGCGTGTTCGGCGGCTGAAATACGTCAGGAGTTAGCTCATGGATCATCTGAAGACACAGGGCATCAGCATGCCCAAGCTCGGCCTCGGCACTTTCCGCATGCAGGGCGATGCCTGCCGCGCGGCGGTCGAGAGCGCGTTGTCGATCGGCTATCGCCATATCGACACCGCCGAGATGTACGCCAATGAAGAACCGATCGGTGCCGCGCTCGCCGCGGCCCGGCTGCCGCGCGGCGAGCTGCATGTCACGACCAAGGTCTGGCACGAGAATCTCAGCCCCGATGCGATCCGCCGTGCCTTCGACGCCAGCCTGACCAAGCTCCGGCTCGACCATGTCGATCTCTACCTTGTGCACTGGCCGTCGAAATCCGCGAACTGGGGCGCGGTGTTCGAGACCCTGATGAAGCTGAAGGAGGAGGGGCGTACGCGGGCGATCGGCGTTGCCAATTTCACCACGGCGCTGCTCAAGACCGTGGTCGAGGACATCAAGGCCCCGATCGCCTGCAACCAGATCGAATATCACGCCATGCTCGATCAATCGAAGGTGCTGGCCTATCTCAACGCTAGGTCGATCCCGCTGGTCGCCTATTGCCCGCTCGCGCAAGGACGCATCGCGTCAGATCCGGTGCTGGCCGAGATCGGCGCTAAGCACAACGTGACCGCCGCGCAGGTCGCGCTGAAGTGGCTGCTCGACCAGGACGGTGTCGCTGCGATCCCGAAGGCCTCGCGCCGCGAGAGCCAGCAGGCCAATCTCGATGCGCTGAAGATCACGCTCGACGATGCCGACCGTAAGAAGATCGCGGCGTTGCCCAAGGACAAGCGTTGCGTCAATCCAGGCTTTGCGCCGGTGTGGGATTAAAACTCGACGCTGAACGCACCGCCCTTACCCTCTCCCCTTGCGGGAAAGGGTGGCTCGCCGCGTAGCGGCGAGACGGGTGAGGGGTCTCCATCCGCGAGTCCAATTCTCATTGAATGCGCTGAAGCAACCCCTCATCCGGCGCTTCGCGCCACCTTCTCCCACAAGGGGAGAAGGAAGAAAGAGCGCAAAGAAATGGCCCCGCGAGGGGCCATTTCCATAATGCGTTACGCATTAATCCCAATGGTGACGGTGACCGCGCTTGACCACGACGACCCGGTCGTGATGGTGCCAACCGCGATGCCAGCCGTGGTCGCGATGCTCGCGCATTTCGGCGCGGGCGCCGTAGCCATGATGGTAGCCGTTCTTGATCACCACCGTTTCGGCATTCGCCATCGTCGGTGCAACGATCGCGAGCGCGCCGAGAGCCGCAACCACATAACCGAGCTTCTTCATGATGTCCTCCTCCAATTCAATGCACATGAGAACGGCGCATGTGTGCGAACGTTCCGGAGGAACTGGAAGAGAATTCTGAATGGATGTTCAGACAGAGCATGATCCGGAAAAGTGTGAAGCGGTTTTCCGAGCGATCATGCTCAAACGTGATGCTCAATCGCAGCGTTGCTGTGAAGGTGTCGGCGCGCCTGTCGCGACGTATTTGCCGTCCCTGATCGTGTACACACCGCGCTCGCTGCGATTGTAGATCGCGCGCAGGCTGCCATCCTTCGCCAGCAGCAGCCCGAATTCACGCGCCTGGTGCAGCGAGGGGAAGTAAACCATCACATTGAGCAGGCCCTCGGCTTCGACCGTGGCGGACAACACTTCGTTCTCGTCCCTGGCCTCGCCGAAATCGCGCCGGTACATCACCCGGCCGTCTTTCCTGATCTCGTAAGTCAACAGCGAGCCCTTGTCGCGGTCCGGCCTAGCCGCGCAATCGACCGCCCATGAGCCGAGCAGGCCCCATTGCTCGACCGTCGCCGCAAGCGTCTCGGCGCCGGCCGCTGGCGTGAACGCAATCCACAGCATCGCCGCCGCGACCCAGCAGCCCAGACAACGCGTCATGTCCTGAAAAACCCCACCTCGAACAAGTCCAAGTGTAGCATCCCGCGCGCGATCGTCTACGCGAGCTGGCAATCGCGCGCGAATTTGATCCGCGTCAATGAGGCCGGTCGTATCAAGGGTAGGATGGCGCTCCCGAAGGCGAAGTTGGTGAGAGCGATGCTGAATCAAGTCGTGGATTTCGCGGGCGAGGTACTGCCGGGGAGCTGTGCCGTGCCGCCTTATTCCGAGACCGCGTTCCTGGCCGAGCTGGGCGAGCGCTTGAGGTCCTCGCGCGCGCGGTGCGAGCTGTCGCGCCGGGAGCTGGCCCGCCGCTCCGGGATTTCCGAGCGCTACATCGCCCAGATCGAGGCCGGCAAGGGCAACGTCTCGATCGTCCTGTTGCTGCGGCTGGCCTCCGCGATCCACGGCAGCCAGCCTCAGGTGGCCTAGAGCGAGCCTTAGGCCCGCTTCTCCACATTGGCGCTGCGGGCCGGCACGCCGAACTCCTTGCGGCAGACCTCGGCCAGCACGGCGACGCCCTCACGGATCTGCTGATGCGAGGGGCTCGCAAAGCACAGCCTGAGCCGCGAGCTGGAATGGGGCTTGTTGGTCGACCATTCCGGCCCCGGATTGATCGACACGCCGGCGGCGAGCGCGGCTTGATAGAGCTTTAGCGTATCGACCTGGTCGGGCAGCTTCACCCACAGGAAGATGCCGCCTTTGGGCTCCTCGAACTCGGCCGCCGTCCCGAACTGCTCGTTCAGCGCCTCCATCAGCGTATCGAGCTTGGTGCGCAGCGCCTTCGTCAACGCGGGCACGTGGGTCGAGAAATGCGGCTTGCAATAGGCGGCCAGCACCATCTGCTCCAGCGCGCCGGAGCCTGCATCCGTCTTCAGCGCCAGCATCCGCGACATCACATCCCAGGGCGCGACGATGAAGCCGACGCGCAGCGCCGGTGCGATCGATTTCGAGAACGAGCCGATATGGATCACGCCGCCGTTCGGGCTCATCGCGTAGATGGCCGGTGGCCGCTGCCCCGACCAGACGAGATCGGCGTAGCAATCGTCCTCGAAGATGGGCACGCCATATTCGGCCGCGAGCCGCACCAGTTCAGCGCGACGACTTTCCGGCATGATGCTGCCGGTCGGATTCTGCACGGTCGGGATGGTGTAGATGTATTTCGGCCGGATGCCGCGGCTCTTCAAATCGGCCAGCGTCGAGGCCAGCACGTCCATGCGCATGCCGTCCTTGTCGAGAGGGATGCCGACGACGCTGACGCCGAGCCGCGCCAGGCGGGTCAACGAGCCCTGATAGCTGTCCTGCTCGAAGATCACGGTATCGCCGCGCGTCAGCAGCGTCGCGTTGACGAGGTCGAGTGCCTGGAGCGAGCCGGAGACGATCAGGAGGTCGTCGACCGTGCAGTTGATGCCGGCGTCGCGCTTCAGTTTTGTCACCAGGAATTCGCGCAAGGGCAGGTAGCCCTGCGGCCCGTGCGCCAGCCCGTAAGTGGCAAGCGAGCGACCTTCCTTTTGCAGGGCGGAATTGGTCGCCTCGATCAGGCCGTCGAGCGGCAACTGCTCGGAGTCGTTGTTACCGCCGACGAAACTGTACTTGGCGAGGCCCGTCCAGCGCGCGGAAGGGGCCGGCAGCCCTGCGGGAAACAGGGGCGCGAAATCGAAGCTGGACGTCATGGGAGCGTTCCTCGTTTTGTTCTTGTTGAGCGGCCGGCCTTGCGCCGGCCTGCCTTACTTCTTGCCGGCCGTCCTCGTCGGACGACCCTGGCTGATGAAAGCGTAATGCGCATTGGCGACGCCGCCAACCATCAAGGCTTCGACCACGGGCTCGGCGATCTCGCCTGTTGCGGCCCAGTCGACGAGGAAATTGGCCCCGGTCCCGCCGCGCACGTCGTCGGTCGGAATGAAGATCGAGACGGTGGCCAGAGGCTTCAGCGCCACCTGACCCTTCAGGTAGGTCTCGACCTGCTTGCCTGCGGTGTCGAAATAGGCGATGCGTTTGACCACCAGCGGCTGGGTCTCGGAGGCGTTGTGAACGCTCAGCGTCACCGAGAAGTCGACACGTAGTTTGCCTTGGCTCATCGCGACGCTGGAATAGGCGGGCACATAGAACCCGCCGGAGACGGCGAGTTCCTCCTTCGGCAGTGTGGTGAGCGAATCGGCAAAGTTTTGTTCGATATTGACCTTGGATTGCGCGGCTGCGGGCGCGGCAGAGGCGAGGGGACATAGCAGCATTGCTGCGAAAAGCCCTGCTCGCATGTGACGAATTGCTCGCTTGCCGCGCCGCAACCTGGCCCTAGGGTGCGGCAAAACGGACCAATTTGGTATGCACGAACTCATTCGCGACATCACTCTCTGTATTCTGTTTGCCTGGATGCTGGGCCTGCTCGCCCATTTCTCCCGGCAGCCGCTGATCCTGGCCTACCTTATCGCCGGCTTCTGCATAGGTCCATTCGGTGCGGGCTGGGTCAAATCGCAGGAATCGATCAGCGTCATCTCCGAGCTCGGCCTGATCTTCATGCTGTTCATGATCGGGCTCGAGATCGACCTGAAGAAGATCGTGCGGGCGGGAAAGGTGATCCTGTTCGCGGCGGGCGGCCAGCTCATCGGCGGCTGCCTGCTCGGGGTGCTGTTCTTCGTCGGTATCGGCTTGTCGCTCGGCGGTGGGCATTTCGATGCGGTCTATCTCTGCGTCGCCTGCGCGCTGTCGAGCACCGTGATCATCGTCAAGGTGCTCTACGAGAAACGCGAGCTCGACACGCTGCCCGGCCGCATCACGCTCGGCGTGCTGGTGCTCCAGGACATCTTCGCCATCCTGTTCCTGGCGGTGCAGCCGAGCCTCGCCAATCTCGAGGTCAGCGTCATCCTGCTGTCGATCGGCCGTGTCGCGGTGCTGGTCGCCGCCGCACTGCTGGTCAGCCGCTACGTGCTGCCGCGCCTATTCCATCAGATTGCCCGCCGCCCCGAGCTGATCCTGCTTGGCGCGCTCGCCTGGTGCTTCCTCGTCGCCGAGACCGCGGAGCGGCTCTCACTCTCGCGCGAGATGGGTGCGCTGATCGCCGGCGTTTCGCTCTCGACCTTCCCTTACGCCCTCGACGTCACCGCCAAGGTCACCACGCTCCGCGACTTCTTCATCACGCTGTTCTTTGTCGCGCTCGGCATGACCATTCCCGTGCCGGGCCTCTCCGTGATCGGGCTTGCCTTGATGATTGCGGCGTTCACGGTGGTGAGCCGCCTCGTCACCACCTTCGCCCCGCTCTACCTGATGAAGCAGGGCCTGCGCGCCAGCCTGTTGCCGGCCCTTAACCTCGCGCAGATCTCCGAGTTCTCGCTGGTGGTGATCCAGACCGGCGTCGCCGACCATCACATCGCGGCCGAAACGGCGAACGCAGCCTCCTTCGCCTTCGTGGTGCTGGCGGTGCTCTCGACCTTCGTGATGACCCGCAGCGACGAGATCACCCGCTGGGCGATCGGCCCCCTGAAGCGGATCGGCCTGCGCGACCTCGACCATGGCAACGGCCATGCCGAGGAGGGGCACGAGGGCGGCCATGGCGAGGCCCGCCGCATCGTCATCCTCGGCTTTTTCCGTGCGGCGAGCGCGCTGCTGGCCGAGATCGAACGGCAGGCGCCGGTTTTGCTCGAGCAGATCACCGTGATCGACTTCAATCCCAATGTGTACAAGACGCTGCTGTCGCGCGGCCTGCACGTGATTTATGGCGACATCAGCAGCGCCGACACGCTGCTCCATGCCGGCGTCGGCACGTCCGAGATGATCATCCTCAGCGTGCCGGACGCCCTTCTCAAGGGCGCCAGCAACGAGAAGCTGGTCCGCCACGTCCGCACCCTCAATCCGACCGCCATGATCGTGGCCACGGCCGATCTCTTGTCGGATGTGGGCGAGCTCTACGCGGCCGGCGCCAGCTACGTCACCGTGACCCGGCTCAGCGACGCTCATGAGCTGTTTACCGTGATCGAAGCCGCCCAGGCCGGGCTGCTGCCCGACAAGCGGGCCGAACTCGATGTCCGGCTCGGCGAGCGGCGCGAAGTGCTGCCCTGAAGGCGGCGCGGCCGCTTTCCGTCCGGGCCGTGTGCGCCTATATCCTTGGTATCTTCGGTGCAAGCCTCAGACCCGCGGGCCGGCCCGCCATCAGGCATATGCTGTTGCGTCCAGGACACTAGCGCTTGGGGCCAAGTCCGGCTAAGGCGTCCGGCTAAGCCTCCCGGCCATAACCGATAGAGATTGGGAAATGCCCGATAACGTTCAGGAAGTCTTGCAGGCCTTTGCCCGGGGTGAGCTCGTGGTCGTCACCGACGACGAGGACCGCGAGGGAGAGGGCGATCTGATCGTCGCAGCCTCGCTCTGCACCGCCGAGAAGATGGCGTTCATCATCCGCCATACCTCCGGCATCGTCTGTGCGCCCGTGACGACCGAGGACGCGCGCCGCCTCCGGCTCGATCCGATGGTGGCCCACAACGATTCCGCGCACACTACTGCATTCACGGTCTCGATCGATTACAAGCCCGACGGCGGCACCGGCATCTCGGCCGAAGAGCGCGCCTCGTGCTGCCGCGCGCTGTCCAATCCCAATGTCGGCGCCAACGATTTTGCCCGCCCGGGCCACATCTTCCCGCTGATCGCCAAGGACGGCGGCGTGCTGCTGCGCTCCGGCCATACGGAGGCTGCGGTGGACCTCTGCAAGCTCTCCGGCCTGCCGCCGGTCGGTGTCATCAGCGAGCTGATGAACGACGACGGCAGCGTGATGAAGGGCGAGCAGGTTGCGCAGTTCGCCGCCAGGCACAAGCTCAAGCATGTCACCATCGCCGACATGATCGCCTACCGCCAGGTGCGCGAGAAGTTGATCGAGCGGGTCTCGACCTTCGTCACCGACAGCCCAATCGGGCCGCTTCAGGGCTATGCCTACCGCTCGCCGTTCGATTCCATCGCCCACGTCGCGTTCGTCTATAACGGCGTCGGCGACGGCAAGAACGTGCTGACGCGCTTCCACAAGCCCAACATCGTCAAGGACATCTTCACCGGCCACAAGCGCATGGCGGCGGTGCTCGAGCACTTCAAGAAGTCCGGCCGTGGCGTCTTGGTTTACCTGCGTGACGGCGCCGCCGGTGTCCCCGTTGCTCCGCTGCCCGATGAGAGCGCGAGCGAGGCGGACCGCAACCGCCAGTGGCGCGAGGTCGGTGTCGGCGCGCAGATCCTGCGCGACCTCGGCGTCACCTCGATCCGCCACCTCACCTCTTCGGTGCACGACTACAAGGGCCTGTCAGGCTTCGGCATCGAGATCGTCGCCAACGAGCAGCTTGAAAGCTAGCGCTGTCATTCCGGGGGCGCGCGCTGCGCATCCCCGGGGTTCACGCAGAGCCATCCATCTGCAACGCAATTGCACTTGTTGCCGCGGCGCTTTACTTTGTCGGGCAAATTTTGACGGAACCAGACGAAAGGACGTTTCATGAGCGTGCGCCCTCAGACCAAGGACAAGCCGGCTGCGGCTTCTTTCCAATGGGACGATCCGTTCCTGCTCGACGAGCAGCTCACCGAAGACGAGCGCATGGTGCGCGACACCGCGCGCGCCTATGCCCAGGACAAGCTGCTGCCGCGCGTCACCAAAGCCTATCTCGAGGAGAAGACCGACCGCGAGATCTTCAACGAGATGGGCGAGCTCGGCCTGATCGGCATTACGCTGCCTGAGGAATATGGCTGTGCCAATGCGAGCTACGTCGCCTACGGCCTGGTCGCGCGCGAGATCGAGCGGGTCGATTCCGGCTATCGCTCGATGAATTCGGTGCAGTCCTCGCTGGTGATGTACCCGATCTACGCCTATGGCGACGAGAACCAGCGCAAGAAGTACCTGCCGAAGCTCGCTAGCGGCGAGTGGGTCGGCTGCTTCGGCCTCACCGAGCCCGACGCCGGCTCCGATCCGGCCGGCATGAAGACCCGCGCCGAGAAGGTCTCGGACGGCTATCGCCTGACCGGCAGCAAGATGTGGATCTCGAACGCGCCGATCGCCGACGTCTTCGTGGTCTGGGCCAAGTCGGCCGAGCACGACAACCAGATTCGCGGCTTCGTGCTGGAAAAGGGCATGAAGGGCCTCTCCGCCCCGAAGATCGGCGGCAAGCTGTCGCTGCGCGCCTCGATCACCGGTGAGGTCGTGATGGACGGCGTCGTGGTTCCCGAGGACGCACTGCTGCCCAACGTGTCTGGCCTCAAGGGCCCGTTCGGCTGCCTCAACCGCGCCCGCTACGGTATCTCCTGGGGTGCGCTCGGCGCCGCCGAGGACTGCATGCACCGCGCCCGCCAGTACACGCTCGACCGCAAGCAGTTCGGCAAGCCGCTCGCCGCGACCCAGCTCGTGCAGAAGAAGCTGGCGGACATGGAAACCGAGATCGCGCTGGGCCTCCAGGGTTCGCTTCGCGTCGGCCGTCTGATGGACGAAGGCAAGTTTGCCCCCGAGATGATCTCGATCATCAAGCGCAACAATTGCGGCAAGGCCCTCGATATTGCCCGCGTCGCGCGCGACATGCACGGCGGCAACGGCATCTCGGCCGAGTACCACGTGATGCGCCACGTCCATAACCTCGAGACCGTCAACACCTACGAGGGGACGCACGACGTCCACGCCCTGATCCTGGGACGTGCGATCACGGGCATCCAGGCGTTTTTCTAGTCGCAGCGTTCTTCGGCCGCGGCTAGTTTGCTCCGCTGTCATCGCCCGCGAAAGCGGGCGATCCAGTATCCCAGAGACCTCGCCTTCGCCTCAGGCGCCGCGGCGTACTGGATACCCCGCTTTCGCGGGGTATGACGGCGAGGGTTGGGGCTGCAGTGCACAGGAAGTCCCATGTCCGACAACGACGACATCCCGTTCAACCGCAACTTTCCGCTCAAAGCCGGTGTCGTCGAGGAAGTCCGTCCCGGCGTGCGGCGCGTGCTCTGTAACAATCCGAGCCCGTTCACCTTCACCGGCACGGTCAGCTACATCGTAGGCCAAGGCAACGTCGCGATCATCGATCCCGGCCCGGACGACGAGGCGCATGCGGCGGCGCTGCTCGCTGCCGTGCGCGGCGAGACGGTGAGCCATATCTTCGTCACCCACACCCATCGCGACCATTCGCCGAACACCGCGCGGATCAAGCAGGCGACCGGCGCGCCTGTCTATGCCCAAGGCCCGCACCGTGCCTCGCGCCCGCGCTTCGAGAGCGAGAAGCACAATCCGGAGTCCGGCGCCGACCGCGATTTCGCGCCCGATATCAGGATCGCCCATGGCGACGTCGTCGAGGGTGCCGGCTGGCGTCTGGAGGCCGTGGCGACGCCCGGCCACACCGCCAATCATCTCGCCTTCGCCTGGCCCGAACGGAAATTCAACTTCGTCGGCGATCACGTGATGGGCTGGTCGACCTCGATCGTGGCGCCGCCCGACGGCTCGATGATCGACTACATGGAATCTCTCGACCGCCTCGCCGCGCGCGAGGAGGATCTGTATTTCTCCGGCCACGGCCCGGAGATCCCGGACGGCCAGCGCTTCGTGCGCTTCCTGATCCGCCACCGCAAGGCGCGCGAAGCCTCGATCCTGCACCGCCTGGCCAAGGGCGAGGCCGATATCCCGACCATGGTGCGCGCGATCTATATCGGCATCGATCCCAGGCTGACGACGGCCGCCGGCTATTCGGTCCTGGCGCATCTGGAAGATCTGGTCGCGCGCGGCGTGGTGGCGACGGATGGCGATCCCGTGATCGGCGGTACGTATCGAATGGCGGGGGCCTAGCTTCTCGTCATTCCGGGCTGGATGCTGCGCATCGTCCTGGAATGACAGCAAGGCTACTTCTTCACCGTCTTCGCCGGTGCCTTCGGCGGCGCGACCGGCGTCTTCTTCACCGGTTTCAGCGCGTCGGCGTCGGCGGCGGTGTTGAGATCGTCGATGAATTTTTTGACGCGCGCGGCGTTGCTGCCGAGATCACTGTCGAAATAGCGCGACGCCGAGCGGATATCGACGCGGGAATCGTCACCATCGGGCACGACCCGGATCGAGATGTCCTCGCGGAACCCCATGATCGGCGTCCGTGCCACCGCCTCGATGCGGCCGATACGGCGCGGCGGTTGCGGCTCGCGCTCGTCGATGACGAGCCATTTGCGCTTGATGACGAGCTGGCGCGCGATCGCATAGGCCCGATCGACCGGGATCTCCAGCTCGATCGGCTCGATGTCCGGGTAGAACTGGCGCTGCTGCTCGGCCGAATAGAGGCCGGCATAGACCGCGGTGTTGGTGCCATCGCCGGTGCGCAGATGCGCGAGCGCGTCGAAGCGCGGCGGGTCGATCGGGTTGGTGGTGATGTCGTAGATCGGCGGCAGCTTGCGGTATTGCAGGGCGAGATAAGCGGGATAAGCGAGGATCGCGCCGTTGATGAGGAAGGCGAGCAGGATGCGCCCCATGCCGCGCGAGCCGTTCTGCCAGATCGCGGCAAAGCCCGCGAGCCCAAACAGGATCGAGAGGCCGGCGATCGCGAGCCCGCCGAAGAACGTCATCAGCGCCGGCCTCATCTCCAGGAAGTCGAAGCGGACGATGATGATCGAGACCACCACCACCACCACCGCGAACACGGCCAGATTACGCGCCCAGCTCGCGAGGCTGGACACGGGCTCCGACTGATAGGGAGCGGAAAACCTGCGGGCCATCGGGTGAAGCTCTGCCGGGGTTTTGGGCGATGTCGGCCGATTTGGCGCGACGATGGGCCGTTGAGACCACGGCCCGGGGGCAAATTCAAGGGTTCCGCATGCGCCCCGACCGTCATGCCCGGGCATAGCCGTCCGAAGGACGGCGTCGCTTTCGCTCGCCTATGCCCGGGCATCCACGTTCTCCGTGCCGCGGGGCAGGGCGTGGATGGCCGGGACAAGCCCGGCCATGACGTTGTGGAGGCTTCAATGCGTCGAGCGCTCACGCCCTCCAGGGGAGGCGGTACCGAGGGTTAAGCCGCCGCGTTCGGGAAACGGTAGTCCTTGAACTGGTCGCGCAGTGCGGTCTTCAGGATCTTGCCGGTCGCGGTGTGCGGAATGCCTTCGACGAAGGCGACGTCGTCGGGCATCCACCATTTGGCGATCTTGCCGTCCATGAACTTCAGGATGTCCTCGCGGCTGGCCTGCTGGCCCTGCTTGAGCTGCACGATCAGCAGCGGACGCTCGTCCCATTTGGGATGATAGATGCCGATGACGGCGGCCTCCGCCACGGCGGGATGGCCGACCGCGAGGTTTTCGAGGTCGATCGAGGAGATCCACTCGCCGCCGGACTTGATCACGTCCTTGGAGCGGTCGGTGATCCGCATGTAGCCGGCCTCGTCGATGGTCGCGACGTCACCGGTGTCGAAGAAGCCCTCCTCGTCGAGGATGTTGCTGTCGACGCGGTAATAGGCCTTGGCGACGGCGGGGCCGGAGACCTTGAGACGGCCGAAGGTCTTGCCGTCCCAGGGCAGCTCCTTGCCGGCGTCGTCGGTGATCTTCATCTCCACCGCAAAGGGCGCATAGCCCTGCATCTGCAGCACGTCGAGCCGCGCCTCACCGGTCGCATTCTGGAACGGCGGCTTCAGCGCCGCGACGCTGCCGATCGGGCTCATCTCGGTCATGCCCCAGGCGTGGCGCACGTTCGAGCCCATGTCGAGGAAGGCCTTGATCATCGAGCGCGGCATCGCCGAGCCGCCGCAGATCACCATCTTCAGAGCCGGCAGCTTCAGATTGTTGGCCGCCATGTGCTGCAGCAGCATCAGCCACACCGTGGGCACGCCCGCCGTGTGCGTCACCTTCTCGGTCGAGAGCAGCTCGTAGACGGAGGCGCCGTCGAGCTTGGCGCCGGGCATGACCAGCTTGGTGCCTTGCGAGGGGGCCGAGAAGGCGATGCCCCAGCTATTGGCATGGAACAGCGGCACCACCGGCAGCATTGTCTCGGACGCGCTGGTGCCGAGCGCATCGACATTGTTCGCCATCAGCGCGTGCAGCACGTTGGAGCGATGCGAATACAGAACACCCTTCGGATCGCCCGTGGTGCCGGATGTGTAGCACATCGCGGCGGCCGTGTTCTCGTCAAAGTCCTTCCATTCGAATTTGCCGTCGGCCTCCGCGATCCAGTCCTCGTAGGCGACCACATTCTTCAGCGTGGTCTCAGGCAAATGCGCCTTGTCGGTGAGCACGACGTAGCGTTCCACGCTTGGCAGCTTGTCGGCGATCTTCTCCAGGACCGGAACGAAGGTGAGGTCGGTCATCACGATGCGGTCCTGCGCATGGTTGATGATCCAGGCGATCTGCTCGGGGAAAAGGCGGGGATTGACGGTATGGCAGATGGCGCCGATCCCCATGATGCCGTACCAAACCTCGAGATGGCGCCAGGTGTTCCAGGCGATCGTTGCGACACGGTCACCGAGCTTGATGCCGTCTCGCTCCAGCACCTGCGAGACCTTGAGCGCCCGCTTGTGGATTTCGCCGTAGGTGGTGCGATGGATCGGTCCCTCGACCGATCGCGTAACGACCTCCTGCTTGCCATGAATCTTGGCGGCGTGTTCGATGATCCGGTGGCAGAGCAGGGGCCAATCTTGCATCAAACCAAGCATTCAGACATTCCTCCGAGGTGGGCTGGACTTTTTATAGCTCTCAGCGCTGGGCCAAAGAATTGTCATGAGTTTTAGCCTGCCGGACTTTCGCCGCAAATGGTCTTGTCGCGGCTATATGTCCGCGGGCGCGGCAATGGTTACCGCTGCGCTCGGGCTGTCGCTTGTGCTGGCGGAGCGGGCAGAAGCGCGAAAATATGCTGCGCCGCTGGATATCTTTGGCCTCGGGACACCACGGCCACGTACGAAGGTGCACTCCGCCAGGATACCGCTACCAAAGCCCCGTCCGGAGGAGGCCCCCCAAGCAACGGACGAGGCCGCGCCGGAGGCAGAGGGGAAGCCTTCCGCAGACAAGCCCAGTGCCAACAAGCCCGCCGAGGCTGCGCCGCCGCCCGAGAAGCAGCTCTCGGCCTGCCGGCTGGCGCTGACCGAGGAGATCGCCGTCGCGCCGTCCATTCCCGATATCCGCGGCCCCGGCGCCTGCGGCGGCGAGGATCTGGTGCGGCTGGAGGCGATCGTGCTGCCGGACAAGCGCAAGGTGGCGGTCAAGCCGGCGGCGATCCTCCGCTGCACCATGGCCTCCGCGATCGCCGATTGGGTGCGCAAGGACATGGTGCCGCTGGCGGCGAGCCTCGGCTCGACCATCAGCGACCTCGACAATTTCGACAGCTTCGAATGCCGAGGCCGTAACCGCATCGCCGGCGCGATGCTGTCCGAGCACGGCAAGGCCAACGCGCTCGACGTCCGCGCCATCAAGCTCGCCAACGGGCGGTCGATCGGCCTGACCGACCGCGGCATGCCGCGCGATGTGCGCGAGCGCGTGCTGCATTCAGTCTGCGCGCGCTTTTCCACCGTGCTCGGTCCGGGCTCGGACTGGTATCACGAGGACCACATCCATCTCGACCTGGCGCAGCGGCGCAACGACTACCGGATTTGTCAGTGGAACGTCTGGGATCCCCTGCCGCAGGTCGCCCCGTTGCTGCCGGCGGGACGGCCCGAGGAGGCGCCGCCGCGCGAGGTCGCGGCCAGGCCTGAGGCCAAGGATGGAGCCAAGGACGGAGCTGATGACGAGCCGGCGCAGAAATCCCCTGCGCCCGCGGACAAGTCGGCCGCCGATGGCACCAAAGCCGAGCCGCACAAGCCGGCAACAAAAAAGCGCCGGTAAAACCGGCGCCTTTGAATATCCGAGAGCAGGAAGCGATCAGTAGCTGCCCGCCTGACCCGTCTGGCTGCCGCCGAGCGCGAGGCGCGAATTGTAGGGCGAGTCGCCATGCTTCGGCTCGAGCACCACGACGATGGTGCCGACCTTGACGCGGCCATAGAGGTCGATCGCGTCTTCGTTGGTCAGACGGATGCAGCCCGACGAGATCGAGGCGCCGATATATTCCGGCTGGTTGGTGCCGTGAATGCGGAACAGCGTGTCCTTGCCGCCGGAGTAGAGATACATCGCGCGGGAGCCCATCGGATTGTCCGGACCCGGTGCAACGTAGGTCGGCACGCCCAGTCGCGAAATCTCGCCCGGGGTCGGATGCCAGGCCGGCCACTCGGTCATGCTGCCAACCTTGGCAATGCCCGACCATGCCATGGCTTCTTCGCCGACGGTGATGCCGTAGCGGATCGCCTTGCCGCCATCCATCACCCAGTAGAGGTAATGGTTGTCGGAATCGACCACGATCGAGCCCGGCGATTCCTTGCGGTGGTAATCGACGATGGCGCGGCGGAACGGCTCGGCAACCGGGGTGTTCTCGTACCGGACCTTGGCGAGGAGTTCCTTGTCCTTCGGCTTGAAGGCCTTGGTGTCGGTCGCTTCAAAATGTGTGGCCTGCATGCAGCCCGACAGCATCAGGCCAGCGGCCAAAATACCCAGCATAACTTTCAGCGACGACATGATTAGGTTCCAATCGACAACAACAAGCTTTCGCGGGGCTTGAGACGCGCCCAAACCACGACTCCGTTGGGCCCTATTATCGTTGAAATCTGCCACAATTCCAGCGTTTCGGACCTTTTCCCGCGCTGCAAGAGCCGAGCTGTGGCTTTTTTGCCGCAAGTTTTGCGCTCTTGTGCTGGTTTTTAGGCAAAGCACGCCCGACTGTCGATTCCGTGCCACGGTTGGGCCACGGCGCCGCCACAAATGCAAACGCTCCGTTAATGTGCTTGTCATCATGAACTTGTCAGAATCGCGCTAAGGGCTGTCAGTCTGTCGCAGGCCCCTGCTGGAGTTGTGCATGTTTTCTGTGTTCGTTCCCTCCGACTCCTCCCTCAAGAAAGCGGTCGTCGAGGACCTCGCGGCGGTACCGGAGCACGCCGTGTGGATCGACCTGGTCAACCCGACCGCGGCTGAGGACAAGGCGGTGGAGCGGCTCTCGGGCATTGCGATCCCGACCCGGGAGGACATGCAGGAGATCGAGATTTCAAGCCGCCTCTATATCGAGAACAGCGCGCGCTACATGACGGCGACGCTGATGTGCCAGTCCGACACCGACATGCCCCGGACCACGGCTGTGACCTTCATTCTCGGCGACCATCGCCTGGTGACGGTGCGCTACGACCAGCCCAAGCCGTTTGCGCTGGTCGAGGCCAAGCTGGCCCGTTCCTGCACGCCCGCGATCACCGGCGAGATGGTGCTGATGGAACTGCTGGACGCCGTGATCGACCGCTGCGCCGACATCCTGGAGCGCTGCGGCGCCGAGATCGACCAGGTCTCGCACGACATCTTCGAGCCCGAGAGCGAGCGCCACGGCCACGCCAAGCAATATTCCCAGATCCTGATCTCGATCGGCCGCAAGGGCGATCTGACCTCGAAGGTTCGCGAAAGCCTGGTGTCGATCGGCCGCGTGGTCACCTTCCTCTCCGCGGTGGTGGAGGGCGTGAAATGGTCGAAGGACATGCGCGAGCAGCTCAAGACCATGCAGCGCGACGTCGCCTCGCTGACCGACCACGCCTCCTATCTCTCCAGCAAGATCACCTTCGTGCTCGACGCCATGCTCGGCGTCGTCAATCTCGAGCAGAACAACATCATCAAGCTGTTTTCGGTCATGGCCGTTGTCCTGATGCCGCCGACGCTGATCGCCTCGATCTACGGCATGAATTTCAAGGCGATGCCGGAACTCGAATGGGTCCACGGCTATCCGATGGCGCTGGTGATGATGCTCGCCGCCGCGATCGTCCCGTACTGGCTCTTCAAGTGGAAGAAGTGGCTTTGATACCTACCGAGACCTTACGCCGTTCAACGAGACACGGTGGTTGGTGTCGCAGAATAGAGCGGGATTGAGGCCGCGCCGTGATGTGTGCCCGCCGCCCCAATTCCTCCGGTAAAATTTGAGCGGTGGGCTGAACGTTTGCGCGAAACTTGTCTGCGATAAGCAGCATGTTAGCCGCGAGGAACAGCCATGGTTGAAAAACACATAACGTCGCCCCGCAACGTCATCGATCTGGCGAATTATCGTCAGGTCCTGGCGAGCGGCAAGGCGTCGTCGATGTCGGCACGCATGTGCCGGCACTGTGGTGCTCCGCTGCTCGACGGTGAGAACGACGACGACTGCTCGACTGCGTTCAGCACGGCCGCTCCGCGGCTGCGCGATCGGTCGCGTCGGATTCGAGTCGATTGAGGAACGGAAGGGTAAAGGCGATCCAGGTCCTGCGGCGGCGTTGTCTGGATCGCCTTGCTTCCCGCCCTTCGAGCGGGCAAATCATCTAGCGCTTCACGATCTGGGCCGTCGAGACGACGGTCTCGGCGATGGCACCGTCGCGACTGAAGGGAGCGAGATGCTGCCCGACATCGCGCAGCATCGCGTCGGCATTTTCGCCAAGCGCTTCCGGCGATGACGACGAGTAGGTGAGGGTGCGGCGTGTCAGATCCTGCACACTGATTGTGTGGCTGGTCTCAACCGTGACGAGCTCGGTGGGCTGAAAGGCGCTGCCGCGAAAGAACGCCGGCAAGTCGCGATGGGTGCGCGTGCCCATGCCTGCCTCCTCCCAGAGCTTGGTCGGTGACCAGCGGCGGCGGACGTCGTTGTAGCCGTCAAGCCACGGGTTGCGGCCGTCGGTGGCCGAGAATGAGGCGCAGATCAGAATTGCGCCATCGCGCGCGACCAGTCGATCGAGCCGCGCAAGCGTCGGCTCACGATCCATCCAATGCAGCGCGCGGCCGATGGTCACGACGTCGAATGCGCCGATGTCGGGGCTAAGCGTCTCGACCTTGCCTTCGATCAGCGTGAGCGCGTAGGCTGCGCTCGCAGCCGCGCGTCGCGCTGCATCGAGCATGGCAGGTTCAGGATCGACGCCGACAACGCGGCCGACGTAAGGAGCGAAGCCGAGCGCCAGGAGTCCGGGTCCGGTGCCGAGGTCTATCAGGCTGCTCTGTTTGGTAAGACCAAGCTTGTGCGCGACGCTGCGAAAGAATTCGCTCGGGTAGGGCGGCCGCAAATGCTCGTAGAGTGACGCAGTGCTCGCGAACCGGCCCATGCTTCGCCTGCCTGGCCTTACACGTGCTGGCCGCCGTTGATGTGGATCTCGGCGCCGTTGACGTAAGAGCTGGTGTCCGTGCACAGCACGTAGATGATCTTGGCGACCTCGTCGGGCGTGCCGAGACGGTGCATCGGGATCTGCTGGTCGACGATCTTCTCGGTGCCCGGCGACAGGATCGAGGTGTCGATCTCGCCCGGCGCGATGGCGTTGACGCGGACGCCGACGCGGCCGAAATCGGAGGCCATTTCGCGCGTCAGGGATGCAAGCGCGGCTTTCGATGTGGCATAGGCGGCGCCCGCAAAGGGATGCACGCGCGAGCCCGCAATCGAGGTGACGTTCACGACCGAGCCCCTGGCCGCCTTCAACTCCTCGATCAATCCCCGCGCGATCATGATCGGCGCGAAGAAATTGACGTGGAAGACGTGCGTCCAGGTGTCGAGGTCGGTGTCGACCGAGCCAAGCCGCGAGCCGCCCGGACCCTTTGGCGAGATCGCGGCGTTGTTGACGAGCGCATGCAGCATGCCGCCTTCGAGCCGGTTGCGGATGTCGGTGATCGCGCGCGCGGTGTCCAGGGGGTTGCCGAGGTCGACCTGGATGTGATCCTCGGGCCCGGCGTCCCACGGACAATCCTCGGGGAAGGGATGCCGCGAGCAGGTGATGACGCGCCAGCCCGCCGACGAGAAGCGGATCACGGTGGCGTGGCCGATGCCGCGGCTCGCTCCGGTCAGGAGCAGCGTGCGGCGCGGCGCATTGGACGAATGCGGCATGGACATCTTTCAGGTCGGCCTAAGCTCAGGGATACATCCGCGTCTTGGACCATGGCTGGCCGGCCGCGTCACGGCGAAATTCGATACGGTCGTGCAGGCGGAACGGGCGGTCGTGCCAGAACTCGATACGCGAGGGCGTGATGCGCCAGCCGCTCCAGCCCGGCGGCCGCGGCACCTCGCCGATGATGTGCTTGGCCGCGACTTTGGCGATGGCTTGTTCGAAGGCGAAGCGGCTTTCCAGCGCCTCGGACTGCTTGCTCGCCCAGGCACCGATCTGCGCCTGCTTGGGGCGGGTGGCGAAGTAAGCGTCGGCCTCGGCGTCGGTCACTGGCGTCACGTTGCCGCGGATGCGGACCTGACGGCGCAGCGACTTCCAGTGAAAAAGTAACGCCGCCTTAGGATTTGCGGCGAGTTCGCGGCCCTTCTGGCTCGCGATGTGGCTGTAGAAGACGAAACCGTCGGCATCGAAGCCCTTCATCAGCACCATGCGCACGTCTGGCAGCCCGTCGGGGTCGACGGTTGCGAGCGCCATGGCGTTCGGATCGTTCGGCTCGCTCTTGATCGCCTCGTTCAGCCAGGCCTCGAACAGCGCAAATGGCTCGTCGGCGGCGGTGAAATCACCGGATGTTAAGGGTGTCTGGTGTTTCATCGAGGTCGTGTCGGTCATGTCCGGAGTCCGAATTGCGTCCCGCGGCCCAAAACGCGTTGTTGTCCGCTACCGCCCTATATAGGGCATGGGGACGCGTTGGCCTATCGGCGATCCGGCCGTCCGGCTTTGTCATGACAATGATTCTGATCGGGCTCGGCTCTGGCGGCTGCAGCTTTTCCCGCAACGACACCAGCGCCTACGCCAAGGCCGACGACAGCGACCTGACCGGCTCGATCGCGCGGCCGGCAAAGGACGCCCCGCCGACCGACACCGATCTTGCCTTCGCCCGTAACGCCGCCTCCGACGTGCTGAGCAAGGGCGACAAGGATTCCAGCCAGCACTGGGAAAATCCGGAAACCGGAGCGCGCGGCTCGGTGACGCCGATCGCGCAGTCCTATGCCGCCGAGGACGGCCGCAAGTGCCGGGACTTCCTGGCGAGCTACGTCAATGGCAGCACCGAAAGCTGGCTCCAGGGCGCCGGCTGCCAAAGCAGCCGTGGCCGTTGGGAGATTCATACGCTAAAGCCGTGGCGGAGCTAGGAATCGGCTCCGCGGCTAGTTGCAAAAATGCCACTCGCCTCCCACATGACCAGCAGATGGGGCGGGGAGCCCTTTGAACAATTCGATTTCTCTTGAAGGAGACGTGACGGATGCGCGACCCCTATGAGGTCTTGGGGGTGCCGCGGAGCGCCAACGCTGCCGCGATCAAGAGCGCCTATCGCAAGCTTGCCAAGAAGCACCATCCCGACAGCAACAAGGATGACCCCAAGGCCGCCGAGCGCTTCTCCGAGATCAATTCGGCGAACGAGATCATCGGCGACGAGGACAAGCGCAAGCAGTTCGACCGCGGCGAGATCGACGCCGACGGCAAGCCGCGCTTCCAGGGTTTTCCGGGCGGCGGCGGGCCACGCGGCCGTGCAGGTCCCGGCGGGTTCGAAAGCTATACGTTCCGCAGTGGCGGCGCGGGCCCTGGTCAGGGCGGCGGCGCGTTCGAGGACATCCTCAACAGCATGTTCGGCGGGACGCGTGGTGCGCGGCCCGGGGCCGGCGGTGCCGGGCAGTTCGAATTCGACACCGGCGGGATCGGCCTCGATCTCGACGTCAATGTCGCCATGTCCGTCTCGCTGGAAGAATCGGTCAAGGGCGGCGAGAAGCGCGTCCGGCTGCCGACGGGCAAGGAGCTCAACGTCAAGATTCCGGCCGGCGTCACCGAGGGCCAGCAGATCCGGTTGCGGGGGCAGGGCGAGAGCGCTCAGGGCCATCCGCCGGGCGATCTCCTGATCACGATCAGCATCGCGCCGCACCCGTACTTCAAGATCGAGGGCGCCGACCTCAGGATCGACCTACCGGTCACGCTCTACGAGGCGGTGCTCGGCGGCAAGGTCCGCGTGCCGACCCTCGGCAATGCCGTGGAACTGTCGGTCCCGAAAAACACCTCCAGCGGCCGGACCTTCCGCCTCAAGGGCAAGGGATTGCCAAAAACTGGCGGAACCGGGGATCTCTTCGTCACCATCAGGATTATGCTACCGGACGGGAACGACGCCGAGCTTGAGGCATTGATGGAGAAGTGGCGGGACCAACACCCCTACAATCCACGTAGCGGGCTTGGCTAAAGTATGATCCGGACCGGTGGGCGCGTGAGCGCGAGGCGTTCATTTGGCGTTCAGCGGCTTTCCGAAAAGATCATGCGCAGAGAAAACTGCTGAAGCGTGAGCCATCGCGCTTTAGGGCGAAGTCGCAACTGAAGGGGGTTCTCCCAACGGTCCAGAGCATCTCTCGACAGATGATGCTCGTCATATGCCTGAGGCGTGAGAGCGCCTCCCGGCCCATGTGGTTCGACGTGTCGGCTGTCCGGCGGGGCAGTCGATAATAGGTGCGGCCTCGAGAGGGGGACCAGCGCGGTACCAAAAACCCCAATCGAGGCCGCCCGCGTCGATCGGCGGATCGAACGCTACTCATTTTCTCGTGAGCATCCGGTGCGATAATGAGACGCACCCATGTCTTGATTCCAAATTTTCAATGTCGGAATCGAGGCACCGCCTTCAAGCGGTTGCTCAGGTACCGTTTTTCTCGGCTTGGTCGTAGACCGCCTGCGCGACCTTGGTCAGGCGATCGCGATCGCTGCCGCCGCTGACGACGTAGCCGACGCCGCGCTCGGCCCAGAACAGTGCGCCGTCCTTGTCGGCTTTGGCGTAGCGCATCTGAGTCGCACCGGCCTCGGTCTTGGCGGTGTAGATCGTGTACCGCTCGCCCGAGGCGCCCTCATACATCAGGAACGACGCCGGACCGTTCGGCCCCGGCAAGAGCCGGCCGCCGACGAGCTTCAGCCCGCTTGCCTCCAGGTTCGGCGCGAACACGGTCCAGCCGCAGCGCCTGGTCAGCCAGGCCTGGAGATGGTCGCGCTCGTTGCCGCCGACCTCGACCGGGTGGCGAACCTCGACGACATAGAGGCGGTGGGCGTCGAGCGCGTCCGCCGTAAAGCTCTGGAAGGTCGAGGGGGCGTTGGCGGCGCCATGCGCCACCCAACCGGCGGTGCCGCCGGCCACGAAGGCGACCAGCACAGCCGCCGCGGCGCCATAGAACCATTGCCGGGGACGGCGCTCCAGCCGCTCGAGCTCCAGCCGGGCCGGCACCGGCTCCTGGACGACAGAGTCGTAACGCGCGTGAAGCATCTCGGCCATGGCGCGCCAGGACTGCACGCGTCCGGCATCGTCAGGGTGTGCGGCAAGCCAGGCCTCGACGTCGGCGCGGCGCTCGGCCGGCAGCTCGCCGTCGACATAGGCGTGCAGCTCGTCTTCGGTAATGGGAATATTATGGTCGTTCATATCGATCGTCTCTGGCTCTGCGGCCCAAAATGTCTTTCGCGGTTCAACTGCGCTGCTTCCCGCTCCATGCAGGCGAAGCGACCTGCGCGATGCATCAACACTGCCATCACTTCACCCGCTTGAGCGCCGGGCGCTCACCTTCCAGCGATGCTTTAACGTGGGCTCTCGCCCGCGCCAGGCGCGACATCACGGTGCCGATCGGCACGCCCTGGATGTCGGCGACCTCGCGGTAGCTCATGCCCTCCAGCATCACCAGCAGAAGCACCGAGCGCTGCTCCTCGACCAGCGTCGCCAGCGCCTTCTCGATGTCGCGCCCTTCGGCCTCGGTCCCGCTGGCATCCGGATTGTTCTCCGTCAGCTGCGTGAATTGCGGGCGCCTTGCCAGCGAGCGCCGCCGGTTCTTGTTGAGATTGGTCAGGATCGTATAGAGCCAGCTCCTGACATCGCCTCCGAGGAACAGGCGCTCCGAACGCAGCGCCCGCACCAGCGTATCCTGCACCAGGTCGTCGGCCGCATCCGCATCGCGCGTGAGCGCGCGGGCGTAGCGGCGCAACGCCGGGATCATGGCTTCCACACTCTGGCGAAACGCACTCATGCCGTCTTGACGTCCTGGTGTCCGGCGCGAGCGCCTCAATCATCATAACACCCGAACGGAACGGCTATTCCGGCGCTTGAAACAGCGTTAACGCCGCGTATTAGGACTGTACCGCGAAGGAGGGCTGGTGTACCTCCAGACCTCAACGAGAGCTCGACGGGACGTTAGCAAATGGCGCAGAATTCAGGTCTGATGCAGGGCAAGCGCGGGGTGATCCTCGGCCTTGCCAACAACCGCTCGATCGCCTGGGGCATCGCCAAGGCATGCCACGCAGCCGGCGCCGAGCTCGCCTTCACCTATCAGGGCGATGCGCTCAAGAAGCGCGTCGAGCCGCTCGCCGCCGAGATCGGCGGCCTCGTGCTCGGCCATTGCGACGTCACCGATGCCGCGACCATCGACGCCGCTTTCGCAGTGCTGAAGGAGAAGTGGGGCAAGATCGACTTCCTGGTGCATGCGATCGCCTACGGCGAGCAGCTCGACGGCCGCTACGTCGACACCACGCCGGAGAATTTCTCCAAGTCGATGCTGATCTCCTGCTACTCGTTCACGGCCGTGGCGCAGCGCGCCGAGAAGCTGATGACCGATGGCGGCTCGCTCATCACGCTCAGCTATTACGGCGCCGAGAAGTGGATGCCGCACTACAACGTGATGGGCGTGGCGAAGGCTGCGCTGGAGGCCAGCGTGCGCTATCTCGCCGCCGATCTCGGCGAGAAGAACATCCGCGTCAACGCGATCTCGGCCGGCCCGATCAAGACGCTCGCGGCGTCCGGCATCGGCGACTTCCGCTATATCCTGAAGTGGAACGAGAACAACGCGCCGATGCGACGCAACGTCTCGATCGAAGACGTCGGCGGCAGCGCGCTGTATTTCCTCTCCGACCTCGCGCGCGGCGTCACTGGCGAGGTGCATCACGTCGATTCCGGCTATCACGTGCTCGGCATGAAGCGCCCGGACGCGCCGGACATCTCGTTCGGCGGCAAGGACTAGCTCATAAATCTGGAATGCCCGTGCCCACGATCTATTATCTTCGCCACGGTGAGACCGAGTGGAATGCGCTCGGGAGGCTTCAGGGCACCAAGGACGTTCCGCTGAACGCGCGTGGACGCGGTCAGGCCGTGCAGGCCGGCGGGGTGCTGGCGGATCTCTTCAAGCGCGACGGCAAGGACAAGGCGGCGTTACCCTACGTGTCGAGCCCGCTCGGGCGTGCACGGCAGACCATGGAACTCGCGCGCGGTAAGCTCGAGCTGCCGCTGGCGGACTACGCGCTCGACGATCGCCTGCGCGAGATCGGCTACGGCAGCTGGGAAGGGCTGACGCTGGCCGAGAGCGAGGCGGCCGATCCGGACGTCTATGCCAGGCGCCTCGCCGACAAATGGACGGTCGGCCCCGCGGACGGGGAGACCTACGCTGATGTGCAGGTCCGCGTGCGGGCCTGGTACGACGAGCTCCGGACCGACACCGTCGCGGTCGCCCATGGCGGGACTTGCCGGGCCCTGATGGTTTCGCTCGGCCTTGAAACGCCGGCCAGCGCCGCCGAGCTCTATATCGAGCAGGGCGCCGTCTACGTGTTTCGGGACGGGCGGCTGGAGAAGTATAGTTAAGGGCGCCGCCCCGTTCTCCGCCGTCATGCCCGGGCTTGTCCCGGGCATCCACGGACTTTTTGCTTCGGGCGGTCAAGAACGTGGATGGCCGGGACAAGCCCGGCCATGACGACTGTGGCGCGTATTTGACCCCAATTTCAGGGCGCGTTACGACACAAGTCAGAACTGACTTACAGGCTAGCGATGTCCTTCAACACCTTCGGCCACATGTTCCGCGTCACCACCTTCGGCGAGAGCCATGGGGTGGCGATCGGCTGCGTGGTCGATGGCTGCCCGCCGATGATCCCGCTCACCGAGGCCGATATCCAGCAGGACCTCGACCGCCGCCGGCCCGGCCAATCGCGCTTCACCACCCAGCGCCAGGAGCCGGACCAAGTGAAAATCCTGTCCGGCGTGATGGCGCATCCGGAGACCGGCGTGCAGGTGACGACGGGCACCCCGATCGGCCTGCTGATCGAGAACACCGACCAGCGCTCGAAGGACTATTCCGAGATCAAGGACAAGTTTCGGCCCGGCCACGCCGACTTCACCTATGAGGCCAAATACGGCCTGCGCGACTATCGCGGCGGCGGCCGCTCCTCGGCGCGCGAGACCGCGATGCGCGTCGCCGCCGGTGCGATTGCGCGAAAAGTGCTGCCCGACGTCAAGGTGCGCGGCGCGCTGGTGCAGATCGGCCCGCACAAGATCGACCGCGATAAATGGGACTGGGACGAGATTGCGAAAAATCCGTTCTTCTGTCCGGACAAGGACAAGGCCGCCTTCTTCGAGACGTATCTCGACGGCATCCGCAAGAGCGGCTCGTCGATCGGCGCGGTGATCGAGGTCGTCGCCGAAGGCGTGCCGGCAGGCTTAGGTGCCCCGATCTACGCAAAACTCGATTCTGATCTCGCGGGCGCGATGATGACCATCAACGCCGTGAAGGGCGTCGAGATCGGCGCCGGCTTTGGCGCGGCCGAGCTCACCGGCGAAGAGAACGCCGACGAGATGCGTACCGGCAATGACGGCACGCGCTTCCTCTCTAACCATGCCGGCGGTGTTCTGGGCGGCATCTCTACCGGACAGCCGGTGGTGGTGCGCTTCGCGGTGAAGCCGACCTCGTCGATCCTCCAGCCGCGCCTCACTGTCGATCGCAAGGGCGCCGACACCGAGATCTTCACTAAGGGCCGCCACGACCCCTGCGTCGGCATCCGCGCCGTCCCGGTCGGCGAAGCCATGATGGCCTGCGTGCTGGCCGATCATTTCATTCGGGATCGCGGGCAGGTTGGACGCTAGCGCACGGTCCTATCGTCGCGGTACCAGCCCACCGCGCAGCTTGACGTCCCCACAACTTCGTCCGCAAATGCGGACATGCAAAACTCCGAGATCCAGCGCATCACCAACTGGCTGATCGACGGTGCGAGGTCGTCCGGGACCCCTTCCGAGATGATCGCCGAGGTCTGCGAGCATCTGGTCGCGGCCGGCCTGCCGCTGTCGCGGTTCGGCATCTTCATTCGTACGCTGCATCCGGAAATCTTCGGCCGCAATTTCATTTGGCGGGAAGGTCAGAAGGTCGAGATCGGCACCGTCGATTTCGAGATCCTGGACACGCCCGAATTCGCCCGGAGCCCGCTCCGGATCGTGTTCGAGGAGGGGCTCGAGGTGCGGGGACGGATGGACGATCCGGACAGCAAGCGGTTTCCGTTCCTCGACGACATGCGCGCCGAAGGCGTGACCGACTACCTCGCGATGCCGATGCACTATCTCGACGGCTCGATCCACGCGACGAGCTGGGTCACGCGGCATCCCGGCGGCTTCAGCGACAACGACATCGCGGCAATCCGCTCCATCGTGACACCGCTCGCGCGCGTCGCCGAGATCATCAGTCTGCGCCGCACCGCCGAGATGCTGCTCGACACCTATGTCGGCAACCGTGCCGGCGCGCGTATCCTCGGCGGCCAGATCCGCCGCGGCCACAACGACACCATGCAGGCCGCGATCTGGCTCTCGGATCTGCGCGGCTTCACCGCACTATCGGACCGGCTGCCGGCCGAGACCGTGGTCGAGATCCTCAACCAGTATTTCGACTGCCAGGTCACCGCGATCCGGGGCCATGGCGGCGAGGTGCTGAAATTCATGGGCGACGGCCTGCTCGCGGTGTTCCCGATCGACGAATATATCGGCGATGCCGCGCATGTCTGCGCGCGCGTGCTGGAGGCCGCGCGCGAATCCCGCGCCAGCGTCGAGGCACTCGCCTTTCCGGTCGGCGACGTCGTCGAGCGCTTCCGCTTCGGCGTCGCACTCCACGTTGGCAACATCCTCTACGGCAATATCGGCGGCGGCAATCGCCTCGACTTCACCTGCATCGGCCCCGCCGTCAATCTCGCGGCGCGACTGGAGAAGATCACGGGCCGGCTGGGGCGGACCGTCGTGGTCTCGGAAGTCTTCGCGAACGCCTGCCGCCATGACTGGCGCGAGCTCGGCGAATTTCCGATCGCCGGATTTTCCAAGGCGCAGCGCGTGTATGGGCTCGCCGAAGAGACGCCGGTGGTGATGGCCTGAATCGCGATGAGGTGAAGATCATTCATCGCCGCAAGATGAAGCCCTATTCCTCGGGCTCCGTCGTGAACAGCAGCGGATAGCCCTTGGCGCGGCCGGCGTCGGTGGCGCGGGTGGCCTTGGTTTCGGCGACGTCCCTGGTGAACACGGCAACCACGCAGGCGCCCAGCTTGTGCGCGGTGATCATGACCTTGTAGGCCTGATCCTCGGTCATGCGGAACTCGGCCTTGAGGATCATCGTGACGAATTCGCGTGGCGTGAAGTCGTCGTTGATCAGGATGACCTTGTGCAGCTTGGGCCGCTCGACCTTGGTCTTCGTCCTGGTTTTAGGCTTGGTAACGGTGTCGTTCATTCCGCCTCCCGGAAACGGCGGGCTCGGTTCAGCCGCGGTGCTCAGTGTGCGGTCCTCTCACCATATTGCAGGACCTGCACCTTCTCCAAGGTGATCAGGCCGCTCGACATCATGCCATCCAGGATGGGCAGGAATGCGTTGATGCTGTCCTCGCTGTCGACGATCTCGATCAGCAGCGGCAGGTCTTCCGACAGCCGTAGGATCTTCGAGGTGTGTAGCCGGCTCGACTTGCCGAACCCCATCGGGCCGCGCAGCACGGTGGCGCCCGCGAGATGCCGCTCGCGCGCTGTCGTGACGATTGCTTCGTAAAGCGGCTTGCCGCCGAAATGGTCGCTCTCGCCGATGAAGATCCGGAGCGAAACAGCCTGATTGGGGATTTGCATGGTCAGCTCCTCGTCAAGCGGTTGTAGCGGCTTGCCATCATATGACCGAGCCACACAGACACCAGCCAGCAGATGACGGATGCCGCGATATAGGCGAGTGCCGTGTATTTCATGCCGCCGTGGAACAGGCGGAAGGTCTCCAGGCTGAAGGCCGAGAAGGTGGTGTAGCCGCCGCAAAACCCGGTCATGACGAATTGCCGGTGCTCGGGCCGCGCCAGCATGCGGCCGTCGGGGCCGGTCAGCGTTGCGTAGAAGCCGATGATCAGCGATCCCGTGGCATTGATGAACAGCGTCGCGACGGGGAAGCCCGGGCCGGTGTCGAGCACGAGGGAGACGAAATAGCGCGCGAGGCCGCCAAGGACGCTGCCGAAGGAAACCCAGGCATAGAGCATCGCGCTGCGCCAGCGGTCGGTGGAGGAGGGAACGGTCATCCGCCTCTAGCCTCCAAGACCGTCAGCGAGGACAAAGCCGCAACTGACGGCGGCAAGGCAAAGCCCGACCGAGAGCGCGACATTGCCGAGCGCATGCATCGGCTCGCCGTTGCGCGCGAGCGTCAGCGTCTGCAGGCTGAACGAGGACACCGTGGTGTAGCAGCCGAGGAACCCGGTCACCGCGAACAGCCAGGGATTGGGGGAGGCGAACACCGAGCCGGGATGGGTTGCCAGCGCGCCGAAAATGCCGATCAGGAAGGCGCCGGTGATGTTGATGGTCATGGTGCCCCAGGGAAAGGTCTCTCCCAGCCGCCGCGCGATCGCGCCCGAGACGAAATAGCGCGCGCAGCCGCCGAGAACGCTGCCGACCACGATTGCGATCACTCCGCTCAACACGACGAACGCCCCTCCATCATCATTTGTCCTCCGCTGCCAGACCATTGCCGACGGCGAGCAGCCCTGCGAGCGCGACCAGCGCGAAGCCGAGCCCGGCCAAAAACGTGCCCGCCGGACCGTAGGCATCCCACAGCGCGCCGGCGATCACGCTTGCGGCCAGCAAGGCCAGTCCCGTGAACAGGTTGAAATAGCCGAATGCGGTGCCGCGCAGGCTCGGCGGCGCGGCGTCGGCGACGAGGGCCGACAGCAGGCCTTGGGTCAATCCCATATGCAGCCCCCACAGAACGACGCCGAGCGCGAGGCCCGCGAGGTTCGGCAGCAGCGCGAGCGCGAGGTCGGCGGCCGCGAGGAAGACGAGGCCGAGCGCGAGCAGGCCGGTCCGGTTGATCCGGTCCGACAGCACGCCGGCCGGATAGGCCGACAGGGCATAGACCACGTTCATCAGTACCAGCACCGCCGGCACCCACATCGCAGAGAGGCCGATGTTCTGCGCGCGAAGGATCAAAAAGGCCTCGCTGAAGCGCGCGAGCGTGAACACCACGCCGACCGCGACGACGCGCCAGTACACCGATCCGAGCTGCCGCATGGCGGAGGTGTTCAGCGGATTCTTCGTAGTCTCCCGGCTTGGGTCCGGCTCCGGCTCGCTCACCGCGAATGCGATCAGGCCGAAAGACAGGAAGGCCGGCAGCACCGCCACCCAGAAGACAAGGGCAAAATTATCTGCCGTCCACCACATCAGGCCGATCGCCACGAGCGGTCCGACGAATGCGCCGATGGTGTCGAGCGACTGCCGCAGGCCGAAGCTCGCGCCGCGCAGACCCGCAGGTGCGATATCGGCGATCAGCGCATCGCGCGGTGCGCCGCGAATACCCTTGCCGACGCGGTCGATGAAGCGCGCGGCAATCAGCCAACCGACGCTGGGGGCAAGCGGGAACAGCGGTTTTGTCAGCGCGGCTAGGCCGTAGCCGAGCGCCGCGAGGAGCTTGCGCCGGCCGAGCCAGTCGGACAATGCGCCGGAGAAGATCTTCGTGATCGAGGCGGTCGCCTCCGCAATGCCCTCGATGAAGCCGACCGTGAGCGTGGAGGCCCCGAGCACGGTGACGAGATAGACCGGCAGCAGCGCGTGGATCATCTCGGAGGAGACGTCCATCAGCATCGAGACGAAGCCGAGCACCCAGATCCCCCTGGGCAGCCCCGCACGCGCAGCATTCGGTGTCGTCGTCGTCACGCCCTGACCTTCGCCTTCAGGCAACAAAAAACCCGCCATCGGCGGGTTTGTCCATGCTCCCGCCAAAGGCCGAGGCTTTGAGATTGCCCCTCCTCGAGCAGGAGTCATCAGCCCACTACGGTCACAGGCCGACGGGCGGTTGTCGGGGGACTCCATCCCCATCTGTACATCCAACCTAGCATGGAAATCGCACCGGACAAGTGGGCGGGGAAGGTCTGTCTTCGGCTCGATGCTGCTGGACGCTCCGGAATGATGGCGTGAGCGATCGCGCATGTCCCCGTGGCGCAAGCGCGGCAACACGGCGGCAGCTTTGCGTGACGTGCGCATTCCCAACTCGCGAATTCCTAACCGGAATGTGAAGCGCAAGCGATCTTCGGACTTTGCGGCAAGGCGATTGCATGTCACCATCGCGTCATACGACGGGAGACTGCGATGCGCATGCTGTTCTCGATCGGGGCTGTGCTGGTGGCCGGCGTGCTCGCCGGAGGGGACGTCGCGGGCATCGCGGCACCAGGGCCCAAATTTGAACCGAGCAAGAGTTCGCCACAACGGCTAGCGGCCGATCGGGACGCGCAGACGGTCGATGTCGAGCTGGTCCTCGCGGTCGACGTGTCCTACTCCATGGACATGGACGAACTCGCAATCCAGCGCGAAGGCTATGCGCAGGCGATCCAGTCGAAGGAATTCCTCCAGGCGCTGAAGCTCGGGCCGAATGGCCGGATCGCGGTGACTTACTTCGAATGGGCCGCTTCCAGCGATCAGAAGATCATCATCCCGTGGCGTCTGGTCGACGGACCGGAGACGGCGGACGCGGTCGCCGCCGAGATCTTGAAGACGCCGATCCGGCGCGCCTCGCGCACCTCGATCTCCGGAGCGATCACGTTCGCGATGCCGTTGTTCGACGAGGATCCCTATCGCGGCTTGCGCCGCGTGATCGACATTTCCGGTGACGGCCCCAACAACAATGGCGGCCCGGTCACGGCGGCGCGCGACGCCGCGCTCGAGAAGGGCATCGTCATCAACGGCCTGCCGATCATGGTCAAGGAGCCGTCCTATTCGACCATGGATATCGACAATCTCGACTACTACTACGAGGACTGCGTCATCGGCGGTCCCGGCTCCTTCGTCATCACGATCAAGGATCGCGACAAGTTCAAGGAGGCGATCCGCACCAAGCTCCTGATGGAGGTCGCGGGCCGCATGCCGGAGCGCCCCGTGAGGCGCGTTGCCGACAAGGAGCCACGGGTCAGCTGCTTGATCGGCGAGAAGATCTGGTCGGACCGCTGGGGGCGCTGATCCGCACCACCCCGAATGAGACCTTTTGCCCTGTCCCGCCCGCGGTCGAATTTAACCACGCGTTAACTGCTGCGTGGCCCTAATCGGCCTGCTTCCCGTTGTTTCCGGATAAAGTTCTGACTTCGCCGTCCGGCGCGTGAACAGAAGCGGGTCTGTCAGACAAATCCGCCGAGCAATCCAATGGCCATCGTCACATCGAGCACCAGCCAGATTTCGCCCGCCAACGAGCGGGTGTATCACCAGAGCAGTCTGGTGGGTGACTGGAAGGGCAATTGGGCAGGCAACAACCAGGCCGTCGGCTTCAAGGTCGTGAACATCCGCGGGGCCAGGGCCCAGATCGAGTACACCCATAACGGGCACACCGAGCGCGGTATCGGCGAGGTCAATGGTGCAACCATAAGCTACGGCAACGTCACGGTCGGCACCAAGGACGGCAAGAACCTGGTGCTCCTGTTCTCCTCGGGCGTTGGCAAGCAGAGCGCGACTTTGCAGAAACAGGCGCCGGCAGGTTCCGACAGCATCCTCATGGGAAGCTGGGGCGGCTATTCTGCCGACATCGGCAAGAGCGCGAGCTTTCGCGTGCTGGCCATCAACGGCAAGGAGGCGACGGTCAGCGTCACCACCGACGGTATCACCCGCCAGGGCACCGGCTACGTCTACAGGAACGTCATCATGTTCGGGCAGTCGCAGATATCGACCGACAACGGACAAAACGGCAAGATCATCTACCAGGTCGGCTCCAAATCCTTCACTGTGCCGGTGACGAAATATCCGCCTGCGGATTCGTCGTCCTCGGTGGACAGGACGGCCTGAACGTCAGCCTCCCTGGGCGGCCGGCGGCCCCCTCACCATTTCGGCGCCCGCTTCTCCACGAACGCCCTCAAACCCTCCTGCGCTTCGTCCGACGTCGCGACATTGCAGAAATCGTCCACTGCACTTGCGATGCTGCGCCGGTAATCGAGATCGATCTGGCGCATGAAGGCGGCGCGGCCCATCCGCAGCACGGCGGCCGACTTGCTGGCGAATTGCGCCGCGAGCTTCAGCACCTCGGCCTCGAGCCCGGCATCGTCGACGACGCGGTTCACCACGCCGAGCTCGCGCGCCTCCGCGGCGGTGAAGACGCGGCCGGTGAACAGCAGCTCGAAAGCGCGATGACGTCCGACGATGCGCGGCAGATGCGCGTAGTGGATCGCGGGAATGACGCCGACGTCGATCTCGGGATAGCCGAACGTCGCGCTCTCGGCTGCCAGCACCACGTCGCAGGACACCGCCATGGTCATGCCGCCGCCGCGCGCCGCACCACCGACCGCGGCGATCGACGGTTTTCCGAGCCCGTACTGGGCGTCGTAAAGGTCGATATAGAGCGACTGGAGGAATTCGCGGATCTCGGCGCCGGATTTGCCAAGCAGGATGTCGAGGTCGAGGCCGGCCGAAAAGCGCTTGGCGATCGCGCTCGCCAGCACGACAACGCGAGCTTCCGGATCGTTCGCTGCGCGACGCAGGGCCGCGACCACCGCACGGATGACCTCGAGGCTCAGGGCATTGACAGGCGGGCGGCGCAGCGTGATGCGGGCGATGTTGCCTGCGCGTTCGTAGGCGACTGGATTGTCAGATGTCACCGGGTTCTCCATGCTTTCGGGAAACGTGCGGCATCGATCGCGGTGGTGGCGCGGTTATTTCGCGACGAGCGGCGGCAGCAGCGGCGGGATGCTGTCGTTCGGCGCTTCCGCCTTGTCCGGGCGACAGCTTACGGTGCGGCTTGGGCCGTGCAAGACCTCCAGCGCGCATGCTAGGCTGCGTGCAGGAGATTGCTTGCCGGATGGAGGGACCAATGACCGACGAACACCCGATGATGGCCGGCTCCGCCACCGTCTTCGTCGTGTCCGACATCACAGCCAGCCTCGCCTATTACCGCGATGTGCTCGGCTTCGAGGTCACCTTCGAATACGGTCAGCCTCCGTCCTACGCCTGCCTCTGCCGCGAGGAGGTCGGCCTGCATCTGCTTGCGGCGGGGGTAACGAAGCGGTTGCCCGGGCACGGCGGCATCTGCATCTTCGTCAGGGACGTCGATCAGATCTATGCCGAACTATCGGGACGCGGCGCCAGGCTGCTGAACCGGCCGGAGGACCGTGACTATCGCATGCGAGATTTCGACGTCGTCGATGCCGACGGCAATCAGCTCACGTTCGGCATGGGGACGGACGACGCGGCCTGACATCGCCGGCCGCGCGCGTCCGCCGTTGCATCAGATCCGGGCCTCCAGGATCAGGTTGAAGGGTGTTTCGGCGGCGCGGCGGAAGCGCGACAGGCCGCCTTCGCTGGCGACCTTGCGCAGCCTTGCCTCGCCGGCTTGAGCGCCCAGCGCGAGGCCGACCTCCTGATCGAGCGAGGCCGGCGTGCAGATCATGGTGGACGCCGCATAGTAGACCCGCCCGACAGGATTGAGGTTGTCTTCGAGGCGGTCGCCTGCGAACGGCTCGACCAGCATGCAGGTGCCGTCCTTGGCCATGGTCTCGCGCACGTGACTGATGGCACCGACGGGATCGCCCATGTCGTGCAGGCAATCGAAGAAGCAGACGAGATCGTAGCCCTCGGCCGGATAGGTCTTCGCCGAGTGAACCGCGAAGCTGACACGATCGCCCAGCTTCGCCTCAGTGGCCGCCTTTCGTGCGGCCGCAATCGAGCCCTCGTGATAGTCGAAGCCGTAGAAGCGGGAATTCGGGAAGGCCTCCGCCATCAGCCGGGTCGAGACGCCGTGCCCGCAGCCGACGTCGGCGACCTTGGCGCCGCGCTTCAGCTTGTCCACGACGCCTTCGAGCGCGGGCAGCCACTCCTGCACCAGATGATGCATGTAGCCGGTACGGAAGAACCGGGCGGTGCCGCAGAACAGGCACTCGCTGCGACGATTCCAGCCGACGCCCTTGCCGGTCTTGAATGCGTCCGTAATTTTCGGCTCGTCGAGGAACGCCGCGGCAATGACATTGCCGACCGCGCCGAGGAAGACCGGGCTGTCATCATCGGCAAGCGCCATCGCCTGCTCAGGCAGCATAGAGAACTTGCCGGAAGTGGAATCGTATTCGACGTAACCAGAAGCCGCCTGGCTCGCCAGCCACTCGCGGACGTAGCGTTCGTTCGTTCCGGTGGCGCTTGCGAGTTCGGCAGAGTTCATGGGTCCCTTGGCGGCGAGGGCGCGGTAGAGGCCGAGCTTGTCGCCCAGCAGGACCAGCGATGCGTTCATCGCCGCACCGACCTCGGTGATCATCTTGCCCATAAAGGCATTCAACCTGTCGGAATCGACCTCCATGACAGCCTCCATGTTGTGTCTGGCATTTTCAAAGGTCTGCGCAATTGCGTCTTGCCGGACTGCCCCGGCCGATCAGGATCGAAGCGACGGCTCGCGTTCGCGCGTCCTCTATGTGGGTCAATCCGTCGCGCAGGAGGTTCAACACGTCAGGATAACGTAATTTTGGAACTCGATGGCGCGACCACCGGCATCGCGTCACTGGTATTCGCGTGATCCCCGGCATATAATTTCCGCTCTTTTTGACGGTTACCTGAATGTCCAGCCTTGCACGTTCCTGCGGTCTCGCAACTCTCTTCGTGGTGCTCTGCCTCGGCGGAGCGCCGGCTCATGCGCAAGTCGCGCCCCTGCAATATTGGATCCCGGGCGGGCCTTTCGGCTTTGGCGGCAGCGCCAGCCAGAGCTCCGATGGCTACGGCAATTTTCCGAGCTTCAAGGGTGGCGATGCCAACGCAGGCTATGATTTTCGTCCCGGTTTCTTCGTCGGAAGCGAACGCGGCAATCTAGGCCTGGGCGGCCTCAGCCAGCCTGCGCCAGCCGGCAATTTCAGCGCGCTCTCTTATGATGGCACGCAGTTCGGTTACAACTACAAGACCGCGGGCGGCATGCCCGTCACGTTCTTTGCCGGTTTCGACACGTTGAAATACAATGGCGGCATCGGCAGCTCGCTCGCCCCGCTCACCTCCAGCGCCTCGCCCGGCTACGGCGCTTTCGCGGGTGTCGAGTTCAAGCCGACCTCCAACCTCAGCCTGTCGTTCGGCGCCGGTTTCACCCAGCAGCAATCGGGACGCATGGACAGCGACATCAATTCGTCAATGCTGCCCGGCGAGTCGCCGGCGTTGGGCGGCTTGCGGCGTTGAGCGGTCACGCGTCCGTTTCGCCGCCCGCTTGACCGCGGCCGCGTTGGCCTACGACAAGCCCGCCACCAGCGGGCGTTGCAGGTGCTTCGCCATCAGCTCTGCCGCTTCGGCGTAACGCCGCGTTTCCAGAACCTCGAGCAGGCGCAAATGCTCGCGCACGTGCCGCCGCATGCCGTCGCGGTCGGCGAAGCTGCGATAGGCGAACAGGCGTCTGATCGAATTCACGCGCCTGAGCGATTCAAGAAAGAAGGGATTGCCGGCGCCGCGAATGATCTCCTCATGGAATTCGCAACCGGAAAGAAAGACCTCGCCGATCGTCATCTTCTCGAGCTCGCCTTCGAACACGCGCAGCTGACGCTCGCGCAAGCGTGCAATCACCTCCTGCGGCAGCGCAAAGCCGGGCTGCGCGATTGCCGCAGGTTCGATCACCGCGCGAAACGCCATGGCCTTGGCGTGAGCTTCGGGGTTCGAGACCGTCTCCGCGAAGCGCCAGCCATAGCCCGGCAGGCGTGCAATCCAGCCCTCGGCAGCGATCCGGTCAAGCAGCCGCTGCAACTCGGCCCGGCTGAGGCCATAGCGGCGCATCAGCTCCGCCTCGGTGACGTCAGCCGGCAGCCGGCTTGCGAGCACGTCGCCTGCGATGGACGTATAAACCTGCTCGCTGCGCCTGACCGCCGCGAGGGCCGGCTGGGCTGCGCCGCTGGTCGGATGCTTGGCCAGCACGAACCCGCGATGCGGCTCGCCGCGTGCGAGCCCTGCCGCTTCCAGAGCCTTGAGGCCGAGCCGGATCGGCGCGCGTGAAAGATCGAGCGCGTCGGCAAGCCTTTGTTCGATCAAGCGATCGCCAGCCTTCATGCCTTCGCGTCGGGCGAGCGCCATGATCAGCCCGGCGAGGTGCTCGGCGCGCTCGGAACCGCCTTTGCTTGAAGCGGGCGGTCGGGAATTGTCGGAGGCGGTCATTGCAGTGCACGCGGATTTTGAGCTTGACAGACTGTCCCACGGATTGTTCTTTTACGCAATAATATACAATCGAACCAGGGAGAGCCTGATGGCGCATGCGCCGGATGTCCTGATTTGCGAGGTCGGCCCCCGCGATGGGCTGCAAAACCTGGACGTGTTCGTTCCCACCGAAGCCAAATGCGCGCTGATCGATACGATCGCCGCCGCCGGCATGCGCGAGATCGACGCGGGATCCTTCGTGCCGCCAAAGGTCGTGCCGCAATTCGCCGATGTCGACGCGGTGATGGCGCACGCGCTCGCGCACAGGACCGCGACCATCGGTGCACTTGTGCCGAACGTGAAGGGCGCCGAGCGCGCCATCGCCGCCGGTGTCGACGCCATCTACTTCGTCATCTCCGCCAGCGAGACGCACAACCGCGCCAATGTGCGCCGCTCGATCGAAGAGCAGCTCGACGGGTTTCGCGCGGTCCGTGCCGCGATCGACGCCTGTCCGGCGGGCCGGCGGCCGCATCTGATGGGCGCGATCGCCACCTCCTTCGGCTGCTCGCTGGAAGGCGAGGTGAGCGAAGCCGCCGTGTGCCGGGTCGCGCGCGCCTTTGCCGAGGCCGGTGCCGACGAGATCGGGCTCGCCGACACCGTCGGCTATGCCACCCCGAAACTGATCAGGCAGATCGTCGAAGCCGTCAGGCGCGAAGTCGGATCGCAGATGACGCTGCGGCTGCATCTGCACGACACGCTCGGTGCGGGCCTCGCCAATGCCGTCGCCGGCCTCGAAGCCGGCATCCGGCGTTTCGACGCCGCGGTATCAGGACTTGGCGGCTGTCCTTTCGCGCCAGGTGCCCGCGGCAACATCGTCACCGAGGATCTCGTGTTCATGCTGGAGCGCATGGGACTTTCGACCGGCATCGACCTCGATCGCCTGATGCAAACGCGCGAGATTCTGGCCCGCCATATCCCGGCACAACATCTGACCGGGCACCTGCACGAGGCCGGCATTCCCAAGGTGCTGCGGAGGGCGGCATGACGGCGGCGGCGCCCGAGGCGGCAACGGAGCTGCGTCCGCTGGCCGGCCTTCGTGTCATCGAGTTCAGCCAGATGGTGATGGGGCCGAGCTGCGGTTTGATCCTCGCCGATCTCGGCGCCGACGTGATCAAGGTCGAGCCGCCCAAGGGCGACCGCACCCGCTATTTCAAGGGACCGGCTGCCGGCTTCTTCGCCACCTACAGCCGCAACAAGCGCAGCATTGCGCTGGATACGTCGACCGCGGAAGGCCAGACCATCGCGCGGCGGCTGATCGAGAGCAGCGACGTCCTGATCGAGAATTTCCGACCCGGTCTGCTGAAGCGGATCGGTCTCGACTACGAGTCGGTTGCCGCTTTTGCGCCACGCCTGATCTACTGCTCGCTCAAGGGCTATTTGCCCGGCCCCTACGAGAATCGCCTCGCGCTCGACGAGGTCGTGCAGATGATGGGCGGCCTTGCCTACATGACCGGCCTGCCGGACCGGCCGATGCGCGCCGGCGCCTCGGTCAACGACATCATGGGCGGCATGTTCGGCGTGATCGCGATCCAGGCTGCGCTGGCCGAGCGGCAGCGTACCGGCCGCGGTCGCTACATCCAGAGCGCGCTCTACGAGAACAACGTGTTCCTGATGGCGCAGGCCATGATGTGCGAGGTGGTCAGCGGCCAGCCCTCGATCCCCTATTCGATCAAGGACAGCCCCTGGCCGGTCTACGATCTCTTCGACACCAGGGACGGCTCGAAGCTGTTCGTCACCATCGTCGGCGAAGAGCAGTGGGAGGCGTTCTGCCGCGCCTTCGATCGCGAATCCTGGCTTGCCGATCCGCGCTTCGCGACGAGCAACGACCGTGTCGACCATCGCGGCTGGCTGATCCCGGAGATCGCGAAGATCTTCAAGCAATGGGACAAGGCCGATCTCGCGGCACGCCTCGAGCAGCTCGATCTGCCCTACGCGCCGGTGAACAAGCCCGGCGATCTCTTCGACGACCCGCATCTGAACCAGTCGGGCGGGCTGACCAACATTCACCTGCCTGATGGCGGCGAGGCAAAAACGCCGCTGTTGCCGATCTCCATCGACGGCCGCCGCCTGCCCAACCGCTACGATCCGCCGCAGATCGGCGAGCAGACGCGCGAGATCCTGAGCGAGATCGGCGTTTCGTCGAGCGAAATCGAAGCGCTGCGAAAGGCAGGAACCATCCGGATCGCGCCTGAGCCGTCCTGACGAACGGATCGATCAAACAAGAATCAAGGGAGGAGCAGATGAACATCACCAGGCGCCAGGCGCTGATCGCGGGCTCCACATTGGCCGGCGCATCGATCCTGCCCGGGCAGCTCCGCGCCGAGACCAAGCAGGTATCGCTCGCCTTCGGGCCGGTGTCGCCGGTCTACGCCATCGGCATGATTGCCGAGCTGAAGGGTTACTTCAGGGACGAAGGTCTCGACTCCAAGCTCGTCACCGGTAACGCCGGCACGTTCGGCCGTCAGACGCTGGCGGCGGGACAAGCCCTGTTCGCGCATGGCGATGCCAGCCATCCGCTCCAGCTCAGTGCGCGCGGCAAGCCCTGCAAGATCCTGCTCGCGACCGAGATGGTGTGCTCCTACGCCAACATCGTGGTCCGGCAGGACCTTTACGACGGCGGTATCAATTCGGTCGAGAAGCTCGCCGAGCATAAACGGCCTGACGGCGCCAAGCCGATCGTCGCGGCCACCGCGATCGGGTCGGGCACCTGGGTGTTCGGCACCTATGTGTTCGAAACGCGCGGGCTCGGCGACAGGGTGAACTGGGTCGCCGGCGGCGGACCCAACACGATGTTTCCGTCGCTGCAGACCAAGCAGTTCGACGCCATCATGGCGCCGCCAAGCTGGATCGTCGAGGTCGAGAAGAAGGGCTTTGGCAGGACGATCTACGACACCTCCAAGCCCGGCGTATTCGAGAAGGATTTCGGCGGGACGCTGCCCGTGCTCGTGATCTACACGCTCCAGGACACGGTCGAGCAGGACAAGGCGATGGTGCAGGCCTATGTGAACGCGATCCACCGCGCGATGGCTTTCGTGAAGGCGACGCCGCTGGCGGACGTGCAGGCACTGGTCACGCCGAAATATTTCTCGGGCATCGACCCCGATGCGGTCAGCGCCGAGCTCGGCTTCGACAAATCGACCTGGGCCTATGACGGCGTCATCGACACGTCCTCGTTCGAACGCGGCGCCAAGCCCTGGTACCGCAAGGGAACGGATATTCCCGAGACGAAATACGAGGATGTCGTCGACATCAGCTTCCTCCAGGCGGCGAGGGCGAAATACAAATGATCGCTGCGCCAGGCCCGGGATTCGCGCTCGCGCGAGACGAGGTTGAGAGAGCGGAGGCGCGAACCCGCATCGCGGTGCGAGGTCTCGCCAAGCGTTTCAACGCGTCCGGCCGCGAGTTCGTGGCGGTCGATGACGTTTCCTTCGAGGTCAAGCAGGGCGAGTTCGTCGCGCTGCTCGGTCCGTCCGGCTGCGGCAAGAGCACCATCCTCAACATGGTCGCGGGGCTATTGCCCCGCTCGGGCGGACGCATCCTGATCGATGAGGACGCGGTTGAGCCCGGCAAGGTCAACCCCAGGGTCGGCTATGTCTTCCAGCGCGACACGCTGTTTCCCTGGCGAACCGTGGAGCGGAACATCGGCTATGGGCTGGAGATCGCGGGGCTGCGAAAGGCCGAGCGCGCCGGGCGTGTCGCTTCGGCCGTCGAGAAGGCCGGGCTCTCCGGCTTTGCACAGAGCTTCCCCAGCACGCTGTCCGGCGGCATGCGCCAGCGCGTCGCCTTGATGCGCACGCTGATCATGGAGCCCGAGATCCTGCTGATGGACGAGCCGTTCGGCGCGCTCGACACCCACACCAAGCTCGAGATGCACAAGACGCTGCTGGAGATATGGGAACGCGAGCGGCAGACCGTGCTGTTCGTGACCCACGATCTCGGCGAGGCCTTGACCTTGGCGAGCCGCATCATCCTGCTCTCGGCGCGGCCCGGGAGGCTCAAGGAAGATTTCGACGTCGCCATCCCGCGGCCGCGCGATCCCGTGGACGTGCGCGAGACCGCCGAATTCGGCCGCCTCTACTCTCACATCTGGCATTCCCTCGGCGAAGAATTCCGCCGCACCAGGGCCGAATGATCATGTCCAACAGCCGTAGCGCCGTCCTGTTCTGGCAAGTGGCCATTCTCGTGGTGGTTCTCGTCGTCTGGCAGTGGGGCTTCGAATGGAGCAAGGCGCTGTTGCCGAAGGCCTATGTGCCGAAAATCCTCGATCCGTATTTCGTCGCCAAGCCGTCGTTGATCTGGCAGAGCTTCCTGCGGCTTGGCTGCTTTGCCGATCCCGCCGGCTTCGCCGCCTGCATCAACGGCAACGACAACAATCTGTGGCTCGCCACGCTCGTCACGCTGAAGAACACCTGGTGGGGGTTTCTTTTCGGGTCCGCGAGCGGAATCGCGGCCGGCCTGGTCCTCGGCCGTTCGGACTTCCTTGCCCGCGTGTTCGGGCCCTATGTCGTGGCGCTCAACTCGATACCGCGCATCGCGCTGGTGCCGCTCGTCATCCTGATCTTCGGCCTCGGCGATCTCTCCAAGATCGCCACTGCCTGGCTCGTCGTGTTCTTCGTGGTGTTCTTCAACACCTTCGAGGGAACGCGTGCGGTCGACCGCGACCAGATCGCTGCCGCCCGTCTGCTCGGCGCCAGCGAACTCACCGTGCTGCGCACGGTGGTAATCCCCTCCGCACTGGCCTGGGTGTTCGCGTCGCTGTTGCCGGCCGTGTCTTTCGCGCTGATCGGCGTCATCGTCGGCGAATTCATCGGCGCCGAGCGCGGGCTCGGCAAGCTCATCATCGAAGCCGAGGCGCGCGCCAATGCCAGCGAGATGATGGTCGCCATCTTCGTCATGATGTTCGTCGGAATCCTGTTGGCGATCGCGGTGCGCTCGCTGCAGTCCTACCTGCTGCGATGGCAGCCGCAATTCGAACCGTCGGCATAGCAGTCTGGAAGGGTTCGGACGGTGAGCGGCAGGTAGCGCGTCAGCGCGTGAACCGCGCCACCAATTCCACATGCGGCGTGTGGCGGAACTGATCGACCGGGACCACGGTCTCGATCCTGTAGCCGCCGTCGATGAGGAGCCGGGCGTCGCGAGCGAAGGTTGCGGCGTTGCAGGACACCGCGATCACGACGGGGACCTTGCTCGCAGCGAGTTTCAGCGCCTGCGCCTGCGCGCCCTGGCGCGGCGGGTCGAACACCACGGCGTCGAAGTCGCGCAGCTCCGGCGGCACCAGCGGGCGGCGGAACAGGTCGCGCGGTTCGGCCTTGATCGGCTTCAGCCCGGGTGTGCGCGCAGCCTTCACAAGCGCCGCGACGGCGCCGGCGTCGTTGTCATAGGCGGTGACGCGCGCCTTCTCGGCGAGCCTCAAGGCAAACGGGCCGACGCCGCAGAAGAGGTCGAGAACCTCCTTGGCCTTGCCGACGCGCTCGGCGACGAGCGACGCCAGCGTCTCCTCGCCCGCGACCGTTGCCTGCAGGAACGAGCCGGGCGGCAGTGTCACCTCGGCGCGGCCCATTCGCACCGTCGGAGGCAGGCGTTGCAGCACCAGCTCGCCGTGCCGCGTCAGCCGCGCCAGCCGATGCTGCTCGGCGACGCGCGAAAGCGCCGTGACCAGCGGCGTCGGCAGCGGACCAGAGCCGCGCACGTCGACATCGAGGCCGTTGGCGGTCGCGGTGACCTGGATGTCCAGCGGCTTCGTCACCGCCATTCTGGACGTCAGGGATTCGGCAAGCGCCCAGGCGGCATCGAGCGCACCCTCGAGCCCGGGATCGAGGATCGGGCAGCGATGGATCGGGATGACGTCGTGCGAGCTAGCGGCCGAGAATCCGACCTTGAGGACGTCATGCGTGCCGAACCGGCCGTGCAGCGTGACGCGCCTGCGGCCGGCCCCATGGGCATCGACCAGCGGCGCCACCTCGCAGTCGATTCCGGCCTGGGCCAGCGTCTCGGCCACGATGCCGCGCTTCCAGGCGTGGTACGGCTCAGCCGCCCAGTGCTGGATGGCGCAGCCGCCGCAGATGCCGAAATGCGGACAGAACGGCGCGATGCGATCGGGGCTGGCGACATCGACCGCGAGCAGCTTGCGGCGGTCGGGATGGTTGCCGGCGACGTGGTCGACCTCAACGGTTTCGCCGCCAAGCGTGTAGGGCACATAGACGGCATCGCCCGCAGCGAGCGAGACGCCGTCGCCGCGATGGCCGACGTGATCGATCCTCACGCGCTCAACCACGGCGCGCGCCCAGGAAGAATTCGATATTGCCGTCACCGCCCGTGATCGGGGAGGGGAACACCTCGATGTCGGTGCAGCCGAGCGAGGCGGCGAAGACCGCGATGTCGTCGCAGATCTGCTGATGCACGGCGGCGTCGCGGATGATGCCCTTCTTGTTGTGCTTTCGATCGGCCTCGAACTGCGGCTTGATCAGTGCCAGCAGGCTCATCGGCGCCGCTGCCAGTGACAGCGCCACGGGCAGCACCGTCTTGAGCGAGATGAAGCTGACGTCGATGACGACGACGTCGGGCCGCGCTGGCAACCGTTTGCCGTCGTAGCTGCGGATGTCGGTCTCCTCCATCGACACGATCTTGGGATGGTTGCGCAGCGAGGGATGCAACTGGCTGGTGCCGACATCGATGGCGAACACCAGGCTGGCGCCGTTCGCCAGCAGCACCTCGGTGAAACCGCCGGTGGAGGCGCCGACATCGAGGCAGACATGGTCCTCGATCTCGATGGGGTAGCGCTCCAGCGCGCCTGCGAGCTTGACGCCGCCGCGCGAGACATAGGGATGCGCAGGCTCGGCCTGGATCACCGCGTCCTCGGCGATCGTCTCCGAGGGTTTGGCGACCTGCTTGTCGTCGGCGGTGACGAGCCCGGCCTCGATCGCCGCGCGCGCCCGCGCCCGGCTCTCGAACAAGCCGCGTTCGACCAGCAGAACATCCGCACGCTTGCGGGCAGGGGACATCGGATCTCCGGAGGCGACTGAAGCGTCGAAGCGTCTATGTAGCGATCAATCGCGCGGCCGCCATCCGGACGCAAGTCTCGAACGCGGCCAGATCGTGCCAGACGTCGATCGGCATCTGCGCCGGCGTCACCAGCGGGCAGCCGTGCAGCTCCAGCGCATGGATCATCATGAGGTTGTCGACGAGGCCAAAATCCTCGACCGTCAGCCCCTGTGCATCGACCAGCCGTCCGTCCTCGGAGGTCACGTCAATGAAGCGGCCGACGCGGTCGGCATAGATGGCGCCGTCGTTGGAATAGGCCAGGCAAAACTTGCGGCGGCCGGCCATGTAGCCGAGCTCGTAGACGGTGCCGGGGTCGGCGCCGGCACCGCGGAACGGGGTGAGGTTGGCGATGATGGCATCGGCTTCGTCCATCATCGCCTCGTTGCCGCAAAAGATCTGCCGCGAGGCGTCGGGCGAGGTGAGATCGATGGCGTTGTCGAGGGGATAGAGGCCGGTGAGCCCATGCGCAGCGCAGATCACGGCCTTTTGCCGGCCGATCTCAACCGCATCCGGCAGGAACACGTCGGGCCCTGCCAGATAGATTTTCATGAAGGTCGCGCTGGTTCGCGAAGGTCGAAGCTCGCCGTCAGGCGAGCTTGACCGTCTCGGTCTTGACGTCCTTGCCCAGCGCCTCGAACACCTTGGCGACGATGCCCTTGGCGTCGAGACCGGCACGGCCGTACATCGCGGCCGGCGTGTCGTGGTCCTGGAACACGTCGGGCAGCACCATCGAGCGGAACTTGACCATGCCGCCGTCGAGCGCGCCCTGATCGGTCAGGTACTGCGCGACATGCGAGCCGAAGCCGCCGACCGAACCTTCCTCGATCGTGATCAGGATCTCGTGGTCGCGGGCGAGCTTGAGAACCAGCTCGGTGTCGAGCGGCTTCATGAAGCGCGCATCGGCGATCGAGGTGGAGAGGCCGTGGGCGGCGAGTTCGTCGGCCGCCTTCTCGCATTCGGCGAGGCGCGTACCGAAGGAGAGCAAGGCGATCTTGCTGCCCTGGCGAATCATGCGGCCCTTGCCGACCTCGAGCGGAACGCCGACTTCGGGCATCTCGATGCCGCGGCCTTCGCCGCGCGGATAGCGCAGCGAGCTCGGACGGTCGTCGATCGCGACCTGGGTCGCCACCATGTGCACGAGCTCGGCTTCGTCGGCCGCGGCCATGATCACCATGTTCGGCAGGCAGCCGAGATAGGCGTTGTCGAACGAGCCGGCATGCGTCGCGCCGTCGGCGCCGACGAGGCCGGCGCGGTCGATGGCGAAGCGGACGGGCAGGTTCTGGATCGCGACGTCATGCACGATCTGGTCGTAGCCGCGCTGCAGGAAGGTCGAGTAGATCGCGCAGAACGGCTTGTAGCCCTCGCTCGCAAGACCGGCGGCGAACGTCACCGCGTGCTGCTCGGCGATGCCGACGTCGAAGGTGCGGTCCGGGAAGGCCTTGTTGAAGATGTCGACGCCGGTACCGGACGGCATCGCCGCGGTGATGGCGACGATCTTGTCGTCCTTCTGCGCTTCCTTGACGAGGCTCTGGCCGAACACGTTCTGGTAGGCCGGCGCATTCGGCTTGGCCTTGGCCTGGGTGCCGGTCGCGACGTCGAACTTGACGACCGCGTGATACTTGTCGGCGGACGCTTCCGCCGGGCCGTAGCCCTTGCCCTTCTGCGTCACGACGTGGACCAGGATCGGGCCGGTCTCCATGTCGCGCACGTTCTTCAGCACGGGCAGCAGATGGTCGAGGTTATGACCATCGATCGGGCCGACGTAATAGAAGCCGAGCTCCTCGAACAGCGTGCCGCCGTCCATCATGAAGCCGCGCGAATATTCCTCGACGCGGTTGGCGCGGTTGGCGATGATCTTGGGCAGGCGCTTGTTGATCTGCTTGGCCGCATCGCGCAGCGTGCGATAGGTCTTGCCGGAGTAGAGGCGCGACAGATAGGCACTCATGGCGCCGACCGGCGGCGCGATCGACATGTCGTTGTCGTTGAGGATCACGATAAGGCGCGAGTTCATGGCGCCGGCGTTGTTCATGGCTTCATAGGCCATGCCGGCTGACATCGCGCCGTCACCGATGACGGCGATAACGTTGTTCTTGCCGCCGGAAAGGTCGCGCGCGACCGCCATGCCGAGGCCGGCGGAAATCGAGGTCGAGGAATGCGCCGCGCCGAACGGATCGTAATCGCTCTCGCTGCGCTTGGTGAAGCCGGACAGGCCGCCGCCGGTGCGCAGCGTGCGGATGCGGTCGCGCCGGCCGGTGAGGATCTTGTGCGGATAGGCCTGATGGCCGACGTCCCAGATCAGCCGGTCGCGCGGCGTGTCGAAGACATAGTGGATCGCGGTGGTGAGCTCGACCACGCCGAGGCCGGCGCCGAAGTGACCGCCGGTCACCGAGACGGCATCGATGGTCTCTTGCCGCAGCTCGTCGGCGACCTGGCGAACCTGCTCGATCTTGAGCTTGCGCAGGTCATCCGGCGTATGGATGGTGTCGAGAAGCGGCGTTTTACTGTATGCGTTCACGGCGATTTCCAATTTGTCAGCGCCGGAAGATCGTTCCGGTGCGCGATGGGTTTGCACAATATCGGCGCAGCGCGAGTCCTTAAACCGTCGGAGCCACCTGCATGGGGCACGGCCCCGTCTTCAAGCTTAGGTGAGCTTAGGTGCGCTCCGGTTCAGTCCCTGTGATCCCTGTCACTTAGATCGGCTTCGTCCGTCCCAGCCAATTTCATTAGCAGTTTGAAGCGCTTGTCGTCGGTAATTTGTGCCCACGCAAGGCTTGCAAAAAGCCACACTCCGCGCAGCTTTACACCAAAGCTTGGGCCAAAGCCAACCCGCAGGGTCGTTTAGGGGTATGCACCTGCAACCCGCGGGCCAGCTTGGTTAATCCTGGCGCCGGCGGATGGGTTCCAGTCTTGCCCGGTTCCTCGCCTGCATTTTGGGCGAGAGGAAGGCCGTTTTGGCCAGATTCGCGAGCCCGAGAGGCCCTGGCCGGGGGAACTCTTCGATGTCAGTGCCTGGCCGCCGAGGGCTGTAAGCCCAAACAGCGGCGTGCGATCATGAAAAACTGCAGATGGCCGATGCTTGAGGCGGGCGGCTTGAAACGGGGACCTTACTGCACGTCGAGCGGTGCGGTGCCGGTGGCCTGGCCGCTGGCATCGGTGGTGATCTTGTCGACGCGTGCCTCGGCTTGGCGCAGCAATTCCTCGCAGCGGCGCTTCAGCGCCTCGCCGCGCTCGTAGATCGTCACGGATTCCTCGAGCGGCACCTTGCCGTCCTCGAGCCGCTTCACGATGGTTTCGAGCTCCTCGATGGCGCGTTCGAAGGTGAGCCTGGAGACGTCGACTTGGGTATTTTCGGCCATATCCGTTTCCGATTGCCCGCTTCACGTGAGAAAAAGCGCAGTTTTGCGGGCGTAATGTGGCGGGTGCGTCAAGCGCCCATCAGGGCGCCGACATGCGCCGTAACAGATTCTTTCAATCCTTGCAGGTCATAGCCGCCCTCGAGCACCGAAACAATGCGGCCCCCTGCGGACTTGTCGGCAAGGTCCATCAGCTTGCGCGTGACCCAGGTGTAGTCCTCCGCGCGCAAATTCAGCGAGGCCAGCGGATCGCGGTAATGCGCATCGAAGCCCGCGGAGATGACGAGAAGCTCGGGGCTGAATTTTTCGAGGCGCGGCAGGATCAGTTGCTCGAACGCGGCGCGGAATTCTGGTCCGCCGTCTTCGGAAGCGAGCGGCGCATTGACGATGGTGTCGTGGTCGCCGCGCTCGCCCTTCGCGCCGGTACCCGGAAACAGCGGCATCTGATGCGTCGAGCAGTACATCACGGTCTGATCGGACCAGAAGATGTCCTGCGTGCCGTTGCCGTGATGCACGTCGAAATCGACGATGGCGGCGCGCTGGATGCCGTATTTGCGCTGCGCATGACGCGCGGCGATCGCGGCATTGTCGAAGAAGCAGAAGCCCATCGGCTTGCCGATCTCGGCGTGATGTCCGGGCGGGCGCACCGCGACGAAGGCGTTGCGATGCTCGCCATTCATCACCGCTTCGGTCGCAGCCACCGCGCCGCCGACGCCGCGCATCACCGCTTCCCACGTGCCTGGTGACATCGAGGTGTCGCCGTCGATATAGACCTGACCGCTGGTCGGCGCGATGTGGCGCAGCTCGGTGACGTAATGCTCGTTGTGGCACAGCGTCACGAGATCGAGATCGCCTTCCGGTGCCAGGTCGCGCGCCAGGAACTGGAAGCGTTCCTGCGACAGCGCTTCCTCCACCGCCCGCAGGCGGTCGGGCCTTTCAGGGTGTCCTGGCGGCGTGACGTGGTCGAGGCAGGCCTTGTGGGAGAGGAGAAGCGTGCTCATCAGGTCGGCCTCACAGGGAACGGGCTCTTGACGTCGCTTGGCGCATCCCGAGCCAAAACGCAAATGCAAAACGCAATCTAAGCGCTTGGGCGGGGATGGCAAAGGGTGGTTCCGGACAAGTCCGTTTGATCCGGATCAATTCACGCGCAGGATGCGCGTGGGCGGCAGCGGACCGATCGGTCCGTGTGCCCTGAAGAAGGCGAACAGCGCGTCCGCATCGTAGGCGCCATATTGCTGCGCTGTGCCTTGTTTGGCGGCCGTAAAACCGTCGCCGCCGACGGCGAGGTAATCGTTGACGGTGACGCGGTAGCCGCTCCCGGGCTCGATCGGCTTGCCGTTGAGCGTCATCTTCTCAAGGCTGATTCGCTCGCCGAACGGTTTCGTCGCATCCCAGGTGTAGCTGAATCCGTTCGAGACCTGGAGAATCCGCGGGCGCTTCGGATCGAGCCATTGCTGCTCCAGCATGTCCTTGAGCTGGCTGCCCCTGAGCGTCATCGTAACGAGGCGATTGCGGAACGGCTGGCTCGCGAACAGTTCGCCGAACGACACCGCGCCGTTCTCCTTCGGAACAATGTCGGTGCGGATGCCGCCGGGATTGGTGAGCGCGATGACAGCGCTGCCATCCTTGGCGTCCTTCGTCGCGGCGAGCTGCGCGTCCGCGATGACGTCGCCGAGCGCGCTCTCGCCGGCCTCGTTCGGCACGCGCGACAGCGTCTGCGTCACCGATCCGGCCGGGCGATTCGCAATCGGTGCCGACAGCTTGTCATAGGCTTCGATCAGGGCGGTCTGTTCGGGATCCTTCGCCAGCGAGGCATTGGCAACGATGACGTTCTCGGCTTTGGCGCTGACGATGTCGCGGGTTACGGGATCGAGCTTGAGGTCGATCGCGGTGACCAGCGTGCCGTATTTGTCGCCGCTGGTGACGAGCCGCCCGTCGATGTCGCAGACATAGGCGCGGTGGGTGTGGCCGCTGACGACGACGTCGACGGCGCGGTCGAATTTCTTGACGATGTCGACGATCGGCCCCGTAATGGCAGGGCATTCATTGTAGTCGCCCGAGGGCTCGCCACCCTGGTGGATCAACACCACGATCGCCTCGACGCCACGCGCCTTCAGCTGCGGCACCAGCGCGTTCACCGTCTCGGCCTCGTCGCGGAATTCGAGCCCGGCAATGCCTGAGGGCGAGACGATGCCCGCGGTCTCTTTCAAGGTCAGGCCGATGAAGGCGACGGGGATGCCCTCGAACTCCCTGATCTCGTAGGGCGGCAGCACGCTCTTGCCGGTCGCGGTCTCGACCGTGGAAGCCGCGAGATAATGGAATTTGGCGCCCATGAAGGGATGCGGCCCCTGGCAGCCATCGACCGGATGACAACCGCCGTTCTGCATCCGCAAGAGCTCGGTCTTGCCCTCGTCGAACTCGTGATTGCCGACCGAGGTGATCGCAAGTCCCATCATCGAGAGCGCCTCGACCGAGGGCTCGTCGTGAAACATTGCCGACAGGAACGGGCTCGCGCCGATCAGGTCGCCGGCGGCAACGAAGATCGTGTTTGTGTGCCCCTCGCGCAGCTGCTTGACCAGCGTCGCCATGTACTCCGCGCCGCCGGCCGCGACCGTCACCTTCTTGCTCTTGTCCTCGGGATCCCCGATCCGGATGCCGCCCGGCGGCGGACGCAGATTGCCGTGGAAATCGTTGATCGCGAGAATGCGCAGCTCGACGGGCGCGGCGGTCTGGGCCGAGGCGGGGAGGGTGGCGAGAGCGAGTGTAAGGACGGTCAGGCGGAGAAAATGTCGCATGGAGCCAGATTAGTCGTTCCGCGCGAAGATTTCACGAAGCTTTCTTCCTTCTCCCCTTGCGGGAGAAGGTGGCGCGAAGCGCCGGATGAGGGGTTGTCTCCGCGAGGTTAGATGTGAGTTCGAGGAGAGAGGGGAAGACCGCCCTACCTCTTCTTCCGGTTTGCAAACGCCTTGAACGCGGCAATCGCCTCGTCCGACTTCAACCGCTCGCCGAACAGATGGGCCTCCTGGTCGATGCGGCGGGTGAGCTCCTCGGGCGCGGCGCGCAGCAGCTTGCGCGAGGCCGCGACCGCCTCGGCCGGCAGCCGGCAGATATCGCGCGCCACCTTGCGCGCCTCGACCTCGGTATGTCCCGGCGAGACCACGGTGTTGACGAAGCCTGCCGCGTGCGCCTCCGCGGCGGTGAAAGTCCGCCCCATCACCAGCATCGCGAAGGCGCGCTGGTAGCCCATCGTGTTCGGCATCAGGAGGCTGGCCGCGCCGACCGGAACGAGCCCGAGATGGATATAGGGCGCGGAGAAGGTTGCGGCGTTCGAGGCGAGCACGTAGTCGCAATGAAACAGCATCACGGTGCCCATGCCGATCGAGGCGCCATCGACGGCCGCGATGATCGGCTTGACGTTGAGGGCGAGCGAATAGAGAAATTTTGCGCCGTCCGACAGCGTCTCGGAATTCGGTTCGGCCTGCAAGAAGTCGTCGATGTCGTCGCCGGCGGTGAACACGCCGGAGCCGCCGGTGATGATCATGCAGCGGATGTCGGGATTGTTCTGCGCGGTGTCGATCGCGCGGCTCATCTCGCGATACATGTCCTGCGTGATCGCGTTCTTCTTGCTCGGGCGGCGCAGGGTGATGACGCGCGTTCCGCGCTCTTCGGTGACGACGATATTGCCATTCGGCATGAGAGCCCCCTGCGGTCGCCGCGACGCTTGCCTTGGCGAGTCTCGCAAGCCTCAGCCTACATCATCTTGCAGGCGTGCCAATCCGCCCGCTCGACCTTTTCGAGAACGTCCCCGTGAGTCCGCCGCATGGCGCGCTGTCGTTTTTCTGATCGGGAACCGCACCGCACCGGATCATGCCGGTTGTATTGCTTCGCACATGCAGTTGCGCATTGCAACAAATGGCTACAATGTTTCATTTGAAAAACCGGGGGTTGTAGGGCACGATTGCCCAATGCCGTTCCATTTGGCCGATTGCTCGATTGATGATTGCCGCAGCGGGCGTTGACGAATCCTCGCTGCGTTATCGCGGCTGGCGCGTCGTGCTGGCCTGTTTCCTGATGGCCTTCTTCATGTTCGGCTTCGGCCTCTATGGCCAGGGCGTCTATCTCGCCGAACTCCAGCGCGCCCATGGCTGGCCGGGCACGCTGGTCTCCGCGGCGAGCACCTTCTCGTTTCTCCTCACCTCCGTGCTCGTCATCTTCACCGACGATCTGCTCGCCCGCATCGGGCTGCGCGCGCTGATCCTGAGCGGCCTGTCGGCGCTCGGCGCCTCGACCGTGCTGCTGGCGCTGATGCAGACGCCCTGGCAGCTTTATCTCGCCTATGCGCTGATGTCGGTCGGCTGGACCGGCATGGGCACCGTGGTGATCGCCACCGTGCTGAACGCCTGGTTCGAACGGCGCCGCGGGCTCGCGCTCAGCCTCGCCTTCAACGGCGCGACCTGCGGCGGCATCGTCCTCGTTCCGCTGTTGTTGTCGCTGACCGGCAGCATCGGCTTCCAGTCCGCCATGCTTGCCGCCACGATGGCGATGGTGGTGCTGGTGCTGCCGGTGGTCGTCATTTTCATCGGCTGGCCGACGCAGATATCGCCGGCATCGGGCGGCCGCTCGTCCGCTGGCATGGCCGCGCCGGCCCATTCCCGCAAGACGCTGCTCGCCAACGCGGCGTTCTGGACCATGGTGCTGCCGATCGCGATCGCCCTGCTGGCACAGATGGGATTCATCATCCACCAGGTGACGTTCCTCGAGCCGCTGATCGGGCGTTATGCCGCAGGCCTTGCGGTCACCATCATGGCGGCGATGGCGGTGGTCGGCCGCCTGTCGCTCGGCCTGTTCGTCGACCGGCTCGATCCGCGGCTCGCCTGCGCGGCGTCGATGACGAGCCAGGCGGCGGCGCTGTTCGTGCTTCTCCAAAGCACGAACCCGACCGTGCTGCTCGTCTGCTGCGCCGTCTACGGCTTCTCGATCGGCAACATGATCACGTTCCCGCCTTTGATCATCCAGCGCGAGATCGGTGCTGCCGCCTTTGCCGCCGCAATGGGACTGGGCACGTCGATCAGCGGCGTCGTCAGCGCCTTCGGCCCCGGCATCATCGGCCTCGTGCGGAGCTTCACCGGCAACTACACGATCGCGTTTGCGATATGTGTGATGCTGGATCTCGTGGCGGCGGGAATCGTGCTGTGGCGGCCGGGGAGAAGGGCGAAGCTCGCAGCTTCGTAGCCACCCTTACCCCAGCAACACCGCATCCGCCGCCGCGACCGACTCCGCGCTCTCCGTCACCGTGCGCTCCAGCGCGCCGGCCTGCACCGTGATGTTCTCGGCGAAGAAGCGCGCGAGCGAGACGTAGCGCGCGGCGTCGGTGTTGCCGTCGGACTTGGCGGCGAGCGCCTCGGAGGCCAGCATGCAACCGCCGAGCGTCGAGCCGAACTGTTGCAGATACGGCGTCGCGCCGGCGAGCGCCTCGTTCGGCGCAGATGCTACGCGTTCAAGCAGCCACTTGCTGGTGCGCGTCAGCGCGTCCAGCGCCTCGCGCAGCTTGATACCTGTGGTGCCGAAAGCGGGATCGTTGGAGGCTTCGACCTGCTTCACGGTGGCCGAGAGCTCGTCGAGCAGCGCCCACACCGCAGCGCCGCCATTGGCCGCGAGCTTGCGGGTGACGAGATCGATCGCTTGAATGCCGTTGGTGCCCTCGTAGATCGCGGTGATGCGCGCATCGCGATAATGCTGCGCGGCGCCGGTCTCCTCGATGAAGCCCATGCCGCCGTGCACCTGCACGCCGAGATAGGCGACCTCGTTGCCGATATCGGTGGAATAGCCCTTGGCCATCGGCGTCAGCAGCGCCGCGCGCGCGGCGGCGTCCGCGCGGACCTTCGGATCCTTGGCGCGCGTGGAGACGTCGATCGCGACCGCGGTCGCATAGCAGATGGTGCGTGCGGCCGCAGTCTGCGCCCGCATCCGCATCAGCATGCGCTTGACGTCGGGATGCACGAAGATCGCGTCCGAGCCGTCGCCCGTCTTGCCGATGGCGCGGCCCTGCTTGCGCTCCTGCGCATACGCCAGCGCCTGCTGGTAGGCGCGATCGGCGACGCCGACGCCCTCCAGCCCGACGCCGAGGCGGGCCTGGTTCATCATCGTGAACATGCAGCGCATGCCCTGGTTCTCTTCGCCGACGAGGAAGCCGATCGCGCCGCCATGATCGCCCATGGTCATGGTGCAGGTGGGGGAAGCATGCATGCCGAGCTTGTGCTCGACGCCCGATGCATAGATGTCATTGCGCGCGCCGAGCGAGCCGTCGGCATTGACCATGAACTTCGGCACGAGGAACAGCGAGATCCCCTTGGTGCCGGCGGGCGCATCGGGCAGGCGCGCCAGCACGAAATGCACGATGTTGTCGGTCATGTCGTGCTCGCCATAGGTGATGAAGATCTTCGTCCCCTTGATGCGATAGGTGCCGTCGGCCTGCTTCTCGGCGCGGGTGCGCAGTGCGCCGACGTCGGAGCCGGCCTGCGGCTCGGTGAGCTGCATCGTGCCGGTCCATTCGCCGGAGACGAGCTTTTCCAGATAGATCTTTTTCAGCTCGTCGCTGCCATGCGCATCCAGCGCCTCCATTGCTGACGCCGTGAGCAGCGGGCAGAGGCCGAAGGCGACGTTGGAGGCGCTCCAGATCTCGGTGCAGGCGGCGTTGATCGCGATCGGCAGGCCCTGGCCGCCGAAATCCTCGGGGCCGGAGACCGCGTTCCAGCCGCCCTCGGTCCAGCGCTTGTAGGCGTCCGGCCAGCCCGGCGCAGTCGTGACCTTGCCATCGCTGAGCTTGATGCCGTGCTCGTCGCCGACCTGGTTGAGCGGCGCCAGCACGTCGGTTGCGAACTTGCCGGCTTCCTCCAGCACGGCGCTCACGATGTCGCCGTCGAAATCGCCGTAATGGCCGGCCTCCACGGCAGCCTTGAGGCCGGCGCCATGGTTGAGCGACAGCAGCATGTCTGAGATCGGCGCGCGGTAGGTCATGGCTCACTCCCGTGGACAGGTATTGGCGCCGTATTCCCATGAAACGGGGGAGGTCTCAACTGCCCGAACGCCGGGACTGCGCCGGCCCGGAACGGCGCCGCCGCCGGGCCTATAATAAAGGGTGGCACGGCCAGCGCCGGCCCCGGTCCTGGACCTCAGGTATTTTGCCCCTCCAGGCGGTTGAAATGCCGCGCCGCTCCCTATAGACCGGCTGCGACCAGCGGGAATCTGCGGTAGCCGGTTCTTCCGCCCGTTCCCTGGTCGCCTGTTGGGGCGTAGCCAAGCGGTAAGGCAGCGGATTTTGATTCCGCCATTCGGAGGTTCGATCCCTCCCGCCCCAGCCAATTGATATTGCTTATCAAATCGACGTCATAGTTGCCCCATTTGGAGAACGATGGCGCTGTCCGCTGGAGACGTTGCTGTTTTTGTTCGCCACCATTCACTCAGAACATCTTCCAGAAACTCGAGATCAGTTACCCGGACGGTGTTCGCGAATTTCGCACAACGATCGCGCGGGTCGCTGAAGACAAGCTGACCACCTGTAGGACTGAGCGCAGTACGAGTGACTGTCGTACCTTGTGACAGGATCGCATCAACTGCCGCCGCGCTGAGCGAGTGAGTCATTTCAGCGGAGCCAACTAGCTGTTGGCTTGAGCCGATAGCGCGGGTGAGCCGAGAGGACTACCACTGAAAATTTATTGCAGCGACGATCAACAGCCCGAAGAAGATCACGAGGCTGGTCGTCACTTAATTTTCGTGGGCAGTTGTAATCCGATTCCAGAGTAGCCATTTACGGTTTAGCGCAGCCGGGTCGCTTTCAGCATCTGTTCCCGTTGTGCGAACTTGATCGGACCCAACCATGATCGAGTTTCCAAATTATAGTCGTTCATATGACCGAACGCGGCACGCCGTGCGTTTTTGGGGATACGATAGCGCGTTAGAGGCATCGTTCTTCATAGAGGAAGACGCGCTGAGGCGACTTCAACCGGACGCTCACCCAAATAATGAATCCGGTTTCCTGAACGCATTCGATTCCAATCGTGATGTGATATGTGCCGCCGCTGCCAGGGTGTACGTCCGCGGCAGCAGGGGGTCTTACGATCTGGTCGCCGCCAATTTTTGAGACGAAGCCTCACGTCTTGATGGAAGCGGAAGACTTCGTTTACGGCACGTGCTTCATTACGACTGCCAATCCAGAAATAATCACAAAAGCCAGGGAGGATCGCATGAAATTCCGTCCGCTCCATGACCGCGTCGTGGTCAAGCGCATAGAGGCCGAAGACAAGACAGCCGGTGGCATCATCATTCCGGACACCGCCAAGGAGAAGCCCTCCCAGGGCGAAGTCGTCGCCGTCGGCCCCGGTGGCCGCGACGAAGCCGGCAAGCTGATTCCGATCGACCTGAAGGTCGGCGACCGCGTGCTGTTCGGCAAGTGGTCCGGCACTGAAGTCAAGATCGACGGCGTCGACCTGCTGATCATGAAGGAAAGCGACATCATGGGCGTCCTCACGGATCTGCCGGCCACCAAGAAGAAGGCCGCGTAAGCGCCAGCCGGTTTTCCTTACCCTGAGGATTCGGCGTAGCCGGGTTCTCGAAGGATGAGGCCCGCAATTCAAATCTCATCCCTCAAGAGCTCGCCAGTTGCGCGGCCTTTGGGATCTGACCAGTTGAAAACGGAGATCGCCATGTCAGCCAAAGAAGTCAAATTCGGCGTCGATGCCCGCGACCGCATGTTGCGCGGCGTCGAAATTCTCAACAACGCGGTAAAGGTGACGCTCGGTCCGAAGGGCCGCAACGTTGTCCTCGACAAGTCGTTCGGCGCTCCCCGCATCACCAAGGATGGCGTCACCGTCGCCAAGGAGATCGAGCTCGAAGAGAAGTTCGAGAACATGGGCGCACAGATGGTGCGCGAAGTCGCTTCGAAGTCCGCGGACGCGGCCGGCGACGGCACCACCACCGCCACCGTGCTCGCGGCTGCGATCGTGAAGGAAGGCGCCAAGGCGGTTGCCGCCGGCATGAACCCGATGGACCTCAAGCGCGGCATCGACTTGGCAGTGGACGCCGTCGTCGCCGACCTCGTCAAGAACTCCAAGAAGGTCACCTCGAACGAGGAGATCGCCCAGGTCGGCACCATCTCGGCCAACGGCGATGCGGAGATTGGCAAGTTCCTCTCCGACGCCATGAAGAAGGTCGGCAACGAGGGCGTCATTACGGTTGAAGAAGCCAAATCGCTCGAGACCGAGCTCGAAGTCGTCGAAGGCATGCAGTTCGACCGCGGCTACATCTCGCCCTACTTCGTCACCAACGCCGACAAGATGCGCGTTGAAATGGACGACGCCTATATCCTGATCTACGAGAAAAAGCTCTCCAGCCTGAACGAACTGCTGCCGCTCCTGGAAGCAGTCGTACAGAGCGGCAAGCCGCTCGTTATCATCGCCGAAGACGTGGAAGGCGAGGCGCTCGCCACCCTGGTCGTGAACCGCCTCCGTGGCGGCCTGAAGGTCGCGGCCGTCAAGGCTCCGGGCTTCGGCGATCGCCGCAAGGCCATGCTGCAGGACATCGCGATCCTGGCCGGCGGCCAGGCGATCTCGGAAGATCTCGGCATCAAGCTCGAGAACGTCACGCTCAACATGCTCGGTCGCGCCAAGAAGGTGATGATCGACAAGGAGAACACCACGATCGTCAACGGCGCCGGCAAGAAGGCCGACATCGAGGCGCGCGTGGCCCAGATCAAGGCGCAGATCGAGGAGACCACCTCGGACTACGACCGTGAGAAACTCCAGGAGCGTCTCGCCAAGCTCGCAGGCGGCGTCGCGGTGATCCGCGTCGGCGGCGCGACCGAGGTCGAGGTGAAGGAGCGCAAGGATCGCGTCGATGACGCGATGCATGCGACCCGCGCGGCGGTCGAGGAAGGCATCGTCCCGGGCGGCGGCGTCGCCCTGCTCCGTGCCTCCGAACATCTCAAGGGGCTGCGCACCAAGAACGACGACCAGAAGACCGGCGTCGAGATCGTGCGCAAGGCGCTGTCGGCTCCCGCTCGCCAGATCGCGATCAACGCCGGTGAAGACGGCTCGGTGATCGTCGGCAAGATCCTGGAAAAGGAACAGTACGCCTACGGCTTCGACTCACAGACGGGTGAGTACGGCAACTTGGTCGCCAAAGGCATCATCGACCCGACCAAGGTGGTTCGTGTGGCGATCCAGAACGCGGCCTCGGTCGCGGCTCTCCTGATCACCACCGAAGCCATGGTGGCCGAGGTGCCGAAGAGGAACGCCGGCGGCGGCGCGCCTGCGGGTGGCGGCGGCATGGGAGGCATGGGCGGTATGGATTTCTAGGTCAACCCGCTCATGGCCGAACGGCAGACAAGGAAAGGGATGGCCGATTCCTTGCTTCATTTGGAAATAGCGCAGTCCGCTGCCTGTTAAAGAGAGATCGGGCAGCGACGGCGGCACGGTGAGGTCGTTGGCGATTGACGATCAACTCGGCGGTCGCAGCTTGCTGCTGTTTGATGATGGGACCGCTGAGGCTTGCCGTTCCTTCGCTTCGTAATATTCGGCCGAGAACTTGATGGACCATCGCGCGAAGAACGAACGCAATTCCTGAGTGGGCTTCTCGACGCCGAGATGCTCTGCGACATGTGCCTCACGCAACCACCGCACCGCCGATGTGAGGCCGGCAATGCGCTCGAGCCTCTCGACCGCCGCGGTCCCGGCGATCTCTGCCTGCCGATAGCGAAGGCCGACTTTTCTGATCACATGCACGCGCTTGATGATGTCGTAGCCCTTGAAGACGAGCTGAACGAGCGGGTGTTTTCTGGCCTGCGGCCAGGCTGCCGGATAGACCGGTAGCACCAGAAGCTTGCTCTTCGCGATGACCGTTGCGAGCGGATGTAGGAGTTGCATCCAGGCTGGCCAGGATGTGACCTTGGCAAACAATACCGCGTGCATCGCCGTTGCCGCACCGAAAGAGATCGGCAGCCAAAGGACCGCGCACAGGATCACGAGCAATGCGGCATTCGGCGTGAGATGCCGGCATGTTCTGAACACCCATGCCATGCCGCCTTCAAAGGCATCATGCACAGCGTGTTCGAACGCCCGATAGCTGATCTTCCGCCGGAACCACAACCAGTTTCGCCGAATCGATCTACCCCACTGTCGACGCTTCGACGCGGACAGGGGAAGCAAGCGCACCGCGCCATTGATGACAGTTACGATGACATCGCCGACAACCCGGGCCGCGAACAGCGGCAGCCAGACAATCTGCATTGCAAAAGGGAAGGCGTAGTCAAGCATCCGCATCAAGATCGCAAGAACGAAACGCAGGATCTTGTTCGTGGCGAGCGCAACAACAACAAGTGGGATGATAATCACATCGTCGAGCGCACCGCGAAAGCGGCTTTCCTCGGTCCATGCCGGGTGACGACCATCGGTCACGGTGCACCGTCCGGGCTGAGTGCCGGCTCAGACTAGCACATTGCGCGCTCGAGGGGGGCCTCAGGTACCAGTCGGTGGGCGACAGCGAGCACTCCGCATAAGGGGCCAGTTCGCATGACCCGCGTTAACCCTGTCTCTGATCTTGTCCCGTCGCCGCGACGGCTGGTTCGGTTCTGCCGCCAAGCCGCCTTATTGGATCTCTGCAATTGGTCTCCGATTTTCGGGAGCTTATTTTTCGGCAGGCTTTGAACGAGGCGTCTCGTTCGGGAAGCGTGAAATCAGATGAAAGCGGCTCTCATCCTCGTTGGCTTCAGTACACTCGCGGTGATGGAGCTTGAGACGGCGCCGCGCATGACCAAGCCCGTGAACGCGCCGCCCGTTCAGGCGGCCGTCGGGTTACGCGTCTCAGCCGATACGCTGACGACGGCAGACCGGCTCGGGACCCCGCACATGCACATGCAATTTGAAGCGCCTCCGCAGCCGGTCTCCTTGAGTGAACCGATGCCTCCGCCGGATCAAACGGCGAATGTTGCGCCAGAGCCTTTGAAGATCATCGCGCCACGCCAGCGCACCGCAAGCGGGAGAAAATTCGCGGTCATGCTGCCCAGACCTCGGCCCGTGCAGGAAACGTCCAAGGCATTTGCGAATGCCAAGCGCGCCAAGCCAGTCGCGGAGGTCAAGCCCTGCCGGTCAGGTGTCTTCGATGGCCTGTTCAAGGCATTGAACCTGTCAACGGGATGTCAGAGCTAGCCCCAAGATACCTCTCTATCAGCGATATCGTTTCCGCCACGCCGGGTTCACGCGGCCACGGTATCAATCGAGCGGCGGATCACCTGGCGCACCTCCGCGTTCGACAGGAACAGGTCGTGGTTGATAACGCCCCAGCCTGCCTCGGACGCATCGACCACGCGCACCCCGAGCCCTTCGATGGCGGTCTTCTCGGCAGCGCCGACCCGTGTCATCCCACCGGCGATTTGCCCCGACAACGCCAGCGCGCGGTCGTTCGTTGCGGCGATGACGGTGATCTTGCGCGAAAGCGGACCGATGCGGTTGATCGACGACGAGAACACGTCCATGTCGATGTCCGGCGCGGCGAACACCACGGCCCCGATCTTGCCCGCAACGGCGTCACCGGATCGCGCATAGAGCTGGCGCAGGCTTTCGAGCGTGAGCATGGTTCCCATGCTGTGCGCGACGATGTGGACGCGGCCGGCGCTTGAACTCGTCACGACAGATTGCAGCACGCGTTCGAAGCCATCGCGGGACCACATTGCGCTGTCGCGGTCATAGGCGTAGTCGAACAGTCCAGCCTTCGAGGGCCAGGAGAATACCATCGTCTGGCCGCGGAACCTGATGCCATCGGAGAGATGCGCAGCATCGAGCGCAGCTGTCTCGAACGTCTGCTTGAAGCCGTGCACGTAGATCAGGACATCTGGTCCGCCGCCGGCCTGCGCGACAAGACTGCCGACATCGCCCGATACCGGCTCGACCCCATCAAGACGCCAATCGTCAAGTCCCGCTGCAGCCAGAGAAAAACGGCTGTCACCAGGCGCCACAAGCTTCGCTCGTGCGACGGTCATCGTAGAAGCCCGCTCCGGCCCGAACCACGGCTTCGACCGGCCGCCGTTCACTGGCTTACGCGTCGTTACGACGAGCAACGTAGGGTCGACCGAGAGCGATGAAGCGTCGTAGCGTGCGCCGGTAGCACCCAGGCTGGCGCATCCGCCCAGCGCGACAACGCAGGCTGAGGACGCAAGCCCGCCAAGGAGCGCACGGCGGGACGCAATCACTTCGTGTTGCACTAAACGTCGGATGATCACGCAGAACCTTTGGGAACTGCCCCCTGGAGGAGCCCGCCCCCTGCGCGCGTTCCTGAAGGATGATGGCGGCGAGAATAAGGGCGGGGCGCCCCACGCCGCTTGTTCCAAATGCGGATTGAAATCGTCGAACAATCAAACAGGTTTTGGTTCCGCCATGCGGAGGTTCGATCCCTCACTGGCCTAGTCAGGTCGCAACCCGACGGATGCGCCGGGCTGCCAGCCGGATCCGGCGAACTCAGGACTTCGTGGGGCTTCGGACCGCCACGCCGGGATCGATCGTCTGCGACGGAAGGCGGCGTTCGGCGGGGCGCGCGACCAGCAGATAGAGAACCAGAGCGAGCAGCGAGGTTGCCGCCATCACCGCGGTCATCGACAACGCGGTCCGTCCGTCGAAGCGAAGTGCGACCAGCCCGCTCGATATTGCGCCGGCGGTGAGCTGAATGCTTCCGGCGGCGGCGCTGACGGCGCCCGCGATCTCCGGGAGACGCTGCATCGTCGCGCTCATCACGTTCGGCACGCTGAACCCGAAGCCGAGTGCGACCGCCATCAGCAGCGCAACCACGAGTGACGTGGGCATCCACCCGGCCAACGTCATCGCGAGCAGGGCGGTGCTGGCGGCGGCCGACAGCGTCAGCCCGGTTGCGAGCATGCGGGCGGACTCTACGCCGCGCCGGCCGAGCTGGCCGTCGAGAAAGGCGCCGACCATGACGGCCCCCGAGCATGCGCTGAAGATCAGGCCATATTGCTCCGGGCGCAGTCCGATGGCGCCGACGAAGAACAGCGAGGCGCCGGTGACGTAGGCAAACACGGTCGCGCCGCCCGCGGCGCCGACCAGGATGAAAGGCAACGACACCGGATGCGTCAGCACCTGGCGGTAGCTGTCGATGACAGCAGAAAGCCCCAGGCGGCCGGCGCGGTCGGTCGTCGCAGTCTCCGCGAAGCGAAACATCACCACGACCAGCAGCATGAGACCGATCCCCGCCTGGGCGGCATAGATCGATCGCCAGCCGGCGATCGCCAGCAGGGCGGCGCCGGCCGTCGGTGCGATCACGGTCGCGACATTGACCGTGACCATGACGTTGGCGATCTTGCCTCGCGCGGCGTTGCCGTCGAAGAGATCGCGAATGATGGCAAAGGTCGTTGCGGTGGCGGCGGCGCCGATGCCCTGGACGAAGCGGCCCAGCAACAGAACCGGCAGCGAGGACGCTTTCGCGCAGGCAAGGCTTGCTGCGACGAACAGTACGAGGCCGAATGCCAGAATCGGCTTGCGGCCCAGGCGGTCGGAGATAGGTCCGTAGATCAGCGGCGCGGTGGCGAGGCTGAGCATGAAGGCGCTCATGGTCAGCCCGACATCCGACGCGCTCGCGTCGAGCGTCGCGCCGGTCGCTGCCAGCGCCGGCAGATTGATGTCGATGCCGGAATAGGGCACGGCCGCCAGAAAACCGATCAGCAGTGTGAAGGCGAAGGATGCGGGGTCGATTTGCATGGACAGATTTCCGGTTCCGGCTTGGTCGATGTGCATGAGGTGATGGAGGCGCGGTCGCCCGCCCTCCATCGCCGCGTTCGCGATTACGCGCGCCGTTCGGCGCGCCGCCCCCGGGTTGCCGCCATCGCTCCGGTGTGCGAGCTCTCGTCGGCCACGAGCTCGCCGATGACCCGGAGGATTTCGGCCCGCGTGTCGATCCCGGCAAATTCGTCCGCGATCTGCGAGGCTCGCGACTGGAAGCGGGATTGATCGAGCACCGTCCGCACCGCGTCGCGCAGCGCCTTCGGTGTCGGCTCGTTGGTCGCGAGGTTGATGCCGACCCCGGACCATGCGACCCGCGCGTTGACGTCGGCCTTGTCTTCGGTCAGCCCCGCGGTGACCAGCGGGATGCCGAAGCTCATGGCCTGGTTGACGCTGCCATAGCCGCCGTTGGTGACGAGCACGTCGACGTTCGGCAGCAGCCATTCGAACGGCAGATAGCTGGCGATGCGCGCGTTCGACGGGATCTTGCCGGGGATGGCGTCAATCGGGCGGCCGCCTGCCGTCACGATCACCAGGATGTCTTCCTCGTCCGCGAGGGCCGCCAGCGTCGGGGCAACCAGCAGATTGAAATTGTGATTGGCCACCGTTCCCTGCGTCACCAGAACGATCTTGCGCGATCCGTCGAGCTCTTCGGCCCAGGACGGCGGCGGAACCTGGTTGGCGATGATCGGCGGGGTGCCGACGAAATGCACTGAGGGCGGAATCTCGCGAGGAAATTCGAAGCTTGGCACCGACAATTGCAGATAGGCATCCCCGAGAGCGACCACGGAATGGAAGAGCGGCATCGCGATCGGCCCGACCCCGAGAGACTTCAACGCCCGGTTCAGGCGCATCGACACCGGCTGATCGACTGCCGCATCAAATTCCCGCGCCATGGCCGCATAGCGATCGCGCTCCTCGTCGGTCTTTGCCGGCGGCAGACCGAGGAAATTGGGCCCGCCGTCCTCGCGCGCCCAATGCAGAAACGAGGTCCCGCAGAGCGCGATGGGAGGCCGCTGCGAGCGCGGTCCGAGCAGCATCGGCAGCACACCGAACAGCATGTCGTCGGCGACAATGATGTCGGCGGGGAATTGCCGCAGGATTTGCAGCAGCCCCTGGTGCTGAGCCGGAATGGCGTCGACGAAGATGCGCTCGCAAGCAACACGGAACCACTCCAGTCCCGGCGGAATGGTCTTGAGTTCGGGGAATCGCGAGAAGACGTCGTTCGGATCGAAGTCCGCGTCCTCGGGAAGGGGAAAGAACTTCACGCCGCTGGCTTCGACGCGGGCACGAAAGGCGGTGCCCGTCAGGAAAGCGATCTCGTGACCATCGCCACGCAGGATTTGCGTGATCGCCAGCATCGGATTGAGATGACCCGTCGCAGGTGTCGAAGCGATAAGAATCTTCATGTGAGTTGACCTCTTGATGATCGATGCACGGTCGCCCCAGAGCGTCCGGTCGAGTGAGAGGCAATTGAAGCGATCGCCGTTACGCCAAGACTTCCGGCGGCAGCGAAAATGGTTACGGCGGCAACGCATCGTGGCGCTGCCAAGGCCGGGCAAAAAGGCCGGTGCAAAAACCGGTGACATCGCGCCGGAAGCCGATAACTCGCACAGGATTACAATTGTAACGCGAGCGGCGGGCGATGAAACGGCACGGAAACACCGCGCTGTTAATCCGGCAGACCTCCGCATGGCACACCTTCGCAGATATTGGCGCGTTGGCGTCGGCCGAAATTCATTTTTGACGATCCGGATGTCGCGCGGCATCGGTCGCGCCCAATTCATTGAGGACTGGCATGGAAAATATTGTCGCCCTGATTGCGATGGTTGCGTTCATCGCGTTTCTGGCCTGGCTGGGCGTTCGCGCCTCCCGGACGAAATCTGCTCTGGCGAAGTGGAGCGGCATGGTGCTGACGGCCATGCTGGCCATCTCAGTGTTCGGCGTTGCCGCTTTGACCGCGGTCGGTATCGTCCGGCAACACGTCCGTTCTGCACCGGTCCCGGATGTGAAGATCGAGGCGACACCGGACCAGATTGCCCGAGGCATGGCCGTGGCCGACGGCTTTTGCGCCGCATGTCACTCGCAGACCGGGACGCTGACCGGCGGCGGCGACGTGGCCAAGGATCTCCCGATTCCCATCGGCTCGTTCGTGCCGGCCAATCTCACGCCCGCCGGCGTCTTGAAGAATTGGTCCGATGCCGAGATCTTTCGTGCCATTCGCAATGGGATCGACGCGAGGGGGCGCTGGCTGGCGATCATGTCCTTCACCAATGCCGGCCGGCTCAGTGACGACGACACCAAGGCGGTGATCGCCTACATCCGCAGCCTGCCCGCGAGCGGTACGCAGACCCCGGATCCGCCGGATCGCTTCAGCCTGCTGGGCATCGTGATGCTGGGCGCCGGACTGTTGCCGGATGCGAAGCCCGTCTTCACCGGCGTGATCACCGCGCCGCCGAAGGCGCCGACGGCGCTCTATGGCAAGTACCTGCTGTCCTATCAGGATTGTCGCGAATGCCACGGCAGGGATCTCGGCGGCGGCGTGCCGGGACAATTGCCGCCGCTCGGACCGGACCTCGGTATCGTCAAGAACTGGAGCCTTGCGCAATTCGTCGACACCATGCGCACAGGCGTTGATCCGAACGGGCATCGGCTCGGCGAGCAGATGCCGTGGCGGCCGATCGGGCGGATGGATGACGACGATCTCGCCGCGATCTACCAGTACCTGTTGGCTCTGCCGGGCTCCTGATGATTCCGTGAAGCCCGCAAACGATCGCGCCCTGCGGGGGCGGGCAACAGCCTGCGCAGCACATCGCAGTCGCTGAACGACAGCGCAGGCCCCAGGCTTCCTATCGCCCCAAAGTAGTAAGCGTTGGGATCACAATTATTCACGTATGCGACATCCGGCGGAATTAGCCGCAGAATTACCCTGTTGCGACGTCATCACGGCATCATAGATAGGCTCAGTGTGTGCCGATGGCCTCGGATATTACATTCTATTTTGAGCGATTCCAATTCGGACGACATCAATATCATTTCACCACAGCCGGACGTTGACGTTCGCAATTCTTAAGTACAGCTCACTCGGCGGACGGCGAATTTTGAGAGTATGGAATGCTTGCAGATATTGGCCACATCGTCGTCGTCGATGACGATCCGACGTTAAGGCAAATGGTGATCAAATATCTCGAGGAGCACAATATCCCGACAAGGGCGGCCTCCAACAGATCGGAATTGAACCACTATCTCGATGGCAGCCAGCCGAGCCTGATCATCCTCGATCTTCGGCTTGGTCAGGATGACGGTCTGGACCTGTTGAGGGAAATTCGGTCGCATTCCGACGTGCCGGTCATCATCACGACGGGCCATCGCCCCGACGAGATCGATCGCATCGTCGGGCTCGAGCTCGGCGCCGACGACTACATCATCAAGCCGTTCTCCCTGAGGGAGCTGCTGGCGCGCGTCCGCGCGGTGTTGCGGCGGCAGGAGATGGGACGGGCCGCGCGCGCCCGCGATCCCGAGCGCGGGGGCTATCGCTTCAGCGGCTGGAAGCTCGAACGCCGCAGCCGAAAGCTGACCGATCCCGACGAAGCGCCGGTGCCGTTGAGCAAGGGAGAATATGCGCTGCTGCTGGCCTTTCTGGAGGCGCCGCAGCGTCCCCTGACCCGCGAGCATCTGCTGCAGGCGACCCGTATCCATGAGGATATTTTCGATCGCAGCATCGACGTCCAGGTGCTGCGGCTGCGGCGCAAGCTGGAGACCGATCCGAGCGCGCCGCGCGTCATTCAGACCGAGCGCGGCGTCGGCTATGTCTTCGCGGTGCCGGTCGATCCGTTCTAGAAGCAATTGGCGGATTGCAATTGTAGCCAATTTGCCGATGGCGGTGACCTTGGCGTAACAGCGGGCCGTCAGATTGCCTCCCACCAACAGCGTGTGGGAGATTTACGATGGAGAAGTATTCTCACAGTGTGAGCCGCGTTGCCTTGCCGGGTCACATGGAACTCGACAGGGCGAACTGGGTCGCACGATCTGACGGTCGCGGCATGGTCCGTCTCGGTGCGGTTGCCGCGAGGCATCGCGCGCCGGACATCGCTTCGCCTCCGGACGTGCCGCCTGCCGGGCAGGATCAGCCCGTCACCACATTCTGGTGGGCGGTCTTCGCCTCCTTGATGGAAGGCTTTGCCCTTTACGGGGCGGCCTTGCATCCGACCGCAGCCGCGCCGGTTCAGGCGATGCTGGAGGCCACGAGAGATTGCCGGTCGCCCTCGGTGGGGCGCGAGCCCGCGGAGAAGAGTGGCAACGATGGAGCCGACAACAATGGGAATGACAACAATGGGAATATCGTCAGGTTCGATCGCGCCGAGCCACGCGATGCGCGACTGGAGCGGAGCTGGAATCGGCTGGGGTCGCTCGGCGCGACCCTGGGGACTCTGATGGACCTGCCTGCGTACTGGCGTCGGGAACGTGAGATCAGGAAGGCCGTCGCTGCGTTGATGGAGTTCGATGACCGGACCTTGCGGGACCTCGGGATTTCCGGCAGGTCGGACATCGAGCGGGTGGTGAGGTACTGCCGTGATTGCTGACACCATCGCCCGGAGCATGTGGCGGCCACCTTCGCGAAATCATCCAGCTTCGATCAAAATTCCTTGAGCAGCCGCGACAATTCTCGCTTCACCCCCACATTGCTGGGCGTGCAGCAGTTCGCCAGATTTCTCGGGGCCGGACGAGGTGCCGGCCTTCGACGTTGCGCGATCGTGATTTGCGCACTGGTGCCGTGCTCTCTGAAGGTCTCTCCGGCACCGTCGCAGTCGCCGTCTGCCTTCGTGTCGGTCCGCAAGGATGAGCCCATCACGCCCATTCCGGCACCGCCGGCAATCAATCCGCTGAAGGTCAAGCTCGGCGAACGACTGTTCTCCGATCGCAGGCTGTCGCACGACAATTCACGCAGTTGCGAATCGTGTCACGATATCGCGACGAACGGCGCGAGCCCGAGGCAGCACGATGTCGGCCCCGACGGGGCGGCGATCACGCTCAACACGCTCACCGTCTTCAATGCGGCGCTCAGCTTTCGCTTCGGCTGGGAAGGAAAATTACGCAACATCGAAGCCGATACCAGGGCATCGCTGGAAAGCCCGCGCACCATGGCGAGCAGCTCGGTCGAGATCGCAGAGAAGCTCAATGCCGATCCCGACATGCGCGAGAGCTTCTTCGCGGCTTACGGCCATCGCCCGGAGCGCGGCGATGTCGTCGACGCGCTCGCGAACTTCCAGCGCACGCTGGTCACGCCGGGCGGCAAGTTCGATCGTTGGCTGGCGGGTGACGCCGCGGCGCTGTCGGAGGACGAGCTGGGCGGCTACCAATTGTTCAAATCGCTGGGCTGCGCGTCCTGCCATCAGGGCGTCAATGTCGGCGGCAATCTGTTCCAGCGCCACGGCATATTCCACCCGCTCGCATCGCCCGAGCCGAAAATTCTGCGCGTGCCGAGCCTGCGCAACGTCGCGACCACGCCGCCGTATTTCCATGACGGCAGCGCGCCGACGCTCGATGACGCGGTTCGCAAGATGGCCTTTGCCCAATTGAACGCCACGTTGACGGAGAAGCAGGTCAAGGCGCTCGTCGCCTTTCTGAACAGTCTGACCGGCACCTATCGCGGCGCGACTGTCGGAGGCTCCCCATGAAATTTGCCCCCGCCGTGATCGGCGTAACCTGCGTGCTGGCCCTGCTGACCTGGCTGTTGTTGAACGGGCTGAACTTCAATTCGGTGCGTTACGACCGTCAGCTCCAGGCGCTTGGCGACTTCACCCGCTTCGAACGCGCGATGACCAGGGAAGTGCTGACCGCGCGCGTCGGCCTGTCGCGCAACTATGACAAGCTGGTGCAGATGACCGATGCCTATGACGACGCCCTGACGCGGCTGCGCGAAACGCCGGGTCTCAATGCCGAAGAGACCAGGGCCATCGATGTGCTGTCGGCACGCGCCCTCCGGCAGGAGGACCTGGTCGAACGGTTCAAGAGCCGCAACGCGCTGCTCCAGAACTCCTTTGCCTATTTCGGTCTGTTCAGCGACAAGCTGGCCGAGTCGGATCAGCGGGCGCTGGTCACGGCCGCCTCCGCATTGGCGGCAGCGATGCTGCGCCTGACGCTCGATACGTCGGACGTCGTGGCGCGTCAGGTCCAGGATCGGTTGGAAGAGCTATCGCTCGTGCAAACGCCGCCGCAGGACACGGATTCGGTCCGCGCGTTGCTGATGCACGGGCAGATGCTGCATGACCTTCTGCCCGACATCGACACGATCGTGAAGACGCTCGTCGCCGAATCGAACAACCGCGAGCAGGATGCCGTATTGGCATTGATCACCAGGCGTCAGCTCGCTTCTCGGGCGTCGGCGCGCCGGGTACGCCTGTTGCAGTTCATGACGTCGCTGTTGCTGCTCTGCGGTGTGGTCTATTTCGGATTGCTATTGCACCGGCGCGCGGTCACGCTGCGCCGCCGTGCGGCGTTCGAGCACGTCATGGCCGGCATCTCGATGCGGTTCATCGATTCGAGCCGCGAGAGGATCACCGCCGACGTCGAGACCGCGCTGCAACAGCTCGCCGGATGCATCGGTGCGGATCGCGCCTATTTCGTCGGCGTGACCGGAACGACGACAAGCACCTATCGGTGGTCCCGCGACGGGATCGCATTCGAGCCGGGTTGGCCGGATCGCGCGCTGAGCCTCGCGCCACGCTTCGACGGCGGCGAAGGCGGTATCGTTTATATTCCCAAGGTCAAGGCCGCCCATCCCGACGACACGATGAACCTGCTCGAGGACGCCGGCGTCGGTGGCTGGCTGTGCGTGACGGCGGTCAGGGGACATCGCGATGAAATCCTCGGCTTCGATACCGTGCCGGCCGGGGCGCTCGCATACTGGTCCGAAGTCTCGTTGTTTCGCATGGCGTTCGACGCCATCGGCAACGCGATCCGCCGAGTGCGGCTCGAAGGCGAGAAGGAGCGCTTGCAGGCGAGCCTGCAACAGGCACGCCGCATGGAAACCCTCGGCACCTTTGCCAGCGGTATCGCCCACAACTTCAACAATATCGTCGGCGCGATTCTCGGCTATGCCGAGATCGCCGAGGCGCGAATCCGGTCGGGAGGCCGGCCGGCCGGCAGCCTTGCGGAGATCCGCCGTGCCGGCGAGCGGGCGCGAGAACTGGTCGAACAGATTCTCGGCTTCGGCCGCCGCGGCGAGGGCAGGCGGGAGCGTGTCTGCGTCAGGACCCTGATCGACGAAACCAGATCGCTGCTGGCGGCTTCGTTGCCTTCGCACGTCCAGTTCGAGGTGAACGAGTCGGCCGAAGAGGCCACCGTGATGGGCGAGCCCGCCCAGTTGCAGCAGGTGATCCTGAATCTTTGCAACAATGCGGCTCAGGCGATGACGGAGCCGGGTTGCATCGAACTCGGCATCAAGGTGCGCGATCTTCAACAGCCATTGTCGATCGGCCGCAGTGAGGTCGGCCCCGGCCGCTTCACCGTGATTTCCGTCACCGATCCGGGGCCGGGAATGGACGAGGCGACGCTGGAGCGGATCTTCGAGCCCTTCTTCACGACGCGTCCGGACGGCAACGGCATCGGGCTCGCAACCGTTCGCGAGATCGCGGAGCAATATGGCGGCGCCGTCGCCGTGCAGAGCGAGCCCGATGCGGGCACGCGCTTCGACGTCTGGCTGCCATCCGGCGACCCCGACGAGGTGGTGCCGGTTCAGCACAGCCCCGATCTTGCGTTCCGTGGCGCGGGCGAGACGGTGCTGGTGCTCGACACCGACCGCCGTCGCCTGTTGCGCCATGAGGAAATCCTCGCGGCGCTGGGTTATGAGCCGGTCGGGTTCACCAGGCTGGCGGAGGCGATCACTGCCTGCCGCGCCGCGCAAACGCGTTTCGATGCGGCGCTGGTGTGTCACATGCCCGGAGGCTCCTCGATCGAGCTGGCGGCGGCATTGCACGCGGCGGCGCCGACCTTGCCGATGATTCTGGCGAGCCCATCGACGCGCGAGCTGGCGGTGCCGTCGCTGGAGACGTCAGGGATCACCGAGCTCGTTCATCACCCGCTGATATCGGCGGAGCTCGCCGGCGTCCTGGCGCGGAGCGTCGCCTCGTCGGCCGCGCGACGACGTGTAAGGCGCGCAGCCGCGGCGCGGTAGAGCGTTTTCGAGCGAAGCGGATACCGGCTTCGCGCGAAGAAAGCGCGTCAAAACAGGAATCCAGAGCTGGCGCACGACAATCGGCGATCGCGGTTGCAATGGTAACGCGATGTCGCCGCGGGCGAAATGGTCGAGTAGCCGGGACCTCCTATCCATCGCATGCGCATCGTCGCAACGTCACCGCGATAGGAGAATGATGATGTCAATCAGACTTGGCGTGACCGTCGTCGCAGCTACGTTTCTGTTCGGATCGGTTTCCAGTCTCAGGGCTGCCGGAGGCGCAAGCGCGCCTGTGACCATGTCCTCGCCTGGCAGTGTGGACGCAATGAAGTTCGCGGACCTGTCCCGGCAGGCTCCCATCGGTCACCGGCAGCCGCGACGCAGCGACGTGCCCGGGTCGACGCAAGCCTCGCCCCAGGACGCGGAGCTGCAGCGGCTCGACAGGGAGATCGACCGCCGGCTGATCATCTGCCGTGGCTGCTGATGGCCGACCGAGGTCATGGATCGCGCGCGCCGCCAGGCGCGCGTTCGCCGCTCCCTATCCCTCGTATTGATCCGGCCCCATCGCCCAGAGCGACTGATCGTGGCCGAATGCGTAATTGCGGTTGTTGATCGCCGGATTGCGATTGACCATCGGCCGCATGAACATCGGATGGGTCGCGCTGCGGACCTCGTGCTCGACCGTGAAGAGATGCCTGCCGCTGTCGAGATCGACGATGTCGCAGAAGCGGTACTGGTATTGATTGTCCTCGCGCGAGATCAGGTCGCGCGCCAGGAGTTTGCGGTAAGGGCCGGAGAAGTCGGTGATGTACATCTGCACGTGGTGGCCGTCGTAGTCGCCCTGGGGCCTATCGGTCTCGCGGAACAACAGATGCTGGTCGCGGCCGGTCTTCACGGCGGCGACCTGGCCGTCGCCGTTTCGCAAGCTTGCGGGCATGCCCATGATCTCGGGGTAGAAGGCGCAAATCGCCTTCGTGGTGCCTTCCGGCACGTCGAACTCGACATAGGGAATCCCGAGCGCGATGCGCCCGAAGCGCGCGGCGTCCGGCTCGTAGCAGCGCAGTCGGTTGCCCCACGGACAGGTCGCCTCGACATGATCGTTGTGCTCGGCGAATGCGAACGCCGTGCCCTCGAGCTTCTTCGCGACTGACGCGAGCCGCGCCAGCAGCGCCTCACGGCCCTCGATGACCAGTCCGACATGGCCGCGCAGCACCTGCGGCCTGCCGCTCGGCAGGTGAAACTGGCTCCGTCCGGCATTGATCCACATGTTGGTGTCGGACACCATCAGGTAGGGATCGCGGGTCAGTCCAAGCCCGGTCACGTAGAACAGCGTGGCGAGGCGCTGGTCCGGGACCTGGATGTTGACGTGCTCGAAATGGATCGCGTTGCCGAGATCTTCTGCGGATCGATCGAATTGTTGCGGCATGGATGTGCTCTGGCTGGGGGGACTGAGAGGTCGATACTAGAGCAGAATTTCCGCCAGCCGAAACAGTCAGGCGATCACATCTTGGGGGCAGGGGCATGATGTCCTCTGCCGCCTTGCCGTGGCAGCCAGTCCCTGTAATCTGGCCAGAACATACGAATATGGGAAGGGATCGATGGGAGGAGTTTTGGAGGGCGTGCGCGTCCTCGATTTCGGGCGCTATATCGCAGGGCCCTATTGCGCGACCTTGCTGGCCGAATTCGGCGCCGAGGTCATCCGCGTGGAAAAGCGCGACGGCAGTGAAGACCGCTTCGTGGCGCCGGTCGGCGAGGGCGGCGAAGGCGCGCTGTTTCTTCAGGTCAACCGCAACAAGAAGTGCATCACGCTCGATCCGATGAAGCCGGAAGGGCAGGAGGTGATGCGCCGCCTGATCGCGACCGCAGACGTCGTCGTCGCCAATCTGCCGCCGCAGACCCTGCGCGCGATGAAGCTCGACTACGACTCGCTGAAGGCGATCAAGCCCGACATCATCCTGACGACCGCCACCGCGTTCGGCGGGCCGGGGCCATGGTCCGACCGCGTCGGCTTCGACGGTGTCGGCCAAGTCATGTCGGGCTCGGTCTACATGACCGGTGCCGGCGACCCGCCATATCGGGCCGCGGTGAACTGGGTCGATTTCGGCACGGCGCTGCATTGCGCGTTCGGGACGCTCGCGGCGCTGATGGAGCGCGCGAAATCCGGGCGCGGGCAGATCGTCGAGGGCGCGTTGCTTGCGACCGCGCTGTCCTTCACCAATGCCACGCTGATCGAGCAGGCGGTCATCAACGTCAACCGTGTTCCGACCGGCAATCTCGGCCAGACTGCAGCGCCGGCCGACATCTACCGCACAAAGGACGGCTGGGTGCTGTGCCAGGTCACGGGGCATCCGCTGTTCAAACGCTGGGCGAAGCTGATGGGTGAGGAGGACCAGTGGCTGAATGATCCGCGCTTTGCCGACGACATCAGCCGCGGCAACAACGGCCCCGTCATCAGCGCGCGGATGGCGCGCTGGTGCGCCGAGCGCACCACGCAGGAGGCTGTCGACACTCTGGGCAAGGCCATGATTCCGACCGGGCCCGTGCTGAGCCCGCAACAGGCGCTGGACCATCCGCATATTCGCGCCGCCGGCTTCATGCAGGAGGTCGAATATCCCGGCCTGCCGAAGCGCGCACCTGTCGCCCGCGCTGCCGTCCGGCTGTCGGAAACGCCCGGCGAGATCGCATCGCGTCCGCCGACGCTCGGCGAGCATACTGACCTCGTCCTGACGGAGCTTGGCTACGACGTGGCCGCGATCGCGGCGCTTCGGCAGGGCGGGATCGTCTAGGAAGCGCGGGCGCCTCACACCAGGAGATTTTCATTGAGGACTCCGGTGGTCGTCAATACCATGGCAAGGTATTGATCGATCAAGCGTTCGACCGACGTGGCGGGGATGGTGGCAGGTTCAAAGAGAGCGCGTGGAGGCAGCGGCCGCGTCAAGCTCGAGGAGGTCGCCCGCAAGGCCAATGTCTCGACCGCGACCGTCTCGCGCGCCTTCAACGAACCCGACAAGGTTTCCGAAGAAGTCAGGCAGCGGGTCAAGGACGCCGCACGCGCGCTGAACTGGATTCCCAATGCTGCCGGACGGGCGCTGGCTTCGCGCCGGACGCATATCGCCGGCGCCATCATCCCGACCCTGGACGACGAAATCTTCGCCCACCAGATCGGCGGCATGCAGACCGTCTTCAGCGAACGCGGCTTCACGCTGTTCCTGGGCTGCTCGAACTATGATCCGGACGAGGGCTTGCGGCAGGCCGAAGCGATGCTTGCGCGCGGTGTGGAAGCAATTGCCGTGGTCGGTGAAAATCATCCCCCCGAGCTCTTTGACGCGTTTAACTCGCGCGGCATTCCCTATGTCGTGACATACTCCTACAACAAGCTGTCACCGCATCCGTGCATCGGCTTTGACAATCGCGCCGCGTTCAGCCGCATGACGGAGCATCTGCTGTCGCTCGGCCATCGCCGGTTTGCCGCCATCTTCCAGCCGGACACCAACAACGACCGCGTCAAGGAAAGGCTTCGCGGCGTCAGCGAAGCGCTCGCGGCCGCGGGTTTGGAAATCGCGGCACAGGATCTGATGATGGGTCCCTCGACGCTGGAGTTCGGCGCGGCCAGCTTTGCCGGATTGATGACGCAAGCCGTCGACATCCGGCCGACCGCGATCGTTTGTGGCAACGACAATCTGGCGCTCGGTGCGTTGATGGCTGCGCGGGAATGCGGCCTGGACGCGCCCGGGGATTTTTCGATCACCGGCTTCGATGATCTTGCGATTTCATCGCGCTTTTCTCCGGGGCTTACGACGATGAAGGTCGACAATCAGGAGATCGGCGTCCTCGCGGCCAACGAGCTTCTCGCCGTGATCGCGGGCCGGCAAGCGCAGGCGCAGTCCCGCGAAGTCGTGCCTGTTCTGAAAATCCGCGACAGCGCAGGTCACGCCAGGGGCGCCTGATCCCGCAGAGAGCGGTCGTCTCTTCGATAGCGCGCCTGGTCCCGCCAAGAGGGCGGCTTCCGTCTCAAAGGGTCGCTTGACTCCTCATATGTAAGCGCTTACATAGCCGCGTTTTAAACGCCATGAGAGCAACCGGCGGGCCCCTCGCCGGATGAGACGGAGAGGAAACGACAATGCGGAATAGCGTTTTGCGGTGGGCGAGAAACTGTTCGATGGCGGTTTCGCTGCTCTTGCCGATGATGGGAACGGCGAGCCCGGCAGCGGCCGAGGAGAAGCTCGTCGTCTGGTGGAACAAGGGCTACTACAAGGCCGAGGAAGACGCGCTGCTCGCCGTCATCAAGAAGTTCGAGGCCAAGACCGGGGTCAAGGTCGAGCTGTCGCAATATGCGACGCAGGACATGATGCCGAAGCTGGTGGCGGCGCTCGATGCCGGCAGTCCGCCCGACGTCACCTATGCGGACACCTACCATTTCCAGGGCGCCGGCAAGTGGGCCTCCGAGGGCAAGCTGGTCGATCTCGGCTCCGTGCTCGCACCGATCAAGGGCGAGTTCTCTCCGCAGTCGCTCGAAACGGTCATGCTGTACAACGACAAGACCAAGGCGAAGGCCTATTACGCCTTCCCGCTGAAGCAGGCGACGCTGCATCTGCACTATTGGAAGGACATGCTGGAGGAGGGAGGTCTCAAGGAGACCGACATCCCGAAGGACTGGAAGGGCTATTGGTCGTTCTGGTGTGACAAGGCGCAACCGGCGGTGCGCAAGGCGTCCGGCAAGCGCATCTACGGCGTCGGCCATCCGATGGGCGTCGACGCCACCGACAGCTTCATCTCGTTCCTGGTGTTCATGGACGCCTACAACGTCGTGCTGGTCGACGACAACGGCAAGCTCCTGGTCGACGATCCCAAGGTGAAGGCGGGCCTCGTCGCCGCCATGACGGACTATGTCGAGTTCGCCGCGAAAGGCTGCACGCCGCAATCGGCGACGAGCTGGAAGGATCCCGACAACAACGTCGCCTTCCACAACAAGACGACGATCATGACGCACAATTCGACGGTTTCGCTCCCCGGCAAATGGCTCGACGATGCCGGCAACGAGACGCTCACCGCCGAGCAGCGCGATGAAGCCAAGAAGAACTATAATGACCGCATCCGCACCATGGTCTGGCCCAACAAGCCGGATGGCACGCCGGTGCACACCCGCGCCTCCGTGGTGGTCGGCCTGATCTTCGAGCAGGCCAAGAACAAGGACCGGGCCAAGGAGTTCGTCTCGTTCCTGCTGCGCGACGAGAACCTCCAGCCCTATGTCGAAGGCGCGCTCGGCCGCTGGTTCCCGGTCAAGACGGCCGCGCAGAAGTCCGCCTTCTGGGACGGCGACGTTCATCGCCGCGCCGTGCGCGACCAGTTCTTCGCCGGCGTCGGCGGCTACGAGATGAGCAAGAACTACAAGTTCACCACCCTCAACAACGAGAACGTCTGGATGAAGGCCGTGAACGCCATCGTCACCAACAAGGTGCCGGTCGACAAGGCCGTCGACGACATGATCGCGCGCATCAAGGAAGTGGCCGGCAACTGACCGCCGGCCCGAACAGCTACGCTCACGCGTTGCAAGACGCGTGAGCGGCAGGCTCCTGCCTGTCAACGATTTCAACGCCTGGGAGCCGATTTGTGACCGCAACCATCAAGGGCATCATTCCGGTGATGCTGACGCCGTTCACTGAAGCCGACGCGATCGACTATGCGGGCCTCGAAAACCTCGTCGAATGGTACATCGCCAATGGCGCGGATGCGCTGTTCGCCGTTGCCCAGTCGAGCGAGATGCAGTTTTTGAGCCTCGAGGAGCGCATCGCGCTGGCGCGCTTCGTCGTGCGGCAGGCGGCGGGCCGGGTGCCTGTCATCGCGTCAGGCCACGTCAGTGAATCCCGCGACGATCAAGTGACCGAGCTGACCTCCATCGCCGCGACCGGCGTGGACGGATTGGTGCTGGTGACGAACCGGTTCGATCCGAAGGGGCAGGGCGGCACGGTCTTCATGGACAATCTGCGCCATCTGCTCGATGCGCTGCCCGCTGATCTTCCGCTCGGCCTCTACGAATGTCCCGCGCCGTTCCGGCGGCTCATGTCCGACGACGAGCTGGCGTTCTGCGCCGAGAGCGGGCGCTTCGCGATCCTCAAGGACGTGTCCTGCGACCTCGAGACCGTGAAGCGTCGCGTGGCGCTGACGAAAAACTCCTCGCTCGCCATCGTCAACGCCAATGCGGCGATCGCCTTCGACGCCATCAGAAGCGGATCCGCCGGCTTCACCGGCGTGTTCACGAACTTCCATCCCGATCTCTACAAATGGCTGTTGACCGACAGCGCGCGGCATCCGGCGCTGGCGGACGATCTCTCCGTCTATCTCGCGCTCGCGGCGATGGCCGAGCCGATGGGATATCCCAAGCTGGCCAAGCTGTACCATCAGAGGCTCGGCACGTTCGCCTGCGCCCACAGCCGGACCATCGATTTCGACATCCGTGAGCGCTTCTGGGCGCTCGATGCACTGCTCGACAAGATCATGCAGGGGCAGGCGAGCTTCCGCGCAAGGATCGCGGCCACGCGCTGATGGCGGCCGTTGCCATCTCGATGATGTGAGGGTAACCGCCGCGCGAGGGCTCGCCCTCGTGCAATTGCGGGCCGACCGTGATTGCGGCCGTGCGCCTAGAGCGAGCTGCCGCCGCAGATGACGAGTTGCTGTCCGGTGATGGCGGCCGCTTCCGTCGAGAGCAGGAAGGCCACGGCGGCTGCGACTTCCTCCGGGCGGATGAAGCGGCCGATCGGCGGCAGCTTTGGCGTGACATTGGCGCGCGAGGGATCCTTCAGCATCGGCGTCTCGGTTGCGGCGGGGGCAACGACGTTGACGGTGATGCCGCGAGGTGCGAGCTCGAGCGCCCAGGACCGCGCCAGCGCGACCAGCGCCGCCTTGGTCGCGGCATATTGCCCGCGGCCCGCGGCGCCCGACGCAGTGCGGCTGCCTATGAAGACGATGCGTCCGCCGTTCGGCAGGCGCGGCGCCAGCGCATTGGCGAGGCGCCCGGCGACGTCGACATGCAGCCGCCACATCGCCGCGCCGTCGTCATGGTCGAGCGATCCGAGCGCACCGACCTTGAGCAGGCCCGCGGCATGAACCAGCGCGGTCGGCGTGAAGCCTGCCAAGGCGTCGGCAATGCTGTCGACATCATCGAGGTCGAGCGACAAATGATCGAACGCCGGATGGTCGAACGTCGCAAGGCGGCGGCTGATCCCGGTGACGCGCCAGCCGTCGCGCAGCAGTTGCTCGACGATCGCCGCACCAATCCCCGAGCTTGCGCCCGTCACCAGCGCGTGAGGCCTCTGGTCCATGACCTCAGCCCCGCGTGGTGCGCTTCACCCATGGCTCGGTCACGCGCACATATTTGATCGCGCGGCGATGGAAGGTGAAGGCCATGTGGATCGCCCCGTCGGCGGTCTCCTTGACCGAAGGATAGGACAGTTCGCGATTGGTCTGATCGCGTGAATTGTTGGTCATGCAAAAGCCGTCACCGGTTTCGACGTTGCGCTTGCTCCACGTCCGCCCGCCGTCGCCGGTGACGGCCAGCGTCATCGGCGCCCGCGGCGCGCCCCAGAACGCGGTGCGTTCATCCGTTCTTTTGCCGTCGCCGGCGAGCACCGGCGGCAAATCGTCCTCGATCTCGTCATAGAGCGAGAGGCGGCGCCCGGTCGCATCCCTGGCGCTGGAGTCGTTGAAGACCAGCGCGAGATGACCGTTGCCGAGCCGCGTGACCTGGATCGAGGAGTTGTTGTTGGGCAGCACGGTCCGGACCGGCGCCGACCAGGTGCGGCCGTGATCGGTGGACCGGCTCTGATAGATGTTGTCCGCCCAGCGGCTGCGGTAAAGGGCAATCAGCGAGCCGTCGTCGAGGCGCGCGATGCACATATGCACGCAGCCGCGGCTGCCGGGGACGTCGACGTCGCGCCAGGTCGCGCCGGAATCGGACGAGATCTTCACCGCGCTGGTGTCCTCGTCGCCGTTCCACTTCCGTCCCGGCGTGCTGTGGCAATAGAACACGGGCAGCAGCCAGTCGCCATTGTCGAGCACGACGATCGGCTGCCGGATGAAGGTGCCGCGGCCGCGCTGCTCGGGAAACAGCGTCTCGATTGGGCCCCAGCTCCTGCCGTTGTCGCGGGAAAGGCGGCGGCGGATCAGCGCGGTGTCCTGGTTGCCCGCCAGCTGCGCCGTCCACATCAGCCACAGCGTGCCGTCAGGTGCGGGAAACAGCACCGGGTTCTGCTCCGAACGTCCCTTGTCGTCGGACAGCTTTTCGGCGGGAGACCACTGTGTCGCGCCGCGCGCGAGGCGCGAAAAATAGACCGAGATGTCCGACATGCCCTCCTGCGTGCCGCCGAACCAGACGCAGGCCAGATCGCCGTTCGCGAGCGGCATCAGATTGGCGGCGTGGTTCTGCACGCAAGGCGAGGGAATGAAAGCGTCGGACCGGTCGGGATCGCCGGCGGCCGGGCGAACGACGCCGTCGGCGGCGATCCCGATGTCGGTGGTCACGATCCCGGTATCGATGATCATGTCGAAGTCCTTTCCATCAATGCATTTGGCTGCGGCGTCGTGGCGGCGGCCGGAGCGCGGCCCATCACCAGGCGCTCGACCGCCATCACCACCAGCGGTGTCGCGGCCGCGACATACATGTTGTCGATGCCGAAGGGGTTTCCGAGCATGTACCAGGCCGTCGTCGAGATCGCGGCGCCGATCAGGCCCGCGGTGGCGCCGCGGTTGCTGGCAAACAGCGGCAGATAGAATCCCATCATCGCGATGATGGTGATCGACAGGCGCAGCGCGCGCGTGAAGAACGACAGCTTGAGGATTTCCGGGATGAAGAAGACGAAGACCAGCGGCGCGATGCCGATTGCCACCGAGAACAGGCGGGTCATCTTCAGCTCCCGTTCCGGCGTCGGCTTCCAGTAGGGGACGTAGAAGTCGCGCACCACCAGCGAGGCGATCGCGAGCGCTACCGTGCAGACGCTGACGAAGATCGAGGCGACGAGCGAGGTCGTCACGAAAGCCGAGGCCAGCGGGGGCATCTTCTCCAAAAACACCGGCAGCGCGTAGAGGCTGTTCATGTCGGGATAGAGGAATTTCGCCGCGACGCCGATCAGGGCGAGCAGGAATCCGAGCGGCAGGCAGAACGCCGCCGCATAGAAGGTGGCCCTGCGCGCGTCGTCGGCGCTCGGCGTCGAGGAGATCGCCTGCACGATGAACTGGGTCGAGAAGATCGCGCCGACGGTGCCGAAGGTCCAGGCGAAGATGGTCGCAAAGCCGATCTTGCCGTCCCAGCTGAAGTAATAGGCGGGCAGCTTGGCCTGGATCGGCGCGATGCCGCCGGTCAGCGACATCGCAACCGAGAATATGATGACGATACCGACGACCTTGATGGCGCTGTGCAGGATCGTCACCCAGGCGACGCCCTTCAGCCCGCCGAACACGTAGTAGAAGGTGCTGACCACGGCGATGATGCACATCGCAACAGGCATGCTGACATGCAGTGCGGTGGCGATTGCGGCCGCGCCGCTCACATAGTTGCCGACGTTCACGAGCAGCAGCGCGTAGATCATGATCACCGACACCGTGAGCATGGTCGACTTGCCGTATTTCTGCGCGATCGCCGCCGAGATGGTGTATTCGCCGGAACTGTAGAGCTTCTTCACCATCAGGAACCCGAACAGCAGGAAGCCGATCGAGGCGCCGAGCACGGCCCACCCCGCCGCTATGCCCGACTGAAACGCTTCCTGCGCCGTGCCGACGGTCGATTTGGCGCCGACGAATTCGGACATCATCAGCACGCCGACGACCACCGCCGGCATCGCGCGTGCGCCCGTCATGAACTGATCGCTGGTCCTGCTGCGCAGCCTGAACGTGAGCCAGGACGTGAAGGCGATGTAGGCGACGATCATCGCGACGATGAGCGTGCTGTCGCCATTGAGGATGGCTTGCATCGATGACGTTTCCTCTGGTGGTGCGGATGCGGCGTTGTGAGCCCGCTTGGTCCCGCTGCAGTTTGTTCGGAATGCGAACAATTGTTCTTTAATTTCATTATTCCTGCCCGCACGTCCCGCGTCAAGCGCGCGCAGCGGTGCGGTGCTGCAACGCGCCCGGTCGGGCAGTCATCGCCGCTGCATGTTCAAAGGGTTGCAGGCCAAAGAAAAAGTGTCGGTGGGACAGTGCGGCGGGACGGTCGGCGCACGGCCGACGTCATGCGCAGGGAATCCGAGGTCCTGCCGTTCCGGGGTCAGTTCGACTTCAGCGCCACCTTGGCGACCTCGGCCATCCAGCTCGAGGCGACCGGCAAAATCGCGTCGTTGAAATCGTAGCGCGGGCCGTGCAGCTCGGCGCCGTCGCGCAATTCACCGTTGCCGATCCAGGCGAAGGCGCCGGGGCACTGCTTGAGGAAGAAGGCGAAATCCTCGCCGGCCATGCTCGGCGCGAGATCGCGTCGCACCTCGGTCTGCACCCTCTCCGCGGCAAGGCGCGCCAGGCCCGCCTCGGCAGGCGTGTTGACCACCACGCCGACGCCCATGACGATTTCGGGCGTGACCTTGACGCCGAAGGTCGTTGCAATGCCTGCGCAGACCTCTCCGATCCGCGCCAGGATGACGTCCTTCACCGCGTCGCGATGATACCGCAACGTGCCGCCGATGGTGACGCGTCCCGCGATCTGGTTGCGCGCCGTGCCGCCTTCGAGCGTACACAGCGAGAGCACGGCGGTGTCGAGCGGATCGATGCTGCGCGACACGACCGATTGCAGCGCCACGATCAGGTGTCCCGCCGCCATGACGGGATCGCGGGTCAGATGCGGCATGCCGGCATGTCCGGCATGGCCGTCGATCGTGATGCTGACGCGTCCGCCGGAGGCCATCACGACGCCGTCGTGGACCGCGATGGTGCCGGCTGCGAGCCCCGGCCAGTTGTGGAAGCCGAACACCCGCGTCATCGGAAAGCGGTCGAACAGGCCCGCCCCGACCATCGCGCGCGCGCCGCCAAGGCCTTCCTCGGCCGGCTGGAAGATGAAGTCGACGGTGCCGCTCCAGCCGGTGTCGGCCACCAGCAGCGCGGCCGCGCCGAGCAGCGAGGCGGTGTGCCCGTCATGACCGCAGGCATGCATCACGCCTGATGTCGTCGAGGCGTAGGGCAGGCCGGTGTCCTCGGTGATCGGCAGCGCATCCATGTCGGCGCGCAGGCCGACGCGGCCCTGCGCCGCCCCTCGCGTCAGCGTCGCAACGACGCCGTGGCCGCCGATGCCCGCTTCGAAGGGAATGCCGAGCTCGGTGAGCTTCTCCTGCACGAAGGCCGAGGTGGCCTTCTCGTGGAGGCCCAGTTCCGGGTGCGCATGCAGATGCCGGCGCCACTGGGTCAGTTTCTGGTGCAGCTCGGGGGGCAAGGCGGGGATCTTTCGTAAGGAGGGCCGGCTAATGCCAGCATAGCCGAATATTGAGCCGACCCGTCAAGCGCCTGCGAGTGTCTCGCGTGCAGCAACATCGTCATGGCCGGGCATAGCCGTCCGAAGGACGGCGTCGCTTCCGCTCGCCATAGCCGTCCGAAGGACGGCGTCGCTTCCGCTCGCCTATGACCCGGCCATCCACGTCTTGCTTCGGCCATGACGGATTGCCCTACGGCGAGAGCTTCGCCAGTCCTTTCCAGTCGAAGCTGATGCCATGGCCCGGCCGGTCCGGCGCCAGCGCCTTGCCGTCCGCGAGCACCAGCGGGTGCTCGATATACTTGTCCAGCCCGAAACCATGCGCTTCCAGATACGAGCGGTTCGGGCAGGCCGCGAGCAAATGCACCGTGATGTCGTGCGCGCCGTGGCTGGTGACCGGGAGATTGAACGCCTCCGCGAGCCGCGCGATCTTCATGAACGCACTCACGCCGCCGCAATTGGTGACGTCAGGCTCGGGGTAGGATACCGCGCCGGCGACGATGTAGTTCTTGAACTCCCACAGCGAGCGCAAATTCTCGCCGGCCGCGATCGGCACGCCGCCGGCCTGCATGATGCGGGCATGGCCCGCGACGTCGTCGGGGATAACAGGCTCCTCGAGCCAGGTGAGGTCGTAGGGGACGAATGCGCGGGCGGCGCGGATCGCGTCCTCCACCGTCCATTTCATGTTGGCGTCCGCCATCAGCGGAAAGCCGTCGCCGAGATGTTTGCGCATGGCCGCGACGCGCGCGACGTCGGATTTGAGATCGGGCCGGCCGACCTTCATTTTGATGGCGCAAAAGCCCTTGGCGAGATTGCCGTCGGTCTGCGCGAGCAGCGCCTCGACGGAGAGATCGAGGTCGATGCCGCCGGCATAGCAAGGCACGTGCGCATCGAAGCCGCCGAGCAGGCGGAACAGCGGCAATTTCGCGCGCCGCGCCTTCAGGTCCCACAACGCGATGTCGAGCGCGGACAGCGCCAAGACCGCCGGTCCGCCGCGCCCGCCATAATGCAGGCCCCACCAGACGTGATGCCAGATCGCCTCGGTGTCGTCGGCCTCGCGTCCCTCCACGAGCGGCGGAATCTCGCGTTTGAGGATGTCCGCAGTCGCCCCGCCATTGCGCCCGACCGTGTAGGTGTAGCCGACGCCTTCGGCGCCGTCGGCATCGCGGATGCGGCAGGTGATCAGCTCGAACGCCGCGATCTCGCCATGCGTTGAGTCGGACAGCGTGACGGGGAGGGGAATCCGGTAGAATCCGGTCTCGATTGTCGAGATGCGTGCCATGTTTCCTTCCTGCTTTTCCTTGCAGGCTAGGCCGGCAGGCATCGGCGGGCAACCGCGGGCGATGCAGGGCAGTTCTGTAGGATGGGTAGAGCGCAGCGAAACCCATCATCTTCATGATCGCGGCGATGGGTTTCGCTGCGCTCTCCCCATCCTGCGGACGACGTCATGCGAAGAAACGACGCAGCTCCGCCGCGACGCGAATTGGGTCGCCTTCGTTGTCTGCGGCGATGTGTCCGGCGCCCTTGAATTCAACGCGCGTCGCGTTCGGCAGGATCGCAGCGAGAGCATCGAGAGCGGTGGCGAGATAGCCCTGGCTCCGATCGCCGCCAAGCAGCAGCGTTTCCGTGCTCAAGCTCCTGAAGCAGTCAAGATCGCCGGCTTTCTCCGCAATCAGCTCGATGTCGTAGTGGACCGTGGGGATGAGCGTGGCCAGAGGCGGCCCGTTGCCAACGGCCGCGTTGGGACGGAGCCGCATCAACATGGCGAAGAACGATTTAAGGACAGGCGCAGGGAGCCTTGTCATGATCTCGTTGTCGCCGGTGCCTTTGAGCACGGCAACAAGGGCGCCCGGCAGATCCCCCTTCGCCAGGGCCGCCTCATAGCCAGCGGCCCAGTAGCGCGGCTGGACCCCGCCGAATTCGAGCGGCGGCTCGTAAAGCGTGAGGCGCGCGATCGCCGGATTGGCGAGCGCGGTGTGCATGGCAACCAAGGCTCCGGCGCTCAATGCAAACACATTTCGTGCGCCCGTCTCGGCGAGAAGCCGGCCGAGATCATCGATCTCGGTCGCCATGCAGTGGTCGGGCCGGAACGGTCCGCTCAGACCACGACCGCGCCGGTCCGGGATGAGAATGGTGAAGCGGTCGGCCAGCGCTGCGCCAAGGTCAGTAAAGCTCGCTGCGCTCTGCAGCGCGCCATGGAGCAGCACCAGTCCGGGGCCTGAGCCCAGTTGCCGATATCCAATGACGGTGCCGTCATTGGCGACAAATGATCTCTCCGAGCTCACGCGCGACGCGCCTCAGCGCATCGTCGCGAGCTGCACGGCCAGCGCGCAGGCGCGGTCGTATTCGTCGAGATTGATCCACTCGTCGATCGTGTGCGCCTCGTTCTGGCCGGCGCCGAAGGTCACGGTGGGAACGCCGTGGCGGACCATCCAGTTGGCATCGAGGCCGCCATTGGCGGTGCGGACGTTCGGGGTGCCGCCGACCGCGGACACTGCCTCGACCGCCCGTTTGACGACGGGAAGGTTGTCCTTCATGCGGAACGGAAAATAGTCAGTCTCGGCCTTGAACTTGACCTTGCCGGATTTGCCCTGCGCGTTCGTCACCTTCTTGGCGGCCTTCTCGAACGCGGCCTTGTAGGCCTTGGTGATCTCCTTGAAGAACTTTCCGTCGTGGCTGCGGCTCTCGCCGCGCACATGGACGTAGTCGGTGACGACGTTGGTGGCATCGCCCGCCGGGCGGCCCTCGCCGCCGGTGACGGGGCCGACATTGCTGGTGCCTTGGCTCTTGCCCTTCACCACCTTGCCGAACCAGCCGCCGGCCTTCACCTCGGCGAGCGCGAGCGCCATGATCATGGTCGAGGAGATGCCGCGCTCCGGTGCAACGCCGGCATGCGAGGCGCGGCCGAAGATCTCGACATTCCAGCGGTCCGCGCCGACGGCGCCGATGATGACGTTGGAGGCCGAGCCGCCGTCATAGTTGAAGGCCATCGCCGGCGAGCCGAGCTCGTCGAGCTTGACGTGGCGCGCGCCGTAGAGCCCGCTCTCCTCGCGCACGCAGAACAGCAGCGTGATCGGGGGATGATCGAGCTTCTGCTTGGCGAGCTCGGCAGCCAGCGTCACCAGCACGCCGCAGCCGCAGCGATTGTCGCCGCCGAGCGCGGTCTTGGCCTCGTTGACGATTCTGCGGCCGGATTTCTTCGGCTTAGCGCCGGCGCACAGCGGCACGGTGTCCATGTGGGTCATGAACATGATGCGCGGCTGGTTATGCAGCGCGCCGCGGCCGGGCAGGTCGACGATCAGGTTGCCGGTCTCGGTCGGGACGGGAATGCGGGTGTTGGCATCGTCGAGCCGGATCGCCTTGGCCGGCACGCCGCTTTCCTTCAGCGCGGCGGTGAGCTCACGCCCGATCGCCGCCTCCTGTCCGGTGACGCCCTCGACGGAGAGGAAGCGCATGAGGCGGTCGGTGGCGGCTTTGGTATCGACAGGCATGAGATGGTCCTTTGATGCACGGTACGCGTCAGCATCCTTCGCTGCGCCGTGTTTCGCAAGGCCTCTCGGACAGTCCGGTGAGTTTTAGGGCGGGGCAGGGACGACCGCATCAAAGCCACGGCGGCTGCATGCGGCGGCGCGCCGAACACGACGCGCCGCCGACGCTTTCGGCACACCAATCAGTATCGCGCGACGAGCGGGGCGACAGCCGTGTTGAATCGCCAATTCACGCCGAGCATGACGGTTTGCATGTTCTGCCGGACGCTGGCCGGGAAGAAGGGAGTGCCGGCGCAGCCGGGATTGCCGGAGCAGTTCAGGGTGTAGCCGTTCGTGCCAAAGTCGAAATAATTGTATTCGGCCTTCAACGACAGGTTTGGCAGCAGCGCATATTCGAGGCCGGCACCGACGACGAATCCCGTCACATCGCGCGAACCCTTGAAATCAGCCGTGAATCCGGCGAAATCGGTCTCCGTCATCTGATGGTTGAAGTGGGCGAAGGCGGCGCCGCCCTTGGCGTAGAACAGCACGCGATCGAAGGCGTAGCCGATGCGGCCTGTCGCGGTGGCGACGCGATCGAGCCGGGTCGTCAGCTGGAAGCCGAAGCCGCCGCCCGGAGTCAGTGTCGTGGCGGTATCCTTCATGTCGGCCCAATCGAACTGGCCTTCGATGCCGACCACCAGGGAGCCGACCTGATAGTCGCAGCCGCCCTGCACACCGGCGAGCCAGCCGCTGTTGTGATCGGCATTGAACGTCGTCCCGGCGATGGGCTGCTGCTCGTTGACCCCGCGGCCGCCGCCGCCATTGCCGCCGACATAGCAACCGGTCCAGGAGAAGGCCGGGGCCGCAGGCGCAGCCTTGTACGGCATCGACACGTCCGCCGCCATGGCCGAGGTCAACGTCGAAACGGCCAGCGCAATGGCGCTGAAAAGGGTTTTGGTGGTCATGCGAGGATCTTCCTTCAACTAACGGCAATGGCGCCTGAGGCGCATCGTGCGTGTCGGCATCGCACAGGCCAGCGACTTCATCTGGTGAGTTGTCCGACTTCGCGATCCGGTCACAATATCCGGCGAGTCACGCGGCGGCTGTAACCACCGGGTCACAGTGGAAATAACGGCCACTGCAGGTTGCGACTGTTCACAGAGGCTGGCGCGACAGGAAGAATCGGGAGCATCCGCTGCGCCACGCTGTCGTGCGAGGCTGCTTCACGCAGTGCGCGTATAGGCCAGGAAGATCAGCGCGCCCAGAAGTAGCGCCGCCGCCATGAACAGCAGCACCGCCGGCAGCCCCGCGAACGCCGCCACCGCGCCCGTCATCGACTGCATCAGGGCGGCGCCGAGGAAGAAGGCGAGGTTGATCGCCGCGAGCGCCTTGCCCGCGGTTTGCGCATCGACCAGCTGCCGCGACATGCCGAACAGCAGCGGCTGGGCGGAGGTCGCAAGGCCGATGAGCACGAACAGCACGAGATCATATTGCGGCGGCATCACGGGAACGCCGAACAGGATCGAGACCGCATAATGCGGCGCCCCCAGCGCCATCAGCGCCAGCAGCAGCGCGCCGACCATATGCGTGCCCGCCACCAGCTCACGGCGGCGACTGAGCCTGCGGTCGATCATGCCGATGCACAGCGGACCTGCGATCATCGCCAGCGTGAACGCGCCGAGCTGGTTGCCGGCCTCGACCCGAGTCAGTCCCTTGATCTCCATCAGCCAAGGTCCGCCCCACAGGCCGCGCAGCACCAGCGAGGTCGCAAGCGACACCAGCGCCAGCGCGATCAGGCCACGCAGGGGGCGCGAGAGTCCGAGCCTGAGCACCTCGATCATCTGCGACAGCGGCGAGGACTCGTCCTTGTGCTCGGCCGGCTGCCTCGGCACCAGCAAGAACACCGCGAGCGCGACGAGGACGCCGCCGAGCGCGGAGATCCAGAATCCGGCGCGCCAGCCGTAATGATCGACCACGAAGGCGAGCGGGCTCGACGACAGCAGCATGCCGATATTGCCGATCGAGAGGATCGCGCCGGACCACAGCCCGAACCGCGCCGCCGACAATTGCTTGGCCGCCAGCGTCATCGGGCACATCAGCATGCCTGACGTCGCGATGCCGAGCATCACCTGCCCGACCGCAAAACTTTCCGGCCCCGTCGCGAATCCCGACGCGATGGCGCCGATCACAGTTCCCATAAGCAGGCTCAGCGACACCGGCCGCACGCCAAAGCGATCCATCGCCGCGCCGACCGGAATCTGCGCAGCGGCAAAAGCAAAGGGATAGACCGAGGTGAGGCTCGCCAGCGCCTGCGGCTCCATGTGGAAATCCGCCGCCATCAGGTCGAGGCTGACGGCGGGAATGGTGCGCAGCAAGGTCGAGAGCATGTGCCCGCAGGCGAGCGCAAGCAGCGCAAAGATCAGCGCGCGGGTGCTATCTCCCGCGTTATCAGTGGCAACCGCACTCATCAGCGTCCCGTCCCGGCGAGGGTTTCGGCCGGGTTACACGATTGGCGGGACGGTGCCAATGGGGTCTTCCGGACCTTCGTTCCTCGTTGAAGGCAAGCCGGACATCGCTGACATCCGTGCGAACGCCGGTTGGCCGACACGCTTGCCGCTGAAACTGCGATTCGTCGTTACATCGTCAGTTGATGACGAGCACTGTTCAATTCCTGCATTCCGATTTGTCGAAGCAAAGGTTCGATTGCTCGAGTCTGGAAAAGTCCTCTGTTGCGATGAATACGAGAAGTCCGAGCAGAACCATTGCCGCGATGTTGGAACGCATGCTGGGGCGGTTCTCGACAGCTGGGCGATGGTGTTCGAACTTCGAGAGGTCGAGCATGCGCAAGATGTTGTCGGGCCGTGCATCATCAACCGGATCTCTGCCGCCTCCCGATCGCGTTCGAAACGGTACGACATTTCCCCGGTGGTTCGGTTGATCAGCCTTCATCCCGCGCCTCGTTCCCATCAAGCAGCGCTTGCTGAGTTTCAATGATAAGGCCTGACTTGAGGCGAGCGATCCTGAAATTCGCGATCGCCGGCGCAATTCAGCGTGATGCCGCGGTGACCTCTCACGTCTCTCCATTTCGTTTCTGTTTGTTTCTGCCTGTCCTTCGTTGGACGGCTTTGATCGAGCGACTGCGTTTTGCGGCGAGCGAACATGAAAATTTGTACAGATTTTCGCACGCGATCGTCATTTTGACGCTGGGATTTTGTCCGCGATACTTCCAATCCGAGGCGGCGGTTTCACCTGCAATCAGTCGGGTCACCCGTAGGCAGGTACAAACAGTTAGAGGGCCATCAATTTGTCAACGCGACCGAAGCTCAGCGTTGCGCTGTTTGGAATCCTTGCAATAGCCGCGGTGGCCTATGGCGTATGGTATGAGCTCCTCGGGGGCGTCAAGCCAGCCGCAGCGGCCGCCCAAAGCGCTGCCAGTCAGGCCGCGGCGAAGATTCCCGTCACCTCGTTCGTAGTGAAGAAGGCCGACTTTCCCGTGCGCGCCTACGGTCTCGGAGTCGTCTCGCCGTTCAAGACGGTGACGGTCAAGAGCCGCGTCGACGGTCAGATCATCAAGGTGTTCTTCAAACAGGGGCAGATGGTGAAGGAGGGCGATCCACTTCTGGAGATCGATCAACGCCCCTTTACCGCGGCTCTCGAGCAGGCAGTGGCGAAGAAGGCCCAGGACGAGGCCAATCTGAGGAACGACCGGTTGAACCTGGAGCGCTTTCAGAAGCTCGCGAAGCAGCAATTCGAGACCCAGCAAAATCTAGATACCCAGCAGGCCCTGGTCGATCAGATGATCGCGCAGGTGAAGGGCGACGAGGCCGCCATCGACAATGCGCAGACCAATCTCGGCTACACCTCGATCAAGGCGCCGATCAGCGGACGAACGGGTTTCCGGCTGGTTGACCCCGGCAACATCGTGCATGCCGCGGATACGACGGGGATCGTCACCATCGCCCAGCTTCAGCCGATCGCCGTGCAGTTCACGGAGCCTGAAGAGCAATTGCAGGCCATCGACAAGGCCTTTGACGCCGGTGAGGTGCCCGTCGAGGCGCTGACCTCGGACGGAACCAGGACACTGTCGCAAGGCAGGCTCGTGGTCATGGACAATTCGGTGAACCAGGCCACCGGGACCATCAGCCTGAAAGCGCGCTTCGACAACAAGGACAATGCGCTGTGGCCCGGCCTGTCGGTCACCACGCGGATGCTGATCGATACGCGCAAGGACGTCATCGTCGTGCCGCAGGATGGCGTGCAGCACGGGCCGTCGGGTCTGTTCGCCTACGTGATAGGCGACAATGGCAAGGTCAGCGCGAGGCCGATCAAGGTCAGTCAGAGCGGCGATGCAAATGCCGTGGTCTCCGAAGGGCTGAACGTCGGAGACAGGATCGTGGTGGCCGGACAGTCACGCCTGTTCGATGGCGCGTTGGTCGAGGAAGCGCCTGCGGCTGCGCCGATGGCGGATGCAAGCGCCACTGCCACTCAGGCCACGAGCGGAACCAAGAGCGGAACCAAGACCACCGGATCGGCTGACTGACATGGCTGGCGGTATCTCGGCTCCCTTCATTCGCCTCCCCATCGCGACGTCGCTGCTGATGGTCGGCATCGTCTTCGTCGGGATCATCGCCTACCCGCAATTGCCGGTGGCGCCGCTGCCGGAAGTCGACTTCCCCACCATCCAGGTCTCCGCCAACCTTCCGGGCGCGGATCCGGAAACGATGGCGTCATCGGTGGCGCAACCGCTTGAATCGCAATTTGCGCTCATTCCCGGCGTTTCGGAGATGACGTCGCAGAGCCAGACCAGCTCGACCCAGATCGTTCTGCAGTTCGATCTCTCGCGCAACATCGATGGCGCCGGCTCCGACGTGCTCGCCGCCATCAATGCGGCGAGCGGGCAATTGCCCAAGAACATGCCGACCCCGCCGACCTACCGAAAGGTCAATCCGGCCGACTCACCCATTCTCACGCTCGGTGCCACCTCGACGACGCTGCCGATGACGCAGGTGTCCGACGAGACCTACACCAAGCTCGCGCAGGCGATCAGCCATATCAGCGGCGTCGGCCAGGTCAGTGTCGGTGGACAGCAGGCGCCGTCGATCCGTGTCCAGATCGATCCCGCCAAGCTGGTCGCCAAGGGCCTGTCGCTGGAGGACGTGCGCACCCCGCTCTCGGTGATCACCGTCAACAATCCCAAGGGAACCCTTAACGGCGACACCCGCACTTACACCGTCTATGCCAACGACCAGTTCACCAAGGCCGAGGCCTGGAACGACATCGTTATCGCCTATCGGAACGGCAGTCCCGTCCGTGTCGGCGACATCGGCCATGCCGTGAGTGCACCGCTGGACAATACCCAGTACGGCTGGGTTGACGGCAAGCCCGGCGTCTTCCTGGTCATCTTCAAGCAGCCGGGCGCCAACGTCATCGACACCGTCGACAGCGTCATGAAGCAGCTGCCGCACCTGCAGGCGGGTATCTCGCCGGCCATCAAGGTCTCGGTGCTATCGGACCGCACGCAGACGATCCGCGCGGCGGTGAAGGACGTGCAGTTCACGCTGCTGCTGACGATCGGCCTCGTCGTGATGGTGATCTTCGTCTTCCTGCGCAGCGTCTGGGCCACCATCATTCCGTCGATCACGGTGCCGCTTGCGTTGCTGGGCGCCTGCGCGCTGATGTGGATCGCCGGCTACAGCCTCGATAATCTGTCCCTGATGGCGCTCACCATCGCGGTCGGCTTCGTGGTCGACGATGCCATCGTGATGCTGGAGAACATCACCCGCTACATCGAGGAGGGCGAGACGCCGATGGCCGCCGCGCTCAAGGGCGCGAGCGAAATCGGGTTCACGATCATCTCGATCTCCGTTTCGCTGATCGCGGTCTTGATTCCGCTATTGCTGATGAGCGGCATCATCGGCCGCCTGTTCCGCGAATTTTCGGTGACGCTCGCGATGACGATCGCCGTGTCGGCCCTGGTATCGCTGACGTTGACGCCGATGATGGCGTCGCGCTTCCTCAAATCGCACGACGAGGAGCATCACGGCAGGCTCTATATGCTCAGCGAGCGGATGTTCCAGGCCCTCGTGAACGGCTACGAGCGCGGCCTCGACCTCGTGCTGCGTTTCCGCTTCATCACCTTGATGGTGTTCTTCGCGACGATCGCGCTGACGGTCTATCTCTTCGTGATCATCCCCAAAGGGTTCTTTCCGCAGCAGGATACCGGGCTGATCACCGGAATCGTCGAAACGTCGCAGGACGTGTCGATCGCCGATATGGCGAAGCACATGCAGGAGATCGGCGCGATCGTGCTGAAGGACCCTGCGATCGACCACATGGCGATGCGGATGGGCGGAAGCGGCAATACGCTCAACGACGGCACGATGTACATTACGTTGAAGCCGCGGGATGAACGCACCGACTCGGCTGACCAGGTCATCCGTCGTCTGCAGGTCCAGACGGCGAAGGTCCAGGGCGCGCGGCTCTACCTCCAGTCGGCGCAGGACGTACGTGTCGGCGGCCGGGCCTCCCGGACGCAATTTCAGTTCACGCTGCAGTCGACCGATATGGACCAGCTCAACACATGGGCCCCGAAGCTGCTCGCGAAGATGAAGGAGATGCCCGAGCTTCGCGACGTCGCGTCCGACCAGCAGACGTCGGGCACGACGCTGACGCTGTCGATCGACCGCAATCAGGCCGCTCGTTTCGGGATCACGCCCGACGTGATCGACGCGACCCTGTATGACGCATTCGGGCAGCGGGAAATCGCGACTTATTTCACCCAATTGTCCACCTACTATGTCGTCCTCGAGGTGCTGCCCTCGCTCCAGAAGAATCCGTCCACGCTGGAGCAGATCTACCTCCGCTCACCGACGACGGGGGGAGAGGTGCCGCTGTCGGCGTTCACCAAGTGGACCACGGCTCCGGTGCGGCCGTTGGCCATCAATCACCAGGGCCAGTTTCCCGCGGTGACGATCTCCTTCAATCTCGCGCCCAACGTCGCGCTCGGCCAGGCGACGCAGGCGATCGACGCGATGGAAAAGCAGATGAACGTGCCGGCCGCGATCACCTCGACTTTCGCAGGCACGGCGAAGGCATTCCAGGAGTCTCTCTCCTCCGTGCCTTTGCTGATCGTGGCGGCGCTGATCGTGGTCTATCTCATTCTCGGCGTGCTCTACGAGAGCTACATTCACCCCTTGACGATCCTGTCGACCCTGCCGTCGGCCGGTGTCGGTGCTCTGGCGACGCTCCTCATCTTCCATTTCGACTTCAGTTTGATCGGGTTGATCGGCCTCGTCCTGCTGATCGGCATCGTCAAGAAGAACGGCATCATGCTGGTCGACTTCGCGATCGCGGCGGAGCGGGATCAGGGCCTGTCGCCGGTTGAGGCCATTCGCCGGGCCTGCCTGCTGCGCTTCCGTCCGATTCTGATGACCACGATGGCGGCGGTGCTCGGCGGCGTGCCGCTGATGCTCGGCCACGGGACCGGTTCGGAGCTGCGTCAACCGCTCGGCTACGCCATGGTCGGCGGTCTCTTGGTCAGCCAGGTCCTGACGCTCTTCACCACGCCGGTTGTCTATCTTTATCTGGACCGTGTCTCGCAATGGTTCAGTCCGAAACCACACGCAGGAAGCGATCCTCAGGAAGAGGACGTTGTCGACGACGGCGATCTGGACGTCGTCGAAAAGCTGGACCCGAAGAAATCAAGGGTCTTTGCGGCGGAGTGACTGTTTGACATCCGCGCCGACGACGGCGAGCGCGGCGCGTCCGGCTGAATCCGTCGAAAATGACCGCGCCCTCGACCACGCCTCGCACCATCGCCTCTCGACCTTTGGGCGTCAAAGGCGCATTCTTGTGGACGTTCATCTGGTCTCTCCTTGGAATACTGAAGCTTCGCAACCTCGGCTTCCTCGGTTCAGAGCAGATGGAAAACCTCCTGAGAGACCAAACCTAGCCCACCGCAAACGAGAAACTCGATCGCAGTCATTCTATCTGCCACCGCTAATTTCCCGCTGCCGGACATCTGGCTCATGTATGCATGGCCAACGTGCGGCGGCTAACCATGCGCAAATTCGGACTGGTTGTACCTGATTTTCGTGATTGTCGGACCGTTTGACGATCAGCATTTCAGCTTCCGTCTGACTGTCTCCCCTGCATCACGCCACCGCCTGGGCAATGAAGTTGCGGACGATCTTCGAGGTCTCGCCACGCCGGAACGCCAGAGCCAAGCGCACGATTGGAGCGTCCCCTTTGACCTCACGATAGGTGACGCCGGTTACATGAAGCTGGCGCATTGCCGCCGGCACGAGCGAAAAGCCAAGCTCAGCTGCCACCAGGCTGACGACAGAGCTGATCTGCGGCGCGGACTGCCCGAGGGTCGGCTCGAAGCCCGCCCGCCGACAGGCCGCGATGACTGTGTCAACCCAGGCCGATCCGCGCGGCGTCAGAATGAGCGGATCCCCCTTCAGCCTGATAAGATCGATTTCAGTCGACTTCGCCACCGGATGGCTTGCGGGCAATACGACGAGCATCGGCTCGTTGGAGAGACGCCGAAACTGTAGATCGTCCTCGCCCTCAGGCGTTTCCATCGACGATCGCAACCGCTGCCTGGCTCGTGGAAACCATGTCGCCAGTTTGAATGGCAAGATGCGTCACGAAACCATCAACGGGCGCCACGACTTTGGTGCGGCCCAAGCGCCATTCGGCGAGAAGACGTGCAGCGTGGGCCGATGAGACGGCAGCCTTATCCAGGCTGAGAGTCTCGTTCTCCTTCTGCAAGGCAGCTTCGGCAGCATGTTGCTGGGCCGCGCTTTGCTCCTCGGTGGTACGAGTCGTGTCGAGGGCCTGCGCGGAGATCGTACCGGACTGGGCAAGCGGCGTGTCACGGCGGAGGTTTGCCGCGGCGAGCCTCTCGGCAGCACCCGCCGCTTCCTTCTGCGCCTGCAGAACCTGCAACTGCGCCCGGTCGACCGGCAGCTGAGCCTCAGTTCGCGCCTCCTCCGCGCGCGCTTGCACTGCGGCCAATCTGAACGGAACCGGATCGATGGTAAAGAGGAGGGTTCCCCGCTTCACCCATTCGTTGTCTTTCACAAGAACCGCTGCGATCGGACCCGTAACTTCCGGCGTGATCGACAGCCCAGCGCACAGTGGCCGATGCCATCATGTCGGGGCCGCGGGTAGCATTCCTGCAATGCTACCGTTGAGCCGTTAAACTGCAAGGATACGCCCACCAATCGATTATGTCCGTTCCCGGCCGGTAGCTGACCTCCGCGTCGGGCACCGCAATGACCGGCTTAGCGGAAAGAGGCCTTGTCCGACAAAGCGCTGTCAAAAAAGATTGATGGGCGAAATCGCTTGCAGCCAAGCCGAATACTAGACGATCGGTCTAATTTATGGCACCTCGGAAAGGCGCGGTGAAATCAGCTTTGGTTGGGGCTCGGTCGCTACCGAGCGCTGACTGGTTGATGAGGGAATCTTCAACAAACATCGTCCGACCATATCTTCATGGTTGGGTGGATTTCAGCATGAGAGGTCACGCATGTTTCGCAGTATCGCGCTTGGAATGATGATCACTCTCGCAATGGCTCTAACCGCGCCGGTGGCCATTGCGCAGCAAAAGCACCACGTCAGCTATGATACGCCGGCAACTCAGACGGTATACACCCAACAACACGTCATCGACGTTGGCGACATTCCGGGACATCAAGCTCGGCTCTTCGAAATTCGGCGGACCTATGGTGACGATGCCCCCCTCATCAACGGATCGAGGTTGAAGGAGCAGTGGACACGCGGCATGTCGGACTACATCGACAACAACGGTCCGGCTCTCATCTACAACGTTTGGATACTGGAGAACGGGGAGAAGTTTTTTGTCAGGACATCTCTGGTCGCTCAAAGCAGTGGAGATGGGAAACTTACGAACATGACATCGGGCGTCATTACCGGTGGCACGGGTAGCCTCGCCAGAATGCGTGGCATCATCAGCAGTCATGGCCCGTCCGAGCCGAAGGCCGGCACCAATGCAAATCAGACGGACATCGACTATTGGATGGAGTGAGAAGGCCTTCGCGATAGGCGATGGAGCGGTGAAAAAGTTGCCGGTCCATCATGTCCGTTCTGACACGGCGTGTCGTGATCAAAAAATGCTCGAAACCAGCCGCTATCCCCTATGGAGAATTCCCATGCCGCACCGTCGAAACGGGCGAATTGTGATGTTCTTGTTTTGCTTGTTCAGCCTGATCTCTACGGCGCGGCCAGTGAGCGCAGAAGTTACCCGGATCGAGTTCACGTCGAAGCAGCCTTACGGCACATTTCGCGCCGGCGACTATGTGATCTGGCAGGGCAAGATCCGCGGCGATCTATCGCCGCAAGAAGCCATCCCTGGGATCAACAAGGCGCCGCGCAATGAACGCGGGCGCGTCGACTACGCGGCGAAGGTCATTCTCATGATGCCGGCGGCTCCGCGCGGGGAAAACGGCGCGTTGCTGGTGGACGTACCCAACCGCGGGCAAGTCTGGGCCGAGGCGATCTACAACTCGCCACGCGACGTGCGGTTTCTCCCGGGCACGCTGGAGCAGGGCACCGGCTTTCTTCAAGACCATGGTTTCGCGGTTGCGGAGGTATTTTGGGAGCTTGGACAGAGTGCGGACCTGCCTTCGTTCGCTGACGCCGATGGCAAGACACGGTTCGTCGAGGGAGTGGGCTTTGCGATCGTCCGCGATGCCGCGGATTTCTTCGCGCATGCAGCTTCTGACAAGGGTGGAACGCCCAACCCGCTCAAGGGAGCGATCAACCGCGTGCTCGCGAGCGGCAGGTCGCAGGATGGACGATTCCTGAAGACCTTTCTCCTGAACGGCTTCAACATGATGGGCAACCGGCGCGTCTTCGACGGAATGCATGTGTTCGTCTCGGCCGCTGGCCTTCTACCGATCCTGCAGACGGGCCTTGGACCAATGTCGAGCGCCGAGGGGGCTCCAACATTCGACAACCCGGATTTTCCCGGCGTGAATGACGGACCGCTCACGATCGGGGAGATCACGGCCAAGGTCGAGGCGCGCGGCGAGGTGCCTCCGAGGATGATACTCGTGAGCTCCACCACGGACTACTATTCGCTGCGCGCTTCGCTTGGCCGCACGGGCGCGTCCGGAACCGCGGATCAGCCACTGCCCGCCAATGTGCGGATGTACGATATCGCGGGAGGCCCGCATATACCCGCCCCCAAGGCACCGGCCTGCACACTGACGCCAGGCCGCCTCGATTGGTCGCCGCTGTCGCGGGCCCTCCTGCTGCACCTTGATGCCTGGGTAAGCCGCGGCACCAAGCCGCCCGCCAGCGAGCTGATGTCGCTTGAAGCCGCGGGCGGCGAGCCACCTGCGCTGCGCGCCCCGACTCGGCTTTCCGCCGCAGTGATACAAGTGCCAAAGCGCGATCAGGACGGCAATGCGCTCGGCGGCGTGCGGCTGCCGGATGTCGCGGTGCCGACCGGCACCAATGGCGCCCAGAACCAGCCGCAGACATTCACCTGCATGCTGATCGGGTCCTTCTCGCCATTCGCAGCGACGAAAGCGGAACGAGAGCGTACCGGTGACGCCCGCCCGTCGATCGAAGAGCGCTATCACGGCCGCGACGATTACGTGAACCGGATCCGGATCGCCGCCCAGGATCTGCTAGCGCGTGGGTTTCTGCTGCCGGAAGACGCGGCAGTGATCGTTCAGGAAGCCGCGTCGACTAACCTGTTCGCGCCCGCACCAACGAATGCCGAGCCACGTTGAGTGAGCCAAGCCGGAGCCTAGGCCTACCACCGAACTGGTGGATGGAGTGAGAGGGTTTCCGCCACCTGCAGAACGCCGCATCACGGGCAGTTTGCTTCTTCTAGACGATCGGTCTATTACGATCTGCATGAGCAAGACGCTGCCTCGCCGCCGTCGCGGGCGACCTCCTAAGGAACTTGCCGGCACCAGCGCGACCCGTGACGCGCTTGTCCGTGCAGGTGTCGTTATGCTGACGGAGAAGGGCTATTCCGCGACGGGGATCGAGGAAGTCTTGCGGAGCGTCGACGTGCCAAAGGGGTCGTTCTACCACTACTTTCCGAGCAAAGAGGCATTTGGAGCGGAGCTGATCGACAGCTACGCTGGCTACTTTTCGCGGAAGCTCGACAGCTTCTTCCTGAACCAGCAGCATTCCCCGCTCGAAAGGCTCAGAAGTTTTACCGACGATGCTACGTCCGCCATGAAGCGCTTCCGTTATGCGCGAGGCTGTTTGGTGGGCAATCTTGGGCAGGAGATGAGCGTACTTCCACAATCATTTCGCCAGCAGCTGTTCGATGTGTTCATCGACTGGCAGCAGCGCACTGCCAAGTGCTTGAGAGCTGCCCAGGCTACTGGTGCAATCTCTTCCAACCAAGATTGCGACTGGCTTGCCGAGTTCTTCTGGATCGGTTGGGAGGGCGCGGTTCTTCGCGCCAAACTCGAACGCCGTTCCGAACCGCTTCATTCCTTCTCGAAGGGCTTTTTCAAGCTCCTCGGTGAATGAGTCGTTTTTCGTGTAGATGGCCGAAGGCACAATCCACCACACTATCTCCGCGCCATCATTTCAACCGACTTGATCAGCCGCTCGCGCTCGGCCGCGAGAGCCTGTCGATCTAGAACATCCCGTTGAGCTGATCGATCTCATGCTCGTGGCAAACGGCGCTAAGGTTGCGATTCTTGGTTTTGCAAGCGCATCCCCGAGTTGATCTGAATAAATGTCGCCTTCTGGCCCATCGCGACCCCTTTCACTGCCGCAAGAACCTGGTCGCTATTGGGGCAAAGCAGACGTAGCCTTCGTCGCATCACGCCGCGGGGTATATGGGTACACGGCCTAGCCCAGCTCTTGCAGCAGCTTCCGCGTCTCGCCCAGCAGCGCCCGTATCGCCCTTCGTTCTGCGATCCGGTCTTGCGTGAATAGCCCATGCTTCCGCGCATTCTGATTTCCCCTTGGCGCGCCTGATCTCGCGGCGCTGCCATGCATGCGACAGCGGGTCTTGCCGTGCACCGCCGGCGCGAGGCAGGCGGTGCCGCTGCGTGTCCTGGCGCCGCAGCGCGGACTCGCCAGCATCGCAGCCATGTTGCGGGGGTGGTCGCCGCTCATGCGCTGGCGCCTTGTGCGGCATCGACCAGTTCATGTTCGTCTTCGGCGGCTTCGTGAGGCGAGATCGATCCTGCTCCCATCGGCGTGTCCGCGACGCCTTGCTCCGTTACGATCATTCCAGCGTGCTGTACGGCGTGGCTCGCGGTGGCTCCCGCGCCATCCTGCACCGTCAGACTCTCCACCGTGATCGCCCGCTCGCCATTGTTGCGGTACCGGTTGAGCGCCTCGACCTGGGCCGGAAAGATTCGCGCCAGCTTGGCGAGCGCGCGTGAGGCGCTGTCCTGCCGCGCGATGTCGTCGGCGAAGGCGAGGCGATGGGCGCAGCGCATCGCCAGGACGTGAATGGAGACCATCTGCGCCGCCAGCATGGCCTCGATGGAGTCCCTCGGCGCGATGCTCTTCATCATCGAGATCATGAAGGCGAGATTGGCCTCGTCCGGCTTCTGCGCAATCACGCTGGCTTTCACCAATTGCTTCAAGATGCCGTGCAGCGCATCGCGGTCGACGGCACCGAGCGCGTCGGCCAGCAGCCGTTCGCCGGTTTCCGGGTCGGGATGGTCGATGGCAATGCGCCGTCTGTAGAGTTTGATGCGTGGGCTCGCAGCCGGGTCGCTGCGATCGGTTGCCGCAACCGGTGGCGTGGTGTGGCGATTTGGAGATGTCGTCATGTGTCGTGTCCTTTGCCGGCGCAGGTGCGCGAACGACCGCTCGCGTGCTATGCGCGACTACCAATTTCGAGATGTCGATGAGAGGCTTACGCGCGATCGCGGCGAGGCGCCCGAGGAGCGGGCGGCTTGGACGCTGGCGATTGTTGCGATGATGCCATCATGCCGGTGTTTTGCCCGACGTGTCAAAACTGCATTTCGTGGTATCCGAAGGTGCTTGTCCTGCGCAAGTCCTTGTCCTGACAGGGGCCGGCTACTGTGCATGGGGTTGTTTTCGCATTTTTTGTTTGGATGCGGCTCTCGCGTGCCGCGCGACGGAATGACGGCGCGCAAACGCGATTGCGAAATCCGGCGCGACCGCTAATCATGATCTCCAGAGGCGCCGCACCATGCAAAAGCGGCAGCGCGGGTCCGGGGAGAGAACGAATGCAACGAACGCTTCGCCTGCTGGCGATTGTCGCCGGATTGTGCGTGACGACCGAGGCTCTCGCGCAGAAATATCCGACGCGTCCGGTCAAGATCATGGTCGGCTTCAGCGCGGGCGGCCCGGTCGATGTGGTCGCGCGCATCGTCGGCGACCGGCTGAGCAACAAGCTCGGCCAGCCCTTCGTGGTCGAGAACCGCGCCGGCGCCAACGGCATGATCGCAGCCGAGGGCGTGGCGCGCGCCGACGCGGACGGCTACACCATCCTCGCCTGCAACTCGTCCACGATCACGCTCAACAAGACGCTGTTCAAGGACGCCCGCTACGATCCGCAAGGGGACTTTGCGCCGCTCACCACCGTCATCTCGGCGCCGCTCGTTCTCGTGGTCAATCCCGAGAATCCCAAGACGGCCAACATCAACACCGTCGCCGATCTGGTCGCGGCGGCGAAGGCCGCGCCCGGCGCGCTCGCTTACGGCTCGGGCGGCAACGGCAACCTCGCTCATCTCGCCATGGAGCTGCTCAGCCAGAAGGCCGGCATCAAGCTGATCCACGTGCCCTATCGCGGCGGCGCGGCATCCGAGGTCGGCATCCTCGCGCAGGAGGTTCTGGCAGTGTTCGATCCCTTGTCCGCCGTCCCGCTGGTGAAGGCCGGCAAGCTGCGCGCGCTCGCGGTGTCATCGGCCGAGCGGCTGCCGGCGCTGCCTGAGGTGCCGACCGTCGCGGAGGCCGGCTATCCCGGCTTCGACATCTCGTTCTGGGTCGGCTTCTTCATGCCGAAGGCCGTGCCCGCGCCGATCCGCGAGACGCTGCACCGTGAGATCGTCGCCGCCGCCAGGGATCCGGCGGTGCAGGAGCGGCTGGAGTCGCAAGGCGTCGTCAGCGTGCTCAGCCCGGCCGACTATGCCGCGAAGATCGCGAAGGAGACGACGGAGCTTGCCGAGGTCGTCGCGGCCGCGAACATCAAGGCGGAGTAGGAGGCGTCGCGGCGAGAGGATCTGCTTGCGGTAGCGGATCAGCGCTCGCTCGATGCAAGGCGGATGGCGCGGGCCTTCGCGCCGGTCGTCTTCCTCGATGCGCCGACGGAATCCTCATTAAAGCAGCAGGGAAAACCGGCCGCGAAGCGGGCTTCGAGCTAGTCCTTGGGAAAGTCTTTGCGCATCGCGATCTCGGCGGCGTCGCCGGGCGACAGCACGGTCTGCTCGAACGCCGCTTGCGGCTTCGTCATGATGTCGTAGAGCGAGATGCCCTTGATCGGCTTATCCATGAGCACGCGAACGCAGTCGGCGAGCGTGCCGTTGTAGACGAGATAGGGCGGACCCCGGTCCTTCTGTCTCTCGCCTTTCAGCGACGGCCACTTCTTCAGTTCGGCCGGCGCGTCATAGGCGATCGGCGATTCCTCTTTGAACATGCGCTTGGCCTCGGGCGGCGTGGAAAGCCGAAAGTCCTAGTGCCGCCGGGTAAACGCACGTTAAAGAATTAGTTAAAATCAGCCGGCAACGAAGGCGAGCAGGGTGCCGTTGGCCTTGGCCGGCGGCACGCAGATCGCGGCCCCGCTGCGCAACGCAGCCGGACCCAGCGCCTTCTCGGTCGCCGCGAGATCGCCGCTGACGAGCACCAGCGCCGCGCCGCCGCGCGCGGAAAGACCGGTGAGCGGCACGCCGGGATAGCGTTTGCCGAGCTGCTCCAGCGTCAGATAGACGAAGTCGGCGCGGTCGCCGCCGGACGGCACGGCGACTGCACCGTCGGCTTCCGCCTTCGGTTCGCGGTCGATCAGGCGGCCGAGATGCGCCGCTTCCTGCGCGGGCTCGGGCGTTGCGATCAGCGTCTGCCTGATCCGCTTCGCCGCATTGGCGTGCTTCATCAATTCAGGGATCCACACGGTCTCGCGGGTCTTGTGCTGGCAGGCGAAGATGCGCACGCCGCCGGGCGCCTCCGCGGTCGGCCACATGAAGGTGCGGAACTTTGCCGCCGAGATCGTGCCATCGGGCAGCGTCACCGGCCGTTCGAAATCGGTCGGGCCGATCGGCGTCAGGCCGCGCGCACGGATCTCCTCGGCGCCGGCCGCGCTGTCGACCGCCGTGAAGGCGATGCGCTCGATGCCCTCGCCGTGCCTGTCGACGAAGGCGCGGGCCGGTGCGTTGTGCTCGGTCGCCACCAGCACGCCGAGCAGCTCCATATAGTCGGGGTCGAACATGATGGTGTAATTGCCGGTGCCCATATGCGCGCTGTGGGTGCCGCGCGGCGACAGGGTGAAACCGAGCTGCCTGTAGTTTTCGGCGGCCTTGTCGAGGTCCCGAACCATGACCACGGCGTGGTCGATACCGATGATGTTCTTGAGGGCCACTGTTCTTTCCCCGCAGCAAATGCGAACTTGGATCTGGACCGCGCCAGCGGCCGCTGGCCCTGTCTACGCCGGATAGGCGATCAAGTCATTTTCAAATCGGGGGCGGATGCGGAATTTCATTTCGCGAAATGCGGTATCGACGCGTGATGGCGTCACTGCGTCTGCTCGATATAGGCGGCGAGGATGGCGCGCTCCTCGCTGGTCATGTCGGTGATGTTGCCCGGCGGCATCGCATTGGACCACGCCGCCACGCGGCCGATCAGGCGGATGTTGCGATGGATGTGCTCGGGCGCGTCGAGCAAGATGCCCTTGGGCGCGGTCACGATGCCGGCCCAGACCGGCTCGGCCGCGTGGCACATGCTGCAACGGGACATCACGATCTCCTCGACATTGGCGCGCGTCGGCTGTGCCGACAGCGCGCCCGTCTTGACCTCGCGTGGGCCTGCCGCGGAGAGCAGGAGGATCGCGATCACGCCCAACGCGGCGACACCCCACACCCACCACGGCGATTTGCGCCCCGCGTGCCGTTCGTTGAAGAAGTGGCGGATCACGGGGCCGAGCGCCAGAATGATCGCGACGATGATCCAGTTGAAGCGCGTCGCGTAGAGCAGAGGATAGTGATTGCTGATCATCAGCACGACGACGGGCAGGGTCAGGTAGTTGTTGTGAACCGAGCGCTCCTTGCTGGCCTTGCCGAGCTTCGGATCGGGCGCCTGGCCCGCGATCAGGCTGGCCACGATCTTCTTCTGGTTCGGGATGATCAATGCGAACACGTTGGCGACCATGATGGTGCCGATGATCGCCCCGATCTGGTTGAAGGCGCCGCGACCGCTCAGGACGTGGGTGAAGGCGTAAGTGAGCGCGACCAGGAACAGATAGCCGCCGATGGCAAAGGGCAGCTCGCGCTGCGCAAGCCCGGTGCGGCAGGCCGCTTCATAGAGCAGCCATGCCAGCGCCAGGCTGCAGAAGCTGAACAGCCCGGCCTGGATCGGTGAGAGGTCGAGAATCGACTTGTCGACCAGGAACAGGTCGGCATCGAGATAGTACACCACCACCATCAGCGCGAAGCCGGACAGCCAGGTGGTGTAGGCCTCCCATTTGAACCAGGTCAGCTCCTCCGGCATCTGGCTCGGAGCCACCAGATATTTCATGATCCGGTAGAAGCCGCCGCCATGGACCTGCCAGGCTTCGCACTGCACGCCGTCCGGCAGGTCAGTCTTTGGCTTCAGGCTGAGATCGAGGGCGATGAAGTAGAAGGAACTGCCGATCCAGGCGATCGCCGCGACCACGTGCAGCCAGCGCAGCAGCAGGCTCGCCCATTCCGATATGATGGATCCCCACATGATCACCCCATCAATTGCGACCTGGATGCCGCAGCTTTGATGACCGCAACCGGCGGTCGCGCCCTTACAATGTGTCGCACCGATCTGCCGCATTTTCCAGTACGATGGGCTCCGGCTGATGCACATCGTGCGGGCATGAGCTGACGTGGGATTCGGCAGGTGTTTGTACTGCCGCAGAACATTTGCGGACCTATAAGCGTCGACGTTCAGGACGCGCAGGCTGGGAGGAAGACGACGTGAAAAGCAGGATTTCGTCCGCAGCAGCGGCTGCGGGATTGCTGGTCGCGCTTGCTGCCAGCGCGCAGGCCGAGCCGGTTCTGCAAGGCAAGGACGCCTATGGCGATTGGCAGGCCGACAAGCCCGGCACGGTCAGGTTGATCCGGCCGCAGGACCTCGTCAGGCCCGGCGCGACACGGTCGGTTGCGAGCACCGCGCGTGTGGCGTCGCGACCGCCGGAGGCCACGCCACGTGTGCCGGCGGGTTTCAAGATCGAGCTGTTCGCCGAAGGCTTGCGCGCGCCGCGCATTGTGAGGGTCGCGCCGAACGGCGATGTCTTCGTCGCGGAGACGCGGGCCGACGCCATCCGCGTGCTGCGCGCCGGGGATGGCGGCAAGGCCGCGACCAACGAGGTGTTTGCCAGCGGATTGAGACGGCCGTTCGGCATCGCCTTCTTTCCGAACGGCGACAATCCGCAATGGGTCTATATCGCCAACACCGACAGCGTCGTCCGGTTTCCCTATCAGGCCGGCGATCTCAAGGCGCGCGGCAGGGCGGAGACGATCGTGGCAAGCCTGCCGCAGGACGGCAGCCATTCCACCCGCGACATCGTCTTCACGCCCGACAACAAGCGCATGCTGGTCTCGGTCGGCTCGCTCAGCAACGTCGCCGAGGGCATGGGGACGCCGCCGGGCGGGTTGGATGGCTGGTCGAAGACGCAGCCGCTCGGCGCGGCGTGGGCCAGTGAGCTCGAGCGCGCCACCGTGATGGCCTTCACGCCTGACGGCAAGGACCGGAAGATTTATGCCACCGGCATCCGCAATTGCGTCGGTCTTGCGATCGAGCCGCAGAGCGGGCTGCCCTGGTGCTCGACCAATGAGCGCGACGGGCTCGGCGACGATCTCGTGCCCGATTACGTCACCAGCGTGAAGGAGGGCGCGTTCTACGGCTGGCCGTGGTTCTATATCGGCGGCAACGAAGATCCGCGTCACGCCGGCGCGCGGCCGGATCTCAAGGACAAGGTGACGGTGCCCGACGTGCTGATCCAGCCGCACTCGGCTTCGCTCGGCATGACTTTCTATCAGGGCACGCAGTTTCCGTCCGACTATCAAGGCGATGCCTTCGCCGCTGAGCACGGCTCCTGGAACCGCTCCAAGCGCACCGGCTACAAGGTGATCCGTATCAGGATGAAGGACGGCAAGCCCACCGGCGAGTACGAGGATTTCGTCACGGGGTTTGTCGTGAGTGACACGGAGGTCTGGGGAAGGCCGGTTGGTGTCGCCGTGGCGAAGGATGGATCGCTGCTGGTGTCGGAGGACGGCAATGGCACCATCTGGCGGGCGACGCGCGCACCGCAGTGACGCTGTTTCCCTCCCCCTCCAGGGGAGGGTAAGCAGCGCGCTCGAATTACCCCCGTCTCACACTCGCGCCACCATCCACCGGCAGCGTCACGCCCGTGATGAAATTCGCCTCGTCCGACGCCAAGAACAGCGCGGCATTCGCGACGTCCCAGCCGGTGCCCATCTTCCTGCGCAGCGGCACCTTGCTGTCGCGCTCGGCTTCGACCTCGGCGCGGGTCTTGTGCCACTCGCGGGCGCGGGTGTCGACGGCCATCGGCGTGTTCATCAGGCCGGGCAGGATGACGTTGGCACGGATGCCGTATTCGGCGTTCTGGTAGGCGAGCTGCTCGGTGAAGGCGATCATGGCCGACTTCGTCGCCTTGTAGGCGACGTAAGGATAGGTCGTGATCGCGGCCATCGAGGAGATGTTGACGATGGCGCCGCTTCCTTGCGCGCGCATGACCGGGATCACTTCCTTCGCTGCCAGAATACAGCTCTTCAGATTGATGGCGACGACACGGTCGAACGCCTCCTCGGTGATTTGAAGCAGCTCGGCATCGCCACCGGACAGGCTGACGCCGACATTGTTGTGCAGCACGTCGATGCGGCCCCAGCGCGCCAGCGCATCCGCGACCATCGCCTTGATGTCCGCGGATTTGGTCACGTCGGCCTTGAAAGCCGCAGCGGTGCCTTGCTCCGCTGCGATCAGATCGACGGTTTCCTGCGCCGATTCCAGGTGGTGGTCGACGCACAGCACTTTGGCACCCTCGCGCGCGAAGGTCAGCGCGGTGGCGCGGCCGTTGCCCATGCCTTCACCGGGGCTCTGGCCGGCGCCGACGACGATCGCGACCTTGTCCTTCAAGCGCATGTCACTTCACTCCCGGGATCGGGTACTGCTGGAGCACCTCTTTGTAATACGGTTCGTTGTCGATCTTCATGGTGGCGAGCACGCGCACCATGCCGCAATAGAAGGCGATGGTGAGCACGAGGTCGACCATGTGCTCGTCGGAGAGATCTCTCTTGATCTCTGCGAAGGTCGCGTCCGACATCGCGAGCTCGCGCACCATCTCGCGGGCGCCTTTCAGGATCGCTTGTGCCAGCGGCTCCAGCGTCGACGGCTTGCCTTCGGTCTCCGCCATCAGGCCTGCGATGTCCTCGTCTGTGACGCCGAACTCCTTGCCGATCTTCACATGGTGGGTGAATTCGTATTCCGACTTCTCCATCCAGCCGACCTGGAGGATCGCGAGCTCCCGCAGCCGCGGGTCGAGCTTGCTCTTGAAGCGAATATAGCTGCCGATGCCGTTGAAGGCGCGCGCCATCTCCGGCGAGTTGACCAGCAGCTTGTGCAGGTTGGTGTTGCGCTTGAGCATGTCGCGATAGTCGGGCGCGACCTGGTCGGCCTCGAGATAGGGCAGGCGGGCCATCCGTGTTCCTTTCAGTGTTCCTGTGATTCACGTTCCGGCGCTTGCAGCGTCACGCCGCCGTCGACCACCAGCACCTGGCCGGTGATATAGCGCGCGAAGTCGCTGAGCAGGAATTTGACGGCGTGGCCGACATCCCAGCCGGTGCCTTCGGTCTTGAGCAGGGAGGCCCTGGCGCGGTTGGCGCGCGCCTGTTCGCTCATGCCGCGGGCATAGACCATCGGCGTGTACATCGGTCCGGGGCAGATGCAGTTGACGCGGATGTTGTCGCGGCCGTGATCGACCGCCATGGCGCGCGTGAGACCGATGATGGCGGCCTTCGACGTCGTGTAGGTCGTGAGCCCGCGCGGCCTGAGCGCCGAGATCGAGGAGATATTGACGATCGCGCCGCCCTTGGCGGTCTTGATCATCGCGGGGATCGCGTGCTTGGAGAGCAGGAACATGGTCTCGACGTTGACCTGCATGACGCGGCGATACTGCTCGGGCGTCTCGTCGACCACGCTGCCGCGGCTGCCGATGCCGACATTGTTGTCGAGGAAATCGAGCCGGCTCCAGCGGTCGAGCGCGGCCTCGACCAGTGTCTTGCAATCGGCTTCGCTGGTGATGTCGCCGCCATGCGCTGATGCCGTGCCGCCCTCGGCCATGATCATCTCCACGGTGCGCTCGGCGAGCTTGAGGTCGCGATCGGCCACCAGCACTTTCGCGCCGGCGCGGGCCAACAGAATTGCTGCAGCGCGGCCGTTGCCGATGCCGTCGCCAGCGGCGCCACCGCCGCTGATCAGCGCCACCTTGCCGGCGAGGCCGGCATCGTCCTCGGGGCCCTGCATGTCGTTTCATCCCAATTATTTTCGTGCAGATTAGCAATCGCCCTGACAGGAGAGAAGGCCGATGGTCCCGCGCAGATGTCATTGACATCGCATGGAATTGCATGCCGCCGGGCGGCACGGCGCGCGATTAAGCGGGCATATCACGGAACCGTTCTGCCGAGCTTGCGTTTGTTGCGGGGGCTTTTCCGCGCTAGGCTCTCGCTTGGGGTTTCCCAATCGTCAGTGGCTTGCCGATGAATCTGCTCGATCCACAAGGGCCGGTGGCTGCCGCCAACAGCACCATCCTGGTCGATTCCGTCTTCATCATGCTCGTGATCGTGGTGCCGACCATTTTCGCGATCTTGGCCTTTGCGTTCTGGTTTCGCGCGTCCAATCCGAGAGCACGTTACCAGCCTGACTTCGTCTATTCCGGCCGCGTCGAGATGGTGGTGTGGGCGATCCCAGCGCTCACCGTGATCCTGCTCGGCGGCGTCGCCTGGATCGGCTCGCACCAGCTCGATCCCGCCGCGCCCGTGCCGGGCACCGGCAGTCCGGTCCGCATCCAGGCGGTCTCGCTCGACTGGAAATGGCTCTTCATCTATCCGGACCAGCGCATCGCCACCGTCAACACGCTGACGGTGCCGGCCGGTGCCGAGCTGAATTTCCAGCTGACGTCGTCGAGCGTGATGAACGTGTTCTTCATCCCGCAGCTTGGCAGCATGATCTACACCATGAACGGCATGGTGACGAAGCTGAACCTGCGTGCCGACAATGAGGGCAAGCTGCAGGGTCTGTCGGCGCATTTCTCCGGCGACGGCTTTCCCGACATGATGTTCGACGTCAACGTGATCTCGCCGCTCGCCTTCCCGGGTTGGGTCGCGACCATTGCGAAGACCGATGCCGTGCTGAACGAGGAGAGCTACACGAAGCTGATGCAGCAGGGCATCGAGAAGAACAGGCTGACCTTTCGCCTGGACGATCCCCGTCTGTTCGACCTGATCGCAACCCAGCACATTCCGCCAGGGCCCGGCCCGGAGCTGCTCTCCGATGCCGGCAGGCCGCACAGTGGAGGTCACGATGCTCGGTAAGCTCGATTGGTCGGCGATCCCGTTCGACCAGCCGATACCCCTCGTCGCGGGTGCCGTGGTGCTGGTCGCGATCCTCGGCGTGCTGATCTGGGTCGTCGTGAAAGGGCATTTGCCGTATCTATGGCACGAATGGATCACCAGCGTCGATCACAAGCGCATCGGCGTGATGTACATCCTGCTCGCTTCGGTGATGCTGCTGCGCGGCGGCAGCGACGCCATCATGATGCGGCTCCAGCAAGCGGTCGCTTACCAGTCACAAGGCTATCTCCCGCCGGAGCACTACAACCAGATCTTCTCGGCGCACGGCACCATCATGATCTTCTTCACGGCGATGCCGTTCGTGATCGGGCTGATGAACCTGATCGTGCCGCTTCAACTCGGCGTGCGCGACGTTGCTTTCCCAACGCTGAATTCGGTCGGCTTCTGGCTGACAGCGACCGGCGCGCTGCTGGTCAATATCTCGCTCGTGGTCGGCGAGTTCGCGCGCACCGGCTGGCTGGCTTTTCCGCCGCTGTCGGAACTGTCCTATTCGCCGGGCGTCGGCGTCGACTACTACGCCTGGTCTCTCCAGATCTCCGGCGTCGGCACCCTGGTCGCCGGCATCAACCTCGTCACCACCGTGCTGAAGCTGCGCACCAAGGGCATGAACTATCTGCGCATGCCGATGTTCTGCTGGACCACGCTGGCCTCCAACCTGCTCATCGTCGCCGCCTTTCCGATCCTCACCGCCACGCTCGCGATGCTGCTGCTCGACCGTTACCTCGGCTTCCACTTCTTCACCAATGAAGCCGGCGGCAACGTCATGATGTTCATGAACCTGATCTGGGCCTGGGGGCACCCGGAGGTCTATATCCTCGTATTGCCGGCCTTCGGCATCTTCTCCGAGGTGGTGTCGACCTTCTCAGGCAAGGCGCTGTTCGGCTATCGCTCGATGGTGCTCGCGACCATGGCGATCTGCGTCATCTCCTTCATGGTCTGGCTGCACCATTTCTTCACGATGGGCGCTGGCCCCGACGTCAACGCCATCTTCGGCATCGCCAGCATGATCATCGCGATACCGACGGGCGTGAAGATCTACAACTGGCTGTTCACGATGTATGGCGGCCGCATCCGTTTTGCGACGCCGATGCTGTGGGCGGTCGGGTTCATGGTCACCTTCATCATCGGCGGGCTGACGGGCGTGCTGGTCGCGGTGCCCCCGGCCGACTTCATGCTCCACAACAGCATGTTCCTGGTGGCGCACTTCCACAACGTCATCATCGGCGGCGTGCTGTTCGGCGCCTTCGCCGGCTTCGAGTACTGGTTCCCGAAGGCGTTCGGCTTTCGTCTCGACGAGCGCTGGGGCAAGGCCGCGTTCTGGTTCACCTTCCTCGGCTTCTACGTCACCTTCATTCCGCTCTATATCGCCGGCATGCTCGGCATGACCCGGCGCATGCAGCACTACGACGTCGCGGCCTGGCGGCCATGGATGTTTGTGGCCGCCGCCGGCATGGCGGTGCTGTCGATCGGCGTGATCTGCCAGATCGTGCAGCTCGTGGTCAGCATCCGCAACCGCGAGGCCCTGCGCGACCGCACCGGCGATCCCTGGGACGGCCGTTCGCTGGAATGGGCGACCTCGTCGCCGCCGCCCGTGTTCAACTTCGCCTTCTATCCGGATGTGCGCGGCGAGGATGCTTATTGGGATCAGAAGGCCCATGCCAAGCAGCAGCAGCTCGAGCATGATCGGCCGGAGTATCAGGATATCGAGATGCCCAGGAACTCGCCGACCGGATTCGTCTGCGCGTTCTTCGCCACTATCATGGGCTTCGCCCTGATCTGGCACATCTGGTGGATGGTGATCCTGGGCGGCATCGGCGCATTCGCGACCTTCGTCGTGTTCGCCTGGCGCGACCATGACGAATACGTCATTCCGGCCGACGAGGTCGCAGCGATCGATCGCATCAATCTCGAGGAACGGCGCAGCCTCGTCAGCATGGCGGGAGCGCTCTGATGTCGATGACGGCGACCGCCGGCCGCGCGCATGCCGACCCCCACCATATCGGGCTCGTCGTCGAGCATCCAGGCCCGGCATCGAAGCGCATCGTGACCGCCTACGGCTTCTGGGTCTTCCTGCTCTCCGATATCGTGATGTTCTCCTGCTTCTTCGCGGCCTATGCGGTGCTGTCCGGCCAGACCGCCGGCGGCCCCAGCGGATCGGAGATTTTCGAGCAGCGCAACGTCGCGATCGAGACGGTCTGCCTGCTGCTGTCGAGCTTCACCTGCGGCATGGCCAGCATTGCCGCCGACGTGCGCAACCGGTTCTGGTTCTATTTCGGCATGACCGTGACCTGCGTGCTCGGACTGATCTTTCTCACCATCGAGTTCCGCGAATTCGCTAATCTCGTCGCACGCGGCTATGGCCCGTCGCGCAGCGCGTTCCTGACCTCGTTCTTCTCGCTGGTCGGATGCCACGGCCTGCACGTCTCCGCCGGCGTGCTCTGGCTGCTCACCATGATGGCCCAGGTGTTTGCAAAGGGCTTTCGCGCCGACGTCCTGCGCCGGATGATGTGCTTTGCGCTGTTCTGGCATGCGCTTGACATCGTCTGGGTCGGGGTCTTCTCCGTCGTCTACCTGCTTGGGAGTGCCGTATGAGCGATCAGACGCATGTGCGGACCGGACACGATCTCGCACCGGGCGAGGAAGAGCAGCACAGCGTCGGCGAGCGGGTGCTCGGCTATGTCGTTGGGCTCGGCCTGGCGCTGCTGCTCACGGCAACCTCGTTCTTCATCGCCGGCACCGACCTGGTCTGGCAGCCGTCCATCCCCGTCGCTCTGATCGTGCTGGCGATCGCGCAGATGGGCGTGCACCTCGTGTTCTTCCTGCACATCACGACGGGGCCCGATAATACCAACAACGTGCTGGCGCTCGCCTTCGGCCTTCTGGTCGTCTTCCTGGTCGTCGGCGGCACCGTCTGGATCATGGGGCATCTCAATGCGAACATGCCGCCGATGGACCAGATTATGCCGATGCGGAAATAGGGCGCACAAAAAAGAAGAGCCGCTTGTTGTGACAAGCGGCCCAAGTCTAGGGAGGAAACGCCCGAGCAAAGCAATCGGACCGAAGCCGGATTGCTGCCAAGGAACGCTCGCGCAAAGCGCTTGCGTACATATTAGATGTAGCAACCACCGAGAGAGTTCAATTCCGGATCAATACTGTCTCCGGCTACCGCTCACATGCTCGTGACGGGCTTCTTCATTTCGGCCGGCGGCAATTGTAGGCCTTGCGGAAGCCGGCGGCCTGCGCGTCGTCCTCCGAGCAGAACCAGCGGTCCGGCTTGGTGGTTGCGGGATAGCTCGGGCAGCCCCTTAAGTGATAGATGCCGATATTGCCGGTGACGCGTGCGCGCACGGCGAGCTTGCCCTTGATGCTGCAACTCGGCGGCATGGTCAGCTCCTCCGGAAACAGCGCCGCGCGGATTTCCTTGTCGCGGTCGGCGCGGCAGGCGGCGCCGAGCAGCGTGCCGTCCTTCTTGCCCATGCGGAATTCTTGCGGTGCAACAAAGCAGCCCTTCCAGATGCCGGCTGACGCGGTTTTGGCATCGGCCGCGGCAGCCTTGACGTTCGCCTTGATCGGCTCGCGGGCGATGGCATAGCCAAGCTTGACCAGCTGCTCGTTCAACGAGACCTTGTCGCCCTCGGCGGTGCAGATCGCCCGGTGCCGTTTGCCGAAGCTCTTTTCCGGCCCGACATCGTCACAGCGCACGCTGCGTTTGTTGATCAGCTTCGCCAGCTGGTCGCGGGCCTCGATGCCGCAGGTCCAGGGATCGGCGTGATCGTCGATGCAGACCTGGTCCAATTCGGGCGCGTCGACGCCGTCGAGGCGGTAGGTGACGTCGCCGAGCTGGATCGAATTGGCGTCCCGGACGGTCGCGGCCGCCGTCAGCGCGGAGGCCGGCCCGGACGAGGCCAGAAACCCGGACAGAGCGAGACACGAAACAAGCGCGAAGGCGCGGGCGGCGGCAAATGAATTCCTAAAGGACATAACGTCTCGCTATCGATTGCTCTGGCGCCTCGTTCCTAGCATCCGGAAGTCGCGATACCAATGGTCTGCGCCCTGCGAAGTGCGACATTCGCGCGCCAGCCTTTACTGACTGGCCGGTCTGCCCCTATCGTTCGGCACGATCAAAACCTGCGTAGACCGAATCGCCCTTGAAGCGGCGAGGGCGGGAGGAAGAAATTTCGATGAAAGACCCCGTGGACGTCCTGATCATCGGCGCCGGCGCTTCAGGTGCCGCGATCGCGTGGTCGCTGGCCGAGACCAAGATGCACGTCCTTTGCCTGGAGCAGGGCGGCTGGATGAACCCGGCGGAATATCCCAGCACGGGCCGCGACTGGGAGGCCAAGTTCTACGGGGAGTGGTCGTCGAGCCCGAATGTCCGCGGCCGGCCCGAGGACTATCCGATCAACGACGACAATTCGCCGATCAAGGTCGTCAACTACAACGCGGTCGGCGGCTCGACGGTGATGTACACCGCGCACTGGCCGCGGCTGCATCCCTCCGATTTCAAGGTGAAGACGCTCGACGGCGTCGCCGACGACTGGCCGATCGACTACGACGCGCTGACGCCGTTCTTCGAAGAGAACGACCGCATCATGGGCACGTCAGGCCTGTCGGGCGATCCGCTGTCGCCGCTGACGCATCCGCCGATGCCGCAGCAGCCGATGGGATTGTCCGGCGCCATCATCGGCAAGGCCATGAACAAGCTTGGCTGGCACTGGTGGCCGTCGGACACGACGGTTGCGACCACCGACTATGAGGGCCGCGCGCGTTGCATCAATCTCGGCCATTGCACGCCGGCCTGCGCGCAAGGCGCAAAATCCTCGACCGACATTACCTATTGGCCGCACGCGATCCGTGCCGGCGTCGAGCTGCGCACGCATTGCCGGGTGCGCGAGATCACCACCGACGAGAACGGCATGGCCTCGGGCGTGGTCTATTACGACAAGGACGGCGTCGAGCAGTTCCAGCCGGCGCATGTCGTCATCATCGCCTGCAACGGCGTCGGCACGCCCCGGCTGCTGCTCAACTCGGCATCCAACCGCTTCCCGCACGGTCTTGCCAATTCGTCGGGCCTCGTCGGCAAGAACCTGATGTTCCATCCCTATGCGCAGATCTACGGCTATGTGAAGGAGCCGACCGACAGCAACCGCGCGCCGCCGACCTGCCTGTGGAGCAAGGAGTGGTACGACACCGACCTGTCGCGCGGCTTCGTGCGCGGCTACGGCGTTCAGTTCGTGCGCGGGGCAGGGCCGGTGTTCGAGGCTGTCGTGAGCGAGCAGAGGGGAATTTTGCCGTGGGGCGCGGATCATCACCGCGTCTTCCGCAAGCTCAACGGCCATCGGCTGGGATTCTCCGCGATCTGCGAGGACCTGCCGGAGGAGCACAATCGCGTCACGCTCGATCCTGTCTTGAAGGACAGCCACGGTATTCCCGCGCCGAGGATCGACTACACCATCAGCGAGAACAGCCGGAAGATGATGGAGCATGCGCTCGCCCGCGGCCGCGAGGTTCTGGAAATGGCGGGGGCGACCGACATTTGCGTCAACTCGCCGATCCCGTGGGGCGGCTGGCATCTGCTCGGCACCGCGCGGATGGGCACCGACCCCGAAAAATCCGTCGTCAACGAATGGGGCCGCACGCACGACGTGAAAAATCTCTTCATCGTCGACGGCAGCATCTTCGTCACATCGGGCGGCGTCAACCCGACGTCCACCATCCAGGCCCTCGCGCTCTACATCGCCGACCAGATGAAGCAGCGCCTCGCAAACTTGTTCGACTGAGGCCGTCATGTCCGCTGACAATCAACTCAACCGCGCCCAACGCGACGACCTCCGCACCATTGCTGCGATGATCGTGCCCGCCAGCGACGAGTACAAGGTGCCCGGCGCCGACGACCCTGCGATCCAGGCCGATATCCTTGCGACCCTCGGCCGCGACGCCAAATTGGTGGCGGCGGCGCTGGACCATCTGGCCCGGCTCGCAGGGCAACCGCTCGCCGAGCTCGATGCCGCCAGGCGCGATGCGGTGGCGCAGGAGTTCCGCAGCTCCGGCGGCGCCGCCGCCGCAACGCTCGTCCGCGTCGTCCTGCAATGCTACTACCGCGACGACCGGGTGCTGCGCTCGCTCGGGCTGGAGCTGCGCGCACCGTTCCCCAAGGGGTACGCGCTCCCGGACGGCGACTGGTCGCTGCTCGACCCGGTCAAGGCGAGGGCGGGCACGCTGCGGCGCGCGCCCTAGCCATCTTGGTAGTCAAGCGCTGGCAGCCCAGCCTTGCGCCCCAGGCGGGTCCCTTGCGCTGGCAGGAACAGGCCACCATCTGTGTGAGCCTCAAGGACTCTTGCCATGCTGGATTTTACCTCAGACATCGTCGATGACGCCGCGTCATCGCGAGCGACAGCGTCTGCTCCGGTCGACGACCGGGCCCTGCTGGACGCCTATTCCAATGCCGTGATCGACGTGACCGACCGTGTCGGTCCCGCCGTCGTGCGCGTCGAGACCGGGCCAAAGGTGCCGAACGGCCGCGAGCGCGGCGGGCTCGGCTCCGGCATCGTGATCTCGCCGGACGGGCTCGTGCTCACCAACAGCCACGTGGTCGGTTCCTCCAAGGAGATCCGGCTGCGGGACGTCGAGGGTAACGTCGGTGAGGCCCGGGTGCTCGGCGTCGATCCCGACACCGATCTGGCGCTGCTCCGCGCCAACGGCGTGCGCGACTTGCCCTATGCCGCGCTCGGCAACTCCAAGACCCTGCGGCGCGGCCAGCTCGTGATCGCGATCGGCAATCCGCTTGGCTTCGAGTCGACCGTGACCGCCGGCGTGGTTTCGGCGCTGGGGCGCTCGATCCGCTCGGTGAGCGGCCGCACCATCGAGGACGTGATCCAGACCGATGCTGCGCTCAACCCCGGCAATTCCGGCGGTCCGCTGGTGTCGTCGAATGCCGAGGTGATCGGCATCAACACCGCCATCATCAACGGCGCGCAAGGCATCTGCTTCGCGGTCGCCAGCAACACCGCGCAGTTCGTGCTGTCGGAGATCATCCGCCACGGCTATGTCCGCCGCGCCTATGTCGGCGTCGCCGGGCAGACTGCACCGGTGCCGCGCCGGCACGCGGTGCTGGCCGGCGTCGACAACAAGATGGGCGCGCTCTTGATGCAGATCGAGCCGGACGGACCGGCGGCGAAGGCGGGCCTGTTGCCCGGCGACGTCGTCATCAAGCTTGATGGTGTCGAGATCAACGGCGTCGACGATCTGATCCGGGTGCTCGACCGCGACCGGATCGGCCGGCGGCTCGCCATGGACGTGCTGCGGCTCGGCCGCTTGCGGGCGATCGATATCGACCCGATCGAACGCAAGCCGGCGCGCTAGCGTTGGTGCCTCCGGGCGAGGTATGACGGTGTCATGCCTCGTTCCCGGACCGTTGCCGCATGATGCCGGCGCATGAGACCTACGATGTCATCGTCGTCGGCGCCGGTGCCGGTGGCATGACGGCCGCGGCCGTTGCCGCCGCTGAAGGCTTGCGCGTGCTGGTGATCGAGAAGACGGCGTACGTCGGCGGCACCACCGCCTGGTGCGACGGCATGGTCTGGATCCCCGCCAATCCCAAGATGAAGGACGTCGGGCTGTCCGACAGCATCACGGACGCGGTCCGGTATCTGTCGAGCACGGTGCCGGAGCCTGCCAATGCCGGCTTGCGCGCCGCCTTCCTCGCGCGCGGGCCGGAGGCGGTCGCCTATCTCGAAGCCAACACGGAAGTGCGCCTCCAGCCGGTGAAAGCCTGTCCGGACTGTTATCCGGAGCGGCTGGGCGCGACATCAGGCGGGCGCGTGCTGGAGCCGGTCGCGTTCGACGGCACCCGGCTCGGCGCGCTTTTCGCGCGGCTGCGCGCGCCGCTGCCGGAGCTCACGCTGTTCGGCGGGATGATGGTCGATCGCCTCGGCATCCCGCATCTGCGCCGGGCCGGAAAATCGTTGCGTTCGACCCTGCGCGCGGCGCGGCTGGTTTCCGAATACGCGTTGCAGCGGCTGCGCAATCGGCGCGGCACGACGCTGCATCTCGGCAACGCGCTCGCGGCGCGGCTCTATGCCTCGCTGCTGGCGCGGCAGGTCGAGATGCTCTTCTGCGCCGATGTCGAGGACCTGTCGATGCAGGGCGATCGCGTCGGCGGCGTTGTCATCCGCCACGGCTCCCGTGACCGCCTGATCACCGCGCGCCGCGGCGTGGTGGTCGCGACCGGCGGCTTTTCGCACGACGCTGTGTTGCGCAAACGCTTCTTCCCCGCCGCGGCCGGTTTCGTCTCGGCGGCCAGCACCGCTGTCACTGGCGACGGGCTCCGGCTTGCAACCACGGCCGGTGCCGCGCTCAACACGGAGGCGACGAGTCCGGCCTATTGGGTGTCGGCCTCGCTGTTCCGTCGCGACGATGGCAGCCGAGGCGTTTTTCCGCATACCGTGACCGACCGCGCCAAGCCCGGCGTGATCGCCATCAACGCGGCCGGCCGTCGCTTCGTCAACGAGGCGCAGTCCCACCATGAGTTCGTGCTGGCGATGTTGCGCGACGGCAATGGCGAGCCGGACCGGCCGTTTTATCTCGTCTGCGACCGTCAGTTCCTGTGGAGCTACGGCCTCGGTCGCATCAAGCCGTTTACGCTCAACCTCCGGCGCTATGTGGTGAGCGGCGAGTTGCTCAAGGCTCCCGACATCGCGCAGCTCGCGGCGAAGATCGGCGTCAATCCGTCTGTGCTCACGGCGACGATCGCAGGTTACAACGTTGATGCGAAGCAGGGCCGCGATCCCGAATTTGGCCGCGGCAGCACCATCTATCAGCGCCACCTCGGCGATGCCACGCACAAGCCCAATCCTTGCGTCGCGCCGATCCTCCGCGCGTCGTTTTTCGCGATGCGCATCCATCCGGCCGATCTCGGCACCGCCATCGGCATGAAGGTGGATGCCCAGGCGCGCGTGCTGCGCGAGGACGGCACGCCGGTCGCGGGTCTCTACGCCTGCGGCAACGACATGGGCTCGATCATGAACGGGAACTATCCGGGGCCGGGGATCATGCTCGGGCCGGCGCTGACGTTCGGGTATATCGCGGGGCGGCATCTGGCGGAGGGTGGTGCGGCGCGTGAGACGGCTGCCGGCGTGTCAGCTTCGGTCTAGCCGCTACCTCCACCGTCATGCCCCGCGAAGGCGGGGCATCCAGTACGCCGCGGCCTATCGATTCAACCACAACCGCCTCGGAGTACTGGATCGCCCGCCTTCGCGGGCGATGACACCGAGAATGAGGCGACAGCTCCCCCGCTACTCCGCCGCCGCCGCAAAGCGGCTGTTCTCCAGCTCGGCCTCCAGTCGCGCTGTCTCGGCCGCCGCGAGCTTGATGTTGGCTTCCTTGACGTGGCCGAAGCCGCGGATCGTCTCGGGCACGCGGGCGAGTCGCGCCAGCAGCGGGATCTGCTCCGCCTTCAGCCCGGACATCCGCTGATCGATCATGCCGACATAATCCGCGACCAGCTTCCGCTCGGTCCGGCGCTCCTCGGTGCGGCCGAACGGGTCGAACGGGCCGCCGCGCAGGAACTTCAGCTTGGCGAGCAGGCGGAAGGCGTGGATCATCCAGCCGCCGAACTCCTTCTTCTGAAGATGTCCGGTCGTTTTGTCGCGCTGCGCGAAGATCGGCGGGGCGAGGTGGTATTTCAGCGTGAAGTCGCCGTCGAACTTCTCGGATACCTTCTTGGCAAAGCTGCCGTCGGTGTAGAGCCGCGCCACCTCGTACTCGTCCTTGTAGGACATCAGCTTGAACAGGTTCTTGGCGACCGCCTCGGTCAGCTCCGTGGATGCGGGCGAAGCGGCCATCTCCGCCTTGCGCACCTTGGCGACGGCCGTGCGGTAGCGGTCGGCGTAGGCCTTGTCCTGATAGCCGGTCAGGAATTCGGCGCGGGTCGCAATGACGTCCTCGAGCGACTTCGTCGGCGCGGATGCCCGGCTCTTGAACTGCAGTACGCTGCGGACGCGCGACATATCGTGAGCGGCCAGGCGTCCCCAGGTGAAGGCGAGCTTGTTCATCTCGATCGCCGCGCCGTTGATCTCGATGGCGCGGAGCAGGGCCTCCAGCGACAGCGGGATCGCGCCCTTCTGGAAAGCGAAGCCAAGCATGAAGGGATTGGTCGCGATGCTGTCACCCATCAGGGCCGAGGCAATACCTGTCGCATCGATGATGTCGAGGTTCGTGTCGCCGACGGCGTCACGCAGCACGGTCTGCATCGTGCCCATCTCGAAGTCGAGATCGGGATTTTGCACGAAGCTCGCGGTCGGTTGTAGGTCGGCATTGATGTAGGCTTTGGTCACACCGCGTTCGGCACGGCTGAGCGCGGAGGGACCTGCCGAGACGATCATGTCGCAGCCGAGAATGACGTCGGCGCCGCCGGTGGTGATGCGGACGGCAGAGATATCCTCCGGCCTCCGTGCGATGCGGACATGGCTCATCACCGCGCCGTTCTTCTGCGACAGGCCGGTGAAGTCGAGCGCCGAGCAGCCGCGGCCGTCGACATGGGCCGCCATGCCGAGCAGCGCGCCGATGGTGATGACGCCGGTGCCGCCGATGCCGGTGACGAGGATGTTGTACGGCGTCTCGAGCTCGCGGGCAGGAGGCAGCGGCAGGTCGGCGAACAACTGTCCGGAATCGACCGCCGACGTCTTCATCCGCTTCAGGCTGCCGCCATGCACGGTGACAAAGCTCGGGCAAAAACCTTCGACGCAGGAAAAGTCCTTGTTGCAGTTCGACTGGTCGATCTGGCGCTTGCGGCCGAACTCCGTCTCCAGCGGCTGCACCGAGACGCAGTTGGAGGCCTGCGAGCAGTCGCCGCAGCCTTCGCAGACCAGCTCGTTGATGAAGGCGCGCTTTGCCGGATCGGGATAGAGCCCGCGCTTGCGGCGGCGGCGCTTTTCGGCGGCGCAGGTCTGGTCGTAGATCACGACCGTGAGGCCCTTGATGTCACGCAGCTCGCGCTGCACGGCATCGAGTTCGCGGCGGTGATGGATGGTCGCGCCCTGCGGGAAGTAGTTGCCCTCAGGGTACTTGCTCGGGTCGTCGGAGACGATCGCGAGGCGCTTGACCCCCTCGGCCCAGACCTGGTGCGCAATCTGCGCGACGTTGAAGGCGCCTTCGGCCGGCTGGCCGCCGGTCATCGCGACCGCGTCGTTGTAGAGGATCTTGTAGGTGATGTTGATGCCTGCGGCCGATGCCGCGCGCAGCGCAAGCAGGCCGGAATGGGTGTAGGTGCCGTCGCCGAGGTTCTGAAAAATGTGCTTCTCGGTGGTGAAGGGCGACTGGCCGATCCAGTTCACGCCCTCGGCGCCCATATGCGAGATCAGATCGGTACGGCGGGTCGGCATGCTCAAGGCCATGCCGTGGCAGCCGATGCCGGCCATGGCGCGGCTGCCCTCGGGCACGCGCGTCGAGGAGTTGTGCGGGCAGCCTGAGCAGAAGAACGGCGTACGCGCGAGCTTGATCTGCGTGCTTGATGTGACGGGATTGTCGAAGGCCTCGAGCCGGGCAAGACGCTGCTCCAGCACCGGGCTGTGATGCCCGAGCTTGCGCAAGCGCGCCACCAGTGCGCCCGCGACGATGGTCGGCGTCAGCTCGCCTTCGCTCGGCAGCAGCGGCGCGCCGCGCTCGTCGCGTTTTCCGGTGACCGTCGGCCGCCTGGAGGCATCGATATTGTAGAGGATGCGCATCAGCTGGTCTTCGATGAAGCCGCGCTTCTCCTCGACCACGAGCACATCCTGAAGGTCTTCCGCGAAACGCTTGGCGCCGCTTTCCTCCAGCGGCCAGGTCAGTGCGACCTTGTAGATGCGCAGGCCCAGGTCCTGCGCGTCCTTGTCGGTGATGCCCAAATCGGCCAGCGCCTGGCGCAGATCGAGATAGGCCTTGCCGGTCGCGAGAATGCCGAGCCGTGCCGGCTTGGAATCGAGCACGATGCGGTCGAGCTGGTTGGCGCGGGCGAAGGCCTGTACCGCGGCCATCTTCGGGCCGAACAGCCGCCTCTCGGCGTCCAGTGGCGGATCGGGCCAGCGGATGTTGAGGCCACCGGGCGGCATCTCGAAATCATCGGGAAGCTTGATCTGGATGCGCGCGGGATCGCTATAGATCGAAGCCGAGCTCTCCACGGTCTCGCTGATTGCCTTGAAGCCGACCCAGCAGCCGGAGAAACGCGAAAGCGCAAAACCGTAGAGGCCGAGGTCGAGATAATCCTGGAGCGTCGCCGGATTGATCACGGGGATCAGCGCCGCCGCGAACACCTGCTCGCTCTGATGCGCCAACGTCGAGGACTGGCAGCCATGGTCATCGCCGGCGAGCGCGAGCACGCCGCCATTGAGCGAGGTGCCGGCCGCATTCGCATGTTTGAGCGCGTCGACCGAGCGGTCGACGCCGGGGCCCTTGCCGTACCAGATGCCGAACACGCCATCGACCTTGGCGCCGGGGAACAGGCCGACCTGCTGGCTGCCCCAGACGGCGGTCGCCGCCAGGTCCTCGTTCAAGCCGGGGACGAAGGCGATGTCGTGCTGCTGGAGGTGCGACTTCGCGCGCCACAGCGCGTGGTCGTACATGCCGAGCGGGGAACCGCGATAGCCCGAGATGAAGCCGCCGGTGTTGAGGCCCTGAAGCCGGTCGCGTTCGCGCTGCAACATGGGCAACCGAACCAGTGCCTGCGTGCCGGACAGGAAGATCCGCTTCGATTCGAGCCGGTATTTGTCGTCCAGCTCGACCTGCATCAGCGTCATTTCAGGAGTCCTCGTCTCTCGTTCGGCGTGGGGGTTTGCGCTGCGGGAGGGATAGCGGCGGCGCGACGCGAATTGTGACAGTCAAGAGCATGGGCCGGCGAAGTCAATACGGCTAGCCGCATCCGTGGCGCTCCTGCTAGTCATGGCTGCCTGTGGAGGACACCATGGCTGCAAACGCATTCGACACCGAGATTACAGAGACGGCCGAGGCGCTGATTGGCCCGTGGCGCCAGCCGCGCCAGATGCTGCACGCGCAAGTCTACGACGCGCACGCCTCGATCCACGACGATGCCACGGCGCAGAAGCTCGGCTTCAAGGGCGGCACCATCGAAGGCCCGACGCATTTCAGCCAGTTCGCCCCGCTCGGCGCGCGGCTGTGGGGGCAGGCCTGGTTCGAGAACGGTTGCCTGTCCGCGCATTACCGCAACGCCTGCTTCGAAGGCGAGGAGGTGCAGGCGATGCTATCGAAGCCGCTGCCCGGCACGAGCCAGTGCCAGATCCAGATGGTCAAGCGCGACGGCACCGAGGTGCTACGGGGCACGGCCTCGGTCGGCGAACCGCACGCGGCAACCGCGCTCGAGGCGCGCCTCACCGAGCTCAAGCCGCTCGCCTATCCCGTGATCCTGCGCGATGTGAAGGTGGCGCAGACGAGCAAACGGCAGGCGGTGCGGATGGCGTTCGACCAGAACATGGGCGACCTCTATCCGTTCTCTCTCCGGCAGAAGCTCGCCGTCATCACCGAGAACTCGCCATATTATTCAGGCGCCGACAATCCGTGGGGGAAGGCCATCATCCCGATGGAGATGTTGAGCGTACTCTTCCAGTACCGCTCCAAGGACGATCCGCTGCCGGCGAAGGGACCGGCCGTCGGCCTGTTCGCCGACCAGGAGATCAGGCTGATCAAGGGACCGCTCTTCGTCGATGAGGAGTACGAAATCGAGCGTGAGGTTGTCGCGCTCTCCGGCAGCCGCCGCACCGAGAGTGCCTGGATTAGAACGCGCGTGTTCGGCAAGACGGGCGCGGTGGTGGCCACCATGCTGCTCAACATGGCGACGCTGAAGGATTCGTATGCGCCGTATGAGATGGAGTATCGGCAGCTGTACGGCGCGGGGCGGTAGAGGCAAGGCGTTGCCACACACTCCCTCGTCATTCCGGGGCGCGCGTCGCGCGAGCCCGGAATCCATTTCACCTCTCGTGCTGCAGCCCGATGGATTCCGGGCTCGACGCTTCGCGTCGCCCCGGAATGACGACGGAGAGCGCTCATCCTTTAAGCAAATGCACGTCGCAAAGTCGTCGCACAGCGAATAAGCAGGCGCGTGCTTTTCCGATAACATTCTGACAGCGCAGCAAATTTCCTCGCGCGGTCCTCTCGATCTCAATTGTACACAATGGCACGGCGCTTGCAGAACTCCCGGCGAAGAGAGTTCTCGCGGGGGCCTTGAGTCATGTTGAACTCAACCAAGCCGAAACTGGGCGTCATCAGCGCCGAGCCCGAGCCGATCAGGCTCGACTGGCCTGCCACCGCGCTTCTCATCATCGACATGCAGCGCGATTTCATGGAGCCCGGCGGCTTCGGCGAGACGCTTGGCAACGATGTCAGCCAGCTCGCGCGCGCGGTGAAGCCGATCGGCGCGGTGCTGAAGGCGGCGCGTGACACCGGCATGCTGGTGATCCACACGCGCGAGGGGCATCTGCCCGATCTGTCCGACGCGCCGCCCGCAAAAGTCGAGCGCGGCGCGCCGTCCTTGCGCATCGGCGATCCCGGCCCGATGGGGCGCATTCTCATTCGCGGCGAGGCCGGCCACGACATCATTCCCGAGCTTTATCCGCTCGACAGCGAGGTCGTGATCGACAAGCCGGGCAAGGGCGCGTTCTACGCCACCGAGCTCACGGATGTGCTGGAGAAATACGGCATCGAGAACTTGCTCGTCTGCGGCGTCACGACGGAAGTGTGCGTCAACACCACCGTGCGCGAGGCCAATGACCGCGGCTATCGCTGCGTCGTCATCTCGGACGGCTGCGCATCCTACTTCCCGGAATTTCACGAGATGGGCCTGAAGATGATCAAGGCCCAGGGCGGCATCTTCGGCTGGGTCGCGGACTCAGCCGCAGTCTTGGAGGCAATGAAGACTTCGACCACACAGGGGTAGCATCATGAGCACATTGACAGGGACGGCCGGCAAATCTGATCTGAGCAAGTCCGAGTTCAAGCCGGCACTATGGACATCGGGCGACTGGAACGCGTTCTTCGGCTTCGGCACCAACATCCTCGTCAACATGCTGGTGCTCACGGGCCTGCTGCGCTTCGTCCTGAAGATGCCTGATAGTCTCGTGTTCGGCCGCATCCTGCCCGCGCTCGGGCTGATGATGTGTCTCTCCACCTTCTACTACGCGTATCTCGCCTATCGGCTGGCGCAGAAGACGGGCCGCAACGATGTCTGCGCACTGCCCTCGGGCGTCAGCGTACCGCACATGTTCATCGTCACCTTCGTGATCATGCTGCCGATCACGATCATGACCGGTGACCCGCTCAAGGGCTGGTCGGCCGGCCTCGTCTGGGTGTTCTTCCAGAGCTTTATCCTGATGATCGGCGGCTTCATCGCACCGTTCATCCGCAAGATCACGCCGCGCGCGGCGCTGCTCGGCACGCTCGCCGGCGTCTCCGTCACCTTCATCTCGATGCGTCCTGCCTTAGAGATGTACATGACGCCGCAGATCGGCCTGGTCTGCTTCGCCATCATCCTGGTGAGCTGGTTCGGCGGCGTGAAATATTGGCGCGGCATTCCCGCGGGCCTTGTCGCCATCGCGGTCGGCATGGTCATCGCCTGGGGCTCGAACCTGTTCGGGCTCGGCCTCGGTGGGTTGAGCGTCAAGGGAGTCGGCGACGCTTTCGCGAATTTCGGCTTCTCGGTGCCGATCCCGGCGGTGGGCTATGTCTTCTCGGGCTTCGAGTTCCTCGGCATCATCCTGGTTACCGCCATTCCCTTCGGCATCTACGACCTCGTCGAGGCCATGGACAATGTCGAGAGCGCGGAAGCGGCCGGCGACGAATATCCGACCACGCGGGTGCTGACCGCCGACGGCGTCGTCAGCCTGATCGGCTGCCTGATGGGCAACCCCTTCATCAACGCCGTCTATATCGGTCATCCCGGCTGGAAGGCGATGGGCGGCCGCATCGGCTATTCGGCTGCGACCGGCATCATGGTGGTGGTGCTGGCCTGGTTCGGTATCATCTCGGTGCTGCTGGCGCTCGTGCCCGTCGTCGCGATCTCGCCGATCCTGCTCTATATCGGCATGCTGATCGGCGCGCAGGCGTTCCAGACCACACCGGTCAAGCACGCGCCCGCGATCGTGCTGGCGCTGACGCCGCATCTTGCCGCCTGGGCCAAGCTCCAGATCGACACGATGCTCGGTTCGACCATGATGGCAGCGACCAGTGTCGGAGGACTCGCCGCCGACAAGGCCGACGCGGTCAAGGCCGCGGCGATCGCAGCATTGCCGCAGCAGGGCGTGTTCTATCACGGGTTAGAGGTGATGGGCGGTGGCTCCATCCTCGGCGGCCTCATCCTCGGTGCGATCGGCGTCTTCATCATCGAGCGCGATTTCGAGAAGGCCTCGGCCTTCGCGCTGGTCGGTGCGGTGCTCACCTACTTCGGCTTCATGCACGGCGAAGCCGTGGGCATCGGCGGTGGCTTCGGCGTCACGCCCGCGGTGGCGTTCGCCTACGCGGTGATGGCGGCGGGACTGTTCGCGGCCAGCAGGCTCGGCACCACCGAGCACTACGCCGCCCATCCGGAGATGCACGCCGCGCCGGCGGAGTAGGCATCGGCCAGTATTGATCGCCGCCGGGTGGCACCATGTCGCCCGGCTGCGTTTTTTCAGGCGACGCCCAGATCGGACAGGATATCGGCCCCGGCACGAACCTCGTGACTGGATCCCCGGAAATCCTCGCCAACGGGCTCGCAGGCGCCACCCAGATGCCGTGCAAAGAACGCCTCGGCAATTGCGAGATAGGAGAGCTGGTTCGGCGGCCTCTGGAATCCGTGCCCCTCATCGGGATAGACGATGTAGGTCACGGGAATGCCTTTCGCCTGCATAGCCGCTGCGATGGTGTCGCTTTCCGCGATCTTGCAGCGAACGTCGTTGGCGCCATGAAAGATCAGCATGGGCTTCTTGATGTTGTCGACCTTGTTGATCGGTGAACGTTCGGCGAGCAGCTTACGGCCTTCCTCGGTGCGGGGATCGCCGTAGCTGCGATACATGAATTCCGCAAAGCCGGCCCAATAGGGTGGCATCGACTCCAGCAGGGTTTGCAGGTTGGAGATGCCGACGACCGGCACGGAACAGCAGAAGACGTCCGGCGTGAAGGTTGCGCCGACGAACGAGGCCAGGCCGCCGTAGGACAGGCCGAAAATCGCGACTTTGTCCTTTTGCGCGATGCCTTCGGCGATCGCCCAATCGACCATGTCGATGAGATCGTCGTGCATCTTTCGCGCATGCTCTTTCTCGCTCGCCGCGACAAACGCCTTGCCGAAGCCCGTCGATCCCCGATAGTTGACCGAAAGCACGGCGTAGCCGCGATCGGCCAGCCATTGGTGATCCCTGCGATAGCCGTAGATATCCCGTCCCCACGGACCGCCGTGGACGATGAGGACCATCGGCAGTGGCCGAGGCGGGCGATCGCCATCGATGTCGGCGGGCAGCGTGAGGTACGAGACGAGGGGCAGGCCGTCGCGCGATTTGCCTTGCACTTCCTGCATCGAAGCGAGGCGGTAGGGCTTCAGCTCGGGGCGCGCCGAAAACAGCTCGGTGATGGTCTGCTTGTCGCGGTCAAGGAGATGATATGTGATGGGTTGATCTGGCGCGTGGCTCGCCACGATCCATCGGCGGCCATCGTCGCTTTGGCTCTCAACATAAAACGCGTGGTCGCGTAGTCGCGCCTTGATCAGATCAAGCTCGTCCGCAATCGCAGGTGTCAAAGCCGTCCATTCCTGCTGACCGGGATCGATGCAGACCGCTTCGGGTTCGAGTGTCCGGGTGTTGAATATGGCTCCCGTCACATCGGCGCGGTCGCTTGCGAACAAGACACGTTCGTCACCCGTCGACCAGTTGATGCTTAGCAGGGCCGACTTGTCGTGCGTGACGCTTGAAGTCATATGGAGGTAGTTGCCCTCCGCGTCGAAATTCCAGGGCCGGGTGCTGATGTAGGCCTCGTATGAGGTATCGCGCCAATGCGTGACCTCGCCGTCGTCAATACGCCAGAGCCGTGTGCCTCCGTCAGGCGCGTTGCTGTGCGCGTAGCGCGGCTTCAACTGCCAGTCGAGCCCGACGTAATGGAACTCCTGGCGATTTTCCCAAATCAGGCTGCGTTCGCCGGTTGCGAGGTCGAGCACGTAGACATCGTGCCAGCGCGGGTCGCGATCGTTGAGGCTGACTGCAATCTTGTCAGGAACCATGTGCGACCAGTGCGTCGGCATCGCTCGGACATTGGCAAAGGGCGTGAGATCCCGGAGCTCTGAACTGCGAGGATCGACGACGAACAGGCGCAGATTCTCATCGCCGTTCTCGTCGTTGAGAAACATGATGTAGCGGCTGTCCGGGCTCCAACTCTGCCAGTTGATTGGTCGGCCCGTGGTGCGTGTCACGGGCCGGCCCGCCGCAATGCTGTCGACCGGAGAAACCCAGACGTTCAGAACGTCATCGACAGGGCGAGCCAGGACAGCCATTGCCCATCTGGTGACGACTTGGCGCCGACGTAGGTCGGATTGCCAAACAGTTTTCGGCGCGGAATCAGAGGGCGAGCTGACATGTGGCGTCTCGTACGCAGGCGCGACTTCCATCACGCATCGTAGTGCTACGGTATGTAGCATATACGCGCGAGAACCTTGCGTCAACTCCAAGTAGAGCGCGTGCTCGTGGCGCGGGAAGCGCGCAAGAGTGCGCTCCCCAGAGGATTGAGATTGGCGCAGCTACCCGCCCTTGACCGCGCCCGCGGTCAGCCCGGCCACGATCTGCCGCTGGGCGAACACTGTGAGCAGCAGCACCGGGAGGGTGACGATCAGCGCGGCGGCGGCCAGGGGGCCCCAGCTCAACTGGTCGAACGAGATCATGTTGTAGACGGCGACGGGCAGCGTGCGCGTCTCGCGTCCGGCCAGCACGATGCCGAACACAAAGTTGTTCCAGGAGAAGATCACGGCGAGGATGAAGGCGACCGCGATTCCGGGCTTGGCGATCGGCAGGGCGACATGGCGAAAGACCTGCCAGCGCGTGGCGCCGTCGATGAGAGCGGCTTCTTCCAATTCCAGCGGCGTGGTCTCGAAATAGCCGATCATGATCCAGATCACGATCGGCACCGTCACGACGAGATGGATGATGATCTGCGGCACCAGCGTGCCGAGCAATCCCAGCCATTGGAACAGCAGGAACAGCGGGATCAAATAGGACAGGCCGGGCGTGATGCGCGCGATCAGGATCACGATCGCGGATTTGTGCGCGGCCATGCGCGCGATGCCGTAGCCGGCGGGAACGCCGACGAGCAGGGCCAGCGTGGTCGAGCCACCGGTGACGATCAGGCTGTTGACGAAATAGGTCAGGAAGCGGTTGGAAGCGAGCACGTCGGCATAGTTCTTCCAGGCGATGCGATCGGGGATGAACACCGGCGGGTAGGCGGCATTGTCGACCTCGAACTTGAGCGACAGCGACGCCATCCAGAGGAAGAACAAGATCGCCGGCGAGACGATGACGAACACCGAGAGCCACAGACCGATCCTGCCAATGACCTGACGTAGGTTGATTTGACTCTGGTTCATGCGCCGCTCGCAATTTCGGTCCACAGCATGCGCTGGCGGGCATAGAGCATCACGGCCGCGAGGGCGACGATGAGGAGGAAGAACACCACCGCGATCGCCGAGCCGTAGCCGAGGTCGTAATAGGTGAAGGCGACGCTGTAGAGATAGATGTTGATCGTCTCCGACGCCGAGCCCGGTCCTCCCTGCGTGATCGCGAAGATGATGTCGAAACTCTTCACGGCGTCGATCATGCGGATCATGCCGGCGATGAACAGGAACGGCATGATCAGCGGCAGCGTGATGAAGCGGAACACCTGCCAGAAGCTGGCGCCGTCGATCTGCGCGCTTTCATAGGGCTCGGTCGGGATGGCGGCGAGGCCGCCGAGCACGATCAGCATGACCAGCGGCGTCCATTGCCAGGTCTCGACCAGCACGAGCGAGGGAATGACGGTTGCGGGGTGGAAGACCCAGAGCTGCGCGGGGATCCCGACCAGCGACAAGAGGTAGTTCAGCACGCCGAGCTGCGGGTGGAACATCATGGTCCAGACCAGCGCGATCGCGACGGGGGTTGCCATCATCGGCATGATGAAAATACCGCGCAGAAAGCCGCGGCCGGCGAATTTCTGGTGAAACACGACGGCTGAGGCCGTGCCGAGGATCAGGGGCAGCGCCACCGACAGCACGGTGTAGACCAAGGTGTGGCCCACTGCCTCGAGGAAGCGCGGATCGCTCGTCAGCCGCAGATAGTTGGAGAACCCGACGAAGGTGGTCGGCGAGCCGACCTTCCATTCGTTCAGGCTCATCCAGATCGTGAAGGCCCACGGAAAAATGATGATCGCGACCACGACGACCAGCGTCGGCACCACGAATGGCCAGTAGGACGGCGGCCGCAATTCCTTCTCCGGCGCGGCATCGGACCGTGCCGCGGCCGGAGTCGATTGTGTCAACGCACTCACGCTTTTTCGCTGCGCTCCAGGATCGGCCGGTACTGATCGTGAGCCTTCTTCAACTCGGTCGCGGGATCGGCGCCCGATAGTGTCGAGGTGAGGGCCGCGCCGACGAGATCGCGGAATTCGGCGACCGGGATCACGACGGGAAGGCCGAGCTTGCTGATCTTGGCGGAATCGATCACCGACTGCAGCCACTCCTTGGGCATCTTCACGCCGTTCTGGACCTCGGGATCGCCGAGGATCGAGTTGCGGAACGGCACGCCGCCGCCGGCCTGCAACAGCCGCGCGCCCTGCTGCTTCGAGACCGCCCACTGGCAGAGCAGATAGGCGGCTTCCTTGTTTTTGCTCGCCGCGGCAATGCCGATGCCGTCGCCATAGGTGGCCGAATATTGCCCCTTCGGTCCGGCCGGCACGACGGTGTAGCCGACCTTGCCTACGACGCGCGAGGCGGCGGGGTCCTCCAGGGGCGGCGCCCAGCCGACGCCGTCGATCCACATCGCCGAACGTCCTTGCGTGAACGAGGCCATCGACTCCATCCAGTTGAAGCCGGCGACGCCTGGCGGGGCGACCTTCGTCAGCAGCGTCTGGTAGAGCTTGGTCGCGGCTACAGCCTCTGGACCGTCGGTCAGGATGTTGCCCTTGGCGTCGAGGAATTCGCCGCCATAGTTGAGGAAGAAGTTGGTCCACAACGTCATGTTGGCGTTGCGCAGGCCCCGTCCAACGAAACCGTAGGTGCCTTCCTTGGTGTCGGTCAGTTTTTCGGCGGCCGCGACCATCTCGTCGAGGGTCTTGGGGACGGCGACGCCCTTCTTCTGGAACAGCTCCTTGTTGTAGTAGAGGATGAAGTAATCGACCGACCAGGGCAGCGACAGCATCTGGCCCTTGTCGTTCTTGGCGTATTGCAGGCCGGCGGCCGAGAAATCGCTCTCGACGAGATCGGGCGCCGTCAGCGTCGGATCCTTCATGAAGGGCGTCATGTCGGCCAGCCAGCCGCCCTTCTCGAACTGCCGCTTCTGCACGTGATAGCTGAGATGGACGACGTCAAAGCTCGGCCGGCCTGAGGTCAGCTCGATCACCACTTTCTGGCGCTGCTGCTGCTCCGGGATCTGTTCGGATTCCACCTGGATGCCGGTGAGCTCGGTGAACTCCTTGATGTTTTTTTGCAGGTTGTCGCCGCGCGGACCCTTGGCGAGGATCACCTCCAGCTTGGTCCCGGCGTATTTCTTCCAGTTGACCTCGGCGCGTGCCGGTAGTCCGGTCAGGCTGAGCGCGCCAGCCGCGGCGGTCCCCGTCAACAGCGTGCGGCGCGAGATGTTATGGTTGGCCACGTCAAATCCCTCCCTCTGATTGATTTTCTTTGGGAGGGATACTAACGGCCGTGCCACGTCTGCCTAGTCCTAATCTGGGGACTCAGGGACGCACGGCAGGCGTCTCCATCGGCAGGCCGCGCGCCCGCGACATCAGGTAGAGTTCAAGCGCGACCAGCTCGGGCGCGCCGTAATCATAGGCCTGGGCGCGTACGCCGGTCATGCAACTGCGCAACCTTCGCTCGATCGACCCCAGCGTCTGCCACTCCAGGCGGTAGAGCGGATAGCCGGTCGGCTGTCCTTGCGTGATCGGCGCGCCCGCAAGACGCTTGTCGAAATTGTCGTCGTGGCAGTTGGTGCAGGCGAGGTTGAGCTGGCCCTCGCGCCGCATGAAGAGGTCGCGGCCCTGCGCCACGAAAGGCTTCAGTTCCGGATCATCGCCAGCCGTGATCGCGACGCCGCGGGACTGGTGGGCGATGAAGGCGGACAGCGCCAGGAGGTCACGGCTCTCGTAGGGCAGCGCCGGCGCCTGCTGATGATTGGCGCGGCAGAGGTTGATGCGCTGGTCGAGGGTGACGGGGCGCGCCAGCGCCTTGTCGAAGGCCGGATAGCGCGCCGCGACGCCCTTCATGCTGGTCGTTGCATCGCCGTGGCAGTCCGCACAGGCCTTGTCAGCGCTGCCGGCCTTCTTCGCCCAGAGCGCCCCGCCGTCGAGCACGAAAAGCATGCCCGGATTGGACGTGTCGTCATCCTGCATCGCGCGCGTGTCCGGCCCCATGAACGAATAGCCGGAGCGGCGCGCGTCCGGCGGAATCTCGCCGGCGAGCAGGGCAGGGGCCGCGGCCAACAATGTTGCCGCCGCTATCGCGCGCCAAAAGATCATTCGACCGTGATCGAGGCCGATGCGGTCGACGAATAGCCGTTGTCGCCGATCCATTCGAATTCGAACTTGCCGCTCTCCTTCGCGACCGTGAAGAAGGAGAGATATGGGTTGGCCGCGATCGCCGGAAACAGGTCGGCGCGGAAAACTTCGGTGCCATTGTAGCGGCACGTAAAGCTCGTGATGATGTCGCGCGGCACCAGCGCGCCGTCCGCGGTGTGGCGGAAGCCCGTTTCCATGATGTGCGAGGTCAGCGTGCGGATCTCGATGATATCGCCGCGTTTGGCTTTTGCCGGAACGTTGATGAGCGCGGCCATCAGTTCATCTCCTCGGTACAGGCGGCCAGCGTCACGACGACGTCGGCGGTGACCTGCCAGAACGTGTCATCGGACATGCGTGCGATTGCCACCACCTTCTGGGTGTCGGCGAGCCGGATCCGGGTCGAGATCTGGGCGCGGCCGGAGGCGGGGTTGAGATAGAAATTGCCGATGTTCGGCTGCGGGTTCTTCTCGTTGAAGACGTGGATGCTCTTGACGTAGTCGTTTGCCGTCATCGGGCTTGCGACGCTTACCGTCATCGGCACCGTGTTGCCGTTCTCGACCAGCGGCGGAATGTCGAGCTTGATCTTGCCGGTGCGAATCTGGGCTTCGCCGACGACGTTGCGGATCGCGGTGCTGAGCATCGCGGGCGTCGCTTCCAGCGGTCGCAGCGTGACGATCGGGATCGTCCCGGCGACCGTCGCGCCGCCTGCAATACTCAGGAATTGTCGTCGCGTGGTTGGCATGAAGCTAGTTCCGAAGCGTTACAAGAAAGGCCACGATGTCTTCGATCTCCGCGGCGGATAATATCGGCTTGCCGGCAAAATTGCGCCCGACCCGGACCAGCCCGTGGTTGCGATAATAGGACGGCATGATGGTCTGCGGGTTGTAGCGCGATGCATCGACCAACCGCAGCCGCAACTGGCCAGCCGACCACCAGTTCCCGGTGCCGGTGAGATCGGGTGCGAGGTCACCCTGGAACCGCGCCTCCGGGAACGGACCGGAATGGCAGAGGATGCAGGTCGTGGTGCGCGCCACCACCAGCGCGCGTCCGCGCGCGGCATCGCCCGGCGTGCCCGTGAGCGGCTCCGGGATGGTGTCACCGATGATCTTGTAGGGCACGAGCTCGTCGGCTCTTGCGCCACAAGCCAGGGCAACGCCGGCGGCGATCAGCGCTGCGATATGAAGGAATGCTCTAGCCAAAGGTGTCCGCCGTGATGGTTTGAAACCAGCGCTCGGCTTCAGCCGCCTCGCGGGCGCGGAGCTCGCGTGGTGCATCGACCGGGCTAGTCGCGCCGCCTTCGACCTCGGCAAAGATGTCACCCCTGGGCTGGTAGTTGCCGGCGAGCGAGAAGCCGTAGCCGGGCGCGGCCGTTGTATAGCAGACGCCGGTCAGCCGCGGCGTCTCCGGCGCGCGGCCCGCGAACAGGTTGAGGATGGCGGCGGCGCAGGCCTTGCCCTGTGCGCTCGCGGCCGACGCCGATTTGGGAATGCCGCCGCCGAGGCAGGCATCGCCGATGACATGGATGTTCGGGACGAGCTTCGACTCGAAGGTCACGGGATCGATCGGGCACCAGCCGGTCGCATCCGCCGCGCCCGCGATCTCGGCGATGCGGCCGGCGCGTTGCGGCGGGATGACGTTGGCGACATCAGGCGTGTAGTTGCCGAACTCGGTGATGATGGTCCTTGTCGAAGGATCGACCGAGGTGACGCGACCACCCTGCGACAGCGCGATGCGCTCGATCATGTCGCCGTAGAGCTCCTTCCACGCCTTCTCGAACAGCCGCTGCTGCGAAAAATTGTCCTTGGCATCGAGGACCAGGACCTTCGAGCGCGGCTTCTTCGTCTTCAGGTAATGCGCGATCAGGCTGGCGCGTTCGTAGGGCGCGGGCGGGCAGCGCGAGGGATTGGCCGGGATCGCGATGGCGACCGTGCCGCCGTCCGCCATTGCCTCCAGCTGCCTGCGCAGCAGCAGCGTCTGCGCGCCGGCCTTCCAGGCATGCGGCATTTTTTCGGATGCCGCTTCGTCATAGCCGGGCAGCGCCTCGAAATGGAAGTCGATGCCAGGGGAGAGCACGAGACGATCATAGGGCAGCGCGACGCCGTCGGTCGTCACGACGCTGCGCCGCTGCGGCTCGATTGTGGTCACGGCCTCGCCGATCACGGTGATGCCCTCGGCGGCCAGCTTGTCATAGTCGAATTGCTGCGCGTCGATCTCACGCAGGCCCGCAATCACCTCGTTGCTGAAGGGGCAGGAGGTGAAGACCGCGTTCGGTTCGATCAGGATGATTTGCAGGTTTTCCTGCGCGCGTTTCAGCGCGCGGGCGCAGGCCGCGCCGCCGAACCCGCCGCCGACCACGACGATACGTGCTGCCGATTGCGCACGCGGGACCGATGGCCGCGCCAGCGTTGCGGCGGCCGCGGTGATGCCGAGCACGGCATTCCGCCGTGTCACCGGGCGCGTGGTCATCAGGATCATCCAGGCAAAAATGCCGCGGCGGCCGTTGCAGCCGCCGCGGCGTTTCTCAGGCGAAGGTGATGTTCTGGTCGCGCAGCGGCACCGAGCGGATGCGCTTGCCCGTCGCCGCGAAATAGGCGTTGAGCACCGCCGGCGCCGCGACGCCGATGGTCGGCTCGCCGACGCCGCCCCAGAACCCGCCGCTCGGCACCATCACCGATTCCACCTTCGGCATCTCGTTGATGCGCATCGAGTTGTAGGTGTCGAAGTTGGTTTGCTCGATCTTGCCGTCCTTGACGGTGCAGCCGCCGTAGAACAACGCGGACAGGCCATAGACGAAGGAGCCGGCGATCTGCCGCTCCACCTGCGCCGGATTGACGACGTAGCCGGGATCGGTGGAGGCGACGATGCGATGCACCTTGATCTTGTTGCCGTCGGTCACCGAGATTTCGGCGGCGCCGGCGACATAGCTGCCATAGCCCATGACCTGCGCGATGCCGCGATAGACGCCCTGCGGCGCCGGCTTGTCCCAGCCGATCTTCTCGGCCACGGCATTGAGCACCGCCAGATGCTTGGGATGGTTGCCCATCAGCTTGCGGCGGAATTCGAGCGGGTCCTGACCTGCGGCCTGGGCCAGCTCGTCCATGAAGCATTCCATGTAGATCGCGTTGTGATTGACGTTCACGCCGCGCCAGAAGCCGGGCGGAACGTGCGGATTGCGCATCGCATGCTCGATCAGGAGGTTCGGCACCGAATAGCCGAACGCGGCTTCGCCGGACTGGGCGACGCCCTGGAATGCGGCCGGATCCATGCCGTTCTGCAGCGCTTCGGGGCGCAGCGAGAACAGGATCGATTGCCCGGACAGGCGATAGTGCAGCGCCACCAGATTGTTGTTGGCGTCGAACGCGCCGGTCATCTTGCACTGGGTGATCGGGTGATACCTGCCGTGCGCCATATCCTCTTCGCGCGACCACAACAGCTTGATCGGCGTGCCCGGCATCTGCTTGGCGATCATGACCGCCTGGCGGACGTAGTCGGTCTGGCCGCGCCGACCGAAGCCGCCGCCGGGCATCACCTTGTACATGTCGCACTTCTCCGCCGGCAGGCCGGAGGCTTCCAGCACCGCCGCGAAGACGGCCTCGCCGTTCTGCGTGCCGCACCAGACCTCGCATTTGTCGGCCGTGTAGAGCGCAGTGGCGTTCATCGGCTCCATCGTGGCGTGGTTCTGGTAGGGGTAGTTGTAGACGGCTTCGACTTTCTTCGCTGCGCCGGCAATCGCGGCTTTGACGTCGCCGTTCTTGTTGCCGACATAGGCCGGCTGCGAATCGTCGAGGCCCTCAGCCAGCCACTTCGCGATCGACTCGCTGGAGACCTTGGCATTCTCGCCCTCGTCCCAGACGATCGGCAGCGCTTCCAGCGCGGTCTTGGCGTGCCACCAGGTGTCGGCAACGACCGCAACCGCGGTGTCGCCGACCTTGACGACCTTCTTGACGCCTTTCATGCCGGTGACCTTGGCTTCGTCATAGCTCTTCAGCTTGCCGCCAAACACCGGGCAGTCCTTGATCGCGGCGTTCAGCATGCCCGGCAGCTTGACGTCGATGCCGTAGGTCATCGTGCCGGTGGTCTTATCGGCGGTGTCGAGGCGCAACAGGCCCTTGCCCGCGATGGTCCAGTCCTTGGGATCCTTGAGCTTGACGTCGGCCGGCGGCGTCAGCTTCGCGGCGGCTTCGGCGACCTTGCCGTAAGTTGTCGTCTTGCCCGACGCCTTGTGGGTGATGACGCCCTTGGCGACGGTGCATTCGGAGGCCGGCACCTTCCATTCGTTCGCGGCGGCCTCGATCAGCATCACGCGCGCGGTGGCGCCGCCCTTGCGGACATAGTCTTGCGACGAGCGGATGCCGCGGCTGCCGCCGGTCGAGAAATCACCCCAGACGCGCTTGCGGGCGACGCTCTGGCCGGGGGTCGGATATTCGGTCGTGACCTTCGACCAGTCGCATTCGAGTTCCTCGGCGACCAGCTGGGCGAGGCCGGTGAGCGAGCCTTGGCCCATCTCGGAGCGGGCGATGCGGATCACGACGGTGTCATCGGGCTTGACCACGACCCAGGCGTTGACTTCCGGCGAGCCGTCGGCCGCGCGGACCACGGCGGGGCCACCGAAGGGGAGATCGAGCCCGATGGCGAGGCCGGTGCCGACAGCGGCGGTGCCGATGACGAAGGCGCGACGGTTCATCTTGGGAGAAACATGCTTGTTCATGGGGCGGCTCCTCAGGCGCTGGCGATCGTGTGGATCGCTTCGCGCACCTGCTGGAAGGTGCCGCAGCGGCAGATATTGGTGATGGCCTCGTCGATATCGGCGTCGGTCGGCTTCGGCTTTTCGGCGAGGAGTGCGGCCACCGCCATGATCATGCCGCTCTGGCAATAGCCACATTGCGGAACGTCCTTGGCGATCCAGGCTGCCTGCACCTTGTGCAGCGTGTCGCCGGATGCGAGCCCCTCGATCGTCGTGATCTTCTTGCCTTCGGCCTCGCTGACCGAAATCCCGCAGGAACGGATGGCGACGCCGTCCATGTGAACGGTGCAGGCGCCGCATTGCGCAATGCCGCAGCCATATTTGGTGCCGGTCAGGCCGGCATTCTCACGGATCGCCCAGAGCAGCGGCGTATCCGGCTCGACGTCGAGCGTGAAGGTTTTTCCGTTGATTGTTAGGTTTGCCATCGCAAGTCCCCTGATTGGCCCAATCCACCGATCGGACTCAGGGCGCAATGTGTCTGGCAAATTGGAACTGTTCAAATCAATAGTCCGAGGGGTGGCCAACAGCGAGGCTGGCATGCGCGGGGAAGAATGTCGGGCGCGCGGTGTTGCGTTGTGAACGGCGGTACAAATCCGCAGCCTTTGGTCGTATCGAATTCGTTTGACTATCTGAGGGTATTGTACAACCTTTGGTTTGATGGATCATTAGTCCATCCTAAGGGAGAATCTCCATGGGCCGCATCGTCACGATCGATCTCGAAAAAGTTCTCGCGTCAGGTAACGATCTCAAAGCCAAGTCACCGTCCGGACTCACCACCCACGCCGATTTGCTCAGCCTTGCCAGCGACGTCAGCAAGGACCCGGTCTCCTATCTGAGCAGCGTTGGCGTACAGCTCGACGACCAGACGGCGTCGATGCTGCGGAACAAGCTGGCCACGCGTAGCGGCGGCGTACAGGCCGGTACGATCCATATCGACATCCTCTGATCCCGCATCTGCAGATCATGATGGCCGGCTGACCGGTTCGCCGGGCAGCCGGGATATGAGGTCGTCGGCCATGGCGTTCGGCGCACAATTTTTATCCGATTTCCGCGCGGCCAGGGTGACGCCTACCAATCTCGTTCTGAACGTCACTCTGAAATGCCCGCTCAAATGTTCGCATTGCTGCTTTTCATCTGACATGTTTCACGGCGGGCACCTGTCCGCCGCGGACGTTCATCGTTGCATTCAGCAGGCCGCACAGATCCCGTCGATGGAGATCATCCATTTCGTCGGGGGAGATCCGATGCTGCATGCGGACATCGTTGCCGACGCCGTGGCACTGGCCGCGTCGCTGGGCTTGCGCGCGGGTATCACCACGAGCGCGTTCTGGGCCAAGTCGCCCGCGCGGGCAACGGCGGCCGTTCGGCAATTGCGCGCGGCCGGGCTCACCGAAATGACGTTGTCTTACGACGATCCCCACGCCGAGTTCGTGCCGCTGAATTTCATTGCCAACGCGGTCGCCGCTGCGCGCGAATGCGGCCTGCTGCTTCGGATCGCCGTGGTGGTCGAGGCGGGTTCGAAGATCACCGCCGCCAGCCTGCGCGCCGATCTCGGCCTTCAGGACGAGCCCGGCATCAACATCTATGAGACCGTCGCCAACTCGACCGGTCGCGGCGAGGGCACGGACGAGGACACGCAGGCGGGGCGCGTTCGCCATGCCTCGGCCTATCGCGGTCCCTGCGAGTCCGTTCTCCACACGGTCACGGTCGACCACGAGGGTGGCATCCGGCCCTGCTGTGGCGTGCTTCCCCATTACGACTCGCTGAAGGTCGGCCACATCGCGAAGGAAGGGATCGAAGCCGCGATGCAGGCGGCCGCGGACGATCCGCTCTACAGATGGATCAGGCTGGAGGGACCCGTCGCCATCCTCGCCGCCGTCACGGCCGCCGATCCCGTGCCGATGCGCGTCGAGGATTTCGACGGCATCTGCACCGCCTGCGATCGCATCTTTCGCTCGCCAGAGCTGCTGGCGCGCGTGCGCGAGGCCGCCGAGGCGCGCCGCGGCCAGATCGAAACCTGCGAGATCCTGCTGGACGGGCAAGCCGCATCGGCCAACCTCGTGGCCGCACAATGAGCGTTGATGTCCTCTTCTGCTCGGCGCCGGTGATGTCGGTGGTGCGGCCGTCGGCGGCGCTCGGTCTGTTGCAGGCGCTGCTGCGGCAGAAGGGCATTCGGGCCGAGACGCTCTATCTGAACCTGCTCTTCGCCGACCGCATCGGGCTCGATCTGAACGAGCAGCTTGCGGAGAGGCTGCCGAGCCACCTCCTCGCCGGCGATTGGCTGTTCGGCGATTGCCTGGGCACGCGGCCCGGACGGCCGCAGGCGCAGCGCCACCTCAGCGAGCTCAGCGCCGCCATCGAGCGCAAGGGGCTGGACCAGCTCTACGAGATCCGCCGCAACCTGATTCCGGCCTTCGTGGCGGAAGCGGCCGACCGACTGCTAGAACGCACCCCCAAGATCATCGGTTTCACCTCGATGTTCGAGCAGACGGCCGCTTCGCTCGCGATCGCGGCCGCGGTCAAGGCGCGCGATCCGTCCGTCGTGGTCTGTTTCGGCGGCGCCAATTGCCATGGGCCGATGGGCGCGGTGCTGCTGAAGAACTTTGCGCAGATCGACTATGTTTTCAACGGCGAGGCCGATACCGTGTTCGGGCCGGCCGTCGAGGCGATCCTGCGCGGCGAAGTGCCCTGCGGCCTCCCGGGATGCCTGTCCCGCGACCAGCCGGCTGCTGGCGCAGCAGCCGGTCCGACCGCGATGGATGCGCTGCCGATCCCCGACTACGCCGACTATTTCGCCCAACTGCCCTGGATGTCTGAAGCCGCGCGCGTGCGTCCCTCGATTCCGTTCGAGTCCTCGCGCGGTTGCTGGTGGGGACAAAAGCATCACTGCACCTTCTGCGGCCTCAACGGCGAGGGCATGGCGTTCCGGGCCAAGTCGGCGCCGCGCGTGCTCAGCGAGATCGAGACGCTGCATGCGGAGTTCGGCATCGGGCGCTTTGCCGCGACCGACAACATCCTGGGCATGTCCCATATCGACGGCGTGCTGGGCAGGCTCGCCGAACGCCCGGCGCACGGCTTTCGCTTCTTCTACGAGATCAAGGCCAATATGGACGAGGCGCAACTCGAGAAGCTGGCGCTCGCGGGGACGGTCTGGTTGCAGCCCGGCATCGAGAGCCTGTCGGATCCGGTGCTGCATCTCATGCGCAAGGGCGTGAGCGCGCTGCTCAACCTGCGCCTGCTGCGCAATTGCCGCGAACTTGGCGTCGGGCTGGTCTGGTCGATCCTGTACGGATTTCCCGGCGAGCCCCGCGACGCCTACGACGCCGTCGCCAAGATGGTCCCGCTGCTCGAACATCTTCAGCCGCCGGTCGGCTGCGGCCGTATCCGGCTCGACAGGTTCAGCCCCAATTTCGAGCGTGCCGCCGAGATCGGATTCCGCAATGTCACGCCGATGCCGGCCTATGGCGCGATCTACAATGTCCCCGACGAGGATCTTTTCGACCTCGCTTATTTCTTCGAGGGCGACGCGCCCGATGCCGCGCGCGAGCAGGATCTGGTGTCGCTCAAGGCCGCGAGTGCGGCCTGGCGCGCGCGCTGGTTCGACCAGCCCTTTGCGCCGCAGTTGACGATGACGGCGGTTGGCACGGCGCATCTCGTCAGCGACACCCGGGCATGTGCGCTCCAGCCGTTCTATTGTCCGACACCGGCCGAGATCGCCGTGCTCAATCTGCTGCGCAACCCCTGCACGCGACCGAGCGTCATTGAACAGCTGGCCGATCGTTTGGATGCGGCATCAGTCGAGGCCGCACTGGATGCGATTCTGGCGCGACGGTTTGCGATCGAGATCGACGGCAGAGTGTTGTCGCTCGTCACCGCGGCCGGCCGCGAGATTTTTGACGCCGACGCGCGCGCCGAATTTCCACTCGGATTCGTCCTGCCACGCGAGCGTATAGCGCTGCCGGAAGAAGTCGGGTTGCACGCGGCCTTGACGAACGCCCGCTACGAGCCGGCTGACCTCGAACGGGTGCAGCCATGACCGTCGAAGTCCGCCCCCTTGGCGACAAATGCAACATCAAGTGCCGCTACTGCTATCAGGAGGGCATCCGCACCGCCGGCAACGTGCCGACGCGTTACGATCTCGATGCGATCATGGCGACGCTGGACAGATTGGCGGAGCCCTTCAGCCTGTTCGGCGGCGAGATCATGCTGACGCGCCGGCCCGATCTCGAACGCCTGATGCAGCTTGGCTTCGACCGCCATGGCGGCGTCGGCATGCAGACCAACGGCACGCTGATCGAGGAGCGCGACATCGCGCTCTTCAGGAAATACCACGTGCGCATCGGCATCTCGATCGACGGGCCGGGACCGCTCAACGATGCCCGCTGGGCCGGCAGCCTGCCGGCGACGCGGCGTGCCACCGCGCGCATCGAGGCGGCAATCGAGACGCTGTGCCGGGAGGGCATGCCGCCGAACGTGATCGTGACGCTCAATCGGATGAACGCCGCGCCGGCTCGGCTCGGCGTGCTGTGCGAGTGGATCGGGTTTCTCGGCGGCCTCGGCGTGCGCAAGCTGCGCCTGCACCTGCTGGAGCAGGACGAAACGCAAGGGGGCGAGGGTCTCGCACTCACCGCGCAGGAGAACCTTGCGGCCTTGAGGCGACTGCGCCGGCTCGAACAGGAGCTGCCGTCGGTCCAATTCGACATCTTCGCCGAGATGGCCGCGATGCTCAGGGGCAATGACGCGCAGACCTCTTGCGTCTTCCACGCCTGCGATCCCTATGCGACCCGCGCCGTGGTGGGCGTCGAGAGCGATGGCCGGCTCGGCAATTGCGGCCGCACCAACAAGGATGGTGTGACCCATCTGCGTGCCGGCCGCGAGGCCTTCGAGCGCCAGCTCTCGCTTTACCGGACGCCGCAGGCCGATGGCGGATGCGAGGGTTGCCGGTTCTTCCTCGCGTGCAAGGGCAATTGTCCGGGCACCGCGATCGACGGCGACTGGCGGATGCGCTCGATCGATTGCCCGGTGTGGTTCGGCCTGTTCGAGGACATCGAGACCGAGCTTCAGGCGAACGACGAGGTCGCGATCAGCCGGTCGGAACGCCGGTCCGATCTCGAAGCGAAGATGATCGCCGCCTGGTCGATCGGTGACAATCCGACCCTGCATTCATTGCTCCAGCAGGCGGACGCACCATGACGTCCGCCTGGCCGACCTGCTGGCTGACCTGGCCCCGTCCTCCGCTCGCGGCCGCGCCGCGGGAGCCAGCCGTCGCCAAGGCAGCGACGCAGCGCATCAGCTTCACCGGCCCGCAGGCGCGCGCGCTCTGGCAGCCGCGTCTGGATCGCCTCAGGCATGCGGCGCTAGCGATCGAATTCGAGATGGTGCGCCGGAAGCGCATTCCGGCCACGCTGGTGTGGACTGGCTATGATGGCATCGCCGCCCTGACCGAGCGGGCGCGCGCGACCGGCCTGGAGGCCAAGCCGGTCAAGGCGTCGCTCGGCTATGCCGCCGACTGGCCGCTCGAGGCATCGATCGCGGAACCGAAGCGGCTGCTCGACTATGCGTTCCTGATCGGCGCTGCGCCGCTCGACACATCGATCGCTGAGCCGGCGGCGGACGGCCTGGAGCAGGCGACGATACGGTTCGGCTATCCCGCATGCTGCGCAAGATCCTGGGCGGACTATCTTGGGCGCGGCGGAAGCGATCCGTTGGCCGGCATCCTCGCATGCGCGGACAAGGCGGCCGTGCCTGTCCATATCGCACTCGCGGTTCTTGGACTGGGGCCGGTGAGACACGCGCCTTGTTCTGCGGACTGTTCCGCTACGCGCGATCTTTCACGTGGGTTCATCGATCTCGGCCGCCAGCTGGGATTGGCCGAGGAAATGAGTTGGCTGGAAGAGATGGCGGATTGGACGGTGGGTGCGTCGCTGGTCAATGGCGTTGCCGAGATTGCGACGGCCACCTTCCGCTGCACATGGCTGTCGGACGAGGGCACACCGTCGCATCGGCGGCCTCGTCAACGCGCGGCGGCGCACCTGGACAAGCGAAAGGCCGCAGCGGTCGAGCCCGCGGACAGCGCCGATATCCTCACCGAACTCGGCGGCGGATTTGAAGCGGCCGGTTTCGAAAACCCCTTCGCCATGCGCTCGCGCTTCAGCACGGTGGTCTGGGAGCAGACCGCTGCGCTGCGCCGCGCGGGATCGGCCGTGCATATCGGATGCGGCGATGGCTTGCTGCTGGAATTGATCGCGCAGGCGAGGCCAAAGCTGAGATTATACGGCACCGAGGAAAATGCCGCGCTAGCTGAAGCCGCGCGCCGGCGCCTGGGTGCGTCATTGCCCGTGCTCGGCGGGACCAGCATCGCGGCGATCGCGGCGCTGTCGCGTCTTGCACCAGATGGCATCGACCTCGCTTTCGTCGATCCGGAACGGCTTGGCGGCCGCGAAGCGCTTGCCGCTGTCCGCGCGATCGCGAAATCAGTGATCGTGATCGGCACCGACCGATCGCTGCACCGGCTTGGGGATATGGACACGCTTGCGGCATCGATGGGATTTGCCTTGCTGCCTGGACGCGCAGGGCGGGTCTCCGCGGCCCTCTCGGCGACGAGTGGTCGCCCGCACTGACCGGTTCGAAGGAGAGATCGCCATGGACGCGACGTCGATTGACTGGGAACGCACGGCACGACCGCAGGCCGACGGCTACGATACCGCCGTCGCCCTCGACCTGATCGACACCGAGCCGACGCCGTGGCGGCCGCTGCCGCCGCAGCGTCCCCCGGTGAACGGTGCGCCGGCCATTGCGGATGGCAGGGTTGCCCTGCGCACGGAGGATCCGCTGCTGCCGGCGCCGCGGTTTGTCCCGGACGCGCAAGCCGTCCCTGCGCTGGAGCAGGCGCTGCATTACGTCCGCCGCTGGCCGCTCGCTGCGAAACAATGGCCTGATATCGTGCACACCATCCAGTGCTATCACGACACCGAGCAGCCGACCGAAGGGCCCGGCCGGCTCGGCTCGGCCAGCCACTCGGTCGACGCGCGGTTCGGCGTCATCGGCCTCACGGTCAATTGCCCGCTCGCGACCGCGCAGGCGATCGTCCATGAAATGGCCCATCACAAGCTCCGGGCATTCGGCGTCGCCAACGAGAATGCGATCCGGATCATCAGCAATCCGCAGGACGAGCTCTATCCCAGCCCGATCGTGGTCGACCGGCCGCGTCCAATGACCGCAGTGCTGCACGCGCAATATTCGTTCATCCACGTCACCCAGCTCGACGTGCACATGCTGGAGCAGGAAGACGACCCGCAGGTTCGCAGCGACATCCGCGCCCTGCTCGCGCGCAATGCGTCGCGGATGGAGCAGGGGTTCGAGACGCTGCGGCAGCACGCCCGCACCGATGCGGCCGGCCGGGCGTTTCTCGGCGCGTTCTTCGCCTGGTGCAGCGACGTCCTGGCGAGCAGCCGGAAGATGCTTGCCAGCGAGCGCGGCTGATTGCCCGCTCTGCCCAGGACCGGGTTCCAGCCCTAAACGCCAGCTACGCGGTTTGAGGCGACTTTCGGCTGTGAGTGCCGGTTCCACGGCCGATCGGCGCTGCATTGCGGCGACAGTTTGTCCTTTTTACCGGGGTGCAAGACGAACGCGCTCTGGTACACTGGGACGAAGCAAAAAGGGATTCCATGAACGTACCGCAGCGCTGCAACGTATTGATGCTCTATCCGCTGTTCTTGGCGGAGTCGTTCTGGAGCTTTGGCGAATCCTGCGAGCTGATGGGTGTGAAGCGACCCGCGGCCCCACTCGGCCTGATCACGGTGGCCGCGATGCTGCCGAAGGACTGGACGGTCCGGCTGATCGACTGCAACACCCAGCCCCTTGGTGACGAGGATCTCACCTGGGCCGACGTCGTGTTCACCGGCGGCATGCTGCCGCAGCAGGCCGATACGCTGCGCCTGATCGAACTCTGCCGCGCCGCCGGCAAGCCGGTGGTCGTCGGCGGACCCGATCCCACCTCCAGCCCGCACATCTACGAGAAGGCCGACTTCCGGGTGCTCGGCGAGGCCGAGAGCGTCATCGACGAGTTCATCGCGGCCTGGGAAAGCGGGGCCCGCTCCGGCGTCTTCACTGCGCCGAAATTCCAGGCCGACGTGACAAAGACGCCGGTGCCACGCTTCGATCTCCTGAAGTTCGAGGACTATCTCTACCTCGGTGTGCAGTATTCGCGCGGCTGTCCGTTCACCTGCGAGTTCTGCGACATCATCGAGCTCTACGGCCGTGTGCCGCGCACCAAGACGGTCGAGCAGATGTTCGTCGAGCTCGAGACGCTCTACCGGATGGGCTACCGCGGCCATCTCGACTTCGTCGACGACAATTTCATCGGCAACAAGAAGTCGCTGCGGCAGTTCCTGCCCCAGCTCGCCGAATGGCAGCGCGCGCACGGCTATCCCTTCGAATTGTCCACCGAGGCCTCGGTCAACCTGGCCGACGATCCCGAGCTATTGGAGCTGATGGGCGCGGCCAATTTCTTCGGCATCTTCGTTGGCATCGAAAGTCCGGACCCTGCAACGCTGGTCGCGATGCGGAAGAAGCAGAACACGCGGCGCAACATCGCCGAGAGCATCCACAAGATCTATGCCGCCGGCATGCTCGTCACCGCGGGCTTCATCGTCGGCTTCGACACCGAGAAGGTCTCGATGGCGGAAGCGATGATCGATTTCATCGAGGAGGCCGCGATTCCCGTCGCCATGGTCGGCCTGCTCTATGCGTTGCCGAACACGCAGCTCACGCGCCGACTCGAGCGTGAAGGCCGGCTGCATCCGGGCCACGATCTGGCGCCGACCATCGGCGCCGATCAGTGCACGGACGGCATCAACTTCGATCCGGTCCGCCCGTTGCGCGACATCCTGACGGACTACAAGCGGGTGCTGGAGCACATCTACAGCCCCGCCGCCTACGCAGGACGCGTCGACCGCCTGATGACGCTGCTCGACCGATCCAGGCAGCGCCCCGAGCTCGCCGAGGGCGACATCCGCTCGCGGGTCGGGGCGATGGAGACGGTGCACCGCGTTGTCACCGCCCTTCCCGAAGCGCGCGGGCCGCTGTGGCAGACCTTCATGAACTGCGCCAAGCGCGACACGTCATCGGCACGGATCGCGGTGCAGATGATTGCCGCCTATGCGCATCTCGGGCCGTTCTCGCGCAAGGTCATCGAAGCCATCGACGGGCGCCTCGCTGCGCTCGATGACGAGACGGGCATCCCGACCGCTGCGACGCTCGACACCACCGCAGCCCGGCACCTGGCCTGAAGGCTTACTTCACCGCCAGCCGCAAGAAGCTCATGACGCTGCCGAGCGCGGCAAAGCCGGCGCCGAGGGCCAGCGCGACGGTTGCGCCGTCGTGGCCGGCAAGCGCAAAGCAGAGGGCGGCGAGCGCCGCGCCCGTGGTCTGGCCCGTCAGGCGTGCGGTCGCGACGATGCCGGAGGCGCTGCCGCTGCGGTGCGGCGGCGCGCTCGACATCACCGCCTTCATGTTCGGTGCCTGGAAGAAGCCGAACCCCATGCCGCAGATCACCATCCGCCAGATGATGTCGGGAATGGCAGGATTGGACGGGAGCATCGCGAGCAATGCCATGCCGAGGCCGAGCAGCACGAGCCCGATGCCGCCGAGCAGGCCGACGGCATGGCGGTCGGAGAGGCGCCCCGCGATCGGCGCCATGATGCCGACCACCAGCGGCCAGGGTGTCATGAAGAAGCCGGTCTCGACCTGCGAACGCCCGAGCACGTCCTCGAAATAGAACGGCAGCGAGACGAAGGCGAGGCCCTGCACGGCGAACGAGCACACCGCGGTCGCTGCCGACAGCGCGAACATCGGCCGGCTGAACAGGTCGATCGGCAGCATCGGCGCGGGATGGTCGGCATGCCGGCGCGTCAGGATGAAGCCGAGTGCGAGGGCCGTGATCAGCTCAATGCCCACGACGACGGGCGACAGATTGTGCGCGGCGCTGCCGATGCCCGTGATGAACAGGCCGAGGCAGGCAGACGCCAGGACCGCGCCGAGGAAGTCGAAGCCGTGATCGGCGCGCGGCGTCTTCGGCAGCATTGCATAGCCGATGCCGATCGCGACAAGACCGAACGGGATGTTGACCGCGAACAGCCACGGCCACGGGCCGACTGCGAGAATGGCGGAGGCGATCGATGGACCGATGGTGAAGGCGGTCGCGACCACGAGCGCGTTGTGGCCAAAACCGCGGCCGAGCATCCGGCCGGGATAGACGAAGCGCACCAGCGCCGTGTTGACGCTCATGATGCCGCTGGCCCCCAGGCCCTGCAGCGTGCGCGCGACCAGCAGGCTGTCCAGCGACCACGCCACCGCACAGAACAGCGAGGCGATGGTGAACAGGATCAGGCCGCCGAGATAGATGCGCTGGTGCCCGACGATCTCGCCGAGCGCACCGAGCGGCAGCAAAGTGGCCACCAGCGCGATCTGGTAGACGTTGACCACCCAGACCGATTGCTCCGGCGTGACGTGCAAATCGGCGGCAATGGCTGGCAGCGCGATATTGGCGATCGCGGTGTCGAGGGAGGCCATCGCCAGCGCGGTGAAGATGGCGGCGATCGCCCAGCGCCGCTGCGTGGCCGGAAGGCCGTCGGCAATGGGATGGTCGGGCTCGCGCGCGGCGGCAGGTAACGTGATTGTCATTGCCTGGCGCGTTGCTCCGGCGGCGTGGTGAAAGTGGACTTTCGGCATGTACTACGCCGATGGCCGCTTCCACAGGCATATGCTTGCATGCTGTGTATGCGCGAAGGTCAGGCGATGCGGCCGGCGGCTGGCGTATGATCGCGCCAGCTGCTGCAATCTTGGGGGATCACCATGCAAATCGTCGTTCTGCCCGGTGACGGCATCGGACCGGAGATCACGACCGCGACATCGGGCGTGCTGCGCGCGGCCTCCGAGCGATTCCAGCTCAATCTGCGCCTCGAGGAGCACGCGGTCGGGCATGCGAGCCTGAAACGGTTCGGCACGACGGTACGCCCCGAGCTGCTCGACATCGTCCGCGCCGCCGACGGCCTGATCCTGGGGCCAACCGCGACCTTCGACTTCAAGGACGAGGCGCATGGCGAGATCAACCCGTCCAGGCACTTTCGCAAGAGCCTCGACCTCTACGCCAATGTCCGGCCCGCGCGCACCTATGCGGGGCGGCCCGGCCGGCTCGGCGAGTTCGACCTCGTCGTCGTGCGCGAGAACACCGAAGGGTTCTACGCCGACCGCAACATGGAACAGGGCAATGGCGAGATGCTGGTCACGCCTGACGTCGTGATCTCGCTGCGCCGGATCACGCGCCTCTGCTGCGAGCGTATCGCGCACGCCGCCTGCCGTCTGGCAATGAAGCGGCGAAGACATCTGACCATCGTGCACAAGGCCAATGTGCTCAAGCTCGGCGACGGCATGTTCCTCGACATCTGCCGCGCGGCGGCGAAGGGCTATCCCGGCCTCGAAGTCGACGACATCCTCGTCGACGCCATGATGGCGCATGTCGTGCGCAATCCCGATCGCTTCGACGTCATCGTCGCCACCAACATGTTCGGCGACATCCTGTCCGATCTCACGGCCGAGCTCTCCGGCAGCCTCGGCCTCGGCGGCTCGCTCAATGTCGGCGATCGCTACGCCATGGCGCAGGCGGCGCACGGCTCGGCGCCTGACATCGCGGGGCAGGACGTTGCCAATCCGGTCTCGCTGATCCTCTCGACGGCGTTGCTGCTGGCCTGGCATGGTGAGAAGAGCGGCGCCGTGCGCTACGAGGAAGCCGCGCGTGCGATCGAAGCCGCGGTGGCGAAGGCGCTTCGCGAGGGCCGGGCGACGCGCGACGTCGGCGGCAAGCTCGGCACGATCGCGGCCGGTGCTGCGATCGCGGAGATCTTGCAGGCGGAGTGAGAGGTGCTGCGTGTCCTTCCGCTTTTTTGGGGGGCAACACAAAAACTCGAAAAACAACCCCATGCACAGTAGAAGGCTCCTTGATCGATAAGGGATTTTCGGAGCGCGTCGCGACGACCTTCGTGACAGTGATCACGTTGACCCGTCGGGCAAAACACTGGCATGATGCTATCGTGCCAGCGGTCGGGGACAAGGGCGCATTCTCATCATGCGCGACGTCCGCTTCCTGACGTCCAGTGGCCCGTCTCCTCTGGCCCGCTTGAGCCAGATCAAGACTCACCCCGCGGCGCCGCCGGACCTTTCCATCAACGCATCCATGGAAAGGGCGGCCCATATGACAACCCTGCTCAGGGAAATCCGGGATACACCCCTGCTCTGGATGCTGGTCTTCGTGCCCATCGTGCTGGTGGCGGAGGCGGTCGCCCCGCATTCCCACACGCTGCTGTTCGTGCTCGCCGTGCTTGCGATCGTGCCGCTGGCGGCGCTGCTCAGTCACGCCACCGAAGCGGTCGCCGCCAGAACCGGCGATGCCGTGGGTGGGCTGCTCAACGCAACGCTCGGCAATCTGACGGAGCTGATCATCGCCATCACGGCGCTGCGGGCAGGCGAGTACATGCTGGTGAAGGCCTCGATTGCCGGCGCGATCGTCACCAACGCGACATTCATGCTCGGCGCCTGCCTGCTGCTCGGCGGCCTGCGCTACCACGTGCAGGAGTACAACCGCGCCGGCGCGCGCCTGTCGTCCGGCCTGTTGCTGATGGCGACAGTCGCCCTGCTGGCCCCCTCGGCAGTCGCCGACCTCGAGCATTTGCCGCAGGACGGAAGCGTCATTCACAAGCTTAGCGTCGGCATTTCAGTCCTGCTGATCGCGGCTTACGCGCTTGGCCTGTGGTTCTCGCTCGGGACGCACAAGGAATTGTTCGCAAGCGCCGATCACGGCGAGCAGGAGGAAGCGCACTGGCCGATCGGGCTAGCCGTTGGGACGCTGCTGGCCGTCACCGTGCTGGTGGCGCTGGTGAGCGAGATCTTCGTGGAATCGGTGCAGAAGGCGGCGGAAACCTTCGGCATGAGTCCGGCTTTCGTCGGGTTCATCATCGTTTCGCTGGTTGGCGCCGCTGCCGAATTTGCAGTTGCCCTTGCCGCTGCGCGCAAGGACCGCCTCGACATGGTCGTCAGCATTGCGCTCGGCAGCGCCTCCCAGATCGCGCTGTTCGTTGCACCCGCGCTCGTGCTGCTCAGCTATGTCGTGGGACCGACGCCAATGAACCTTCAGTTCTGGCCTGGCGCCGTCACCATGGTGATGATCGCAACGGTCACGGCGACCTTCATCACCACCAGTGGACGCTCGGCATGGTTCGTCGGCGCCCTGATGATTTTCATTTATGCGGTGTTCGCGCTGACGCTGTATGTCGTCCCACCGGCGGGCGAGGGATGAGGTGCACTCGCCCGCCGGCACAGGGGTGAATTGGCCCATCGGAGAATGGCGGCCCGTGGCGAGCCATCCTCCGAAGCGGCGAATACGTTTCCCGCTAGTAGGCCCAGTAGCTGCCGGTGGGCGGGCAATTGTCGCCGCCGTAGCCATAGCCGTAGTTGCCGCCGCCATAACCGTAATACGATGCGGCCGGGTAGCCGTTGCCATAGGCGGGATAACCGCCATAGTAGCCACCGTAGTACCCGCCATAGCCGCCGTAATAGGCGCTCCGCGCGATTGCGCCGCCGACGACCGCGCCGGCGACCACACCGTAACCGAGGCCGCGATAGCCGTAGCCGCCGCCGCGCCAGCCGCCGACCCAGCGCACTTCGGTGGTGGTCTGATCGACCATCGATTTCATCGTCGAAAGATGCGTCGGGATCGGCCCGGCCTGAGCGATTGTGCCTGATAGCAGGGCGCCGGCTCCGGCGAGAACGAAGGTACGCAGGGAATTCGAGGATGTCATGATCGATCATCTCCTTGGCTTACGGGCGGCGCTTTCTGCGCGGCCGTACCCATTCCGGGATGGCAATGCCGCGGCGGGTTTGATCCAGATCAAGCGTCGACGGCGTATCCGGCCTGGACCTCGACGGGATCAATGTGCGATGCCGTCGGTAAGCACGCGCAGGCTCGTGGCGGGCGACTACTTCAAGTCGACCGTATCTTCCGCGATGATTTCTTCGTCGAATCCGGTCGTCCGCAACACGCGTACTGCGGCACGTTTGGCGCCGGCGAACTGATTGCGATCGACGTCCACCTCGGGGGTGGGACGACTCACTGCGATCGTGTCCCACGTCGACCTGTTGTCCGGCTTGACCTGGACCGAGTAGGTTACGCCGGCGACGGGCTGCAATCCGCCGAGCTGGTCGATCTTCAATGGTCGCCGGCTGGCTGCCGCAGCCCCGGCGAGCTCAAGTCCGAAGGTGGCGCCTGCAGCCGGCCCGGGAGGTGCCGCCCCGGCCTCGTACCTGCTGATCTCCTTCCCCTTGAGCTGGAGGCTTACCGACTTCATGCCGCTCACCCGCGGAAGGTCCGCCTGAATCAGACCGACTTCGTTCGGCCGGTCGGGTTCAGCAGATGACCGGCGGATCACGACTGGCTCACGGTAGACTTCCTTGCCGGTGCCGTCGTAAGCCACGAGTTCCACATCCTTGTCGGTGGCGGCGTCCGACGCGATGGTGGAGACCGACGGGTTCACATACATGATCTTGCCGTCACCAGCGGTCTTGTTGATGGTGGCGACGACGTGAACGAATGATCCGGTCTTGATTTCGGTCTTCATCGGATCCTCCTAGGCGACCGGCGGACCGAGGGCGTCCTCTTCCAAAAGCCGGGTCATTATCGCCTGGTAAGTGTACGCCGATAGCCACTGGTTGTCTGCATAGGTCATCACGTCATGATATGTGAGCCCCGGCAACGCAGCGGCCGGCAAGCCGAGTTCGTGATCCCCGGTGTCGACACCGACATATTTGTTGTCCGGCTTGCTGATACAGCCGTTCTCATAAGGGAATGTCGGATCGCTCGCGTCCTGCGCGGCGGGGGGAAATCCCGGATGAAACCGGCCGAACGTATGTCCGAGTTCGTGAGCACCGTACCAGTCGGCGTATGACGCGTCGCGATCGCCGGCAAAGCCGTTCGGCACGCCCGCGGGTCCGGAAGCGACGGTGTCCGGCTGGGGCGTGCCCGGAATGGCGAACGCCTTTCCTCGCATGAAGTTGTTGGACGCGTTATCGTCGACGAGACCGTAATAGTGCGTGCGCGGGTCGACGCCGCTGCTCACCTCGCGGCTTCGCAGCGCGGCGATCTGGGCATTGGCGAGATCGACCGTCGAGTCGTCGAACGGTGCGGCAAAATCCGCGTCCACCACCATGTGGGACCATTCGAGCGCGGCGACAGGATAGGCGCGGTTGAGAAACGACTTGAGATACGAAAAGTGGACCGCAGCGGGGGTGACGGTCGTCGTGCCCGCCCTGTATCGAAGACCGATCACCCGGATGCGCAGCGGCGGCGCCGCCGTGAATGTGACGGGCGCGATGTTGAACGCCGCCGCCGGAAGGTCGCCGCCTCCGGGCTGAAAGATGCGGCTGATGCGCAAGCTGAGTGTGCCCGCGCCGATGGCCGCGGCCGGCAGGCGGAAGTTCAGGCTCTTGTCGATGTCTTCCCGCTGTTCGCGGAGACTGAAGGGCGAGCCCGGGTCCACCCGAAGCGAGTTGAGGGCCGGGACGAACGTGTCGCCTCCGCCGCTCCGGCTCCACGCAATTTCCGCGGCGATCTGACCGGGCTGCGACACCGAAGTCGGCTCAAGATAGAGGCGAACGAGCGTCGCCTTATCGGCGACCAGCGGCACCGAATTCGTCACGTCCTGAACACACTGGACGATCTCGACGCCGCGCACCTGCACGCCGGTCTGCGGCTGAGCAAGGCCGAGCGGGCGGCGCTTGCGAGGTTTGAGTCTGGGAACGCCCGAGCCGCGATGCACGCACATCATGCACATGGTGTTGTTCCGGCTTTGATGACCCGTAACGCGAGCTTCGCTTTGTCGCGTGGACTTTAGGTCTACGTTGATACTATACTACTCGCTATAATTGAACAAAGCCAACCCTGCGGATCGGTCATTTGGACGCAGCGCGGTTGACATAGCCTGTTGTCGGAGCCGGTCGCGAAAGGCCCCCGTACAGCAAGTTCTGCGGCGAATTATTTGCGCGGAGGACGTTCGATGCTGCATCGCTTTCAGTCGCGTGGGCTCGGCGCGGCAGCTGCTCCGCAGAGCACCGCGCCGCCACGTTCGGAGTTCGAGCCGATCGAGGACATCCGCGCCTCGTTCATCGACAAATTCCAGAGGCGGCGGATCGAGGCCGGCGAGAAACCCGCCGCCGCGAGGCGCAGCCTGAACGGACAGCCGATGGACGAGCCGGACCATCCGCGCTGATGGCCTCGCGGCAAGTCTCGTGCGACGCCTCCGTTTTTGGACAATCCCTTTTGATATCGAGGTCAGACGATGATCGATCCAAACGCAATTGCAGCGCTGAAAGTCTATCCGCCCATCGGCGTCGCCCGCGTTGGCAACGCGCAAGGCGCCGGCGACTACGTCATCGGCCCCGAGATGATCGGCGGTGCGTCGACCTTGCCCAGCACGACGCCGGAACAGCCGGCTCGCTTTGTCGAGGACTTTCGCACCGCGAATGGAGAGATCAAGCGGCAAGCCGCGCGCTTCCGCATCTACGCCCACATGAAGGACGGCAGCGTGCAGGAGGTGACCGCTGCATCCGCGAAGATCGAGTGGCGCGTCTGCATCGCAAACCTCAAGGCCGGCTGGTACGAGTTCAACCAGGCAATGGACCTCGGCCCGCTGAGCCAGAACGCGTTGCAGCGAAATCGCGAGCTGGTTTTGCCGGACGCCAGGTGGAAGCTCGACATCACGCCAACCCCGCGAAGCATCGCGGGGCAGGGGGCTGGCCCGATCAGGCTGGACGATGGCGCGTTCTGGGCTTCGCCGGTCTATCTCGGCGAGCTTCGTACCGATGAGGAGGGGCGGCTGATCTTCCTCGGCGGCAATGGAGTTTCGCGGCCTTTCCGCAAAGGGACCCGGCCCCTGACTTTCGCCAACAATCCAGGTTGGCACGATGACGTCAGCGACGGGCCGGTGCGGGCGCAAGTGACATTTGCGGGGCATGCACCGATCGATGCGGAGCCCGGCTATGTCTGCGTTACGCCGCCGAATTACGCGCCGGGGCTGTTCGGTCTCGTCACGATGGACGACGTGGTGCGGGAAGTGTTCTACGACAAGGGCTGGATTCCACGACCGGTCAAGACCTCGTTCGTCAACGACGTGCAACCAATCTTTCAGCGCCTGACCGGACTGCAATGGGTCAACCACGGGCTCTTCGTCGTTCATGGTTTTGGCTCGCCGCTCGACGCGCAGAATGCGCAAGTCCTCGCCAAGCTCAACGACGCGTCTGCTGCGAATGCGGCGTGGCGCGCGGCCGTGCTGGCGTTGTTTCGCGATCCAGGCGCGAGCGGCGCACTGATCGAAGATCAGATAGCGCAGGTGTTCGGCGATGCGGTCGACCAATTCTTCGAAGGTCCGCCGAAGCCTTCGAATTCGCTGCTTGCCGTGACGAAGACCCAGTACGCGCACCTCAAGCGCTGGGCTGCTGGAACATTCGACGCCGACGGGCCGTCGCACCAGCCGCCGCAGGCGCAGGACTTCGATGCCCTGCCTCCCGAGGTCCAGGTCAAGCATCTCGAGCGCGCATCCTTGCACGATTGTCTCGGCGGCCCGTTCCATCCCGCGATGGAGATGACATGGGTGATGCGGATTCCGCTGATGTGGACATCGGCGTATCGGCTGAAGGTCCTGGCCGGTGAGCAACCAGCGCGGCAGGACTTCGGGGGGACTCTCACGCCGGCGGTCTGCACCGGCGCGAACGGCCCACACGACGGTGTTGCCGCAGGCTGCCTCACCCGTTTCCTCGGCGTGCCCTGGCAGACCGATCATACCTCGTGCAATTCGGCCGCCGACTACTTCCCGTCGACGTTCCTGTCGATGCCGACGTTCTGGGGACCGCGTGCCCCGGATCAGGTTCTGGCAGACGGAAACTATCTGCGTGCGGCCGCCATCGCGCCTCTCGGCCAGGCGACGCAACAGCAGACCTTCAAGCACCTGATGAACCGGGTCGACTGGTTGCGCGACATCCGCGGCAACGATTACTATGACCGCCTGTCGAACATGATTGCGGAATGGTCCGAGCTCGGCATGGTGTTGCCGGTGAAGAACGCGCCTGCATCTCTGCCGGTGCAGGATCTGCGGGTCGAGCAGGGACGCCGCGACAACAGCGGGCCGATCGATGTCACGGCCGATCCGAAGTACCACGCGGTCGAAGACATGGAGAGCCTTTTCTTGCCGCAGACGACAGCGGGCCTGGCGCAGCGGCGCGGCGCACGCAAGACGGCTCCCCCGCCGAAGCGGACCTATCGCCCGGGCGAGATCTGACCTTGGACGTGCTGCGCACCGACTGTCTCGTGGTCGGCGCGGGGCCCGCCGGCCTGACCGCCGCACGCCTGCTGGCCCTTAGGGGCCGCACGGTTATTGTCGCAGATTCCGGCGTCACGCCGACGACGCGGCTTGAGCTCCTTGCCCCGGCCTCGCTCGCCACTGTTGCGGCGGTAGGACTTGATCATCTGCTCGACGATCCGGCGATCGCCCGAGCCTGTCTCGGGATTCGGCGAACTCACCGTTCGGGCGCGTCGGACTACGAGGACTTTCTGCGTCATCCCTGCCGCGTCGGGTATGTGGTCGATCGCGTCCGTTTCGACGAGCGCCTTCGCGACGAGGCTGTCGCCGTCGGGGTTACGTTTTGCGGGCTGCGCGCAATCGGCGTCACGCCGGACCGCGGCGTTATCTGTCGTGCGAGTGATAGCGCTGGGGCGAAGCTCGTCCTTGCGGAGATCGTTGTCGATGCAACGGGGCGCGCCGCCGCGATTGCGCGGCGCCGGGGCGCGCGCGTGGCCGTCCGGGATCGCATGGTCGCCGAACTGGTCGAGGATGCGGCTGATGGCGCGCCGGCCGGTTCCGCATCGTGGCTCGAATACAGCAGCGATGGACCGACCTGGTCTTACCGCATCCGTGGGCCGCGAGGGCGTGTGCAGACTTGGCGCATTCGCAGATCCGGCACACCGGCTGGAGATGCGCTGCTCAGCGTGGACGCGTCCGCTTGCCTCCTCTCGGAGGCCGCGGGCGAAGGTTGGATTGCAGTGGGCGATGCGGCGATGGCGTTCGATCCGATTGCCTCTCAGGGCCTGTTCAACGCATTGTCGTCCGCTTTGGTCGCGACGGGTGCGCTGTTGTCGGCCGATCGGCTGAGCCCGACCTCGGCGCGATTGTATTCCGACGCGGTCGCCACAACATTCCTTCACTGCGAAGCAGGCCGTAGCAGCGTCTATGGCACCATGCCGCGTCCTCCGGCGCCGCAGTCATGGGCCGATCCGGCAAAAACGATCGCGCAATGAAGCATGATTTCGCAGGCCGATCGGGCTCCGAAGCCCGCTCTACGCTTTTCGGGATGATCCTCTAACCCTGCAGCCGGGGAACGAGACGTGTCGCGTTCCGATGGCCGATCGCATCGAGATCGTCTGTCGAGAGGCCAAGCTTCTGCAACTGCGCGAACTGGCCAAGGCTGAAGTACGGATAGTCGCTGCCATAGGTGATCTGCGAGGCGGGCACGAGCTTGAGCAGCGCGGCCATGGACGGCGCGAAAGTCGCATTCGCGGTGTCGTAGTGAAGCCGGCGTAGCTCGCCTTCGATCCCGTCCGGCGCAAACTCCTTCAGGTCGGGCCGCGCCCCATAGAACGAATTGATGCGCCCGGCCATCATCGGAATCGTGCCGCCGGCGTGCGAGAATAGCCATTTGATATCGCGATGGCGGGCAAATGCGCCGCTGAGCAGAAGGCTCGTCACGGTGCGTGTGGTGTCGTGCGGGACTTCGATCACCGCTGGAAACGTTCCGACGCTGAGCGCGCTACAGCAACTCGCGACCAGCGGATGCACATAAACGACCGCCTTGCGACGGTTCAGCTCCTCGAACACCGGCCTGTAGGCGGCATTGCCGAGCCATTTGTCGCCGTAGCTGCTTTGCAGCCCGATCCCATCCGCCTTCAGCGTGTCGAACGCATATTCGATCTCCCTAAGCGTGGCATCGACGTCCTGCATCGACAAGGTCGCGAACAGGCCGAAACGGCCCGGATGGTCGCGCATCATGTCCGCCGCGTACTCGTTGCAGGCGCGCGCGAGCCGGCCGGCTTCCGCCGGCCCGAGGTCGAACCACACGCCAGGCGTGGAGGCGACCGACAGGATGCCTGTACGTATGCCATTGCGGTCCATGTCCTCGACGAGCTTCTCGCGGGTCCAGGCCACCTGGCCGGGAAAGTGCGGCTGCTTGCGTGCGTCTTCGTAGCCAAGCCAAAGCTTTTGATACTCAGGCGGATAGAAATGAAGATGGGTATCGATCAGCACGGGCTTGGTCTGTCCGTGTACCGCAACGGCGGGGATGGCCGAGGCAAGGCCAAGCGCACCGACGCCCGCGAGGAAGCCGCGGCGCGACGAGGGCGGGCCGTAGCAGGTGGGGCAGGCGTGATGCCCTCGAGATTTTTGATCCCATTTGTTCATGTTGCACGTCTCCCGTGACGAACTGGCAAAGCCAAGGCCTGTGGTGCTTCTATCGGCAGAACGTTTCGTCCCTCCGCTGTCTGTGGTGCGGCCGCAGCGGGGCAATGATTGTTGGGGATTGGAATACGCCGATTTTTCGTCGCCGAACGATGCCTCGCGTCACGCCTGTGCATCGCCGCCGCAACTTTGTGTGAACGCCTCTCCAATTCTCCCGCGAGATGCTCCCTGATGTCGCGAGGTTGACCCGTCGGGCGAAACACTGGCAAAATGCGATGGCGGCGAAGATTTGCGATGACCGCAATCACTTTCAGTGAGTGGATCGATGAAGTCTGACAGGGATGGCATCAACCTCGCGGCCAAGCCAAGCGGAACGGGTTGCGTGGAATGCTCGGCTGCTGGCGGATGGTGGTTTCATCTTCGCAGATGTGTCGAATGCGGTCACATCGGCTGCTGTGATACGTCACCCAATCAGCATGCAACGAAGCATAACGCGGCGACGGGTCACCCGATCATCACGAGCTTCGAGCCGGGCGAACGGTGGTTTTACGACTATCGCACGGGACAGCCCTTCGCGGGCCCGAAGCTGCAAGGCCCGCACGCGCATCCGTTGGACCAGCCGGTGCCCGGGCCGGACGGCGCGGTGCCTCCGGACTGGCAATCGCTGCTGCATGAATAGGTCGCAGCCTCTGGCAACTGGTCCATAGCCGACGAGCGCGTTTAGCAGCGGGGCTGCTTCCGGGCATCGCGCGTGAACTCACGGGCGGACGTCTTGCGCGAACTCTCGGCACCCGTGAATCCCCCATTGGAACCCTCACTGGTGTCCGTGGCGCCGGATCAGCGACATTGCAAATGCAACGCGATCCTCGCGAAGATGAAATTCTCACGCAACGTAGCATCGAGATATTGCCCTCCCGACGTTCTGCAGGAGCCTCATTGCGCGAGAGGACTACAGATCGTTTGCGTCGATCGCCGCCGCCTCAGCCGGGCCTTCGCGGATATCGAAAGGAGAACGCCTGTGCAGCCTGCTCTCGACCATCCTGCTTCCACGCCATATTGTTCTATGCCTTCACCACCGACCGACATCGAGGTCACGAGAAGGGATGACGGCACCCTGATATTGCGATCGCGGATTGTGCTCGCTGGAGTGAGCGGGACGATTTGCGCATACCTTCCCCACTGGGCTCAGGAAACGCCGGACCGCGTCTTTCTCGCGCAACGAACCCGCGACAATGCATGGCAGTCGATCAGCTATGGCGAATTCTGGTCTCGAGTGCGCTCGGTCGGGCAGGCGCTGATTGATCGGGGTGGCTCAGCGGGCGATACGCTGGCCATCCTGTCCGGTAATTCGATCGAGAATGCGGTGATCCAGTTCGCCGCGATGTCGATCGGTCTGCAGGTTGCGCCGATCTCGCCAAGCTACAGTCTTCTGCCAGGTGGCCTCAGCCGCATCGAAGACATCGCGAAGGTCCTCACGCCGAAGTTTGTGTTTGCCCAGAAGGCGGATCCCTTCGTGCAAGCCCGTGCCATCCCCGGCTTTGCGCAGGCCGAATGGATAACGGCGGAAGAGGCGGCAGATACCACGCCGCTGTCGGAGCTATCCGCCGCGACACCGGGTCACGCGTTTGAGGCGGCGTTCGCAGCACTCGGACCGGAGACCGTCGGCAGAATCCTGTTCACGTCGGGATCGACCGGCTCTCCCAAGGGAGTGATCAATACCCATCGCATGATGTCGAGCGTGCTGCAGATGGCCGCTCAGGTCACGCCGGTCTCGCAGCCCCTGGTTCAGATCGAATGGCTGCCCTGGCATCATACCATGGGCTGCAACGTCATCCTGAATGGGATTCTGAAGAACGGCGGCTCTCTCTATATCGACGATGGCCGACCGACGCCCGAAGCGTTTCATCGAACAATCGCCAATCTGCACGACGTTTCTCCGACGGCCTCATTCAATGTCCCAGCCGGTTACGCGTTGTTATGTGCCGCGCTCGGCGAGGATCCAGACCTGAGGCGGAAGTTCTTCCATCGCATCGACAGAATGATTTTCGGGGGCGCGGCGATCCCGGCGTCCGTAATGGCAACGCTTCAGGAATATGCAATCGAAGTCCGCGGCGAGCGAGTTCCGATTTTGGCCGGATACGGTGCCACGGAAGCCGGGCCGACCATCTGCGTGTCTTATCGACCGTGCGAAGCGCCGGGAGAGATCGGATTGCCGGCACCCGGCATCGAACTCAAGCTGGTTCCGGCGATGGACGGTTACGAGGCGCGGGTCCGTGGCCCGAACGTCATGCCCGGTTATCTCGGATTACCCGAATTGTCCGCAGCGGCATTCGACGAAGAGGGCTTCTATCGGGTAGGCGACGCGGTCTCGTTCATCGATCCCGCCGATCTCTGCCGCGGCCTGAGGTTTTCCGGGCGTCTCTCGGAGAATTTCAAAATGATGACAGGCACGTGGGTGCTCGTCGGCGAGCTGCGTGCCGCCATCCTGAACCGGATGGGCGGCGTGCTGCAGGATCTGGTCATTGGAGGCGAGGGCCGCGATTCTCTCGTCGCGCTGGTATGGCTCAATCCGGACCGTGCAAGGCGACATGCTAACGGCGCAGCAGGCGCGGATTCCGGTGACACCCTTTCATTGGATTCCGGCGTTCGCGCATACGTCCATCGGGTCTTGACCGAGCATAACCTGGCGGCAGCGACCAACGCGCGGATAGCGGCCGTTGCCATCCAGATCCAGCCGCTGTCGCTCGCGGCAGGCGAGACAACGGACAAGGGCTACATCAATCAGCGCGGGGTCCTGAAGAACCGTTCCGCCATTCTCGACAGTCTCTATAGCGGAGCAGCCTCGCCGCACATCATCCGGTTTGCCTCTCATCCACGCGCGTTGTCGACGGCAGGAAATGCAGTCACGTCGACTGATGCATGACCAGAGAGCCCGGCCGCCGACCTTCCGAGCGTGTTTCTTAAAGGGACCGCCTCTGCGTCATTGACGGCGGCGACGCCAGTAGATGTGGACGAGTGTGCGGCGAACGCCGCAACCCCAACGCGCCGCCGCGGCGATGCCGCAGCCGGCCCTGCCTTTCATTCAACCCGCGAAGCCCAAATTCTCACCATTGGCCTCGGCCTGCTCATTTCGGCGGCTTGGAATATGTATAGACATGCGGTCCATCATCGCGGCCGCAACATCACGTCAGTCAACACCGAGGTCGGCCCCGATGTGATCCTGATGGACGAACCGTTCGGCGCTCTCGATGCCCAGACCCGTATGGTGATGCAAAGCGATCTCCAGACGTTGTCGATGGAAGCCGGCGCCACCGCTAGGTCCAAAGTCAGAGCGCAAAATAGACGGTCATCGCTGTAACGATCAGGCCCAGCACAACGGCGAGCACCAGTTCTGTCTTGATGCCGCCGGCGGAATGAGATTGTGCATCGTCAATCATTCGGCCAGTCCTGATGAAGCGAAAGAGCGAAATCACGATGATTGCGATCCCGATCGCGATCAGCGCGAGGCCGTCATAGTGACTGAACGCTCCCGTGAAGCGATCGAATTGCAGTCGGGACCCGATCTCCGTCCTGTTGGCTTCAGCGATAGTTCGGACGAAGAGGTTGAATTTCTCGACGACAAAGCCAAACGCGATGATTGCGATGCCCGTCCTGACCCAGGCGAGAAAAGTCCGCTCGTTTGCCGCGTGGTCTGAGTATCTCTCAATCATCGAGACCTCTCTGGTTGCTGTCGATGGGGTTCGTCGCGCGCTATTCCCGCAGGAGCGGAGCGGCGGGGCGCACTGTATGCGAAGCCAGCCCACGCCCTCAGAACTGATACCGCCGCAGCCCCCCATCCACCGGGATCACCGTCCCCGTGATGTACCGCGCCACCGGCGAGGCCAAAAACACCGCGAGCGCCGCGAGGTCCTCCGGCTCGCCCCAATAGCCGACCGGGATTTCTTCCTCGGCAAAGCGCTCGCGATAATCCGGCGGATAGTTGCGGCGGATCTGTTCGCTCATGATGCGGCCGGGCGGGATGCAGTTGATGGTGATGCCGTGCTCGCCGATCTCGCGCGACAGGCCCTTGGCCCAGGCGTGCACGGCGGCCTTTGCGGCGAAGGCAGCGTTCAGGCCCTCCGGCTCGGACTTGCCGGTGATGTTGACGATGCGGCCCCATTTGCGCTCGATCATCTGCGGCAGCAGCGCGTGCGCGATGCGGCGGTAGCTGGTGAAGTTCAGCGCGATCGCCTCGTCCCATTTGCTGTCGGGCGCATCGACCGGCAGCGGGCGGCTGCCGCCGGCATTGTTGATGAGGATGTCGACATGGCCGAGCTCCTTTTGGGCAAAGGCCGCGATGTTCTCCGCGGCGTCCTTGGCCATCACGTCCTGCTCGAACGGCGTGATCAGGCCGGAGCCGACTTCTTTCACCAGCTCGGCAAGGAGATCAGTGCGCCGCGCCACGCCGACGACGCGGACGCCTTCGGCAGCCAGACCCTTGGCGATGGCGCGGCCGATGCCGATGCTCGCCCCTGTCACGACTGCGGTTTTCGATTTGAGCCCGAGGTCCATGGTCACACGCTCTCTTGTTTGCTTTTTGCTTCTTGTCGTTCGTTTCCTGCCCGTCCCGCGGGCTTCGCGAATTGCCTGAGCGGGACGAGCAGTGGTAACCAAGAGCCTCGACGAAGGAAACACGAAAAAGAAAAGGCGTTGAGCAATGGTCTGGGATCCGCAGCAATACCTGAAATTCTCCGGCCATCGGCTTCGGCCCGCCGTCGACCTGTTGATGCGGATTCCGGATTTCGCCCCGCGCGCGATCGCCGATCTCGGGGCAGGGGCCGGCAACGTGACAAAACTGATCAAGGAACGCTGGCCGGACGCGACCGTGACCGGTGTCGAGGGCTCGGCCGAGATGGTGGCCGCCGGCCGCAAGGCGGCGCCGGATGTGGAATGGTCGCACGAGGACCTCGGCCATTGGCGCCCCGCCAGGCAATACGATTTGATCTATTCCAATGCCGCACTGCACTGGCTGCCCAATCATGCGGCGCTGTTTCCGTCGGTCATGGAGAAGGTGACGCCCGGCGGCATGCTTGCGGTGCAGATGCCGCGCAACTTCCTCGCGCCATCGCATGTGCTGATCGGCGAGACGGCGCTGAACGGTCCGTGGCGGTCAAAGGTCGAGCATCTCGTCACCCCGCCGCCGGTCGAAGGGCCGGCCTTCTATCATGATTTGCTCGCGCCGCTTTCCCAGAACGTTGACATCTGGGAGACCGAATATCTGCAGGTGCTCGAAGGCGACAATCCCGTGAAGGAATGGACCAAGGGGACCTGGCTGACGCGTTATCTCGACATCCTGCAGGGCGATGAGAAGGCCGCGTTTGAGGCCGCCTATGGCGAGCGGGTGGCGAAGGCCTATCCGAAGAATGCGGCGGGGCAGACGCTGTTTCCGTTCCGGCGTCTGTTCATGGTCGCCCAGCGCAAGAGCTGATCGCACTGCCGCAATGCGACATATACCGTTCGCAACCCGGGACCGGGAGCGGGTCCCGGGTTGCGCGGACAACAGCCATCAAGCTAGCTTGCCTGCGGCAAATTGGGCTTAGGTCTAGTTGTTCGGGTGGTGGATTGCTGCCACTACTGGGCTGCAAACCGGGCTGCAAAACAAAAAGAACCCGGCTTTAGAGGTTGTTGGGAGGTTACTTCATGCGCAAGCTGCTTCTTGCGGTCGCCGCCGCAGCTATTCTCGTGGCCCCAGCCGTGGCACAGGCCCAGAGCCCGATCGTCATCAAGTTCAGCCACGTCGTCGCCAACGACACCCCGAAGGGCAAGGGCGCGCTGAAGTTCAAGGAACTCGCCGAGAAGTACACCGACGGCAAGGTCAAGATCGAAGTCTATCCGAACTCCTCGCTCTACAAGGACAAGGAGGAGATCGAGGCGCTCCAGCTCGGTTCGGTGCAGATGCTGGCACCCTCGACCGCGAAATTCGCGCCGCTCGGCATCAAGGAATTCGAGGCGCTCGACCTGCCCTGGCTGTTCAAGGACGACGAAACCTATTCCAACGCGATGAAGGGCACGATCGGCAAGTGGCTGTTCCAGAAGCTCGAAGCCAAGGGCATCACGGGGCTCGCCTATTGGGACAACGGCTTCCACATGGTGTCGTCGAACCGCGCGTTGATGAAGCCTGAGGATTTCAAGGGCCTGAAATTCCGCATCTCCGGATCGAAGATCGCCGACCAGTATTTCCGCCTGATGGGCTCGATCCCGCAGATCATGGCGTTCTCCGAAGTCTACCAGGCGCTCCAGACCGGCGTGGTCGACGGCTGCGAGAACACCGCGTCGAACTACCTGACCCAGAAGTTCTACGAGGTGCAGAAGGACATCACCGTGTCCTACCACGCGCATCTGCAATATGCGGTCATCGTCAACTCGAAATTCTGGTCCGGCCTGCCGCCCGACATCCGCACCCAGCTCGAAAAGGCGATGGTGGATGCAACCGAGTACACCAACCAGATCGCGCACCAGGAGAACGAGGACGCGCTGGCCGAGATCAAGAAGGCGGGCAAGACCAAGCTGCATTATCTGACTGACGCCGACCGCAAGGCGTGGCAGGAAGCGATGCGGCCGACTTATACATGGGCAAAGGGCCGGGTCGGGCAGGAGGTGCTCGATCTCGTCGCCAAGGAACTCGACGTCAAGATGAACTGACGCGTTTTCCGCAAGGACAATACGAACGGTCGGGAGTGTGCGCACTTCCGGCCGTTTCGCATCGATAGGGGGACTTTGATTTGCTTCGCGTGCTCAATCAGGCGCTCAACCATCTCGAAGAATGGCTGATCGCGACGCTCATCGCGGCTGCAACCGGCCTGATCTTCATCGCCGTGGTGCACCGTTACGGCGCAGGCGAATCGATCGTCCTCTCCAGATGGGCGGCCGCGCACGGGATGAGCTGGCTCGCGACGCTGTCGATGGCGGTGTTCACCTTCCTGTCCGAGCTCGACCTGTCCTGGGCGCAGGAGCTCTGCATCTACATGTTCATCTGGATGGCCAAGTTCGGCGCGGCCTATGGCGTGCGAACCGGCATCCATGTCGGCGTCGACCTGCTCGTCAACCGCCTGCCCGAACATTCGCGCAAGCACGTGATCCTGTTCTCGCTGCTCTGCGGCGCGCTCTTCACCGGCATGATCGCCGCCTTCGGCGCCTCCTTCGTCTCCGAGATGTTCAAGACCGGCCAGCAGTCCAATGACCTGGAAGCGCCGATGTGGTTCGTCTATCTGGCGATCCCGCTCGGCTCCGGCCTGATGTGCTTCCGCTTCCTGCAGGTCTGTTGGTCCTACTACTGGACCGGCCATCTGCCGCATCATGACGAGAGCCATGTCGAAGGCGTGGAGGCTGACGTCTCGCCCGCGCTGCATCCGCAGCCCGCCGGCGCGGCGACCAGGGCCGCCGCGCGAAAAGTGTCGCCGCTCGGCGTCATCCTGATCATGGCGCCGATCCTGATCTTCGCAATGTGTCTCGCCGAGAAGTTCGGCGTGGTGGTGCTGCCGCACTGGATGCGTGCCGCGACCGTGTTCGCGCTGCTGATCGCGCTGATGCTGACCGGCATCCCGGTCTCGATCGCGCTCGGCCTCACCGTGATGACGTTCCTGTTCACGCTGACCACGGTGCCGATCGAAGCCGTCTCGATGAAGCTCTTCACCGGCATCGAGGGGTTCGAGATCATGGCGATCCCGTTCTTCATCCTCGCCGGCAACTTCCTCACCCATGGCGGCGTCGCGCGCCGCATGATCAATTTCGCGACCTCGCTGATCGGCCACTGGCACGGCGGTCTCGGCCTTGCCGGCATCGTCGCCTGCGCGATGTTCGCGCTGGTGTGCGGCTCGAGCGTCGCCACCGTGGCGGCGATCGGCGCCATCGTGCTGCCGGAGATGGTGCGGCACGGCTATCCCATGCATTTCGGCGCCGGCATCATCACCGTTGCCGGCTCGCTCGGCATCCTGATGCTGCCGTCGATACCGAAGATCGTCTATGCGGTCTCCACCAATACCTCGATCGGCGCGCTGTTCGTCGCGGGCCTGCTGCCGGGCATCATGCTGACGACGATGCTCTGCATCGTCACCTGGTGGCTCGCACGCAAGCGCGACTATCCACGCCTGCCGAAGGCGAGCTGGGGCGAGACCGTCCGCACCTTCCGCGAGAGCATCTGGGGATTGATGCTGGTCGTCATCATCATCGGCGGCATCTACAGCGGCCTGTTCACCGCGACCGAGGCGGCTGCGATGGCTGCGGTCTACTCCTTCGTCATCGCGGTGTTCGTCTACAAGGCGATCAAGATCGTGGACGTGCCGCGGGTGCTGCTGCGCGCCGCCAACACCAGCGCGATGCTGCTCTATATCGTCACCAACGCGGTGCTGTTCTCCTTCGTGCTCTCCAACGAGAACCTGCCGGCGACCTTGGCCGACTGGATCGCGGCGCAGAATCTCGGTTGGGTCGGCTTCCTGCTGGTCGTCAACATCCTCCTGCTGCTCGCCGGCAACTTCATGGAGCCGAACTCGATCATCCTGATCATGGCGCCGATCCTGGCGCCGGCGGCCAAGAAGCTCGGCATCGACCTCGTGCATTTCGGCATCGTGATGGACGTCAACATGGAGGTCGGCCTCTGCCATCCGCCTGTCGGGTTAAATCTCTATGTCGCCTCGATGATAGCGCGCATGCGAATAACCGAGCTCGCGGTCGCCGTGTTGCCGTGGCTCATCACCATGCTCGGCTTCCTCGTCATCGTGACCTACTGGCCGGATCTGACGCTGTGGCTGCCGCGGGTGCTGGGGATGCATTAGCCTATGCACCACCGGGACATGGCTAACGCGCGGTAAATCCGCGCGCTCAAATGCCATCGCTGCGCTGGGAACCCATTTTTACGGGTCTGCGGTAGAAGCATGCCAGCGGAATGGGGCTGGCATGTTCTTCAACAGAATGGAATCCGGACGGGCGTCGATTTCGGACGCCGTCTATATGGAAGTGATCACGGGCCTTCACGGCACGACGATGCCCACCATTCTTGCGGCCGCCTGCCAGGTGATGGTCGGTGCGATCACGACCTATGAGACCGGCGACATCGTGACGGCCGGCCTGACGGTCGCCGGCGTCTTGGTGGCGATTGTCCGTCTGTTCGAGATCTTCGCATTCCGTCGTCGCCTCGCGCGTCTGCCGCAGCTCGGCCGGGCCGAGGCTGTGCGCTGGGAGCGGCGCTATGTCGCCGGCACCGTCGTCACGGCCTTGGTGCTCGGCGTGTTTGCCGCGCGCAGCATCGTGCTGGGTGATGCGCTCTGTTCCGTGATGGCGATCGGCATCGGCTTCGGCTTTGGCGCCGGCGTGGTGGCACGGCTGGCGCTGCGTCCCGTCGCGGCGCTGCTCGATCTCGCCGCTATTGCCGCGCCTGCTGCGATCGTGACCTTCATGCAACCAGATCTCCGCCATGTCGGGCTCGGGCTCCTCATCCTGATGTATGTGGCCGCCAGTTTCGAGATGGTGCGGCTGAGCTTCAATGCCTCGATCAACCAGATCACGCTCAAGCGGCAGTTCGAGCAGCTGTCGCGCCTGGACCCGATGACCGGCGTGTCCAATCGTTCGGTGCTGGCCACGGACCTGCCGCAGATGCTGGCGGCCGGGATGATTGCCGTCCATACGCTCGATCTCGACCGCTTCAAGGAGGCGAACGACCGGTTCGGCCATCCCGTCGGTGACGCACTGCTGAAGCAGGTCGCCGGGCGGCTCAAGGCGCTCGCCGCGCAGGATGACCTCGTGGTCCGGATGGGCGGCGACGAGTTCGTCCTGGTGCAGCGCGCGGCGGCTGATGCGGAAGCGATCGCGCAGCGCATCGTGCAGTCGATCAGCGCGGCCTATGACATCGACGGACAAATGATCGAGCTCGGCGTCAGCGTCGGCGTTGCCGTCGCGCCGGACGACGGGCGCACCGCAGAAGCGCTGCTGTCGCGCTCCGACAAGGCGCTCTATCGGGCCAAGCAGGAACGCGGCGGTTATGTGCTGGCGCGGGACTTGCGGATGGAGGATGCGACCGCATCGGGCCAGACCTTGGCGGAAGAGCTCGCTGCGTAAGCCACGCGAACGGTGCACCCTCTACCCTTGTGGGAGAGGGTGGCTCGCCGCGCAGCGGCGAGGCGGGTGAGGGGTTTCTCTCCGTACAAACAGTCTTGCGGGCGGAGATATACCCCTCATCCGGCGCTTCGCGCCACCTTCTCCCACAAGGGGAGAAGGGAAGAGGCATCTCGCTCGATTTCGGCAGTCTCCTCCGATAGCAATCACCCGCGAGATGCGGTTAGATGTTCGCACAGGCCGGGAGGAAACAAGAATGACCAGCAACGAGCCGAAGGACGCAACACCCTCCGTCATCGCGCAGCAAGCAGCGATGCTGAATGCGCTGCCGTTTTCCGACACGCGGGATTTCGACGACGCCGCGCGTGGCTTCCTTGGTACGATTGAGAATGCGGAGATCGCCAACCCGCAGGGGCGGACGGTGTGGAGCCTGAAGCCCTATGGCTTCCTCTCCAGCGAGACGGCGCCGCCGACCGTCAATCCGAGCTTGTGGCGACAGGCGCGGCTCAACATGCATCACGGCCTGTTCGAGGTGGTGCCCGGGGTCTACCAGGTGCGCGGGCTCGACATCGCCAACATGACGCTGATCGAGGGCGACAGCGGTGTCATCGTCGTGGACACGCTGACGTCGATCGAGGGCGCACGTGCCGCGCTCGATCTCTATTTCAGGCATCGTGGCCAGAAGCCGGTCGCCGCCGTCATTTTCACCCACACCCATACCGACCATTGGGGCGGCGCGCGCGGCGTGCTGGAGGAGGACGCGCTGGCAACCGGCGCCGTGCCGATCATCGCGCCGAATCTGTTCATGGAGCATGCCGTCTCCGAGAACATCATCGCGGGGCCGGCGATGCTGCGGCGGGCACAATACCAGTTCGGGCCGTTCCTCGCCAAAGGCGTGCGGGGGCAGGTCGACAACGGGCTCGGCAAGTCGATGGCGGCGGGCGCCGTGGCGCTGCTGCGCCCAACCGATCTGATCATGGCGACCGGTGACCGGCGCGTCATCGACGGCGTCGAATTCGAATTCCAGATGGCGCCGAACAGCGAAGCGCCGGCGGAGATGCACTTCTTCATCCCGCGCTACAAGCTGCTGAACCTCGCCGAGAACTGCACGCACAATTTCCACAATCTGCTGCCGTTCCGCGGCGCCGACGTGCGCGATGCGCTGGCGTGGTCGAAGTACCTCAACGAGGCCTTGCGGCTCTGGGACGGCAAGGCGGAGGCGATGTGCGGCCAGCATCACTGGCCGGTGTGGGGCCGCGAGCGCATCGGCACGATGATCCGGCAGCAGCGCGATCTCTACAAGTTCGCGCATGACCAGACCATCCGCCTGATGAACCACGGCCTCACCGCCGCCGAGATCGCCGAGACGATCCAGTTACCCAAGAGCCTGGAGGGTGCCTGGCATGGCCGCGGCTATTACGGCCATATCCGGCATAACGTGAAGGCGATCTACCAGAAGTATCTCGGCTGGTACGATGCCAACCCGGTCAATCTCGATCCGCTGCCGCCGGTGGAGTCCGGCAAGAAGTATGTCGAGTACATGGGCGGCGCTGAGGCCATCCTCGCACGCGCACGCAAGGACTTCGACAAGGGCGAGTTTCGCTTCGTCGCGCAGGCGCTCGGCCATCTCGTCTTCGCGGAGCCGGAGAATGAAGCGGCGCGTGCGTTGCTCGCGGATACGCTCGAGCAGCTCGGTTATGCCGCCGAGAGCTCGACCTGGCGCAACGCCTATCTGTTCGGCGCGCAGGAGCTGCGTCAGGGCATGCCAAAAACGCCACCGCGTCCGCCGATGCCGCGCGAGACGCTGGCGGCGCTACGCACCGAGCAGCTCTGGGATGTGCTCGGCATTCGGCTCAACGGCCCCAAGGCAGAGGGCAAGCACATCGTGCTGAACTGGAGCTTTTCCGATACCGGCGAGATCTTTGCGCTCAATTTGGAGAATTGCGCGCTGACTTATACGGAGGGCGTACAGGCGGAAAATGCGGATGCGAGCTTCACGCTCGCGCGCGCAACGCTCGATGAGGTCATCGCGAAACTGACGAGCTTTCCGGAAGCGGTCGCCGCCGGCAAGATCAAGCTCACGGGCAACCCGATGCGGCTTGCCGAGCTGATGGGCCTGATGGATGAGTTTCCGCGGATGTTCGAGATCGTCGAGCCGAAGCGGGCGGTGGTGGTGTAGGGCATCGTTCGCCACGTTCTCGCTGGCATCGCCCTCCGCACTCTCGCTGTCATCGCCCGGCTTGACCGGGCGATCCAGTATTCCAGAGACCGCAGTGCTTGAGCCGAGAAGCCGCGGAGTACTGGATGCCCCGGTCAAGCCGGGGCATGACAGTGTGTCGTGAGGTGAAAGCGGCCCTTACTCCGCGCTGCTCACCAGCTTGATCCGCGGCGCCTGCGCTTCCGTCAGGCTGCGATAGGCCGCGAGATAATCCAGCGCCATCCGCCGCGCGGTAAAGCGCTTCTCGAACTGCTTGCGGATGGCCGCGCGATCGAGTTGCGGCAGGCGCTTGACGACGCCGGCGGCGCTGATGATGTCCTCGACCACGAAGCCGGTGAGGCCCTCGTCGATGATCTCGGGCACCGAGCCGCGATTGAAGGCGACGACCGGCGTGCCGCAGGCCATCGCTTCGATCATCACGAGGCCAAACGGCTCCGGCCAGTCGATCGGCAGCAGGAGGCCGAGCGCGCCGCTCAGGAAGTCGGATTTCTCGTGGTCGCCGATCTCGCCGATGAAGTCGACCAGCGGATTGTTCTGGATCATAGGCCTGATCAGCTCGTCGTAATAGTCCTGGTCGGCGCGATCGACCTTGGCCGCGATCTTCAGCGGGATGCCGCAATGCATCGCGATCTTGATGGCGCGGTCAACGCCCTTCTCTGGCGCGATGCGGCCGAGCACGGCGAGATATTCCTGCTTCGCCGGCTTCGGCGTCAGCAAGTTCTCCGGCAGGCCATGGTGGATCGTCGTCACCCAGTTCGCCTGCGGCACGGGCCTGCGCTGCGCGTTCGAGATCGAGATGACAGGCATTTTCGAGAAGGTGTTGAACACGGGCTGATGCTCCGGCAGGTCGAGCCGGCCGTGCAGCGTGGTCACGAACGGGGTCGGCTGCCGGTGGAACAGGGACCACGGATAGTAATCGAGATGGAAATGGAGGAAGTCGAACTCCTCGTCGTCACATTTCTGCCGCACGCGCTCCAGGAGCACCATATGCAGCGCGTTGGGATCACGCACGGAACCGTCGAGGCGAAGCGCCCGCGGCCAAAGTGCGTCCAGCTTCGCCGACGTCTGCGAGTCACCGCTGGCGAACAGCGTGACATCGTGTCCAAGGGCAACCAACTCCTCCGTCAACCAGTGCACCACCCGCTCGGTGCCGCCATACAGCTTGGGTGGAACAGCCTCAGTCAACGGAGCTACCTGCGCGATGCGCATCTCGCCATCTCCTCTGTGATCATGGAAGTAAAACCCCCGCCGTGTCTCGGCACCGGCATGCCAGACGAGGGAACGTTCTCGCAATTGCGAAGTTCCTTCAACGAACGTTACTTCTTCGACACACTTCAGTCGGCCGCGATGCTGCCATCTCCTCTTCTCACATCGTCCGCATCCGCATGTCGTGATGGCCCGGCCCGGGAACCGAGGCGAAGCGGTCGATGTTCAATCGGCTAATAGAAAAATCGAAATCAATACGACGGGGTCGCAGTCACATGGATCATCTTTCTGGTTACGCGCGCAGGCCATTTGCCTTTGTCTTGCGCTATCTGCGACGACGGCCGGCATCGCATCTCGTGATCCTGACCGCTGTCGTTGCAGCCGTTGCCTGTTCCGTGGGCACGCAATACGGCGTCAAATCCCTGGTCGACAGCCTGTCCGCGGGAACTTCGCACGGTGGCAGCGTATGGCTGGCATTCATTTTACTCATGTCGCTGATCGCAGCTGATAATTTCCTGTGGCGGATCGCGAGCTGGACCGCGAGCTTCACCTTCGTTCGTGTCACGGGCGATTTACGCCGTGACATATTTCGTCATCTGACGGGACACGCGCCGAGCTATTTCTCGGATCGCATGCCGGGCATGCTGACGAGCCGTATCACCGCGACCTCAAACGCGGTGTTCACGGTCGAGAACATGTTCGTCTGGAATGTGTTGCCGCCGTGCATTGCCACAATTGCGGCCATCGGTCTGATTGGAACCGTCAGTCCCTATATGGCACTCGGCCTGATCGTGGTCGCGGGCGGTATGGTGATAGCGATGTTCCATTTGGCCGCAGCCGGCAAGCCGCTGCATGACGACTTTGCCGACAAGGCCGCCGTCGTCGACGGCGAGATGATCGACGTCATCAGCAACATGCCGCTGGTCCGCGCCTTCTGCGGCATCGGCCATGAGCACGAGCGGTTCGACGCGACGGTAAACCGGGAACTGACCGCGCGTGGCCGTAGCCTGCGTTATCTGGAAAAGCTGCGGCTCACGCATGCCGGCGTGACGGTCGTCCTGACGGTGGCGCTGATGGCCTGGGCGATCACGCTCTGGCAGCAGGGCGAGGCAACCACCGGCGATGTCGTGCTGGTCTGTACGCTCGGCCTCTCCATCCTCAATGCGACGCGCGACCTCGCGGTGGCGCTGGTCGATGTCACCCAGCACGTCGCGCGCCTGACCGAGGCGATCGCGACCTTGCTCGTGCCGCATGAATTGCGCGATCATCCCGAGGCCGAGCCGCTGATGAAGAGCGGCGCCGCGATCGCGTACAACAACGTCACCTTCGGCTATCCCGGCGGCGAAAAAATCTTTGAACGGTTCAGCCTGCGGCTTCAGCCCGGCCAGCGCGTCGGCCTGGTCGGCCAGTCGGGCGGAGGGAAATCGACCCTGTTCACGTTGCTGCAGCGGTTCTACGATGTCGATGAAGGCAGCGTGACCGTCGATGGCCAGGATATTTCCAAGGTGACCCAGCTGAGCCTGCGTGAGGCCATCTCGGTCGTGCCGCAGGATATCTCGCTGTTCCACCGCTCCATCCGCGAGAACATCCGCTACGGCCGTCCAAACGCGACCGACGACGAGGTGCTGCGCGCGGCGATCGCGGCGCGCTGCGATTTCATCGACAGCCTGCCGGAAGGTCTCGACACCATGGTCGGCGACCGCGGTGTCAAGATGTCCGGCGGCCAGCGCCAGCGCATCGCGATCGCGCGTGCCTTCCTGAAGGACGCGCCGATCCTGCTGCTGGACGAAGCGACCGCCGCGCTCGACAGCGAATCCGAGGAGGCGATCCGCGAGGCGCTGTCGCGCCTGATGCGCGGCCGCACCGTGATCGCGATCGCGCACCGGCTGGCGACGCTGCGCAATTTCGATCGCGTCCTGGTGCTGAAGAATGGCAAGATCATCGAGGACGGCGCGCCCGACCGCTTGATGCAGGGCCACGGCCCCTACCGTGAGCTGGTGACGCAGGAGATGAGCCGGCTGGCGAAGTTCGCCGCGTAAGTCCAACAGTTGCGTTTGCGTTGGTCGCGTTCGAAAAACTGGCCGCAGGGGAGCAGCTCATGGCAGCCGAAGCCGTAACCCAGATCATCTCGGTAACGCAGACGGAGGAGGCCGTCGCGGAGCAGGCGTTCTACATTCCGATGACGGGGCCCGCCGCGCGGCCCCGTCGGTCGCTCAAGCACGACGACACCTTCATCGTGCTGGACAGCCATGGCGACATCGGCGCTTCCGCCGGCGGGCCGGACGGCCTGTTCAATTGCGACACACGCTATCTGGCGCGGCTGGAGCTCGTGCTCGACGATCTCCAGCCGCTGCTGCTCGGCTCGAATCTTCGCGATGACAATTCGGCCCTGACCGTCGATCTCACCAATCCCGATATCTATCGGCAGGGCCGCATCGTGCTGCAGAAAGATCTGCTGCACATCGTGCGCACGATCTTCCTGTGGCGCGGCACGGCCTATCAGCGCATCGGCGTGCAGAACCATGGCGACCGTCGCGCCAGCCCGGAGCTGACGCTGCTGTTCGACAGCGACTTTGCCGATCTGTTCGAGGTGCGCGGCGAGCGGCGCCCGCACCGCGGGACCGGCACCAGCAAGTTGCTCGGACCGACCGACGTGCTGTTCCACTATCGCGGCCTTGACGATGCCGTGCGTACCACCGGCCTGCATTTCGACCCGCGTCCGACGCGGCTGTCGGTGAATGCCGCGACCTGGCAGCTCGACCTGGACCCGCACCAGTCGAAATCCCTGTTCGTGGCGGTGTCCTGCAACCGGCCGATCGCGGAGAAGCCCGCGCGCTTTTTCAGGGGTCTGCTCGCCCATCGCCGCGAGATGCGCCAGTCGACGACGGGCATGGCCAGCATCGAGACGTCGAACAACATCTTCAACGAGGTGCTGTGCCAGGCCATGGCCGACCTCAACATGCTGATGACGGAGACGCCGCAGGGGCGTTATCCCTATGCCGGCATTCCCTGGTACTCGACGACGTTCGGCCGCGACGGCCTGATCACCGCGCTCCAGATGCTGTGGATCGATCCGCGGGTCGCGAAGGGCGTGCTGCGGCGGCTCGCGCATTTTCAGGCAGAGACGGTCGATCCGTTGAACGATGCCGCGCCCGGAAAGATTTTGCATGAGATGCGTGGCGGCGAGATGGCTGCGCTTCGCGAGGTGCCGTTCGCGCAATATTACGGCAGCGTGGATTCGACCGCCTTGTTCGTGCTGCTCGCCGGAAGCTATTTCGAGCGCACCGGCGACGAAAAGACCCTGACCGAGCTGTGGCCGGCGATCGAGGCGGGGCTGGCCTGGATCGACGGCCCGGGCGACCCCGACAGGGACGGCTTCGTCGAATACCAGCGCGCCACCGAAAAGGGCCTCGCCAACCAGGGCTGGAAGGACTCGTATGACGCGATCTTCCATGCCGATGGCCAGCTTGCGGAAGGCAATCTCGCCCTTGCCGAGGTGCAGGGTTACGTCTTTGCCGCCAAGCAGCTCGCCGCACGTTGCGCGCTGCGGCTCGGCAAGCTGGACCTCGCCAAAAAGCTCGAGGCCGAGGCCAAGGCGCTGGCCGAGCGGTTCGAGAAGGCATTCTGGTGCGAGGAGCTCGGTACCTATGCGCTCGCGCTCGACGGCAAGAAGCGGCCCTGCAAGGTGCGGACATCCAATGCCGGGCAGGTGCTGTTCAGCGGCATGATCCGCGAGGACCGCGCACGTCTCGTCGCCGCCGATCTGATGGCGCCGCACTTCTTCTCGGGCTGGGGCATCCGCACGGTCGCGCAAGGCGAGGTGCGCTACAATCCAATGTCCTATCATGACGGCTCGATCTGGCCGCACGACAATGCGCTGATCGCGCTCGGGCTCGCGCGCTACGGGCTCAAGCATTCGGTGGCGCATGTCTTCAAGGGCCTGTTCGACGCCGCGACCTACATGGACCTGCGGCGGCTGCCCGAATTGTTCTGCGGCTTCCGGCGCGAGAAGCGGCGCGGCCCGACGCTCTATCCGGTCGCCTGCGCGCCGCAGGCCTGGGCCAGCGCGACGCCATTCACGCTGCTGGAGGCCGCGCTCGGCATCGAGTTCGACGTCGCGCGCGGCGAGATTCGCCTGCGCAATCCGCATCTGCCGGCGTTCCTGAACGAGGTGATCCTGCGCGATCTGCGATTGGGCAATTCCAGCGTGGATCTGCGCGTCAGCCGTCACGGCGACGACGTCGCGCTGGAGGTCTTGCGCACGCGCGGCCAGATCCAGGTTTCGATCGTGCTGGCGCGCTAGCGGCGCCTGCGAGGAGGGTTTTATGCGTACCGCCGGATGGTTGGTTCTGAGCGCGGCGATCGTCGCGGGATTGACGGTCGCCGCATCGCGTGCCGCGGAGGAACCGCCCGCGGGCCCAACGACGCCCCCCAGCGAAACGAACGCGCCGGCCGCGGTGCAGCCGCCGGCCTCCACCGTGCCGGTCACGCCGAAGGACGCCGCGCCGCCGCCATCCGTGACCATCATCGGTGCGAGCGACGCCCATGGCGTGCTCGGCCGGGACGTGCGCAGCGCAGCCGACGAGGATATGGGCCGCATTGTCGACATCATCGTCGACCGCGCCGGCCGTGTGCGCGCCGCCGTGATTGATTTCGGCGGTTTCCTCGGCGTCGGCAGCCGCAAGATCGTGGTGGACTGGAACGCGATGCGGTTCGGCAAGATTGCCAACAAGAAGGACAGCATCACGCTGGAATTGACCAAGGCGCAGGTCGCAGCCGCGCCGGAATACAAGGAAGACACGCCGATGGTGGTGCTCGGCGCGTCCGGCAGCCTGCAGCCGCTGCAAGCGATTCAGTGAGGCGCGGGGAGGGATGGCCGCCGGTGCTGTTGTCGAGGAAGCGGAACCACGCAGATCGCGATAGCCGCGTTGAACGGTACAAGGTTGCCGCGCCGCCGCCTGCGGGCCTTCCGGCGCCGTCGCGCCAGAGCCTGCGCGGCCTCGACTGGTTCATCTTCTTCCTCGCCGACGTTCAGACCGGGTTCGGTCCCTTCATCGCGGTCTACCTCACGACGCAGAAATGGACTCAGGTCGAGATCGGCCTCGTGCTGTCGATCGGTGGCATCGTCGCGCTGATCGGACAGATGCCCGGTGGCGCGATCATCGATGCCGCGAAGTCCGAGCGGCTGGTCGCAGCGCTTGCGATAGCGACCATCGGCTTCTGCGCGCTCGCCTATGCGGCGATGCCGATCTTCCCCGTGGTGGTTGCTGCGGCCACGCTGCATGCGGCGGCGAGCTGCGTGCTGGGGCCGGCGATCGCGGCGATCAGCCTCGGCCTGGTCGGTCCGCTTGCGATCGGCGAGCGGCTCGGCCGCAATGCGCGCTTTGCGTCCCTCGGCAACGGCGTCGCCGCCGCCGTGATGGGCACGGCCGGCTATCTCCTGTCGAGCCGCTCGGTGTTCCTCGTCACCTTCCTGCTCGCGATTCCGACCCTGATCGCGCTGTCGCGGATCCGCGAGGAGGAAGTCGACATCGCGCGCTGTCACGGCGAGATGCCGCGCGAGGCGCCGGTTCCAGGCGACACCAATCTCTGGCACCTGATCCGGCAACGCCCGCTCATCGTCTTCGCGCTGAGCGTGCTGCTGCTGCAATTGGCGAACGCCGCGATGATGCCGCTGATGGCGAGCGCGGTAACGGCGCGGTCGAGCCAGTGGGCGACGGTGCTCGTCGCCTTCTGCATCGTCGTGCCGCAGGCGATCGTCGCGCTGCTGTCGCCGACGGTCGGGCGCAAGGCGCAGCTCTGGGGCCGGCGCCCGCTGCTGCTGATCGGATTCGCTGCGCTGACGATCCGGGGCCTTCTGTTTGCGACCGTGCGCGATCCCTATCTGCTGGTCGCGGTGCAGGTGTTCGACGGCATCACGGCGGCGGTGTTTGCGGTGATGATCCCGCTGATCGTGGCCGACGTCGCCTTCGGCAGCGGCCATTTCAATCTGGCGCAAGGCATCGTCGGGACCGCGACCGGCATCGGGGCGTCGTTGAGCACGGCGCTTGGCGGCTATGTCAGCGACAAGTTCGGCAATGCTACCGCGTTCATCGGGCTGTCCGGCGTTGCCGCGACCGGGCTTCTGCTGATCCTCTTTGTGATGCCGGAAACCCGGCGCACCGGCATGATCGCGCCGAAAAAAATGGCCGGCTGAACGAATTCAGCCGGCCAAAGCGGGTGGGGAGGAAGACAGAAGTCAGGCGTCGAGATTGTGCAGGCGCTGACGGTTGCGCAGCACGATCTGGCGGGCGCCGGAAAATCCCAAAATGCCCTGGGCGTGAAGCTGCGACAGCGCGCGCGACACGGTTTCCAGCGTGAGTCCGAGATAGTCGCCGATGTCGCGGCGGCACATCGGCAGTGCCATCATGCCGGCTACCGCGAGGCGGCGGTCCATCTCGAGCAGGAAGGTTGCAACGCGCTCCATCGCGGTCTTGCGTCCGAGCAGCAGCATGTGGTCCTCGGCGTGACGTAGTTCGCCGGCGGTCATGGCCCAGAGCTTGCGGGCGACCTGCACGTCGGTGCCGGCGGCTTTCTCCAGGCTCGCGCGCTTTACCAGGCGCACGGTCGTGTCGATGATGGCTTCAGCGGCGAGGCGGTGGCTGGGACCGGATTCAAGGCCGAACACGTCTCCGGGGAGATGGAAGGAGCCGATCTGGCGGCGGCCGTCGGAGAGCAGCTTGTAGCTGCGCACCGCGCCGGTGATGACCTGGTAGACATATTCGGCCGGCTCGTCCTCGCCGTAGATCTCCTCGTCCTTGCGGTAGGAGAACTCGGTGGCGACGAGGCCGACATGGCCGGCGATCGCGCCGAACTGGTCGGAGACGGGATGGGCAGGAGCAATCTTGCCACGAACTTGCGTGTTGATCGCCTGGGTGTTGAGCGTCTCGGTCAGCATCTGCGCCATCTCCGTTGTGATGACGCTTTGGTACGCGGGTTCGGGCGCTTCGAAAATTTCGCGAGATATCTTAAGGGGGTTTACCTACGTAGAACCCCGTAGGTCAGTTGCCGCGGCCGCCCTGGATGGCGTGGCGGATGCACTTGACCAGGGTTTCGTCGAGAAGCGGCTTCAAAATCACGTCCTTGACGCCTGCGGCTAGCGCCCGGGCCGAGATATTCCCATCGGGATAGCCGGTGATCAGGATCACGGGCGTGCCCTCGTCGGACTGGCGCAACCGGCCGGCCAGCTCGATGCCGTTGATGTCGGGCATCTTGTAGTCGATCACGTAGCAGTCTGCCCCCTGCGCACCACTGGCATTCAGCAGGGCCGTGGCATTCCTGAAGGTCCGCACGGCAAAGCCGTCGGTTTCCAGCAGGAATTGCAGGGATCCCAGCACGGCGGCATCGTCGTCGACCACGTAGACGGTGGGCTTTGCGGATGACGTCACTGGAAGCCGCTGTTGGTGCGAGCCGATCTCGATCATCCCCTTTGGCTAGCACGGCCCGGGAGAATGATTTTGACTTGCCTCAATCCTTCAACATCCCAGCGCGCATCGCCAGCCGGACCAGCTCCGAGAGGCTGTTGGCCTGCATCTTGGTCATGACGTTGGCCCGGTAGACCTCGATGGTGCGGGGGCTGATGTCGTATTCACGGGCGATCAGCTTGTTGGAGAGGCCCGCGATCAGCCCTTCCATGACCTGGCGCTCGCGCGGGCTGAGGGAGGCGACGCGGGCGGCGATGTCCTGCGAGATCGCCTCGCTCTTCGCCGCCGGCTCCGCCTGGCGGATCGCCGTCTCGATCATGGTGGTGAGGCGGTCGTCCTCGAACGGCTTCTCGAGAAAGTCGACCGCCCCCAACTTCATCGCCTCGACCGCGAGCGGCACGTCGCCATGGCCGGTCATGATCAGGATCGGGAACGGGCTTTGCTGCGCCTTCATCCGCTTCAACAGCTCGATCCCGTCGATTCCAGGCATGCGCACGTCCGAGACGACGCAGCCGAAGGCGAGGCCGGGCAGGACATCGAGGAAGGCTTGCGCATCGTCAAACAGGGTGACGCCGAAGCCGGAGGAATCCAGCAGGAAGTTCAGTGAGTCCCGCATCGCCTCGTCGTCATCGATGACGTAGACATGTCCCTTGGTCGTCATGGATCAATTCTCATCGGCTGCCGGGAGAGTGAAGCGGAATGTCGCGCCGCCTGACGGGTTGCTCTCGGCCCACATGCGTCCGCCGTGAGCCTCGATGATCGAGCGGCTGATGGACAGTCCCACGCCCATGCCGGTTTCCTTGGTGGTGAAGAAGGTCTGGAACAGGTTGGGAATGACGTCGCCCTGGAATCCGGAGCCGGTGTCGGACACCTCGACCTCGATCATGTCGTCGCCGACGCGGGTGTTGGCGACGACGAGCTCGCGCTGCGGCGACTGCGCCATCGCTTCCAGCGCGTTGCGGAACAGATTGACCAGCACCTGCTGGATCTGCACGCGGTCGGCGAGCACGAGATCGGCGTCCGGATCGAGGCTGAAGCGGAGCTGCACGTTCTGCTCGCGCGCGCCGGCAAGCCCGAGCGCGCCGGCCTCCTCGATCAGCTTGGACAGGCTCTCGACCCGCTTCTCGGACTCGCCGCGGGAGACGAAGTCGCGCAGGCGGCGGATGATCTGGCCGGCGCGCAAGGCCTGCTCCGCGGCGCGATCCATCGCACTTTCGATCTTCGGCGTGTTGGGGTCGGTGCTGCCGGCCAGCAGCCGCCGCGATCCCTTCATGTAATTGCTGATCGCCGCCAGCGGCTGGTTGATCTCGTGGGCGAGCGCCGAGGCCATCTCGCCCATCGCGGTCAGCCGCGAGACGTGGACGAGCTCGGACTGCAATTCCTGGAGCCGCGCCTGGGTCTGCTGGTGCTCGGTGAGGTCGCGGACGAAGCCCGTGAAATAGGGCTCGCCGCCGGATTGCATCTCGCCGATCGACAGGTGCATCGGAAAGGTCGTGCCGTCGCGGCGCTTGCCGGTCACGATGCGGCCGATGCCGATGATGTGCGGATCGTTCGTCCTGCGATAGCGCGCGATATAGCTGTCGTGGCGAGTGCGGTCGGGCTCCGGCATCAGGATGCTGACGTTCTGGCCGATCGCCTCCTGCTCGGACCAGCCGAACAGGCGTTCGGCGGCGGTGCTGAACAGTTGCATGATGCCGCGGCCGTCGATGACGATCATGGCGTCGGGAATGGTGTGAAGGATCGAGCGGAGATGGGTCTCACGCGTGCGCAGGGCTTCCTCGACCTGCTTCTCCTCGTCGATATCGAGGAAGATGCCGCTGAGATGGCGCGCGACGCCGGATTCGTCTCGAATCAAGCCGGCGCGGGCCCTGATCCATTTGCCTCGGCCGGAGTTGCCGGAAATCCTGAAGGAGACGTCGAAGCCGCCGCCATGCTCGGAGACCTGCTTGATCGCGTTCTCGACGCGCGCGCGGTCGCCGGGCTCGAGACGCGACAGGAAGAGGTCGTAGCTTGCCGGCTGGCCCCGCTCGATACCGAGCAGCATCCTCGCGGTTTCCGACCACTCCAGCTCGCGCGTCGTGAGGTCGAGATCCCAGGTGCCGACGCCGAATCCCTCGATCCGGACCCGGAAATGCTCGCCGCGACTGTCGTCTGGCGGATGCGTTACGCGGGTCGGCGACAATCGATGACTCCCATCTTCGCGCGGCGGGCGTGGTGCCGCGAACATGACCGCAATTTCGCCCATGGACCGGCCCGAGGCAAGTTCGGATGTCTGATTCCATTGGCGGATTTCCCGCAAGGTCGCGCCCGGCGATTTGATCTACCTCATCCTGCCCCGTCACGGCGAGGCTAGATTTCGCGCCAGTTCATAGCTGAGCGGAGAATCCCAATGACTTACGCGACCGTGATGGTCAGCCTGGCGCTCGACCAGTCCAACGAGGCGCGCCTTCAGGTCGCGGGCGAGCTCGCCGAGCGATTCGAGGCGGCCATTATTGGGGTTGCCGCAGGGCAGTTCGCGCCGCCACTCTATTTCACCGACGGCGCTGAAGCCCAGAGCCTGATCGATCAGGAGGAAGCCTCGATCAGGAAGCGCCTTGCCGATCTGGAGGCGCAATTCCGCGCCGCCACCAGGGCGCGCGGCGGCCGCGTGGAGTGGCGCGGCGCCATGGATTTTCCGGCGCGCTTCGTGCTGGCGCAGGCACGATGTGCCGACATCATCGTCAGCGGCGGCCAGAGCCCGGCCTTCTCCGACGCGTTCGCGCTCGCGAGTCCCAAGGACCTGGTGATGCAGGCCGGCCGCCCGCTTCTCGTCGTTCCCGATAAGATCAACTGGCTCGATCTGCGCAGCGTGCTGGTGGCGTGGAAGGACACGCCGGAGGCGCGGCGCGCGGTGGCCGACGCGCTGCCGATGCTGCGCAAGGCGAGGGACGTCACCATCGTCGAAATCCCGGAGCGCGACGACGACCGTTCGGCGGTGATGGCCGGCGTCACCGACGTTGCCGCCTGGCTCGCCCGTCACGGCGTCACCGCGAGCGCACGCGTCTCGGAGGCCGTGCGGAGCGCAACCGCTGCCGCGCAGTTGGAGCAGGCCGCCGGCGACGTCGGGGCCGGCCTGATCGTGGCGGGCGCTTATGGTCATTCGCGCTTTCGCGAGCTGATCCTCGGCGGCGTCACCGAATATCTGGTCACCCAATCCGCCCGCAGCGTGCTGCTGTCGCACTGACGGCCGCCCGACCCAAAAGCTAATCGAGGAGGACGCGCCGTGTACAAGTTTCTTGAGCAGACCGTGGACGGCTATATGACGCGCAACGTCAGGACAGCGCGGCGCGACCAGGACCTGCTCGCGCTCAGCGAGATGTTCGAGCGTGACGATTTCAACTCCTATCCGGTCGAGGACGACGGGCAGGTCGTCGGCATCGTCACCAAGTTCGACATCCTGAAGTGTTTCGCGTTCTCGCCGAGCCAGATGCTGCCGCACTATCGCGACCTGATGAGCCGCAGGATCGGCGACGTCATGACGCCCGAGTTCATCTATGTCAGCCCCGACACGCGGCTGACGCGCGTGCTCCAGATCATGGTCGAGCACCGCATCAGGAGCATCATCGTGCTCGACGGCGCCGAGAAGCTGGTCGGAATCATCGCCCGCGAGGACGTGATCAAGGCGCTGAAGGCGACGGCGCAGGAGTGACTTCTTCCTTCTCCCCTCATGTCCGCCGAAGCCTTGGCGAAGGCGGATGTGGGAGAAGGTGGCGCGAAGCGCCGGATGAGGGGTTCTCTCCACCGAAAGACTCTCCGTGCGGAGCCAACCCCTCACCCAAGTGAGTGCGCGGCACCGTCCTCGCTGCCCTCTCCCACAAGGGGAGAGGGCACTTCAACTGGCGGGCGCCGCATCACTCACCCGAATAGAAATCCACCTGTCTTGATTTCAATCAATTCGCCGCGAGGTCGAATGTGGTTTCTGGCGGCGTGTTCTTTCAGAGAGAATCCGCATGAGCCAGCCCTCCATCTCCAAATCGATGACATCAGGTGAAAGCGGCCTGGCTATCGTGTTCGCAGTCACCGCCTTCCTTTGCGTGATCGCCTCGGCCAAGGCGCTCGATTCGGCCTTTGCCTTCCATGCCGCGCTCAGCGCTGTGGCAAGCCTCGCTGTGGTCTTTGGCATCATCAACCGCTACTTCGACCGTCCGGCGGCGCTGCCGCCGGCGGAGATCAACGGCCGCCCCAACTATAATATGGGTCCGATCAAGTTCACCGCCGTCATGGCGATGTTCTGGGGCATTGCCGGCTTCCTCGTCGGCCTCATCATCGCCTCGCAGCTGGCGTGGCCCGCACTGAACTTCGATCTGCCCTGGACCAGCTTCGGCCGGCTGCGTCCGCTGCACACCTCCGCGGTGATCTTCGCCTTCGGCGGCAACGTGCTGATCGGCACGTCGCTCTATGTCGTGCAGAAGTCCTGCCGGGTGCGCCTTGCGGGCGACCTCGCGCCCTGGTTCGTCGTGATCGGCTACAATTTCTTCATCCTGGTCGCCGGCACCGGCTATCTGCTCGGTGTCACCCAGTCGAAGGAATATGCCGAGCCGGAATGGTATGCCGACCTCTGGCTCACCATCGTCTGGGTCGCCTATCTGCTGGTCTTCCTTGCCACGATCATCAAGCGCAAGGAGCCGCACATCTTCGTCGCGAACTGGTTCTATCTCGCCTTCATCGTGACGATCGCGGTCCTGCATCTCGGCAACAATCCCGCGCTCCCCGTCTCGGTGTTCGGCTCGAAATCCTATGTCGCCTGGGGCGGCATCCAGGACGCGATGTTCCAGTGGTGGTACGGCCACAACGCAGTCGGCTTCTTCCTGACCGCCGGCTTCCTCGCCATCATGTACTACTTCATCCCGAAGCGCGCGGAGCGGCCGATCTATTCCTACCGGCTGTCGATCATCCACTTCTGGGCGCTGATCTTCCTCTACATCTGGGCCGGCCCGCACCATCTGCACTACACGGCGCTGCCCGACTGGACGCAGACGCTCGGCATGACCTTCTCGATCATGCTGTGGATGCCCTCCTGGGGCGGCATGATCAACGGCCTGATGACGCTGTCGGGCGCCTGGGACAAGCTGCGCACCGATCCCGTGCTGCGCATGCTGGTCGTCTCCGTCGCCTTCTACGGCATGTCGACCTTCGAAGGCCCGATGATGTCGATCAAGGTGGTGAACTCGCTCAGCCACTACACCGACTGGACCATCGGCCACGTGCATTCCGGCGCGCTCGGCTGGGTCGGCTTCGTCTCCTTCGGCGCGCTCTACTGCCTGGTGCCGTGGGTGTGGAATCGCAAGGGCCTCTACAGTCTGAAGCTCGTCAACTGGCACTTCTGGATCGCGACCCTCGGCATCGTTCTCTACATCTCGGCGATGTGGGTGTCCGGCATCCTGCAGGGCCTGATGTGGCGCGCCTACACCTCGCTCGGCTTCCTCGAATATTCCTTCATCGAGAGCGTCGAGGCGATGCATCCCTTCTACATCATCCGCGCCGCCGGCGGCGGGCTGTTCCTGATCGGCGCGCTGATCATGGCCTACAATCTCTGGATGACCGTTCTCGTCGGCGAAGTGGAAGTCCAGATGCCCGTCGCGCTTCAGCCGGCGGAATGAGGAGCCTTCCATGTCGTTCTGGACACGCCACCAAATCTTCGAAAAGAACTCGATCGTCCTGATCGTCGGCATTTTGCTGGTGATTGCGATCGGCGGTCTCGTCGAGATCACTCCGCTGTTCTACCTCAAGAGCACGATCGAGGCGGTCGACGGCGTCAGGCCCTATACGCCGCTGGAGCTCGCGGGCCGCAACGTTTATGTTCGCGAAGGCTGCTATCTCTGCCATTCGCAGATGATCCGCCCGCTGCGCGACGAGGTCGAGCGCTACGGCCACTTCTCGCTCGCCGCCGAGAGCATGTACGACCACCCGTTCCAGTGGGGCTCGAAGCGCACCGGTCCCGATCTCGCGCGCGTCGGCGCCAAATATTCCGACGACTGGCACGTGACCCATCTGACCAACCCGCGCGCAATCGTGCCGCAGTCGGTGATGCCGGGCTATCCGTTCCTGAGCCAGACCGAAGTCGATCCCGATACGATCGCCGACCACATGAAGACGCTCAAGGCCATCGGCACGCCCTACACCGACGACCAGATCGCGAACGCAGGCGCCGATCTGAAGGCCCAGGCCGATCCCGACAATGCCGGCTCCGACGCCTTCGGCAAGCGCTACGCCAAGGCCGTCGTGCGCAATTTCGACGGCAAGGCCGGCACGCCGACCGAGATGGACGCGCTGATCGCGTACCTGCAGATGCTCGGCACGCTGGTCGACTTCAAGCTCTACAACGAGAAAGCCAATCTTCGCTGAGAAGGCATCACCGATGAAAGCCATCCTGACACTCGACAATCTCGCGTCCGGTCTGGTGACCACGATCTGGACGCCGGTGTTCGTCGCGATCTTTCTCGCGATCATCGCCTACGCATTATGGCCCCGCAACAAGGCCGCTTTCGACGAAGCGGCGCGCCTGCCGTTGCGAGAGGAGTAAGAGATCATGACCGATCATCATGGCGACATCGATTCCGTCACCGGCAAGTCCACGACCGGACATGAGTGGGACGGCATCAAGGAGCTCAACACGCCGCTGCCGCGCTGGTGGGTGATCTCATTCTACCTCACCATCGTCTGGGCGATCGGCTACTGGATCGTCTATCCGGCCTGGCCGCTGATCTCCAGCAATACCACGGGCCTGTTCGGCTATTCCTCGCGTGCCGACGTCGCGGTCGAGCTCGCCAACCTCGAGAAGGTCCGGGGTGACAAGATGGCGGCGCTGGGCGCCGCTTCGCTCACCGACATCGAGAAGGACCCGGCCTTGCTGGCGCTTGCGCGGGCCAAGGGCAAGACCGTGTTCGGCGACAATTGCGCGCCATGCCACGGCTCCGGCGGCGCCGGCGCAAAGGGCTTTCCGAATCTCAACGACGACGACTGGCTGTGGGGCGGCACGCTCGACCAGATCATGCAGACCATCCAGTTCGGCGCGCGTTCCGGCCATGCCAAGGCGCATGAGGGCCAGATGCTCGCCTTCGGCAAGGACGGCGTGCTGAAGGGCGACGAGATCGTCACGGTCGCCAACTACGTGCGGTCGCTGTCGGGCCTCTCGACCCGCAAGGGCTTTGATGCCGCCAAGGGCGAGAAGATTTTTGCGGAGAATTGCGTCGCCTGCCACGGCGACGGCGGCAAGGGCAACCCCGAGATGGGCGCTCCGAACCTGACCGACAAGATCTGGCTCTACGGCTCGGACGAAGCGAGCCTGGTCGAGACCATCAGCCTGGGCCGCGCCGGTGTGATGCCGGCCTGGGAAGGGCGGCTCGATCCCGCCACCATCAAGGCGATGGCGGTCTACGTCCACTCGCTGGGCGGTGGAAAATAGCCTGCTCGCGACATGCGGGGGCGAACATAAAGTGCCCCCGCTTGAGCTGGATCAACTGACGCGCTCGCGTTGGGTTTAGGTTCAATCGCACCTTTTCGAGAAGCTTCTTGGCGATGAACAAGACCGTGAACCCGAACGACCTCACATCGAACGATGACGACGGGCCGCTCTACGTAGCCCAGAAGAAGGTGTATCCCCAGAGCATCTCCGGCACGTTCCGCCGAATCAAATGGGGGCTGATGGCGTTCTGCCTCGGCGTCTACTACTTCCTGCCGTTCGTGCGCTGGAATCGCGGCCTCGGCGCTCCCAGCCAGGCGGTGCTGATCGATCTTCCCAACAGCCGTTTCTACTTCTTTTTCATCGAGCTGTGGCCGCAGGAGATCTATTACTTCACCGGCCTGTTGATCGTCGCCGCGGTGGCGCTGTTCCTGATGAACTCGGTCGGCGGCCGCATCTGGTGCGGCTATCTCTGCCCGCAGACGGTGTGGACCGATCTGTTCTATGCGGTCGAGCGGCTGGTCGAGGGCGACCGGCGCGAGCGGATGAAGAAGGACAAGTCGTCCGATCCGATGAAGCTGGAGCGCATCTCCGAGATCGTGCTCAAGCATTCGATCTGGCTCCTGATTGCCTGGTGGACCGGCGGCGCCTGGGTGCTCTATTTCAACGATGCGCCGACGCTGGTGAAGGAGCTCGTCACCTTCCAGGCGCCGATGATCGCCTATATCTGGATCGGCATCCTGACGGCGACGACCTATGTGCTCGCCGGCTTCATGCGCGAGCAGGTCTGCACCTATATGTGCCCGTGGCCGCGCATCCAGGCGGCGCTCACCGACGAATGGGCGCTCAACGTCACCTATCGCTACGACCGCGGCGAGAAGCGCACCTCGGTGAAGAAGGCGGCCGAGCTGCGCGCGCTCGGGCAGCAGGTCGGCGATTGCGTCGACTGCTATCAATGCGTCGCGGTCTGCCCGACCGGCATTGACATCCGCAACGGGCCGCAGCTCGAATGCATCCAGTGCGGCCTCTGCATCGATGCCTGCGACAATGTGATGACCAAGATCGGCCGGCCGAAGCGGCTGATCGGCTACGACAACGACATCAACATCCAGCGCCGCCGGGAAGGCAAGGCGCCGGTCTACCGCATCGTCCGGGCCCGCACCGTCGCCTACAGCGCGATCATCGCGGCGGTCGGCGGCATCATGATCTACACGCTCGCGACCCGCAGCCTGCTCGACGTCAACGTGCTGCACGACCGCAACCCGGTCGCGGTCAGGCTCAGCGACGGTTCGATCCGCAATGCCTATACGGTCCGGCTGCTGAACAAGAGCGGCTATGACCGCGTCATCGCGATCGACGCCAACGGTCCGGCCAACCTGACCACGCATGTCGTCGGCATCGATTCCGTGACGCCGGATAGGCCGATGATCGTGATCCCGCGCGACTCCACCAGCGAGCTGCGCCTGCTCGTCACTGCGCCGGCGGAAAGCAATCAGGAAAAGTCGGTTCCTGTTCGCTTCCACGTCACCGACATCGGGCTCGGCGAGGTCGCCACCGCCACCGATAATTTCGTCTCGCCCTAGGATCAGGAGACTGCCATGGCCACCAAGCCGCTGACCGGAACAAAAGTGTTCCTGATGCTGGTCGCCTTCTTCGGGCTCGTGATCGGCGTCAACGTGACCATGATGAAGCTCGCGATCGCGACGCTGCCCGGCACCGACGTCGACAGCCCCTATGCCGCGGGTCTCACCTATGACCGCGAGATCTCGGCAGCACAGGACCAGGCCGCGCGCAACTGGAAGGTCAACGCCCATATCGAGCGCCGCGCCGATGGCGCTGCCTCGCTTCAGGTCGAGGCGCGCGATGCGAGCGGCCAGCCGGTGAGCGGGTTAAAATTCGGCGGACGTCTGGAGCGGCCGACCGACAAGCGCGCCGATCTCGCAGTCGAACTGTCCGAAGCCGGCATCGGCGTCTATCGCGGTAATGCCGTGTCGGTTGCGCCGGGGCAGTGGGATCTCGTGATCGAGGGCGAGGCGCGCGGCACGCGCGTGTTCATGTCGCGCAACCGCGTGATCCTGAACTGAGGGAATTCGTCATGCAGGTCACGCGGGATTTTTCTCATTACGTCCGGGCCGCGGGCGATGGTATCAAGCACATCGATCTCGCGGTCGAGGGGGTTCACTGTGCCGGCTGCATGACCAAGATCGAGCGCGGACTGTCGGCCATCCCCGATGTCACGCTGGCGCGCGTGAATCTCACCGACCGCCGCGTCGCGCTGGAATGGAAGCAGGGCACGCTCGATCCTGCCCGCTTCATCGACCGGCTCGAGGAGCTCGGCTACAAGGCCTATCCTTACGAGACCGAGAGCGCGGAAGCGACGGAAGTGGCGGAATCGCGCTTCCTGCTGCGCTGCCTCGGCGTCGCCGCGTTCGCCACCATGAACGTGATGATGCTGTCGATCCCGGTCTGGTCCGGCAACGTCTCGGACATGCTGCCGGAGCAGCGCGACTTTTTCCACTGGCTGTCGGCGCTGATCGCGCTGCCGGCGGCGGCCTATGCCGGTCAGCCGTTCTTCCGCTCGGCCTGGCGCGCGCTCTCGAACAAGACCACCAACATGGACGTGCCGATCTCGATCGGCGTGTGCCTGGCGCTCGGCATGTCCGTGGTCGAGACCATCAACCACGCCGAGCACGCCTATTTCGACGCGGCGATCATGCTGCTCACGTTTCTTTTGGTCGGCCGCTTCCTCGACCAGAACATGCGGCGGCGAACCCGCGCAGTCGCCGGCAATCTCGCCGCCTTGAAAGCGGAGACGGCCGCAAAATTCGTCGGTCCCGACGAAATCTCGCACGTGCCGGTCGCAGCGATCCATCCCGGCGACATCGTGCTGCTGCGGCCCGGCGAGCGTTGCGCCGTCGACGGCACCGTGATCGAGGGACGCTCTGAGATCGACCAGAGCCTGATCACCGGCGAGACGCTCTATGTCACGGCGGAGCAGGGCACGGCGGTCTATGCGGGCTCCATGAACATCTCCGGCACGCTGCGGGTGCGGGTCTCGGCGGCGTCGGAGGCGACGCTGCTCGCCGAGATCACGCGGCTGCTCGACAACGCGCTGCAGGCGCGCTCGCGCTACATGCGGCTCGCAGATCGCGCCTCGCGGCTCTACGCGCCAGTCGTGCATGCGACCGCGCTGATCACCATTTTGGGCTGGGTCATCGCGGGTGCAGGCTGGCACGATGCGATCGTGACCGGCGTGGCCGTGCTGATCATCACCTGTCCCTGCGCGCTCGGGCTTGCGATCCCGACCGTGCAGACGGTGGCCTCGGGCGCGATGTTCAAAGCTGGCGTGCTGCTCAATTCCGGCGACGCCATCGAGCGGCTGGCCGAAGCCGATCACGTCATCTTCGACAAGACCGGCACGCTGACGCTGCCCGATCTCGAAGTGATGAACGCGGCCGATATTCCCGCCGACATTTTTGCACTTGCCGGCCGGCTCGCGCTGTCGAGCCATCATCCGGTCGCCGCCGCGGTCGCGCAGGCCGCCGGTGCCAGATCGCCTGTTATCGGCGCGGTCGAGGAGGCCGGGCAGGGCGTGCGCGCTGTGGTGGACGGTGTCGAGCTTCGCCTAGGCCGTCCGTCCTTTTGCGGCGCCGAGGCGATGGTCGGCGGGGCAACGCTCGATCCTGAGGCCTCCATCGTGGCTTTCAGCAAGGGCAGCGAGAAGTTCATCCTCTCGGTGCGCCAGGGTCTGCGCCCGGACGCGCAAGCCGTGATCGCGGCGCTGAAGGCGCGCAACATCGGCATCGAGATTCTCTCCGGCGATCGCGAGCCCGCGGTGATCGCGGCGGCGCATGCGCTGGGCATCGCCGAATGGCGCGCCGGCGTCACGCCGGCCGACAAGATCGCGCGGATCGAGGAGTTGAAGCGGCGCGGCGCCAAAGTGCTGATGGTCGGCGACGGCATGAACGACGCGCCCTCGCTGGCGGCGGCCCATGTCTCGATGTCGCCGATCTCGGCCGCGCATCTCAGCCAGGCGACCGCCGATCTCGTCTTCCTCGGCCGGCCGCTGGCACCTAGCGTCGCCGCCATCGATTCCGCGCGCAAGGCGCTGCACCTGATGCGGCAGAACCTCTGGCTGGCGATCGGCTATAACGTCCTCGCCGTGCCGGTGGCAATCAGCGGCGTGGTGACGCCCCTGATTGCAGCGGCGGCCATGAGCGGGTCGTCGATCCTGGTGATGCTGAATTCGTTGCGGGCGCGCAATGCGTCACGGGAGATCGTGTGATGGAAATCCTGGTGATCCTGGTGCCGCTGGCGCTGATGCTCGGCGGTGCGGGTCTCGTCGCCTTCCTCTGGTCACTCCGCAGCGGCCAATATGACGATCTCGACGGCGCGGCCTGGCGCGCCATCGCCGACGACGAGCCGCCGCAGGACGCCCCAGCCAAGCGTTAACCGTTGGTTCCGCGCTGCCCTTTTCGGACATGGTCGCTGGACGGCCGGCGGTCGCCGGGCGTAACAATGCCGGAGGATTTTGCGTAGAAGCGACGGGGCAGGCTCTCCGGAGCAGGAGCGTGACGAGCATGCAGAAAAATGTCGGAGTGTGCGGGCCTAACGATCTGCCGGGACAGGTCGTGCTGGTGCTGCAAGGCGGCGGTGCGCTCGGCTCCTATCAGGCGGGCGTCTACCAGGCCCTGCACGAGGCCGGGATCGAGCCGGACTGGGTCATCGGCACCTCGATCGGCGCCATCAACGGGAGCCTGATCGCCGGTAATGCGCCGGAGAACAGGCTCGCGCGCCTGAAGGAGTTCTGGAAGCGGATGGAGCAGAATCCGGTTTGGGCTCTGGGTGGCGCCTTTCCCGACTTCAGCGAGAAGCTCGCCTATTTGTCGACTGTCACCAACGGCATTCCCGGCTTCTTCCGGCCCAACCCGCTGGCGCATGCGGGAGATTCCTTTCCACTCGGCGCCGATCACGCCGGCTTCTATTCGACCGCGCCACTGGAAAAGACGCTGAGCGAGCTGGTCGATTTCGATCTGGCCAATCGCTGCGCGCCGCGACTGACGGTCGGTGCGGCTCATGTCGGCACCAGCGAAATGCGCTATTTCGACAGCCGCGACGGCGAACTGACGGTGAAGCATGTCATGGCTTCGGGCGCGCTGCCGCCGGCCTTCCCGGCAGTGCGCATCGATGGCGACCTTTATTGGGACGGCGGCATCCTGTCGAACACGCCGACGGAGGCCGTATTCGACGACAATCCACGCAGGGATTCGCTGATCTTCTCCGTGCATCTGTGGAATCCTGTCGGCGCCGAGCCGACCACGATGGCGGAGGTCTTGAACCGCCATAAGGACGTGCAGTACTCCAGCCGCATCGCGAGCCAGATCGTGCGGCAGCAGCAGGCCCATCGCCTGCGTCACGTCATCAACCAGCTTGCCGCGCGGTTGCCCGAGAACGAGCGCAACGATCCCGCGGTGAGGGAATTGATGAGCTACGGCTGTCCGACCCGCATGCATGTGGTGCGACTGCTGGCGCCGCAGCTCGATCGCGAAACCCATACCAAGGATATCGACTTCAGTCCGTCAGGCATTACGCGGCGCTGGCATGCGGGCTACGCCCACACGAGGTCGGTGCTGGCGCGAAAGCCGTGGATCGGTGAATTCGATCCGCTCGCCGGCGTGGTGCTGCACGAGCATTTGGACGAGATGCCGATGGCGGCGGAGTAGGGCCGCGTCCGCTTTCATCGAATTGCCACAGGCCCTGCGGATCGTGCGCCGTCGGCAACCGAAAGGCCTTGCAGTTGGTAACCGGGAACGATCTGGAATTGGCCCTCGATCAGGTCCGCGCCGACGCCGCGGGACCGGTTGCCGGCGTGTTCGGTCCTGACACGGTGACGTGGCAGATCGACCGGGAGGCCGTCATCTTTCTCGGCGCCGGCCGCGCGCTGTTGTTGCAGCTGGCGCATCCCTGGGTCGCTGCCGCCATCGCGGAGCATTCACGAACCCTTGCCGATCCGATCGGCCGCTTCCATCGCACCTTCGACATCGTCTTTGCCATGGTGTTTGGCTCGCTCGACCGGGCGCAGTTGTCGTCCCGGCAATTGCATCGGCGCCACAGCATGATCGTCGGCGAGATGCCCGAGGCCGTCGGTCCGTTCGCGGCAGGCTCGCGCTACTGCGCCAATGACATTCCGTCGCTGCGCTGGGTTCATGCGACGCTGGTCGAGACCGCGGTGATGGCGCATGATCTGGTGCTCCCGCCGCTCTCGGCGGAGGAGCGCGAGCGCTACTGGAGCGAGAGCCGGATGTTCGGCGCCTTGTTCGGATTGACGGCCGACGATTTGCCCGCGGACTGGTCCGGCTTTTCGGCCTACACTGCGGCGATGGCGCAGTCGGACACGCTGACCGTCAGCCCGGCGGCGCGCGAGATCGCCGCGCAGATCCTTGGCGGCGCCCGTCCGTGGTTGCGGCCACCGCGATGGTATCGCGCGCTCACCGCGAGTTTGTTGCCGGAGCGCCTGCGAGCGGGCTTCGGGTTTGAATTCGACGAGCGCGACAAGCGGGCAGCCGACAATGCGCTGAGATGGATCAGGCGCGTCTATCCGAAATTGCCGGACCGGCTGCGCTATGTCGGTCCCTACCAGGAAGCGCAGGCACGGCTGCGGGGCGAGCCGCAGCCCGACTGGATGACCCGGTGTCTCAATCGCGCCTGGATCGGGCGGCCGCAAATGGATGTGCGCGGGAAGGGGTGAGGTTCTCCACTCTTAGGGTGACGGGTGATAGAGTGGCGCGCACTCTCTCCACATCGTCATTGCGAGCACAGCGAAGCAATCCAGACTATCGACGCGGAGACAGTCTGGATTTGCTACGTCGCTTCGCTCCTCGCAATGACGGAGTCCGGAGTGGCGCCTCGACCTCACACCGACGCCAGCCTCCTATACAGCGCGCTATAACTGCCGGCCGAGATGCTCCAGGAGAACGAACGTCCCATCGCGCTGCGACGCATGGAGTCGAGCTGGTCATGTGCCACGAAAGCTGAGAAGGCGCGGCGGACCCCGCCGAGGAAGGATTCGTGCGAGGGTTTTGAGAACAGAAAGCCGGTCTCGCCGTCGGTGATAGTCTCGGCCAAGCCGCCGGTCTGGTGACCGATCGGCAGCGAGCCGAAACGCTGGGCGTACATCTGGCTGAGGCCGCACGGTTCGAAGCGCGACGGCATCAATGTGAAATCGCTGCCCGCGAAGATGCGACGCGCCTGGGCGTCGTTGAAGCCGATCGTGACCCCGATCGCGTCGGGGCGGCGGCGATGCGCGTCGATCAGCGCCTGCTCGAGCGCCGGCTCGCCGGAGCCGGTGACCACGATCTGCCCGCCGGCATCGATGATCTCGTCGGCGGCCGACAGCACGAGGTCGATGCCCTTCTGGTGCACGAGGCGTGCGACGATCGCGAACATCGGGCCGCGCGACACCGCGAGCCCGAACTGCTTGCGCACGTAATCCGCATTGGCCTTCTTGCCGACCCAGTCGCCGGCGCCGAATTGCTGGGCGAGCTGGGAGCAGGAGCGAGGGTCCCAGCTCTCGTCGATGCCGTTGAGGATGCCGGTGAGCTCGGCCGCGTCGGAGCGGACACGAAGCAGGCCTTCGAGGCCGCAGCCGAATTCTTCCGTCGTGATCTCGCGTGCATAGGTGCCGCTGACGGTGGTGAGGTGCGAGGCATAGACCAGCCCGGCCTTGAGGAAGGAAAGCTGGTCGTAGAACTCGACGCCGTCGATATGGAAGGAGCTCTCGGGGACGCCGATCCGCCGCAGCGAGTCCTTCGGGAAGAGTCCCTGGTAGGCGAGGTTGTGGATGGTCAGGATCGACGGCAGCTTGGCGCCGCGCCAGGCGAGGTAGGCCGGCACGAGCGAGGCCTGCCAGTCGTTGGCATGGATCAGGTCTGCTGCCCAATTCTTGTCCAGCTTGCCCATGGCCAGCTCAGCGGCTGCCGAGGCAAAGCGCGCAAAGCGGATGTCGTTGTCCGGCCAGTCGTGTCCGGACTCGTCGCCATAGGGATTGCCGGGCCGGTCGTAGAGTTGTGAGCACAACAGCACATAGACCGGCAGCCCGTCCTTGGTCGCAGCCCGCCCGAGCGAGCAGGCCGGCATCTCCGCAAACCCCGGGCAGCGGCCAACGATCTGAATATGCGTGAGTTGTTCGATGATGTCGCGATAGCCGGGCAACATGACCCGGATATCGGCGAGAGGGCGAAGCGCCCTGGGAAGTGCAGCGGAAACGGCGCCGAGTCCGCCAACGCGGACGAAATCGTCCATCTCGGTTGTGACGAACAAGACCCTCAAGAACAGCTGCCCTCTTCCGATCCCGTTTATTGCTATGCAAGAACGGGTCCAGTTGTCCTGGAATTCCCAAGCCCGCCCGTGAGACGCGTCCGTTCGGTAAAGACTTTCCTACTCACCCGCCGCCCTCTAGGGTCGGCGCATCAACAAGAGAGAACTTCGATAGTTCCTAAGAGGCCGAGGGGGCGTAAGCAGGCATGCCGTTAGCAGATAAGCATGAGGGGACGACGACAAAGGCCTTCGCGGGCCTCAGGGTCCTGGATTTTTCGACCACCATCGCCGGTCCCCATTGTGCGCGGATGCTTGCCGACATGGGCGCCGAGGTCATCAAGATCGAGACCGATGGCGGCGAGACGATGCGGACCCGGCCGCCGCTGCGCATGGGGTGCAGCACCGTATTCGGCCAGCTCAACGTCGGCAAGAAGAGCGTCGTGCTCGATCTCAAATCCGAGGAGGGCAAGGAGGCGGTGCGCCGGCTCGCCGCGACCGCGGACATCCTGGTCGAGAACTTTCGCCCCGGCGTGATGCACCGGCTGCGGCTGGACTATGACCGCCTGCGCCCGGTCAATCCGAAGCTGATCTATTGCTCGATCTCGGGCTACGGCCAGACCGGTCCCTCGGCCGAGCTGCCGGCCTACGCGCCGGTAATCCATGCGGCCTCCGGCTACGACATGGCGCATCTCGCCTATCAGCCCGGCCGCAGCCGGCCGGATTATTGCGGCATCTACCATGCCGACGTCGTCACCGGCACTTACGGTTTCGGCGCGATTGCGTCGGCGCTCTATCAGCGCACTGTGACCGGGCAGGGCCAGCACATCGACGTCTCGATGCTGGAATCGATGCTGACCTTGACGGTGATCGAGCTGCAGAGCTCGCAATTCGCGGTGAAGCCACCGCCGCGTCCGATGTTCGGCCCGACCGAGACGGCCAATGGCTATGTCATGATCACGGTCGCCAGCGAGAAGACGTTCCAGTGCCTGATGGGTGTGATCGGCCGCTCCGAATGGATTTCCGATCCGCGCTTCTCCACCTACGCCGCGCGCCGCGAGAACTGGGCTGATATGATGGACGGCGTTGAGGCCTGGTCGCGGCCGCTCACGACCGACGCGTGTCTTGTCGCGCTTGGCGCGGCCGGTGTGCCGGCCTCGGCCTATCGCACCGTGTCCGAGGCGCTGGCCGATCCGCAACTCGCGCACCGGCAGGCGCTCTCGTCCGTCGAGGACGAGGGTGGCTCGTTCCAGGTGCTCAATCTGCCGTTCCGGATGTCGGGCGCCGACACCACGCCCGCCAAGACCATGGCCGTGCTCGGCGAGCACACGGACGCATTGCGCGAGGAGATCGGCCTCGCCGGCGATGCGCCAATTCCGTCAGGCAAAACGGCTGCGACAAACTGAGCGCATCGCAGCACCACTACAGCGTTTGATCTCTCGCGTGTTCCTCTTGCCGTGGCGAGCATTTATCGCCAAGCTCGCCTCCGAGTCATTCAACGATCCGAAACATCGGACGAGGGATCCCGGGAGGAACCATGACGAACCTTGCTGCCGCGGCGCGCAAACACGCGCCGATTTTCCTTGTTGCGGCATTTTCTCTACTTCCGCCGGCCGAGCCGGCACAGGCGCAGAAGGCGGGCGGCAGCATCACCGTCGGTCAGGAGCTGGAGATTACGGGCTTCGATCCGCTCAAGGTCGGGGTCTACGACACCTCGACCTTCACCGCTGCGGCCGCGATCTTCGACACGCTCACCACGCTCGACGAGAAGGGCGAAGCCGCGCCAAAGCTGGCAGTATCCTGGACCCATTCGGACGATTACAAGAGCTGGACCTTCAAGCTGCGCCAGGGCGTGAAATTCCACGACGGCACGCCGTTCAATGCGCAAGCCTTCAAGGAGAACTTCGATCGGCAGAAGGACCCCGCCAACAAGTGCCGCTGCGCCTTCTACATCACCAACGTCAAGGAGGTGCTGGCGCCCGACGAATATACTGTCGTCTACAATCTCACCGATCCTTCCGTGAATTTGCCGGCGACGAACACCATCCAGAGCCAGAACAACGTCGTGCATTCGCCGACGGCGTGGAAGACCAAGGGCGACGACTACAATCGCAATCCCGTCGGCACCGGTCCCTACATCCTGAAATCATGGACGGCCGGCGATCGCATGGTTCTGGAGAAGAACCCGGGCTACTGGGACAAGGGCCGTCCCTATCTCGACCGCATCATCCTGAAGCCGCTGCCCGACGCGCAATCGCGTTTCGCCTCGCTGCAATCGGGCGAGGCCGACATCATCTGGGACGACGAGAACGACGCCGACAACATCATGAAGGCGCAGAAGGACTCCAAGCTCACCGTGCACACCTACAAGGGCTCGGGCGCGCAGGTCTATGCCTTCAACACCAAGGTGGCGCCGTTCGACGACGTCCGCGTGCGGCAGGCGCTGGTGATGGCGATCGACCGTCCAAAGATGTCGCAGGCGATCAGCAACGGCCTGAGCCGGCCCGCGACCAATCCCTACGGCGACGGCTCCTGGGTCAAGTGCAAGGACGACGGCGCGCTGCCGTTCGATGTCGAGAAGGCCAAGGCACTGATCAAGGACTATGGCAAGCCGGTCGAGTTCAAGACGATGGTGACCGCGACGCCCCGCGGCCGCATGATCGGCCAGGTGCTCCAGCAATTCTGGAAGCGCGCCGGCGCCAACATGGAGATCGAGCAGGTCGACCAGGCCACCATTCCGCCACGCGCGTTCATGCGTCAGTTCCAGCTCATACCCTGGCGCATCGTCGACCTCGCCGATCCCGATCCGCAGATGTATGCGAACTTCCGCAGCGGCAGCCCGCTGGCGCTGGCCAACTTCGCCGACCCGGAGCTCGACCGGCTGCTCGACCATTCCCGCGTCACCGCCGACCCCGCCGCGCGTATCGAGGACTATTGCGCGATCAGCCGCCTCATCAACAAGGAGGCAGTCTGGTTCTGGACCTTCCAGAACACCTATTACGCGCTGTCGAGCGCCAAGCTGAAGGGCTTTCCGAAAATCTACAACGGCGTGATCGACGTCTCGACCACCTGGCTGGAATGACCGCGCGATGCTGAACTTCGTCGTGCGGCGGCTCCTTGCCATCCTGCCGGTGCTGCTCGCCGTCTCGCTGCTCACCTTCCTGATCGCCGCGTTGCTGCCGGGCGACCTTGCCTATGTCATCCTCGGCGATCAGGCGACGCCGGAGAATGTCGCGGCGCTGCGCCGTGACATGGGGCTCGACCAGCCGCTGTGGTGGCGTTATCTGAGCTGGCTCGGTCATGTCCTGCAGGGCGATCTCGGCCGCTCCTTCCGCACCGGGCAGACGGTGTTGCAGGCGGTAGCCGAGCGCATTCCGGTCTCGCTCGAGCTGATGCTGATGGCCGAATTCATCGGGCTCCTGATCGGCGTGCCGCTCGCGATCGCCTGCGCTGCGCGCGCCGGTGGCGCCTTCGACCGCTTCATGACCGGCAGCGCCTTCGCCATGCTGTCGATGCCGTCCTTCCTGATGGCGATTTTGTTAATCTATCTGTTCGCGGTCGAGCTGCGCTGGCTGCCGGCGACAGGCTATGTGCCGTTCACCGAGGAGCCGCTGGCCAATCTACGCTTCTTCGTGCTGCCGGCGCTGACGCTGGCGCTGGCGGAATGGCCTGGAATCATGCGGGTGCTGCGCTCCGACATGATCGCGACCCTGCAGGAGGACTATATCGCGCTCGCCAAGGCCAAAGGCCTCAAGCCCGCGCGCATCCTGTTCGTGCATGCGCTCAAGCCATCGTCGCTGACCCTGGTGACGGTCACGGGCATCAACATCGGTCGCCTGCTGGGCGGCACGCTGATCGTGGAATCGATCTTCGCGCTGCCGGGCATCGGCCGCTTGCTGGTTGGCGCGATCTACACCCGCGACCTCGTCATCCTCCAGGGCGTGGTGCTGCTGGTCGCCTGCGGCTTCGTCATCGTCAATTTCATCGTCGACATGCTTTACGCCGTGCTCGATCCGAGGATCCGCCATGGCCACGCTTGAGCTGTCGATGCAGGACGCGGTGGTCTCCGAGCCGGTTCGGCGCCGGCGCAAGCTCGGCCTGTTGTTCTGGTTCGCGAGCGCCTGGCTCGCGATTGTCCTGACGCTCGCGATCCTGGCGCCGGTGCTGCCGCTGCAGAATCCTGTAGACATGGACATGCTGGAGCGCCGCGCCGCGTTCTCCGGGGAACACTGGCTCGGCACCGACGGGCTCGGCCGCGACGAATTTGCCCGCCTGATCTTTGGCGCGCGGGTGTCGCTGACGGTCGGGCTGATCGCGCCGATGATCGGCCTTGCGCTCGGCGGCGCGCTTGGTCTCCTCGCCGGCTATTTCCGCGGCCGGTTCGAGACGCTGGTGGTCGGCAGTATGGACGTGCTGCTGGCCTTTCCGCCGCTGATCTTCGCGCTCGCGGTGACCGCCTATCTCGGCCAGTCGATTCCCAACCTCACCCTGATCCTCGGCGTGCTCGGCATTCCCGCCTTCATGCGCGTGGCGCGCGCGGCCACGCTGACGCTGGCGCGGCGCGAGTTCGTGATCGCGGCCGAGGCGCTCGGCGCCAGCCATGCGCGCATCCTTCTGCGCGAGCTGCTGCCGAACGTGATCCTGCCGCTGCTGGCGTTCTTCCTGCTCGGCGTCGCCGTCACGATCGTGGTCGAGGGCGCGCTGTCCTTCCTCGGGCTCGGCGTGCCGCCGCCCATGGCGAGCTGGGGCAGCATGATCGGCGAGGGGCGCGACAGCCTCGATGTCGCGCCGCGGCTGGCCTTCCTGCCGGCAACGGCGCTGTTCTTGACGGTGCTGGCCTTCAACCTGGTCGGCGACACCTTGCGGGCCCTGACCGACCCGCGTCAGGGGGCGCTGTGAGCGCGCCGCTTCTGACCATCGAGGACGTGGCGGTCGAACTGCCGACCCCGCGCGGCAATTTGCGCGCCGTGGATCATGTCGATCTGTCGCTGGAGGCGGGCCGCACACTCGGCATCGTCGGCGAATCCGGCTGCGGCAAGACCATGCTATCGCGCGCGGTGCTTCAGCTCTTGCCGAAGAAGGCGAAGCTGACCGGACGCGTGATGTTCGACGGCCAGGATCTGGTGCGGCTCGACTCCGAGCGTCTGCGGCGCCTGCGCGGGCGCGACCTCGCGGTCGTGTTCCAGGACCCCATGACCTCGCTCAACCCGGTGCTGACCATCGGCACCCAGCTGATGGAGACGATCCAGGAGCATCTCGAACTGGATGCGCCGGCGGCGCGGAAGCGCAGCATCGAGCTGCTCGCCGCCGTCGGCATTCCGGCGCCGGAGCAGCGGCTCGCGCAATATCCGCATCAATGTTCCGGCGGCATGCGCCAGCGCATCGCGATTGCGATCGCGCTGTCCTGCGAGCCGAAACTGTTGATCGCGGACGAGCCGACCACGGCGCTCGACGTCACGATCCAGGCGCAGATCCTCGATCTGCTGGCGCGCGAGCAGCGCCGCCGCCACATGGCGATGATCATCATCACCCACGATCTCGGCGTCGTCGCCGGCCGCGCCGACGAGGTCGCGGTGATGTATGCGGGCAGGGTGGTCGAGCGCGCGCCGACGCAGGCGTTGTTCAAGCGCATGCACATGCCCTACACCGAGGCGCTGCTGGCGGCGATCCCGAAGCTGGAGACCGCGCCGCATACGCCGCTGCCCGCCATCTCCGGCCGTCCGCCCGATCCGACCCGGCCGCTGAGGGGCTGCTCGTTTGCGCCACGCTGCCGCTATGCCGTGGGGCGCTGTCACGAGGCCAAGCCCGAATTGAAGGGCGCGGAGATGCCTGATCATCTCTATGCCTGCTTCCATCCCATCCAGATGACGGAGGGGATTGGCGCATGATGCAGTTTGCCATGCCCGCTGAGCCGCTCCTGAAGGTCGACAATCTCGTCGTCGAATATGGTCTCGGCAACAAGACGGTGCACGCGGTCTCCGGCGTCAGCCTCCAGGTCGCGCGCGGCGAGACGCTGGGGCTGGTCGGCGAATCCGGCTGCGGCAAGTCGACGCTGGGGCGCGCGGTGCTGCAATTGCGCCGCGCCAAGTCCGGCCGCGTGCTGTTCGACGGCGAGGACCTCACCGCGATGGAAGGCGAGGCGCTGCGCAAGATGCGCCGCCGCGTGCAACTGATCTTCCAGGACCCGATCGCCTCGCTCAATCCACGCCGGCGCATCGGCGACATCGTCGCCGAGCCGCTCATCATCGCCGGCGTCAAGGATGCCGCCGAGCGCAAGCGGCGCGTTCACGAGGTGCTGTCCGCGGTCGGGCTCGACCCTGATATCGTGGCGGGCCGTCTGCCGCACGAATTCTCCGGCGGCCAGTGCCAGCGCATCTGCATCGCGCGATCGCTGGTGCTCAACCCCGAATTCATCGTCTGCGACGAGCCGGTCTCGGCGCTCGACGTCTCCATCCGCGCGCAGATCCTTAATCTGCTCGAGGAGATGAAGGCGCGCTTCGGCCTGACGCTGCTGTTCATCGCGCATGACCTCGCGGTGGTGAAAGCGGTCAGCGACCGCGTCGCGGTGATGTATCTCGGCCGCCTCTGCGAGGTCGGGCCGTCGGAGCAATTGTTCGCAAAGCCCGCGCATCCCTACACGGACCTGCTGTTGCAGGCGATCCCGGTGCCCGATCCGGACGTGCGTCCCGTCGAGAGTGTGGCGGCCGGCGAGCCACCATCGCCGATTGCGCCGCCGTCCGGCTGCCGTTTCCGCACCCGCTGCCCGCGGGCCGACCAGCGATGCAGCGCGGAGATACCGGAGTTGCGCGAGGTCGCACCCGGCCAGTTCGCGGCTTGCCACCATCCGCTGGCCTAAACTAAGACCGCTCCCGGGTTTGTTTCGTCCCGCCGGGCATGGCATGGTGGCGACGACAAGAAGTATGCCGGGAGGACGCCGATGAAGAGTTTCAAGGTTGCCGATTTCAAGGCGCCGCTGCAGGAGTTCGACGAGGCCACGCCGCAGCCGTCGGGCACGCAGGTGCTGATCAAGGTGAAGGCCGCCGGCGTCTGCCACAGCGACCTCCACATCTGGGAAGGCGGCTACGATCTCGGCCACGGCCGCAAGCCGCTGTCGCTGAAGGATCGCGGCATCAATCTGCCGCTGACCATGGGCCATGAGACGGTCGGCGAAATCGCAGCCTTCGGCCCCGACGTGAAGCCGACCGACCAGGGCGATCTCAGGCTCGGCGATGTTGGCCTCGTCTATCCCTGGATCGGCTGCGGCAAGTGCGCCACGTGCCTGGCCGGTGACGAGAACATGTGCCTGACGCCGCGCTCGCTCGGCGTCTATTGCGACGGCGGCTACTCCGACCACATGCTGGTGCCGCATCCCCGCTATCTGCTCAACCTGAAGGGGCTCGATCCCGCCTCGGCGGCGCCCTACGCCTGCTCTGGCGTCACCACCTACAGCGCGCTGAAGAAGGTCGAGCAGCATTTTGACACGCCGATCGTGATGTTCGGCGCCGGCGGCCTCGGCCTGATGGCGCTGTCGCTGCTGAAGGCAATGGGCGGCAAGGGCGCGATCATGGTCGACATCGACGCCAGGAAGCGCGAGGCCGCCGAAAAGGCCGGCGCGCTCGCGACCGTCGATCCCAAGGCGCCGGATGCGCTGGAGCAGCTTGCCAAAAAGGCGGGCGGGCCGATCCGCGCCGTGATCGATCTCGTCGGCAATGCCGCGACCACGCAACTCGGCTTCGACTGCCTGACCAAGGGCGGCAAGCTCGTCATCGTCGGCCTGTTCGGCGGCGGCGCGACCTGGGCGCTGCCGCTGATCCCGATCAAGGCGGTGACGATCCAGGGCAGCTATGTCGGCAATCTGCGCGAGACGCAGGAACTGCTCGACCTCGTGCGCGCGAAGAACGTGCCGCCGATCCCGGTGACGCGCCAGCCGCTCAACAAGGCCAATGACGCGCTGGTGCAATTGCAGCAGGGCGCGGTGGTCGGTCGCACGGTGCTGACGCCGTAGCCTCACTCTCTCCGTCGTCATTGCGAGCGAAGCGAAGCAATCCAGAAATCCCTCCGCGGACACAGTCTGGATTGCTTCGTCGCTTCGCTCCTCGCAATGACGAGCCACACCTTTCTTCACGCAGAGAACCCCCATGTCCGCAAACAACGCCTTCCACATTGCCGTGCTCGCCGGTGACGGCATCGGTCCCGAAGTCATGGCACCGGCCATCGAAGTCCTGCGCAAGATCGAGGCGAAGTCCGGCCTGAGCTTCCGCTTCACCGGGGCGCCGGCCGGCGCCAACAATTATCTCGCGACCGGCAAGTCGATGCCCGATTCCACCATCAAGCTCTGCGAGGAGGCCGACGCGATCCTGCTCGGCGCCTGCGGCCTGCCGTCGGTGCGCTACCCCGATAATACCGAGATCGCGCCGCAGATCGAGCTGCGGTTCATCTTCGATCTCTATGCCGGCGTGCGCCCGGCGCGGCTCATTCCGGGCGTGCCGAGCCCGATCGTCGGCGCCGACCAGCGCGGCATCGATCTCGTCGTGATCCGCGAATCCACCGAAGGCCTGTTCGCCTCGATGGGCAAGGGCGTCGTCACCCATGAGGACGCGCGCGAGACCATGGTGATCACGCGCAAGACCTCCGAACGCCTGTTCGAGTTCTCGTTTCGGCTCGCCGAGCGGCGCAAGGCGCGCGGCAAGCCGGGGATGCTGACCTGCGTCGACAAGGCGAACGTGTTCAAGGCCTTTGCGTTCTTCCGCGGTATCTTCGACGAGATCGAGAAGAAGCATCCGAACGTGAAGACCGACCGGCTCTATGTCGATGCCTGCTCGGCTATGCTGGTGAAGCGTCCCTGGGATTTCGACGTGATGGTGATGGAGAACATGTTCGGCGACATCGTCTCCGACATCACCGCGAGCCTGATCGGTGGCCTCGGCATGGCGCCGTCCGCCGACATCGGCGACAAATATGCGGTGTTCCAGCCCTGCCACGGCACCGCACCCGACATCATGGGGCAGGGCAAGGCCAATCCGACCGGCATGATCCTGTCGGCGGCGATGATGCTGGACTGGCTCGCCGACAAGCACGGCGTCGAGAGCGCGGCGGAAGCCGGCGAGCAGATCGAGCGTGCAGTGGACCAGATCTACGCCGGCGGCATCAAGCCGATGGAGTTCGGCGGCAGCAACGGCACGGCTGACATTACGAAAGCGGTGCTCGCTGCGCTGTAGTTACCGCAGGCGGTCGATATCGGAGGAGCCGGACGTCAATGAGCAATCCGGTTCCCGAGCACTATCGGCACCTCAGGACCTTCGCCTTCGGCGACAATCCCGCGCTCGCGGATGAATTGGTCGAACTCGTCGTCAAGGGCGTCAAGACCGCGACTTGCAGCACAGAGGACGAACCGAACACGTCGACGCCCGGTGAACTCTGGGTCGTGCTTGACGGACGGGGAGAACCGCGCTGCGTCATTGAATCCGTCGAGATCACCTATCGGCGCTTTAATGAAGTCGATGCCACCTTTGCGCACGATGAGGGCGAAGGCGATCGAAGCCTCGCCTATTGGCGCAGCGCCCATCGGACCTATTTCGGTCGGCTCGGACGATTCAGCGAGGACATGATGCTGATGTGCGAGCGCTTTCGCCTGATCGAGGTGTTTGGTGATCTACGGCCTGTCGGACCATAGCTAATGTTCAGATGGCCCCGCAAAGCGAGAGCATCGCAAGGATGACCAGTGCAAGTCCCGAGCTCATTGTCTTCGATTCGGACGGCGTCCTGGTCGATAGTGAGATTATTGCCCTGACCGTCCTGGTCCGAACAGCATCTGAGGAAGGCGTAACGATCAGCGTGGAGGACGCTATACGTTCTTTCCGAGGGGTAAAGATGGCGGATTGCGTGCGCGAAATTGAGCGTCGGCTAGGCCGCGGCGTCCGAGACACTTTCGTTGCTGACGTTCGACAAGCAACCGCGCTGGCTTTTGATGCCGAACTGAAGCCTGTCGAAGGAATCCATGCAGCGTTAGCCGAGATTACCGTTCCCGTTTGCGTAGCGTCTAACGGACCCATGTCGAAGCTCACGCATGCACTCGGGTTGACGAAACTGCTGGGGCACTTTGAAGGACGTATCTTTAGTGCGTATGAGGTTGGTTCGTGGAAGCCAGACCCCGGCCTGTTTCTGCATGCCGCACAAACGTTGGGTGTTCACCCTTCACGTTGCGTCGTTATTGAGGACTCCTTGTCCGGGATTCGCGCGGCAAAGGCCGCGGGAATGAGAGTCTTGGGGTTTACCGGCGGTGATCCGGGAGTTGAGCCAGAGTTAGCAGCCTTCTGCGATGAGTTCTTTCATCGGATGAGCGACCTTCCGGCTTTGTTGCGTATCGAATGATTGCAGCGCTCGCAAAGGCGCGACCTCTGTTATGAGGCCCAACAACGGACACCGCCAACGAGTTCATGACGTGGATCTCGACCCCAGATTGGCCCAAGGTAAAATGGGAGCGAAGAAAGCTAGAAGGAAGTTGATTGCATGCGTTTGCTCTTCGTCTTTGTACTCGCAACAATACTGCCGGCCGCCGCTTATGCGGAAGTAAGAACATGTTTCGACGCAATTGACGAACAAAACATGCGAAATGCGATGGGGACAGGACCGGATGCGATCGAAAGGGCTGTGAAATTCTTTTCCGAGCTGTATGGGGAGCTACCCCAGTCAGAGAAACGAATTCCCGACGGGATCCTTCTACGTTGGATAGTTCCGAAGCAGCCGGGGCTGGCAACAACCTTCGCGCGCTACATCACAATCAACATGGCGCGCGAGCCGTCGGCATCTTGTACGACTACTTTCTAGTCACGGCGGGGTTGTTTTCGTGATTTTTGCTGGCGCGGCCGGCCGCCGAGGCTACTTGCCCGTAAACTGCGGCTTGCGCTTTTCCATGAAGGCCTGCCGGCCCTCGCGAAAATCCGCGCTGTCCATGCAGGCGTGACCGATCGCCGTGATCGCCTCCAGGTCGCGCTGGCTCTCATCCTTCAACACCTGCGCGATGGTGATCTTGGCGGCCTTGATCGCGAGTGGGGCGTTCTCTGAGATGGTCTGCGCGATCGTCATCGTCTCACCCCACAACTCGTCGATCGGGAACAAGCGCTCGACGAGGCCAATGCGCAGCGCCTCGGCGGAATCGATCCGCATGCCCGTGTACATCAGAAGCCGTGCCCAGGACGGACCGACCAGCGACACCAGATGTTTCAAGCCGTCATAGCCGTAGGCGATGCCGAGTTTTGCCGCGGGAATGCCGAACTGGCTGCCATGTGCGGCGAGGCGGATGTCGGCGAGCATCGCGACCTGCATGCCGCCGCCGAGGCAAAAGCCCTCGATGCAGGCGATGGTCGGCTTGGGATAGTCGGCGAGCAGCGCGCGCTGGGCGGCGCTGCGCTTGGCATATTCCTCGGACGCCGCCGCGTTGTGGCGGGTCTTCTCGAACTGGCTGATGTCGGCGCCGGAGACGAATGCCTTGCCGCCGGCGCCGCGCAGGATCACGACGCGCACCGTCTCGTCATCGCGCAGGCTCGTCAGCGCCTCGCCAAATCCCTCCCACATCTCCAGCGACATCGCGTTGCGCTTGTCGGGATTGTTGAAGGTGATCACGCCGACGCCGTCGATGACCTGCTTGAGGATCTTGCCGTCGGCATGGGGTGTTTCGGTCGTGCTGGAAATGTCAGGCATTGCGCGCTCGCTTGTCGTAGGTCAGGCGCAATGTGCGGCCGGGGCGCGGCCCGGGTCAACCGTGACGAGGGAAGCGGCTTTGCATCCGCCTGCTCCGCGATTGCATGGCGCGAGAAGCGGTTATTCCTTGAGCATGATCGTTTCGGAAAACCGCTGCGCACTTTTCCGGATCATGCTCTACTGCGTTACGTGCATGTGCGCGGTCAGGGGATGGCTGCCGGCATTGCTGAAGAACGCGGCCTCTTCGGCGGTGGCCTCCAGCAACTGCTCATCCTGACTATAGACGTCGTTGCGGAACTGGACGGTCTGGTCCCTGGTCATCCATGCGGTGAGGTAGATCCAGGCCACCGGCACCTTCTTCGCCATGGCGACCTCGAGGTGCTGGCCGCTCGCAATCTCCGTATCGATCGCGGCGCGGCTCCATTTCGGCTGGTCCTTCAGCAGCCAGGCGGCGAGATCGCGCACATTGTCGACGCGCGAGCAGCCATGGGAATCGAAGCGGTAGTCGTCGCTGAACAGGTTGCGCTGGTTGGTGTCGTGCATATAGACCGAATAGGCGTTCGGCATGTCGATCTTCACCGCGCCGAGCGCGTTGAAGGTGCCGTTGTGCTGGCGCACGGTGAAGTTCGGCGTGTGCGTGCCCGACCAGTCGACCGAATGCGGATCGATCGGGTTGTCGTGGCCGTCGAGCACCTCCATGTGCATGCGCGACAAATAAGTCGGATCTTTCCGCATATGCGCCGAGATCTCGGTCTTGGCGATCGATGATGGCACCGTCCAGGTCGGATTGAGCACGACGCTGGTGATCTGGGCCGTCAGGGTCGGCGAGGGCTTTTCGGTCTTGCCGACGATGACGCGATAGCGCCGCACCACCACATCGTTCTCGACCGCTTCGGCAAACGCGGCGGGGATGTTGACCACGACATAGCGCTGGCCGAAGCCGAAATTCATGTTCTCGAGCCGCTGGAGCGAAGCCTCCAGCTGCCGGATGCGCTTCTGCACGGAGACATTCATCGCCGCGAGCGTGCGCGGCGTCACCGTGCCGGTCGGCGCCAGTCCATGGCGGGCCTGGAAGCGCTTCACGGCGTCGGCGAGATCTTGGTCGAAGGCGCCGGTCGCCTTGTCGGCGGCGAGATCGCCGGAGACGATCAGACGCTTGCGCAGCAGCTCGTCGCTGGCGCCCTGGACGCCGAGGGCGAACTTCGCATCGGCAGGGATCGTCGGCCAGCCGCCACGCACGGCAAGATCGGAGTAGCTGAGTGCGGCATCCTTGATGCGCTGGGCCGAGCCCTCGTCATAGGTTGGCTCATGCGTCAGCGCGAGTGCCGCAGCGGAGCGGCTCTCCGCCGTCGAAGCGGGCGCGGCAGCCTTCGGCGCGGCAGCATGGGCCGGGTTCGCCGCGGCCGGCACTGTACCGGCCGCCGTTGCCGGCCTGGGGTTTGCCTGTCCCGTGGTTTCGGTTTGCGCCAGCGCGGAGGCGCTCGCGAGCACGCCGACGGCAACGATCATCGCATGGCGTTTCGACATGTGTCCCATTTTCCCCACGAGGACGAGGCCCGGACGGCGCTCGCATTGGCAATTCCCGCTCGCCGCGCCGCGTGCGCCGATTCGCAAAAATCGGCGGGAAGCTAGAGCCCCGGAGTTGAGGTCCCATTAAGCACGGCAGTCGAAAGCCCGCGCGTTCGAGGCGGGGCGTCTCGATTGGGTCGCGGCAGGGGCGGGATGGGTTCGCGAAATCCGCGGCGATGGCGGGTAAATTGCCAGGAAACCCGTAGCAAGAAACCCGCAGCTAGAAATCCGCAAGAAAAAAGGGCGGCTTGGCCGCCCCGAAAGGAGAGCCGCGCGCAAGCGCGCGGACTGGGTCTCGTTCAATCCGGCCGCGCCCCCGTGACGCGGCGGATTGAACATCGGCCGTCCAGGTCAGAGCCCGATCGGCTCAGGCCTCGTTCGCTGCGATCGATTCCATCAGCGAGACGAGCTGACGCTGCACCGTCTGGTCCTTGATCTTGCTGTAGGCGCGCAGCAGGCGGAGGCTGAAGGCGGAATCGAGGAAGAGCAGGCTCTCGACTTCGCGCGCCTTGTTGTCGCCGTCATAGAAGAAGGTCACGGGCACATCGAGGGCGGTGGCGATCTGCTGAAGCCGAGCCGCGCCGACGCGATTGACGCCCTTCTCGTATTTCTGGACCTGCTGGAAGCTCACGCCGAGCTTCTCGCCGAGCTCGGCCTGCGAGATCTTCATCTCGACGCGCCGCAGACGGATCCGCTTGCCAAGCTCAATGTCCGGCTTGCCGGCGCTGCGCTGCTTCATTCTTTTCGCCGCTGCTTTCATACTCTCACCTTTGTTCTTCGGTTGAAAATCCCCCGAAGAGCTGGGTCAGGGGTTCGCCCATATACTCGTCCTTGAATTCATGCGGATGCACGAACTCTTCCTTAAACCACGGGAATCGCGCCGGATTGAAAGCCTCGATCAGCCAGTCAATCATGTGCCGAACGCGTGGAATCCGGCCGCTACCAGGGTGGTAGGACAACCAGATATCCAGCGGCCTGTTCAGCTCGACCTCCAGTGGAATCAACTTCCCGCCAAGCGCAATGGCGTAGCTCGGGAATACGCCGATGCCGGCGCCATTCGCGACCGCCCAATAATTGGCGCTTGAGACGTTGGTCTTCATGACCAGCAGGTCACGTTCCGGAACGCCTGGGAAGAAGCTCTCGAAGGTTTCCTTGGCGGCAAGCTGGTCGGCGAATTGCAGCACCAGGCGGTGCTTGATCAATTCGAGCGCCGAGCGCGGCGTGCCGTGTTTCTCAAGGTATTTTTCCGAAGCCCAGAACATCAGGTGCATGCGGCCGAGCCGCACCAGCTTGACGTCGAGCGCGGAGGGACGCGACAGATGGATGGCGACGTCGGCCTCGTGACGAGAGACATCGGCCGAGCGCATCGCGCAATGCAGGTCGACCAGGATCTTCGGATAGGCCTGCTGGAATTCGACCAGCCGCGGGGCGAGCCAGAACGTCCCGAGACCCTCGGTGACGGCCACACGAACTTCGCCGGACAGGGCGTTGGCTGTCGAATCGCTGGTGCGCAGCACGTCGAAGGCGGCCGCCTCCATGCGCTCGACGGCGGAGACCACCAGTGCACCTTCATCGGTCAGATGCGTGCCGTGGACGTCGCGGGTGAACAGGGTGGTGCCGGTCTGGCGCTCGAAATCATCAATCCGGCGGCGGACGGCGTTGATCGACAGCGACAGGCGTTCAGACGCCGAGCGAAAACTGCCGCATCGAACGACTTCCAGGAATATGCGGGCCGCATCCCAATCGGAGAGGCCGCTGATGTTGATCTTTGGGCGTTCCTCCTGTGGAACGCCCCTTTCCGCCAAGGAGTGCATACAAGTCCCTTCGGGTTGCTAAACTGGCAGAATTGGGCGCAAACCACAACCACTGCGGGTTGGGGAACGGCGACTTTTGAACGCCATCGTTACTGCCTCGTGGGCGGTATCCGAGTGTTACTAAGGCTGAGAATCGAATCGGCCGACCAACGTTGGAATGAGGGGTGTGGCGTGAGTTCCGTTGCGAGCCCTGAAATGGCTGCAGGATTGTCGGCGCTTTCCGTTACGGAAGTCCTTGCGCGCGAGCTGTCGCCGCGCGGAATGGGTCGATCATCCGGTGCCGCGCGTTCGACTCCCGGCCACGACGATAATGGCGTCCCGCGCAGCGGGTCGATGTTCGCGGGAGCCACGGTTTCCCGGCAAAATCATACTGAAATCATGTTCGGAGGCGTCGGCGCCTCGTGTTATTCTCGGTATCTCATGGGGGCCGAGGGGATTTCCACAAACACGTCTCGCAGGCCGAACTAACGGAAAGAACGCCGGTGTCGCATTCAGACGAACAGTTGCAGTCGGTGCTGGAAACGCTTGAGGAGTGCCGCAAGGTTCTCAACGAGAGCAATAACCGCGAGTCGGCCGAGCTGCTGTCTATCGTCATCCTCGACGTGCGGATGAAGCTCAAAGGAATTGACAGTGCCGATCTCAAGGCGCTGTGCGACGAAATGTTGCGGAGCGCTGGAAGCGAACCGCAGCCCCCCTCCAAGCAGACGCAGGACCAGCCCCGGCGTCCGCTGCTCCGCGTGGTGAAGTAGCCGCGCCGCCGAGTCTCGCTTTTTGGCGAGGTTTGTGCGCGTCCCGATGCCGCATCTGTGATCGCAGACGGCATCGGGAGGAGCCTGGTTTCGTGCGCCTCTGTTGTGCGCATTCCCCGGCATCGGCTACACCAGAGCCGGTTCGGCTCACGCCCGCGCGCATTCCCGGTGCGCGGCCAAAGAGCCTGAGATGGCTCCGACTGCATCATGCAAAATGTCTCGATCCCGGCGGCCCTGATTGCCGGCCTCGTCAGCTTCCTCTCTCCTTGCGTTCTGCCCCTGGTTCCGCCCTATCTGATCTATCTCACGGGCGCCACGATCGAGCATGTCGAGAACAAGGAGCCGGCCTCGGCGTCCAAGCGCGCCATCATGATGTCGGCGCTCCTGTTCGTGCTCGGCTTCTCCACGGTGTTCGTGGCGCTCGGCGCCAGCGCTTCGCTGATCGGCGGGCTGATTCGTGCCTGGTCGGCCGAGCTGTCGATCCTCGCCGGCATCGTCATCATCATCATGGGCCTGCACTTCCTGGGACTGACGCGGATCGGCCTTTTGATGCGCGAGGGGCGCCTGACCGCGCCCAAGCCTGTCGGCCTGTGGGGCGCCTATGTGATGGGCCTCGCCTTCGCCTTCGGCTGGACGCCCTGCATCGGCCCGATCCTCGCCGCGATCCTCTCGATCGCCGCGGCGGAGGCGACGGTGACGAAGGGGGCGGGCCTGCTCGCAGTCTATTCGGCCGGCCTCGGCATTCCCTTCCTGATCGCCGCCCTGATGATCGAGCAGTTCTCGAAGCTGTTCGCGCGCATGAAGGGCCAGCTCGTCAATGTCGAGCGCGCCATGGGCGTCCTGATGGTGATCACTGGCATCGGCTTCCTCACCGGCACGGTCTCGAATGTCAGCATCTGGCTGCTCGAGACGTTTCCGGCGCTGCAGACGATCGGTTAGCTCACGCGGTCGGTACGGTAGTCAGGTCAAACCGGACATGCGCGACGATGCCGGTCGCGCCGCTCCGGTTCTGATGCATCAGCCTGAAGCCGTGCCGGTCGGCGGTGGATTTGGCGATCGCAAGACCAAGCCCGGTCCCCTCGACGCCCTGGGGCGCAGCCCTGAAGAAGCGGTCGTAGATGAACGGTATTGCGTCTTCGGGAATGCCTGGGCCGTCGTCGACGATCTCCAGCACGCAAATCTTGCCGTCATTGACGACCCTGAGTTCCACGGAGCCGCCTGAACCTGAATAGCGAATAGCGTTATCCAGCAGGATGGCGATGAGCTTGGCGATCGCGTCGCGATCGCCGAGCAACCTGCACGGTGTCTCCGCCGTCATCGCGAGCTGGACGTCGCGCGCCTCAGCCAGCGGATAGAAGTCGGCCAGCAACGACGTCGCGAGCGCGGCAAGATCGATGTCGTCGCGCTTCTGGATCGAGGCGCCTTCCGTTCTGGCCATTTCGAGCAACTGGCTCGCCAGATGCGATGCGCGCCGCACGCCGTCCCGAAGTTCGTCGGCAAGCTCGCGAGTCTGTCCGGACAGATCCGCGGCGATCAGGTTTTCCGCTTGAATCTGGAGCGCGGCCAGAGGTGTCCTCAGTTCGTGCGCGGCGTCCGCCACGAAGCGGCGCTGCGCGTCGAGTGCCGACCGGTGACGATCGACGAGCTTGTCGATGGCAACGATCAGCGGAGCCACTTCCGCCGGTACGCCCACCGGACGCAGGGGCTCCTGCGCATCGACGCTCCGCTGGCCGATTTCGGCCGACAGCCGTTGCAGACCGCCCATCGTGCGGCTGATCGACCAACCCAGAACGGCCCAGACCAGCGGGATGGCGAGCAGCAGCGGAAGCGCGGCGCCTGTCGCCGCGTGCAGCGCGATCTCGTGCCTGGCGCTCCACGCCTGCGCGATCTGGATATCGTGCTGCGCGTGGCTCCAGCGATAGACGCGCCAATCCTGCCCGTCGGCGGTCACGTCGGACAATCCCGGCACTGATTGCCACGGAATATCGATCGGAGGACCCGCCCGATGCACCAGCGCGCCGGAGCGATCCCAGATGCGGACGACCAACTGATCCTCGTCTTCGCTTTCGAGCAGCGGACCCGCATCGTTGCGGTCACCTGGACCGACATTGACGGCGATCTCCTGCAACTGCGCGTCGAGGAACTTGTTCATCTCATAGGCGACCAGGCCGAACGATGTTGCCGTCGCCAGGAGGCCTATGGCGGCCAGCAACAGCGTCGCACGCGTGATGATCGTCTTGCGAAGAGAGTTCATGATCCGGACTTCGTGACCATCCAACCGGCACCGCGGATGTTCCGGATGACGTCCTTGCCATACCGCTTGCGCAAGCCGTGGATGACGACGTCAACGGCGTTGCTCTGCACCTCGTCGCCCCAGCCGTAGATCCGGCTCTCGATCTGGCCTCGCGACAGAATGGTTCCGGGACGCTCCATCAGGGCGTACATCACCGAGAACTCCCGCGCGGAAAGCGTCGATTGGATGCCGCGGAAGGTCGCCACATGGGTCGATGGATCGAGCGTGATCTCCTTGCTGCTCATCAGCGAATTGGAGCGGTCGTTGACCCTGCGCATGACCGCGCGGATGCGCGCGAGCAGGGCGCGCAACTCGAACGGCTTGACGATGAAGTCGTCGGCGCCGAGATCGAGTCCCGCGACCGTGTCCTCGACCCGGTCGCGGGCCGTGATCACCAGGATGGGCGAAGCCTTCCTGCTGCGCGCAGCCTTGAGAATCTCGAAGCCAGTCATGCCGGGCAGTCCGATATCGAGCAGCGTGATCGCGTGCTCGGCGCGTTGTAGCGCGGCGTAGCCGTCCTGTCCGTCGCGGGTCCAGTCCACGGTCATTCCGTTTCGCTTCAATCCGCGGACGAGCGCCTTGCCGAACATCGGATCGTCTTCGATCAGCAGGAGGCGCATTGATTCAGGGAAATTCGCTGTGTTGGAGGGGCGGCGCGTCGCAGCACCAAACGCCACATTCGACACCGTGGCCAAATGGTCAACCGCCTGCGCCTCAATTTAGAACTCTTACAAATTTGGGCGTGAGCGTAGAGAGGCTCGACCTATTCTAAATCCGATCTAATCCTCATCTAATTCTTCGCATTGCAGATGCGCCCCGGTTCGGGACCGCGAAGCCGTCTTTCAGAGCGGCACGCGAAGCTTTTGGGGCGTTGCAGATGGCATTGGGTTGTTGGGGTGGCCGTAAGGCGTTGCGTGGTTTTCTGCTGTCGACGACGGCAGCGCTGTCATTCAGTGGCGGGCTGACGATGCAGGCGAGCCCGGCCTCCGCACAGCAGCGGCAGGCGGCGGGAGCCTTGCCGTCAGTCGTCGTTTCCGCTCCGCAGCAGCGCGCCCGCCGGGCGCAGACCGCGACCGCCTCGCGCGCAGCGCGATCGAATCGCCGGACGGCCACCGTCGCACCGGTCGAGAAGAAGCCGCCGAGCGTCAACAATCAGGACGCGCGTACCGGCCAGAAGGGCTATGTCACGCGGAGCATGACCAGCGCGACGAAGACCAATACGGCTCTCCTCAACGTGCCGCAGTCGGTGACGGTGCTGACGAAGGATTTCATCAGGGACCAGGCCTTCACCTCGATCGGCGAGGCGACCCGCTATGTGCCCGGCGTGATCTATCATCAGGGCGAATCGCATCGCGATGACCTCGTCATCCGCGGCCAGCGCAGCAACGCCGACTTCTACACCAACGGCATCCGCGACGACGTCCAGTATTTTCGCGACTTCTACAACATTCAGCGGCTCGAGGTCCTGAAGGGGCCGAACGCGATGATCTTCGGCCGCGGCGGCGGCGGTGGCGTCGTCAACCGCGTACTCAAGGAGGCCGACGGTACGACCATTCGCGAGGTGACGGTCGGCGGCAATTCCTATCCCGGCGCCCGCGTGACCACCGACGTCGGCCAGGCGATCAACGAGAACTGGGCCTTCCGCCTCAACGCGATGTACGAAAATACGCAGAGCTATCGCGATTTCGTCAACCTCGAACGCTGGGCGATCAATCCTACCGCGACCTTTGCGCCGAACGACACCACGACGGTCAAGCTGAGCTACGAGCATCTGCACGACCGGCGTACCGTCGATCGCGGCATCCCCTCGCAGATCCGCCCCGGAAACGCCTTCCCGCGCTATCCCTACGATACGTCGTCGTCTGCGTTCTTCGGCAATCCCAACCTCAACTATGCGCTCGCCGACGTGGATATCGGAACTGCTGTCGTCGAGCACGATTTCGAGAACGGGTGGACGATCAAGAATTCGTCGCAGATCGCCAACTACGACAAGTTCTACCAGAACATCTATCCGGGCGGAGGAGCCAATTCCGGTGCCGTCAATGCCGCCGGAACCTCGAGCAATCTGCAAGCATATAACAACGAGACCGACCGGACGAATTACTTCAACCAGACCGATCTCACCTACAAGTTCGGGATCGGCCCAATTCGTCACACCGTCGTCTTCGGTGCCGAGGTGGGCCGTCAGAACGGCCTGAACTACCGGCAGAGCGGGCTCTTCAATGGCGTCTCGTCGACCATCACCATCGATCCGAGGAATCCGACGTCGTACGTTCCGGTCACTTTCGCCAATAATGGGGGTACCGATGCCAACAACACCTACAAGCTCAATCTCGGCGCCGTCTACGTCCAGGACCAGGTCGAGATCACGCGCTATCTGGAGCTGATCGGCGGCCTGCGGTTCGATCACTTCGACCTGACGTCGCGAGACCGTCGCACATTCGTCGAGCTCAACCGGGTCGATGATCTGGTGTCGCCACGCGCCGGTGTCGTGTTCAAGCCGCTCGAAAACCTGTCGATCTACGGTAGCTACAGCATCTCGTATCTGCCGAGCGCCGGCGACCAGTTCAGCGCTCTCACACCGGGCCTGGCCATCGCAGCGCCCGAGAAGTTCGTGAACAAGGAAGTCGGGCTCAAATACGACATCTTCCCGTTCCTGCAGTTCGCTACGGCGATCTACGAACTGGACCGGACCAATCAGCGCTTTGCCGATCCCAACAATGCGGGATTCTTCATTCTGAGCGGAGCCACCAAGACCCGCGGCCTCGAAGCGTCTCTGACAGGCTATGTGACGGACGCCTGGCAAATCACGGGCGGCTACGCTTACACGGATGCGCGGATCACCAGTAACAACTCCGCGACCATTGTCGCCGGCAACCGCGTGGGACTTGTGCCGTACAATACCTTTTCCCTCTGGAACAGGTATCAGTTCACGGAGCAGTGGGCCGCGGGCCTCGGTGTGATCCACTACTCGAACTTCTTCGCATCGTCCGACGACACCGTGCTGATTCCGGAGTTCACGCGGGTGGACGCCGCCGTGTTCTTCAGGCTCAACGAGACCTGGCGCGCCCAGCTCAACATCGAAAATCTCCTCGACCGGAAGTACTATTCGACCGCGGACGGGAATAACAACATCACGCCGGGGTCTCCACGTGTGTTCAGATTGTCAGCCACGGCGAACTTCTGATGGTGTTGAGATGACACGCGCGAGTGGCCGGGCTGAAGGCAGGTCGACGACACGCAAGAGCAATCGCGCCGCACAGGCGGCGCGACAGCGCTGCTTCGTGCTGGAGATCAACCAGAGACCGGTTCTGGCGTTCTCGGCCAGCTCACTGCGATCCGCCCGGGCGCGCGTGCAGGAGGCCTGGTTCGTCGAGGAATTGGCGAGCATGCGTTCAGGTGGGCGTCCTCTCCTGTGCCCGGATCATGTCCGACAGGTCAGGCTCGCGCTTCCGGCCGAGATTGCCGCGGTGGAACTTGGACGCGGCCTCGATGAGGCGCGCGGCGAGGACGCCAAATATGGCTTCGCGTTTCTCGTTCCGATCGACGTGCCGCCGAATTAACGGCGTCGAGCGCTTTTTCTATTGAACCGCAAAGCGCGCGAGCGCCTCGCGGTCGATATCGATGCCCAGTCCCGGTCCGTCGGGAACGCGCACGACACCTTTCTCGTGCTCGATCGGCTCCTTCAAAATCGCCTGCCGGATCGGATGCTCGGTGCGATCGAATTCCAGCATCGGCTCGATCGGCGCAAGCGAGGTCGGCGTATGCGACGGCAGCACGGCGAGAAGCTGCAGCGAGGCCGCGATCGCGATCCCGGTGCCCCAGACATGCGGATTGTAGCGGATGCCGAACGCCTCGCTCATGTCGGCGATCTTCTTGCATTCGGAGAGGCCACCGGCCGCGCAGGTGTCGGGCTGGGCGATGTCCAGCGCATGCGATGCGAACAGGTCGCGGAAGCCGAAGCGCGTGAACTCGCACTCGCCGCCGGCGATGGGAATCGTCAGCGCGGATCGCACCGCGCGATATCCCGCGACGTCCTCCGGCGGCACCGGCTCCTCGAACCAGCCGATGTCGTAGCGCTCGATCATGCGGCCGAGCCGGATCGCCGCCACTGCATCATAGGCGTGGTTCGCATCGACCATCAGCGCGACATCCGGGCCGATCGCCTCGCGCACCGCGCGTGTGACTGCGGCATCCTCGGCGATGCCGAAGCCGACCTTCAGCTTCACGGCGCGAAAACCTTCCGCGGCGTAGCCGGCCGCTTCCTCCGGCAGGTATTTGAGCGGATCGCCTGATTTGCGCCGGTAGAGCCCGGTCGCATAGGCCGCTATCTCCTTGCGCGCGGCGCCGCCGAGAAGCTGATGCGCTGGCACGCCGAAATGCTTGCCCTTGATGTCCCACAACGCGATATCGATGCCGCTCAGGCCCTGGATCACGACGCCCTTCTGGCCGTGATCGCGCAAGCGTGCGTAGACCATCTGCCACAGCACATCGGTGCGCAGCGGATCCTCGCCGATCAGCAAGGGCGCGATGCTCTGCACCACCGCCGCCGTCATCCGCGCCGGCCCGTAGCATTCGCCCCAGCCGGACAGGCCGTCATCCGTCTCGATCTCGACCAGCATCGCGGTGCGCGTGTCGTACCAGGCGCGCGAATAGGCGAACGGCTGCGAGAGCTTTGCTTCGAGGATGTGCGTGCGCACCTTGGTGATCTTCATCGCCGATGTTCCTTCAATCCGTTCACCGCGCCTCGTCCAGCACGCACGTCACCGTGCAGGCGACGCCGCGCGGCAGGAAGTCGACGGTCGCCTCGCCGCCGAGCTGGTCGCGCGCGCTGCGCTCGATCAGGCGCGAGCCGAAACCGCGCTGCACCGGCTCCGTCACCGGCGGTCCGCCGATCTCACTCCAGATCAGCCGCAGCCGGGGCTTCGGCGTGTCGGCGATGACCTCCCAGTCCAGCGTGACCCGGCCGGTCTCGTTCGACAGCGCGCCGTATTTCGCGGCGTTGGTGGCGATCTCGTGCACGATCATCGACAGCACCACGGCGAGCCGCGGCGACAGCGGCACGGTGGGGCCGGCCATGCGGATGCGACCGGGATTGCTCAGCAGGAACGGCTGGAGCACGCGCGCGATCACATCCCTCAGCTCCGAGCCCGCCCATTTCTCCTGGCTCAGGAGATTATGCGCCTCGGCGAGCGCACCGAGCCGTCCCTCGAACTTGGTCCGCTCGTCCCGGCTTGAACTTCGGAAGGTCTGCACCGCGATCGCCTGCATCAAGGCCAGCGTGTTCTTGACGCGATGGTTGAGCTCCTCGATCAGCAGATTGTGCAACATCTCGCCGCGCGCGATCGTGGTCGCCATCCGCACGGCGAAGGTCAGGCCGGTCAGCAGCAGGATGCCGCCGATCAGGCTGGTGATCGCGATGTCGCGCCAGAGCGGGGCGATCAGCGAGTTCTCGGCGACACCGGCCACGACCGTCCAGCCGGTCAGCCGCGATCTCGTATAGGCGGAGGACAGCGCGACGCCGTCGAGCGAAACGGTAGAGAGGGTCGCCTCCGGCGTCCGGGCCATCGCATCGTTCAGTGCGCCGGAGGCCTGCTTGCCGAACGTCTCGGCCGGATTGGGCGCGCGCGCGAACACGCGACCCTTGGTGTCCAGCAGCGACACCGTCCATTGATCGTTCGGCCGCTGCTGCTCGACCAGTTTCTGGAAGGTCGCGATCGGCGGACTGAAGGAGAGCGCGTAGACGACCTCATCGTTGCGCAGCACGGGAACCTCGACGGTCACGATCGGCCGGTTCTTGGTCGAGCCGGTGAACAGGTCGGAATATTGCGGCGACTTGCTCGCAAATACCCGCTCAACGATCTCGCGATTGTTGCGGGGCGGCAGGTTTGTCGTTTCACTCGTGACGGTCGAGAACAGCTGGTGCCCGCTCCCGTCCGCCACCAGCAGGACGCTGTCCTCGCCATATTGGCTGATGAACCCGGTTGCCAGCCGGCGGAAGTCGTCGAAGTCGCCGCCTTGCAGGGCGTTGCTGAGCGCCAGCACCTGCAAGCCGCCGGTCATCCGCTGCACTTCGGAATCGAGCACGAGGCGCATGCTTCGCACCGTCTCCAGCACGCGTCGTGTCGCGTCGCTGCGGTCCTGGCGGTAGTTGGAATAGGCAATACCCACTGCAAAGACGATCAGCGGCAACATCGTTCCCGTGACCAGAAGAGCGAGCCGGACCGGCAAGGTGAGCTTTGACAAACGCGGGCGTCCCGGTTCCAGCGCAGCGGCGCCGGATTATGATTTTGGGGAGACCATACGGGTGAGACTTGCACCGCGCCACGATTTTCGCGTCCGGCGAGCACGTCAGAGCGGGATTTTGCAGCGCGGTCGCGGGCGTCAAGTCGCGCACCGAGGCTGAAAGCGGCATGAAGACCGTCAAGGTCTGCACGTCCAACTGAGGAGGATGACGCAGTTCTGATTTTGTGGGCCGTGCCCGCCGTTCTGGTGCTCGGCGGCGGAATTTATCTGATCGGCCATAAGCACTAGGCAATGACAGGCCCTCGCGATCGATCGCGAGGGCCCGTTCTCGTTGAGACGTAGCTCAGAGATTGCTCTCGGTGATCGCCGCATAGACCATGCTGCGCAGTTCGCGCCGGAGCGGATAGGCGCTCGACGGCAGCACCTGCGTCATGAAGATGGTGATCAGCTCTTCGGCCGGGTCGATCCAGAACGAGGTCGTGGCCGCGCCGCCCCAATTATATTCGCCCGGGCTGCCGGCGATCAGCGTCTCCGCCGGCCGCATGGTCACGGCGAAGCCGAGGCCGAAGCCGATGCCGTTATAGGTGGCTTCGGAGAACAGCGAACGCGATACCTCCGGCAGCGCGCGGCCGCCCGGAATGTGGTTGCTCGTCATCAGCGCGAGCGTCTTCGGCCCGAGCAGGCGGACGCCGCCCAGCTCGCCGCCATTGAGCAGCGCGCGGCAGAAGGTGAGATAGTCGGCGACCGTCGAGCATAGTCCGCCGCCGCCCGAGATGAACGAGGGCGGGGACAGGAACGAGCTCTTGGTCGGGTCGTCCTGGAGCGTCAGGCCCTCGCGGCGCTGGCCGGCATGGAAGGTCATGCCTCCACCGGGATCAGCTGAATAGCAGGCCGCGAAACGGTGCGCCTTGGCGGCCGGCACGTGAAAATCAGTGTCGGTCATGCCGAGCGGATCGAGGATGCGCGTTTTAAGGAACTGCTCGAAGGGAATCCCGGAGATCTTTCCGACGAGATAGCCGAGCACGTCGGTCGCCACCGAGTAGTTCCAGGATTCGCCCGGCGAGAATTCCAGCGGAATCTTTGCCAGCGCCTCGATCATGGTCTGGAGCGTGCCGGCTTTCTCGACCTCGCCGATCTTTTCAGTGCGATAGGCGGCATCGACGTTGGAGCGCTGCTGGAAGCCGTAGGTGAGACCGGCGGTGTGCCGCAGCAGATCGACGATCAGCATCGGCCGGGACGGCGGCCGGGTCAGGAAGGCCGGCGCGGTGCCGGCGACGAACACGCCGAGATCCTTCCATTCCGGGATGTATTTGGCGACGGGCTCGTCGATCGCGACGAGGCCTTGCTCGACCAGCATCATGAAGGCGACGCTGGTGAGCGGCTTGGTCATGGAATAGATGCGGTAGATGGTGTCGTCCTTGACCGGCGCCTTGCGCTCGACGTCGGCAAAGCCCTGCACCGAGCTGTGGGCGACCTTGCCGCGGCGGTAGACCAGCAGGTGCGTGCCCGGAAAGCGGCCGGCATCGATGTAGCGGCTCTTCAGATGCGCATCGACGCGGTCGAGCGCAGCCTTGGACATGCCCACGGATTCGGGCGAGGCGGGGGTAGGGGCGAGCATCAGTTCCTCCGGGGCGTTTTGTCGGAAAGTTGATAGCGAAATGGCGGCCCCATTCCAAGCCGGTTGCGCTTAACGCGGCCGGGCCTGCTGGTGTAGGCTGCGCTCTGGAACGCCTCCAAGGAGCCCATCCGGGCCAACGAGAAAATTCAGGGCAAACGCATCATGACCCAGTTCAACGAGACCGAACTCACTGAAGCCGTCGTCAAAAGCTTCGACAATACGCCGAATCCTCGGGCAAAATTCCTGCTCCAGGAATTGGTGAAGTCGCTGCACGATTACGTGAGCAAGACCGGTCTCACCTTCGAGGAATGGGAATACGCCATCGATTTCCTGACCCGCACCGGCCACAAATGCACCGACACAAGGCAGGAGTTCATCCTGCTGTCCGACGTGCTCGGGGTCTCCATGCTGGTCGACGCGGTCAACCACAGGGATCGCGAGGGCGCCACCCAGACCACGGTGCTCGGCCCGTTCTATGTCGGCGAGCACAAGGTCACGGCCCACGGCACCGACATTTCGCCGAACAATCAGACCGGCGAGCGGATGTTCGTGCAGAGCCGCGTCACCGACCTCAAGGGCAAGCCGCTTGCGGGCGTTCCCGTCGACGTCTGGCATGCCGACGATGACGGCTTCTACGATTCACAGAAGCCGAACTACGACGAGGTCGGCGCTTCGGCGCGGGCGCGCTTCATCACCGACGCCGACGGCCGCTTCTTCTTCCGCACCATTTTGCCTTGCAGCTATCCGATCCCGACCGATGGCCCGGTCGGCGAGATGATCATGCAGACCAAGCGGCATCCGATGCGGCCGGCGCATGTGCACTTCCTGGTCAATGCCAAGGGCTACGAGCCGCTGATCACGCACGTCTTCATGGATGGCGACAAATATCTCGATTCCGACGTGGTGTTCGGGGTCAAGGACGACCTCGTCGCCAAGGTCGAGCCGCGCAACGATCCCGCGATGCCCGACGGCTCCAAGGCAAACGGGCAGTGGCACCTGATGACTTACGAATTTCACCTCAAGCCCGGCGGCGGCATGGCGCCGAAGCCGCTGGGGGTGAAGGCGGAGGAGCCGGCGTGAGGGCTCGCAGCTGGAGCGCACATTCGGCCGCTCGGTAGTCAGGGCGCGTGCGACGTCCGCTGTGCTTCTGGTAGCTGCGCAACAGCGGACCTCACTGGATGTCCGAGTTGGGCCAACAACAAACATAATGCGAACATAAAGAGACGCGAGGCGAGCCGGCCTTAACGCCCCCGGAGCGTCCCGATCAAGCAGGACGGATACCGCCTGTTCGTGCAGCGCGTGGGTTCACATGCCACTCCCTCCGCCACCGCCGCCGCCACCACCAGCTTGTCTGGACGCTTCGAGATTTCTGTCTAAACGACTGGGTTCATTAGGCGCGTAACCGAAAGCTCCCGGATAGCCCTTCTTCGATCCCATTGTTTGCAGCTCATGCAGCGGAGCGTAGCCGGGGACGCCCGGGTGATGTCTCTTAGAGATCTTATGCTGCAGACCAAGTGCTTTTCCTGGTACACCCTGCGCAAGCGCGGCTGGTGCGGCGGCGATGAGAGCGGCGGCACAAAGTGCGATGATCGTTGTCTTCACTTTTCGGTCCTCCCTCCTTGAAACAAAAGAGCCCGCGTTGCGGATTCAACGCCGTCGCGACGGCATAGTCGAGCGCAAAAACGTCTAGCCGCAATCAACCTTTAAACCCGGCTAATCGCGCGATGTTTGGGCTATTTGGCCGATGTCGCATATGGGTCACCAGCGGCAATGCTCTGACGAACGATAATGGTTCCACTTGGCCGCTAGAAGTGGACGTCTGCGCCCTTCTGCGCCCTATCGCCCGTGCAGCAGCGCCAGCAGCACGACGACTGCGCAAGCAAGCGCTGCCGTGGTCAGCTTCCAGAACATCAGCGGGCTGCGCTCTAAGAGCGGCGTGATCCGTGTGTCGAGATAGGCCGGATTGGGCGTGCGAAGCTCGAAGACGAATTCGGACAGATCTTCGTGCCGCTTGTAGGGATCGGGATGGAGCGCGCGCCTGAGCGCGCCGTCGACCCAGGCCGGCACGTTGCGGTCGTCGTCGGCCGGACGATACTGAAGTCTCCGCGCGTCCGCCTTGCGCCGGATCCTGGCGATTTGGGTGCCATAGGGAAGCTTTCCCGTCAGCATCTGGTAACAGATCACGGCCAGCGAAAACATGTCGGAGCGCGGCGAGCCGCCTTGCCCAAGAAAATACTCCGGCGCCGTGTACTGGACCGTTCCCAGGATGTCGTCGGCCTCGTCTCGCGGCGCCGCCTCCGCGACGCCCGCGACCCTGACCGATCCGAAGTCGATGATCTTCGCGGTGCCCGTCTTGTCGATCAGGATGTTGTCGGGCCTGAGGTCCTGATGCAGCATTTCCATGCGGTGGAAGGCGCGCAGCCCCGCGGCGATCTGCTCGACCAGCCCACGGACGGTTTCGAGATCGGGGCGCGGATTGTCGGTCATCCACTGCTTCAACGTCTGCCCTTCGACGAACTCGGTCGCGACGTAGAGGTAGCTGCGCCGTCGCGATTGTGACAGCGGCTTCAGCACGTGCGGGCTGTCGATCCTGCGCGCGATCCACTCCTCCATTAGGAAGCGCTTGAGATAGGCGGCATTGTCGCGCAAATCGATCGACGGCAGCTTGAGCGCGACCGGCGCCTCGGTCTCCACATCGACGGCAAGATAGATATGACTGCGGCTGCTGCCGTGGATTTCCCGGATGATCCTGTAGCCGTCGAAGACCGCTCGCGGCTCCGGCAACGGAGGAAGCGGCAGCTGTGAAGTCTGATTGAAGATGCCGGCCGGCTCGCGCTGCGTCACCGCGTCGATGCGCAGGATCTGGACGGTGATGTTGTCGTCGCTGCCACGCCGATAGGCTTCCTCGACGATCGCCTTTGCCGCGCCGTCGAGCTCGGCTGCGTACTCGCCGAGTGTGCTGGTGATGAAACGCTGGTCGACGAATTCGTAGGCACCGTCGGTCGCCAGGACAAAGGTATCGCCGGCCTCGATCTCGACCGTCTGGTAGTCGATCTCAAGCTGCGGATTGATGCCGAGCGCGCGGCCGAGATAGGTCTGCTCCGACGACACGATGATCCGATGATCGTCGGTCAGCTGCTCGAGCGCCTTGCCGGCGACGCGGTAGACGCGACAGTCGCCGACATGGAAGATGTGCGCGGTGGTCGCCTTGATGACCATGGCGGTCAGGGTGCAGACATAGCCCTTGTCGCGGTCATAGGCATATTGGCTCTTGCGCGTCTGCGCGTGCAGCCAGGAATTGGTCGCGTCCAGCACGCGGCGGGCGGAGGTCTTCACCGTCCAGGATTCCGACGTGCAGTAATAGTCCATCAGGAAGCTCTTGACCGCCGACTCGCTGGCGATCTGGCTCACCGTGCTGCTGGAGATGCCGTCGGCGAGAACGGCCGCGATGCCCTTCAGGCTGAGCAGCGGCTCTTCCGGAATCAGGACGCCGTGAAAATCCTGATTGATGGGCTTGCGCCCCTTGTCGGAGTGCTGGCCGACAGAGATCAGGAGTCCGCGGGTCATCGTCATCACCAGGCGAAGGGAGCCTCACCCTGGTCGGGCGAGGCTCCTCTGTCGAGACGTATCAGGCCGCAACGCGGGTCGGTGCAGCCTTGCCGGCCTGACGCTTCGGCTTGGTCATGACGTGGGTGGCGTAGAGGGTCATGCCGGTGAAGGCGAGGCCGCCCACGAGGTTGCCGAGCACGGTCGGGATCTCGTTCCAGATCAGATAATCCATGATCGAGAATTTGGCATGGAGCATCAGGCCGGACGGGAACAGGAACATGTTCACGACGGAATGCTCGAACACCATGTAGAAGAACAGCATGATGGGCATCCACATCGCGATGACCTTGCCGGGGACCGAGGTCGAGATCATGGCGCCGACGACGCCGGTCGAGACCATCCAGTTGCACAGCATGCCGCGCATGAACAGCGTCGCCATGCCGGCCGCGCCGTGCGCGGCATAGCCGAGCGTTCGGCCTTCGCCGATGTTTCCAATGGCCGCTCCGACCTTGTCGGGGTCTTGCGTGAAGCCGAACGTCGTCACGAAGGCCATCATGAAGGCGACGGTGAAGGCGCCGGCGAAGTTGCCGACGAAGACGAGGCCCCAGTTACGCAGCACGCCGCCAAGCGTGACGCCGGGACGCTTGTCGATCAGGGCGAGCGGCGAGAGCACGAACACGCCGGTGAGCAGATCGAAGCCGAGCAGGTACAGCATGATGAAGCCGACCGGAAACAGTATCGCGCCGATCAGCGGCTGGCCGGTGTTCACGTTGATGGTGATGGCGAACCATGCGCCGAGTGCGAGGATGGCGCCGGCCATGAAGGCGCGGATGGCAGTATCCCGGGTGGACATGAAGATCTTGGACTCGCCCGCATCCACCATCTTGGTGACGAATTCCGAAGGCGCGAGATACGACATCAATGGTTCCTTTTGCTTCGTAAGTTAGATCGACACGCCCGAGAGAGCGCAGCTGAACATCATTGGCCGTGCGGACAGCTCTGCCGCGCACGAGGGCTATGGAAGGTCTGGAAGCCTTGGGAATCGCGTCACGAGGACTGAGCCGGGAGGGCCGCGAAGCAGTTGAGCTTCCGGGATGCAGCCGCCAGAGGCTGCAACAATGCGGCAAGCCGCAGTCTTCGTTGACGGCGGTGAAGAAGCAAGTTGCGTGCCGTGTGGGTGTGTTGGAAAAGGTTAGCGATATCAGCAGGATGCTGCGCGCGTTGATCTGACTTTTGCGGCCGTGCGGCCTTTTGCTTGGGCGGCTGCATAAGATTTGTGCGGTGCACAAGGAATGAGCAATCCGCAAATTCCGCGTGCGCAGCAAGCCTGCGACAGTCTGGCGCGGCATCAATAACCTATTAATTTTTCGACGTTTTTCGGAGTGGCGGGCTTGGCATGAAGCTTGAATCATTCAAGCCGACGCCATTGAAGCCGTCCCGCGAGACTTCTCATCCGATTTGCCGACGCCACCAGACGGGGGTCTTCCCCGCCATGCGTTCGCATGCGCCTTTTTCTGGCGTCACGGACGGACGGGCTGCTCGCGAGCACTGACGCCATCAATTCTGCAACGATGCAAAGGACGACACTGCCTATGACCAAGCGCACCCGCCAGCCCTCGGGCCTGAGCCGCCGTCAATTGTTGAAGGCCGCCGGCAGCACCGCCGCTCTTCTCGCCGCCGCCAAGCTGAATTTCCCCGCCGGCGCCTTCGCGCAGGACGCAGGCCCCGAGGTCAAGGGCGCCAAGCTAGGCTTCATCGCGTTGAGCGATGCCGGTCCGCTCTTCGTCGCCAAGGACAAGGGCCTGTTCGCCAAATACGGCGTGCCCGACACCGACGTGCAGAAGCAGGCCTCATGGGGCACCACGCGCGACAATCTCGTGCTCGGCTCGGAGGGGAACGGCATCGACGGCGCGCACATCCTGACCCCGATGCCGTACCTGATTTCCGCCGGCAAGGTGACGCAGAACAACCAGCCGACCCCGATGTACATCCTGGCGCGGCTCAATCTCGATGCGCAGTGCATCTCGGTCGCCAAGGAATATGCCGACCTCAAGGTCGGTGCCGACGCGTCGGTGTTGAAGGCGGCGTTCGAGAAGAAGAAGGCCGATGGCAAGTCGGCCAAGGTCGCGATGACCTTCCCGGGCGGCACACATGACCTCTGGGTCCGCTATTGGCTCGCCGCCGGCGGCATCGATCCCGACAAGGACGTCGAGACCATCACCGTGCCGCCGCCGCAGATGGTGGCGAACATGAAGGTCGGCACCATGGACGCGTTCTGCGTCGGCGAGCCCTGGCCCGGGCAGCTCGTGCATCAGGGCATCGGCTACACCGCCGTCAACACCGGCGAGATCTGGAGCAAGCATCCCGAAAAGTCGCTCGGCATGCGCGCGGCCTGGGTCGACAAGAACCCGAAGGCTGCCAAGGCGATCCTGATGGCCGTGATGGAGGCGCAGCAATGGGCCGACAAGATGGAGAACAAGGAAGAGCTCGCGACCATTATGGCGAAACGGCAGTGGATCAACTGCCCGGTCGAGGACATCGCCGATCGCGCCAAGGGCAAGTTCGACTACGGCAATGCCGGCAAGGTGGTCGAGAACTCACCGCACATCATGAAGTACTGGCGCGACTTCGCCTCCTATCCGTTCCAGAGCCATGATCTCTGGTTCATGACCGAGGACATCCGGTGGGGCAAATATGAAGCTTCCTTCGACAGCAAGGCGCTGATCGGCAAGGTCAACCGCGAGGACATGTGGCGCGATGCGGCCAAGACGCTCGGCGTCGCGGCTTCCGAGATCCCGGCCTCCACCTCGCGCGGCAAGGAGACCTTCTTCGACGGCAAGGTGTTCGATCCCGAAAATCCGGCGGCCTATCTGAAATCGCTCGCGATCAAGCGCGTCGAAGTCTGATGGAGCCAGCGGCCGCCCTTGGGCGGCCGCATCTTCCTTGAGCTGGAGAGAGATTGCGATGAACATGCCTGCCACGAAAATGGACATTGAGACTGCGACCCCTGCGGGCACCGCCGCGCCGGTCGTCGCGATGACGCCGAAGCGCCCGCCGCGCAGCGAAGCCTACGCGCGGATGGCAAGGGAGACCGCCGTGCGCGTGATTCCGCCGCTGGTCGTGATCGCGCTGTTGACGCTGGTGTGGGAGCTGGTGTGCCGCCGCGCCGGCTCGGCGCTGCCGCCGCCGTCGCGGGTGTTCAAGGACACCAAGGAACTGATCCTCGATCCGTTCTTCGATCATGGTGGCATCGACAAGGGCCTGTTCTGGCATCTCTCCGCCAGCCTACAGCGCGTCGCGCTCGGCTATTCGCTGTCTGCGATCGCCGGCATCGCGCTCGGCGTGCTGGTGGGGCAATCGGTGTGGGCGATGCGCGGGCTCGATCCGCTGTTCCAGGTGCTGCGCACCATCCCGCCGCTGGCCTGGCTGCCGCTCTCGCTCGCGGCGTTCCGCGACGGCCAGCCATCGGCGATCTTCGTCATCTTCATCACCTCGATCTGGCCGATCATCATCAACACCGCGGTCGGCATCCGCAACATCCCGCAGGACTACCGCAACGTCGCCGCGGTGGTGCAGCTCAATCCGCTCGAGTTCTTCGGCAAGATCATGATCCCGGCGGCGGCGCCCTACATCTTCACGGGCCTGCGCATCGGCATCGGCCTGTCCTGGCTCGCCATCATCGCGGCTGAAATGCTGATCGGCGGCGTCGGCATCGGCTTCTTCATCTGGGACGCCTGGAATTCCTCGCATATCAGCGAGATCATTCTGGCGCTGTTCTATGTCGGCATCGTCGGCTTCGTGCTCGACCGCCTGATCGCGGGCCTCGGCAAGATCGTCACCCGCGGCACGGCGCAGAACTGAGGGAGAAGGGCACATGACCGCCTATCTGAAGCTCGACCATATCGACAAGGTCTTTACCCGCGGCGCCGCCAGCACGGAGGTGCTGAAGGACATCAACCTGACGATCGAGAAGGGCGAATACGTCTCGATCATCGGCCATTCCGGCTGCGGCAAGTCGACTCTGCTCAACATCATCGCAGGCCTGACCGGCGCCACCACCGGCGGCGTGCTGCTCGAGAACCGCGAGGTCAACTCGCCGGGGCCCGATCGCGCGGTAGTGTTCCAGAACCACAGCCTGCTGCCGTGGCTGTCCGTCTACGAGAACGTCAAGCTCGGCGTCGACAAGGTCTTTGCCAGGACCAAGTCCCGCGCCGAACGCGACGCCTGGGTCATGCATAATCTCAACCTGGTGCAGATGGCCCACGCCAGGGACAAGCGTCCCTCGGAAATCTCCGGCGGCATGAAGCAGCGCGTCGGCATCGCCCGTGCGCTGGCGATGGAACCGAAGGTGCTGCTGCTCGACGAGCCGTTCGGCGCGCTCGACGCGCTGACCCGCGCGCATCTGCAGGACTCGGTGATGGCGCTGCATCAGAAGCTCGGTAACACCATTTTGATGATCACGCACGACGTCGACGAGGCGGTGCTGCTATCCGATCGCATCGTCATGATGACGAACGGGCCGAGCGCGCGCATCGGCGAAGTGCTGGAGGTGCCGCTCGCACGTCCCCGCAAGCGCCTCGATCTTGCGACCAACTCCACCTATTTGAAGTGCCGCCACCGCGTGCTCGAGTTCCTCTACGAGCGTCATCGCTTCGTCGAGGCCGCGTAAACCAAGGTTTAACGTGGATGATAAGCGCGCCTAAATAATCGACACCTCGCTCAATCCTTGTGCGCCGCACAAGGATTGAGCGAACCGCTAAATTTGCGAGCGAAATACGCCTGCAAGAACTTCGGGCAATGCGAACAAGCCCCTGAATTCCCTGTATTTCCCGAACGCGCGCAATTGGCACGGAAATTGAAATACCTTTTCCGACGCCAACGACGACGTCCCTCAACATCATCAATCAGCATCGTGAACTCGCCACCGGGGCATGGCCTCGGCGCGCGCCTCCGCGTGGAGGCTGAGCCTGCAACGACGCAGCGGTGAGCCAAGAAGGGATTATCAATGACGACGAATCCGACTCGAAATCCGACGTGGATTTCTGATTGGCGCCCCGAAGACGAGGCGTTCTGGAATGCGGGCGGCAAAGTGATCGCCCGGCGTAACCTGATCTGGTCGATCGTGGCCGAGCATATCGGCTTCTCCGTCTGGCTGATCTGGAGCATCGTCACCACCAAGCTGCCGCAGGCGGGCTTCCACTACACCACCGACCAGCTGTTCCAGCTCGTCGCGGTGCCCGGGCTGATCGGCGCATTGATGCGCTTCCCCTATACGTTCGCGGTCACGACCTTCGGCGGCCGCAACTGGACCATTTTCAGCGCCGCTGTCCTGTTCATCCCGACGCTGTCGCTCGCCTATTTCGTCAGCCAGCCCGATACGCCGTTCTGGCTGATGCTGCTGATTGCATCGACCGCGGGTCTCGGTGGCGGCAATTTCGCCTCCAGCATGACCAACATCTCCTTCTTCTTCCCTGACCGGATGAAGGGATGGGCGCTGGGGCTGAACGCGGCCGGCGGCAATATCGGCGTCTCCAGCGTGCAGCTCTTGACCCCGATCCTGATGACGCTCGCGGTGATCAACCTGTTCCAGGCGTCCCCCGTCGACGGCATCTTCCTTCAGAACGCCGGCCTGATGTGGGTGCTGCCGATCGCGATCGCGGTGTTCGGCGCGGTATTCTTCATGAACAACCTGACCACGGCCAAGTCGTCGATCAAGAACCAGCTTGCCGTGGTCAAGCGCAAGCACACCTGGATCATGGCGTATCTCTATATCGGCACGTTCGGATCCTTCATCGGCTACTCGGCGGCGTTCCCGCTGCTGATCAAGACCCAGTTTCCGGCGATCTCGATCTCGATCGCGTTCCTCGGGCCGCTGGTCGGTTCGCTGTCGCGACCGCTCGGCGGCTTGCTCGCCGACAAGATCGGCGGCTCCATCCTCACCTTCTGGAACTTCATCGCGATGGCGGGCGCCACCGTCGGCGTGCTCTACTTCGTCGGGCACAAGGACTTCACCGGCTTCCTTGCGATGTTCCTGATCCTGTTCGTGACGACGGGCATCGGCAACGGCTCGACCTACCGCATGATCCCCTCGATCTTCCGCGAGCAGAACCTGTTCAGGGTGCGCGGCAAGGGCGATGCGGCGCGCGCGGCGGCGTTGAAGACCGCGAGCATCGAGAGCGGTGCGGCGGTCGGCTTCATCGGTGCGATCGGCGCGGTCGGCGGCTATCTGATCCCGACCGGTTTCGGCAAGTCGATCGCCCTGACCGGCGGTCCGTCGCTCGCGCTCGCGATCTATCTCGCTTTCTACGCCTCCTGCCTCGGACTGACCTGGTGGTTCTACCTGCGTCGCAGCCCGCAGGGTGAGGGCGCGTCAAGCCTCGCGGAAGCGCGAGTCTGAGTTTGGCACGAATGTCGCTTCTCCCCGTACGCGGGGAGAAGACTCTCTGATGACGTTTGACCCATGAACCTTGTTCGCAACGGCGCGGACAAAGGCAGACCGAAACAGACAGGAGAACATCATGACTTCAGAACAGATCACCCTCGTCCAGCAGAGCTTTTCCAAGGTCGCGCCGATTTCAGAGGCGGCCGCGGTGCTGTTCTACGATCGGCTGTTTGAGGTGGCGCCGTCCGTGCGCGCGATGTTTCCCGAGGACATGACCGAGCAGCGCAAGAAGCTGATGGGCATGCTCGCTGCCGTCGTCGGCGGCCTGTCGAAGCTCGAGACGATTCTTCCCGCGGCCTCGGCGCTCGCCAAGCGTCACGTCGCCTATGGCGCCAAGGCCGAGCACTATCCGGTGGTCGGCGCGACCTTGCTCTGGACCCTCGAGAAGGGCCTCGGCGAGGCCTGGACGCCCGAACTCGCCACGGCCTGGACCGACGCTTATGGCGTCCTGTCCGGCTACATGATTTCCGAGGCCTACGGCGCACAGGCGCAGGCCGCCGAATAGGAGATGCCTTGTGAGTGAACCGCTGGTCATCGTCGGTAACGGTATGGCGGCCGCGCGTCTGGTCGACGAGCTCGCCAAGACCTCGCTCGGCCGCTACGCGGTCGCGGTGATCGGCGAAGAGCCGCGGCTCGCTTACAATCGCGTGCTGCTCTCCTCCGTGCTGGCCGGCGAGACCGGCTCGCACGAGATCGAGCTGAGGCCGGCGGACTGGTGGCGCCATCGCGGCGTCACCGTGCGCTACGGCTACCGCGTCACCGAGATCGACACCGGCCGCCGCGAGCTCAAGATCGAAGGTGAAGAGAGTGTCGAATATTCCAAGCTCGTGCTCGCCACCGGCTCGACGCCGCTGCGGCTCAACGTCCCCGGCGCCGATCTCACCGGGGTGCACACCTTTCGCGATACGCGCGACGTCGATCTGCTGCTGACGCTCGCTGCAGCGAAGAAGCGCGTCGTCGTGGTCGGCGGTGGCCTGCTCGGGCTCGAAGCGGCCTATGGCCTTGCGAAAGCCGGCGCGCCGGTGACGCTGCTGCACCTGATGGACCGGCTGATGGAGCGCCAGCTCGACCTACCGGCGGCGGACCTGCTGAAGACGCTGGTCGAGCGCAAGGGTATCCGCATCCTGCTGAACGCCTCCACCGCCCGCATTCACGGCGACGGCCATGTCGAAGCCGTCGAGCTTGCCGACGGCACGCGCATCGAGGCGGATGCCGTGATCTTCGCCGCCGGCATCAGGCCGAATGTGGCGCTTGCTAAAGAGGCGGGCATCGCGGTCAACCGCGGTATCGTCGTCAATGACGAGATGCAGACGGCCTCGCCCGACATCTACGCGCTGGGCGAATGTGCCGAGCATCGCGGCACCTGCTACGGCCTGGTCGAGCCCGCTTACGAGCAGGCGCGCGTGCTGGCGCGGCATCTCGCCGGACGTCCCGCCGCCTATCAGGGCAGCGTGGTCTCGACCAATCTGAAGGTGTCCGGCGTCAGCGTCTTCTCCGCCGGCGACTTCATGGGCGGGGACGGCAGCGAGAGCCTCGTGCTGTCAGACCGCAGGCGCGGCACCTACAAGAAGCTCGTCATCGCCGACGGGCGGCTCACCGGTGCGGTCCTGATCGGCGATACCGTCGATGCGCTCTGGTATCTCGAGCTGATCCGCAATCGCGACAAGGTGGCGGCGATCCGCACCGACATGATGTTCGGCCGCGCGCTGGCGCGTCCCTCCAAGGCGGCTTGATAAGGCAGCTCGATATGACGGCGATCGATCCCACGCTCCGCGCCACCAAGACGACCTGTCCCTATTGCGGCGTCGGCTGCGGCGTGCTGGCGACACCCGACGGCAACGGTGGCGCGGCGATCGCGGGCGACCCTGATCATCCCGCCAATTTCGGCCGGCTGTGCTCGAAGGGCTCCGCGCTCGGCGAGACTATCGGGCTGGAGAGCCGGCTGCTCTATCCGATGATCCGCTGCAAGGGCGTGCTGGAGCGTGTCGCCTGGAGCGATGCGCTCGACCACGTCGCCCATCGCATGCAGCACATCGTGGCGCGCGACGGCGCCGATGCGGTCGCGTTCTATCTCTCGGGCCAGCTCCTGACCGAGGACTATTACGTCGCCAACAAGCTGATGAAGGGCTTTGTCGGCACGGCGAATGTCGATACCAATTCGCGGCTCTGCATGTCGTCCTCGGTCGCCGGCCACCGCCGCGCCTTCGGTGCCGACACCGTGCCCGGCTGCTACGAGGATCTCGACCAGGCTGATTTGCTCGTCTTCGTCGGCTCGAATGCGGCCTGGTGCCATCCCGTGCTGTTCCAGCGCATGCTGAAGAACAGGCAGGAGCGCGGCGCGCGCATGATCGTGATCGATCCGCGCCGGACCGACACGGCCAGCGACGTCGATCTGTTCCTCGGCCTCAAGCCCGGTACCGACACCGCCTTGTTCTCCGGCCTGTTCGTCCATCTCGCCGACAGCGGCGCGCTCGACCAGGATTACATCGCGCAGAACACGTCTGGCTTCGATGACGCGCTGGCGCGCGCGCGCAACATCGCCGGCAGTGTCACCGCGACCGCGCTGGCGACGGGCCTGTCCGAACAGGACGTCGCCGCCTTCTTCAAGATATTCCGCGACACCGAGCGCGTCGTCACGCTCTATTCGCAGGGCGTCAACCAGTCGGCGCAGGGCACCGACAAGGTCAACGCGATCCTGAACTGCCATCTCGCCACAGGGCGCATCGGCAAGCCGGGCGCCTCGCCGTTCTCGCTCACCGGCCAGCCCAACGCGATGGGCGGCCGCGAGGTCGGCGGCCTCGCCAACCAGCTCGCCGCGCATATGAACTTCACCCCGCCCGACATCGATCGTGTCAGGCGGTTCTGGAAGGCGCCGCGCATCGCCACCCATGAAGGGTTGAAGGCGGTGCAGCTGTTCGAGGCGATCAACCGCGGCGAGGTCAAGGCGCTGTGGGTGATGGGCACCAACCCGGCGGTGTCATTGCCGGACGCGGACGTCGTGCGTGAGGCGCTGAAGAAGCTCGAGCTGTTCGTGGTCTCCGAGAACGTGCTCTCCAACGACACCGTCGAGGCGGGGCCGCATGTGCTGCTGCCGGCGCTCGCCTGGGGCGAGAAGTCGGGCACGGTGACCAACTCTGAACGCCGCATCTCGCGCCAGCGCTCGTTCCTGCCGGCGCCGGGCGAGGCGCGCCCGGACTGGTGGATTCTGAGCGAGACCGCAAAGCGGCTCGGCTTCGGCGACAGCTTCAACTACAAATCCGCCGCCGATATTTTCCGCGAGCATGCCGCGCTCTCTGCTTTCGAGAACGACGGCAGCCGCGATTTCGACATCGGCGCGCTGACCGCGCTCTCGGACGAGGCCTTCGACGCCTTGAAGCCGGTGCAGTGGCCGGCGCGCGAAGGCGAGGCGGCCGGCGAGCGCTTCTTCGCGAACGGCGGCTTCTTCACCAATGACGGCAAAGGCCGCTTCGTCGCGCCGGAGGTGCCGTCACTGCGCGGCGAGACCGGCCCGTCGCGCCCGCTGCGGCTCAACACCGGACGTATTCGCGACCAGTGGCACACCATGACGCGCACGGGTCTCAGCCAGCGTCTCGGCGCGCATCTGCCGGAGCCGTTCGTCGAGATCCACCCGGATGATGCCAGCAAACACGGCATCGCGCATGACGGCTACGCCCGCATCACCACCGATTACGGCCAGTGCATCCTGAAGGTCGTCGTCAGCGACCGTCAGCAGCGCGGCACGCTGTTCGCGCCGATCCACTGGAGCGCGATGAACGCCTCGCACGGCCGCGTCGGGGCGCTCGTGCAGTCCTTCACCGATCCGTTCTCAGGCCAGCCGGAGTCGAAAGCCACGCCGGCGGCGATCGCGCCTTACGAATACGTCTTCCGCGGTTTTGCGCTGTCGCGCAAACAGCTCGATCTGCCGCCGAACCTGATGTGGACGCGTGTCACGGTTGCGGGTGGCTTCGGCTATCTCTTCGCCGACAATGCGGATCTGTCGCGCTGGCCGGCCTGGCTCGACGGCGTCGCTGGCGAGGACGTCGCCGACTATCGCGACTTCGGCGGCGGCGTTTATCGTGCGGCCTCGTTCGCGGGCGACCGCATCGAGACCTGCCTGTTCGTCGGCCCCGCGCATGATGCCGGCGACTGGGAGGTGGTGAAGAGCCTGTTCGTGGCCGATCACGTCACCGACGAGCAGCGCCGCATGCTGCTGTCAGGCAAATCGACGGAGGGCGCGGCCTCGACCGGCCCCATCGTCTGCGCCTGCTTCGGCGTCGGCCGCGGCACCATCTGCGACACCATCGCGAGCGGCGCGCGCACGGCGGCCGAGATCGGCGCCAAGCTCAAGGCCGGCACCAATTGCGGGTCATGTATCCCCGAGCTGAAGCGGCTGATCGCGACGACGGAAGTGGCGCCGGCGAAGCAGGCGAAGGTCGCGAGCGCGGTAGGGTAGGGGCGACGTTCTCGGTCGCCGCCGTAGACTCCGCTGTCATCGCCCGGCTTGACCGGGCGATCCAGTACGCCGAGACACCTGTGACAATGCGGTGAGGCCGCGGCGTACTGGATTCCCCGCTTTCGCGGGGAATGACGGTGAGGGCGTGGCGCCATGCCCCCGCCCCAATCGACGCGCCCGCGATTGTGCCCTATGTTGCCGCGCTCCTCCATCAGCAGCACCCATAACAACAATGATGTACCTGGAAACGCCGCCGCGCCTGATCGAAACCAAGATCTTCTCCGCCATGCCGGACCAATTCCGCCGCAAGGGCGTGCGGACCGATTGGGCCGATGCCAACCGGCCGGGTGTGCCGACCGATAGTTTCATCGAAGGGCCGTCGTTCGACAAGGACGGCAACCTCTACATCGTCGACATTCCCTTCGGCCGCATCTTCCGCATCGCGCCTGATGGCGCGTGGTCGCTCGTGATCGAGTACGACGGCTGGCCGAACGGATTGAAGATCGCCGCCGACGGCCGCATCCTCGTGGCCGACTACATGCACGGCATCATGGAGCTCGACGCCGGGGCAGGGCGCATCAGGCCCATCCTGACCGCGCGCAATTCAGAATCGTTCCGTGGCTGCAACGATCTGCATCTCGCCTCCAACGGCGACATCTTGTTCACCGATCAGGGCCAGACCGGCCTGCACGACGCAAGCGGCCGCGTCTATCGCCTGACGCCGAGTGGCCGGCTCGATTGCCTTGTTGACACCGGCATCAGCCCGAACGGCCTGGTGCTCGACCCCGGCGAAACCGTGCTGTTCGTCGCCATGACCCGCGACAATGCGGTGTGGCGGTTGCCGTTCATGAAGGACGGCAGCGTGTCGAAGGTCGGCCGCTTCTGCTCGCTGTTCGGCACCAGCGGTCCTGATGGCATGACCATGGACGCGGCTGGTCGCCTGTTCGTCGGCCACGCCTCGCTCGGCCACGTCTTCGTGTTCGCGCCGAACGGAGAGCTGATCGCGCGGATCAAGTCGTGCGCGGGTCCGAGCTGCACCAATGTCGCCATCGGTGGCGTCAAGAAAGATCGGCTCTATATCACGGAGTCAGGGACCAGCAGCGTGCTGGTTGCGGATATCAGCGGATTGTAGTTCTTCGCCTCTCCCCGCTTGCGGGGGCCCCGTGAGGACGGGGAGAGGGAGAATGAACAGCGGAGAACGAACATGAACACAAAACCCTTCGGCAAGACCGGCGCGAACGTCTCCGTCATCGGGCAGGGCACCTGGTATCTCGACCATGGCGACCGCAAGCGCGCGATCGCGGCGCTTCAGCGCGGGCTCGATCTCGGCATGACCCACATCGACACCGCCGAGATGTATGGCGATGCCGAGCTCGTCATCGCCGATGCGATCGCAGGCCGCCGCGATGAAGTGTTCCTGGTTTCAAAGGTGCTACCGAGCAACGCCTCGCGCGGCGGCACCATCACGGCGTGCGAACGCTCGCTGAAGCGGCTGAAGACCGATCGTCTCGACTGCTATCTGCTGCACTGGCGCGGTTCCTATCCGCTCGAAGACACGGTTGCCGCGTTCGAGGAGTTGGTGAAGGCCGGCAAGATCAAATCCTGGGGCGTCTCCAATTTCGACGCCGACGATCTCGACGAAATTCTCGACGTCTCCGGCGAAGGCCGCATCGCGTGCAATCAAGTGCTTTATCATTTGAAGGAGCGCGCGATCGAGCATGCGGTGATCCCGTGGTGCGAGAAGCGTGGCGTTGCTGTCGTTGCATACTCTCCGTTCGGCCACGACGATTTTCCCGCAAGCAACAGCAAGGGAGGCGCGGTGCTGGCACGCATCGCGGAGGCGCGTCGTGTGACACCGCGGCAGGTCGCGCTGAGCTTCCTCACCCGTGCAACTACGGTGTTCGCGATCCCGAAGGCGTCGTCCGCGGAACATGCCGGCGAGAATGCGGCGGCCGGCGATCTCGTGCTGACGAAAGAGGAGATTTCGGCGCTCGATGCGGCGTTTCCGCGCGGTCCGAAGCCGCGCAGTCTGCCCATGTTGTAGTGCACAAACGCCTATTATTAATGGAGTATTGACGCGCGGGGTCGTCAGCGCATATCGGCATCCTGTTTTCGGAAGTTGTGAAAGCGGCGCATTTGTCGTTTTTTACGATCGTTCCCGAATCGTCGTTTTCCCAGGTTCCAGCCGTGACACCGCCGCCCGCCGCAGCCGCAAGGCTCGACAGTATTCCTATGCCCGTGCCGGAGAAGAAGCAGGAGGCTCGCCGCGCGCCTGCGCGCGTCGATCATCCCTTCAAGGGCATCGCGCTGGTGCTGCTGTCGACGGTATTCCTCGGCTGCTCCGACGTCACCGCAAAGTATCTGTCGACGAGCCTGCCGTCGATCGAGATCACCTGGATCCGTTTCGTCACGTTCGCGCTGATGTTCACGCCGGTGATGCTGCCGGGCTCGCCGCTGCATGCGATGCGCACCGATCGCCTCGGCCTGCAATTGATGCGCGGCGTCGCGCTGCTCGGCTCCTCGCTGTTCTTCATCACCGGTCTCCGTTTCCTCCCCATCGCGGAAGCCTCGGCCACCGGCTTCGTCTCGCCGCTGTTCGTCACCGCGCTGTCGATCATCTTCCTGAGCGAGAAGGTCGGCATGCGCCGCTGGATCGCGACCGCGATCGGTCTCATCGGCGTGATGATCATCCTGCGTCCGGGCTCCAATGCGTTTCACGCCGCTGCGTTCTTCCCGATCATCTCGGCATTCTGCTGGGCCGCTGCGCTGATCCTGACGCGCATGATGAGCGGGCGCGAAGCCGTCCTCACCACCATGGCCTATTCGGCGCTCACGGGTGTTGCGATCCTCAGCCTGATGGTGCCGTTCGTCTGGGTGACGCCGAGCTGGGCCGCGATCGGGCTCGGCATCGTGATCGGCGTCGCGTCCACCGTGGGCCAGTGGATCATCGTGCTGGCCTATCGCTACGGCGATGCCTCGGTGCTGGCGCCGTTCTCGTACACGCAGTTGCTGTGGGTCAGCATTCTGGGCTTCTTCCTGTTCGGCGAAGTGCCTGACGTCTGGACCGTCACTGGTGCTGCCTTCATCGTCGCCAGCGGTCTCTACATCGCCCATCGCGAGCGCATCCGCCGCGCCCAGCTGCTGGTGCTGGAAGAGCGTTCCCCGAACCCCTGACGCAAGTTCGCGCGTCCTGCTTCGTGCTATCAACGGCTCCAACAACACGGGAGGAGCCGGATGCGCGCTGCGATTTTCAGGAACGGTGAGATTGTCGTCGACCGGATGGTCGAGCCGAAGCCGGGCCCCGGCCAGGTGCTGGTCAGGACGCTCGCCTGCGGCATCTGCGGCTCCGACCTTCACGCGCGCCTGCATGCTCCCCGCATGGTGGAGATGGCGAAGAAGACCGGCCGCAAGCCGATGGATCTTGCCCGCGACGTCGTGTTCGGCCATGAGTTCTGCTGTGAGATCGTCGATTATGGTCCCGGAACCGCACGCAAGCTCAAGTCCGGCACCCGTGTCTGCTCACTGCCGGCGCTCGTAACGCCGCAGGGCATCGAGGGCATCGGCTATTCCAATGACAATATCGGCGGCTACGCCGAGGCGATGCTGCTCAGCGAGCCGCTGCTGCTGGAGGTGCCCAATGGCCTCGCGCCGGAACATGCGGCGCTGACCGAGCCGCTTGCCGTCGGTGTCCACGCCGTGGCGAAAGCCAACATCCGGGGCGGCGAGGTACCGCTCGTGATCGGCTGCGGCCCGGTTGGGCTCGCGGTGATCGCAGCGCTGAGGATCAAGGGTCTGCATCCGATCGTCGCTGCCGACTATTCGCCGGCGCGGCGTGCGCTCGCGGCAAGGCTCGGGGCCGATATCGTCGTCGATCCCAAGGTGTCGCAGCCCTATGCGACCTGGGCCGAGCACGCGCAGATGTCGGACGCCGAGAAGGCGGCGCGGCCGCCGTTGCAGGCCATGCTGCCGGCACTGAAGCCCGCGATCATATTCGAATGCGTCGGCGTGCCCGGCCTGTTGCAGCAGGTGTTCGAGGGCGCCCCGCGTGATGCGCGCATCGTGGTGGTCGGCGTCTGCATGGAGACCGACAGGAGCGAACCCATGCTCGGCATCATGAAGGAGCTCAACGTACAATATGTGCTCGGCTACACGCCGGATGAGTTCGCGGCGTCACTGCGCCTGATCGCGGAAGGGCAGGTGGATGCGGCCGCGATGGTCACCGCCGAGGTCGGCCTCGACGGCGTCGCAAAGGCCTTCGCCGACCTCGCCAATCCGGAGGCGCATACCAAGATCATCGTGCAGCCGTGGAAATAGGGAACGGCTGAAGCACGCCGCCGTCGGGGTTCGCCGCGACGTCGGCATCGCTCATCTGGGCGATCACGGCCCGGCGATCGACGATCGCCTGATGGAATTGCGCCAGCACGAGACCGAAGGCGGTGAGGTCGCCGTCTTCGATGGCGCCGTCCTCGTGACAGGCCAGCGTCTCGCGCAGGATGTCGTCGGCTGCGCTCTGCATCGCCGCGAGATCGTCGAGCGACGTCGCCTCCCGCACGCTGGAGATCGCCGTCAGCAACCGGTCGCGATGCAGCGCGTTCTCGCTGCGCTCCTCGCGCCGCAGATAGTGCCGCAGCCACGCGGCCACTGAGCCGAGGCCCGAGAGCAGCAGCACCACGCCCCAGATGTAGTCGCTGTACTTGTCCATGAAGCTGCGCTCGTTGCCGTCGATATAGGCGGCAGCTCCCGGATGGGCCGGCAGCGCGGCGTCTTTGTCGGTGTCAGGCTTCTGGATGTGACTGGCGCCTGGCAAGTCCTTCACGAGCGACTGACGGACCGTAAACAGCTCGCGGGTGAAGGTAGCGACCGTGTCCTCCGACAATGAAGCGGGCGCGACGATCAGATGATTGACGGCGATGGTGTCGATCTTGTCGTCCGGCCGCTGCGGCGTCGTGGAAAATGCGCTCGCGGGAATTTCCTCGGATTCGTAGAGCGGATGCCGCTCGGCGATGGCGTCGGAGACGTCGACGGACAGGAACTTGGGCTCGCCGCGCAGGCGTGCGGTGGTGGCGATCGTGCTTGCGATCGCCTTGTCGTCGAGTGCGCCCACCATCATGAAGGCGTCGAGCGTTGAGTCCTGGGCCATCTCGGAGATGCGGTCGATACCGAACTGTGCGATCGTGACCTTCTGCGGATTGACGCCTGACGCGGCGAGGATGACACGGAGCAGATTGAGATTGGCATCGCCAAGGCCGACGACACCGATGCGGCGCCCCGTGAGGGAGGCGATCTCCATGATCTTCGGCCTGGCGGCACCCTTGCGCGCCGCTGGCGCCCACAACACCACGAAATTCCGCCGCAGGATCGCCACCGAATTGGTGTCGGCCGGCATGGCGAAGTCGCCGCGAGCCACCGCAAGGTCGGCCTTGCCGGCGCCGAGCAGATTGAGGCTTTGCAGTGTGCCGTCGGTCTCGATCGGCACGAGCCGCACCGCGCCACCCCTGGCGTCGAACGCCTTCGCCACAGCCGCAATCAGCGCCTGGTCGTCACTGCCGGCCGGCCCGACCGCGATGCGCAGCGTCGCCGGCTGCCAGACCCAGTAGGCGAGGGCAAGAGCGACCGTGAGCACCGAGAGCACGCTTGCGAGCGCGAGCCACGGGCCAAAGCGATTGCGGCGGCGAGACGACGCCTCTCTCCTCACGCTCAGATCGCTCGGCACGGGCATCTCGCTTTCCTCATCGGCAAGCTCGCCCGACGGCAGGCGCGGCGGGTGCCGTCAGTATTTCGAAGGCACGTACATCTCTGGCGGAATCGGTCCGCGGTGGTAGTCGGGGTTGCGGACGCGCGGCGGCAGCACCACGGGCACGCGGGCGACCTCCTGGTACGGCATCTGGCTGAGCAGATGCGCGATGCAGTTGAGGCGGGCGCGCTTCTTGTCGACGGCGTCGACGATCCACCATGGCGAGTCCGGCAGATGCGTGTGCTCCAGCATCGTCTCCTTGGCCTTGGTGTACGCCTCCCAGCGGCTGCGCGCCTCGACGTCCATCGGGCTCAGCTTCCACTGCTTCAGCGGATCCCTGATGCGCATGCTGAAGCGGAACTGCCGCTCGTCGTCGGTGATCGAGAACCAGTATTTGACCAGAGTGATGCCGGAGCGGATCAGCATCCGCTCGAACTCGGGCACCGTCTTGAAGAATTCCTGGTACTCGTGCTCGGAGCAGAAGCCCATCACGCGCTCGACGCCGGCGCGGTTGTACCAGCTGCGGTCGAACAGCACGATCTCGCCGCCGGCCGGCAAATGCGACACGTAGCGCTGGAAATACCATTGCGTGCGCTCGCGCTCGCTCGGGGCGGGGAGCGCCGCGACACGGCAGATGCGGGGATTGAGCCGCTGGGTGATGCGCTTGATGACGCCGCCCTTGCCGGCTGAATCGCGGCCCTCGAACAGCACCACGACCTTCTTCTTCTCGCTCTGTACCCAGTCCTGGAGCTTGACCAGTTCGCCCTGGAGGCGGAGCAATTCCCGGAAATAGAGCCTGCGATCCACCGTCGGGCGGAGCGCGTCCGTCTCGTCCAGCAGCTCGTCGAGCCTGCTGTCATCGAGCTCCATCTCCAGCTCTTCGTCGAGATCGTCGGTCATTTCCCGGATGATGCGCTCGCGTTTGGCCATTTCAGGGGTGCGGTCGGATGCGGTCATGGGTCCTTCTTTCGGCAGGGTGCCTGTCGCCCGTGACCATCGGCGGGGTTTATTGCGCCCATGTGACACCGGTTCCGAAATAGCCCGGCGGGGCCGTCAGACCGGCAGGGCGATCGAATATTTGACCTGGCTCAGCGCAAAGCTCGACTCGATCGAGGCAATGCCGTCGAGCCGGGTCAGCTTGGTCTTGAGAAAGGTCTCGTAGGAGGCGAGGTCGGCCGCCACCACGCGCAGGAGATAGTCGCGGTTGCCGGTCATCAGATAGCACTCCAGCACCTCGTCCCATTTCGAGATCGCGCGCGCGAAACGATTCAGATCCTCCTCCTTCTGCCGCGCGAGCTTGATCGAGATGAAGACGCTGACGTGCAGCCCCAGCGCCTTCTGGTCGACGGTGGCGATGTAGCGGCTGATGACCCCGCGCTCCTCCAGCAGCTTGACCCGGCGATGGCAGGGCGACACCGAGAGCCCGACCTTGTCGGCGAGTTCCTGCATTGTCAGCCGGCTGTCGTTCTGGAGCAAAGCGAGGATTTTCCGGTCGATGGCGTCGAGGTCTGGCATTGGGATGAAACCTGTCTGAAGTGCTGATCCATTGGTAAAGTATCCCAATATTTGAGATTATGGCGCGAAAAATTGAGAAGTTTGGCGCCGCCCGCAGGCGTATCATCGTCCGACCTGTTTCCGGGAGCCATTGCCATGCCCGTTGATACCGCCCGTCTGGACACATTGACCGCGCTGGCCCGCAAGGCGCTGTGGCTGTCGTCATGGACCATCCATCACGCCAACCACATCCGCGCCAACGCGGACGGGCTCAAGGTCGGGGGACACCAGGCCTCGTCCGCCTCGCTCGCGACCATCATGTCGGCGCTGTATTTTAGCGTCCTGCGCCCTGAGGATCGCGTCGCGGTGAAGCCGCATGCGAGCCCGGTGTTCCATGCCATCCAGTATCTGTTCGGCCGGCAGACCCGCGAGAAGCTGGAGAACTTTCGCGGGTTCAAGGGCGCGCAGTCCTATCCCTCGCGCACCAAGGATGTCGACGACGTCGATTTCTCCACCGGCTCCGTCGGCCTCGGCGTCGCGCAGACGCTGTTTGCCTCGCTGGTGCAGGACTACGTCAAGGCGCATGGCTGGATGAAGGATCGCCGCGAGGGGCGGATGATTGCCCTCGTTGGCGATGCCGAGATGGACGAGGGCAACATTTTCGAAGCGCTCGCCGAAGGCTGGAAGCACGGCCTGCGCAACACCTGGTGGGTGGTCGACTATAACAGGCAGTCGCTCGACGCCGTCGTGCGCGAAGGGCTCTGGGAAAAATTCGAGACCATGTTCCGCAATTTCGGGTGGGACGTGGTGATCGTGAAATATGGCCGCTTGATGCGCGAAGCCTTTGCCGAGCCCGGTGGCGAGGCGCTTAAAGCTTGGATCGACAATTGCCCGAACGCGCTCTACGCGGCGCTGTGCTTCCAGGGTGGTGCCGCCTTCCGCAAGCATCTGCACGATGAGATCGGCGACCAGGGCCCGATCACCAAGCTGATCGACAGGCGCAGCGACGAGCAGCTGCTGGCGCTGATGTCGAACCTCGGCGGCCACGACATGGCGAGCATGCTGGAGGCGTTCGAGTCCATCGACCACGATCGCCCGGTCTGCTTCATCGCCTACACCATCAAGGGCGTCGGCCTGCCGTTCCAGGGCCACAAGGACAACCACGCCGGCCTGATGACGGTCACGCAGATGGAGAAATATCGCGAGAGCCAGAACATTCGTGCGGGCCACGAATGGGACAAGTACGAGGGCCTCGCGCAGGACGCCGCCGAGCTCGACGCCTTTCTCGCGCGCGTGCCGTTCAACCAGGACGGCCGTCGGCTGACCGCGCCTGTTATCGAGGTGCCCCAGCAGCTGGCGTTCAAGCCGTCGCCGCAGATGTCGACCCAGCAGGGCTTTGGCCTCGTGCTGAACGAGATCGCGCGCGGCGACAGCGAGCTGGCCAGACGCATCGTCACGACCTCGCCCGACGTCACGGTCTCGACCAATCTCGGTCCGTGGGTGAACCGGCGCGGCCTGTTCGCGCGCGGCGAGAAGGCGGACTTATTCCGCAGCGAGAAAATTCCCTCCACGTTCAATTGGGACTTCTCACCCAAGGGGCAGCATCTCGAGCTCGGCATCGCCGAGATGAACCTGTTCATCATGCTCTCGGCGCTGGGCCTGTCGCACCAGATCAATGGCGAACGGCTCTTGCCGGTCGGCACGCTCTACGATCCCTTCATCGAGCGCGGCCTCGATGCGCTGAACTACGCCTGCTACCAGGATGCGCGCTTCATGGTGGCAGCGACGCCCTCGGGCATCACGCTGGCGCCGGAAGGCGGCGCGCACCAGTCGATCGCGACGCCGTTGATCGGCATGGCGCAGGACGGGCTCGCCTCGTTCGAACCAGCTTTCGTCGACGAGCTCGCCGTGATCATGGCTTGGGGCTTCAATCACATGCAGCGCGATCCGGGCGAGGGCGGCTCGGTCTATTTGCGGCTCTCGACGCGCAGCATCGAGCAGGCGCAGCGGATCATGACGCCGGAGCTTGCGCAGGGCATTACCGACGGCGCCTATTGGCTGCGCAAGCCGGGGCCCAATGCCGAACTCGTGATCGCCTATACCGGCGCGGTCGCGCCCGAAGCGATCGAGGCGACCGGCTTCATCGGCGAGAGCCGCCGCGACATCGGCCTGCTCGCGATCACCTCGGCGGATCGCCTGCATGCGGGTTGGACCGCGGCGCGGAAATTGCGGCGCGATCGACGGGGTGTGCAGCATCTCAGCCACATCGAAAAGCTGCTCGCGCCGCTGCCGCGCGACTGCGGCATCGTGACCGTGATCGACGGCCATCCCTCCGCGCTCGGCTGGCTCGGCAGCGTCCGCGGTCATCGCGTCGAGGCGCTCGGCGTCGAGCAGTTCGGCCAGACCGGCACGATCGCGGACCTCTACCGCCATTATGGCATCGATGCGAATGCGATCATCGATGCGGCGGAAAGCCTCACCACCGGCGCACCGGTGCTGCATCGGAAGATGGCGGTGTAGTTGAGGTAACTGCCCTGTCATTCCGGGGCGACGCGTAGCGTCGACCCCGGAATCCATACTCCCGATCGTGGTTATGGATTCCGGGCCCGCGCCAAGTGGCGCGTCCCGGAATGACACCTGAGGGAGCCTTGCCTCGTTCCCGCCATCGGCTCATATATCCTCCGTCCGCCGCAACGCTGGCCCCGCATATGGCGGGTTCAATTGCCGGCGCTTTCGTGCAAGGATGCCTGCCGAAACGCCCCCTCCAAGCCCCCAAGAAGAGGTTAACGATGGTCAATCGCATGCAATTCTACATCGACGGCGCCTGGGTCGATCCCGCCGTCAAGAAGTCCACCGCCGTGGTCAATCCCGCGACGGAAGAGGCGATGTACGAGGTTGCGCTGGGCTCCAAGGCTGACGTCGACAAGGCCGTCACTGCTGCCAAGCGCGCCTTTGCAACTTTCTCCCAGACCAGCCGCGAGGAGCGCGTCGCGCTGCTCACGAAAGTCATCGAGGTCTACAAGGGCCGGCTCAAGGAGATCGGCGCCGCCGTCTCCGACGAGATGGGCGCGCCGCTGCCGATGGCGGAGAAGCTCCAGGCCGGCGCCGGCCTCGGCCACCTCATGACCACGCTCGACGTGCTCAAGAACTATCATTTCGAGGAACCGGTCGGCACCGCCATGGTGCTGCGCGAGCCGGTCGGCGTGGTCGGCATGATCACGCCCTGGAACTGGCCGCTGAACCAGATCGCCTGCAAGGTTGCGCCTGCGCTCGCCGCCGGCTGCACCATGATCCTGAAGCCGTCGGAGTTCACCCCAACCTCGGCGTTGATCTTCGCGGAAATCCTCCATGAAGCCGGCGTGCCGAAGGGCGTGTTCAACCTCGTCAACGGCCTCGGCCCCGAGGTCGGCGCCGCCATGAGCGAGCATCCTGATATCGACATGATCTCGTTCACCGGCTCGACCCGCGCCGGCATTGACGTCGCCAAGCGCGCAGCGCCGACCGTGAAGCGCGTCAGCCAGGAGCTCGGCGGCAAGTCGCCGAACGTCATCCTCGAAGGTGCCGACCTGACCAAGGCGGTGACCGGCGGCGTGATGCACATGTTCAACAACTCCGGCCAGTCCTGCAACGCACCCTCGCGCATGATCGTGCCGCTGTCGAAGATGAAGGAAGTCGCTGCGATCGCGAAGGCTGTCGCCGACAAGACCAAGGCCGGTGATCCCCGCGCTGAAGGCACTACCATTGGTCCGGTCGTCAACCGCGGCCAGTGGGACAAGATCCAGGGCCTCATCAAGAAGGGCATCGACGAGGGCGCAACGCTCGTCGCCGGCGGCCCGGGCTTGCCCGAGGGTGTCAACAAGGGCTTCTACGTCCGTCCGACCATCTTCGCCGACGTCACCCCCGACATGACGATCGCCCGTGAAGAGATCTTCGGACCGGTGCTGACCATCATCGGCGCCAAGGACGAGTCTGAGGCCGTGCAGATCGCCAACGACACGCCGTACGGCCTCGCCGGCTACGTCTCGGGCGCCTCGGTGGAGGACGCCAAGCGCGTCGGCCGCCAGATCCGCGCCGGTAACGTCAACCTCCAGGGCGTGCCCAACGACCGCACCGCGCCGTTCGGCGGCTACAAGCAGTCGGGCAACGGCCGCGAGTGGGGCAAGTACGGCCTCGAGGACTTCCTCGAAGTGAAGGCCGTTGCGGGCTTCAACGCGGCGTAAGCTTACGTCGAGAACCAACATGACGCCGGAGCGGGAAACCGCTCCGGCGTTCTTCGTTTGCTCCGTCGTCATTGCGAGGAGCGCAGCGACGAAGCAATCCAGACTGTCTCCACGGAAAGACTCTGGATTGCTTCGCTTCGCTCGCAATGACGGAGGAGAGATCTCGTAGGGTGGGCAAAGGAGCGTAGCGACGTGCCCACCATCACGAGCTGGCAAGGAATGGTGGGCACGCTTTCGCTTTGCCCACCCTACGAGACCGTCGCTGCGGAACGCCTATCCCCCGACCGCGCCTTGCGTGTTCACATACAGCGCGTAGATCGACTGGCTTGCCGCCATGAACAGGCGGTTGCGCTTGACGCCGCCGAAGCAGAGATTGGCGCAGCGCTCGGGCAGCGCGATGCGGCCGATCATGACGCCGTCGGGCGCGAATACCACGACGCCGTCGAGCTCGGGATCGCCCATGCCCCAGCCGCACCAGAGATTGCCGTCGATGTCGCAGCGCATGCCGTCCGGCGTGCCCGGGCCGGCATCGATGTGGACGCGCTTGTTGGAGATGGTGGTGCCGTCGGGCGAGACATCATAGGCGAGGATCTTTCGGTTCGGCACGCCGCGCGATTCCACGACATACAGAATCCTCTCGTCGGGCGAGAAGCACAGCCCGTTCGGACCGAGCACGCCCTCGGCAACGATGGTCGCTTTGCCGGTCTCGGGATCGAGCCGATAGACGTTCGGCTCGATCTCGGGCTCGGCCTTGTAGCCTTCGTAATTGCCGAGCAGGCCGAAGGTCGGATCGGTGAACCAGATCGAGCCGTCGGACTTCACCACCACGTCGTTCGGCGAGTTCAGCGGCTTGCCGTTGAAGGAGTCCATCAGCACCGTGATCTCGCCGTCATATTCGGTGCGCACCACGCGGCGGCCGCCATGCTCGCAGGTGACGAGCCGGCCCTGACGATCCCTGGTGTTGCCGTTGGCGAAATTCGAGGGCTTTCGGAAAACCGAGACGGTTCCAGTCTCCTCCTCCCACTTGATGATGCGCTGGTTCGGGATGTCGCTGCACAGGAGATAGCGGCCGTCGCCGAACCACACCGGACCCTCGGCCCAGCGCAGGCCGGTCGCCAGCCGCTCCACTGCCGACAGCTTTAGCCAGTATTTTTCGAAGCGGGGGTCCAGTGCTTTTATCGCCGGATCGGGGTAGTAGGTCGCCGGCCGCCAGCCTTGAGTGTGGGACGATGCATCGTTCATGTGCAGGTCTCTTTGTTGCGTTCCCTCTGTCCAAGTCTGCTAGCATCAGTTATCTACGGCCGCAAATCGGTCACCACAGGCGAGGGAAGACATGCCGCGTATTTTGATGACGGGAGCTTCGGGCGGAATCGGCACGAGCCTGCGAAAACTGCTGCCGCCGATCTATCCGGATCTCCTGCTCTCCGACATCAAGCCGCCCGCCGATCTCGGCGCGAACGAACAATTCAAGGCGGCGGATCTCGCCGATCTCGCGCAGTGCGAGGCGATCTGCGAGGGCGTCGACGGCATCATCCATTTCGGCGGCTATTCGGTCGAAGGCACCTGGGACCAAATCCTCCAGGCCAACATCATCGGCGGCTACAATCTGTTCGAGGCCGCCTACCGCAAGGGTGTCAAGCGCGTGGTGTTCGCCTCGTCCAACCACGCCGTCGGCTTCTATCCCCGCCACCACAAGATCGGGGCCGACGTCACCCCGCGCCCCGACGGGCGTTATGGCGTCAGCAAGGTGTTCGGCGAGGCCGTCGGTGCGCTCTACGCCGACAAGCACGGCCTGAAGGTGACCTGCCTGCGCATCGGCAATTTCGGCGACATGCCGCTCGACCAGCGCCGGCTCTCGATCTGGCTGAAACCCGACGACCTCGTGCAGCTCTGCCGCATCGGGCTCGAACATCCCGACATCCATTTCGAGGTCTTCTACGGCGCCTCCCTCAACGAGCGCGCCTGGTGGGACAACCACCGCGCCTACGAATTCGGCTATCGCCCGACGGGGCGCGCCGAGGATTTCCGCGAGCACGCGATGGCCGAGCAGGCCAAGCTGAAGCCGGATCCGGTCGGCGACCACTACCAGGGCGGCGCGTTCTGCAGCAACGAGTTCGACGGCGATGCGAGCCGGATCATTGATTGGAATAAGCGCTGAAATGCCATGCCCCCTCTCCACAGTTATGAGGTGAGGGGGCCTCTCCGCGGCACTCGCGCCGGCATGCAGCCTAGTCCATGCCTTCATCGGGAATGTTCAATACGGTGCCACACGCTTTGCAATGCACCGCGTCGACATCGTGGCGCTGCAGGGCGCAAACCGGACAGGGGAAGCGTACCTTGGAGGGCGCGAGCAGTGCCTTGGCGAGATTCAGGAAAAGGGTCACGCCAAAGATCATGATGACGACGGTGATCAGGCGGCCGACGGTCCCGGGCAAGGTGATGTCGCCGAAGCCGGTCGTGGTCAGTGCGGTGACCGTGAAGTAGAGCGCGTCGGCATAGTTGGCGATCTGATGATTGTGAGACTTCTGCGTCTCGTAGACGATCCCGGTCATTACGAAAATGAACACGCCGAGGTTCACGACGGCAAAAACGACTTCCTCGTTTCGCCGGAAGAAGGGGCTGTCGACCCGGAGGCGCGCCACCATCTGGTAGTCGCGCAGCAGCCGCAATGTTCGAAATGCGCGCAGGAAGCCGCCGGCCTCTCCGGCGAGCGGCGCAAGGAACGAGATGATGACGACGATGTCGGTCCAGGTCGAAAGCCGCGCCAGGTCGTGCAGCGGCTGACGGCTGATGATCATCCGTGCGGCGAAGTCCGCAAGGATCAGCACGCCGAACACCACATCGAGCGACTCGACGGCCCGGTTGCGAGGCAGGAACGAGGTCGCGATGATGAACAGAACCGTGACGATGTCGAGCGCAAGCAGGGCGTATCGGAATTTTATGCAGCCGAACGTGTCGCCTTCGTAAAGTTGCCGGATCCTGCCCTTCAGGGCCTCGAATGGGACGGCGACGGCGTCGAGCGGCCCATGTCCCTTCGTACTGTTGCGATAAAATGCCATGGTCAGCGACCGCCGCGCCTATCTCGGTAGCCTACGCTTCCGAAGGATCGAGCATTTCGCCAATCTTGTTGACGGCGACATTGATCGACATGCCCAAATAGTCGCCGGGATCGCCGAACCACGACCCAGTCAGCGGCACGGCCTGGCCCGGATGCCGCGCAATGGCCACCGGAATGAGGTCGAAGCCGGCGCTCAAGCTGTTGGTTGGATCGTAATCCAGCCAGCCGGCGCCGGGCAGGAATACCTGCACCCATGCGTGGGTTGCGCCGGAGCCGGTCATGCCCACGGCGCCGCCATCGAGCGCCGCATCATAGAGATAACCGCTGACGAAGCGTGCGGCAAAGCCGAGCCGGCGCAACGTCTCGATCATCAGCCAGGCGAAGTCCCGGCAGGTGCCCGATTTTGTGCGCAGCGTTTCGCCGGGTGACTGTGTGCCTTCGGCATCTCTGCCGCGATAGCTGAAGTCGGTCCGAAACTTGCCGAGCATTCGGCGCAGCACGTCGGCGGTCCGATCCTGATCGCCGGCGACGAAGCTCTTGGTCCACGCCGCATGGCTGCCGTCTGCATCGTCGGCATGCGGGCGCAGGTAACCGGCAAGGTCGGTCCATTCGTCCGGGGTGTACTGCACGGGGACCTCCTCGGCCCGGGGCTCCAGCGGAAATGTCTCCAGACCCTTGATGCCGAAATAGACTCCACGAACCCTAAACGTGAATGTCAGCTCGCTGCCGCGTTCGCTGAAGTCCATCACCGTGACGGCATTGGAGCGGGAGTCGGTGACCCAATGCACCTTCGACGGCAGGCTGGTAGCAGCGGACCAGCGAAGCAGCCGGGTCGCGGCGCCGCGCCGCGGCAGGAACATCGCCCGGTGCGTGCCGAACGTCACCGGCTTTGCATAGCGGTAGGTCGTGGTGTGCGTGATCTCGCCTATGATCGCCATGCATTGATCCGCTTCGCGTTGCGGAGCGCATTGAGCGCCTTCCCGCGCAAGAGAGAGCAGGCGCCAGCTTTCGGCCCGGCCGCTTCCACCCATTGATCTAGATCAACGTCGTTCCCGGGATCGTCTGGCCCATCAAGCGATCAGGCATTCCTTCAGACGTTGATGTGCAAACCGACCGAATGGAGCGATGGACATGGGTATCCTTTGGACGATCATCATTGGATTTATCGTCGGCGTGGTCGCGAAATTCATCATGCCCGGCGACAAGTCCGAGCCCACGGGGTTCATCCTGACGACGGTCTTGGGAATCGTCGGCGCGTTCGTCGCGACCTGGCTCGGTCAAGCCGTGGGCTGGTATCATTTCGGAGAGGCCGCCGGCTTCATCGGCAGCGTGGTCGGAGCCATCATCCTCCTCTTCCTGTACGGCCTTGTCATGGGTCGTCAGGGGCGCGCTTGAAAATCACGCTATCAGCCGTCGCGATGCTCGCGATGATCGTGACAGGACCATTGCAAGCCGCAACGCTCAGCGACGCCGAGGCGACGTTTCTCGACCAGCTCGTCACCGCATCGGTGGTGCTGGAGCAGCGATGCATCGGCTACGAGGTCGATGGCGCCGGCGGCGTTCAACTCGGCGCCCGGCTTCTCGGTAGTCCTGAGGCGGCGATGGCCATGATCGACGCCTATGCTGCAGCCATCAAGGCCCGCGACGGCGAGACCTACGATCCCGGTAAATTCCGCCCCGAGGTGCGTGAGGCGGCCGGCAAAACGTTCAGGCGCGTCCGGACGGACTTGATCAAGAACCCGACAAGGGGCTGCGCTGACTACGGCGATGCCAGCGTGGACCGCGGATTGCTGAGGCGGTACTGAACGCGAACAAGCTCTGATTGAGAAGGACCTGTCACTCGCGTCATGCTATCGTCTGTTCCGGGACGTGCATTGCCGTCCCAGGCAACAAGAACAGGGAGGATGGCTATGAAGACGTTAGCGATGTCAGCGTTGATCCTTGCTACCTTGTCGATCGCGCCGGTGAGCGCCGCACCGATCGGTCCCGCGGCTCACCTGAACCCAAACCAAGGTCCGGGATGCTCGCTCTCCGGCGGCGCGGTTGCGAGTTGCAAGAACGTCCTCAACTTCAAGTCCTACTACGAGTGCCGCAGTAACCGCATGGAGCGAGGCTGGACGGGCGTTGAGAGCGGCTACTACTGCCGGGCTCTCGACCTCAAATAAGAGCGCGGGTCAGTTCAGAATTTTGGGAGGCCGCCTGCGTTGGCGGCCTCTTCTATCGCGATGAGTGTCAGGCACGCATCCCGATCGCCGGACGAAATGGCGGGCCGTCCCAGGGCTGCGGTGCGGCGGCATAGCGGTCGAAGCGCATTGTGTGGCTGGCGAGCCCCTGGCTCAACACGCGCAGGCTGTTCGCATAGCCGAACATCGCTATGAGCGGTACCGTCGCATCGATCGCGACCGTGTCATCGTCGACGACCCTGGAGTGGGCGGTCCCACGCCGTGATGTCAGGTCGTCAACGATCGATTGTGCGAACGGCGTCGGTGTCACCACTTCGACCTTCATGATCGGTTCAAGCAAGACCGATTCCGCCGTTTGCAGGGCCTTGCGGAAGGCGGCATTGGCCGCGATCTCGAAGGCGAGCGGTGAAGAATCGACGTCGTGATACTTGCCGTCGATCAGCTGGACCCTGAGGTCCACCACCGGAAAGCCCGCAATCACGCCGCAGGCCAGTACGCTTTCGAGCCCTTTCTCGATCCCGGGCATATATTTGTTCGGTAGCGCATCCACACCAATCTTGCGTTCAAGCTGGTATCCCTCGCCAGGCTCATTCGGCTCGATGGCAAGCTTGACGGCGGCAAACTCCCCCTTAGGCCCGTAGATCTTTTTGTGAGTGTATTCCGCTTCCGCACGTTTGGTCGGATGCTCGAGAAATGCCACCTGCAGGGCACCAATATTGACGGCTATTCCAGAGGTCCGGTTGAGGGCGTCGATCGCGCTCTCGATGTGGGTTTCGCTCGTTCCCTTCAGGATGATCTGAGCAGAGTCTTGATCGACCGACACGGCGAGCGCTCCGTCCTTGGCGGTGAGCTTCAAGAGCGCAGCAACGAGCTTCTCATGATCGGCCCTGGACTTCGCTTCGATGGCGACGTCAACAAGCAGGGGTGGCGTGCTCACATCATGCGGCATTGTAAGACCTGTAGCGTTGCCTTGGTCTAGCGTCAGCTCTCCTCACCCGCAATCCTCGCCAGATAATCCGACTTGCTGAACTGCATGTGATCCACACACAGCTGCGCCAGCGCCCAGCTGTCGCGGCCCTTCAACAGCTCGATCATCAGCTCGTGCTGGCGCCGCGATTGCGCAAGTCCCTCGCGGTCGGCGAGGTTCTTGGCGCGCATCGGCAGCGTCAGGCTCATGTAGTCCTGGAGCGAGCGGACGAGATAGGGATTGCCGCAGGCCGAGAACAGCGCGAGGTGAAAGGCGTCGTTGGCCTCGTGAATGCCGCGCAAATCCTGCACATCTGCCTTCGCGCAATATTGCCGTTGCAGCCCAGTCAGCTCGTTGATCAGGGCTTGCGGTGCAGGCAGGGGGATCATCAGCGCGGCCTGCCGCGTCAGCATCTCGCGGACCTCGTAGATCTGCCGGACTTCCTCGGCCGAGTAGAACCGCACGGTGGCGCCGACGTTCTTCTCGCGGCGGACGATGCCGCGGCGCTCCGCATCCACCAAGGCCTGCCGCACGAAGTGCCGGGACGTGCCGTAGCGCGACATCAACGCGTCCTCGGTGAGGCGCGCACCCGGCGGCAGGCGGCCGAAGATGATGTCCTCTTCCAGCCGCGCGACGACGTCGTCCGGATCGTCGCGCCGGACCGGCATGGCGTCTGCGGTGCGAATGTCGGACATGCCCTCAGCCTCCGGCATCTGCCGGTTCGTCTTGTGGAGCAGGGCGAGGTCGGATTGTCAATAATTTGTGTCCGCAGGCAGCGTCTGGAGCCAGAAAGCGCGGCGATCCGGCCCAATCTTATTGACAATCAGGGGGCAGGCTGTAGCACAATGGCAAGCGAGAAGGAGCGGTATGATGACGAGTGGTTTGCGCAAGGGTCTGACGAGCTATGGCGATGCCGGCTTCTCGCTGTTCCTGCGCAAGGCGTTCATCAAGGCCATGGGCTATTCCGACGACGCGCTGGAGCGCCCGATCGTCGGCATCACCAACACCTATAGCGACTACAATCCCTGCCACGGCAACGTCCCGCAGATCATCGAGGCCGCCAAGCGCGGCGTGATGCTGTCGGGCGCGATGCCGTTCGTGTTTCCGACCATTTCGATCGCCGAGAGCTTTGCGCATCCGACCTCGATGTATCTGCGCAATCTGATGGCGATGGACACCGAGGAGATGATCCGGGCCCAGCCGATGGATTCGGTGATCGTGATCGGCGGCTGCGACAAGACCCTTCCTGCGCAGGTCATGGCCGCGATCAGCGCCGATTTGCCGACCGTGGTCATTCCCGTCGGTCCGATGGTGGTCGGTCATCACAAGGGCGAGGTGCTCGGTGCCTGCACCGATTGCCGCCGTCTCTGGGGCAAATATCGCGCCGGCGAAATGGACGATGCCGAGATCGAGGCGGTCAATGGCCGCCTCGCGCCGTCGGTCGGCACCTGCATGGTGATGGGCACGGCCTCGACCATGGCCTGCATGATCGAAGCCATGGGCCTGTCCCTGCCGATGAGCGCGACGATTCCCGCGCCGCACGCCGAACGCTTTCGCCTGGCCGAAGCGAGCGGCAGGGTTGCCGCCGAGATGGCCAAGACCAAGGGGCCGAAGCCGAGCGAATTGCTGACGCCGGCGTCTTTCAAGAATGCGCAGGTCGTGCTCCAGGCGATCGGCGGCTCGACCAACGGCCTGATCCATTTGACGGCAATGGCGCACCGCTCGCCCCACCGCCTCGATCTCGAGGTGTTCGACCAGATTGGCCGCGAAGTGCCGGTGCTGGTCGACCTCAAGCCGTCGGGCGAACACTACATGGAGCATTTCCACCACGCCGGTGGCGTGCCGAAATTGCTGGCGCAGCTCGGCGATCTCGTCGATCTCGACGCGAGGACCATCAGCGGCCAGACGCTGCGCGATGTCGTTGCGAATGCTGAGGACGTGCCGGGTCAGGATGCGATCCGTCCGCGCGACAATCCGATCAAGAAGGAAGGCGGCCTTGCCGTCCTGCACGGCAATCTCGCCCCGCGCGGTGCCGTCATCAAGCAGTCGGCCGCGAGCCCCAAGCTGTTGCAGCACACCGGGCGCGCGGTGGTGTTCGAATCCGTCGAGGACATGACCTTGCGGGTCGACCATCCCGATCTCGACGTGAACTCCGACGACGTGCTGGTGCTGCGCAACGCCGGCCCCAAGGGCGCGCCCGGCATGCCCGAGGCGGGTTATCTGCCGATCCCGAAGAAGCTCGCGCGCGGCGGCACCAAGGATATGGTGCGCATTTCGGATGCGCGCATGAGCGGCACCGCGTTCGGCACCATCGTGCTTCACATCACGCCGGAATCCGCCGTCGGCGGACCGCTCGCGCTGGTGAAGAACGGCGACATGATCCAGCTGGATGTTGCCAAGCGCAGCATCGAGCTGCTGGTCGATGCCGCCGAGCTGGAGCGTCGGCGCGCCGCATTGAAGCCGGCCGCAGCACCCGACGAGGCGCGGCGCGGCTACGCCTGGCTGTTCAACGAGACCATCATGCAGGCCGACGAGGGCTGCGACTTCGATTTCATGCAGAGGACTGGGAAGCAGACTGAGAAGGGGTGACGAACCACCCGAACCAGCGCTCAGACCGCACAAGCGGCGGGCGATAAAACAGGGGGAAACGATGATTGCACGATCCATGCGTGGGTTGGTGGCGATGGCCGCCGTACTTTTCGTCACCGGGGCCGGGGCACAGGAGGTGAAGCATTATCGCTTTGCCTACGATCAGCCGCGCAACACCGGCTATTCCATCGCGGGCGACCTCTTTGCCGATAAGCTCAAGGAATTGAGCAAGGGCACCATGATCATCGACCAGTATCCGGGCGCGCAACTCGGGCAGGAGCCGCAAGTGCTCCAGCTCGTGAAGGCCGGCGACATCGAATTCGCCATCATCTCCTCGGCCAACACCGCGACGATCTCGCCGCAGGCCGGCGTGATGTCGCTGCACTTCCTGTTCCGCGACGAGAGCCACGTGATCAAGGGGCTGGCCGATCCCCGCGTGTTCGAAGCGCTCAAGACCATGATCGACGAGACGACGCAGGGCCTGCACGTGATTGCGACCGGTTCGCAGGGTGTGCGCCACATGTACTCCAAGAAGGAGATCCACAATGTCGGCGACATCAAGGGGCTGAAGATCCGCGTCCAGGCGACCGCGACCGAGGACATGATGTTCCCGGCCTATGGCGCCCAGACCGTGCATATGCCGTTCGGCAGCGTCTACACGAGCTTGCAAACCGGTGTCGTCGACGTCGCCGAGAACAGCATCAACGTCTACCTCGTCAACAAGCACTACGAGGTCGCCCCGGTCCTCAACATCACCGAGCACGAGGCCAACAACGCGCTGGTGTTCGTCTCCGACAAGCTCTGGCAGAGCCTGTCGGCGGAGCAGAAGGGGTGGGTGCAGGCGGCGGCCAACGAGGTCAGCACGAAAGAGCCCGCGAAGGCGTTCGACCTCGAGCGCACGGCGGCCGACAAGCTGAAGAAGATGGGCGTGAAGATCGTCGACAACGTCGACAAGAAGAGCTTCACGGTGATCGCCGATCCCTATCTCGACAAGCTCGCCAAGGAGCTCGGCCCGCATGCCGAGAAGATCAAGAATTTGATCCGGTCGGTGAACTAGTTCCAGCAAAGTCGTCATGCCCGGGCAGAAGCGCGAAGCGCGCCTTCGCGCCAGATGTCCCGAGCATCTACGTTCTTCCTTCGAGCCCGCACCAAGTGCGTGGATGGCCGGGACAAGCCCGGCCATGACGGAAAGCTGCAGCCGGGAGCAACAATGCCCATCGCCGACAAACTGCTCGTTCAACGCCAGCGTCACCTCAAGTGGCGCTGGCTCGACCGGCTCGAGCTTGCGCTGATGATCCTCTGCGGCGTGCTCTGCTTCGGCTTCTCGCTGTCGGTCACCGCCGACATCGTCACGCGCACCATTGGCCATCCCTGGCTGTGGCTTCAGGAAGTCACCTCGACGCTGTTCATCTATGCGATCTTCGTCGGGACCGCGGTCGCGACCCGGCGCAACGATCACCTCTATCTCACCGCGATCTCCGAAGCGATGCACGGCACGGCGCGGCTGATCGTCGAAGTGATCATTCGTCTCGTCGTGCTCGGCGTCGCCTTCTGCCTGGTCTGGTACGGCTATCAGAACTATCTTCGCGGCTTCGGCAGCTTTCGCTTGCCGTCGGGCACCCCGATCGCCTCGCTCTATGCGATCATTCCGCTGTCCGGCGTGCTGATCGGCCTGTTCACCATCGAGCAGCTCGTCAACGGCTTGCGCAACGGCTTTGACCATCACGAGCCGCCCGAAGAGGACGGAGCGCCCGTCATCACGGACGTGCAGATGAGGGCGCAGCCGTGAGCGCACCCGTTGTCCTCGCGTTGATGTCGATCTGCTTCCTGTCGTTCGGCTATCTCGGCGTGCCCGTGCCGTTCTCGCTGATGGCCGGCGTCTTCATCGGTGCGATCCTGTCGGATGTCTCGCTGGCCGCGATCATCCAGAAGATCTTTGACGGCGTGGACTCCGAGGCGCTGCTGGCGATTCCGTTCTTCCTGCTGGTCGGCGAGCTCATGAGCTCGGCCAATGTGGTGGTACGAATAGCCAATTTGTCGGTGTCGCTGGTCGGGCACATCAGGGGCGGGTTGTCGCAGGTCGTCGTTGTCTTCAGCATGTTCTTCTCGGAAATGTCGGGCTCGACCACCGCCGACGTCGCCGTGATGAGCCGTGCGCTGGGCGGCCCGATGAAGCGCGAGGGCTATGAGCCCGCCTTCATTGCGGCGATCATCGCGTCCGCCTCGACCATCGCCGCGCTGGTGCCGCCGAGCATCACGGCGGTGGTCTATGGCGCGGTCGGCAACGTCTCGATCGCCGGCCTATTCATGGCGGGCGTGGTGCCGGGCCTGATGATCGGCTTTGGCCTGATGATCTACTGCTATTTCTTCGGCCCTTCCGGCCTGCGCAAGCCCCGCGCGCCGCTGCGGCAGGTGGTGTTCGCCGCGGGTGACGCCGCCCTGCCGCTGATGATCCCTGTCATTTTGCTCGGCGGCATCCTCACCGGCTGGTTCACGCCGACGGAAGCCGGCGTCGTTGCGGTGGTCTGGATTGTCGTCGTCGTGATCCCCGCGCTGAACCGCGGGCATATCAAAAAGATCCCATATGATTTCTGCCTTGCAGGCCTGATCTTCTCGCTGCCGCTGATCACGATCGGCGCCGCCAATGCCTTCGGCTGGATGCTCGCTTACTTACGCGGTGCGAGTTACATCGCCGACATGATCACCTCGATTGCCGGCAACGATCCGCATCTGATCATGCTGCTGATGGTTCTGCTCTTCACCGTGGTCGGCGACTTCATCGAGCCAGTGCCGACCATCATCATCTTCATGCCGCTGGTCAACGCGCTGACCGAGGCCGGCGACATCAACGCCGTGCACATGGGCGTGGTGCTGATCGCCACGCTCGCCTTTGGCCTGATCACGCCGCCATACGGCCTGGTGCTGCTGATGGCCTCGAAATTCGTCGGCATCAGTTTTGCCAAGGCCTTACGCGCCGCCTTGCCGATCTATGTGGTGTTCCTGGCCACGATCGCGTTCGCGATCTATTTCCCGAGCGTGGTGCTGTGGCTGCCGCAGAAAGTGCTGCCGGAATCGGTCGGCTGCTTCAAGTCGCCGGCGGGGACAGGCTACATCTGTCCTAAGTGACGAGCTGCTCGACGCGCCATTGCTCGCCTTCACGGAGGTAGCGAAACGGCGTGCCGTGGCTGTTCTTGAAATAGCTGCCGCACAGTGACTTCGCCATTCCCTGCATCACCGCGTCGTGGCAGACGAACAGGAAGTCGTCGTCAGGATGACGGTCGAGCCATGCGGAGACGCAAGCCAGCGACCGATCGGTCATGGCGTCCCAGTTTTCGCCGTCGGCGGGCAGGATCGAGACGAGGCCCGTCGCTGAGTTGACGCCGTGCTTGATCATGAGCTCGCGGACAGGGAGGCCCTCAAAGCTTCCGAAATCGAACTCGATGATGCCGTCGTCGATCGAGAGCGGCGCCGAAATGGCGTCCGCGATGATCTTGGCCGTTCGCGCCGCGCGCACCAGCGGGCTCGCGACGATGCGGCTGATGCCGGTACCGCGCAACATGTCCGCGGCCTCGTGCGCCTGCGCAAGGCCGTCCGCGTTCAGCGGGTTGTCGGTTCGTCCCTGAAACAGCCCCTGCCTATTCCAGTCGGTCGCGCCGTGGCGCAGGCCGCAGAACGAGCGCGCCGGTGCCGGCACGCTCACTTGCCCTTGCTCGTGAATTTCTTCACAGCGACGCGGAAATCCTCCGTGTTCATCGCCATGATGATCTTGTGTTCCTCGGCATCGAGCTGCTGCTTCACCGGCGTGGTCGCGGCCTGGTAGACCAGCGACTTGGTGCCGGCGATCGCCGCCGGCGGATTCTGCGCCAGGCGCTCGGCGAGTTTTCGCGTGGCCGCCTTCAACTCTGCGGCGGGGACGACCTTCGCAACCAGGCCCCATTCATAGGCCTGCTGCGCGGTAAAATTGTCCTCCGACAGGAAGATCTGGAGCGCACGTCGCGATCCGACCGTACCGACGATTCCGACCGTCGAGCCGCCGTCCGGCGACACCCCGATCTTGGCATAGGCCGGCGTGAACTTGGCATCCTCCGCAGCGATGCAGAGATCGGTGACGAAGGCGAGGCCCATGCCGGCGCCGGCCGCCGAGCCGTGCACGCTGGACAGCGAAATCTTCGGCATGCGCCGGATCATCTCGATGAAGGCGTGATAGTGCTTCAGCAGCTCGCCGACGACCGGCGTGACCGTGCCGGTTTCGGCCGCAGCGCCGATCGTCTGCAGATCGCCGCCGGCCGAGAAGGCGCGGCCTTCTCCTTCGAGCACGACGACCCTGATGTCGTCGGCGCCTTCGAGATAGGCCGCGAGCTGTTCGAGCTTCTGCGCAATTGCAAGGTTGATCGAGTTGAACGCGGCGGGGCGGTTGAGCGTGATGGTTGCGATCGGGCCGTCGATCCGCAGCTGGGCGGGATCGTCGGGTTTTGAGACGGGAGCTGGCATCTGGAATATCCCCGGCATGAGGTCGTTGCTGCAACTAAATCGCAGAAGGTCGGGGGTGACAATCCCCGCATGCCGCTCTTGCGCAGGACGGAATGATGGGCTCAAATGGGGCCGCCTTCGTTTAGGAACGGACACGAGCGCCGGCTCCTCCTGGGCAAGCCAAGCCAATATCAGCGAGAGAGGAGACGGCATGGGTGACGCTCGTGTCTCCGGAAATGGGCTGTTCCAATGACGGGTGGTCCGGTGATCATTGTCGGTGCCGGCCATGGCGGCTACCAGGTCGCGGCATCCCTGCGCCAGGCGGGCTTTTCCGATCGCGTCTGCTTGCTCAACGACGAGGCGCATCTGCCTTATCAGCGGCCGCCGCTGTCCAAGGCCTATATCAAGGGCTCGGCCGGGCCGGAGAGCCTGATGTTCCGGCCGGAGAAATTCTACCAGGATCAGAAGATCGAGCTGATCGCAGGCCGCGCGGTGTCGATCGATCGCGCCGGCCACAAGGTGCATCTCGCATCCGGCGAGACGCTGCCTTACAGCCACCTCGTGCTGGCCACGGGTGCGCGCAACCGGCTGCTTGATTTGCCGAATGCGAATTTGCCCGACGTGAAATACTTGCGCATCCTCGACGACAGCGAGGCGCTGCGACAGATCATGCCGTCGAAGTCGCGTGTCGTGGTGATCGGCGCCGGCTTCATCGGCCTCGAATTCGCGGCCACCGCGCGGATCAAGGGCCTCGAGGTGGACGTGCTCGAACTCGCCCCGCGCGTGATGGCGCGCGCGGTGACGGCGGAGGTCTCGGAGTATTTTCAGGCGCGGCATCGCGAGGCCGGCATCCGCATTCACCTCGGTGTGCAGGCAACCTCGATCGAGGCTGAGGGCGGCAAGGTCACCGGCGTTTCCTTGAGCGACGGAAGGCATCTGCCGGCCGACCTCGTCGTGGTCGGTGTCGGCGTGCTGCCGAACATCGAGCTTGCGGCGGAGGCGGGGCTTGCCGTCGCCGCCGGCATCATCGTCGACGAATATCTCTCGACGTCCGATCCTGACATCTCCGCGATCGGCGACTGCGCGCTGTTCGCCAGTCCGCGCTTCGGCGGATCGCAGCGGCTGGAGTCGGTGCAGAACGCCACCGATCACGCCCGCTGCCTCGCGGCGCGGCTGACCGGCGACCGCAAGGCCTACGACAGCCATCCCTGGTTCTGGAGCGACCAGGGCGACGACAAGCTCCAGATGGCGGGGCTGACCACCGGCTATGACCGCGTCGTGCTGCGCGGCGATCCCGCGAAGAAAGCGTTCTCGGCGTTCTGCTACAAGGGCGACAGACTGCTCGGCATCGAGTCGGTCAACCGTGCCGGCGACCACATGTTCGGCCGCCGCCTGTTCGGACTGGAGCGCTCGATCACGCCGGAGCAGGCCGCGGATGAAGGCTTCGACCTGAAGAGCGCGCTGGCCTGATCAGCCGGCATTGACGACGGCGGCGACTTCCGCGGCCGTCGGCATCGACGGCCCGGCGCCCATCCGCTGCACGCTGATCGAGGCGGCCGCGTTGGCGAAAGCGAGCGCGGCACGGAGGGACACGCCCTCCGCCAGCTGCGCCGCAAGCGCGCCGACGAAGCAGTCGCCCGCGCCGGTGGTGTCGACCGCCTTCACTGCGCGGCCGGACACCGTGAATTCCTCGCGGCCGGCGAGCGCGAGCACGCCTCGCTTGCCGAGCGTCACGCAGATGGTCTGGTCCTCGCGCGCCTGAAGTTGCCGCGCGACGTCGATGATTGTTGCGGCCTCGTCGCCGTCGGAAAGCTCCACGCCCGCGAGGAAGCCGAGCTCGGTCTCGTTCAGCACGAGGATGTCGACGAGCGCCAGCAGCTCGGCGGACATCTTTTGCGCCGGTGCCGGGTTGAGCAGCGTCGTGGCGCCGGCGCTGCGGGCGCGCTGGAAGAAGGCGGCAATCGTCGGCAGCGGAATCTCGAACTGGCTGACGGCCACATCGCCCTTCGCCAGCGGAACGTTCGCGACATCGTCGGCGCCGACCAGCGCATTGCTGCCGGGGATGACGACGATGGTGTTGTCGGAGGCCGCGACCGTGATGATCGCGGTGCCGCTATGCGTGTCGGCGTCCCGAACAGAGCCGAGCTCGATGCCCTGCGCACCGAGGAACATCCGCAACTCAGCGCCAAATGAATCCTTGCCAAGCCGGCCGATCAGCGTGGTCTTCGTACCGAGTCGCGACGCCGCGACGGCCTGGTTCGCGCCCTTGCCGCCAGGAAAATACAGCACCTGCCGGCCGGCGACGGTCTCGCCGACCTTGGGATGGCGATCGGCGGTCGCCACCACATCCATGTTGATGCTGCCGGCGATAAAGACGCGCCCCATGATATGCCCTTACAAAATCCTAGACCCTGACTTCGAACTCGTGCCTGACTTTGGCGATGTCCACAAGGGTCGGCAGCCCGGCCTCGTTGCCGAGGCGCTGGATCTTGAAGGTCGAGGCGGCGCGGGCAAAATCAAAATGCTCGCGCCAGCTTTTGCCGGGATGGGCGAGGTAGGAATAGACATAGGCGCCGTGGAAGACGTCGCCTGCGCCGTTGGTGTCGATCACGCGCTCGCGCGGGATCGGCATCGCCGGCATGACCTCGACCGCACCCGTCTCATTGTACCAGAGCAGGCCCTTCTCACCCATGGTGACGCCGCCGATCTTGCAGCCGCGGCTCTTGAGGTAGTCGAGCATCTTCTCGGGCGTCAGGTCCATCTGCTCACACAGGCGTTCGGCGACGATGGCGACGTCGATGAATGCGAGCAGCTCATGCGTGTTGGTGCGCAGGCCGCCGCCGTCGAGCGAGGTCAGGATTCCGGCCTCGCGGCAGACCTTTGCATAGTGGATCGCGGCATCGGGCTGATGGCCGTCGATGTGCAGGGCGCGACAGCCACCGAGATTGAGCATCGGGAACGGATGGATGTGCTCGTCATCGCGGCAGCGGACGATGGCGCGCTTACCGTCCTTGGGCATGATGAAGGACAGCGAGGACTGGTTCACCTTCCGCCCGTGCAGCGAGATCGCGTATTTCGCGCACATGTCCTGGAACATCCGCCCCAGCCAGTCATTGGCCGCCGTGGCGATGAGGTCGGGCACGATGCCGAGCTTGGCGCAGCAGAACGCCGCCGTCACCGCGTTGCCGCCGAAGGAGACCGCGTAGTCCGTTGCCACGTGCTTTTCGTCGCCGGTCGGCATGTGGTCGGTGATGAAGACGACGTCGATATAGGTCTGACCGATAAAGAGAGCCTGCATTGGTTGTCCGTGATGCGCTGGGTGGTCCCGGCCGGCGAGCTTACTCTAACACCGGTTCCGCTCTGTGGACGCTGAAATTATTCGCAAATCTGCCGCCCGAGCGCTTGAGGTCGGCATGGGGCCGGAATACGACCATCACCGGTCCATGCCAAGCCCGGACAAACGCCGTCCTTCGGAATGGTTCCAGGTCGATCAAGGGGAGAATGATGATCACCGGCCTCGATCACGTCGTCGCCCTGGTGAGGGATATCGGTGCGGCCAAGGCGGCGTATCAGACGCTGCTCGGGCGTGCGCCGGCCTGGCAGAATTCCGGCGAGGGCGCCGACCGCGTGCTGTTCACGCTTGCGAACATGACGATCGAGCTGATGGCGCCGAGCGGCTTTAACGTTGCGGCGGACCGGATCCGCGCGCTGCTCGACGACCGCGAGGGCGTGCTCGCCAGCCTGTGCTTTCGTGTCGCAGACATGGGCAAGATGCACCGGCGGCTGGAACGGGTGGCCTTGAGGCCGGATCCGGTCGCCGAGGTCGAAAGCAGCGACGTCGCGAGCGGCGCAGCCCTGCACTGGAAACGCACGCGTGCCGCAACCGAATTGACGCGCGGCGTGCGCATGTTCTTCCTCGAGCTCGCCGAGGAGCGGCCGCTGTCGGCTGCGACCGACATCGCGCCGATCGACGGGCTCGACCACGTCGTGGTCACCACCGAGGATTCCGACCGCGCCGCTGCGCTCTATGGCGCGCGGCTCGGCCTTGATCTCGCACTGGACCGTTCGCACCAGGATTGGGGCCAGCTGATGTTCTTCCGCTGCGGCGACCTCATCGTCGAAGTGGTGCGCCGTCCCGTGGCGGGCGGGGATTCCCTGCATGACCGTCTCTGGGGCCTGAGCTGGCGGGTCGCCGACATCGACGCCACCCGCGCCCGCCTGCTCGCCGCCGGCCTCGACGTCACCGAGGTGCGCAACGGCCGCAAGCCGGGCACGCGGATCATGACGGTGAGGAACGGCACCTGCGGCATCCAGACCGTGCTGCTGGAGCGCTCGCCGAAGCCGGTGGATTGAAGGGGCGGCCTCCCCGTTCGTCATTGCGAGGAGCTCTTGCGACGAAGCAATCCAGGCTGTCTCCGCGGTGGCAGTCTGGATTGCTTCGCTGCGCTCGCAATGACGAAACTATGCGGCGGGCCTCGCGCATGATAAATGCGATCTGGACGATCACCCAGCGGGCACCCGGTTTGGCGAAAGCAACGGCAAAGCGAACTCTGAAATGGCAGCGCGACCCCGAGGGGATGCGGCTGCGCATTCTCGAAGCTGCCAAGCAGGAGTTTTCGGCGCACGGGCTCGCGGGCGCGCGTGTCGACCGCATCGCGGCGAAGGCCGGCGCCAACAAGCGCATGCTCTACTACCACGTCGGCAACAAGGACGAGCTCTATCTCGCGGTGCTCGAAGGCGCCTATGACAAGATCCGCAGCGAGGAGCGGGGGCTGGATCTTGAGCATCTCGATCCGCCCGAAGCGATCCGGCGCCTGATCGAGTTCACCTGGAGCTACTTCCTGCGCAACCCGGAATTCCTGTCGCTGCTCCAGACCGAGAATCTCGCGCGCGCAAAGCACCTCAAGCGCTCGACCAAGGTCAAGTCGATGCACTCGCCCTTCGTCGAGATGATCCGCACCGTGGTGCGGCGCGGCGTCGACAGCGGCGATTTCCAGGTCGCGGTCGATCCGGTGCAGCTCTACATCTCGATCGCGGGGCTCTGCTTCTTCTATCTCTCCAATTCGGCCACGTTGAGCGTGATCTTCGGCCGCGATCTGCTGGCCAAGGACGCCAAGGACGAGCGGCTTTCGCACATGGTCGGCCTCGTGCTGGCCGCGCTGACGGGCCGATCGACCGCGCTGTTCGAGATCGCCAAGGCGCCGAAGTCGCGCAGCGCGGTGGCGCAGACGGTTTAGCGGCCTAGTCCGCGCTTTGGTGGACTAATCGTCCGTCGTTTCCTCAATCTCCGCCGTCATTGCCCGCGAAGGCGGGCAATCCAGTATTCCAGAGACGGTTGAGATTGAACCGAGAAGCCGCGGCGTACTGGATTCCCCGCCTTCGCGGGGAATGACACCGAGGGTGAGGCGGTCTCGTGCCCCGGACGTAGCGCAGCAGCGCGTCCGGGACACGAGCGGACGTGAGGAACCGGCATAAAACGTCACAGGGAAAGCTCTGGACAGTATTTATCCAACGAGTTAATTTCTCCCCGAACGAAGAAGAATTCCGGGAGTGAGACGTGGCTGAGTTGAAGCCGCAAGGCGCGGTGTCCAAGATGCTGAATGCGGCCTGGGTCCGGCCGTTTTTGTTCCTGGTCTTCATCGTCGTCGCCTGGGATCTTGCGATCCGCCTGTTCAGGATCCCCGCCTATCAGATCCCGGCGCCGGCCGACGTCGTCGCGGTGCTGCGCACCGAATGGCCGGAATTGCTGCGCCAGTCCTGGCCGACCACCTATGCCACCGTCTGCGGCTTCCTGCTGTCGGCGCTGTTCGGCATCCCCGTTGCGATGCTGATCGCGGGGTCGAAGACAGTGGAGAGCTATGTCTATCCGCTGCTGGTGTTCTCGCAATCCGTGCCGAAGATCGCGATCGCGCCGCTGTTCGTGGTGTGGTTTGGCTTCGGCATCATTCCAAAAGTGATTTCGGCGTTCCTGCTCGGCTTTTTCCCGGTGGTGGTCTCGGCTGTGCAGGGCTTCAAGTCGGTCGACCCTGACATGGTCGATCTCGCGCGCGCCATGCAGGGCAGCCGGTTCCGGGTTTTCCTCGCGGTGAATCTGCCGCATGCGCTGCCGGCGATCTTCTCCGGCCTCAAAGTGTCGGTGACGCTTGCCGTAGTCGGCGCCGTCGTCGGCGAGTTCGTCGGCTCCAATTCCGGCATCGGCTACGTTATGCAGCGCTCGATCGGCACGTTCGATCTGCCGACGATGTTCGCGGCGCTGGTGATCCTGGCGCTGCTCGGGGTGATCCTGTTCTGGATCGTGGACCGGATCGAGAAGCTGGTCATTCCCTGGCATGTCAGCCAGCGCGAAGACGTGATTTTCGCCTCGTAACAAAACTAAGGCAACGAACGGCCATCAACGGCCGACGCAACAAGGGCAAGGGAGAGAAACATGAAGCGGTGGATAGGAGCTGTCTCGGCTGCGCTGATGGTGTTTGCGGCGATGCCCGCGCAGGCAGCCGACAAGGTCGTGCTGATGCTGAACTGGTACGTCTATGGCGAGCACGCGCCGTTCTACTACGGCAAAGCCAAGGGCATTTACGCGGCCGAGGGCATCGACCTCGAAATCCAGGAAGGCCGCGGCTCGGCTGCGACCACGCAGGCCGTCGCCGCCAAGACCGCCGATTTCGGCTATGTCGACGTCCCCACCATGATGCGCGCCGCGATCAAGGGCGCGCCCGTCGTCGCGACCGGCGTGCTGCTGCAGACCAGCCCGATGTCCGCCATGGGCTTTGCAGACAAGAACATCAAGAAGCCGGAGGACATCAAGGGCAAGACGGTGGCGATCACGCCGGCCGATTCCATGACCCAGATCTGGCCGCTGTTCCTGAAGAAGACCGGCCTGAAGGAGAGCGATTTCCAGACGGTCGCCGGCGACGGCCAGACCAAGCTCAACGCCGTCATCAACGGCCAGGCCGATCTGCTGCTCGGCTACGTCATGGACCAGTCGATGAAGATCAAGGACGCCACCGGCAAGGACGTGTTCCCGATCAAGTTCGCCGACTACGGCATCAACATGGTCTCCTCCGGCATCATAGCCAACTCTGACTATGTGAAGGCCAATGCCGACCTCGTCCGCCGCTTCATGTCGGCGACGACCAAGGCGGTCGAAGCTGCCGAGAAGGAGTCGAAGGCGGCTGCGCAATCGATCCTTGATGCCAACCCCAAGGGCGGCAAGATCGACACGCTGACGCAGGGCTTTGAGCTGACCATCCCGCTCTACCGGACCGCGGAGACCAAGAGCAAGCGGCCGTTCCAGGTCACCGACCAGAACATGACGGACTCCGTCAATCTGATGGTCGAATATGGCGGACTGGATGCCAAGGCCAAGGAGAACCCGAAGGCCTTCTACACCAACGATTATCTGCCGAAGAGCGGATCGTGAAGCAAGCCGCAGCCGTGGGCGAAACCGTGCAGCAGGCCGCGCATCTGAGACTGGTGAGCGACCGGGCTGCCGGCGATGCGTCGGGCATCAAGCTGTCCGGCGTGTCGAAGACCTACCGGACGCGCGACGGCGACGTGCCGTCGCTGCGTCCGCTCGATTTCCACATCAACGACGGCGAGTTCTTCGTCGTGGTCGGCCCAAGCGGCTGCGGCAAGTCCACGCTGCTCAAGCTGATCTCGGGGTTGCTGCCGCCGACATCAGGCGAAGTGCTGGTCGAGGGTGAGAAGGTCACGAAGCCGCACGGCAATGTCGGCATCGTCTTCCAGAACGCGCTGCTGCTACCCTGGCGCAACATCCTCGCGAACGTGATGCTGCCGATCGACATGAAGCGGCTGCCGCGACAACACTATCTCGATCGCGCCAAGGCGCTGCTGAAGCTGGTCGGCCTCGAAGGTTTCGAGAAGAAGCTACCCTGGCAGCTCTCGGGCGGCATGCAGCAGCGCGCCTCGATCTGCCGTGCGCTGGTGCACGATCCCAAGATCATGCTGATGGACGAGCCGTTCGGCGCGCTCGATGCGCTGACGCGCGAGCGCATGAATGTCGAGTTGATGCGGATCCAGCGCGAGACCAGGAAGACGGTGCTCCTGATCACGCATTCGATTCCCGAGGCCGTGTTCCTCGCCGACCGCGTGCTGGTCATGACCGAGCGTCCCGGTGCGATCGCTGCGATCTACGACGTGCCGCTGCCGCGCCCGCGGTCGCTCGATGTGATGGCCGATCCTGTCTTCACCGAGCTCGTGCAACGCATCCGCAAGCATTTTTTCTCGCAAGGTTCGCTGGATTAAAGTCATGGCGCCGCGCCTGAAGCTGCGAGACATCGCGTTCTTTGAACGTCCCGTGCATTTTGCGCGGCCGTTCCGCTTTGGCGCGATCACGATCAACGCGACGCCGCAGCTGTTCGTGCGGGTCGAGATCGAGGTCGAGGGCAGGGGAGCTGCGGTCGGCGCCAGTGCCGAGCTGCTGGTGCCAAAATGGTTCGACAAGCGGCCGGAGCTATCGCCGGCGCAAACGGTCGACGGCCTGCGGCGTTCGCTGGAGATTGCGCGGGGCCTTTATCTTGCGCGGACTGGGTTTTTGACGGCGTTCGATCTGCATGCCTCGTGCATCGGCGCGCAGGTCGCGACTTGCGCGAAAAAGAATATTCCGGCGCTTGCGGCGGCTTATGGCCCGGCGGAGATCGACAAGGCGATCCTCGACGCACTACTGCGTGCCATGGACACCAACTTCTTCGATGGGATGGCCGGCAACGTCGCGGGCATCGATGCGCGACTTTCTCCTGATCTGAAGGAAACGGATATCGCGCAGTTTCTCGCGGGCCGAAAGCCGCTGCCGCGCGTTGCCATCAGGCACACCGTGGGCCTCGACGATACCGTCGAAGGTGAGGGCGGTGTTGCCGATGCACGCGAGAACGCCGGTGCCAATTATTTCAAGCTGAAGCTATCAGGGGATTTCGCGGCTGATGCAGCCCGGTTGACGCGTATTGGCAAGGAGCTCGATACGCTGGGGCGTGACTACAAGGTGACGCTTGACGCCAACGAGCAGTATGCCGATCTCTCCGCACTGCATGCGCTGACCGACCGGCTCGACCACGATGCAGCGTTACGACCGATCGCGTCACGGCTGCTCTATGTCGAGCAGCCGATGCCGCGTGACATGACCCGGCAGTCGCCGCTCGGCTCGCTCGCCGCGCATGGCTTCATCATCGACGAGGCCGACGATTCCTACGATGCCTTCCCGGCGGCGCGTGCGCTCGGCTATTGCGGCATTTCCTCGAAATCTTGCAAGGGCCTCTACAAGTCCATCGTCAACGCGATGCGCGCGGCGAAATGGAGCGCGGGCGGCGCGCGGTTCTTCGTGACCGGCGAGGACCTGACCTGCCAGGCGGGCCTCGCCGTGCAGCAAGATCTCGCGCTCGGTGCCTTCATCGGCGTGACCCATGCCGAACGCAATGGCCACCACTATGTCGACGGCTTCGGCGAGACGCCGACCGCTGAAGCGCAGACTTTCGCGCTCGCGCATCCCGATCTCTATGCCGATGCCGGGCAGGGCATCCGCCTCTCCATTCACAACGGCGATCTCCTGACGGGATCGCTTCATGCAACGGGCTTTGCGACGTCGGTCCATCCGGACTGGTCGGCGCTCCGCCCGCTCGAACAGCCAAAATCACCTTGGGAGTAATTGGCATGACCACCCAACGCCTCGGCCTCATCATGAACGGCGTCACCGGCCGCATGGGGCTCAACCAGCATCTGATCCGTTCGATCGTCGCGATCCGCGAGCAGGGCGGCGTTCGGCTGAAGAACGGCGACCGCGTGATGCCCGATCCGATCCTGGTTGGCCGCAGCGCCGACAAGGTCGAAGCCCTTGCCAAGCGCTACAACATCACGCGCTGGACCACCGACCTTGATGCGGCGCTCGCCGACAAGAACGACATCATGTTCTTCGACGCCGCAACCACGCAGGCGCGGCCCGGCCTTCTGACCCAGGCCATCAATGCCGGCAAACACGTCTATTGCGAGAAGCCGATCGCGACGAATTTCGAAGAGGCGCTCGAGGTCGTCAAGCTCGCCAACGCAAAGGGCGTCAAGCATGGCACGGTGCAGGACAAGCTGTTCCTGCCTGGCCTGAAGAAGATCGCCTTCCTGCGCGACTCCGGCTTCTTCGGCCGCATCCTCTCGGTGCGCGGCGAGTTCGGCTATTGGGTGTTCGAAGGCGGTTGGCAGGAGGCGCAGCGGCCGTCCTGGAACTACCGCGACGAGGACGGTGGCGGCATCATCCTCGACATGGTCTGCCACTGGCGCTACGTGCTCGACAACCTGTTCGGCAATGTCCAGAGCGTGGTCTGCATCGGCAACACCGACATCCCCGAGCGTTTTGACGAGCAGGGCAAGAAGTACAAGGCGACCGCGGATGATTCCGCCTACGCGACCTTCCAGCTCGAGGGCGGCGTCATCGCCCACATCAACATGTCCTGGGTGACGCGCGTCTATCGCGACGACCTCGTCACCTTCCAGGTCGACGGCACACACGGCTCGGCGGTCGCGGGCCTGTCGGATTGCATGATCCAGGCGCGGCAGGCAACGCCCCGGCCGGTGTGGAATCCCGACGAGAAGCGGCTGCACGACTTCTACGGCGACTGGCAGAAGCTGCCTGACAACGTCACCTACGACAACGGCTTCAAGGAGCAGTGGGAGATGTTCATCCGCCACGTCTACGAGGACTCGCCCTACAAGTTCACGCTGCTCGAAGGCGTCAAGGGCGTGCAGCTCGCCGAATGCGCGCTGAAGAGCTGGAAGGAGCGGCGCTGGATCGACGTCGCCCCGATCAAGGCCTGAGGTCTATTGGATAAGTCTCGATGTCTGTTGAGCCGTCATTGCGAGCGAAGCGAAGCAATCCAGAATGTCTCCGCGGCGAGAGCCTGGATCGCTTCGTCGCTTCGCTCCTCGCAATGACGGGGAGAGGTCTGAAATCATGAACAAGCCCGTCCTGCCGATGTCGTCATTGTCGCTCAAGCTGCCGAAGGCGGATCGTTCGATCGAGACCTACCGGCTCGCGGCGTCGCGAACGTTCCCCGCGAAGCTCGAAGGACCTTTGAACCGCATCGCGTTCTCGGCCGTGCACACGGTTGTCGATCCCTTTGCGGACAACGATCCCTGGCTCTCCGCCGCAGTCGACTGGGACAAGACCATCGCCTTCCGCGAGCACGTCTGGGACCTCGGCCTCGGCGTCGCCGAAGCCATGGACACCGCGCAGCGCGGCATGGGGTTGGACTGGCCGACTTCGCTGGAGCTGATCACCCGCTCGGTCGGCGCCGCCAAGCGGCGCAATGCGCTGGTGTTCTCCGGCGCGGGTACGGATCATCTTGCGGTCGAGGATGCCAAGAGCCTTGATGATGTGATCCGCGCCTATGAGGAGCAGCTCTCGGCCGTTGAGAAGGTCGGCGGCCGCATCATCCTGATGGCGTCGCGTGCTCTCGCAAAACTCGGCCGCAGCGCCGACGATTACGCCAAGGTCTACAACCGCGTGCTGTCGCAGGTCCGCGAGCCCGTGATCATCCACTGGCTCGGCGATATGTTCGATCCGGCCCTGACGGGATACTGGGGCACCAAGGACCTCGGCAAGGCGATGGACGTTGCGGTAGCCATCATCAACAACAACGCCGCCAAAGTCGACGGCGTAAAAGTCTCGCTGCTCGACAAGCAGCGCGAGATCGACATGCGCCGTCGTCTCGACAAGCGCATCAAGATGTACACGGGCGACGATTTTAATTACGCGGAGCTGATCGCCGGGGATAGCCAAGGCTTTTCGCACGCACTGCTCGGCATCTTCGATGCCATCGCGCCGGCGGCGTCCTACGCGCTGTCGCGGCTCGCGGCTGGCGACGAAGCAGGCTTCCACGACGTGCTGGGGCCGACGGTGCCGCTGTCGCGTCATATCTTCAAGGCGCCGACGCGCTTCTACAAGACCGGCGTGGTGTTCATGGCCTATCTCAACGGCCACCAGGATCATTTCACCATGGTCGGGGGCCAGGAGAGCGCGCGCTCGATGCTGCATCTGGCCGAGCTGTTCCGTCTTGCCGATCAGGCCGGCCTGCTCGCTAATCCGGAACTGGCGACACAGCGGATGAAGACCGTGCTGGCCTCGCACGGACTGGACTCCTGATGCGCGATTTCTCGTCCGACCATCGCTGGCTGTCCCTCAACACGGCGACGGTCCGCAAGCAGGGTGACCTCGTCGAGATCATCGACGCCTGTGCGAAGCACGGCATCCGCGCCATCGATCCCTGGCGCGACCAGGTCGCTTCCGTCGGTCTCGACCGCGCCGCACGCGCGGTGCGCGACGCCGGCCTCGAGCTGTCGGGCTATTGCCGTGGCGGCATGTTCACCTCGGACGCATCGCGTCGGGGGGAAGTGCGCGACGACAATCGCCGCTGCGTGGATGAGGCCAAGGCGCTGGGCGCGCCCTGCATCGTTCTCGTCGTTGGCGGTCTGCCGCAATATTCGCGGCCGGGCAGTGAGGCGTCCAAGGACATCGTCGCAGCGCGCGGTCAGGTCGAGGAGGCTCTCGCCGAGATGCTCGACTATGCCAGACAGGCAAAGCTGCCGCTGGCGATCGAGCCCTTGCATCCGGCCTATGCAGCCGACCGCGCTTGCGTGAACACGACGAAACAGGCGCTCGACATCTGCGATCGGCTCGACCCCGGCCGCAGCGGCATGCTGGGCGTCGCGCTCGACGTCTATCACATCTGGTGGGATCCGGGGCTGATGGCCCAGATTGCGCGTGCCGGCAAGGATCGCCTGCTCGCGTTCCATGTCTGCGACTGGCTGGTGCCGACCAGGGACATCCTCAATGACCGCGGCATGATGGGCGACGGCGTCATCGACATCAAATCGGCGCGCGCCGCGGTCGAGGCGGAGGGGTTTGCCGGCTACTCGGAGATCGAGATCTTCTCCAACGACTGGTGGAGCAAGCCGATGGACGAGGTGCTGCGCACGTGCATCGAACGGCACCGGACGGTGGTGTAGATCCCACCAGCGCCGTCCTTACGGGCTTGCGACTTGTTGCCGCGTGTTGAAGCGCGCCTTCCGCTTGGCGGCACCGAAGCGGGGGTTCGAGCGATTCAACGAGCCGGTTGGAGTACCACCAACGAGAGGTGGACAGCCGTCAGCTTTCAGGCAGAATGATATCATCCCGATGCCGCAGCCTCGCCACGGTCTGCGCCAGATCGGATGCGGTAATCAGTGGCATCAACGATCGGCAGGCACGGCGGATGTACCCACGCCTGATGATCTTGGATGGCCCCGACGTGCAATCGTCGGGGCCATTGTTGTGATCGGCGGGGCAACGCTAGCGACTTTTGCCGGAGGCCCCGGCGTGTTCCAGCCCCAGGCCAGTTCTATTATGGCGATAAGGAAAGACCGCCCGAAGGCGGTCTTGCAGTCCAATGTGCCGGGCCAAAATAGTTTCGGGATCAAACCTTGTCCGGCCCGGTCTGATCGCCAGCTAACCACTATCGCGGGAAGCCCGCTGACAATTAAGATTTCAGTCCTGAAATGGAATGCACCTGCGACTTTGGAACCCGTCGTCCGACGCGAGTCTTGTTGCGTGCCTGCGTACAGCGCTGGCCGAAGGGGCTGCGGCGCTGAGAGCTCGACTAGCTCTCAGGGCTGGAGCTGCTCACGTCGGTGAAAAGTCAGACGATTGCGCTATCATCGATTGACCGTCAAACACCGGACTATCACTCGTCAATTCAATCTGCGAAATTGTGACAACATAAATGCGCTTGTAAACAAGCTGGCGCGAAGGGAGGTTCGCAGTGGAGGCAGTGGAGAGAGTGCAGCGCTTGCGTGCGATGGGTTCGCTGTGCCGCCAACAGGCCGCGTACAACAGCATGAACAAATGGAAGCTGCTCGCAGAAGCAGAATACTGGGACCACCTGGCCGATCTTGAGTTGTCTGCTCACTCCCAGCAATGCAGCGCCATCAGCTCGGATGAGAAAGAGCGACCTCAAGCGATCCCAACCGCGAATGACGCTGGACCGAAGACGATTTCCGTCGCGTGAGGTCAAGACGAGGCGGTTGTTTGCATTCCGTGCCACCGCACGTCTCGCAGAGAGAAGCGGCCCGGATACGCATGTTCTGGTCGAACTGTGGAGCAGGGCGATGATGGCACCCCGCGTCGCTCGGCCGTTATCAAATTGCAACGAGAGAATGCGACGCTGCCGTCACGGGCCTGCGAGCTGTTGCAGCGTGTTGAAGCGCGCCTTCTGCTCGCTGCTCAGCGTGGCATAGAACTCGTCCAGGGCGGGCTCGACCAGCTTGGCGGCCTGAAGCATGGCCTCGAGCCGGTGCTGCATCGCCTCCAGTCGTCCGACCGGCGTCAGCGGCACATCGTTCGGACAGGCCGCCTGTAGGCCCTCAACGCCCTTCGCTGTCGCTTCGCTGAGGCGGTCGAGCGCTTCCTTCTGCTTGCCCGCGGGGTGGAGGACAGCCTCGATCCTCTGGATCGGCAACTGGGTCAGGCCGGACTTCGGATCGCCGCAGCCTTCGGCACTGGCTTCCCGGGCATTGGCTTCCTGCTGCCGAGGCGAGCGGTCGCCGATGTTGGGGCCGAGCGCGTTGAAGCGGGCCTGCTGCTCGTCACTGAGCGAGTTGTAGAAAGTCTCCAGTGCCGGTCGCACGATCTTGACCGCATCCAGTGTCGCGCTGACGCGGTTCATCATCGCCCGCAAGCGGCCAGGCGGCGTCAGTGCATAAGTCTCCGCGCAGGAGTCCTTGAACACACCGGCAGCGTTGGCCGCCGCGGTCTTCAACGCGTCGAGCAGCGCGCGTTGCTCCGCCGTCGGCCGCACCGCCCGCGTGATATCGTCAAGCGGCCAGGCGGTGACGCCCTTGTCCGGTGTACCGCACAATTGCTGCAGCGTTTGCGAGCTCGCGCTGGCGCGCTGGCGCGCGCGGGTGCCGCCGCCGGCTTGCGGATAGTCATTCGGGTTGGTGCTGGCATAGGCGGAATAGGGGCTGTCATCGCCCCAGAACACGGTGTCGACGAAGTTGTCATACGCGTACGCCCAATAGCCGGGCTCGTAAGCATAGGACCAGAACGTGTAGTCAAAAATGTCGGAATAGGCGTAAGGCCAGAACACGGGCCCAAGCCATGCCACGAACACCGCGGGATGGCGGTGTCGCCAGGCCTGCCGGGGAGCCCAGCCGCTGTGGCGGGCGACAAGGGCCGCCTGGGTTTGCGCAGTCGCCCGCTCGCGGAAGTGCGCGGCAAACCGGCCGCGCGCGGCGGCAGCCGCTGCGGCTGTTGCAGCGGGGGCCTGCAGTCCCAGCCTCTGCTGGCGCGCCAGATCGATTTGCTGCGCCCGTTGCTCGCGCTGCAGCAGATGGTTCTGCGCCTGCAGTGCGCGTTCTTGTGTTCGTTGCGCGCGTGCGCCTTCCGGTTTTTGCGACTGCAGGGTCTGCACACGCTGCTGGAGGCGATCGATGCGGGTCTGGCGCTCCGTGGTCTGGCGCGACAGCACCTCGCGCTGTCGCTGCTCGACGTGCTGCTCACGCTGTTGGACGCGCTGCTCGCGCTCCAGCAGCCTATTTTGCGACTGCAGCAACCGCTGCTGCTCGCGTTGCGCTCTTGCGCCTTCCGGCTTTTGCGACTGCAATGTCTGCACACGCTGCTGCAAGTGGTCGATGCGGCCCTGGCGTTCCGAGGCCTGGCGCGACAGCGTCTCGCGCGGCTGTTCCCGCCGCTCGCTCACGGTCGGCGGCGCGCTGGGGTGTGAGGGGGCGGCAATATGCGGCGTCGGCGGCGGTGCCATCGCCGGACGTTGCGGAGCTGCCGGAGCGCGGTGGAATTCAGGTCGCGGTGCCGCCACGTGCGGGGCAGCTCGCTGCGGCGGTGCCGCGAAGTGCGGGGCCGGGCGCGGCGGCGGGGAGGCCATGCGAGGCGCCGGATTCGGCGCCATGGCCGGCCGCTGCGGCATGGCCGGGGGATGAAATGCCGGCGCGGCAGGACGCGCCATCGCAGGTGGCGCCGCCGGTCGGGCCATCGCGGGCGGCGCTGCCGGTCGGGCAGCCGCTCCCGGTGGTCCACCCCGATGGTCCTGGGCGGACGCTCCGACGCTCGCCGCCAGCATCGAGACACCGACCCAAAACGCCGAAAGGCACACAGCACGCGGAAGCATGATCGCAACTCCACGCTCGTCCCAGTCGCCCGGAACCGTTCAACGCGCAGGCGGCGAAATCGTTCGTTGTTGACTGTCAGCGGCCTTGCGGTCTTCCGACGCAGGCAGACCTCACGCGAAATCCTGCGTCAGGGTGGCAGCGATTCTCTCCAAGGCCCAATCAACCTGGTCACTGGTAATCACCAGCGGCGGGGCGAAGCGGATCGTGTGCTCGTGGGTATCCTTGGCGAGGATACCTTCGGTCTGCAGAGCCTCACAGTAGCGGCGCGCACGGCCGGCTTCAGGGTTGAGCTCGACCGCCAGCATCAGTCCTCGTCCGCGCACGTCGCGCACGGTGTTGGCGCGGATGCTTCTGAGGCCTTTCAGGAAGCGTTCACCTTGCACCGCAGCGTTCTCGATCATTCCTTCCTCGACGAGAACGCGGAGCGCGGCCCGCGCCACCGCGCAGGCGAGCGGATTGCCACCGAATGTTGAGCCATGCTGACCTGGTTTCAGCGTGCCGAGGACCTCGTTGTTGGAAAGCACGGCCGAGACGGGATAGAAGCCGCCGGACAAAGCTTTGCCGAGCAGCGTCACATCCGCCTCGATGCCCTCGTGCTGTTCCGCAAGCAGCTTGCCGGTGCGGCCGAGTCCAGTCTGGATCTCGTCGAGGATCAGCATCACGTCGTGCGCCGTGCAGAGCTCGCGCACCCCCGTGAAATAGCCTGCCGGTGGAATGATGACGCCGGCTTCGCCCTGGATGGGTTCGACCAGGAAGGCGACGGTGTTCGGCGTGATGGCGTCTTCCAGCGCGGCAAGATCGCCGAAGGGAATGATCTTGAAGCCCGGCGCGAAGGGACCGAAATGTTCGCGCGTGGCCGCGTCGGTCGAGAAGCCGACGATACCGAGGGTGCGTCCATGGAAATTGTTGGCGCAGACGATGATCTCGGCTTGCCCGTCGGGCACCCCCTTCACCTCATAGCCCCATTTGCGCACGGACTTGATCGCGCTCTCAACGGCTTCGGCCCCGCTGTTCATCGGCAGCACCTTGTGAGAGCCGGTGAGTTCCGCGATCTCCTCGTAGAAGGGAGCGAGCTGGTCGTTGTGGAATGCACGCGAGGTCAGGGTCAATCGGCCGGCCTGCTCGACCATGGCGGCCAGGATTTTCGGGTGGCAATGGCCCTGGTTGACCGCCGAATAGGCGGAGAGGCAATCCAGATATCGGTTGCCCTGGGTGTCCCAAACGAAGACGCCTTCGCCGCGCGACAGGACAACGCCAAGCGGCTCGTAATTGCGGGCGCCGAAGCGCGCCTCCCTCGAGATGAAATCAGCGACTGGCGGACTACTCATTCGTCATTCCAGCTCACGTGCCTTGCGCATTCTAACAGATAATGCGTGGCTCGTTCGAAATGATGCCCGCTGGCCTCAACCTATGGAGCAGGGCACGCTCAGGAAGCCGCGGAACCGCACCCGCCCGCCCCGCACCGGATGGCGGCTCACGGCATAGTTCGGGAAGCGCGCCAGGAAGCGCGAGATCGCAATCGCGCCTTCGAGCCGCGCCAGCGCCATGCCGGCGCATTGATGCGCGCCGGTGGCGAAGGCGAGATGCCGGTTCGGCGTGCGCGCGATGTCGAAGCGTTCGGGCTCCGGAAACTGGGCGGGATCGCGGTTGGCCGCCCCGATGCACAGCGTCACCGACGTGCCGGCGTCGAGCATGACGCCGCCGAGCTCGATCTTCTCTGTCGTCATGCGGTTGCCGAGCTGGTTCGAGCTCTCGTAGCGCAGTATCTCCTCGACGGCAGTCTTGATCATGTCGGAGTTTTCGATCAGCCGCTGCTTCTGGTCCGGATTCCGGTGCAGCGCGACGAGGCCGTTGCCGATCAGATTGGTGGTGGTCTCGTGCCCGGCATTGAGCAGGAAGATGCAGTTGTGCAGCAGCTCCTTCTCGGTCAGCCGCTCGCCGTTCTCCTCGCCGTTGCCTTCTCCCTGGATCAGGCGCGTCAGCACGTCACGCTCGGGATTGCCCGGCTTTTGGCGCCTGCGCGCGACCAGGGTTTCGAGATAGGCGAGGAAGTCCTTTACCGCCTTGTTGCCGCGCGCAGCCACTTCGGGCGACACCACCGGCTCGAGTGCACCGAGGATCGCCAGCGACCAGTTGCGCAGCGGCTCGCGTTCGTCGTGGGGAACGTCGAGCAGATTGCCGATCACTTCGATGGGGATCGACGCGGCGAAGTCGTCGATCAGCTCGCAAGCCCCCTGGGCAGCGATGGCATCGAGCAGGTCGTCGACCAGCTTGACGATATCAGGCTCCATCCCCGCGATCGCGCGCGGCGATAGCGCGCCCATGATCAGGCGGCGCACGCGGGTGTGGGCGGGCGGGTCGTTGAAGACGAGGCTCGTGGTGTGGTGCTCGTAAAGCGGGGTGTCGCCGTATTTCGGCGCGAACTCGCGCTTCTTGTCCGAACTGAACGACTTTGTGTTCTTGTAAGTGGTGACGAGATCGTCATAGCGGGTCAGGAACACAGTGCCGTTCGGGAGGCGCTTGACCGGCTCGTTTTCCCGCAGTGCACGATAAGTCGGGTAGGGATCGTCGTAGAATTCGGGTGTCAGCTTCTCCAGATCGAAATTGGCCGCCAGTTCTTTCGCACTTGCGTACATCGCCGCCATACTCGCCGGTTGAGACCGATATGCTGTTTTCGCTCTTTCGAGCGGCTCGGCTTACCGTCTACAGTCGTGTCGTAATTTGCAAGCCGACCGGACAGGAAAATGCACGCCCGCGCTGACGCTGCCGACACGGCCCCGAATTGGCCGGACGATATTTTCGCGACATTGCAACGCTTCGACGTCCGGCAGGTGCCTTACGTGCCCGACGCCGGCCATTCGAAGTTGATTCAGCGCGTGCTGGCCTCAACCACGATGCGCGGCATTCCGCTGACGACGGAGGAGGAGGGCGTCGCGCTCCTGGCTGGGGCCTGGACCGGCGGACAGCGTGGCGTGCTTCTGATGCAGTCGAGCGGCGTCGGCAATTGCATCAACATGCTGTCGCTGATCCCGATCCTGCGCTTTCCGTTCCTCACGCTCGTGACCATGCGCGGCGAGTGGGGCGAGTTCAATCCGTGGCAGGTGCCGATGGGATCGACCACGCAGGGCGTGTTCGAGCTCTCGGGCGTCCAGGTGCTGCGCGCGTCCAATGCGGCCGAGGTGCCGGCGGTGCTGGAGGCGGCCGCAGCGCAGGCCTACAACGCGCTCACGCCCACCGCCGTCCTGCTGTCGCAGCGCCTGATCGGCGCCAAGGTTTTCACCAAATGAGCAAGGCCAATCTCCTCGACCGCCGTCAGGTGGTGTCCACCCTGCTTGCGAACCGCAAGGACGTGGTTGCGATCGGCGGCCTCGGGGCCTCCACCAACGACATGTGTGCCGCCGGCGACCACGCGCGCAACTTCTACCTGTGGGGCGGCATGGGCGGCGCGGCGATGATCGGGCTTGGCTTGGCGCTGGCGCAACCAAAACTGCCGGTGCTGGTCATCACCGGCGACGGCGAGATGCTGATGGGGATGGGGAGCCTTGCCACCATCGGCCTGCAGAAGCCGTCCAATCTCTCGATCGTGGTGCTCGACAACGAGGCCTATGGCGAGACCGGCGGCCAGACCAGCCACACCTCCGCGGCTGCCGACCTCGTCGGCGTCGCCAGGGCCTGCGGCATCGGGGACGCCCGCGCGATCTCGACCATGGCCGAGGTCGAGGCCTTCACCAAAGCCGTTCACGACGTCTCGGCGGGGCCGCGATTTGCCAATGTGAAGATCGACAGCGCCAGCCTGGAACGGATTCTCCCAGTCCGGGACGGCACTTACATCGTCAACCGGATCCGTGGCGATCTCGGCTTCCAGCCGATCTAGCCCCGCTTGGCTCCGTCCTGAGCAACGTTCCGGGCCCTCCGGGCCGGGAAGTGTGGCCATTTTCCAACAAGTTTGCACCCACGTAGGTTGCGCCGCAGCATTCTGCTTGACTTTTGCGTGGGTGAGTGCTTACTCACTAACATGAGCTCACTGCGAATGACGAGCGACCTGAGGCGTCAATTGATCCTCGGTGCCGCAAAACGCTGCTTTGCCCGACACGGCTATACCGGCACCACGACCAAGAGCGTGGCGGCCGCCGCAGCCATTTCCGAGGCGCTGCTGTTCAAGCATTTCCCGTCCAAGGCGGCGCTCTACGCCGAGATCCTCAGCGACGAATGCGAAGCCGATCCGGCACTGATGGACCTGCTCGAGCGGGAGCCCTCGACGGCCACGCTGGTCGAGTTGATCCGCGGCATGGTCCAGCATTTCCTCCACATCGCCGACGGGCCTGATCAGGAAGAGGCGCAGCGCCTGCGACTGATGGCCACCAGCCATCTGGATGACGGCGAATTCGCCCGTCTGCTATATGCCAAGATCGAGAAGCTGATCGGGGCGGTCTTCCTCGCCTCGCTCGAGCGCGCGGTTGCCAGCGGTGACGCGCGGCCGTTCAGCGGTGATCCGCTCAACCTGTTCTGGTTCGCGCATCATTCGGTGATGATGGCTGCGCTGACCAGGCTGCCGGCCACGCCCTGCCTCGTCTACGGCAAGGCGAACGATCTGGAGCGGCAGCTCTGTGAGTTTCTCCTGAGGGGTATCGGACTTAACGACGCCGCAATTGCTTCGCATTTGGGCCGCGATCAGGCCGCGGATGCGGGCAAGACGGCGATTGCAGAAAGCGCATGACATGAACATCGTAACCGAACACAAGATTTCGGGCGAACCGATCGACACCAAGGCTCCCAAGCGTCCGGTTAGGCCGGTGCTGTGGTTCATCATCGTCGGCACGCTCCTGGGCGTGCTCGTTGGCGGCCTCGTCTGGTTCAATTACTTCCGCGGCCAGATGATCAAGCAGTTCTTCGCCAACAACAAGCCGCCGCCGACCGCAGTCAGCGCGGCCGAGGCGAAGTCCGAGGTGGTGCCGAACCTGCTCACCGCAGTCGGTGGCCTTGCCGCCGTGCACCAGGTCGACGTCAGCGCCGACGTCAACGGCCGCGTCACCGAGATCAAGTTCGAGCCGGGTACGCATGTCGATGCCGGCACGCCACTGGTGCAGTTCTTCGACATGCCGGAGCAGGGCGACCTCGCCAACTACAAGGCGCAGGCAACCGTCGCACAGCTCTCGCTCGACCGCGCCAAGCAGCTGGCATCGCGCCAGTTCGGCCCGCAGGCGACCGTCGATAACGCGCAGGCCGCCTACGATCAGGCGCTGGCCGGCATCGCCAAGACCGAGGCGGTGATCTCGCAGAAGCTGGTGCGTGCGCCGTTCTCCGGCGATCTCGGCGTCCGCAAGGTCGAAGTCGGCCAGTACCTGACGGCCGGCACGGCGATCGTATCGCTGACCGACCTGTCGGAGCTGTGGGCCAACTTCACGGTAACCGAAAAGGACTCGGGCAACCTCAAGGTCGGCCAGCCGGTCCGGCTCAAGGTTGACGCCTATCCGGGCCGCACCTTCGACGGCAAGATCACCACGATCGAGCCGCAGGTCGCGGCCGACACCCGCAATATCCGCGTGCAGGCGACGGTCGCCAATCCGGAGAAGATCCTGAAGCCGGGCATGTTCGTGACCACGACGGTGGTGCTGCCGGCGAAGCCGGCCGTGATCACCGTGCCGGAAACGGCGGTCGATTACACGCTGTACGGCGACTCCGTGTTCGTGATCACCGAGAAGAAGGAAGAGGACGGCAAGACCAGCCTCTCCGCGGTGCGCACGTTCGTGCAGACCGGCAGCCGGGTCGACGGTCGCGTCGAAATCATCAAGGGCGTGAAGGTGGGCGACAAGGTCGTCGCTGTCGGCCAGCTCAAGCTGCAATCGGGCGCCCCAGTTGCGATCTCGACCGATCCGGCGCCGCAGATCCCGGCGCAGCCGCCGCGCTACTGATCCAATACATCCAGGTGATCCGGCCTCGCCGGGTCACTTTTCTTGAGACAAAGAAATCGAGATCGCTGCGATGCGCTTTACCGATATTTTCATCAAGCGACCGGTCCTGTCGGTCGTCGTCAGTCTGCTGATCCTGCTGATCGGCCTGCGCGCGGCGATGGTGCTGCCGATCCGGCAATATCCGAAGCTGTCGAACACGGTCATCAACATCACGACCGTCTATCCCGGCGCGTCCGCAGACCTGATCCAGGGCTTCATCACGACGCCGATCGAGCAGGCGGTCGCCTCGGCCGAAGGCGTCGACTACATGACCTCGTCCTCGGTGCTCGGCACCTCGACGATCCAGGTCTACATCAAGCTGAACTTCGATCCGAACCAGGCGCTCACCGAGGTGCTCGCCAAGACCAACTCGGTCAAGTACCTGATTCCAAAGGAATCCAACGACCCGATCGTCACCAAGACCACCGGCCAGACCACGGCCGTGATGTATCTCGGCTTCTCCTCCGAGGAGCTGTCGGGCTCGGCGATATCAGACTATCTGACGCGTGTGGTGCAGCCGGTGCTGTCGACGGTCGACGGCGTGGCCTCGGCCGACATTCTGGGCGGCCAGACCTTTGCGATGCGGCTGTGGCTCGATCCCATGAAGATGGCCGGCCGCAACGTGTCGCCGGCCGATGTCGCCGCCGCGATCGCCGCCAACAACTTCCAGTCCGCAGCGGGGCAGACCAAGGGCTATCTGATCGTTTCCAACATCTCGACGAACACCAGCCTGACTGACGTCAACCAGTTCAGGAAGATGATCGTCAAGGCCAAGGACGGCGGCTTTGTGCGGATGGAGGACATCGCCACAGTCGAGCTCGCCGCCCAAAGCACGGATGCCAGCGTCGCCTTCAATGGCGAGCATGCGATCTTCATTGGCGTGAACGCGACGCCGCAGGGCAACCCGCTGACGCTGGTCAAGGGCGTGCGCGCGCTGTTCCCCGAACTCGAGCGCAATCTTCCGCCGTCGATGAAGATGAAGGTCGCCTACGACTCGACCAAGTTCATCCAGTCTTCGATCGACGAGGTGGAGAAGACGCTGGGTGAAGCCGTGATCATCGTGATCGTGGTCATCTTCCTGTTCCTGGCCTCGCTCCGTTCGGTCATCATTCCCGTCGTCACCATTCCGCTGTCGATGATCGGCGTCTGCACCTTGATGCTGGCGTTGGGTTTCAGCTTCAACCTTCTGACCCTGCTCGCGATGGTGCTCGCGATCGGCCTCGTGGTCGACGACGCCATTGTCGTGGTGGAGAACATCCATCGCCATCTGGAGGAGGGGAAGACGCCGGTTCAGTCGGCGCTGGAAGGCGCGCGCGAAATCGTTGGGCCGGTCATCTCCATGACCATCACGCTCGCGGCGGTGTACGCGCCGATCGGCTTCCTCGGCGGCCTGACCGGTTCGCTGTTCCGCGAATTCGCCTTCACGCTCGCGGGCTCGGTGATCGTGTCAGGTGTGATCGCGCTGACGCTGTCGCCGATGATGTGCTCTATTCTGCTCAAGAATACCGAAGAGGGCCGCTTCGCCAAGCTGGTCAACAAGGTGTTCGGCGCTTTGACGCGCTGGTATGGGCGCAGGCTCGACCGCTCGCTCGATTACAAGGCGATCACCGGTCTGTTCGCGGTGACGATCCTCGGGCTGGTCGGCTTCCTCTACATGCACACCTCGAAGGAGCTGGCGCCTGAGGAGGACCAGGGCATCGTGTTCGCGGTGACCAAGGCGCCGAAATACGCCAACATCGACTATGTCGATTTCTACGGCGAGAAGCTCGACGAGAAATTCCAGAAGTTCCCCGAAACCGATCTGCGCTTCGTGCTGAACGGCATCAACGGCCCGCAGGGCGGCATCGCCGGCATGCTGCTGAAGTCGTGGGACGAGCGCAAGCGCTCGTCGATCCAGTTGAAGCCGCTGGTGCAGGCCGAGCTTTCCAAGATCGAGGGCGTGCAGGCTTTCGCGTTCAACCTGCCGCCGTTGCCGGGTGGCCCCGGCGGTCTGCCGGTTCAGATGGTGATCAATTCCACCGCGGGCTTCCAGACGGTCTATGAGCAGATGGAGAAGCTGAAGGACGCCGCGCGCAAGAGCGGCATGTTCATCGTCTCCGACAGCGACCTCGCCTACAACCAGCCGAACGTGGAGGTCACGATCGACCGCACCAAGGCGCAGGATCTCGGCGTTAACATGCAGAACCTCGGCTCTACGCTCGCGGTGCTGCTCGGTGGCAACTACATCAACCGCTTCAATCTGGAGGGCCGGTCCTACCAGGTGATCCCACAGGTGCCGCGCAGCAGCCGGCTCTCGCCGGAATCGCTCGGCGGCTATTATGTGACGACCAACACGGGCCAGCAGCTCCCGCTGTCGACCGTGGTCTCGGTCAGGACCAAGACTGATCCGAATTCGCTGACGCATTACAATCAGCTCAATTCGGCGACGTTCTCGGCTGTGCCGATGCCCGGCGTGACGGTCGGATCGGCGGTCGACTTCCTCGAAGGCGAGGCCAAGAAGCTGCCGGCCGGCTTCAGCCACGATTATCTCGCGGACTCCAGGCAATACGTGCAGGAGGGCAACCAGCTTGCGATCACCTTCGGTTTTGCGTTGATCATCATCTTCCTGGTGCTGGCGGCGCAGTTCGAGAGCCTGCGTGACCCGTTCGTGATCATGATCTCGGTGCCGATGGCGATCGTCGGCGCGCTGATCCCGCTGTTCTTTGGCATGGCGACCATGAACATCTACACCCAGGTCGGTCTGCTGACCCTGGTCGGCCTGATCACCAAGCACGGCATCCTGATGGTGGAGTTCGCCAACGAGCTCCAGGTCAACGAGCGGCTCGACCGCCGCTCGGCCATCGAGATGTCGGCCCGCATTCGTCTCCGGCCGATCCTGATGACCACGGCCGCGATGGTGACCGGCCTGATCCCGCTCCTGACTGCGTCCGGCGCGGGCGCGGCCAGCCGCTTCTCGATCGGTCTCGTGGTGGTCGCCGGCATGTCGATCGGTACGCTGTTCACGCTGTTCGTGCTGCCCGCAGTCTACGTCGTGCTGGCAACCGACCACCGCGCGGCGGCCGATTCCGAGCGGAACAAGGAGGTCAACGATCTCGACCTCAATTCCAAGGCGCTGCGACCGACCTGAGCCGCAGGTCAGCGAACCAGAAGGGCGGCAGCGGCATCCGTTGCCGCCCTTTTCGTTTGCCCCGCAGCCTGCGGACGCCGTTAGGCTTAGGGGGAGCCCTTTCCGCGTTGGCGAGAGACAAGTTCCGGCCTTCTTGCTAGATTCGCCGGGATGAGCATCTCCCTCCACCCCGACACCCCGCAAGCCAGGACAGCGCCGAGCGCGGCCGCGGCTGGCGTTGTGCCCGGCGAGGCGGCGGGGCGCGGGATCCGGACCCGGCTTTTCACCAAATATGTCGCGCTGTTCGTGGCCGTCGTCGCCATTGCGCTGCTGGCCAACGGGCTGTTCGAGGTCTTCTTCTATTATCGCGAGCACAAGGCCGCGCTGATCCGGGTCCAGCATGAGCAGGCCGAGGCAGCGGCGGCCAAGATCGGCCAGTTCGTCAAGGAGATCGAGAGCCAGCTCGGCTGGACCACGCAGCTGCCCTGGTCGGCGGGCTCGATCGAGCAGCGCCGGTTCGACGCGCAACGGCTGCTGCGCCAGGTGCCCGCGGTCACAGAGCTCGCCCAGGTGGATGCGACCGGCAAGGAGCGCTTGCGGGTCTCGCGGCTGGCCATGGACGCGATCGACAGCGGGATCGACCTGTCGGCCGACCCGAAGTTCACCGAGGCGGTCGCGCACAAGGTCTATTACGGCCCGGTCTATTTCCGCAGGGAGTCCGAGCCCTACATGACGCTCGCGCTGGCCGGCGCGCGCAAGGATGCCGGCGTCAGCATCGCGGAGGTCAATCTCAAGCTGATCTGGGACGTCGTGTCCCAGATCAAGGTCGGCGAACACGGGCACGCCTATGTGGTCGGCCCGGAGGGACGCCTGATCGCGCATCCCGACATCAGCCTGGTGCTGCGCAACACCGACATGTCGGGCCTCGCGCAGGTGCGCGCCGCGCAGGCTGGAGGCGGCACCCTGTCCGACGCGCTCCCCGAAGCGCGCAATATCCAGGGGCAGAAGGTGCTGACCACATCGGCCCCGATCGAGCCGCTGCATTGGACCATGCTCGTCGAGCTGCCGGTCGAGGAGGCCTATGCGGCGCTCTATGCTTCGCTGCAGCGGCTGGCGATCGTGCTGCTCGCAGCGTCGATCTTCGCGGTGCTCGCCGGGATTTTCCTCGCACGCCGCATGGTCGGACCGATCCAGGCCCTGCGCAGCGGCGCCGAGCGGATCGGCGGCGGCGATTTCTCGCAGCGCATCTCGATCAAGACCGGCGACGAGCTTGAAGGACTCGCCGACCAGTTCAACGACATGGGCGCGCGGTTGCAAGAATCCTATGCGGATTTGGAAAACAAGGTCGAGCGGCGGACGGCTGAATTGTCCGAAACGCTCGAGCAACAGACGGCGACTTCTGAGGTGCTGGAGGTCATCAGTTCCTCTCCGGGCGAACTCGCTCCCGTGTTCTACAAAATGCTCGAAAATGCGACGCGGGTCTGTGGCGCAAGTTTCGGCGTCATGAATCTCTGGGACGGTGAAAGCTTCACGATTGCGGCGGATTACAATGTGCCGGCTGCGTTCGCTGCTTCGCGAAAAGATGTGGAAATCCGACCTCGTCCGAACAGCGCGCTCGCCGAGGTCGTCAGGACCCGTGAGGTCGTCCACGTTCACGATGTGCGAAACACACCTGCCTATCTTGCTGGTGGGCCTGCCGTTCGCGCGATCTCAGACGTCGCCGGCGCCCGTACGATCGTCATCGTGCCGATGCTGAAGGAGAACGAGCTGATTGGCACGATCGCGGTCTATCGCAAGGAGGTCCGTCCGTTCGCCGACAAGCAGATCGCACTGGTTGAGAATTTCACCAAACAGGCTGTGATTGCGATCGAGAACGCTCGACTACTCAAGCAGCTTCGTGAGCGTACCACGGAGCTGTCGCAGTCGCTCGACAATCTGCGTACCGCGCAGGATCGCCTGATCCAGACCGAGAAGCTCGCCTCCCTCGGCCAGCTCACGGCGGGGATCGCCCACGAGATCAAGAACCCGCTCAATTTCGTCAACAATTTCTCCTCGGTCTCGACCGAGCTGATCGATGAACTCAACCAGGCCCTGCAATCGGCTTCGCTCGACGGCAAGACGAAGGAGGAGGTCGAGGAGCTGACCGGCATGCTCAGGAGCAATCTGGAAAAGGTGGTGCAGCACGGCAAGCGCGCCGATTCCATCGTCAGGAACATGCTGCTGCATTCGCGCGCGGGTTCCGGCGAGCATCGTCCCAGCGATATCAATGCCATCGTCGAGGAAAGCCTCAATCTCGCCTATCACGGCGCGCGCGCGGAACGGCCCGCCTTCAACGTCACGCTCGAGCGCGAGTTCGATCCCGGGGCCGGGATGGTCGATGTCTATCCGCAGGAGATCGCGCGCGTCTTGCTCAATTTGATCTCGAACGGCTTCTATGCTGCGGCCAAGCGCAAGGAGAGCGCGACGGACGGCTTCGAGCCCACCTTGAACGCGGCCACCAAAAACCTCGGCGACAAGGTCGAGATCCGGATCCGCGACAACGGCACAGGGATTCCGCCCGAGGTGAAGGCGAAACTGTTCAATCCGTTCTTCACCACCAAGCCGGCCGGCGAGGGCACCGGGCTTGGCCTGTCCATGAGTCATGACATCGTCGTGAAACAGCACGGCGGCACGATCGACGTGAACACCGAGCCCGGTGTATTCACCGAATTCATCATCACGCTGCCGCGCCAGATGGCGGCGGACGATACTCCCGGAGGCAAGAATTGAACGTTTACATCCTGGTCGTCGATGACGAGCCCGACGTCGAGGCGCTCTTCCGGCAGCAGTTCCGGCGCGACCTGCGCGCCGGACGCTTCCAGATGGAATTCGCGCCGTCCGCGTCCGATGCGCTCAGGCTCGCCTCCGAGGTGCGCGACCCCTCGTTGATCCTGATCCTGTCCGACATCAACATGCCCGGCATGAGCGGGCTCGACATGCTGCCCAAGGTGCGCGCCGAGCATCCGGACGTTCCCGTCATCATGATCACGGCCTATGGTGACGCCGAGACGCGCCGGAAGGCGATCGAGCGTGGCGCCATCGGGCTCCTCACCAAGCCGATCGATTTTGCGCTGCTGCGGCAGGAGATCGACACGAGGCTCGAGCAAGCCGCATGACTTCGACCATCCTCTTCGTCGATGACGAGCCAGACCTCGAGGCGCTGATCCTGCAAAAGTTTCGCAGGCAGATCCGCGACGGGCTCGTCGACATCATGTTTGCACGCGACGGCGTCGAGGCGCTGGAATCCCTCGAGCAGAACCCGCATGTCGACATGGTGGTCTCCGACATCAACATGCCGCGCATGGATGGGCTGTCGCTGCTGGCGAAGCTCCAGGAGGCCGAGGACAAGAAGTCGACTATCATCGTCTCGGCCTATGGCGACATGAGCAACATCCGCACCGCCATGAACCGCGGCGCGTTCGACTTCCTCACCAAACCGATCGACTTCGCCGACCTGGAAGCCACGATCGAGAAGACCATTCGTCATATCGAGATGCTGCGCGAGGTGCGGCGCCGTCAGATGGAGGCGGAGCGGGCCCATGCCGCGCTATCGCGCCATTTCTCGCCCGAACTCGCCAAGCGTCTGGTGGCTGGCGGCGAGGGTGAGGGGATCGAGGTGCAGTGGCGCGATGTCGCGACCATCTTCACGGATATCACCGGGTTCACCTCCCTGGTCGAGAGCGCGCCGCCCGAGACGCTGGGCGCGCTCCTCAACGAATATGTTGGCGGGATGACCGAAGCCATCTTCGCGCATGAGGGGACGGTCGCAAAAATCATCGGCGATGCGATCCAGGTGCTCTTCAATGCGCCCGGCGATCAGCCGGACTATGCGACGCGTGCGGTCGCCTGCGCCCATGACCTCGATGCCTGGGCGCAGGATTTCTGCGCGCGCCAGAGGGCCGTGGGCGTGAATTTCGGCACCACCCGCATCGGCATTCACGCCGGGCCGGCTCTGGTCGGCAATTTCGGAGGCAACCGCTTCTTCGACTACACCGCGTATGGAGACACCATCAACATCGCGGCGCGACTGGAGGCCGCCAACAAGCATCTGGGAACACGCATCTGCGCCAGTGCCAGCGTCGCCAAGGCGGCGGAGCATTTTCAAGGCCGTCCCGTCGGCGATCTGATGCTGCGCGGACGCAGCGAACCGCTGCGTGCGTTCGAACCGTTGCCGCAGGAAAAATTCGAAGCGCCAAGGACGGCGCAATATTCCGAGGCCTTTGCCAAGATGGAGGCCGGCGACGTCGCGGCCATGCCGGCCTTTGCCGCGCTGGTCGGGATGCATGCCGACGATTCCCTGGCCGGCTTTCACCTGAAGCGCCTGCTCAACGGCGCCAAGGGTGTCCGCATGAAACTGGAATAGGAGTTCGACATGATTGGTGATTTCTCCGCCGGCAACTATCGTTTCATTCCGTCCGTGTTCCAGTATTCGGCGGGTGCTGCCGCTGACGACGGCTACGAGATCGAGCGCGTCCGCTTCGACCGCCTGGTGCCGCTGGCCGAGGGATTTGCGCTCGCGGCGAAGTATATCCGGGAAGCAGGGCGGCCGCTGACGGCGTTCTGTGCCTGCGAGTTGCGCTCACCGGCGGCCTTCAGCGAGGAAGGCTTTCGCGCATTCAATTTGCATTATGTGAAGACGCTGTCGGAATGGGGCATCTTCGACGGCACCACCAATCCGGTGGCGCGCAGCAATGTCTGTCCGGAGTTCGATCCGCCATCCGAACCGTCGTTCTATGCCTTCTCCTTCACGCGTCCGACGACATCGAAGGCGCCGTCCTTCGTGATCGCCGGTGGCGCCGAGGCGCGCGAGGGCGGCGGGACCTATGTCGAGCGCACGGTGCGCTACCGCGACCTCAGTCCGGAGGGCCTCCGCGAGAAGGTGCGGTTCACCACGACGTCGCAGATGGAGAACCGGATGACGGCCTTCGGCTTTGGCTGGAAGGACACCACCGGCGTGCAGGCCTATTCCGTGCACGATTTCCACCACGCGCTGGTCGACGAGCTGGTCCGCCACGGCGCGCTGCGCTCCGGCCTGACCTGGCATTTCGCCCGTCCGCCGGTGGTCGACCTCGAATACGAGATGGATTGCCGTCGCGTGCTGCGCGAGACCGTGATCTAGCGCTGGCGCGGGTCGAGCGCGTCGCGCAGGCCGTCGCCGAGCAGGTTCAGCGACAGCACCACGAGGAAGATCGCAAGGCCTGGCCAGATCGCCATCCACGGCGCCTGGGTCAGGAAGCGCTGCGCCGCGTTGAGCATGCTGCCCCAGGACGGTGCGGGCGGCTGCTGGCCGAGGCCGAGGAAGGACAGCGCGGCTTCGGCGATGATGGCGGCGGCGATCGACAGTGTGGCCTGCACCAGCAGCGCCGGCAGGATGTTCGGCAGGATGTGCGAGACGGCTATCCGCCACGGCGGATTGCCGAGCGCGCGCGCCGCCTCGACATAGTCTTCGGCCTTGACGCTCAGGACCTGACCGCGCGTCAGACGGATGAAGATCGGCGTCGCCGAGATGCCGATCGCGATCATGGCGTTGCCGAGGCTGGGACCGAGGAAGGCGGCCAGCGCAATCGCCAGGATCAGGAACGGGCAGGCCAACATTGCATCGGTGATCCGGCTGATCAGCGCGTCGACAAATCCGCCGCGATAGCCGGCGAGGAGGCCAAGAGGGACGCCGATCCCGAGCGCAATCGCGACCGAGATCAGACCCGCCATCAGGGAGGCCCGCGCGCCGTAGATGACGCGGCTGAGGATGTCGCGGCCGAGATCGTCGGTGCCGAACCAGTGGGCGGCGGTGGGCGGCTTGCGCACCAGGCTCCAGCTCGTGGCAATGGGATCATAGGGCACGACCAGCGGCGCAAGGGCCGCAAGCAGGATGAAGGCCGTGATCACGACAAGCCCGAAGACCGCGGCCTTGCGCTTGAACAGGCGCCGCCGCGCACGGCGGGCCGGGCTGTCCAGCTCGTAGGCCTGGGTGGCGGAACTGGCTGGCAGTGCGGCGTCGGTCATCGTCTAACCTCGCAGCCGCGGATTGACGAGGACATAGGCGACGTCGGCAACGAGATTCAGTGTGATGTAGACTGTGGCCGTCACCAGCACCACGCCCTGCACCACCGCATAGTCACGGTTGAAGACGGCATCCACGATCAGCTTGCCGAAGCCGGGAATGGAGAAGATCTGCTCGGTCAGCACCGCGCCCGACAACAGCGTGCCGAGCTCGAGCGCACCGAGGGTGATGATCGGCGTGAGCGCGTTGCGCATCGCATGCTTGAGGATCACCGAGCGCTCGGAGAGACCTTTCGCGCGCGCGGTGCGGACATAGTCGCTCTCCAGAACCTGGAGCATGGCGCTGCGCGTGTGCCGCATCAGGACCGCCGAAATTGCGTTGCCGAGCACGAAGGCCGGCATGATGGTGGCTGCCAGGCTCGCGCGCCAGTCCTCGGTCAGCGGCACATAGCCTGAGGCCGGCAGCCAGCCCAGGTGAATCGAGAACAGGAAGATCATGAGGATTCCGAGCCAGAAATTCGGCGTCGAGATACCCCACAGCGCGAACAGGTTGGCACCATAGTCCCAAACCGTGCCCTTCTTCACCGCGGAGATGATGCCGGCAGGAATGCCGATGAGGAACGCGATCAGGATCGCCATCGAGCCGAGCTGGAGCGTCACCGGCAGCTTCTGTGCGATCAGCTCGCGCACCGGCATCTTGTTGCGCAGCGACTCGCCGAAATTGCCTGAGAGAACGCCCTTGAGCCAATAGACGTACTGCACGGGGATCGGCTGATCCAGCTTGTACTGCTGGCGGATCTGTTCGATCACGGCGGGATCGCGCTCCTCGCCGGCCATCACCAGCGCGGGATCGCCCGGCAGCAATTGCTGGAGCGAGAAGATCAGCACCGACACGAAGAACAGTGTCGGCACGATCTGTGCGATGCGGCGGGCGAGGAAGTTCAGCATGGCTCCACGCGTTTCCCGAGTGATGCCGCGATCACTTGAACTTCAGCCCGACCACGCGCACGAGGCCATCAGGCATCTGCCGGTAGCCCTCGAGCTTCTTCGTATGCGCGATCAGGAGCGTACGATGATAGATGTAGATGATCGGCAGGTCGTCGAGCAGGATCTTGGTCAGCTTCCCGTAGATCGCCTTGCGCTCCTCGACATTGGACGTCGCCCGTCCGTCTTCCATCAGCTTGTCGGCTTCGGGGTTCGAATACACGCCGTCGTTCTGCGGAGCCTTGCTGCGCATGAAGATGTAGGAATTGCCGTCCGGGTCGATGCGTCCGCTCCAGTTGATCTGGAACACCTGGAACTCGCCGGCCTGCGCCTGCTTGAAGGTGGTCGCGAATTCGACGACGCGGACCTTGATGTCGAAGCCTGCTTCGGCGGCCATGGACTGCACGACCTGGGCGACGGCCTCGTACTCGGTGCCCTTTGGTACCATGTAGTCGACGGTGACGGGCAGGCTGACACCGGCTTCCTTCAACAGCGCCTTGGCCTTGGCGATGTCGCGACCCGGAATGGGGAAAGCCTTCTGATAGTATGGATGCGTCGGGCTGACCCATTGATTGCCCGGCGTGAACTCGCCGTTGAATACGACCTGGTTGATGGCCTCGCGATCGATTGACAGGCTGAGTGCCTGGCGTACCTTCGCGGATTGGCTGAGTGGCCCCTTGGTCTTGTCGTTGCCGATGTTGATCGTCAGGCCCTGATAGCCGAGCTCGGGCGCCGTCGACAGCACCAGCTTGGGATCGGCGCGCACGTCCTTGATGTCGGTGGCCAGCACGCGCTCGATCAGATCGAGCCCGCCGGACTTGAGGTTGGCAAGGCGCACGGTGGCGTCGACAATCGGCAGGAACACGACGCGGTCGATATGGATGTTGTCCTTGTTCCAATAGTCGGCAAACCTCTCGAACACCATGCGGTCCTGCTGGACGCGCTCGACGAATTTGTAGGGGCCGGCGCAGACCGGATGCAGGCCGAACTTGTCGCCCGCCTCCTTCGCCGCCTTCGGCGAGACCATCATGCCGGAGCGGTCGGTGAGCTGGGCGATCAAGGGCGAGTAGGGCGTCTTGAGCACCAGCTTGATGGTCAGGGGATCGACCACCTCGACATGGTCGACGCTGGCAAGCTCGGACTTCCGGAACGAGGTCGGCAGCGTCATGTGACGCTCGATCGAGAACTTTGCGGCTTCGGCGTCCAGCGGCTCGCCGTCATGGAATTTGACGTTGGGCCGGAGCTTGATCGTCATCTCCTTGCCGTCGGCCGAAGTCTCGTAGGACAGCGCGAGCTGCGGCACGATGTTGAGCTTCTCGTCGATGTCGAACAGCTTGTCGCAGAAGGCGGAGAAGACGATGCGGCCGACATAGGTGCGGCCGATGCTGGGATCGAGGATGTCGGGGTCTTCGGCGATGCCGATGCGAAGCGTGGTCTGAGCCTGGGCTGCGCCCGCGAGCGACGTCAGCACAGCCGACGCCAGGATTGTCAAACGCATGAAACTCATCGCTCTCAACCTCTGTTTTGCGGCTATGCCGGGTCCGTTCCCAATGAACTAACCCCGCTGCCGCGGACTGCTTCCGGGCTGCCGCTGAAGGCGGCGACCAATTTTTCAAGGACCGGCGAAAAGCCGCCGTCGGACGGGACGATCGCCGCGGAGGACGGCAGTTCCGACGTTCGGTGACAGGCCGTTGCATGTCCGATGCCATCCGGCACCAGCTGCGGCATTTCACTGCGGCAGCGGTCGACGACGTAGGGGCAGCGGGTGTGGAAGCGGCATCCCGGCGGCGGATTGAGCGCGCTCGGGATCTCCCCCTGCAGCACAATCCGGCTGCGCTTTGCCCGCGGTTTAGGCATGGGGATCGCGGACAGCAGCGCACGGCTGTAGGGATGGCGGGGTGCCGCGAACAGGGCGTCCGCCTCGGCTGTCTCGACGATCTGGCCGAGATTCATCACGGCGACATGGTCGGCGATGTGCTTGACCACAGCCAGATCGTGCGAGACGAAGATGTAGGCCAGCCCAAGCCGGTCCTGCAGCTCGCGCAGGAGGTTGAGGATCTGCGAGCGGATCGAGACGTCCAGCGCCGAGACCGGCTCATCGCAGATGATCAGTTTTGGTTCGACCGCGAGCGCGCGGGCAATGGCGATGCGCTGGCGCTGGCCGCCGGAGAATTCGTGCGGATAGCGCCGTTCGAGCCGCGGCTCGAGACCGACCAGCCGCAGGATTTCCGCGACGCGCTCGCGGCGTTGCGCCGGCGGTACCAGATCGTGCAGTGCCAGCGGCTCGGTGAGAATCTGGCCGACCGTCATGCGCGGATTGAGCGAGGCGTAGGGGTCCTGGAAGATGATCTGCGCTTCGCGGCGGAAGGCGCGGAGCGCCCCGGCGTCCAGCGAGAGCAGGTCACGGCCGGCGAAACGCACCGTGCCCGCGTCCGGTTCGATCAGCCGCAGCACCAGGCGACTGACGGTGGATTTGCCGCAACCGGATTCGCCGACCAGGGCCAGCGTCTTGCCGGCTTCGAGAGAGAAGCTGACGCCATCGACCGCTTTGACATGCCCCAGTGCCCGGCCGAACAGCGAGCGCCCGGCGACAAAATGCTTGACCAGGCCTTCGACCTCGAGAAGCGCCATCACGACACCAGAAGTTCGAGCGGTGCGCGGATGCAGCGCGAGAGGTGGCCGGGGCTGACCTCGACCAGCGGTGGCGGTGCCTTGGTGCAGGCGTCCAGCACGAAGGGGCAGCGCGCGGCGAAACGGCAGCCGCCGGGTGGCTGCGCCATGTTCGGCACCATGCCCTCGATCGTGGCCAGTTGCTCGGCGCGACGATCGAGCCGCGGGATCGAGCCCAGCAGGCCGACGGTGTAGGGATGCTGCGGCATGGCGAACAGCTCGTCGACCGGCGCGCGCTCGACGATCTCGCCGGCATACATCACCGCGACCTCGTCGCAGACTTCGGCGACGACACCGAGATCGTGGGTGATCAGGATGATGGCGGCGCCGCTCGCCGCCTTCAGTTCGCGCATCAGCTCCAAAATCTGCGCCTGCAGGGTGACGTCGAGCGCGGTGGTCGGCTCGTCTGCGATCAGCAGCCGCGGATCGCAGGCCAGTGCCATCGCGATCATCACGCGCTGGCGCATGCCGCCGGAGAGCTTGTGCGGGTATTCGTCGATCCGCCGCTCCGGCGAGGGGATGTGGACGCGGCGCAGCAACTCGATGGCCCGCTCGCGCGCGCTGCGCCGCGAGCCGCCGCGATGGCGCAGAATGGTCTCGATGATCTGGTCGCCGATGGTGAAGCTCGGGTTGAGCGACGTCATCGGCTCCTGAAAAATCATCGCCAGCCGGTTGCCGCGGAGGTCGCGCAGCGTCTGGTCAGGAGTCTTCAGCAAGTCAAAGCCGTCGAAGCGGATTGCGCCCGAGATCTCCGCGCTTTGCTTCGGCAGCAATCCCATGATCGCCAGCGACGTCACGCTCTTGCCGCAACCGGATTCGCCGACGAGGCCGAGCGTCGCGCCATTGGCGACGCTGAGATCGACGCTGTCGACGGCGTGGGTCACGCGGCCGTCGTCGCCGTGGAAGCGGATGCGCAGATCCTTGATCTCGATGAGAGGACTTGCGCTCATGATTGCCTTGCTCGGCTCGCAGCGATGCTGGCGTCGATGACGCTGCGATCGGTGTTGCCTGCCGGGTTCTGCCGCGTCGGCATGGAAGAGCGGAAATGTACCCAGAGTTCCTGACTGACGCGCTCCAGCCGTTCGAGTTCGCCCAGCGGATCGAGATGATCGTCGGCGCGAATGTCCAGCGCCGGCCATTCCTCCTCGCCGTGGATCAGGAGCGCAGCGGATTGCTTGCCGCGCTTGTCGCCGCCGGCGGCCTCGCCCGCGCGCATGGCGGCAAGCAGGCGGCGCGGGAAGGGTAGGCTGTCATTGGCGATATAGGTCTTCGCGGTCTCGTCGAGCACGTCGGCGCCGGCAAGCATGTTGCCGGCAATGGAGAAGCCGCTGCCGGCGATGTGCCCGCACCAGTCGACGCAGTCGCGCCCGGTATGCGCGGCGATCGCGCCGCTGGCGTCCATGATGTGGATCTGGCGGCTCTCGCGGCCGTCGTCGGTCGCGAGCTGGGTGGCGAGAACGTCATGCGCGTTCAGGCCCTCGCGCAGCAGCTTGACGCCGTCGATGCCATAATAGGGATTGACGAAGGCCTGGGTCGCGATGGCGCCGAGACCGGCCGCGATGTAGGGCACGCGCGCGCCGACGGCGAAGAAGCGGGTAGCTACAGCGATGCCGAACTGGCCGGTGGCAGGGTCTCGCGCGATGATCGACCAGGTCATGTGCTGCCTTCAGCGCCCTGCGGCGTAGCCCTGCATGCCACGCGGGTTGGCGGCGGCGCGGCGGCGCACCCCGACGCGCGAGGCCGCGGTGAGGCGACCTTCCGACCAGTCGGGGCCGACCTCGACAATGTGTCCGCGCTCGCGAAGATTCTCGATCGTCGCCTTCGGCACGCGGTTCTCGACCACGAGCACACCGGGGCGTGCGGTGCGCGGCCAGAACGAGATCGGAAAATGCTCGGAGTGCCAGGCCGGCGCGTCGATCGCTTCCTGGAGATTGAGGTTGCAATGGACGTGCCGTAGGAAGAACTGTGTGATCCACTGATCCTGCTGGTCGCCGCCGGGCGAGCCCCAGGCGAGGTACGGCTCGCCGTCGCGTAGCGCCATGGTCGGCGACAGCGTCGTGCGCGGCCGCTTGCCTGGCGCCAGCGCGGCGGGATGGTCTTCCTCCAGCCAGAACATCTGGGCGCGGCTGCCGAGGCAGAAGCCGAGCTCCGGAATGATCGGTGAGGATTGCAGCCAGCCGCCCGATGGCGTCGAGGACACCATGTTGCCGGCCTTGTCGATGATGTCGAAATGCACGGTGTCGCCGCGCACTTCGCCGAAACGCCCGACTGTCGGCTCGCCCGCGCCAAGCGCGCCGACCGCCTCGCGCTGCCCCTCGGCGCGGCGCAGCTTGACCACGCCGCCAAAACCTTCGACCGAACCGGGGAGGAAGTCGAGCGATGCCTTCTCTGAGATCAGTTTGCGGCGTTCGTCGTTATAGGCATCCGACAGCAGCGTCGCGATCGGGATCTCGCTGAATTTGGGATCGCCGTAGAACTTTTCGCGGTCGGCAAACGCGAGCTTGGCGCATTCGATCTGGAGGTGGATGAATTCCGGCCCGGTCGGATCTAGCCCGTCGAGCGTAAAGCCCTTGAGCAGCGCGAGCTGCTGGAGCGTCACCGGACCCTGGCTCCAGACGCCGGCCTTGCAGACGGTGTAGCGGCCATAGTCATAGGTGAGCGGTGCCTCGATCGTCGGCTGCCAGCGCGCCATGTCGTCGGCCGAGAGCACGCCGCGATGCGGCGAGCCGCTGACATCCATCACTTCCTGGGTGCGGCAGAACTTGTCGATGGCTTCCGCAACGAAACCTTGCGACCAGGCCTTTCGCGCGCGCTCGATCTCGGCGTCGCGGTCACCGCCGCCGCTCTCGGCTTCGCTGAGAATGCGGGCGTAGGTCGCAGCCAGCGTCTTGTTGGTGAAGAGCGTGCCGGGCCTCGGCACTTCGCCATTGGGCAGATAGACCGCGGCCGACGTCGGCCAATGCTTGCGGAACAGCTGCTCGACGGTCTGGATCGTGGCGCAGGCGCGCTCGACCAGCGGATAGCCGTCACGCGCATAGGAGATCGCCGGCTCCAGCACGTCGCGCACGCGCATCGTGCCGTAGTCGCGCAGCAGCATCATCCAGGATTCGAACGTGCCGGGGACGCAGGCCGCGAGCAGGCCGGTGCCCGGCACCATGTCGAGGCCTTCGCTCTTGTAATGCGCGATGGTGGCGCGCGCCGGCGCCGGGCCCTGGCCGCAGATCACCTCGGTGCGTGCGCGTTTGACGTCATGCACGATGATGGGCACGTCTCCGCCGGGGCCGTTCAAATGCGGTTCGACAACCTGGAGCGTGAACGCCGTGGCGACGCCGGCATCGAAGGCGTTGCCGCCCTTTTCCAGGATGGCCATGCCGACAGCGGTCGCGATCCAGTGTGTGGTGGCGACGACCCCGAATGTGCCCTCGATCTCGGGGCGCGTCGTGAAGGGATCGGGATTGACGTTGCTGGCCATGGGATTTCGCTACCTTATTTGTCGCGCGCGCAATTGATCACAGGCGATGCCGTGCCGCCAATGCGTGGACCGCATGGCACGCGCGCGTCACGCCGGGACCGGCGCGGTGTTCACCGCATGGCAGGCGACGCCGGCGATCAGTTCCGGGGCTTCCTTGCGGCAGAGATCGAACGCCAGCGGGCAGCGCGGATTGAAGGCGCAGCCGGGCGGCGGATTGATCGGATTCGGGATCTCGCCCTTCACCGGAATACGCTGGCGGCCCGACATTGCGAGATCGGGCACGGCGCCCAGCAGCATCTTGGTGTAGGGCATGCGCGGTCGGGCGAACAGCTCGCGTCCCTCCGCGATCTCGACGATGCGGCCGAGATACATCACGCCGACGCGGCTCGCCATGTGGCGGACCACGGCGAGGTTGTGGCTGATGAACATGTAGGTCAGGCCGAACTTGTCCTGGAGGTCGCGCATCAGGTTCAGGATCTGCGCCTGCACGGAGACGTCGAGCGCCGAGGTCGGCTCGTCGCAAACGATGAACTCCGCATCGGAGGCGAGCGCTCGCGCGATCGCGATGCGCTGGCGCTGGCCGCCGGAGAATTCGTGTGGAAATTTCAACCGGTCGTCGGGATGCAGCCCGACAAGGCTGAGCAGTTCGCCGACGCGCGCCTGGATGTCGCGCTCGCCCTGGATCAGGTCGAAGGCGCGGATCGGCTCGGAGATGATGGCATCGACCCGGAAGCGCGGGTTCAGGCTCGCATAGGGGTCTTGAAAGATCATCTGGATGCGGCGGCGCAGTTTTCGCCGCGCCTGCGCCTGCCGTGGATCGGTCATCGAGATGCCGTCGATCAGCACGTTGCCGGAACTCGGCGGCAACAGGCCGACGACCATTCGCGCCACCGTGGTCTTGCCCGAGCCGGACTCGCCGACCAGCGCAAAGGTCTCGCCCTTCCTGATGTCGAAGCTAACGTGATCGACAGCCTTGAGATATTCGAGATGCCCGCCTTCGAGCACGCGGTTGAGCCAGGGTTTTGAGACGTCGAAGACGCGGCGCAGATTTGTGGCCTGGACGAAGGGCGTGCTCATGCCGCGCTCTCCGCAGGCACGGTGTCGTAGAGATGGCAGGCAACGGACTGTGTGCCGCGCGATAGTGGCTCCGGCCGTTCAACCCGGCAGCGATCGAAGGCGAAGGCGCAGCGCGGATTGAACGAGCAGCCGCGCGGGATCGCCGACAGGCGCGGCATGGAGCCGGGGATCTGCACCAGGCGCTTGTCGTCCCCGGCAAGCGTCGGGATCGCGCCCATCAGGCCCTTGGCGTAAGGGTGCAGCGGATTCCTGACGACGTCCTGTACCGGGCCGATCTCGGCGACGCGGCCGGCATACATCACCGCGACCCGGTCGGAGGTCTCCGCGATCACGCCCATGTCGTGCGTCACCAGCATCACGGCGGTGCCGTGATCGCGCCCGAGCCGCTTGATCAGCGAGATGATCTGCGCCTGCACGGAGACGTCGAGCGCGGTGGTCGGCTCGTCCGCGATGATCAGCTCGGGCTCGGCGCAGATCGCCAGCGCAATCACGACGCGCTGGCGCATGCCGCCGGAGAATTCGTGGGGATAGCCGTCGATGCGCTTTTCCGGCGCGGGAATGCCGACCTCGGCGAGCAGGTCGATGGCGCGGCGGCGGGCGGCCGTCTCGGACAGGTTCAGGTGGGTTTTGATCGTCTCGATGATCTGGTCGCCAACGCGGTACAGCGGATTGAGCGAGGTGAGGGGATCCTGGAAGATCATGCCGATCCGTTTTCCCCGGATGCGGCGTATCTGCTCGGCGGGCAAATTGTCGATGCGCTGGCCGGCGAGACGAATCTCGCCGCCGGCGATGCGACCGGGCGGATCGATCAGGCCGATCACCGCCAGGCCGGTGACGGACTTGCCGGCGCCGGATTCGCCGACCACGCCGAGCACCTCGCCCTTGGCGATGTCGAACGAGACGCCGTCGATCGCGCGCAGCGTGCCGCGGCGAGAGGCGAACTCGACCTGAAGATTGCGCACGGAGAGAACGGGTTCGGTCATGGGCGAGGCGTTTTCATCGAAGCTTTGCTCATCGAAGTTTCGGGTTGAGCGCGTCGCGCAGCCAGTCGCCGAGCAGGTTGATCGACAGGATCAGCGCGGCGAGCGCAAGCCCGGGGAAGGCGACGATCCACCATTCGCCCGCGAACAGATAGTTGTTGCCGATGCGGATCAGCGTCCCGAGCGACGGCATGGTGTCGGGCAGGCCGACACCGAGGAAGGACAGGGTCGCCTCGGTGATGATGGCAAGCGCGAGGTTGATGGTGGCGATGACCAGGATCGGTCCCATCGTGTTGGGCAGTACGTGTCGCAGCATGATCTTTGGCGCGGGCAGGCCGATCAGCTGCGCTGCGGCCACGTAATCCTTGTTCTTCTCGACCATCACGGAACCGCGCACCGTCCGGGCATATCCGACCCAGAAACTAAGCCCGATCGAGATCACCAGCACCACCAGCATGCTGTTGGCATCCAGCCGGTTGCCGAGGATCGATTTCGCGATGCCGTTGACCAGCAGCGCGATCAGAATGGCGGGGAAGGTCAGCTGCACGTCGGCGATCCGCATGATCACGCCGTCGACCGCGCCCCCGAAATAGCCGGCGGTCAGGCCGAGTGCGATTCCGAGCGCGCCGGCGAAGACCACGCCGGCGACGCCGACGGCGAGCGAGATGCGCAAGCCATAGAGGATGGCGGAGAACACGTCGCGGCCCTGCTCGTCGGTGCCGAGCAGGAACGGGCTCTGGCCGTCGGCGGTCCAGAGCGGTGAGATCCGCGAGTTCATCAATTGCAGCTGCGCCGGATCGAACGGGTTCTGCACCGCGAGTGCCGATGCAAAGATCGCGAGCAGGAAGAACAGCACGGTAATGGCCGCCGCCACCATGGTCAGCTTGGAGCGGCGGAACGAATAGAAAATGTCGCTGTCGAGCGCGCGGCTGAGCCAGCTGCGGGCGGCATGCGTCGGCAGCGTGCTCTGCTTGTCGGAATTTGAGGCGACTACGTCGGACATGGAGGCTGCCTCATGCGGCGCGGCCGATGGTCGAGCGCAGGCGCGGATCGACCACGGTGTAGAGGATGTCGACCACCAGATTGATGGTGACGAAAATCAGAGAGACCATCAGCAGGTAGGCGGCCATAATCGGGATATCGACGTTTTGCACGGCCTGCACGAACAGAAGTCCCATGCCGGGCCATTGGAATACGGTTTCGGTGATGATCGAAAATGCAATAACCGAGCCAAACTGTAGTCCGGCCACCGTGATGACGGGAATGAGCGTGTTCTTCAGTGCGTGGCCGAAATGGATGGCACGGGTGGTCAGCCCGCGGGCCCGAGCGAAGCGAATATAGTCGGTCCGAAGCACTTCCAGCATTTCCGCGCGCACCAGCCGCATGATCAGGGTCATCTGGAACAGGCCGAGCGTGATCGAGGGCATGATCAGCGCCTTCAGGCCCGACAGCGTGAGCAGCCCCGTCGTCCACCAGCCGAGCTTGACCACCTCGCCGCGACCGAACGAGGGCAACCAGCCCAATGTCACCGCGAACAGATAGATCAGGAGAATGCCGATCAGGAAAGTCGGCAACGAGATGCCGATCAGCGAAACCGCCTGGAATAATTTGGCGAGCACGGTGTCGCGTTTGAGCGCCGAATAGACGCCCATCAGGATGCCGAACACCATTGCGAATACGGTCGCGCAGATCGCCAGTTCCAGCGTCGCGGGCATGCGCTCCATCAACAGCGTAGAGACCGGCTGACGGAACTGATAGGAGACGCCGAATTTGAACTGCGCGGCGTTGCCGAAATAGCGGACGAACTGCACCGGCACGGGATCATCGAGGCCGAGCGATTTGCGCACGGCTTCGCGTTCGGCCGCCGACGTATCGATCGAGACGATCTGGTTGACCGGGTCGCCGGCGAAGCGGAACATCGAGAACGCGATGATGCCGACGGCGAACATGACGCCGATGGCCTGAAGGGCGCGGCGAAGAGTGAAAGCGAGCATGCCTTCCACTATCCTTGGGTGTGCGTTTGGCTGACGTCTTTGTCAGCCGGAAAAGGAAAGGTCCCGGAAGCCTGACGCTGCCGGGACCTCGTGTTCAACTGTCGCTATTCCTTCTTGGTCGCCCAGTGGAACATGACCAGATTGTCGGCGCGCTGCGGCAGGTTGACCTTCTTTGATACGCCCCAGGCCAGCGCCTGCTGGTGCAGCGGGATGTAGGACCAGTCCTTGTTGCCGATTTCGTAGGCCTGCTTGATCAGCTGGTTGCGCTTGGCGGTGTCGGTTTCGACCAGCACCTTGTCGGTGATGGCGTCGAACTCCTTGTTGCAGTAACCGCCGAGATTGGCTTCGCCGCGCGAGGATTTGGCATCGTCGCGGCAGCCCATGATGTCAAAGAGCACGTTGTGGGAATCCATCGTGCTCGGCGTCCAGCCCAGCATGTAGAACGAGGTCTGGTAGCCGCCTTGCTTCAACACCTTGGCGAAGTATTGCGCCTTGGGCTGCGCCAGCAGATTGATCTTGACGCCGATGCGGGCGAGCATGCCGACGACGGCCTGGCAGATCGCGGCGTCGTTGACGTAGCGATCGTTCGGGCAATCCATGGTGACCTCGAAGCCGTCGGGGTAGCCGGCCTCGGTCAGGAGCTTCTTGGCGCCTTCAGGGTCGAATTTCGGCCGGGTGAACTCCTTGGACAGCAGGAACAATTCCGGAGCGATCATCAACGCCGACGGCGTCGACAGCCCGCGCATCACGCGCGTCTTGATCAGCTCGATGTCGATCGCCTTGTAGAAGGCCTCGCGGACGCGGATGTCCTTGAATGGGTTCTTGCCCTTGATGCTGGAGTAGAGCAACTCGTCGCGGATCTGATCGAAGCCGATGAAGATGGTGCGCAGCTCCGCCCCCTTCAGCACCTGGGCGTTAGGGCTCGAATCGACGCGGGAGATGTCCTGGATCGGCACCGGCTCGATGACGTCGACTTCGCCCGACAGCAGCGCGGCGACGCGGGTGGCGTCGGAGGCGATCGGGGTGAAGATGATCTCCTTGAGGTTACCTTCGACCTTGCCCCAGTAATTGGGGTTGGCCTTGAACACCGTCTTCACGCCGGGCTGGTGGCTTTCGATGGTGAAGGGACCGGTGCCGTTTTCGTGGAGCGAGGCGTAGCTCGGCGTGGTCGCCGCCACCGGCGTCGGGTCGACGACGTTGTTCTCCTCGGCCCATTTCTTGTCCATGATGTACCAGACATCCCACGCGTTATGCAGGATGGGATTGGGCGAGGGCAGGACGAAATCGACGGTGTAGTCGTCGACCTTGATCACCTTGACGTCCGGAGCAAGGCGGGTCTGCATGTTGGACCCCTTCTTGCGGACGCGATCGGCCGAGAACAGCACGTCGTCGGCGGTGAAGGGATCGCCGTTGTGGAATTTCACGCCTTTGCGCAAATGGAAGCGCCAGCGGGTCGGCTCCGGGGTTTCCCAGCTTTCCGCCAGCGCCGGGATGATCTTGAGGTCCTTGTCGCGCGCGGTGAGGCCTTGATAGACGTGACCGAGATGGGCGTGAGTGGTGCTCTCGTTGAGGGTATAGGGATCGAGCGACTTCAGGTCACCCTGGTTGGCATAACGTAGCGTCTGGCTCGACGCCGACGAGACCGTCAACGCAAGCGTACCGGCGAGCGTCGCCGCAAACAGAGTTCGACCGACTGACATTCTTGACCCTCTCCACTCTGCCGCGCCGTGATTTTTGATTGTTCGGCGGGCGTCCCAATCCATGTTGCCCAGAGTTCACGACCCGTGCAAGCGCCATTCCAGCAAGGAACGCGCCAAGTTGCGCCGCTGTGCAGCAATGCTGGCCGACAATCTGGCGGCGAGGGGTTCGCGGGCGATATTCGACTTTCGATCGGTGAAGTCCCCGGCCGCGGGGCCCTCGTGCCCCGCCGGGCGCCGAGGAAGCGGGCTCATGGCGGGCGCGATTTCATTGACCATATCCGCCGATCGCGGAAGCAAGGTCGGCCGCCAGCCTCAGGTCGCTTGCGTTGCATACCGTCTCGCGGCGATACTGCGACAGGCCGCTCGAATCTCATCTGGAGGGGACATGAAAGTTAACATCGAAATTGACTGCACCCCCCTTGAAGCCCGCCAGTTCTTCGGACTACCCGACGTGATGCCGATGCAGACCGCCGTGATGGACAAGTTGCAACAGCAGATGATGTCCAACATCGACAAGGTCTCGCCGGAATCGCTGATCCAGAGCTGGTTCACCTTCGATCCGAAGATCGCGGAGCGGTTTCAGGACATGTTCGTCACCATGGCCGGCCTCGGCAGCCCGCGCAGCGGCGACAAGAAGAAATAAATGCCGCCCGGGCCGGACGAGCCGCAGGTGTCGGGCCGGCTTCGTCCGCCGAGCCTCGGCATGCTGCTGGCCGAAGCGCGTGGACTGTTCGAATTCAACGCCAGCCTGATGCTGTCGCCGCTCCTGATGCGCGCGCCCAGGGGCGACGGCCATCCGGTGCTGGCACTGCCGGGCTTTCTTGCCAGCGATCTCTCGATGGCACCGATGCGGCGCTATCTTAGCGAACTCGGCTATGAGGCGCATGCCTGGCGGATGGGTCGCAATCTCGGTGGGCTGGGGCGGACGAGGGAAGCCTTGCGGACGCGCCTCGTCGAAATCCACGCCACGAGCGGACGCAAGGTCAGCCTGGTCGGTTGGAGTCTCGGCGGCGTCTATGCCCGCGATCTCGCGCTCCAGGCGCCCGAGATGGTCCGTTATGTCGTCACGCTCGGCAGCCCGTTTGCCAACGACGTGCGGGCGACCAACGCCACGCGGCTGTACGAAGCGCTGTCCGGCGACCGTGTCGAGGACTTTGCCGAACTGCGCGAGGCGATCGCCGGCGATCTGCCGGTGCCGGCGACGTCGATCTACTCGCGCGCCGACGGTATCGTGAACTGGCGAACCTGCTTGTTGCGGCCCTCCGACCGTGCCGAGAACATCGAGGTGCATCTGGCGAGCCATATCGGGCTCGGTGTGAACCCCGCGGCGCTGTGGGCCGTGGCGGACCGCCTGGCGCAACCGGAGGGGGAATTCTGGCCCTTTGACCGGGCAGGGCCGTTTGCCATTGCATATGCCCCGCCGGAACGGGCAGTATCGGCCTGACGAGAAGCGCCGGCAAAGGCGCCCGTCAAAACGAGCGGAGGGAACTATGGCTGACGGTAAGAAGCTGTCGTCGCTGGACGCATCATTTCTCTATCTGGAAACGCCGGAGATGCCGATGCATGTCGGCAGCATGGCGATCTTTCGCCTGCCTGACGACTACAAGGGCGACTTCTTCGAAGACTTCAAGGCGATGATCGTCTCGCGCCTGCACATCGCGCCGATCCTGAAGGCACGGCTGGAGAAGGCGCCGCTTGATATCGATCATCCCTCCTGGGTCGAGGACGACCAATTCGACATCGACCGCCACATCTTCCGCGCCAGCCTGCCGCAGCCGCGCGACCGCGCCACGCTCGAACGGATCGTCGGCTGGATGCACGCCAAGCTCTTGAACCGCGCCCGGCCGCTCTGGGAGTTCTACGTGTTCGAGGGCATGAAGGACAACGAGGTCGGGCTCTATTCCAAGATGCACCATGCCGCCATCGACGGCGGCGCCGGGGCGGCGCTGACCAACATGATCTACGATATCTCGCCCACCCCCCGGAAGGTCGATCCGCCGACGGCGGGCAGCAAGCCCGGACAGGAGCCGCGCGACATCGCCGCCAACCTGCTCGATTCCTATCAGCAGCTCTTCACCCAGCCGCTCGATGCCTCGGCCGCCGCGAAGAACCTGCAATTGCCGCGCACGGGCAAGAGCGACATCGGTTCGATCCTGTTCGACAATGCGATGTACCAGATCGAGAGCGCGGTGCGCTTCGCCGGCAACATCCCGACCATGGTGAAGAGCGTCTCCGACGTGCTCGGCAAAATCTCCGATCCGAAATCCCGGGAAAGCCTCGCCAGCATGGTGTCGCCGCCGACCATGCTGAACAAGACGATTTCCTCGGAACGCAGCTTTGCCGGCGTCTCGATCTCGCTGTCGCGTTCAAAGGCGCTCGCCAAGCAGGCCGGCGGCAAGCTCAACGACGTGGTGCTGGCGCTCGCCTCCGGCGTGGTCCGGCGCTACCTCCAGCAATATGGCACGCTGCCGGCGAAATCGCTGACCGCCGCCGTGCCGATCTCGCTGCGTGAGGAAGGCAACACCGAAGCCAACAACCAGGTGTTCGGCATGATCTGCTCGATCGCGACCAATATCGACGATCCCAAGGCGCGGCTGGAGGCGATCATCGCGCAGTCGACCAAGTCCAAGGAGATGTCGCATCCGTTGCGGGCTCTGATGCCGCAGATTTCCAACATCTCGATGCTGGGTGCGCCGATGATGGTGCAGGTTCTGGCGCTGCTCTACAGCCGCTCGAACCTGTCGGATGTGCTGCCGCCGGCGGCCAACATCACGGTGTCCAACGTGCCGGGGCCGCGGCAGACGCTCTATGCCGCCGGCGCGGAGCTGTTGCACATCTTCCCGGTGTCGATCTCGACCCATGGACAGGCGCTCAACATCACCGTGCAGAGCTATCGCGACCAGCTCGACTTCGGCTTCATCGTCGGCGCCAACATCATTCCGCACGTGCAGGTGATGTGCGACATGCTGCCGGAGGAGTTCGCCGCGCTGGAAGCGGCCTACGCGCCGCCGGCGGCCGACGTCAAGGGCGCCGCAGAGTAGGAATATTGCGATGATTGAAATGCCACCGCTCAAGTTCGTGCAGACGAACGGAATCCGCATGGGCTACTACGAGGCGGGCCCGGTCAGCGACAAGCCGCCGATCGTGCTGTGCCACGGCTGGCCGGAACTCGCCTTCTCCTGGCGTCACCAGATCAAGGCGCTGAGCGAGGCCGGCATCCGGGTGATCGCGCCGGACCAGCGCGGCTATGGCGCGACCGACCGGCCCGAGCCGGTCGAGGCCTACGACATCGAACATCTGACCGGCGACCTCGTCGGGCTCCTCGATCACCTCCAGATCGACAAGGCAATCTTCGTCGGTCACGACTGGGGCGGCTTCATCGTCTGGCAAATGCCGTTGCGGCACATGGACCGGGTTGCGGGGGTGGTCGGCATCAACACGCCTCATACCAACCGTGCCTGGGCCGATCCGATCGAACTGCTGCGCGCGCGCTTCGGCGACAAGATGTACATCGTGCAATTCCAGGATCCGGCGCGCGAACCCGACAGGATCTTTGGCAGTCGCGTCGAGCAGACATTCGATGCGTTCATGCGCAAGCCGGCGCCGCGCCCGCCCGATGCGCCGGCAGAGGAAGTGATTGCCGGCGTGGGCGCTTCGCCGCGGGTCAATCTGGCGTTTCCGCAGATGATTGCGGCTTACGACGCGAAGCACGATCCGCGCACGCCGATCCTGTCGCCGGAAGAGAAAAAGGTGTTCGTCGACAATTTCACCAGAACGGGCTTCACCGGCGGCATCAACTGGTACCGCAACATGTCGCGCAACTGGACGCGCACCGAAGGGCTCGATCATACGGTGCGCGTGCCGTCGCTGATGATCATGGCCGAGAACGACGCGGTGTTGCCGCCGTCTTCCGCCGATGGCATGGACAAGCTGATTCCCGATCTCGAAAAATATCTGGTCCGCGACAGCGGCCATTGGACGCAGCAGGAGAAGCCGGAAGAGGTCAGCGCCAAGTTGATCGAATGGCGTAGAAGGCGGTTTGGCTAACGCTCGTCGTTGCGAACGCGTCATTGTGAGGAGCGAAGCGACGAAGCAATCCAGACTGCCTCCGCGGATATATTCTGGATTGCTTCGCTTCGCTCGCAATGACGACATTGAGGCAGGGGGACTACATTTCGATGTCATCCAAGAACCGTCTGGACCCGATTCCGCAGCCGCCGACCAAGCCGGTGGTCGGCAACATGCTGTCGCTGGATTCGGCCGCGCCGGTGCAGCACCTGACCCGGCTTGCCAAGGAGCTTGGGCCGATCTTCTGGCTCGACATGATGGGCTCGCCGATCGTCGTCGTCTCCGGCCACGATCTCGTCGACGAGCTCTCCGACGAGAAGTGCTTCGACAAGACGGTGCGCGGTGCGCTGCGCCGTGTGCGAGCGGTCGGCGGTGACGGCCTGTTCACGGCCGACACCCGCGAGCCGAACTGGAGCAAGGCGCACAACATCCTGCTTCAGCCGTTCGGCAACCGCGCCATGCAGTCCTATCACCCGAGCATGGTCGATATCGCCGAGCAGCTCGTCAACAAATGGGAGCGGCTCAACGCCGACGACGAGATCGACGTCGTCCATGACATGACCGCGCTGACGCTGGACACGATCGGCCTGTGCGGCTTCGAGTACCGCTTCAATTCCTTCTATCGGCGCGACTACCATCCCTTCGTCGAGTCGCTGGTGCGCTCGCTCGAAACCATCATGATGACGCGCGGCCTGCCGTTCGAGCAGCTCTGGATGCAGAAGCGCCGGAAGACGCTCGCCGAAGACGTCGCCTTCATGAACAAGATGGTCGACGAGATCATCGCCGAGCGCCGCAAGAGCGCGGAAGGGATCGACGATAAGAAAGACATGCTCGCCGCGATGATGACAGGCGTCGACCGCTCGACCGGCGAGCAGCTTGACGACATCAACATCCGCTACCAGATCAACACGTTCCTGATCGCGGGCCACGAGACCACCAGCGGCCTGCTGTCCTACACGCTCTACGCTCTGCTCAAGCACCCGGACATTCTCAAGAAGGCCTATGACGAGGTCGACCGCGTCTTCGGCCCCGACGTCAACGCGAAGCCGACCTACCAGCAGGTGACGCAGCTCACCTACATCACGCAGATCCTCAAGGAAGCTCTGCGGCTGTGGCCGCCGGCGCCGGCCTACGGCATCTCGCCGCTGAACGACGAGACCATCGGCGGCGGCAACTACAGGCTCAGGAAGGGCACCTTCATCACCATCCTGGTGACGGCGCTGCATCGCGATCCCTCGGTCTGGGGTCCGAATCCGGACGCCTTCGATCCCGAGAATTTCAGCCGCGAGGCGGAGGCCAAGCGGCCGATCAACGCCTGGAAGCCGTTCGGCAACGGCCAGCGCGCCTGCATCGGCCGCGGTTTTGCGATGCACGAGGCGGCACTCGCGCTCGGCATGATCCTCCAGCGCTTCAAGCTGATCGACCATCAGCGCTATCAGATGCATCTGAAAGAAACGCTGACCATGAAGCCCGAGGGCTTCAAGATCAAGGTACGTCCGCGCGCCGATCGCGAGCGCGGTGCTTATGGCGGGCCGATCGCAGCTGCAGTTTCAGCGCCGAGAGCACCGCGTCAGCCGACGACGCGGCCGGGCCACAACACGCCGATGCTGGTGCTGTACGGCTCCAACCTCGGCACGGCCGAGGAGCTTGCGACGCGCATGGCCGACCTTGCCGAGATCAACGGCTTTGCCGTGCATCTCGGGCCGCTCGACGATTACGTCGGCAAGCTGCCGCAGGAGGGCGGCGTGCTGATCATCTGCGCCTCCTATAACGGCGCGCCGCCTGACAATGCGACGCAATTCGTCAAATGGCTCGGCGACGATCTGCCGAAGGATGCCTTTGCCAATGTGCGCTACGCCGTGTTCGGCTGCGGCAACAGCGATTGGGCGGCAACCTATCAATCGGTGCCGCGCTTCATCGACGAGCAATTGTCGAAGCATGGTGCGCGCGCGGTCTATCCGCGCGGCGAAGGCGATGCGCGCAGCGATCTCGACGGCCAGTTCCAGAAATGGTTCCCTGCGGCCGCGCAGGTTGCCACCAAGGAATTCGGCATCGACTGGAATTTCACCCGCACCGCAGAGGACGATCCGCTCTATGCGATCGAGCCGGTGGCGGTGACCGCCGTCAACACCATCGTGGCCCAGGGCGGTGCTGTCGCGATGAAGGTGCTGGTCAATGACGAGCTTCAGAACAAGTCCGGCGCCAATCCGTCGGAGCGTTCGACGCGCCATATCGAGGTGCAGCTGCCGTCCAACATCACCTACCGGGTCGGCGATCATCTGAGTGTGGTCCCGCGCAATGATCCGACGCTGGTGGATTCGGTTGCCCGTCGCTTCGGCTTCCTGCCGGCGGACCAGATCAGGCTTCAGGTCGCCGAAGGCCGGCGCGCGCAGCTGCCGGTCGGCAATGCCGTCTCGGTCGGACGCCTGCTCAGCGAGTTCGTCGAGTTGCAGCAGGTGGCGACACGGAAGCAGATCCAGATCATGGCCGAGCACACCCGCTGCCCGGTCACCAAGCCTAAGCTGCTGGCCTTCGTTGGCGAGGAGGCCGAGCCGCTCGAGCGCTATCGCACCGAGATTCTGGCCAGGCGCAAATCGGTGTTCGACATGTTGCTCGAATATCCGGCCTGCGAGTTGCCGTTCCACGTTTACCTGGAAATGCTCTCGCTGCTGGCGCCGCGTTATTACTCGATCTCCTCTTCGCCGTCGGTCGACCCGGCGCGATGCAGCGTCACGGTCGGCGTGGTCGAAGGGCCGGCTGCCTCCGGGCGCGGTGTCTACAAAGGCATCTGCTCGAATTATCTCTCCAACCGGCGTGCGGGCGATGCGATCTATGCCACCGTGCGCGAGACCAAGGCCGGCTTCCGGCTCCCGGATGAGTCATCGGTCCCGATCATCATGATCGGCCCGGGCACCGGGCTTGCGCCGTTCCGCGGCTTCCTCCAGGAGCGCGCTGCGCGCAAGGCGAAGGGCGCCGCGCTCGGTCCGGCCATGCTGTTCTTCGGCTGCCGCCATCCCGACCAGGATTTTCTCTACGCGGATGAGCTGAAGGGGATGGCGGCAAGTGGCGTCACGGAGCTGTTCACCGCGTTCTCGCGCGCGGACGGACCGAAGACCTATGTGCAGCACATGCTTGCGGCGCAGAAGGACAGGGTCTGGCCGCTAATCGAGCAGGGCGCAATCATCTATGTCTGCGGCGACGGCGGCAAGATGGAGCCCGATGTAAAGGCCGCGCTCGTCGCGATCCATCGCGAGAAGAGTGGCAGCGATGCCGCCACGGCTGCGCGCTGGATCGAGGAGATGGGCGCGAAGAACCGGTATGTGCTGGACGTCTGGGCAGGAGGGTGATTGTTCGCCCGATCGTGCTAAAGCTCTCGCATGATTCCCTGGGAAAAGATCGACACCGCCAAAATCCCCGGCTCGGATGAAGAGCTCCGCCTGATGCGGCGGGGCAAGGAGTTTTCCATCAAGCTCGGCACCAACGAGCTGATGAACAACCGCCTGTCGGGCTCTGAGGCCGCGCTCGCGACACTGGCGGCGAAGCAGATTGAGAAGGTCGCAAAGCCCGTTGTCCTCATCGGAGGCCTCGGGATGGGCTTTACGCTGCGCGCGGCGCTCACTGTGCTCGGGAGCAAGGCGAAGATCGTGGTCTCCGAGCTCGTGCCGGCGGTGGTCGCCTGGGCGCGCGGCCCGATGGCCGAGGTCTTCGGCGACAGTCTCGATGATGTCAGGGTGAAGATCCGGGAAACCGATGTCGGCGAGATCATCCGCGCGCAGCGGTCGGCCTTCGACGCCATTCTGCTCGACGTCGACAACGGGCCGGAGGGGCTGACCCGGAAGGGCAATAACGCACTCTACAATGCGAGCGGGTTGAAAGCGGCGAAGGTGGCGCTGCGGCCGGGCGGCGTGCTCGCCGTCTGGTCGTCGGGACCCAACCCGGCCTTCACCAAGCGCCTCGGTAGCGCCGGCTTCGATGTGCACGAAGTCAATGTCCGCGCCACCGGACGAGGCGGCGGCGCGCGCCATGTGATCTGGATCGCGCGGAAGAGCTAGGCGGCGATTTGTAGCCCGGATGGAGCGAAGCGAAATCCGGGGCGGTCGATCCGCAAAGAGTGGTCCCGGATTACGCTGCGCTCCATCCGGGCTACGGCTCTAGAACATCGTATTGTTGTTCGCCGGATTTTCCGGGATGTCCTGAACGACGTCCCAGTGTTCGACGATCTTGCCGTTCTCCAGCTTGAAGATATCCACGATCGCGCGGCCCCTGCTGCCGGGCTCGCGAACGGAGTGAACGTGCAGGATGACGAAGTCGCCGTCGACGAATGAGCGCTTGATCTCGCTGTGCGAGTTAGGGAACTTTTCGCGCAGGAAGCTGATGAACTTTCGAAAACCGTCCGGACCATCGGGCGCATTCGGATTGTGCTGGACATAACGGTTGCCGACATAGGCGAGGGCCGCATCGGCGTCCTTCTGATTGAGGCCCTTCTCGTAGAAGGCCAGCACGGCGGCGCGGTTGGCTTCTTCCTGCGCGCTGGCGGCCAGCGCAGCGCCGTTGCCGAGGGACAGCATGAGAATGGAAGCCGCAATCATTGCGACGGACCGGACGATGAGATGCATGTGAGCTCCGAGAGGCCGCAGCCTCTGTCTTGCGATTGAGGAAGGCCTGTATAGCTTTCGCCCCGGCTCGCGTTAAGAGAGTAACCGGAAGCTCACATGGTCACCGCGAGGAGACCGGTCGCGTCTACGCCGCCTGCGCCGCCGCCCCATGAGCGTGCTTGTCGATGGCGCGGATGATGTCGGGCCAGAAGCGCATCGGCAGCGCATGGCCCATGCCGTCGATCATCAATAGCTTTGCGCCGGGAATCGACTCTGCGGTGTCCTTGCCGCCTTCGGGCCGCACCAGCGGATCGACGGTGCCGTGAATGACCAGCGTCGGTGTTTTCACGCCACGCAGCCGCTCCTTGCGGCTGCCGGAGGCGAGTACGGCGCGGAGCTGCCGGCCGACGCCGGCCGGATTGAGGCCGCGTGCGAAGACGCGCTCGGCACGATCGGGGTCGAGCGCTTCCTCTTCCGGAAAGGACCCGGCGCGCAGCACCTTCCAGGTCTCGCCGAAGCGGACGATGAACTCCTCCTTGCTGCGTGGCGGCGGTGCCATCAGCATCGCGGAGGCCTCGCGTGTCGGCGGCGGCACACGCGGATTGCCTGTCGTCGACATGATCGAGGTCAGCGAGCGCACGCGCTCTGGAAACGACAGCGTCACCTCCTGCGCGATCATGCCGCCCATCGAGGCACCAACCAGATGCGCGGACTTGATGCCGAGCGCATCCATCAGGCCGACCGTGTCCTTCGCCATGTCGATCAGCTTGTAGGTCGCGGCGACGGGAATCCTCAGAAAGCGCAGCTTCAACAGCTCGAGCGGCGTCAGGCGTTTGCCGCCCGTCAGATGGCTCGACTTGCCGATGTCGCGATTGTCGAAGCGGATCACGCGAAAGCCATGCACGGCGAGCTGCTCGCAGAACGCATCGTCCCAGTGGATCATCTGCGCCCCGAGCCCCATGATCAGCAGCAGCGGCTCGGCGTTGTCGTTGCCGAAGATCTCGTAGCAGATGTCGATGCCGTTGGCGCGGATGGTCTGGGGCGGCTGATGGGTGGTCACGGGCGCGTTCCCTCCTGCTGATCGATGCTGTATCGCACGGTTTGCCGCCGCAAAGAAGCCGTGTGCGCCGCACCGCGCGACCTGCCGGTTGACCGCTCCCTCGCAACGGTGTGGTATGGCGAAAAAAGAAGGGCATCGCAGCTCTCGATATCAGGAGGACGCCGATGACCGACAAGACCAATGACCCCGTCGCCATGTGGCAGAAGATGGTTGGTGAGATGGAGAAGGGGTTCAACTCCTTCGCCAACCAGGCCATGTCGTCGCCCGAGTTTTCACAGGCGATGAACCGCGCGGGAGGGGTTGCTGCAGGTGCTCAGAAGCAACTCGGCGAGCTCATGGAAAAATATCTGGTCTCCATGAACCTGCCCAGCCGCGATCAGGTCACTGGCCTTGCCGAAAGGTTGCAAGCCATCGAAGGCCAGATCGGTGAGATCAAGTGGATGCTGAGCCAGATGGCGGCACGTTCCGGCGTATCTCAGGGCTCCGATACGGCATTGCGACCGCCGCGCACCAGGCGCCCGCCGTCCGAGGGCGGAGAGCAGACATGAATGCAGCCACCGGACTAGATCTCGCATCGATCCCGGATCGCATCCAGTCCGAGGTGCAGCGCGCCATCCAGCGCAGCATCAAGGGCGTCGAATATTTCTCGACTTCGGGCCCTTCGCTCGGCTCGACGCCGAAGGACGTGCTGCATTCGCGCGGCACCATGAGCCTCTATCACTACCGGCCGATGTCCGACGAGATCTACCGCGTGCCGGTCTTGATCGTGATGGCGACCACCAATCGCGGCTACATCCTCGATCTCGTGCCTGGTCAGAGCTTCATCGAGTTCCTGCTCAAGCGCGGCTACGACGTCTACATGCTGGACTGGAGCGCGCCGCGGCCGGAGGAGAAGAGCCTGCGCATGGAGGACTACGTCCTCGACTTCATCCCGGATTGCGTCCGCCGCGTGCAGGCCGATTCCGGCGAGCAGGACGTCTCGGTGATCGGCTATTGCTTCGGCGGCGTGCTGTCGCTGCTCTACGGCTCGATCCACAAGGACGGGCCGATGAAGAATTTGATCTGCTTCACCACCCCGATCGATTTCCGCGAGATGAAGCTGTTCTCCAATTTCTCCGACCGCCGCTATTTCGACGTCGATCGCCTCGTCGACAGCGTCGGCAACGTGCCGCCGGAGATGATCCTGTCCTCGTTCGAGATGCTGCGCCCGGCCTCGCGCACGGTGAGCCAGATCCAGCTTTGGGAAAACATCTGGAACGATGAGTTCGTGAAATCGTATCGCATGTTCGACCGCTGGGCGACCGACACGCTGCCGCTTGCGGGCGAGTATTTCCGCACGATCACCAAGGATCTGATGTGGGACAACAAACTGTTCAACGACACTATGTCGGTCGGCGGCCGCGCGGCGAAGCTCGAAGACATCAAGGTGCCGTTCCTGCATGCGGTCGCCGAGCACGATCACATCGTGCCGTATGACGCCGCAAAACACCTGATCGCGAAGATCGGATCCGATGACAAGGAGGAGGTGATGCTGAAGGGCGGTCACGTCTCGCTTGTTGCCGGCGCCAACGCTGTGAAACGGCTGTGGCCGAAACTGGATTCCTGGCTGGGGAAGAGATCGACATGAGTGAGCAGCGTTCCTATCCGCGTCAGGTCAAGACCGACGCTGGCGATATCGAGATCCGCCTGATGTCGCCTGCGGACGAGGCCGCGATGCTGGCCTTCGGCAAGGGCCTGCCGACCCATGATCTGTTGTTCCTGCCGCGCAACATCAGCGAGCCGAAGGTGCTCTCGGCCTGGGTCAAGGAGATCGAGCGCGGCGCGATTACCAGCCTGCTCGCGGTCAGGGACGCCAAGGTCGTCGGCTGCGGCACGCTGGTGCGCGATCCGCACTCCTGGTCGCCCCATGTCGGCGAGATCCGGATGGTTGTTTCCCTCGACGTGCGCGGGAAGGGGGTGGGGCGGGCGCTGTCGCAGGAGACCTTTGCGCTCGCGCTCGGCGCAGGCCTGGAAAAGCTTTCGGTCCAGATGACGGTCGACCAGCAGGCGGCGATCGCCCTGTTCGAGAGCCTCGGCTTCAAGGCCGAGGCGCTGCTGCGGGACCATGTCCGGGACGTCGACGGCAAGACCCACGACATTGTCGTGCTCGGGCACAATATTGCGCAGGTGCAGGCCCAAATGGAGGCCTATGGGCTGCCGGGTGCAGTCCAGCATTAGGGGCGGCCGGCTCGTTATCCGGGAACCCGTCTGGCCAGGGAGGCGGCAAATTGCCTTCCATTAAGGCTGTTCACGATTTCGTGATATCGCAGTGCAATACGAATGTTGCATCGCACCATTAATTATGTCATATAAGCCGTGCCCCGGGCCAATGAGGACGGGGTGAGCCCATAGCTCAACCCAATGAGGATGGAGAGAACCCCATGACCACCGAAACCAACACTGCCTTCGAGGGCTTCAAGGACGCTTTCAAGAACATCCAGAACCTGGAAGTTCCCGAGGCCGCCCGCGAGTTCGTCAAGAAGTCCGCCAACACCGCCAAGGACCGTGCTGCCGAGGTGTTCGCTGGCTCCGAGCGCGTGACCGCCGCCGTCGAGAACGCGGTGACCGAGTCCGTCACCGAGGCCGGCAAGATCAGCCGCAACATCCAGCAGGCGATCTACGAGGACGCCGAGGCGTTCTTCTCGGGCATCGACAAGCTCGCGTCCGCCAAGTCGATCAGCGAAGCCGTCGAGATCCAGTCGAGCCTGCTCCGCGCCCGCGGCGAAGTTTTCGTCTCGCGCGCCAAGGCGACCGCCGACTATGTCGGCAAGCTCGCGGCCAACGGTGCGAAGTCCGCTCAGGACAATTTTGCCAAGGTCTACACCAAGACCGCTTGATACGGCATCTTGAGTACAAACTGAAATTTGAGGCCCGCTTCGGCGGGCCTTTGTTTTTGCGCTGCCGTCATTGCGAGCGAGGCGAAGCATACAGTCCGTCGACGTGGAAAGACTCTGGATTGCTTCGCTTCGCTCGCAATGACGAGTAGGGTGATGCAGTGATGACCCCACCCGCCACCTTCTCCTTCAACAGCCCCGGTGACGCCGAACGCGCGGCGGAGCTTCGCCGCATCAAGGCACTGGCGACGCTGGTGCTGGCCTCGACGCTTGCCCTGTTCGTCGTCGCGAAATGGCTTCTGCCAGTGCATCCCGTGTTCGGCTTCATCGCGGCCTTCGCGGAAGCTGCGACCATCGGCGGGCTCGCCGACTGGTACGCGGTGGTCGCGCTGTTCAAGCGGCCGCTCGGCCTGCCGATCCCGCACACCGCGATCATCCAGAGCAATCAGGCCCGCATCGCCGACAAGCTCGGCGAGTTCATCCAAGTGCATTTCCTCGAGGCCGGCCCGGTCGAGGCCAAGCTGAGGGAGATCGATTTCGGCTCCTTCGTTGCCGACTGGCTGCGCGACCGCAAGCGCAGCGATGATCTCGCGCGCTTCGCACTGCGCCTGCTGCCGGAGGCCGTCTCCGCGACGGAAAGCTCGGGTCTGATGACCTTCATCATTCGCCGCATGTCCTCGCAGCTCCAGGCGATCGACCTTGCGCCGCTCGCGGCCGGCACGCTGCGCGGCTTCGTCGCGGAAGGGCGGCATCAAATCCTGTTCGACGACCTGCTGCGCGTGATGCACGAGACGCTGAACCAGACCGAGACGATGGCGATGATCCGCGAGAAGGTGCGCGCGGAGTTGCCGACCCTGCTCAGGCTCTATCGCGCCGACAAGTTTCTGGTGAACAAGATCGTGGCGTCCGCCACCGCTTTCTTCAACGAGGTGCGCAGCGATCCCAAACATCCGTTTCGCGGCGAATTCGATCGCATGGTGCTGGGCTTCGTCGATCGGCTCGGCACCGATCAGGCCTATATCGATCGTATCGACGGATTGAAGCGCGATCTGCTCGCCCGGCCCGAGCTTGCCGATCTCGCCCGCACCGTCTGGGCCAACACGCGCTCCTTCATCGAGCGCAGCGCGAGCGGCGAGACGCAGGTGCTGCAGCATCATCTCGCCGGGATGTTCGTCGCCGCGGGCGAGGCGCTCGCCGGCGATGCCGAGCTCCGCGGCGAGATCAACAAGGGTCTGGTGGCGGTGCTGCGCAGCTTCGTTGCGGATCAGAAGAGCGGTGTCTCGACCTTCATTTCCGACCAGGTCAAGGCGTGGGATATGGCGCAGCTGATTTCGCTGATTGAAATCAACATCGGCCGCGACCTGCAATACATCCGCTTCAACGGTTCGTTGATCGGCGGGCTCGCAGGTCTTGCGCTCTACTCCGTAGAATTCCTGCTTCGATGGTTGTGACTTTTGCGTCACGGACGCTGGCATTCACGCGCCGGCCTATTGTCGCCTTGGGCTTCACCCGCTTGAATGTCCGGAACCGGCCGCCTAGCTGATTCATGCTGCGTTGCGGAACGTTCGAGAAGCCGGACTGTTGGAATTCGTACCCATTTGCCGGCATCGCAACCGGTAGCCTTTTCAGCAATTCTGCCCAGGGGACCATTGATGACCGCTACTGCCCAGACGCTGCGTCCGCCGTCCCGTACCTTGATGTTCCTGGAAGGGCGCGCGATCCACGAGTTCGGTGCATTCCTCGGCGCGCTGCCGCTGCTGAGCCTCGCGCCCCGCGGCGATGGGCATCCGGTGCTGGTGTTCCCGGGCCTCGTGGCCTCCGACGCGTCGACGCGCGCGCTACGCTCGTTTCTGACCAGCAAGGGCTACGCGGCAAGCGGCTGGCGCCAGGGCCGTAACTACGGCCTGCGCGAGGGCGTGCAGCATGCGATGGTCGATCTCGTGCAGGAGCTCAGCGACAAGCATGGCTGCAAGATCAGCCTGGTCGGCTGGAGCCTCGGCGGCCTCTATGCGCGCCAGCTCGCCAAGATGATGCCGGCGCGCGTGCGCCAGGTGATCACGCTCGGCAGCCCCTTCGCGGGCGACCCCCGTTCGACCAATGCCTGGCGCGTCTATGAATGGGCGAGCGGGCGGAAGTCCGACGAGGTCGATCCGCAGTTCGGCGGCGAGCTCGCCGTCCCGCCACCGATGCCGACCACCGCCATCTTCAGCCGCACCGACGGCGTCTGCGCCTGGCAGGGCTGTATGGAGAAGACGGGCGCGCAGACCGAGAGCATCGAGGTCGAGAGCAGCCATTGCGGCATGGGCCATCATCCCGCCGCCGTCTATGCGGTCGCCGACCGCCTCGCGCAGAAGGAAGGCCAGTGGCGGCCGTTCGACCGCAGCGGCTGGCGCAGCATGGTCTATCCCGATCCGCATCGGTAAGCGCGGCCTGCATGGTTCGAGACGCGCGGCTTTGCCGCGCTCCTCACCATGAGGACTGAGAGCTAGTGATGCCGCGCGAAAGTGATCAGACCTCATCCTGAGGAGGCGCGAAGCGCCGTCTCGAAGGATCGAGCCCGGCTCTCGCTTTGATTGTCGTCTCCGTCCATTGTCGCAGCCGCACCAAACGCGCTATGCCTCGGGCATGGCGCATCCATTGTCCCGCATCATCGACCAGCTCAAGCGTGAGCCGTCACGCACGGGCTCCATCGTCATCACCGTGTTCGGCGACGCCATCGTGCCGCGCGGCGGCTCGGTGTGGCTCGGCACGCTGCTGGAGTTCTTCGAGAGTCTGGACATCGATGCCGGAGTGGTGCGCACCGCGATGTCGCGCCTTGCTGCCGATGGCTGGCTGATGCGCGAAAAGGTTGGCCGTAACAGTTTTTATCGCCTGGCCGACAAGGGAAGTCAGACCTTTGAGGCTGCCACGCGCCACATCTACGATCCGCCATCGTCGGACTGGACCGGGCGCTTCGAGCTGCTCCTGATCGGCAACGGCGAGGATCGCGACGTCTCGCGCGAAGCGCTACGCAACGCCGGCTTCGGCAGTCCGCTGCCTGGCGTGTGGGTCGCGCCATCAGGCGTGCCAGTGCCGGACGAGGCTGCCGGAGCGATCCGTCTTGAAGTCTCGGCTGAGGATGACAGTGGCCGCCGTCTGCTCAGCGCGAGCTGGCCGCTGGACCGCACCGCTGACGCCTATCTGAAATTCATGAAGACGTTCGAGCCGCTCCGTGCCGCTATCGCGCGCGGTGCGGATCTGTCCGAGGCGGACGCCTTCACCGCGCGCATCCTGCTGATCCACTACTACCGCCGCGTCGTGTTGCGCGATCCGCTGCTGCCCGAGAGCCTGCTGCCCGGCGACTGGCCTGGCAGGGCAGCACGTGAAGTCTGCCGCGAGGTCTATCGCGCGCTGCTTGCGCCTTCGGAACAATGGCTTGATAGCCATGGAACCAATGAGAAGGGGCCACTGCCGCCGGCTCGAAAGCTCCTGGAGCGGAGGTTCGAGGCCTGATTTATATGTTACAGAAATATATTGCATAAAGTAATTTTTGTTATATATTTCCTCCCAATAAACGGGAGGATGCGCATGTATACCCAGGCGCTGAATACGGCCGAGACCGACGATCGCGGTCTCGAGGATGCGGCGAAGGCTGCGCAGTTCCAGGCTCGCATCGATGCCGAGGAGCGCATCGAGCCGAACGACTGGATGCCGGCGGCCTATCGCAAGACGCTCACCCGCCAGATCTCCCAGCACGCCCATTCCGAAATCGTCGGCATGCTGCCTGAGGGCAACTGGATCACGCGCGCGCCGACCTTGCGCCGCAAGGCGGCGCTGCTGGCCAAGGTACAGGACGAGTGCGGCCACGGGCTCTATCTCTATGCCGCCGCCGAGACGCTCGGCACGTCGCGCGAAGAGCTGGTCGACGCCATGCTCGCCGGCAAGGCCAAATATTCCTCGATCTTCAACTATCCGACGCTGACCTGGGCCGACATCGGCACGATCGGCTGGCTGGTCGACGGCGCTGCGATCATGAACCAGATCCCGCTGTGTCGCTGCTCCTATGGCCCGTACGCACGCGCGATGATCCGCGTCTGCAAGGAGGAGTCCTTCCACCAGCGCCAGGGCTACGAGATCATGCTGACGCTGTGCCGCGGCTCGGATGAGCAGAAGGCGATGGCACAGGATGCGCTGAACAGGTGGTGGTGGCCGGTGCTGATGATGTTCGGCCCGCCTGATGCCACGAGCCAGCACAGCGACACGTCGACGAAGTGGAAGATCAAGCGCTTCTCCAATGACGAGCTGCGCCAGAAGTTCGTCGATGCCACCGTGCCGCAGGCGCAATATCTCGGCCTCGCCATCCCCGATCCCGGCATGACGCAGGACGCCGAAGGCCACTGGCGCTACAGCGAGATCGACTGGACCGAATTCAAGCAGGTGCTTGCCGGCAACGGCCCGTGCAACCGCGATCGGCTTGCCGCGCGTCGCAAGGCGCACGATGAGGGCGCCTGGGTGCGTGAGGCGGCAGCCAGCTATGCTGCAAAGCGCGGGCAGCGTCAGACCGCACAAGCCGCGGAATAAGGAGATCACGATGGCCACGCCGAACACGCCGCTGTGGGAAGTCTTCATTCGCAGCCGCAACGGGCTCGCGCACAAGCATGTCGGCTCTCTGCATGCGAACGACGCCACCATGGCGCTGCAGGCCGCGCGCGACATCTACACCCGCCGCGGCGAGGGCCTGTCGATCTGGGTCGTGCCGTCGACCGCGATCACCGCGAGCGATCCCGCCGAGAAGGGCATGATGTTCGAGCCGGCGGAATCGAAGATCTACCGGCATCCGACCTTCTATGAGGTGCCTGAGGAAGTGGGGCATATGTGATGCTTGTGGCCAACATTCAGGTCTCCGAAACACCGCTGGTGCTCTACGCGCTGCGCCGCGCAGACGATGCGCTGATTCTCGGTCATCGTCTGTCGGAATGGTGCGGATATGCGCCGATGCTGGAAGAGGACATGGCGCTCTCCAACATCGCGCTCGATCTCATCGGCCAGGCGCGTGAGCTCTACACATACGCCGCCAAGGCCGAAGGCAAGGACAACAACGAAGACAAGCTCGCCTACCTGCGCGACGTCAGGCAGTACCGCAACCTGCTGCTGGTCGAACAGCCGAATGGCGACTTTGCCCAGACCCTGGTGCGGCAGTTCTTCTATTCCGCCTTCGCGGACCTTTATTGGCGCGCAATGATGGCCTCGCGTGATCCGACGCTCGCGGCCATTGCCGCCAAGTCCGAGAAGGAGAGCGCTTATCATCTGCGCCATGCCTCGGAATGGATCATTCGGCTCGGCGACGGCACCGGTGAGAGTCACGCCAGGGCGCAGGCCGCGATCGACCACCTCTGGGCCTTCACCGGTGAGATGTTCGCCGTCGATGACGGAGAGCGCGCCCTGATCCATGCCGGTATCGCGATTGATCCCGGCAGCTTGCGCGGTCGCTGGCTGACGACGCTCTCCGATGTCGTCAGCGAAGCAACACTCACACTGCCGCAAAACGACTGGATGCAGCAAGGTGGGCGTTCCGGCCGCCACAGCGAGCATCTCGGCCATCTCCTGTCCGAGCTGCAATCGATGCAACGCACCTTCCCGGGGCAGACATGGTGACGGTGCTTGAACGCGACGGCGAGCTGCGCCGGCGCGCCTGGGATGCCGCGGCGGGCGTCGTTGACCCGGAAATCCCGGTGCTGACCATCGCCGATCTCGGCGTGCTCCGTGATGTCGTGCTCGACGGCGATCATGTCGAGGTCGCGATCACCCCGACCTATTCGGGCTGCCCTGCGATGAACATGATCGCGCTCGAAATCGAGCTTGCGTTGGAACGCGCCGGTTTTCGCCAGCCGAAAGTGCGCACCGTGCTGTCGCCGGCATGGACCACCGACTGGATGAGCGAGGAGGGCCGCCGCAAGCTGCACGCCTACGGCATCGCGCCACCGCAGGCGTCAAGCTCACGCCGCGCGCTGTTCGGCGAACAGGCCATTGCGTGCCCGCAATGCGGCTCTGACAAGACCGAGCTGCTGTCCGAATTCGGCTCGACCTCCTGCAAGGCGCTGTGGCGCTGCAAGGCCTGCCGCGAACCCTTCGATTATTTCAAGTGTCATTGATCATGTCCGCAGCCGCACCGCGCTTTCATCGCCTGACCGTCAACGACCTCCGCCGCGAGGCGGCCGACGCCGTGTCGATGACCTTCGCGGTCCCCGGCGAACTCGCGGGCGATTACGCTTTCGCGCCCGGCCAGTACCTCACGCTCCGCACCATGCTCGATGGCGAGGAAGTCCGGCGCTCCTATTCGATCTGCTCGGGTCCTGACGATGGCGAGATCCGCATTGCCGTGAAGAAGATTGACGGCGGAGCATTTTCGAACTGGGCAGCGGATGAACTCAAATGCGGCGACGTGCTCGACGTCATGACGCCGACCGGACGCTTCGGCGTGATCCCGCCGGCAGATAGCGGACGCATCCATGTCGGCTTTGCCGCAGGCTCCGGCATCACGCCGATCCTGTCGATCGTCAAGGGCGTGCTCGCGCGCGAGGCGGACAGCCGCTTCTTCCTGTTCTACGGCAACCGCGCCACCGACAACATCATGTTCCTGGAGGCACTCGAGGAGCTCAAGGACCGCTTCATCGATCGCCTCTCGATCTTCCACGTCATCTCCGGCGAGGAGCAGGACATCCCGATCCTGCATGGCCGGCTCGATGGCGACAAGGTGAGGGTGTTGCTACGCTCCCTGGTGCCGGCCGCGAGTGTCGACCATGTCTTCATTTGCGGTCCATCCGGCATGAGCGAGGAGATCGAGGCCACTTGCAGGGATCTCGGCATCGCGGAGGAGCGCATCCACGTGGAGCGCTTCGTCTCCGAATTCGGCGGCAAGCCGCGACCGAAGAAGATCGTTGCACCCGACGCGCCGCCGAAGGCGATCGCCTCGCTGATCATCGACGGCAAGCGCCGCGACGTGCCGGTCGCCGAGGATGAGGCGATCCTCGATGCCGCGCTGCGCGCCGGTGTCGATCTGCCCTTCGCCTGCAAGGGCGGCATGTGCTCGACCTGCCGCGCCAAGCTGGTCGAGGGCGAGGCGCCGATGGACATCAACTATTCGCTGGAGCCCTGGGAGTTGAAGGCCGGCTTCGTCCTGACCTGCCAGGCAAAGCCGTCGTCGGAGCGGGTCGTCGTCGATTACGATCACGTTTGACAGTTATGGCCAGGCAGCAGAGCATTATGGCCAAACACTTGGCCCGGAGAAGCGCGTGAACGTCAAAGCCAACCTGTCGCCCGAGGATATTGCCCGCGCCTGCGCCGACGCGATGTGGGCGGAGGATGATGCCTCCAAGGGTCTCGGCATGGAGATCGTCGAGATCGGTCCGGGCTTCGCGACATTGGCGATGAATGTGCGGCCGGACATGGTCAACGGCCAGCGCATCGCCCATGGCGGCTTCATCTTCACGCTGGCCGATTCCGCCTTCGCCTTTGCCTGCAATTCGCACAATGAACGTGTCGTGGCGGCACAGGGCCAGATCACCTTCATCAAGCCGGGCAAGCTTGGTGACCGCCTCGTTGCAAAAGCGCGCGAGGTCAGCCGTAGCGGACGCTCAGGCATCTACGACGTGCGCGTGACAGCCGGCGACACCGTCATCGCGGAATTCCGGGGGCATTCGCGTGTCATTCCCGGCACGTGGCTGCCGACGCAAGATCAATAAAAAGAACCAACCAATAAAAAGAACCAACCAATGTGGGGAAACGAGCATGGCTCTGACGAGGCTCAAGGAAGGTGGCAACGCCTATCGTGCCGAGATGGACGCGCATGAGCGCGCGTCACGTGACGAGATCATGGCGCTGCAAAAGCAGCGGCTGGCCTGGTCGCTGAAGCATGCCTACGACAACGTCGCGCATTACCGCCAGGCCTTCGACAAGGCCGGCGTGCATCCGTCCGACTTTCGCGAACTCTCCGATCTCGCGAAATTCCCGTTCACGGTGAAGACGGATCTGCGCGACAATTATCCCTTCAACATGTTCGCCGTGCCGCGCGAAAAGCTGGTGCGCGTGCATGCCTCCTCCGGCACCACGGGAAAGCCGATCGTGGTGGGCTATACGCAACGCGACATCGATACCTGGTCGGAGGTGATGGCGCGCTCGATCCGCGCCGCCGGCGGCCGCACGGGCATGATCATCCACAACGCCTATGGCTACGGCCTGTTTACCGGCGGATTGGGCGTGCACTACGGCGCCGAAAAACTTGGTTGCACCGTGGTGCCGATCTCCGGCGGCATGACCGAGCGGCAGGTGCAGCTCATCAACGATTTCCGGCCCGACATCATCACGGTGACGCCGAGCTACATGCTGGCGATCCTCGACGAGTTCAAGCGCCAGAAGCTCGACCCGCGCCAATGCTCGCTCAAGGTCGGCATCTTCGGCGCCGAGCCCTGGACCAACGCGATGCGCGGCGAGATCGAGGACGCCTTCGACATGGACGCGACCGACATCTATGGTCTCTCTGAAGTGATCGGCCCCGGCGTCGCGCAGGAATGCATCGAGACCAAGGACGGTCTGCACATCTGGGAGGACCATTTTTATCCCGAGGTGATCGACCCGGAGACCGGCGCGGTGCTGCCGGATGGCGCGAAGGGCGAGCTGGTCTTCACCTCGCTGACCAAGGAAGCCTTCCCGGTGATCCGCTATCGCACCCGTGACCTGACGCGGCTGCTGCCGGGCACGGCGCGGCCGGGCATGCGGCGGATGGAGAAGGTGACGGGCCGCTCCGACGACATGATCATCCTGCGCGGCGTCAATCTGTTTCCGACCCAGATCGAGGAGGTGTTGCTTGCGACCGACTGGTGCGGCGGGCATTTCATTCTTGAACTCACCCGCGAAGGCCGCATGGACGAGCTGACCATCATTGCCGAGGCGCGCCCGGAGAGCTGGGACGGCCGGGGGCTCGTCGATCACGCCGACCGCATTTCGACCCACATCAAGAACACCATCGGAATCAGCTCCAACGTGCGTGTGGTCGCCCCCGCCACGCTGGAGCGCTCGCTGGGCAAGGCCAAGCGCCTCTACGACAAGCGGCCGAAGGACTAGCTGTCGCTCCTCATGGTGAGGAGCGCCGAAGGCGCGTCTCGAACCATGAAGGCCCGGATGCTGCAGCGCGGGCCTGTATCCTTCGAGACGCCGCTCGCGCGACTCCTCAGGACGAGGGGAGGCGGTTGACTTGACCGGTCCCAAAGGCGACAAGGCCCGCGAGAAATCGTGGGTCTTTCGATGTCACCAGCCGATCGCAAAACCGTCGAAGCGCGCTGCGTCCGCCTCAATGCCAAGGCCGATAATGCTGCGGCGATCGCGCCGCTGATCGAGCATCATATGCTCGCGCGCGGTCCGAAGGATCTCCTGATCGAGATAAGGGCCGCCGCCGTCAACCCGTCCGATGTGAAGGCTGCGACCGGGCTGATGCCCTATGCGGTCTTCCCCCGTACGCCCGGCCGCGATTATGCCGGCGTGGTGATTGACGGGCCGGCCGATACGATCGGCCGCGAGGTGTTCGGCTCCTCCGGCGATCTCGGCATCCGCCGCGACGGCACCCACGCCAGCCATCTCGTCGTCGAAGCCGACGCCGTGGTGGAGAAGCCGAAGACGGTGTCCTGGGAGGAGGCCGCCGGCATCGGCGTGCCCTTCGTCACCGCAATGGAAGGCTTTCGCCGCGCCGGCATTCCGAAGCCCGGCGAAACGGTGCTGGTGTTCGGCGTCAACGGCAAGGTCGGTCAGGCCGCGGTCCAGATCGCGACCTGGCAGGGCGCGCGCGTCATCGGCGTGGTGCGCAAGGCGGAAGCCTACGAGGGCCATGCCAACGCAGCCATCGAGGTGATTGACGCCTCGGCGACCGATGTCGCCACGCGCGTGCGCGAACTGACCGGCGGCAAGGGGGCCGACATCGTCTTCAACACCGTCGGCGATCCCTATTTCCAGGCCGCGCACAAGTCGCTCGGATTGCGCGGCCGCCAGATCCTGATCGCCGCGATCGACCGCATCGTGCAGTTCAACATCCTCGAATTCTACCGCGGGCAACATACCTATGTCGGCATCGACACGCTCGGGCTGTCCTCGGCCGCGACCGGCGCGGTGCTGCGCGACCTCGGCCCCGGCTTTGCGAGCGGTCACCTGAAGCCATTCCCGATCAACGCGAATGCCATCTATCCGCTGGAGCGCGCCAAGGAGGCCTATGTCGCGGTCGCCGGTTCGTCGCGGGATCGCGTGATCCTGAAGCCTTGACCATGGACTCGTCCACCCAACTCGTCATCCTTGCCGGGCTCACCATCGGGCTCATCTATGGCGCCGTCGGACTGCTCAGCGGGTTCTGCCTGATGAGCAGCATGCGCGGCTGGCTGGCCGAAGGAGACGGGCGGCTGGTGCGGACCTTTGCGATGGCGATTGCTGTTGCGGTTGCTGCGAGCCAATTCCTTGCCGGTAGCGGCATGGTCGATCTCGGCAAGTCGATCTATCTGCAACAATCCTTCTCAGTGCCAGTGCTGTTCCTCGGCGGCCTGTTGTTCGGCTACGGTATGGTGCTGTCGAACGGTTGCGGCTCGCGGGCGCTGGTGCTGCTCGGCCGCGGCAATCTCCGCTCCTTCGTCGTCGTGATCGTGCTCGCCATCGCCGCGCAGATGACGCTCAAGGGCCTGATCGCGCCGGCGCGCATTGCGCTGGTTCAGGCCTCGCAAACGACCGTCAACGCCAATTCGCTGCCGTCACTCTTGGCGACGCTCGGTCCCGGTGAAGCGGTCTCGCGCGCGCTGGCCGCTGCTGCAATCGTCGTTGCGCTGATCCTGTTTGCGTTCGCGCACCCGGCGTTCCGGCGTTCGCCCGGCCAGATTGCAGCCGGTGTCGTCGTCGGCCTCCTGGTCGCCAGCGGCTGGTTCGTCACCGGCTATCTCGGCGCCGACGATTTCAATCCGGTCCCGGTGACGTCGCTGACCTTCGTCGCGCCGATCGCCGATAGCCTGCAATACGCCATGCTCTCGACCGGTCTGACGCTCAACTTCGGCATCGCCACCGTGGCCGGCGTTCTCGTCGGCAGTCTCGTCACCGCACTCGCTACGGGCCGCTTTCACCTCGAAGGTTATTCCTCGCCGCGCCACATGCTGCGGTCTGCCGGTGGCGCCGCGCTGATGGGGATCGGTGGCGTGATGGCGTTCGGCTGCTCGATCGGGCAGGGGCTCACCGGCGTATCGACGCTTGCTCTGGGCTCGTTCGTCGCGGTCGCCGGCATCCTGCTCGGCACGTCGGCCGGCCTGCGCGGTGCACTGCGGGTTCAGCCGCTCGCGGTGGCTTGACCGCGCAGCAGCCGGTCGCCCAGCGTCGCGAGACCGATGCCGGTGACGATCAGTCCGGCCGCGACGGCAAGGCTCATGTCGATCGGCTCACCCAGCAGGATCGCAGCACTGGCGATACCGACGAGCGGCGTCCCGGTGGTGCCGAGCGACGTCGTCAGGGCCGAGATGCTCTTGTTGACCATCGACATCGCCCAATAGGCCAGCGCCGTTCCGATCAGCCCCGAATACAGGAACAGCAGCACGAGCTTCCACGACCATTCCGTGTGCGGCAGGCCATCCGTGACCACCGCCGATCCGGTCAGCACGATGGTTGCCACGAGCACCTGCCAGATCAGGAGCTGGAGCGGCGACGCGATCCAGCGATGCGCGCGGATATAGATGATGTTCGCAGCCCATGAGATCGCGGCCAGGATGACCATGCCGGCGCCGAGTACGACGTTGCCATTGATCCAGTCGATCGATGCCGGGTTCAGGATCACGGCAAGGCCGACCAGTCCGAGCAGGGCGCCGGCGAGTTTCGGCGCGGTCAGCGTATCTTTCGCCAGCAGAGGCGCGGCGATCGCGACCCAGAGCGGCGTGGTGTAGCCGAGCACGATGGCCTTGCTTGCGGGCAGGAAGCGCACACCGGCCGCAACCAGAACCGAGAACACCGTCATGTGCAGCAGCGCGACGCTCAGGATCACCGGAATGTCGCGCCGCTCCGGGATCATCAGGTTGTTGCTCAGCCCGAGGATCACGAACAATCCGGCCAGCGCGATCCAGCTCCGGATCGCCGAAGTCCATAGTGGCGGAAGGAACTGGACGAGTTGCTTCGTCACCGACCAGTTCACGCCCCAGGCCAGCACGACGATCAGGAACAGGCCGACGGCCGCGCGGGAGGAGAGGGAGTTCATCGCAAAATCCTTGAAGCAGTCCAGTCCGGCCGATAGCATCCGGAGTGGCACCTGAAAAAGTGCCAGATCGGAAAGGAATAAGGTGCCAGTTTTGGAAGGTGTGATCTCCGCCCTGATCGAGCTGAAGCGGACCGACGACGAGGGGCTGACGGCGCAACTGACGAGCCAGCTGCGAGACCTGATCGCGACCGGTCGGCTCGGCAAAGGCCGCGCGCTGCCGTCGAGCCGCCGGCTCGCGAGCGACCTCGGCGTCTCGCGCAACACCGTCACTTATGCCTTCGAGCAGCTCGCCGCCGAGGGATATCTCGAAGCGTCGCACGGTCGTCGTCCCATGGTCACGGTCGACGGCGGCCGTAACGAAGGGACAGGCGCCGTCGCACCGAGCGTCCGCTCTGGCAAGCCGCGGCTCTCGCCCTGGGCGTCGAAGCTCAAGCAGACCGACTGGCCGATGTCCTATCAGGCGCCACTGAAACCCCTGCGTCCGGGGCATGGAGATGCGCGGGAGTTTCCGCATGAAGTGTGGGCCCGCTGCCTGCGCCGCAGCGCGGTGCGCGCAGGCAAGCGCGAGCTTGGACCGGTCAACCGGACGCGCCTGCGCCAGGCGCTGGCGCATTATCTGGCCGCCAGCAGGGGCGTCCGTGCCACCGTAGACCAGATCCTGATCCTGCCGAGCGCGCAGGCCGCTCTGACCCTGATTGCGGCTGCGCTCATCACGCCCGGCGACGATGTTTGGGTCGAGGACCCCGGCTATCCCGGCGCTGCGGCGGCCTTCCGCGCCTCCGGCGCGCGCGTGATGGGGATGAAGCTGGATGAGCAGGGCATGCAGCGGATGCCGGGCATGACCGCGCCAAAGCTCATCTTCATGACGCCCTCGCATCAACATCCGACCGGGCGGCTGATGTCGCTCGCGCGCCGCACCGAATTCCTGGGCATGAGCAGGCCGGGCGAGACCTGGATCGTCGAAGACGATTACGATGGCGAATTCCATTATGACAGCCGGCCGGTGCCGGCCTTGCAGGGGTTAGACGCCCATGGCCGCGTGTTCTATGTCGGAACGTTTTCGAAGGCGATGACGTCGGATATCCGGCTCGGCTATGTCGTCGCGCCACCAGGGCTGGTCGGCACCCTGGAAATCGCACAGCGGCACATCGGGCTGATCGCCTCCAGCCACATCCAGGAAGCGCTGGCGGAGTTTATCGCCGACGGGCATTTTCTCGCGCATCTGCGTCGGATGCGGCGGCTCTATCACGCGCGCCGCGATCACCTTGTCGAGGGACTGCAGCGCCATCTGGGCGAAGTTCTCTCCGCCGAAGTGCCCTCGGGCGGCATCCAGCTGGTCGCCCGCCTCAAGCGCGGTCGCGCCGATCAGGCGGCGGTGCAAAGGCTGGTCGAGGCAGGCGTCGAAACGCGGGCCTTGTCCAGTCTGGCGCTCGGCCGTCCACGCGACCATGGCCTGCTGCTCGGCTTCGCGGCCTGGCGCGAGAATGAGATCAGCGCGGCGGTGCGGACGATGGCGTCGTGCTTCTAGAGCATGATCCGGAAAAGTGTGAAGCGGTTTTCCGAAAAGATCATGCTTAAACAATAACGCGCTAGTCCACGGCCTTCGTAACGATGCGGATCTCCGAGGTCAGCGTCCGGTGCACCGGACACTTGTCGGCGATCTCCATCAGCTTCTTGCGCTGCTCCGCATCGAGCGCGCCGTCGATCGCGATGTCGCGTTCGATCTGGTCGAGCATGCCATCGCGCGTCTCGCACTCCGCGCAGTCCTTGGCGTAGATTTTCGAGTGCTTCAGCGTGACCGTGACGCGATCCAGCGGCAGCGATTTGCGATCGGCATAGAGGCGCATGGTCATGGAGGTGCAGGCACCAAGGCCGGCCAGCAGGAAGTCATAGGGGCCGGGGCCGGCATCCTCTCCGCCGGCCGCGATCGGCTCGTCCGCCACCAGATGATGCGGGCCGACGGTGATGAGCTGGTTGAATTTGCTCTTGCGGGTCTCCTGCACGACCACTTTGCGCGGCTCCTCCGCGAGATCCATCGCCTTCGCGGGCTTCGCGGTGTCGATGTAGCGGCTGGCCCAGGCCGCGATTACGTCGGCCGCGTAGAGGGCGTCGGCTGGCTTGGTCAGGAGATGATCGGCGTGGTCGAGCGAGACGAAGCTCTTGGGGTGCCTGGCCGCAACGAAAATCTTGGTCGCATTGTCGATGCCGACGGTGTCGTCGACAGGTGACTGCATCACCAGCAGGGCCTTGTGCAGGCCGGTGATGTCCTTCATCAGTTCTTGCTCGGCGATGTCGTCGAGAAATTCGCGCTTGATCCGGAACGGGCGACCCGCGAGCGAGACCTCGACTTCGCCCTGTGCGCGGATGCTGTCGAGATGCGCGCTGAACAGACCGGTGACGTGAGCGGGATCGGACGGCGCCGCGATGGTCACGACAGCCTTGGCTTCCGGAATCCTTCCGGCCGCGGCGAGGATCGCGGCACCGCCGAGGCTGTGGCCGATCAGGATCGACGGCGCCGTGCGGACCTGGCGCAGATGATCGGCGGCGCGCAAGAGGTCGGCGACGTTGGAGGAGAACGTCGAATTGGCGAAATCGCCTTCGCTGGAGCCGAGCCCGGTGAAGTCGAAGCGCAGCACCGCAATGCCCTTGGCGGCGAGCGCTACCGAGATGCGTTTTGCTGCCAGCGTGTCCTTGCCGCAGGTGAAGCAGTGCGCGAACAGCGCGTAGGCCGCGGGCTCGCCATCGGGCAGCTCCAGCGCGGCGGCTAGTTGATGGCCACCTTCGCCGGTGAATTGAAAGCGTTCGGTCGGCATGGGCTTCCCCCGTCCTTGCTTGAACCTAGTCGGCTGAATAACGCTGCTCGGCCCAGGGATCGCCGCGGTTATGATAGCCGCGGACTTCCCAGAAGCCCGGCGCGTCCTCGGTCAGGAATTCGATGGCCTGAAGCCATTTGGCACTCTTCCAGAAATACAGATGCGGCACGACGAGCCGTACCGGGCCGCCGTGCTCTTCGGTCAGCGGCTGACCCGACCAGCTGTGGGCGAGCAGGGCGTCCTCGGCGGCAAAGTCTTCCAGCGTGAGGTTGGTGGTGTAGCCGTCATGGGAATGCAGGACCACGAAGCGCGCATCCTCGCGCGGCTGGCAAGCTGCGAGCAGCTCGCGCGTCGCAAGCCCTTCCCATTGATTGTCGTAGCGCGACCAGGTCGTCACGCAGTGAATGTCGGAGGTGATCTGCGCCTGCTTCTGCGCCGCGAATTCGGCGAAGGTCCAGAACACGGGGGTCTCGATCGCACCGTAAACGTCGAGCCGCCAGCGCTCGCGCGAAACCGGCGGCACGACTCCGAGATCGAGCACCGGCCAGTCCTTGATGAGATGCTGGCCCGGCGGTAGCCGCTGATCCTCCGGTCGCGTAACGCGGCCGGTGAGGAAGCGGCCTTCGCGCGCCCATTTCTCCTTGGTGCGCGTCAGCTTGCTGTCGGGCGGCTCGTTGTCGTCGGCCATGAGCTACTCGTGGCGATGCATCGCAGAGGCGTGCTTGGTGTCACGCATGGTGGAATAGATGATCAGCGACAGGCAGATGACGCCGGCGAGATAGTAATAGAACCACTCCTCATGCCCGATGCTCTTGAAATAGAGCGCGATCGCCGGTGCCGTGCCGCCGAAGATCGAGACCGTGATGGCGTAGGGCAGGCCGACGCCGAGGGCGCGGACATTGGTCGGGAACAGCTCGGCCTTCACCACGGCGTTGATCGAGGTGTAACCGGCGACGAACAGCCAGGCGCAGCAGATCAGGATGAAGGCCATGAACGGCGACTTGGTCTCCTTCAGCGTCATCAGCAGCGGCACGGTCGCGAGCGTACCCGCGACGCCGAAGAAGATCAGCAGCGGTTTGCGGCCGATCTTGTCGGAGATCGCGCCGTAGATCGGCTGCAGGATGGTCGCGAAGATCAGCGTGCCGAAGATCACGAAAGTGGTCTGGTCCTCGGTCAGGCCGACCGAGAGCTTGACGAACGTCTGCATGTAGGTGGTGAAGGTGTAGAACGCCGCGGTGCCGCCGGCCGTGAGGCCCACTACCAGCAGCAACTCGCGCGGGTAGCGTAGCAGATTGGCCAGCGAGCCGGTCGGCTTCACCACCTTCTTGGCTTCCTCGAAGGCCTCAGTCTCGTGCAGATTGCGTCTCATCACTGCGGCAAAGATCGCCAGCGCCGCGCCGATCGCAAACGGGATGCGCCAGCCCCAGGCTCTGAGCTCCTCCGGCGTGAGGAAGACCTTTTGCAGGAGCAGCAGCACAATGATCGCGGTGAGCTGGCCGCCGATCAACGTGACGTATTGAAAGCTCGAATAGAAGCCGCGATGCTTGGGATCGGCAACCTCGCTGAGATAGGTCGCGCTGGCACCATATTCGCCGCCGAGGCTCAGGCCTTCGATGACGCGGGCGAGTGCCAGGATCACCGGCGCGGCGAAACCGATGGTCGCATAGGTCGGCGTCAGCGCGATGATCAGCGAGCCGAAGCACATGAAGACGACGGATAACGTCAGCGAGATACGCCGGCCGAAATGATCCGCGATGTAGCCGAACAGCCAGCCGCCCAAGGGGCGCATCAGGAAGGTCGCCGCGAACACCACGGCGACGTTCAATTGCTGGACGACGGGGTCGTTGCCAGGGAAGAAGGCCGGAGCGAAATAGAGCGCGAACGCCGTATAGGCGTAAAAATCGTACCACTCGACGAGATTGCCGATCGAGCCGATGAAGATCGCCTTGATCCGCCGTTTGGCGTCGGCGATGTCGATGTCGATATCGATGTGATCAGAGGCCGGTAGGGTTGCTTGCTCTGTCACGTCCGGCCTCTCTCCGTTGGTCTTGGAAAGGCCTACATCGCCTTTCCGAACAGAAATGGCAACTGGCGGGGGCCTCTCACCGTGCCCTGTGACCAGGTCACCGTGCCTGCCGGATCGAGGGAGAAGTCCGGGATCCGCTTCAGCCATTCCTCCAGCGCAACCTGCATCTCCATGCGTGCAAGGTTGGAACCGACGCAGCGGTGGATGCCGAGGCCGAAGGCGGCATGGCGATTCTCCCGGCGGTCGATCACGACTTTGTCAGCGTCCGGAAACATCTTGGGGTCGCGGTTGGCGGCCGGGAACGACAGCAGCACCATGTTGCCCGCCTTGACCGGGCAGCCCGAGATCGTGGTCTCCTTGACCACCTCGCGGGCCATGGTCACCGGCGAATAGGCCCGCAGCAGCTCCTCCACGGCGATCGGGATCAGCCCGGGCTCGGCGATCAGCCGTTCGCGGTCGGCCGGCGTCCGGGCGAGATGCCAGAGCGAGGAGCCGATCGCACTCCAGGTGGTGTCGATGCCGGCGATCAGGAGCAGCCGCAGCGAACCCAGCACATGGGACTCTTCCAGGGGCTGGCCTTCCTTGTCCTTGGCATTCATCAGATAGGAAATCAGATCGTCAGTCGGCTTCGATCTGCGCTCCTCGATATGCGTCCTGAAATAGGCGCTCATCTCCTGCACGGCCTGGAGCAGCTTGCTCTCGTCCTTGATGCCGAGCTCGAGGATCATGTGGATCCAGTCGATGAACAGATCGCTGTCGCTCTCGGGAATGCCGAGCATGTGGGCGATGGCCTGAACCGGAATATATTTGCTGTAGCGCGCTGCGGCATCGACCTTGCCATCGGCGATGAACCCGTCGATCAGCTCGTTGCAGATCGCGCGCATCCGCGGTTCCAGCTTCTTCATCGCGTCCGGAGTGAAAGGCGGCAACAGCAATTGCTTGGCTGGCTTGTGCACGGGCGGGTCGGAGGTGATCGGCGGAGCGGCGTTCCTGGCGACTTCGGGCCGAACGTCACGGACGATGATGCGGCGCGAGGAGAAATGCTCGGTGTCGTTGGCGATCTCGCGCACCGCCTCATAAGTCGTCGGCATGTAGCAGCCGAGGAAGCGCTTTGTATGCACCACCGGGCTCGCGGAGCGAAGCTCCTCCCAGATCGAGAACGGATCCTCCGTCCATTGCGGATCGGTGTGGTCGAAATCGTTGACCCAGTCGGTGACGGGCGGGTGGGCGACAGGCTGGCTGACGTCGGACATGGCAGGAAATCCCTCGGGGCTCGTGTTCGCTAAAAGCACGCAAGCGGGCAGGGGCCGCGCTACTCCTCGATCACATCGATCGCAATTTCCGGGCAGTTGGATTTGGCAAGCCAGGCCTTGTCTTCGAGGCCGGGCGGCACGGTGCCGTCCCCGGCCTCGTGGGCGTTGCCGTATTCGTCGAGCTCGAACAGCTCCGGTGCGAGCGCCTTGCAGCGTGCGTGGCCCTGGCATTTGTCGGGATCGACGTGAACCCTCAGTCGCTCTGTCATGGCGGCTTCCTCGGTCGTGTGCGCGGGGCCCGAAGGCCGCGCGATCCTCATGTCAATTTTATCGGCGGCATTTGCCGCCGCTTTAAGTTATATGCTATTACATTCGCGGCGGGCTTCCCCTGTCAAGCGCAAACTTATAGTGGACAGTCTAGCGATTACTGCGAAACCGTCAGCAAATGGTGCGAAAGTTTCCAACTGCGATAGCAGGATGTTCCCGCCGAATCCGGCGCGTTGCCTCGACGCTGGGCTATCGCCCCGATATTGGCAGCCTGACCTTCCTCAGCCGCTGATGGTGTCGGCCAACAACTGCCATTGAACGGACGTCATTTTTCAGTGAGCGCCGCCAAATCCACGGCTTCAAGCTACGGTCGAGGCCGTTTTCGCCACCTCGAAGGGCTTTCTGCGTGCACACGCATTGGCGTCTGCATCGCAGACATAACAACAGCCGGCGATTTTAGGAGCCGCCCAGCTAGTCTGGAGTTGGAGCAACATGTGAAGCGGTTCACAGGGACCTCGGGCGGTTTGGACTAACCTCATTGCGGAAGTGGCGGCGCAAATCTCTTATTTGAAGGAGATTGCAGTGAGCATCCGAGCAAAGGGGCGAGCGATGGCTCTGCGACGCACGCAGCCGCTCTCCCGCCTGGCGATCGCGGTGGCCGCATTCGCGATATTAGCGGCATCATTTGCTAGCGCGAGGGCGCCAAAAGACAATCCCTCACAGCAATTGCAGTCGCTGGTTACAGAAGTGGGGGAAGCCGTTAAGGCGGGCGACGCCAGCAGGGGCATCCTACCGGCTCAGCAAGCGCTGCGACTGGCGCGCCAGGAATTCGGTAATCGGGCTCCGCAGACTCTGGCAATCCTCATCTCTCTAGCGCAGCTTTACCAACTAGGCGGTCGCTCCGACGAGGCGGAGCCGCTGTTCCGGGAAGCAGCATCGTACTTCCGGGAAGCGGTGCAGGCCAGCCGCAAGAAGCTAGGGCCTCGCCATCCACAGACGCTGATCACCATCATCAGCCTCGCTCAGGTCCAGCAAGCCTGGAACCACTACCGCGACGCGGAACCGCTCTTCCGGGAAGCGTTGCAGGCCAGCCGCGAGACGCTGGGCCCGCGCCATCCACAAACGCTGATCAGCATTGACGGCCTCGCTCAGGTCTACAACGCCTTGGGCCGCTATGACGAGGCGGAACCTCTCTACCGGGAGGCGCTGAAGGCCAGGCGCGAGATGCTCGGCGCCCGTCATCCGGACACCCTAGGCAGCCTCAATGCATTAGCTTCATTTTACCGGGATCGCGGTCGCTACGAACAGGCGGAGCCGTTCTACCTGGAAGCGTTGCAGGCGAGCCGCGAGACGCTGGGCCCGCGCCATCCACAAACGCTGAATAGCATCGACGCGCTCGCTCATGTCTACCAATACTGGGGTCACTGGGAGCAAGCGGAACCACTTTACCAAGAAGTGCTCCGGGCCAACCGCGAGACGCTGGGGCCTCACAATGCGAATACGCTGTCCGCCCTCGATCACTTGGCTGATTTCTACGTATACGCGAGCCACCTTGAGGAAGCTAAACCGCTCTATCAGGAAGTACTGCAGGAACGCCGCAACGTCCTCGGCGCCCGTCATCCAGACACGGTGAGCAGCCTCAGTCGCCTCGCTATGCTTTACCAAACCATGGGTAGCCCCCCCGAAGCGGAGCCGCTCTTTCGGGAGGCGCTGCAGGTAAGCCGCGAGACGTCCGGGCCTCGCCATCAACAGACGGTGACAGCCCTCGTCGGTCTCGGTTTTGTTTTACAATCCGAAGGCCATTTTGGTGAGGCTGAACCGTACTACCGGGAGGCGCTGCAGTCGAGCCGCGAGGCGTTCGGGCCCCGTGACCTTAGCACGCTGACCAGCCTAAACCGCCTCGCTGAACTTTATTTGGATGAGGGGCGCTACAGCGAGGCGGAACAGCTCTACGGTGAGGCGCTGCAGGCGAGCCGCGAAGCGTTCGGACCGCGTCATCTTAGTACTGTACTCAGCCTCAGAACCCTGGCATCTCTTTACCAAGATCAGCGCCGCTACGACGAGGCGGAGCCGCTCTTCCAGGAAGCCCTGCAGGCGAGCCGCGAGATGCTCGGACGCCGCCATGTGGCCACCCTGGTCGATCTCCACAACCTCGCTCTGCTCTACAAGGACCAGCGCCGCTATCGCGAGGCGGAGCCGCTCTTTCTCGAAACGCTGCAGGTAAGTCGCGAGTTGCAGGGGCCGCGCCATCCGAATACCCTGAACAGCCTCAAGGCACTGGCTGATCTCTACCAAGCCGAGGGTCGCTACGAGGAGTCAGAGAAGCTCTATCTGGAGGCGCTTCAGACGAGCCTCGAGGTGCTCGGGCCAGGCCATCCGGATACACTCAGGATCCAGCTCAGTTCAGCGTTCCTTCTGGTCAATCAGGGCCGAAGGGAAGAGGCTGTGAAGAAGCTGCAGCAGATGGAGCCCCATCTACTCGGCTGGATCGGACAGGAGTACAGCACCGAGACCGACGCGGTCCGCCGTCGTCTCGTCTCCTCGCAAGCGCCCTTTCAGGACGCGGTGCTGAACCTGGCGATTGCACAGAACAGCGGCGAAGCTCGCCGCGTCGCCGGCAACGTAATATTGCGCTTCAAGCTCCTGCAGAGCGAGGAAGAATCGTATTTGGCTCGTATAACTCGCAGCTCTCAGGACCCACGGGTGCGGACGCTGGCGGGCGAGGTCGCGAAGCTGCGTGCCGCTCTTGTCACTGCGGCGCAGGCCGAGCCTGGCGCGTTCGATAAGGCGCTGCAAGCGCTGGACGAAAAGCAACGCGAGCTTGGCAAGTTCAGTCGCCCGTACGAGGACCATCTGCGTGTCCTGAACGCGAATCTCGAAGATGTGCGCGCGGCGGTTCCGCCCCGCGCCGTGCTTATCGAGTTTCGCCAATTTCGGCCGGTCGACTTCCGCACGGGGACACCAGACAAACCGCGGTTCGCGGCGATGCTGCTGGCCGGCTCCGACGCTCCGGTGGTGGCCGATCTCGGCCCGATCCCTGATATGCCTCAGCTGACGACGGCGCTGACCGATGAAGCCGCGGCGACATTGTACCGACAGCTGTTCGCGCCGTTCGAGCAACACCTTGCTTCAGCCTCGACGGTTTATGTCGCCCCCGATGGGATCCTGAACCTTGTACCGTTTGCGCAGCTCAAACTGGCCGATGGTCGCTACTGGGGCGAGCGGCAGGAGGTGCGGCTGCTACAGAGCGGCCGGGATCTGCTGCGTGCCGATCCTGACAAGCGGGCACGCGGGCTGGTTGCACTGGGCGGCATCGACTTTGGCGCCGCCGCTGCCGAAACAAGAAATCAGAGCAGTGTTGTCTACACCGCAGTCAATTCGGGCGCGGTCAGCCGCGCCGCCGGAAGTTTTGGCAACGGCTTTCCGCAACTCGCTGCCAGCAGCGAGGAAGCGATGGGGGTCAAGGAGTGGTATCAGCGGCTGCGCAAGGACGAACCGGCCGAACTCTGGTCCGGCATGGAGGCCAGCAAGTTAAGGCTAATGGCAATGACGTCGCCCCCGCGGGTTCTGCACCTCGCCACCCACGGCATCTATCTCGCAAATGAGACGCGCGACCCGATGCTGCAATCAGGTATCGCGCTCGCGGGCGCCAACCGCGGGCTCGCGGCCAAGAGCGCGGATGGGATTTTGTTCGCGCTCGAAGCGCAGGGGCTCAACCTCGAGGGCAACGAATTGGTGGTACTTTCAGCCTGCGAGACGGCCAAGGGCCGCCTCGACTATTCGGAAGGTGTCTATGGCCTGGTGCGGGCGCTGCGCACTGCCGGTGCCCGTAACGTGCTTGTGACGCTGTGGCCGCTCAACGACGGCGAGGCGCGAGACTTCATGATCGCGTTTTACAAGACTTGGCTGAGCCAGGCGCGCAGCGATCCCGCCAAGGCGCTACGTGACATCCAGCTTTCCTATCTCAAGGACGACAAACTCAAAGATCCCCGCATATGGGCGCCATACATCCTCATCGAGTGAGACAGCCATCCTTTGCAGCCGCGCCGCTAGCGGTTTCGACGATCCGTAGGCTCTTGTTTCCGAGAGCATCGTCGCTGGCCGAGCCAGTCTGCATAAAACCCACTTAACTACGCGCAATTATTGGCGACATGAAGGGCGCCAACAACAAAGGAATTAAATCGAAATCCCATTCTGATTGTGATCCCATTCACGCCGGCCGGCGCGAAATGTGCTACTCTTTCTTTCTGTGATCGTCCGAAGCGTCGTCCGGCCCCTATGGAGCAGGAGATGACGACCCGACCTTCGATACAACGACGAGATATGGTCGCCCAGCCCGGCGGTGGGGTAGTCGTCGAAAGCGGTGCACGTCGAACGCGACTTTTACCGCCACGCTGTGCCCAACCTGCTGCGCGCGGCAGTAAGCATCCCCTGATCACCGTTCGATCAACCGCCTGCAGCGAGCGTCTGCTGATCTGGCGGCCGGTTGCTGTCCGCTGCTGTTGCACAATCAGATGCGACCGTTTCTGCTGTGCCTATTCAAGAGGGCACGGAGGCCGACCTTCTGGTCGTGATTGTACTTTGGGATCAGATGAGCTGGTCCGTGTGCTGCAGAGTACTGTTGCAAAGTGACAAGAGGAGCTAGCGATGGCGCATAGATCGAGGTGGTCCCGCCTGTGCTGGCTTGCATGCACAGTGGCGCTCGCAATGATGGTAGTCTCGTCGTCCAGCGCGCAATGGGCCGATGTCTCGCAGCAATGGCAGTCGTTGAACGCGCAGGCGAGCATGGCGCATCAGGCCGGCGACTTTTCAAAGGAAATTGCGCTGGCTGAAAAAGCGCTCGCCCTGGCGCGACGGGCATTCGGCGATCGGGACCCGCGGACCCTAAACAACCTCAACAGTGTAGCAATGCTTTACAATCTTCAGGGCCGCTACGACAAAGCGGAGCCGCTGTTTCAGGAAGCACTGGAGAAGAGGCGCGAGGTGCTTGGCCCTCGCCATCCCGATTCCCTCGTCAGCCTCCACAACCTCGCCAACCTCTACGAGAACCAGGGCCGGTACGACGCGGCAGAGTCGCGGTATCAGGAAGCGCTGCAGGGGAAGCGAGAGGTGCTCGGGACCTATCATCCGAGCACTCTGAACAGCCTCAACAGTCTGGCAACTCTCTACAAGGCGCAGGGACGCTATGGCGAGGCGGAACCGCTACTCCGAGAAGCGCTGCAGAGGAGGGGTGCGGCGCTTGGTCCCCGCCATCCGGACACCCTGAACAGCTTCAACAATCTGGCTGGCCTGTACCAAGCTCAGGGCCGCTACGGCGAAGCGGAATCACTGTTCGAGGAAGCACTGCAGGGGAGGCGCGAAGTGCTCGGGCCTCGCCATCCGGACACCCTCCTGAGCCTCAACAACCTAGCCATGCTCTATCTTGATCAGGGTCGCTACGGCGAAGCGGAACCGCTGTTTCAGGACGCACTGGAGAAGAGGCGGGAGGTGCTCGGCCCCCACCATCCACAGACTCTTGTGAGCCAGGACAACCTGGCCGGTCTTTACCAGGCCAGGGGTCGCTATGGCGAGGCGGAACGGCTGTTGCAAGACACTCTGGACGGGAGGCGCGAGGTGCTTGGACCTCACCATCCAGACACCCTGCTCACCCAAAACAACCTGGCAGCTCTCTACGGCGATCAGGGTCGCTACGACGAAGCGGAACCGCTTTTTCAGGAAGTATCAAAGGCGGCTCACGACGCGCTCGGACCCCGCCATCCAATCACCCTCCTGAGCCTCCACAACTTGGCGGGTCTCGACGAGGACAAAGGCAACTACGAGGAAGCGGAGCAGAAATATCACGAGGTAGTGGAGGCAAGCCGCCAGGCGCTCGGGCCTCACCATCCAAATACGCTTAAGAGCCTTAACAGCTTGGCCACTGTTCATTACCTCCAAAGCCGCTACACCGAGGCGGAACCGCAGTATCAGGAGGTACTACAGGCAAGGCGTGAGGTGCTTGGGCTCCACCATCCGGACACACTAACCAGCGTCAACAATCTGGCCGCTCTCTACACCTCTTTGGGGCGCCATGGGGACGCGGATACGCTGTATCAAGCAGTGCTGAAAGTGGCCCGTAAGGCGCTTGGGCCTCACCATCCAAATACTTTGCTAGTCCAGCTCAATATGACGACCCCTCTGATTAACTCGGGCCGTTCGGGCGAGGCGGTACGGATGCTGCAGGAGATGGAGCCGCATCTGCTCGACTGGATTGGCCAGGAAGTCAATAGCACCAACGCCGGCGCCGTGCGCCGCCAGCTCGTGTCATCGCGTGCCAACTTCCAGAATGTCGTACTGACCCTGGCGACGGAACAGCCTGGCGGTCGCGATGCCCGCCAGCTTGCAGGCACCGTGATGTTGCGCTTCAAGCTACTTCAGGGGGAGGAGGAAGCCTATCTGGCGCGACTGGCCCGGCTGTCGGCGGATCCACGGGTGCGGGCGCTGGCCGACGAGGTCGGCAGGCAGCGCTTGTCGCTGGTGGGCGTGTGGCGAAGCGCGTTGTCGGGCGCGGCGCGAGGCGCCTCCAACACGTACGACGAGGCGCTGCGGGCATGGGAGACCAAGCAACGTGCGCTCGGCGAGCTCAGTCGCGACTACAACGACCATCTACGCGTTTTGACCGCCAACTTTGATGATCTGCGAAAGGCTTTGCCAGTCGGCGCGGCGCTGGTCGAGTTCCGCGAATTCCAGCTGGTTGATTTTCGAAGAGGAAGGCTGGATGAGGAGCCGCACTTCGCGGCACTGTTGCTGGCCGGCTCCGATGAGCCGGTGGTGGTCGATCTTGGCCCAAAATCGGAGCTTGGTCGGTCGACGGCAGAGCTCACGGATGCCGCGGCAGCGGCGCTATACCAAAAGCTGTTCGGCCGGTTCGAGGATAAGCTTGCCGGCGCGACGTCGGTCTATATTGCGCCCGACGGGCTTCTCAATCGTATCCCGTTCGCGCGGCTGAGGCTTGCCGACGGTCGTTACTGGGCGGAGCGGCAGCAGCTGCGCCTGCTGCAGAGCGGGCGCGATCTGCTGCGCCCCGATCCCGATATGCCGGCGCGCGGTTTATTGGCGCTTGGTGACATCGATTTCGGCCCACTGCCCGAAGTAGGAAAGCCAGACAGCATTCCTGTTGCAGACCGCAAGGATGCGGTAGCCCTCGCAGCGAGAACGCTCCGTGACTTCAAAAAGCTGCCAGCCAGCGGTGAGGAGGTGGTCCGAGTCAAGGAGTGGTATCAGCTGGGGCGCAAGGACGAGCCGGCGGACACCTGGCTGGGCGCAGACGCCAGCAAGGCCAGGCTGATGGCTCTGGAATCACCGCCGCGGGTCCTGCATTTGGCGACCCACGGCTTCTATCTCCCGAACGAGCCCGAGCAGATGCTTCCGTCGGCTGTCGCACTGGCGGGGACCACCGGCTCGAGCGCGGTGCGCGAGCCAATGCTGCTATCTGGTGTCGCGCTTGCAGGAGCCAACCGCGAGCTCGGAGGCGAGGGCACCGACGGCATCCTTTTCGCGCTCGAAGCGCAGGGGCTGAACCTCGAAGGTAGCGAACTCGTGGTGCTCTCGGCCTGCGATACGGCCCAGGGCGGCCTCGACTATTCCGAAGGTGTTTATGGCCTGGTGCGGGCTCTGCGGACCGCCGGTGCGCGCAACGTGCTGGTGACGCTATGGCCACTCAACGACGGCGAGGCGCGCGACTTCATGATCAAGTTTTACAAGACTTGGTTGAGCCAGGCGCGCAGCGATCCCGCCAAGGCGCTACGTGAAATCCAGCTTTCCTATCTCAAGGACGACAAACTTAAAGATCCCCGCATCTGGGCTCCATACATCCTCATCGAGTGACGGCCATGCCGAAAACAGCAGCGATTACGGTGATGATCCTCGCGCTTGTCGGGGCCACGTGTCAAACAGCGCGCGCCGATGAATGCTTCTGTGCGCACAATTCGAAGAGCGGTGCGACCCTGCGCGGCTGTGAGGTTTTCAAGGCGCCGACTGATTTCTATTCGACCGCGGTGTGTACCGATCCCGAAACAGGCAAGCGCTCGCAACAAATCCTGTATTCGGACTGGACGAGCATCGAAGATGGTGCCGATGGATGTCGTCCTTGCCAACGTGCTCGCCAAAGCAATTCGGATGTGCCGCGAGGGCAAGTGCCACCGTCGACCCCACCCAATCTTCCATCCGCGCCCCTATTCGCGGCGCGCGCGGTGCAGGGAGTGTACTGGAACACGTTTTTCACTCGCGGCACCGAGAAGGATGCCAAGCTCAACGCTAAGACAAATGCTTCTTATACTATGGTTCTTGACCTTTCCGCCTATAATTACCGTCAGATACGGGCGACAAATGCCGCTGGCACGGAGGTTTCTCCAGCAGTTCAACGTTATCTTGCTAACGCGCCGCAGGAACCAGTCGAGCTGAAAATACGGCCTGTGCCGGTGACGCCGCAGATATTGATCGACGACCTACCCGTCAAGTCGATGACGATCGATCGCAAAAAATTGCTTCGGCAACAAAACCGTAGCGCCACTGCTGAGAACAGGCTCATTGCCAGCTTTCGAAGCGGGAAGATGGAGGTCGCGGACTTTTCCAGCGCGATCGCAGCAGGTCACGTTCCATTCCAGGTCCGCCTAAAGGATGCCACGACAGCCGGCTGCGCGGTGATTGCTTTCACGATTTGGGACGTCCACAACAATCCGATCGATCATCTCCTCCAAACCGTTGCGATCGCAGACGGAACAACCGTGCCCAATTGCACGATTAATGGCGAGGAGGCACTAAAAGGCGGTTTCGGGACATTGCTTGATCCCGCCTTCGGAGTTGGCCCGGGCAGCGACGAAGAGCGCCCAATCCGAGCCGCACTTCATGTGTTTGAAATCAAGACAACTCAAGCCCAGAAGCAGAGCTTCGCCATCTTCATCGACAAAACACAATACTCCGCGCCGCCGGCGGGTCGGCCCGATGGAGAGCGCGGCGTGTACGCGTGGCGACTCGGTCATTGGCTCAGCGACTATATAGGCGAGCCAAATGGGTTACCGTTTCAAATAGATCTGGCGTGGAAGGCCGCCGACAGAGGAAGCACCGCCGCCTATGCACAAGTCGCCAATGAGCTTGCGACCAAGATTTTCGGTGCTGAGCCAGGCGACGAGGCAAAGGCGGACGGTGCTAAGGCGGCGCTCAAAGCTATCTCTGAAGCTGAGTTTGCACCGGTGGTGTTGGCTCGGCTGGTCGGATCCGAGAACCAAAAGCTCTACATGCCCCTCGGCCTGATCGCTGGAGCTGGCAACACGCGAGGTGTGTCGAGGCCGATTACGGTGTTGCAGCCATTGCCGGAGGAACGTTATGGCCCGGGACGTTGTATTCGAACTTGGTCTTTCGGAGTCTCGCGCGATACAAAGGATTTGGTTGATGCCCGGACACAAGCGGATTTAGCCAAACTAAACGCGGCACAACCCGCAACTGGCGAGGCTTGGTTGACCAGAAATAGCAGCCTACGAGAGTATTTGTCGACGAGCGCTAGCAGTTCCGACACGGCCGGGGAGGGTCTCGTATTGCTGGCACACCATGATGGCCAGGGGATCTATATCGAAACCGCCGAAGAGCGTGTTCTGCCGGGAGAATTGCGGCGGAAATACTCCCGCGGCAGTATCGCACTGCTGGCATCCTGCGCGACCGGCAGCCCATCCAGCGATTTGTCGATCCTGACCAAGCTTAACAGTAACGGCATGGACGCAATGATTGTATCGCCCTTCAAGGTTCGCCTGGACTATGGCGCGCGGCTCGCCCTGGAATTTACCAACATAGTAATGGCTCACCGCCGAAACGGCACGACACCGACGCTGGCGCAGATTTTCAGTGAAGCGACTGCCGCCACCACCCATCACTTTGCCAACCGAGACCGTCAACAACGTTTGGAGGATATGGCATTAGAATTCGTCCTCGTTGGTGATCCCTATGTCAGGTTGTGTCCGCCATGAAAAACGAACTTGGAGCGCAAATCAGCTCGTTTAGGCGCAAGGCACTGGCCATGGTCGCTGTCATTGCCGTATGCGCATCGCTTTCGGGGGGCGAAAGCGCGTCCGCGCAGGAACGCACCATGCCTAATCCAGGGGCTGATGCGTCGACAACGCCGTTCGCGCAGCCGCCGGGCTCGCCGCAGCAACGATTCCTGGCATTCATCAGCGATCTTCATTTCGGTCTTGGTCGGCAAGCAAACGGGGGGTGGTCCCCGGAAGAGGATTTCCGTTGGTCAAGCGCACTGGCTAGATTTCTAGAAGAACTTGGCAGACGAAGCGCCAATCAAGTCGACCTCGTGATTGTCGGAGATTTTCTTGAATTGTGGCAGCCACCGGCAGGCATTGCGTGCGATGGTAATAACGCCGATACTGGTTGCACCATTCCCGAGATGGTGCGCATCGTTGAGACCGTGGTCGCGGCCCACGCCAATGACTTCGCGCGCCTGCGCGAGTTTTCGAAGCGCGGTGAGAACCGGATTCACATCATTCCAGGCAATCACGACTCGGCACTGCTTCTCTCGGCCGTCTGGAAGCCGGTTGGCGTTGCTTTGGACGTCGGCAGCGGCCGTATCAATCGGGTGACAACAGGCGTGTGGAAATCGCCTGATGGAAAAGTTGTCGCCGAGCACGGTCACCAAATTGGCAGCGATGTGAACCGCTATCCCGATTGGCCTGCCATCACGTACGAGAGTGGGGGAAGCACTTTTCTCGTGCGGCCCTGGGGTGAACGCTTCGTGCAACGCGTATTCAATTCGCAAGAAGGCGAATACGAAATCATTGACAACATTGCTCCGGAAACCGTCGGAGTGAAGTACCGGATCGCGGATCGCGGCTATCTCAAGTCGACTGGCGATTTTGCACGGTTCATCGCCTTCAACCTGTTTGAGACCTCGTTTGCGCAAAAAATGGAGGCACTTGGGGGCGACTCCAATACGGCCAGCAACGACCGCGAGCGCTGGAATCTTGGGATCGCGCGCGAGGAAATCGGCTTCAAGCTCTTCCTTGAGGCCCTTGGTGCGGGCGACCCGTTGCGCGCGGAGATTACGGGAAACGATACATCGTCGCAGGCGCTAAGGAATGAGTTGAGTGCCCTCGCCCGAGACAAGACAAGACTATCTGATGACGACGTACGTGCGCTTTGCGATCAACTGACTCTGCGCGATAGCTCCCAGAAGTGTAGCGTCGGGGCAGCGGGCGCGGTGAGAGAAGCCCAGCTAGTGCCGCGGCGGCACGTCATGCGGGACCACGTGGCTGGTCACCTACACACTGACGAGCGAATACGCATCTTCGTTTATGGGCACACGCACGCGCTAGAAGTCGGTTGGCCGGTGACGATTGAGCAGGGTAAAGAGGTAATGGTGCACAATACGGGCGCGTTCCAGCGCACTATTGATGAGAACGGCTTCCTCGTCCGCGTTCGCGAAAAACGTCTCCCGGCCAGTGAGGCATTGCGTGCTGTCAAACTGGAGGACTTGCCGCCATGCTATTCGGCTGTGTTTGTGGTCTATCAATCGGGCATCCCGGCGTCAAAAACTTGGAGATGGCATATGCCGGAGAACGGGATCGGAAGCCTAGTTGAGCCAGGCGACGAACGCTGTAACTGAGACAACCCAGCCGTTCAAATGGGTGTCGAAGGCGGCATGATGGAACTTCGACAGTGGTATGCCGTTGGGCACCACTGGTTGGCCAATCCGCTGGCTACGATGTGGGCGGCGTCTAGGAGCGGCGACTCCGGCAGTCCGGACAACGCGCAGCGGCCGCTACGCCGCCTAAGCCTTTCTCTTGCGCCGGGCCGAGCGCGGCAAATCGAAATCCCATTCCATTTGTGATCCCATTCACGCAGTGTGCTAGTTTTTCACTTTGTGAAGCGTCGTCCGGCCCCTAGGGAGAGCAGATGACGATGCGACTTTCGATGCGACGGCGAGATATGGTCGCGCACCTCGGCGGCGGAGTAATCGCCGTTAAATCTCACAGCAGAGGAGGGCGAGTGATGGCGCGTCAACCCAGGTGCCTCCGTCTGTGCTGGATTGCATGGGCAGCGATGCTCGTGATCATGGTGGTCTCGCCGACAGGCGCGCAATTCCTACCGGTCGATGGCCCGCAGCAATGGCGATCGCTGACTGCGCAGGCAGTGGAGGCGTATCAGGCCGGTGACTATTTAAAAGGGATTGCGCCAGCTGAAAAGGCGCTCGCACTGGCTCGACAGACATTCGGTGATCGGGATCCGCGGACCATGATCAGCCTCAACAACCTGGCCCTTCTCTACCAAGCGCAGGGCCGCTACGGCGATGCGGAGCCGCTGCATCAGGAAGCACTGCAGGCTAGGCGCGAGGCGCGCGGGCCCCGCCATCCGGACACCGTGAGCAGCCTCAACAACCTCGCCCTTCTATACAGAGCTGAGGGCCGCTACGGCGAGGCGGAACCACTGTACCAGGAAGCACTGCAGGCGAGCCGCGAGGTGCTCGGGCCCCGCCATCCGGACACCCTCACCGGCCTCAACAACCTGGCCGGTCTCTACTACGCCCAAGGCCGCTACGGCGAGGCGGAATCGCTCTTTCTGGAAGCACTGCAGGCGAGGCGCGAGGTGCGCGGGCCTCGCCATCCAGACACTCTGACCAGCCTCAACAACCTGGCCCTTCTCTACCAGGCCCAGGGCCGCTACGGCGAGGGAGAGCCCCTGTACAAGGAAGCGCTCCAGGCGAGCCGCGAGGTGCGCGGGCCTCGTCATCCGGACACCGTGAGGAGCCTCAACAACCTGGCCCTTCTCTACCAGGCCCAGGGCCGCTACGGCGAGGCGGAACCATTGTACCAGGAAGCACTGCAGGCGAGCCGCGAGGTGCGCGGGCCTCGCCATCCACAGACACTGACCAGCCTCAATAACCTGGCCCTTCTCTACCAGGCCCAGGGCCGCTACGGCGAGGCGGAACCGCTGCATCAGGAAGCGCTGCAGGCAAGCCGCGCGATGCTCGGGCCCCGCCATCCGGACACCGTGAGCAGCCTCAACAACCTAGCCTATCTCCACCACGTCCAGGGCCGCTACGGCGAAGCGGAACCGCTCTATCGGGATGCTCTGCAGGCGAGCCGCGAGGTGCTCGGGCCCCGCCATCCGGACACCCTTACCAGGCTCAACAACCTGGCTGCGCTCTACGAGGCCCAGGGCCGCTACAGCGAGGCGGAGCCGCTGCATCAGGAAGCACTGCAGGCCGCGAGGTCCGCGGGCCCCGCCATCCATACACCCTGAGCAGCCTCAACAATCTGGCCTTTCTTTACCAGGCCCAGGGCCGCTACGGCGAGGCCGAACCGCTGTTTTGGGAAACACTGCAGGCGAGGCGCGCGGTGCTCGGGCCCCGCCATCCGGACACGCTGGTCAGTCTCAACAACCTGGCCTTTCTCTACGATGCTCAGGGCCGGTACAGCGAGGCGGAGCCGCTGTACCAGGAGGCACTCCACGCGAGCCGCGAGGCGCTCGGGCCCCGCCATCCAACTACTTTGCGAACCCAGCTCAATATGACGGGCCTCCTCGTCAACTCGGGCCATTCGAACGAGGCGGTAGGGATGCTGCAGCAGATGGAGCGGCATCTGCTCGGCTGGATCGGCCAGGAACTCTACAGCACCGAGGCCGGCGCCGTGCGCCGCCACCTCGTATCTTCGCAGGCGACGTTCCAGGACGTGGTGCTAACCCTGGCGACGACACAGCGCAGTGGCGATGCGAGCCGGCTCGCCGGCACCGTGATGTTGCGCTTCAAGCTCCTTCAGGGGGAGGAGGAAGCCTATCTGGCGCGTCTGACCCGCCGGTTGCAGGATCCGCGGGTGCGGACGCTGGCGGACGAGGTCGGCAAGTTGCGCTCAACGTTGGCGGCTGTGGCGCGGGGTGCCCCCGAGACGTTCGAGAAGGCGCTGCAGGCGCTTGAGGCCAAGCAGCTGGCGCTCGCCGGGGTCAGCCGCGACTACGAGCACCATTTGCGCGTCTTGACCGCCAACCTCGACGATCTGCGGGCAGTGCTGCCGGCCGGCGCCGTTCTCATCGAGTTCCGTCAATTCCGGCCTGTTGATTTTCGCACCAAACAGTCGGACGAACCACGTTTCGCGGCACTGTTGCTGGCCGGCTTCGACGAGCCGGTGGTGGCCGATCTCGGCCCGGTCTCAAAGCTTGGTCAGCCGACGGTAGAACTCACGGACGCGGCGGCGGCGGCGCTGTACCAAAAGCTGTTCGCTCGCTTCGAGGATAAACTCGCCGCTGCCACCACGGTCTATGTCGCGCCCGACGGAATTCTCAATCTCGTCCCGTTCGCGTGGCTGAAGCTTGCCGACGGCCGCTACTTGGGTGAGCGGCAGCAGCTGCGCCTGCTGCAGAGCGGCCGCGATCTGCTGCGCCCCGATCCTGACAAGCTAGCGCGCGGTTTGCTGGCGCTTGGGGGCATCGACTTCGGCGCTGCGGCCGCAGAAGGAAAGCCTGACAGCGTCGTGCTCGTTGTTTCCGCAGACCGTAAGGGTGCGCTCGCCCGCGCCGCCGGAACGGTCCAGGATGGCTTCAAGCAGCTTCCGGCCAGCGGTGACGAGGCGGTCCAGGTCAAAGAATGGTATCAGCGGCTGCGCAAGGACGAGCCGGCGGACGTCTGGCTGGGCGCGGACGCCAGCAAGGCCCGATTGATGGCGCTGAAAACGCCGCCGCGGATTCTGCACTTGGCCACCCATGGCTTCTTCCTGCCGAGCGAGGCGCGCGAGCCGATGCTGCTGTCGGGTGTAGCGCTCGCAGGTGCCAACCGCGAGCTCGAAGGCAAAGGAGCAGAAGGTATCCTGTTCGCGCTCGAAGCGCAGGGGCTCAATCTCGACAATACCGAACTGGTGGTGCTCTCGGCCTGCAATACGGCCCAAGGCAGCCTCGACTATTCGGAGGGGGTCTACGGGCTGGTACGGGCGCTGCGGACCGCCGGTGCTCGCAATGTGCTGGTGACGTTATGGCCCCTCAACGACGGCGAGGCGCGCGATTTCATGATCAAGTTTTATAAGACTTGGCTGACCCAGACACGCAGCGACCCCGCCAAGGCGTTGCGCGACACACAGCTGTCCTATCAAAAAAAAGACGAGCTCAACGATCCCCGCATTTGGGCGCCATACATCCTCATCGAGTGAGGGCGATTCCGAGAATAGCAGCAATGACCATGATAATCCTTGGGCTTGTCGGGCCCCTGGGTCATGTGGCTCGCGCTGATGAATGCTTCTGTGCAATCCATTCGAGCAGCGGTGCGATCCTGCGCGGCTGTGAGTAAGCGCCGACCTACTTCTATTCGACCGCGGTGTGTACCGATCCCGAAACAGGCAAGCGATCTGAGCAAGTCATGTACTCGGGCTGGACGCGCATCGAGGCTGGTGCCGATAAATGTCGGCCCTTCCAACGTGCTCGCCCAAACAATTCGGATGTGCAGCGAGCAGCCGAGCGGGTGCCCAGTTGTTCCCATCCAGCACCGCTGTTTGCTGCGCGCGCGGTATGCCGTCCGCTCGGACCACGGTGGCAATCTCATGCGCGGTCGCAACCTTGGCCCAACGCCGGCCAAGAGTGCGCTCGGCGAAAGCGGCGCGCAAGGGTTACCTGTGCCATAAAATGCGAAACATCTCATCGATGTTCTGCCGCCATGGCGGCTCGTAACCATTCCGACTGCGAGAAGTTCTGTAATGATCACAGTGGGCCAAAACCGCCGAAAACGCCAGAACGGCCGCTGACTTCGCGAGCAGGTTATTGGGTGGCGGACGGGTAGCGCTATGCGATGCACAAAAAGGACATCTGCGAGCGGGAGTTCAGCTCAAGCGCGTTGAAAGATTCCGTAGGCACCCTTGTGAAAGACGAGCGGATTGCAGGCAGCCTCCTCGCCTGAGAGTACTTCACCCAAAATGATATCGTGGTCGCCCGCCTTGTGGATCGCGGTGACGCGGCAACAGAGTTGAGCGGCCGCACCCTCGAGCAGCGGCAGGCCGTCGGCACTGAACGCGACAGCGACGTCCTCGAACCGGTTTCTCTGCTTGCCCGTGAAGCGGGCTGAGAGATGGGATTGATGTTGGCCGAGAATGTTCACCGAAAACAGTCTGCGTTTGCGGATTGCCGTTCCCGTCGCGCTGCCTTCGTTGGTGCAGAACAATAGCATGCACGGCTTAAGTGATACCGATGTCAGCGAGTTGATGGTTGCGCCGAACCGCTTGCCCGCCCATTCGGTCGCGATGATGGCGACGCCGGTTGGGAATGCGCCCATCACCGAGCGGAAGTGCTTCGGATCGATGGTCTGTATGTTCATGTCACCACCGCTTCTCTAGGTGCCGTCGGAGCAACCATGATTGCCCCGGCATCGTCGATCATTTTCGCATCATGTGATAGCTGAACTCACCGGGATCGGTGAGGTCGGGAACCTTCCAGCCGTCGAGGTCGTATTCGGCCATGCAGTCCTCGGCAAAGCCCTTGAAGCGATCGGCATTGCCTGAGGCCTGCGCGCCGAATAGGCAATAGCGGCGGATCTCTTCGGTCGAGCCGCCGTAGTTGATCTCATAGAGCTCATGGCGCCCGCCGAACTCGCTGCCGATACAATCCCACAACAGCTTGAGCAATTTCACACGCTCCTCGGCCTTGTAGCCATTGGAGCCGCGCAGATAACGATCAAGATAGGGGCGGATCTCTTCGTTCTTGAAATCGCTGGAGTGGCTATTGAGGTAGATCAGACCGGAGGCAACGGTCTGCTCGATCAGATATTTGACCTTGGTGTAGGCCATGGTGGCGATGATCTGATAGGCGTTGCCGGGGTCCATGTTCGGCAGCACATAGTCGCCGATCCACGGCTTGGGATCGCGAACCATTGCATCCGAGAGGCTCCAGAACAGGTTTCGCCAGGCGATGACCTCGCCGACATTGGCCTGGACGCCGCGATAATCCTTGGTGCCGGCGGCCTCCGTTGCCTTCAACAGCAGGCCGCTGATGAAGTCGAGCTTGACCGCAAGCCGCGTGCAGCCGTGCACGACGAAACGCGGCAGGAAACCAGTTCGCGGGAAGAAGTTGTTGGCCTTCTCGATGTCGCCATAGACGAAGACATTCTCCCAGGGCACCAACACCTTGTCCATGATGAACACGGCATCGTTCTCGTCGAGACGGCTCGAGATCGGATAGTCGAACGGACTACCCATCACGCTCGCGCTCATTTCGTAGGAGGTGCGACAGATGAATTTCACGCCTTGCGCGTTGGTCGGCACCATGAATACCGCGGCGAACTTCTTGTCCTGGAGCGGAATGAGGCCGTGATGCGCGACGAAGGTGTAGTTGGTCAGCACCGATCCTGTCGCGACCACCTTGGCGCCCGACACAATGATACCCGCGTCGGTCTCCTTCTCGATATGGCAGCAGACGTCGGCGACTTCGTTCGGCGGACGGTCACGATCAACCGGTGGATGGATGATCGCATGGTTGATGAACGGCACGCGCTCCTGGCTGAACTTGTACCAGCGCTTGGCATTGTCCTGGTAGGGTTCGTAGAAATCGGAATTCGCGCCGAGGGTCGCCAGGAACGCGGCCTTGTAATCCGGTGCCCGTCCCATCCATCCATAGGTGATCTTGGCCCATTCGGCGATCGCATCACGCCCGGCGATCAGGTCGTCCATCGACTTCGGCGCCTTGAAGAAGGCGTGCGTCATGCCGCCATTTCCGGTGTCGGTCGGCAGCAGTAGCTTGTGCTTGCGCTTGTCGTCGTGCAGCGCGTCGTAGAGGCGGGCGATCATGCGCGCGGTGTTGCGGAACGCCGGATGAGTGGTGACGTCTTTGACCCGCTCACCATAGATGTAGACGGTGCGATCATCGCGCAGCGATTCCAGATATTCCTGGCCGGTTTGCGGACGGGTGACTTTGACGTTGCCGATGTGCTCCGGCGAGATTGCCGCGTTCCGCTGCGCCTTGCCTGCCATCGCGTGATCTCCCTGATTGTTCCGTGATGTTCGATTATCGAACAAGTGTCCGTATTCCGAACTTGCCGCAACGATACGGCCGCGTTCATCGATTGGCAAGCGCGGGGCTAGCTCAGAAGGTCATCGATGAGATCTGCTCGGCGATCCGGTTGAGTTCGGGGAGAAAATGCTCCCTCATTTCGTTTCGCGTCGTACGGGTCGAGTGGGTCGACAGGTTGATGGCGCCGACGACCTGTCCGCTGCGATCGAGCACCGGCACGGCCAGCGCCCGCAGGCCGCGCTCGAGCTCTTCGTCGACAATCGAAAAGCGCTGGGCGCGATCGGCCCGGATGCGATCGAACAGGGCCTGTAGGTCGGTGATGGTTTGTGGCGTGTAGGCCTCGATGCGTTGCGACTTCAAACGCCGCCAGATCTCGGCTTCATCGAGATAGCCGAGCAGGATTCGCCCCAAGGCGGTGTGCAGCGCTGGCAGCCGGCTGCCGACCGAGAGGGCCGCCGACATGATGCGGCGGGCCGGCACCCGCGCGACATAGACGATGTCAATGCCTTGCAGGATCGCGGCCGAGCTGGATTCGCCGAGCCGTTCGCTGATCTCGCGCATCAAGGGCGTCGCACGATCGATCCAGCTCTGCGTCGAGAGGTAGGCGAAGCCGAGATCGAGGATCCGCGGCGACGGCGAAAACGTCCGGCCGTCCTGTTCGACATAACCGAGCTGGGTGAGGGTCCGCAGTACGCGGCGCGCCGTCGCCCGCGACAGATCGGCAACCTGGGCCGCCTCTGACAGGGTCATGGTCGGCCGCTGCTTGCCAAATGCGCCAAGCACCGCGAGGCCCTTGGCGAGCGTCGTCATGAATTCCTTGTCCTCGGGATCGCCGGTGCGTGACTTGGAAGGTTGCGTCATGAGGCGGCCTGTTGACTCCTTCAGGGCTCTGGCAGAGACTGGTCGACATACGAACCAATGTTCGAATATCGAACGCCGGCGCGTGTGTCAATCGATCGCACGATACGAATCCGGCGCATCCAGAGGGGAGGACGCGCAGATGACCCGCCAAGAGATCGGTTCGACTCATCGCCATTCGATCGACCGCCGCACGCTCCTCAAATACTCCGCCGCTACAGGCGCTGCGCTATCGATGGGAGCGGCGTCGCCGGCGATCGCGCAGACGCGTGCGATCAAGCTCGGCTATGTCTCGCCGCTCACCGGACCGCTCGCAGCCTTTGCCGAAGCCGACAATTTCATCATCGCCAATTTCAAGGAAGCGACCAAGACGGGCATCAAGATCGGCAATGCCACTGTGCCGGTCGAGGTCGTCGTAAAAGACAGCCAGTCGAATCCGAACCGCGCCGCATCGGTCGCAAAAGATCTGATCGTCCAAGACAAGATCGACCTGATGCTGGTCGCCTCGACGCCGGAAACGACGAACCCGGTCTCCACCCAATGCGAGATCGAGGAGGTGCCGTGCATCTCGACGGTGGCGCCATGGCAGCCCTGGTTCATCGGCCGTCAGGCCGATCCCGCCGGCGGGCCGAGCGCCTGGAAAGGCTTCAACTACACCTATCATTTTTTCTGGGGGCTCGAGGACGTGATCGCCGTCTTCACCAACATGTGGGGCCAGGTCGCGACCAACAAATCCGTCGGCGGGTTGTTTCCGAACGACGGCGACGGCAACGCCTGGGGTGACAAGGTCGTTGGCTTCCCGCCGGTACTGGATAAGGGCGGTTACAGGCTCATCGATCCCGGCCGCTATCAAAATCTCACCGATAATTTCTCCGCCCAGATCGGTGCGTTCAAGTCGGCCAAATGCGAGATCATCACCGGTGTGGTGCTGCCGCCGGATTTCACGACGTTCTGGAAGCAGTCTCTTCAACAGGGGTTCAAGCCGAAGGTCGCCTCCATCGGCAAGGCAATCCTATTTCCGGTCGCCGTCGAGGCGCTGGGCAGGGACGGCCATAACCTGTCCTCGGAGGTCTGGTGGTCACCGAGCCATCCCTTCAAGTCGTCACTGAACGGTATGAGCGCCAAGGATCTCGCGGGTGCCTATCAGGCCGCGACCGGGAAGCTGTGGACGCAGCCGATCGGCTTCATCCACGCGCTGTTGGAAGTCGCCGTCGACGTGCTGAAGCGCGCGCCCGATCGTGACCCCAAAGCGATCGCTGCGACCATCGCTGCGACCAATCTCGACACGGTCGTCGGCAAGGTGCAATGGGGCAGTGCAAATCTGCCGCCTTTCGCCGCCAAGAACGTCGCCAAGACTCCGCTCGTCGGCGGCCAGTGGCGGTTCACGGACGGCAAATATGATATCGTCATCACCGACAACAAGACGGCGCCGGCGATCCCCGTCGGAGGCCAGATGGAGGCGATCGCCTGATCCGAGCGACGCGTTGACATCTCATGCTGCTGGAAGTTGCCGGCCTGAAGAAAAACTTCGGCTTGATCACCGTCGCAGATGATCTTGATCTCCACGTCGGGTCGGGTGAGGCGGTCGGCATCATCGGACCCAACGGCGCGGGCAAGACCACGCTCTTCAACCTGATCGCCGGCGGCCTCTCGCCAACCGCCGGCAGCATTCGCTTCGACGGCAACGACCTCCTGGGCCTGCCGCCGCAACGGCGCTGCCGGGCCGGCCTCGGCCGCACCCACCAGATTCCTCAGCCATTCGAAAAACTCACCGTGCTTGAGAACCTCCTGGTCGGCGCGGTCTATGGCAGCCGCAGGACCGAGCGTGAGGCTGCACAGTCCTGTGGAGAAATACTCGAGCAGCTTGGCTTGCTCAGGCGAGCCAACGTGCTGGCGGGTTCGTTGACCCTGCTCGAACGCAAGCGACTGGAAATGGCGCGCGCCCTTGCGACCGCGCCAAAACTTCTGCTACTCGACGAAATTGCCGGTGGTCTGACCGAAGGCGAATGCGCCGAGCTCGTCGTCACCATTCACGACATCCGCAAGACCGGCGTCTCGATCCTTTGGATCGAGCATGTCGTGCATGCGTTATTTGCCGTGATCGATCGCCTGGTCGTGCTCAATTTCGGCCGCAAGATCGCGGACGGCGCGCCGAAGGAGGTGATGCAACGGCCCGACGTGCATCAGATCTATATCGGCATCGAGGCCTGACGCATGCCGCTCCTGGAAACATGCGAGCTCACGGCCTTCTACGGCGACTTCCAGGCGCTCTACGGCATCGATGCCATGCTGGAAAAGGGCGAGACCATTGCCATCATCGGCGCCAATGGCGCGGGAAAGTCGACCTTCCTGAAAGCCGTCGCGGGGCTCATTCAAGGCTCCGCCAACAGCGTCGTGCTCGATGGCGTGCCGATTGGTGCACGGCCCGCGTCCGAGATCGTCAAGCGCGGCATCGCGCTCGTGCCGGAGGGGCGGCGGCTGTTTCCCTCGCTTACCGTGGAGGAGAATCTTCTGATTGGCAGCTATGGCCATAAGAAAACCGGGCCCTGGACTCTCGATCGTGTCTATTCGCTGTTTCCAATCCTGAAGGAACGACGCGCCTCGGCGACGCCGACCTTGTCGGGCGGACAGCAACAGATGGCTGCGATCGGCCGCGCCCTGATGTCCAATCCGCGCATCCTCTTGTGCGACGAGATCAGCCTGGGGCTCGCACCGATCATCATCGCCGACATCTACGCAAGCCTTCCGCAGATCAAGGCGGAGGGCACCAGTGTCGTGCTTGTCGAGCAGGACATCGTGCAGACGATGAAGGTCGCCGATCGCGTCTACTGCTTCCAGGAGGGGCGCCTGTCGCTCACTGGTCGCCCACGCGAGCTGACGCGTGAGCAGATCCACCGCGCCTATTTTGGATCATGACATGACTGGCTGGCTCGACGCACTGATCCAGGGCGTGCTGCTCGGCGGCCTCTATGCCCTGTTTGCCACAGGACTGTCGCTGATGTTCGGCGTGATGCGGCTGGTCAATCTCGCCCATGGCGACCTCATCGTGCTCGCTGCCTTCACGATTCTTGTTGTCGCAAGCAAGCTCGGCCTCGATCCTTTCATCGCAGTTCTGGTCGCGATCCCGGTCCTGTTCGTCACAGGCTTCGCACTTCAGCACGTATTGTTGAACCGCGCACTCGGACGCGATTTGCTTCCGCCGCTGCTTGTCACCTTCGGTCTCTCGATCATCATCCAGAACGGGTTGTTGCAAATTTTTTCCGCTGACAGCCAGCGCTTGCGCTCGGGTGCGATCGAGACCGCCTCGATCCCGCTCGGCGGCGGCATCGCGGTCGGCGTCGTGCCGCTCTTGACGTTCGTGTCCGCGGTCGCCGTGATCCTGTTTCTCAATCTCATCTTCTACCGGACCCCGGTTGGCCGCGCCTTTCGCGCCACCTCCGACGATCTCGAAGTCGCGCAGCTCATGGGCGTCGATGTCAATCGCATCTTTGCTGTCGCAATGGGGCTTGCCTTCGTCGTGATCGCGATCGCCGCCCTCTACCTCGGCCTGCGGGCCAATTTCGATCCGACCATCGGCCCGGCACGGCTGCTCTATGCTTTCGAAGCCGTGATCATCGGCGGTCTCGGCAGTTTTTGGGGCACGCTCGCCGGCGGCATCGTGCTCGGGCTTGCTCAGACCATCGGTGCTCACATCGATCCCGAGTGGCAGATACTCGCCGGACATCTCGCATTCCTCGTGGTGCTGGCGGTGCGGCCGCGCGGACTGTTTCCGCGCGCACAGGATTGAATGCGATGGATGACGCCGCAGCTGGATCGACGCCGGCGTTCCGCATCGAGACGGCAGGCGGTTCCCCGCGCACGACTGCGGCGGGTGCCCTGATCCTTCTGCTCGCGCTGGTGCTGCTGCCGATCTTTGCGGGCCGCAACCTGATCCAGGACCTGATCTTTCTTTTCTATATGCTGGCGATGGCGCAGTGCTGGAATCTGCTGGCGGGCTATACCGGCCTGATCTCGGTGGGCCAGCAGGCTTTTGTCGGTCTCGGCGGCTACCTCCTGTTCGCGCTCACGCTCATCGCCGGCCTGAATCCCTTGCTGGCGATTCCGCTAGTGGGGCTCGCGTCCGCGCTGTTCGCGCTGCCGACCGCGTTGATCGTGTTTCGCCTGCGCGGCGCCTATTTCGCGATCGGCACCTGGGTCGTAGCCGAGGTCTATCGTCTCGTCTTCGCCCAGTTCAAGCCGCTCGGCGGTGGCACCGGAACATCGCTCACGCCGTCGGTCACGTCATCCGTGCTCGGCATCGAATGGGTCAAGACGTGGCTCGACGTGCGTATCCCGGCGGCGCGCGACATTGTCTCCTATTGGATAGCGCTGGCCCTGTTGGCCGGCACGCTCGCGGCGGTTTATTTCATTCTTAGATCGCGCCGCGGCCTGGCACTCGGTGCGATCCGCGATCACGAGGCCGCCGCCGCAGGCCTCGGCGTCGACATCTATCGGATCAAACTCGCCGTCTATGTCGCGACTGCCGCCATGACCGGCATGATCGGTGCGCTGATTTATCTCCAGAAGGCACGCATCTCACCGGATGCCGCCTTTTCGGTGCTGGACTGGACCGCCTATGTCATCTTCATCGTCGTCATTGGCGGCATCGGCACGATGGAAGGCCCTGTCATCGGCGCCATCATCTTCTATCTGCTGCAGCGCTATCTCGCCGATTTCGGCGCGTCCTATCTCATCATCCTGGGTACGCTCGGCATTATCATCATGCTGTTCGCGCCAAAAGGCATCTGGGGTCTGGTTGCCGAGCATTACGATCTGACGCTGTTTCCGACACGGCGCCGACTGATTGTCGGTGACCGCGGTGACCGCTAGATGTCCCTAGAGGCGGATTTGATGTCGCTTCCATTGTTCGTTACGCCGGTTCTCTTTGCGAGCTATGCTCCGCCGAGGATAGTCATCTGGCGCCGATATGAGGTTGCTTCTCTCGCGTCGGCATCGAAATTGGTTTGATCCAGCCAATCAGCGGAATACAACGTTCAAGGTCGGCCTCAGCGCCGGATCTGTCCCGCCTTATGCCCGGATGGAAAATCGGTCGAATGCCGTCAAGGTCTGCAAACGCGGCTCCACGTCCCGGAGATAGATCTCGGTCTTGAGAAACGCGATTTCATCATCCAGCTTGCTTTCGTCGACGTCGACGTACCACGACCGCGGCCTGCCATCGCTTCCGTCGCTCCAACGGTAGCCTCGACGTCTTAGAGCGTCTTTGAGCTCGAAAGGCGACTGCTCGGCCCACACTCGCATCGTCTTTTTGCGAGCCTGCTCGAGCAGGACGGCAAGCGCCGGTGCGCCGGTCGGCAGTTCGAGCGCGAGAATCTCCAGGAGGGCATGGCAATCGTCGACGGCTCTATGAGCCTGGTGAAAGAAGCCAGCGCCGTTCAGGAGGTAGCCCAGGCGCGAACCCTCGAAGCCGTGCTTCCGCCACTCCACCTCTGTCGCCGAGCAGCCCCAGGCCTTCCGTTGGAATACAGGCCAGTAACGCTCCGCGAATTTGCGATCGAAGCTCGCATTGTGGGCAATAACGATGACGGCGTCGTCCGCGAATGACGAGACGGCCGCTTCGTCGATCCGCTGCCCAGTGACCATCTCGTTCGTGATCCCCGTGGACGAGCTTTACTTCGGCGTTCGGCTCACAAGTGAGGAAGCCAAAGACGTCGGCTGTAACCTCGCCTTCCTTCGCCTTGCGCACTGAAGTCCAGTTCGTCCAGATGCCTCCGAATGCGAGCAGCGGGCGGCTCTCATCCGTAGCAAACCACGCGGGCACCTTCTTGCCGTCGATGGTGTCGTATTCGCTGAAGCTGGTGAACGGCACCAGACAGCGATTGTCTGGGCCGAGCCACCGCTTCCAATGCTTGCTGCTGGTGTTGCGGATGTTGGTCGTGCCACTGTCCGGCTCCAGCCGCAGCAGCTCCTTGAAGTCCACCGTCTTGCCTTTGGCTTCAAGTTTCTCTGCGCGTTTCCTGGTCGCATCCATGAGCGCCTGCGCCGAAGAAGGCATGCCCCAACGTGCCATGACGAGCTCGCGTCCCTCGGCCCCGTTGCGAACGATCGGCGCTGGGTAGTCCGGGAAGATGCCCGGCATCGACGGCAGGTTTCCAACGCGGCTGTTCAGCGCCCCGAACAAGCGGCGGATCGCATCTGCGTTTTTGGTCATCGAATAGAGATTGCACACGATCAGGTCTCCGGAACGGCCTGGCGGGAGCGCGATGCCAGTTGCAGAAGGGTGGCTGAGGGCCGGCGGCCGGCCTTGCTACATTTGCTGCAACGAAGGCGGCTCGCCAAGTCATGGACGAATGTGGTCGGTGGATGGCGCAGCGCCGCGAGGTCGACGTCTCGCCGGGTTTTGCACCGCGAGCACTCGATCTCAAGCCAGGCGTAACCGCCGTTGATGGCCTGATCGACGGTCGGCGATGGGTCGATCGGTCCTCCGTCGGCCCACATCTTCTCATTCCACGATTCGCAGAGCAGCTTGTCGGCCTGCCGGATGAGGGTCTCGCCCTTGGCGCGGGCTTCGGCAGACTGGCCAGCGAGAATCGTCGTCATCGTGCGCGCTCTCCCCAATTCCTTGGTGAGCGCCTTGCGGTCGCCGCCGCTGAGCGGCGTCGGGTGATGCTTCGGTGCCATGGCAGCATCCAGTTCTGGCCGCGCCGGCGACTACTCGAACGCAGGCCAGCAGCCGTCTTCCTCGTGGCGCCCGGTCCGCTGCGTGCAGGTATGGTCCAAGACTCGCCGCCCGACGTCCTTCCAGAGCGCCTCCCGACCATAGAGGCAGACGGCATCGACCTTCTGAATCTCGACGACCTTGGCGCAGCGCCGGCACCCCACCCTCAGAATATGTTGAGGAATTTGGCTCAGCGGCAGCGCTCCTCCAGATGGGCCCGACCGGCTCTCTGCGCGAGGGTCGTCCTAGAGCGCCTGCCAGTATTCCGGCGGCAGATCAGCTTCCGGAGCCAATCCGGGCTCCCGAGGCACGTTTCTACCGGCGAAAGCGGCCATCTTATCCATCTCCTTCAGGTTCGGCATGAGCCAGCTCGCGGGTCGGTCCGTCATGCCTCAATAGAACATAACAGGAACAAAAGAGTCGATAGCCGGCGTGAAAAATATCCTCTTGGAGCCCGTCCATGCTGTCGGAACCATGCCCTCCCGTTCGTCTTGAATCCGAGCCGTCCCGAGCTGGAGTTCTGCGTAACATGGCCCCGAGAGCCAACTGGAAAGGCTTCTTGCGTCTGTCGCTCGTCACCTGTCCGGTGGCTCTCTACCCGGCGACATCGGAATCCGAAAAGATCTCGTTCAATCAGCTCAATCGAGCGACCGGTCACCGGATCAAATACGTGAAGGTCGACGCCGATACCGGTGACGAGGTCGCGAACGAGGACATCGTCAAGGGCTACGAACTCGACAAGGGACAGTACATCGAGGTCACCAAGGAGGAACTCGATGAACTGGCGTTGGAGTCGACCCGGACCATCGAAATCGATGAGTTCGTCGACAGGTCCGATATCGACCCGCGCTACTTGATCCGACCCTACTATCTGACGCCGGATGGCAAGATCGGCCACGACGCCTTCGCAGTGATCCGCGAGACCATCCGCGAAATGGACAAGGTCGCGATCGGCCGAGTCGTGCTGACAAACCGCGAGCACATCATCGCCCTCGAACCTATGGATAAGGGGCTCGTTGGCACGCTGCTCCGCTATCCATATGAGGTGCGCAATGAGCAGGAGTATTTCGACGAGATCCAGGACGTCAAAGTCACCAAGGACATGCTCGATCTCGCAAGGCACATCGTCAACCAGAAGACCGGCACGTTCGACCCAGGGAAATTCGAGGATCACTACGAGACCGCGCTCGTTGACCTGATCAACCAGAGGCGGGCAGGCAAGACCATCCGCCCGAAGGAGCGGCCCAAAGGCGAAAACGTGGTCGATCTGATGGAGGCGCTGCGGCAGAGCGTCGGTCGGGAGGCTGCGCCGGCGAAGGCAGTAAAGCCCGCAAAGAAGCCGCGCAAGGCGGCGGCGGGCCAGAAAGAGATGCTGATGACGATCCAAGGCAAGAAGCCGGTGAAGGAAGCTGCGGCGAAGAAACCCGTGACGGGTCAGCGGCGGAAGTCGGCTTAGGCGGTTGATGTCCGGGGCACCGCGGTGCATCAGGAAGCCGCGGCCCAACGCGCGATAAAGTGCTTCGAACGGACGCTTCGATGACCTTCACCATCGGCATCATCTCGGATACGCACGGCCTGCTCAGGCCGGAGGCCCTTTGCATGCTGGCCCATGTCGACCACATCATTCACGGCGGCGACATCGGCGATCCCGAGATCATCACCGCGCTGCGGAGAATTGCCCCTGTCACGGCGATCAGAGGGAACGTGGACACGGGCGAGTGGGCCACCGAATTTGCCGGGACCGAGTTCGTGCGGCTCGCCGGACGTTTATTCTACGTTCTGCACGACCTCAACACCCTGCAGGTCGACCCCGTAGCTGAGGGCATTGATGTCATTGTTTCGGGCCACTCCCACGTGCCGAAGATCAATACCGTAGACGGCTTGCTCTACCTGAATCCCGGCAGTGCTGGGCGCCGACGCTTCAAGCTACCGATCACGCTTGCGCGCCTCGAAATCGCTGCCGACGGTCTGAAACCAATCATCCACGATCTGGATGTTGGATAGGCCGCGCCGCCGCACGTCCAGTCAGGCAAAGCTTTCGGAGCCGTTTCGGCCACTGAGCCACAGGCCGCGTCCATAGGCAGCGCCAGATGGGGAGATCGAGCTGAGGCTCGACATCGTCGTTCACCAGCGTTTGCAGCGATGACAGCGACACGCCCAGAAGGCGAACCGACTTCGGGAAGGGCATCTCGGCCTGCAGCAGGCTATCGCCAAACTCTCCAAGTTGTCCCGGCTCGGCCGCGCAGAAGAGGATCGTCCCACAGGAACTGTCTGGACGCGACGATGGTCGTTCATTGGAGCGTATTGGATCACACCGCCGCTTGGGATGTTGATCGTCGAGCGCGAGGAGGCGTGGGCGAGGTTAGCTCGTCGTCAATGAACTCCATGCGATCCTTACCCCAGAACATTTGCTCTCCGACAAAGAAGGTCGGCACGCCAAACACGCCGCGTTCAAGTCCCCGGTCGGTTTCTGCGATTAGTTCGTCCTTGATCTCATCGCTCTCGACCAATCGCTCAAATTCAGCCGGATCTACGCCCAGCTCGACAGCGATCGGCGTGAGCCCGGCAAGCTCCCCGACGGACGCGTCGTTTCGCTCCCAATAGGCCGCAAAGATCTTCTCCATGAATTCCCATTCCTTGCCCAGGCGGCGCATCGCAAGCGCACCTCGCAGGGCCGGACTCGTCTTCATCGGGAATTTCGTAGGCATTTGGAAAGGCAGATTGTAGCGCCTGGCCCACCTCATCAGATCGATTTTGCGTGAGCGCAGCTTGACTTTTGGTTCCTCCATCAGGACGTAATTCTGTTTTCGAAAAACGTATCCGAGATTAAAGGGGTGGGGTACCACCGTTGCATCGTGCTTCTTCGCAACGGGCTTGATCAGATGGAGGGCAAAATAGCTGTTGGTGCTACCGAGGTCCCAATAGAATTCAATGATCTTTCCCACGAGGGTGTCTCCGCTTGCTTATCTTGTCGCTTTATCGTCTGAGGGAATCTCAGACCCGGCGAACTGTTTGTTTCCAAAGAGATTGTCCCACGCAGCTCCTGTCGGCGGCTTCTTGTTCTTTTCAAACCGTTCCTTCAGTACCGCCAGACCGCGTTGCACAGCAGGACGCGCCCGAACTTCGGTGTACCACCGCTGTACCGAGGGATAGCTCTCGAGCTCCTGCCCCTGAAACTTGTGGGATCGCAGCCATGGATAGGTCGCCATATCGGCTATGGAGTATTCGCCGGCGAGGTACTCGCTTTCTGAGAGTCGCCGTTCCAGAACGCGGTACAGCCGCGCCGCTTCCGAGGTAAAGCGATCTACGGCGTAGGGGATTTTTTCCTTCGCGTACTCTCTGAAGTGGTGCGCCTGGCCAAGCATCGGTGCCATACTCGCGGCCTGGAATGAGAGCCACTGCAGCACCTCGTAACGTTCCTTCACGTTGGCCGGCATAAAGCGGAAGCCGCTTTTTTCAGCCAGGTACATCATGATCGCGGCAGACTCGAACAGCGCGTATGGTGTTCCGTCCGGGCCGCTTGGGTCGACGATCGCCGGAATCTTGTTGTTCGGGCTGATCTTCAGGAATTCCGCGCTGAACTGCTCCCCTTTGCCGATATGCACGGCTTCAACTTCATAGGGAAGCCCGAGCTCTTCGAGCAGAATCGAGATCTTGTACCCGTTCGGGGTCGGCCAGAAATAGAGCTTGATCAATCCAGGCTCCTCCATTCGTGTTCTGCCGGCACGTTAGGCACCAGGATTGGCACAGTCCAAGACGATGAACGACATAATTCAGTCGTGAAACGACTTGGCGACATGCGGTCTGACAGGTCGCAAGTCGTCTTGATCAAGTTGCCGTCCGTATTGGACCAGGCCGCGGTCGCGACCTATGCCTAGGCAATCACATGCTGCGAACGGGAGCGCTAGAAATGACCACGAGCGGTGCCTTGCCAATGCTTTCGGGCCTCAAGGTCATTGACATCACGCAGTTCGTCGCCGGCCCGACGGCATCGCGCGTCCTTGCGGAGCTGGGGGCGGACGTCATCAAGGTGGAACTTGCGCCCTACGGCGATCGATCGCGTGTCCAGGGTGTGAAGCCAAAGGAGGCGCCCGAGAACGCAGCTCCCTACAGCACCTACTTTTTTCAGCATAACCATTCCAAGCGCGGAATCGCGCTGGATTTCAAGAACGAGCGCGCACGGGAGATTCTGAAGGGCATGATCTCGAAGGCTGATGTTCTCGTTGAGAACTTCAGCCCAGGTGTGATGGCCCGTGCAGGGTTGTCGTATGAGGAGCTCAAGAGGCTGAACCCTGGTTTGGTAATGTGCTCCATTTCTTTTGCTGGTCAGACTGGCGAATTGAGCGAGAAGCCCGGATATGACTACATCGGACAGGCATACGCCGGGGTCACGGGGATGATCGGCGAGGCCGATGGCAGTCCGGCCCTGGTCACCATGGCAATTGGGGATGTGTCAACGGGCATGTCGGCTGCGTTGGCAATTGTCACGGCGCTGTTCCACCGCGAGCGGACCGGCGAGGGGCAGCATGTCGAGAGCTCCCTGCTGGACACCTACTTCCACATGCATGAAGCAAGCATTCCAAGAGTGTCGAAACTAGGCAATGAATATGTTCAGCGGCGCACGGGATCGCAGCATCCGGACGGCGGTCCCACGGGCATCTTCAAATGTGGAGACGGCAAGTACATAACCTTGATGTCTCTGGCGCATCAGTGGCCGCAGCTGGTTCAGGCTCTTGAATTGCCCGAGCTGCTGGACGATCCCCGCTTTGCGAGCGCGAGTGCCAGGCGAAAGAACAATGATCAACTAAAGGATATTCTTGAAGGCTGGCTTGCGTCGGTCGGTCCGCGCGACGAATGTCTTAAGAGGCTGGAAAAGCGCCGGATCCCCGTCGCGCCGGTGCTGGATCTGAATGACGTGATCGAGCTCGATCATCTGAAGTCACGGAAGACAGTGCGAACGGCAATTGACCCCCTGTTGGGCGAGTTCAAGATACCTGGAATGCCTGTCCGTTTTTCGAGCTGGCAACCCCCATCGCGTCTCGCGGCGGCGCGGCTTGGCGAGCACAACGCCGACGTGCTTCGGGAATATGGCCTGTCGGACGCCGAGATTGCCGACCTGCATGACAAGAAGATCTTTGTCAGGGATAAAGCGCTCGGCTAACGAGGCCTGCGTGTACGCCGGACCTTTTCGATGGCTTCCGTGGCGTCGCCACCCGACGCGGGGGCCGATGTCTTTGGCCTCAGCCGTGAAGCTTGCTGGAACAGGTGCCGGACGAGAGAAGACCGATCGTCCCAGCGTTTGGCGAGCCACACCGCGGTCTGAGCCTTGGGATCCCGGAGCGGTAAAAACTTCAGGCCGTCCAGTGAAAGTCGCCTGAGGGATTCGGGCAAGACCGAAATACCCATTCCCGCCGCGACCAGGCCCATCATCGTCGGCGTTGCATTTGCCTCCTGCACTACGTTTGGAGTGAAGCCGGCGTCCCTGCATAAGTCGACTATCTTTTGATAGAGCCCGCTGCCGATTGATTTGGCGTAAAGCACCATCGGCTCTGGCGCCAGGTCGGCCACGGTCAGGTCGTCCGGCCTTGAGGCCAATGGATGGTCCAGTCGCATGACGGCCATCAGTCGTTCGCGTGCAATCTCGATCGACTGGATCGAGGCAGGCTTGGGCTGCAGTGGCCGGACAAAGCCGAGGTCGAGGCGACCATCAAGAATTGCGTCCACCTGCTGATAAGTTGGCATCTCCTGAAGGACGAGGTCGACGTCAGCGTGCTTCGTTCGGAAGTCGAAAATGAGCTTCTGAAATCCTTCGACGAACGGTGCAGATCCGAAAAAGCCGATCTTGACCTCGCCCAGCTGACCGCGATGGATCCGCTCGGCTCGCACCGCCGCGTTCTCCACGCGTTCGAGGACTTCATGGGCTTCTTTCAGGAAGAGCTTGCCGGCATTCGTCAGTTCTACGCGTCTGTTCGATCGCTCGAAAAGGCGGGCACCTATCTCCCGCTCCAGCGCGAGAATCTGCTGGCTCAGCGGGGGCTGCGAGATACCGAGGCGGTTTGCTGCTTTACCGAAATGAAGGTCTTCGGCAACCGCGACAAAATAGCGTAAGTGCCTCAATTCGATGTTCATCCGAACAACGTATCAGAAAAATCAGTATCTCAAAGGAGGATACAGCATTCGTTGTACATATCGAACGTGAGCTAATTGGTATTGGACGCTTGAGGGCCCTCTCGCGAAAGTGACCGCGTTGTGTTTGAGGGGTGAGCAGTGGTCTCCGAAGAAAGGCTTTCCAACGCGTCGAGCGTTGCCGAAGGAAAGAAGCCGCCCATTCTTCGCGGCGTTCGCGTCCTCGATCTCAGCCGGTTCTTGTCCGGGCCGCAAGCTACCCTGTTCCTGGCCGGAATGGGCGCGGAGGTCATCAAGATTGATGAGCCGCGGGGAGGTGACCCGACCTTCACGGCGCCTCCATATTTCGGGCCTCACGGGGTCGCGCTCGACCGTCGGTCGTCGGAGGATCTCGGAATCGCCTATCTGAAGAGAGCGCGAGGGAAGAAGTCGATAAGTCTGGACCTTAAAAGTGCCGAGGGCCGCGAGGTCTTCCTTAAGCTCGTTCGAGAAGCCGACGTACTCGTGGAGAATTTCAAGGTTGGGGTCACAGCGCGGCTTAACATTGAGTACGAGACGCTTCGCGCCACCAATCCTCAGCTGATCTACTGCTCGATCACTGGTTATGGATCCACGGGGCCTGAGCGTCACCGCAAGGCGTTCGATTTGATGGTGCAGGCTGCAACCGGCATGATGAGCATCACGGGCGATCCTGCCGGACAGCCGAGCAAAACCGGTGCATCCTTGTCCGACGGCATTGCGGGAACATTCGCTCTCGCCGGCATTCTTGGTGCCCTTTACCAAAGGCACGAAACGGGTCTCGGGCAATTCATCGATGTGTCGATGGCGGACTGCCTGCTTTCCCTCATTTTCGACGAGCCCTTCGACTGTTATGGCGATCTCGGGCTCGCCCATCGCCAGGGCAACCGTATCGCAAGGTTCTCGCCGTTCAACACGTATCGAGCGGCGGACGGGGCGGTAGCCATCGGCGCCGGAACAGGCGCCGACTGGACCAGGCTGCTGAAGACCATGCAGCGCGCGGACCTTCTTGGTGTGCCCGAATTCATGGATCCCGGTTGGCGTATCGAGAATAACGCGCAGGTTGATGCGGTCGTAGGACAGTGGGCGGCATGTCTTCCAGTTGACGAGATCATCAGGCTCCTGGACGAGGCAGACATTACATGCGGTCCGATCAGGACAATTGAGGATGTAGTCGCCTGGGATCAGTTGCGGGTGCGAGGCATGCTGAAGCCGGTTCGCAATCCACATGTGCCGGGAGCCGAAGGCCCGCTCGCCGCGGGGTTCCCCCTGAAATTCAGCGAAGCGGATGCTACGCACGACCCGCGCGTACCGGTGCCGCGCGAGCACAACGCTGAAATCTACGAAGGGCTCCTCAAGTTGTCGAGGGAGCAACTTGCAGGATTAACCAGGGCGGGGATCGTCTAGTTCAGGATCGACAACGCCGAAGAAGTTGAGAACAAAAGTCGAAAGGGGAAGCGCATGGCGAGATCGATATCGGACCCGGAAAGTTGCTTCTCAAAGGCAGCTCGGCGCGTTCTCGCCCCAGATAGATCCATGCCGTCGACGCGATGTCAGCAGCAGGGATACTGGAGCGGGATATTGAGGATAATGCCCTCGGCGCTCGTATCATTGTGCCTCGTCGTGGAGGCGGCCGCTGCGCAATCATATCCGAGCCGCGCGATTACAATGATAGTCCCTTATGCGGCAGGGGGACCAACGGACACCGTTGCGCGAGTTGTCGCCGACGCGATGGGCCGCGATCTGGGACAACGAGTGATCGTCGAGAACGTCGCTGGGGCAGGAGGCACGATCGGGACGACGAGGGCGGCAAGATCGGATCCGGGCGGATACACGCTGCTTCTCAATCATATCGGAATGGCAACCGCGCCGACCCTCTATCCCGGATCCGTCGACCCACTTGCATCTTTCGAATTCGTTGGACTGGTTGCAGATGTGCCGATGACGATTGTGGCCCGACGGTCGTTTCCTCCGAACTCTCTGAAGGAGTTGATTGACTACACTGCCGAGCAAGGGGAGAGGATTACGTACGCGCATGCGGGAGCCGGAACGGCATCGCATATCTGCGGCGTCCTGTTTGCATCTGAAACGGGAGCCCGGCCGATCACCATTCCTTATAAGGGGACCGGACCCGCAATGATCGACCTGCTCGGTGGACAAGTCGATTTCATGTGCGATCAAACGACCAATACGACCAATCAGATTCAGTCGGGAGAGATCAAAGCTTATGCAGTGACCACCTCACGTCGGATACCCGCGTTGTCCAACGTTCCGACCGTCACCGAAGCAGGTCTCGCTAAGATGGAACTGACGGTATGGCATGGAATCTACGCTCCCAGGGGAACGCCACCCGAGGTGACACAAAGGCTCACGTCGGCGCTAAAGACTGCTCTCCTCTCCAGTGCTGTTGTCGAGCGATTTCGCCAGCTCAGCGCGCTCCCGGTTCGAGCGGAGAACGCTTCACCGGATGCCCTCAAGGCGAAGCTTACAGCGGAGATCCAGCGCTGGAAGCCCATGCTCGATAAAGAGGCGGCTAGATGACGGACAGGTGCGCCGCAGGGCCTTGGCGGGTCGTCTAGCGCCGCTCAAACGACGAATAAAAACGTAACCAAAGACGCAAGAGGAAACATAAGTGATCACGCGAAGAGGTTTCGCGGTCGGGATAGCTGCGGCCGCAATTTCATCCCCGTTTGTCCAATCTGCACGAGCGTCCGATGCTCAACGGCTGAGATGCTCTCTCGACTCGCCTTTGCACCATGCGAGGACGACGGCGATCACCGACTTCTTTCAGTCTCTTGAGATGCGCTCAGAAGGGCGGATTAAAGGCGAGGTATTCCACAGTGGCCAGCTGTTCTCCGATGCAGATGTTGTCAAGGCATTGGTACAAGGGCAAGTCGAGATGGCCGTTCCAGGCACATGGATATTGACCTCGGTTCTTTCGGATGCAGATTTCCTGAATCTCCCCTCGCTCTATGGGCGCGACATCGGCGCAATACATCGTCTCGTCGACGGTAAGGCCGGAGAGAATCTCAATCGGCAGATCGGAAAGAAACTCAGGTCGGAGGTCGTCGGCCAATGGTTGGATCTTGGCTTCTTTAACTGGTACACGACGCGGCGCCCGCTGAGCTCTCGCATCGTTGAATGGTGCCAAGATCCGTAACTCAGGCGGCGTGGGTCAGGCTTGGCGAGCCCGGTTCGTGGGGGCAATTCCGAATACGACGCCGCTCCCGAACGTGCCGCTCGCGTTGTCTCAGGGAACTTTCGACGGTATTGCGACAACGAACGAGACTGTCGCCAGCATGAAGCTGTGGGATGCCGGGATTCGCTTTGCGCTCGAGGACCATCAGTTCCTCGGCGTTTACGTTCCCATCGTGAGCAACGCCTTTGCTGATAAACTCTCGGCTGCGGATAGAGAACTTTTCAAGACAGTGTGGGCGGAAAAGATAGGGCAGTATCGTACCGATATGGCCGAAGCCCAGGCTGCGGCCCACGAAACGCTTGTCAAGAACGGCGTTTCCATTGTTACGCCGTCCACAGCGGACAACGATGCCGCGCGTGCGAAGATGATGGAGCATCACAGCGAAGTAGCCGCCGCATTGAAGATTTCGCCGGAATTTCTCCAACTCGTTATGGCCGAAATCAATGAAAAGTAGTCGTGATTGGGTTGCGTTGGCTCGCGTCGAAAAATGGTGCAGCTGGCTGGAGCAGGTGGTTGTCGGGGGGCTGGGACTGGCCGCTCTGGCGTTCGGCGTCATCCAGGTGATCGGTCGTTATGTCACTCCGCACCACGCCATGTCCTACGCCGAGGAGGCGATCGTATATCTCCTCGTGTGGGCGGTCATGATTACCTCGAGCCAGCTGGTCCGGCGCAACGCGCATGTGAGATCAGATCTCGTGTTGCGTCTGCTTTCGCAGGGTCAGCAACGCGTGCTCGAGATATTTAACTGTGTCGTCGCGCTGTTATTCCTGATCGGTCTCTCCTGGTTTGGATGGCAGGTGGTGGAGACATCCCTGCTGCTCGACGAACGCAGCTCGAGCGTGCTGCAATTCCCCATGTGGGTTTACTATGCAGCTCTGCCCACCGCGGGCGTGCTGATGACGGTCAGATATCTGGTGCGGCTGGTCACTTTCCTGTTCTTCTACGAGAGCTCGCTCCTGAGCGCTGGACATATCCCCCAGCATGAATCCACTCTGCTTGCCGGCGACGGCGAAATCCAAGCGGTTCGAACCTGATGCCCGTCGCTGTATTCTTCGTCACGTTTTTCGGTCTGCTCGCGTCGGGTCTTCCGATCTTTCTGGTCCTCGGCATCTGCGCGGCTGCTCTATTCGCGATTTCGTCTCAGCCGCTGATCGGAACGGCGCAGCTGATCGTGGATCATCTGAACTCGCCAACCTTGATGTCGCTCCCATTATTCGTGATGGCCGCGACATTCATGCGGGTGGGAGGTGTCGCGCAGGCGCTGGTCAACCTTGCGGTGGCGTGGTTGGGGGGATTTCGGGGGTCACTCGGAATCGTTACGGTCGTTTCGTGCACGCTCTTTGCCGCTATCTGCGGATCGAGCGTCGCAACGGCGCTGGCTATGGGAACGATCCTGCTACCCGCGATGATCGAGCGCGGTTATCCGCGGTCGTTTGCTCTGGGCGTAATCGGCGCCTCGGGGACAATCGGAATTGTGGTACCGCCAAGCCTCGCGCTGATTCTTTACGGGATCGTCGCAGACCAATCCGTACCTCGGCTGTTCGTGGCGGGAATTTTGCCGGGCCTGCTGCAGGCTGCGGCCTTTATTCTCTGGGTCATGTATGACGCCAGGCGTCGCAATTTTCCAACAGAGCCGGCCATACCCTTTCGGGACCGGGTCCGAATGACCCTTCACGCCGTTCCCGCACTGACGGTGCCGGCGATCGTCGTGGTGGGCATCTATGGTGGCCTCGTGACAGTTACGGAAGCAGCCGCCTTGTCCGCGGTGACGGCCATGGCCGTTTCGCTCCTCTACTATCGGGGGTTTCGTTGGGATCAGACTCTTTCAGTGGTCGCGGAGGCGATGCGTAGTGCAGCCGCGATCATGTTGATCGTCGCCAGTGCGTTGGCTTTCGGTCATTGGGTAGCGGAATCGGGCCTGCCTGACCGGTTGGTTACCTTCACCCTTTCCAAAGGATTCTCGACCTGGGAGTTTCTACTGGTCATAAACATCCTGCTGCTCGTGCTTGGATGCTTTCTCGAGGTGATGGCGACGCTCTTGCTCATTCTGCCAATACTGGCTCCCGTGCTGAAGCCGTTGGGTGTGGACCCGATCCATTTTGCGATCATTTTTACCCACAATATGGAGATCGGACTGATTCATCCTCCGGTCGGACTTAATCTATTTGTGCTGGCGACGATCTCAAACGCTCCGGTCGGCGAGGTGATCAGGGGAATATTGCCATTCCTGATCCTTTTGTTGATTGTTCTTGCGATTATCACCTACCTTCCGTCCTTAACGATGTTCTTGCCCAACTACATATTTGGTTGAGGACGGGTGCTGGAGCGGTAGCAGGGACTTGCCAGCTACAATGCAGAGGACGGCACGTGACCGTGGTGCGGCGGCAGGGCTCTCTATAGAGTCGTGGTGTGGAACGGGTTTTGCTCGAGCTGTGGACGTCTCATTGCGGCATCGCCTGGATCGGGCTGCCCGGGCAGCATGGATATTGCCTCGGCTCTCTGGTTGTGTCGCAACCCGACGACGCGAACTCAACGATTCCAAGTTCGGCGGCAGGCCGGACTGGCCATCCATTGATCGCATCATCTATCCGATTGTTTCGCCAGGTTTGCGAGTTAAGCGGGAAGGGCGGTAGAGTTAGCGCAAAGCAGGAACGAGCTTATTCGCGCTTACGCCTTACCAGCTACATCGGTCACGCGCTGACCGCAGCGAAAGTGTCAGCACTGCAAGACTGGTCCAGACCCTGGGATTAACTGGACATTCGGCGCTTGCGGCTCTGCTTATGAGTTCGTCGCGGATAACGGTTCGTCGACTGCCACATCCCGACACCTGTCCGAGCCTCCCATTCGTCGTTGAATGCACGGCTACCTGCGCGTGTACGCCGCTATCCCGCTCTTCGCCGGCACATCGTCTTCGGCCAGAGTGGGGGCTCTGGATGGGCGTGAAGCGTGGCAGGCAGTTCGACTGCTCCGCGCGCCTTCGGACTTCACTTCAATCGCCTGGCAAGTCCCATCGCATTCGGGTGTGCTGAACTCATCGCGGAATGCCTGTCCGCGCCGAACGTCCAGGTGATGGCTCAGGCAGTCTTCCAGCCTATCGAACATGAGTTAACGCGTATTGGACTGTTGATGCGGCCAGGGTGACAGTGATGCCACGTTCTGACGTCGATGCCATCGTTTACGCGACGCAGCTCAACCGCGCGCAATGTGGATCAGCTCAGCAACTCATGATCGGAATGCTGGCTTTATCCTCGACAACGTGGGCGCCGGGAAGGCCGCAATAGAGGCCGTCGCCTTCGGGCGAGCTCGGTGTTCCTCCCTGGCTCTGTGTTCCTCCCTGACTGTCCCGCCTCTGAAGAGGCGGGACTTTTTTTCAAAAGTACCTCGTCCATAAGGCCATGACATCATCCAGGGGCGGTCAAAGAGCTGAGGGAATGCTCTCGGCTCTTCTTCTGCACGACACCTATTCCGGAGTTCGGCCCGAATGCTGATCAGTGGGTCGCGACCGGTGCACGTATCGTGACCAACTCCTCCGCTGCCGTGGGGTGCACGGCGAAGGTGGCGTCAAAATCAGCCTTGGTCGCATTCATTTTCACCGCAATTGCGATCCCCTGAATGATTTCGGCGGCGTTGTCACCAACGATGTGACAACCGAGCACGCGGTCGCTCACACCGTCGACCACGAGCTTCATCAGCACGCGGGTGTCGCGGCCGGACATCGTCGCCTTGATCGGGCGAAAGTCGGTCTTGTAGATGTCGACGCGGCCGAACTGCGCCCGCGCCTGTTCCTCCGTGAGGCCGACGGTGCCGACCTCGGGCTGCGAGAACACTGCGCTCGGGATCGACGCATGATCGACCTGCACGGGCCGCTTGCCGAACACGGTATCGGCGAAGGCATGACCCCCGCGGATCGCGACCGGGGTCAGATTGGTGCGGTGGGTGACATCGCCGACCGCATAGATGTTGTCGACCGAAGTCTTCGACCAGTCATCGACTTGGATTCCGCAATTGGCTGGATTGATGGCGACGCCGGCGGCCTCGAGCCCGAGATGGGCGACATTGGGATGCCGGCCGATCGCGAACAGCACCTGGTCGGAGGCGATGCTCGAACCATCAGACAGATGCGTGGTGAGGTCACGGCCGTGCTTGTCGACCTTCGCCACCGTGCAGCCGGTGATGATGGTGATGCCCTTCTTCTGCATCTCGGCGCGCACATGCTTGCGCACGTCCTCGTCGAAGCCGCGGAGGATGTTCTCGCCGCGGTAAATCACGGTCACATCGGAGCCATAGCCATTGAAGATGCAGGCGAATTCCAGCGCGATGTAGCCGCCGCCCTGAATCACGATCCGCTTGGGCAACTCCTTGAGGTGAAACGCCTCGTTCGACGAGATTACGTGCTCGATGCCGGGAACGGCCGGTCCATGATTGGGCGCGCCGCCAGTCGCGATCAAGATGTATTTCGCGGTGACCTTCTCGCCGGTGGTGAGGCGGACCGTGTGGGAATCCTCCAGCACCGCGCGGGTCTTCGCGATCGTGACGCCGGACTTCTCGACATTGTTGGTGTAGGCGAGCTCGAGGCGAGCGATCTCCTTGTCCTTGTTGGCGATCAGAGTCGTCCAGTCGAACGAGACCTGACGAATGGTCCAGCCAAAACCTGCGGCATCCTCGATCTCGTCAAGGACATGACTGCCGATCACGAACAGCTTCTTCGGCACGCAGCCGCGGATCACACAAGTGCCGCCTATGCGGTACTCTTCGGCGATCATAACCCTGGCACCATAGCCGGCGGCGACGCGGGCGGCGCGTACCCCACCGGATCCACCGCCAATGACGAACAAATCGGTATCGAAATTAACCATGAGAACCTCCAGCGTTGAGTGAAGATGGCCTCCGGATCAAGTGATCGAATTTCCGGAGACATTGTTTTGACGGACCTCGGAGTGTCAGGTCGCTCCGGAATTGCCTCCGAGAGGGAAGTCGAATGCAAACCCGCAAATCCGGTCACCGCGCCACAATTGTTGAGGCAAGCGACGGCACCTGGGGCGTGAGCGAAGACGCGAATGACGTTGCCAGGAATCATGACCTCGTCAGGCTTGTCCGCGCGGCGCTATGGCCGAGACGCGTTAGTCCAGGACGGGCGGTAACTCGATGAAGATGACTTGCTAAAAGCCAAAAATCTAAGTCGTTAGACGTCTGAAATGTGTCTTTGATCGTCTTGGAATGCCGGTGCTGCCTGGCCTACGGTTCATCCTACAGAGAACGGTATCGGCAGTTCGCATAGCGATGTCGAGCTGGATTGCATCTAGCCAATAGCAGAGAAGCTGAAAATGGACCGACCGTCGCGACTGGGACATTCGTTGTCTGAGGCTGGTGCCGGGCTCGAGGTCAGGTCGCACATTCAGTGGGATGACCCGTTCCTGCTTGAGCGGCAGCTCACTGAAGACGAGCGAATGATCCGCGACACCGCGCGGGCGTATGCGCAGGAAAAGCTGCTACCTCGTGTAACCGAGGCCTATCTGGACGAGAACACTGATCGGGAGATATTCCGGGAGATGGGGGAGCTAGGGTTAATCGGTGTCACATTTCCGGAAGAGTATTGTTGTGCCGATGCCGGATATGTGTCCTACGGGCTGGTGGCTCGCGAGATCGAGCGTGTCGATTCCGGCTATCGCTCGATGAACAGTGTGCAGTCGTCGCTCGTGATGTATCCGATCTATGCCTATGGCAACGAGTTTCAACGAACCAAGTATCTCCCGAGGCTCGCGACGGGTGAATGGGTCGGCTGCTTCGGGCTGACGGAACCTGACGCGGGATCCGATCCGGGCGGGATGAAGACGCGTGCCGAAAAAGTCTCGGATGGCTACCGGCTGATCGGCTCGAAGATGTGGATCTCGAACTCTCCCATCGCGGATGTCTTCGTCGTCTGGGCGAAGTCGGCGGCTCACGACAATCAGATTCGCGGGTTTATCCTCGAGAAGGGGATGGCGGGCCTTTCAGCACCGAAGATCAAGGGCAAGCTCTCGCTTCGTGCCTCGATTACAGGCGAGATCGTGATGGACGGCGTGGTGGTTCCCGAATGCGCGCTTTTGCCCAACGTCTCCGGTCTCAAGGGGCCTTTCGGCTGTCTCAACCGGGCGCGCTACGGCATCTCGTGGGGTGCGATGGGGGCTGCGGAAGACTGCTTTCATCGTGCGAGGCAATACGTCCTTGACCGCAAACAGTTCGGCCGGCCGCTCGCGGCCACTCAACTGGTGCAGAAGAAACTCGCCGATATGCAAACTGAAATTGCGTTAGGTTTGCAGGCGTCCTTGCAGGTGGGGCGCCTGATGGATTCGGGGCAGATGGCCCCGGAGATGATCTCCATTGTCAAACGCAACAATTGCGGCAAGGCACTCGACATTGCGCGCGTTGCCCGCGACATGCACGGTGGCAACGGGATCTCCAGCGAATTCCAGGTCATGCGTCATGCCCAGAATCTGGAGACGGTGAACACCTACGAAGGCACCCACGACGTGCATGCGCTCATTCTGGGGCGCGCTATCACAGGTCTTCAGGCCTTTTCGTGAATAGCCTGACGGGACCGTCTGCTAACCATTTGGGATCTGAAGGATGACACCAGGCAAACGGGAGATAGCTAGCGAAAGCGTGTCGGGTAAGCCAGCGAGCGTCTAAACCGTGTGGCGCTGCTCGCGTTGCACCAAAAAATTATCACCTCGGCGTCCTTTCCGGTGATTAAACGAGGGGAGAAGCTCGTCATGAAGAATACGTTACGCGGCGCGGATGTTGTTGCACAGTCGCTGCAGCGTTTGGGTTGCAAAAGAATATTCACCCTATCGGGCAACCATATCATGTCGGTCTTCGACGCGGTTCTGGAGACGGACATCGAATTGGTACATGTCAGACATGAAGCGGCGGCAGTCCACATGGCTGACGGATGGGGACGCCTTACCGGGACTCCTGGCATCGCAATGGTAACCGGCGGCCCGGGACATGTGAACGCTGTAGGAGCTCTTTTCGCAGCGCGCGCGGCGGAGTCGCCGATGGTGCTGCTCTCAGGGCACGCTGCCACGTGGGAACTGGGGCGAGGTGGCTTCCAGGAGCTTCGACAGGCAGAAATGGCCGCGCCGGTCACCAAAGCCTCGTGGACCGCAACGTCCACAGCTACGCTCGGCCAGGACATCGCAAGGGCGATACGGATTGCAAGGGAGGGCCGGCCTGGCCCGGTACATATCAGTGTGCCTTCCGACCTGCTTGATGAGGTGATAGACGCGAGCGCGATCTCATGGCCGCAAGTGCAAGCAGAAGTGGCGGCGCCAGACCTTCCGCCGGCAATCGCCGACAGCGTGATCGCTGCCATCCACTCGGCCAGACGACCGATCATCTTTGCGCCACCTCAACTCTCGAACGCTGGCGGTCGGGCTCTTCTTTCCGATCTGGAGGCGGCAACAAATGCGCCAGTCGTCATACTGGAAAGTCCACGAGGGCTTGCCGATGCCGGTCTCGGCGCCTTTCAGGACTTGATCACCAAAGTCGATCTGGTGGTGCTCCTGGGTAAAGCGCTTGACTTTACTACGCGTTGGGCAGCCGCGCCTGACTATCGGAGCGGCGTGCGCTTGATCGCCATCGACCCCGAGGCGGCGCTGGCGGAGCGCGCCATGAAGGAAGCAGGCGATCGGCTCATCGTCGGGTGCGTGGCGGACGTCAAACTCGCAGCAAGGACGATTATCGCACGGGCCGCATTCTCGGAGCCTCGCGGCAAGGAGTGGCTCAGGGAAGCTCGCGCGGCGATCGACAATCGGCCCGCTGAATGGGCTTCCGTCGTTTCCTCGAAGCCGGGCCGGTTGCATCCGGCGGAGCTTTTACGCACGTTGCGACCTTACGTCGAACGCTGCGATGATGCAGTCCTCGTCTGCGACGGCGGCGAGATCGGTCAGTGGGCGCAGAGCATCCTGCCGTTGCGCCAGAGAATGATTAATGGAGTGTCCGGGTCAATCGGAAGTTCGCTGCCACTGGCTCTATCGGCCCGCTACTTTGAACAGAACGCGCCAATATTCGTCGTACTCGGCGACGGAACGATCGGCTTCCATCTGGCAGAGTTTGAGACCGCAGTCAGGCGGAGTTTGCCGTTTGTTGCCATAGTAGGCAATGACGCGTGTTGGAATGCCGAGAGCCAGATTCAATTCAGAACTTACGGCGCTGACCGGATGCATGGTTGCGATCTGACGCCCGCACGCTACGACCTTGTTGTGGCAGCGCTAGGTGGTCATGGAGAATTCGTGGAACGAATGGAGGATCTGGCCGCTGCAATCGAGCGCGCGCTTGAGAGCGGCAAACCCGCTTGCATCAACGTCATGATCGAAAGCGTAGGGGCGCCGAATATTCGATTGACTGAGAACGATCGGCTGCGTTGAGACGCCTTCATCGCCGCTGGAAATGTCAGTGCCCGAATTTGCGGAACGGTACATTGCCTGGTGATGACGGGCAGCTATTCAACCGCGAGCGGTGCATGTCCCTTTCGAGATCCGGGTGGGCTCGTAAGGTCCTATGCACGACACTTGGAAAGGGCACGGGGGCCACTTTGTCGTCGGCGACGCCATGACCTTGCGGCAATCGGGCGCCGGTTAACGCAGGACAATTGCAGGCAGGAAATGTCGTAGTCGCGCTTGGCCCGTGGTCACCCGAGCTCTTGAAGCGGTTCGGATATCGTTTGTCCATGCTACGAAAGCGCGGCTATCACAGGTATTTCACAACCGAAGGCACACTCAATCTTCCTTTGGCTGACGTGGCGAGCGCTGCCTTGATGGCTCCAATGAAGGCGGGTCTCCGGATTGCCACTGGAGCCGAGTTTGTTGAATTCGGCTCATGTGCGACACCCGTCCAGCTTCAGCGTGCTGAATCAGGTGCACGCGAAATTCTGCCATTGGGACAGCCCATCGAGCATGAACCCTGGCATGGATACCGGCCTTGCGCCTTCCGGACATGCTGCCAGTGGTCGGACGGGCTCCCCCGGCATCGGGGGATGTGGTTTAACATCGGTCACGGCCACCAGGGGTTTACGCTGGGGCTGACAACCGCAGAACTCCTGGCTGAGCTCTTCGCCGGAACACCACGAGACGTGGATCTATTGGAAAAACTCTCCCCGAGGAGGTTGCCTGGAATATGAGCTGGCCTTTCTTTGCCGGGGCAGACCTGTTCACGCCACCGCCTGGGCAATGAAGTTGCGGACGATCTTCGAGGTCTCGCCACGCCGGAACGCCAGAGCCAAGCGCACGATTGGAGCGTCACCTTTGACCTCACGATAGGTGACGCCGGTTACATGAAGCTGGCGCATTGACGCCGGCACGAGCGAAAAGCCAAGCTCAGCTGCCACCAGGCTGACGACAGAGCTGATCTGCGGCGCGGACTGCCCGAGGGTCGGCTCGAAGCCCGCCCGCCGACAGGCCGCGATGACTGTGTCAACCCAGGCCGATCCGGGCGGCGTCAGAATGAGCGGATCCCCCTTCAGCCTGATAAGATCGATTTCAGTCGACTTCGCCACCGGATGGCTTGCGGGCAATACGACGAGCATCGGCTCGTTGGAGAGACGCCGAAACTGCAGATCGTCCTCGCCCTCATCGGGGCGCAGGAACACCGCGTCCAGCTCTCCTTCCCGAAGGCCCGCAAGGAGGCGGGATGTGCTTGCTTCCTCCAGCGTCAGATCCACATCGGGATAAGCTCGGCGAAACGATCGGATTGTCGAGGTAACAACGGGATTAAATGGTGCCGAGTTGGTAAAGCCGACCCGCAGCGAACCGATTTGACCCCGCGCAGCCCTCTGCGCGGCGCGAATGGAGCGCTCCGCCTGCACCGGAATGACCCGCACGTTTTCCAGAAACGCGCGCCCTGCCTCTGTCAGTTCAGCACCCTGCGGAATGCGATGGAAGAGCGCAGCCCCTACTTCGGCCTCAAGATCCTTGATCTGCTGGCTCAACGGCGGCTGCCCGATTCCAACGCGCGCAGCGGCGCGTGTGAAGTTTTGCTCCTCGGCGACCGCGAGGAAATAACGGATGTGGCGAAGTTCCATGTCAGTGCCAAAAGCTATCGAGATCGTTCCTCTTATATATTTGACTGCACGACGACTGAAATCAAATATCCCTCATCCGGAGCCCGATTGACCGGGACGATCGAAATTGGATCAGAGCGTAAATGTCAGCCCTGAAAGGCAAGTCCATCCCTGAGCCGGCGGCCAGGAACAAAGAGCCAGGTCTTCCGGTTGCTGCACCTCCGCTTTCCGCGACAGCCGAGCTCGATCGATCGCCCGTCTTGTCGCGGCGCCAGCGCGCTTTGCTGTTCCTCCTTGCCATTGCAGCGGCTGTTCTGGCCTGGTGGATATCCAGCTATCTGTTCGCCTATACGGACGACGCATACGTCACGTCCGATGTGCTGTCGATCACGCCGGAAGTTACGGGTCCGATCGCAGCGGTTCTTGTGAAAGACAACGAATGGGTGAAGCGGGGAACGCTCCTCTTTACCATCGATCCGGTTCCGTTCAGATTAGCTGTAGAGCAAGCGCGCGCGGAGGAGGCGCGAACTGAAGCTCAGCTGCCGGTCGACCGGGCGCAGTTGCAGGTTCTGCAGGCGCAGAAGGAAGCGGCGGGTGCTGCCGAGAGGCTCGCCGCGGCAAACCTGCGGCGTGACACGCCGCTTGCCCGGTCTGGTACGATCTCCGCGCAGGCCCTCGACACGACTCGTACTACCGAGGAGCAAAGCGCGGCCCAGCAACATGCCGCCGAAGCCGCCTTGCAGAAGGAGAACGAGACTCTCAGCCTGGATAAGGCTGCCGTCTCATCAGCCCACGCTGCCCGTCTTCTCGCCGAATGGCGCTTGGGCTGCACCAAAGTCGTGGCGCCCGTTGATGGTTTCGTGACGCATCTTGCCATTCAAACTGGCGACATGGTTTCCACGAGCCAGGCAGCGGTTGCGATCGTCGATGGAAACGCCTGGCGCGTCGTTGCCAATTACAAGGAATATTATCTACGACACCTCCATCCCGGCGGCCTCGCCTGGATCTGGCTCGACAGCCATCCCTGGCATCTTTATCGCGCGCGCATCCAAGGTCTGGCGCACGGCATTAGTCGCCAGCAAGGAAGCGAGACACTTGTCCCTTACGTATCTCCAACGGTGAACTGGATTCGCCTGCAACGACGGATTCCAGTTCGATTCACGCTGCTCGAATCTCCTGGGAGCGACCAACTTTTCATGGGTGTCGACGCCCGCGTCCTGGTCATCTACTGATTGGGAGAATCCTGACGATGCCGCTCCTGATATCGGCACTGCGACCCATACCGCAAGCTCTGGTGCGTGAGCTCAAATCGCTCGAGCTTCGCGGCCCGCGCGCCAGAGAGGCAGCAAAACGTGTGCTGTCGGTGTTGGTCGCTGTCGCAACGTCATCCGTTCTCAACCTTGATGATCTCTCCTGGGCGGCGTTCAGCGGCTACATGGTGATGCGTGGCAGCATCGTCGAGACGTTCCGGCGGGGACTCATGCGCATCATTGGCACTGCTGGTGGAGCACTGCTCGGACTTTTGGTGGCGCCCGGAACTGCGAATGACCCTTTGCTCTTGATGGTTTTCCTCCTCCTTGTGTCATGGATCGGTACCTTTCAGTCGCTTGCGACCAACTACAGTTACGCGTGGCTGTTCTTTGGCCTTACCGCCGGGATGGTAACCACCGAGGCGCTCGCCTCGCCAGACTTTGTGGTGCATTTCGCAGCCACGCGGGTGGCGGAGATTACGGTCGGAACGTGCACATGCCTTATCGTTGCAAGCCTGTATTCGGATACGTCGGACCGCAGGGAAGAACATGCTCAAGACAGACTCTGGTGCGGACGCCTGCATGATTTGTTGAATGAGAATTGGCTGCGAGGCCATTGGCTGCTGCTCGAGCACAGTACGCGCGCGGCGCTGGCCGTCGCCCTGCTTCCCTTCATCTGGCGGTGGTTCGGCATTGAGGAATTCTCACAAACTGCGGTCACATCGTACGTCATCATGATCGTCCCGTCGGCCGCGGTGGGGAAACGCCGATACGCCACGATCTACGAGAGGATAGCCCACAGGACGCTCGGCTGCCTGCTTGGTAGCGCGGCCGCTCTTGTCTCTATTGGCCTGTTCGGCACAGGACTTCCGGTAACCGTGCTCACGCTCGCAGCCGGCGTCTGGATCGGCTTCCAGATCCAGACAGGAAAGGAGATCAACTATCTCGGAACGCAGTTCACGCTCGGGCTTCTCATCACCCTTGTTCAGGGACCAGCTCCGATCACAGATATTACCCCCGGGCTAGAGCGTCTGGTTGGCATCGTGATCGGCTCCGCCGTGCTGTGTCTGACGACCCTCGTTTGGCCTTTGGTTCAAGACCAGTAGCATCTCGGCGGAGACTAGCTGCTGTCTTACCGATCTCAGCCGGCCATTCGTCGTATGGTCGTCAAGTGGCCGGACATCGCGAATGCGATCGTGGATCACCGCATTTCATATCGAGGCCGGCCACGCCTCGATCGGATTCGGCGCAGCCGCGCCGCAAGACTGCGGAGCTCATGGGGCCTTTGAGGGTTTGGATCTCGATGCCTTCATCTACGCGGGTGCTGATCCCGGACGCGCTGCGACTACACGGGATTGTGCTTCGGACCGGTTGTGCCTGGTCCTCGCCACCGCCGGTACAAGGGACGGGATGAGACTGAGGTCGACGCACTCGTCATCTCCCTCGATCGCAATCAGTGCTCGAGCTGGTGCAGGTCAGCAAGCCGATCAAATAATGCTGCGGCAAATAGGTCTGGAACTGGCGCATCGGGTGATGTCGCCGTGTCGGGGCACCGCGGACTCTCGCGAGTCCGTCAGCTCGGCAGCTTTAGGGGCACGGCCTAGATTGCGCCATCCACGATGACTTCTATGAGCTCCGGTCCGCGTCGTTCGATCGCCGAAGCCAGAATGCTCCGAAATTGATCGCCTTCGCTGACGCGAGTGGCGCGAACACCCAACGACCGGGCGAGACCCGTGAAGTCGACGGATGGCTCGCGGAAATCCATGCCGACAAAATGGTTGGTTCCATGGAACGCCTGCAGGCGCTGCTTGATGATCCGGTATCCTCCATTGTTCAAGAGCACAACGGTGAGTGGCAGGTTGTGGTGCGCGGCCGTCCAGAGCGATTGTATCGAATACATCGCGCTTCCGTCTCCCGAATAGCAGACCACTGGTCTCTCGGGATTTGCGAGACTGGCTCCGACAGAGGCTGGAAGTCCCCATCCGATGCCTCCGGAGGCCATTTGGTGGTAGCCGTATCGGTCGCGGTGACCTTTCAAGGCCGCCATGTAGCGCGACGACGTCAGGCCTTCGTCGACCAGGATCGCGTTCGCGGGGAGGGCATCGACAACCTGAAGTGCCAACCAGTCGGGATCGATCGGAACGGCGTCCTTTCGTCGCGAGATGTCCTGTACAAGCCTGTCGCGGTTCGCCGACCAGTTCACTGACTTCAGGCTTTCGATACGATCTGAAGCAAGCGTGGTCAGAGGCGCCCCTCCCGTTACCTCGATCGCGGGCACAAGAACGCGCAGGGTTTCTCGCACGTCGGCTTTCAGGGCGATCTCGGCTGGGAAGTTCTTCGCAAGATCGTTATCAACCAGGCCAATTTGGATAATCGGCATTCCGCGAGGCAGAGGTTCGTGCGCGCTGTGGACCGACATCCGAACCGGGTCCGAACCGAGCACGATCAGCAGATCATGCGCTCCAAGTATCTTGGTAGTCTGCTGCTGATCGCGCGGCAACGCTCCCATAAAGCAAGGGTGGTCAGAAAGGAAATGGGCGCCATAGGCGATGGTCTGCTGATAGACCGGGCAGCCAAGTCGCGATGCGAACAGGGCGGCTTCGTCGAGAGCATCACTCTTCACGATCTCGTCGCCGACCACGACGACCGGGCGGTGCGCCGATAGTATCCGTTGAACAAGCGCGTCCAGCGCCTCCCTGGAGGGGGCAACCCGTGTATCGACGCGCGTTGACTGACCGGGCTCGATGTGGGTCTCCGCATTGAGGATATCACCAGGTAGCGAAATGAAGACCGGTCCGGTAGGCGGCGTCGTGGCGATCTTGGCTGCGCGGCGCACGATACGCGGAAGATCTTCGAGTCGCGTCACCTCTATTGCCCATTTGACGAGAGGTTCGGCCATCTGGACCAGCGGACCGTAGAGAAGCGGCTCCATGAGCCCATGCCCCTGTTCCTGCTGTCCCGCGGTCAGGATCATTGGCGTACCGGTGAACCTGGCATTGTATAGCGAACCCATGGCGTTGCCGAGGCCGGGGGCGACGTGAACGTTGCAGGCAACCAGTTGCCCCGAGGCCCGGCTAAAACCGTCGGCCATCGCGACGACCAGACTTTCCTGCATCGCCATCACATAGGTCAGCTCCGGATGGTCCTTCAGCGCATGCATGACCGGCAATTCGGTGGTTCCCGGATTGCCGAACAGATGCGTAATTCCTTCATCCTTCAGCAGGGACAGGAAGGCGGAGCGACCGGTCGTGCGATTCATGATCCTGGTTCTTTCTGTTCATGGCCTGCCGCAATGCGTCGTCATCGTCAGAGATCGGTGGGTGGCAGGCGAAAAAAGAGCCCCGGCTTTTTCAAGACGGGGCCCAAGTCTGGGAGGAAAGTTACTTGCCGAGCCAGACTTTTGGGGCCTGCAAGGCGACCTGAGCGGCGCGGGACTCGACCTCCGCCTGGGTGATCGAGCTGACAGGATGATCGATGACAACAGGGATCAGTCCTTGCATACCGAGGGCCGTACGCGTGAGCTCGGTCTCACGTTCGAACTCGGTCGTGATGATGGCGGCCGCCGGAATGCCGAGCTTCTCGAGGGCGACGGAATCCCGGACACAGCAGGAGCAGCAGGAGCCACAGTCACCGATCGCGGTCAGGACGAGATCGTTGTTCGCGGCGATCTCGGCGATCATTTCCGGCGCCGCATCCTTCGAGAAGCTGTGCTTCACGTAGTAGTTCACCTTGGCGAAATTCACGCTCTTCTCGAGGGCGGCGGTTGACGTGCGCAGGATCTTGTTCGCGTTCCACTTTGAATTGTCCAGAATCGCAAGCCGGAGACCGTCAAGCTTCTTCGCCCGGGCGGCGATCGGCGTATTCGCGGACTCCACGATGCCGCGAGGATCGAACACGCGAACCGAATTGGCGTCTGTTACCTTCATCAACATTTCAATTTCCTCCTTCTCGTTTTACAGCGCGCACACGCCGTCGGTGCAGCCGTCGTCTACCGGACCCGACGCGGGATTGATGGGCTTGAGGACCGGCGTGCTCATGTGGCCCCAGCCGGGAATGAATGCAGAGAAACGACCGGCGTGCCCACCCATGATGAACAGGTGGATGTTGTCGGCCGAAGGGACGATCGGGATGCGGCTGTCGGGATCCCGCTTCAGCCACCTGGGCAGGTTGCGGTTGTAGACCTGGCCGTAGCGATGATCGCGGGAGATTGCCCTGAAGGCGTTGCCAGAGTTCATCCAGAGATAATGGCGGATGTCAGAGCGGGTCCAGCCCGCCTTGGCGATCGTCCTGGCATGCTCGAGACCCAGTACGACTGTGCAGTGTCCACCCAGAACCGCGGAGTTGGAGGCGATCGTGCTCATCGCCGAGCACATCGTATCCAGAATGCCCTCCGGGTCGTTGCATTGGTGGTCGGTGACGCTGTGTGGCGCTTCGGCCGCGATCGCGAATACGGTCGAATCCGTGGGGCTGAACCCATGCTCGACGTGATACGGCGCGAATGGGCTGTCGGTCTCGTTCTCCGCAACGCAGTAACTATACTTGCCCGGATGGCCGAGCGTGCTCTTGTCGAAATCCGGCGGCCAGCCGCCGCCGACGTTCAGCATGATCAGGCGGACGGCCCGGCCCATCGTCGCATTGGCGCGATTGCCGGATCCGAAGACATTGGGACCGCCGTTCATCCCGACCTCGGCCGCGAGCGGTCCGTTGACGACGATGAGCGGCGACGCGACGTGGGTGGTCGCCTGGACGCCGTTCAGGTTGAAAGCACGGTCGGTGAGCGCCAGCATGGCAGCGCGGACAATGGAAGCATATTCGGGACGGCAACCCGCCATCACCATGTTGATCGCGAGGATCTCCCGTGTGAGAGCACCCCAGCGCGGCGCGACCTTGCATTCGACAAATTGGGGATCGCCGCCCAGGGCGGCTACGACCGCATCGATCTTGTCCTGGGTGGGAGGAACGACGGGAAGGCCATCAGACCAGCCGCGTTCGAAGTAAAGCTCGATGAGATCAGTGCTGGTCGGGACGGTCTCGACGGCAGCGGATGCGCTGCCCTGTTCCACTGTCTGAAGTGCCATTTTCTCGCTCCGGCTGTTTCAACCCGGAGCTCACCCTAGGCTCAATCCATTCTATGCCAAGAAAATCCTGATAGCCATGATTGATACGAGATCGGTATAAATGAGCGCTACGGCTTGTTCCAGGACGACCGCAGGAGTGACATCAATCCGGCCGCAGCGGGAGACAGTTCCCTTTCCCTGAGGGTTATGACCCCAAGGTCGCGTGCGAGAGGCCGTCCTCGAACGGGCACGGCGCTCAGCTCCTTTCCGAGAAAGCTTGCAACTCCGCTCTTCGGAGCAATGGCAAGCCCGATCCCCGCTCTCACGAAGCCAAGCATCGTGGCGAACTGGGATACCGTGACGACGTGGTTCAAGGTTAGTCCGATCGACGAAGCCGCGCTGTCGATGACACGCCTCGTTCTGGAATCGCTCGGAAGCGAGACCAGGGGCGCACCTTTCAAGTCGGACAGAGCAAGGCTCTTCTTCTTCGCCAGTTCGTGATGGCGCGGAAGTACGACCGTGAACTCCTCCTTGCCGAGCGGGACTGACATGAATGGATCCGGAAGATCATCGAGATAAGTGATGCCGAAGTCCGCGGCACCGCTGCGCACGTCTTCCATGACCGCGCCATGAACACCATCCCGGACATGCAGTTCGATACCTGGATGGTCGAGACGATATGCTGAAACGAGTCCCGGCAGCTTTCCGTTCGCGACCGACATGATGCTTGAGATGATGACCTGACCTCTCCTCTGGTCGGACAGCTCACGCATGCTGCGGATGGTGATCTTCAAATCGTTCAGCATACGTGCCGCGACGCCGACAAACTCCTTGCCCGCGGCAGTAATCTGCACCGAGCGAGTGCTGCGATCGAACAGCTTGAGTCCGAGCACTTCCTCTACGTGCTTGACCGTGCGCGTGACGGCGGGCTGGGAGGTCTTCAACAGCGCAGCCGCAGCAATGAAGCTGCCATATTCGGCAAGCGCCAAAACCGTCTCAAGTTGACGCGAGGTGAGATCGGGGAGGCCGGAGCTGCTCATTTGATTTATGCCTGTTTTGCAATTATCGATGGTATCAGAATTTCATTGATATAACCACCCATTCGTTGGACCGTCGTCGCACCAGCAGCTTGGAGCGATAGATGGGTCAATTGGAACGAGCACCGCGTCCAAGCACGTCCTATCCCCAATTTCGATGGGACGATGCTTTCCTGCTTGAGCAGCAGCTCACGGAAGCCGAGCGGATGATCCGGGATACGGCGCGCGCCTATGCCCAGGAAAAGTTGTTGCCGCGCGCAACCGAGGCCTACCTCAATGAAGAGACGGACCGCGAGATCTTTCGCGAGATGGGTGAACTCGGCCTGATCGGCGTCACCTTCCCGGAGGAGTACGGCTGCGCAGATGCGGGCTACGTGTCGTATGGCTTGGTGGCGCGCGAGATCGAGCGGGTGGACTCAGGCTATCGCTCGATGAACAGCGTCCAGTCCTCACTCGTGATGTACCCGATCTATGCGTACGGCGATGATGCGCAACGGAAGAAGTTCCTGCCGAAACTTGCCTCGGGCGAGTGGGTCGGCTGCTTCGGGCTGACGGAACCTGACGCGGGATCCGATCCGGGCGGGATGAAGACGCGTGCCGAAAAAGTCTCGGATGGCTACCGGCTGATCGGCTCGAAAATGTGGATCTCGAACTCTCCCATCGCGGATGTCTTCGTCGTCTGGGCGAAGTCGGCGGCTCACGACAATCAGATTCGCGGGTTTATCCTCGAGAAGGGGACGGCGGGCCTTTCAGCACCGAAGATCAAGGGCAAGCTCTCGCTTCGTGCCTCGATTACAGGCGAGATCGTCATGGACGGCGTGGTGGTTCCTGAATGCGCGCTTTTGCCCAACGTCTCCGGTCTCAAGGGGCCTTTCGGCTGTCTCAACCGGGCGCGCTACGGCATCTCGTGGGGCGCGATGGGGGCTGCGGAAGACTGCTTTCATCGTGCGAGGCAATACGTCCTTGACCGCAAACAGTTCGGCCGGCCGCTCGCGGCCACTCAACTGGTGCAGAAGAAACTCGCCGATATGCAAACTGAAATTGCGTTAGGTTTGCAGGCGTCCTTGCAGGTGGGGCGCCTGATGGATTCGGGCCAGATGGCCCCGGAGATGATCTCCATTGTCAAACGCAACAATTGCGGCAAGGCACTCGACATTGCGCGCGTTGCCCGCGACATGCACGGTGGCAACGGGATCTCCAGCGAATTCCAGGTCATGCGTCACGCCCAGAATCTGGAGACGGTGAACACCTACGAAGGCACCCACGACGTGCATGCGCTCATTCTGGGGCGCGCTATCACCGGCATCCAGGCATTTTCGTGAGGCGACCATGAAACCGTGCCTGAGCGGGTTGCGTGTTCTCGATCTGAGCCGAATTCTCGCCGGTCCATGGGCAACCCAGCTGCTCGCTGATCTCGGCGCGGAGGTCATCAAGATCGAACGACCGGGCGAGGGGGACGATACTCGCGGCTGGGGGCCGCCTTTCGTCACGGGGGACGGCGAGGATGATCATTTCAGTGCCTATTATCTCGCGGCAAATCGGGGCAAGAAGTCGGTCTGCATCGACTTCAGCAAACCGGAAGGACGCCAGATCGTCTGCACGCTGGCGCGATCTTGCGATGTGGTGGTCGAAAACTTCAAGGTCGGTGGCCTGAAGCGGCTCGGACTTGATTACGAAGCCCTCTCACAGATCAATCCGAAACTGATCTATTGTTCAATCTCCGGCTTCGGGCAGACGGGCCCGTACAAGGACAAGCCCGGCTACGATTTGCTGGTGCAGGCCATGGGCGGGCTCATGAGCATCACCGGCGCGGCCGACGGTGAGCCAATGAAGGTCGGGGTCGCCGTCGCAGACATCTTCACGGGGCTGTATGCGACGGTTGCGATCCTTGCGGCCCTTAACGAGCGCCGGACCAGCGACGTAGGTCAGCATATTGATCTTGCGCTTCTCGACGTCCAGATCGCGACACTCGCCAATCAGGGAATGAACTTCCTGGCTTCCGGCAAGGCGCCGGCGCGGCACGGCAACGCTCATCCAAACATCGTGCCGTATCAGGCTTTCGCCACATCCGACGGCCACATCGTTGTCGCAGTCGGCAACGACGCACAGTTCGCACGCCTTGTGACAATTCTCGGTGTCCCCGAACTCTCCAGGGATCCGCGTTTCCAAAGAAACGCGGATCGGGTGAGAAATCGCAAAGAGCTGATCGCGATCGTGGCCGGCAAGATTCGGTCGTGGGCGAAGATGGAGCTTCTCCAGGCTCTCGATGACGAGAAGATCCCGGCCGGGCCGATCAACGAAATGCACGAAGTGTTTTCTGACCCGCACGTCGTGGCGCGGGGCCTCGTCGTGGAACAGAGCCTGTTCGCCGGAGGGCCGTCGACGAGAATGATCGGCAATCCGATCCGGTTCTCGCGGACCCCGATCGAGTACGGCCAGGCGCCGCCGCGACTCGGATCTCACACCACCGAAGTCGTACAGGGCGATCTCGCGATGCCGGAGTCCGAACTCAACCGGTTGGTGGAGCAGGGGATCATCTCAAGCAGCAACGCCTGAACCCGCCAGAGAAGCGGAAGCGTAGAACAAATAGAAGTGAGGAGAAATGACAAGGATCGAGATTTCGCGTCGCAAGGCGCTCGGCGCTATAGCCGGCGTGTTGGCGCTACCGGCCCTCGCAAGAGCCCAGTCGGCCGCCGAAGTTCGCGCCATTATCCAGTATGGCGTCTCGTATCTCCCGTTGATGTTGATCGAAGAGGAGAAGCTTCTCGGTGCGGCACTCGCCGAGTTGGGAGAGCCGCGTGCCGAGTTGAAGCTCCAGAGGGTTAGCGGCTCGACGGCCGTCAACGAGGGACTCCTCGCCGGGACAGCGGACGTGGGCGTGATGGGAGTCCCATCGCTGCTGATCATCGCAGAGAAGACACGTGGTGGCGTCAAGGGACTGGCCAGTTGCTCGTCGTTCCCCATGGTGCTCAACACGGTCGTCGACCGGATAAAGACGATTGCGGACTTCTCCCCGCAAGACCGCATTGCAACGCCGGCCAACACCTCGCCCCAGAATCTCTGCCTTCGCATGGCCGCGGAGAAGTTTTTGGGCGATCCGAAGAAGCTGGACACCAATGTTGTGGCGCTGCCGCATCCGGATGCGATGTCCGCCATGCTGGCGGGCACCGAAGTGTCGGCCCACTTCACCAACGCGCCGTTTGCCCAGTTTGAAGCTGACGACAAGCGGGTGCACAGGGTGTTGAGCTCCGAGGATATCCTCGGCAAGTCATCGACCTTCGTTCTGCTCGCGGCGAACGCACGCTTCGTCGACAGGAATCCGAAGGTCTCATTGGCGATGGTGACCGCCATGGACGCCGCGATGAACCGGATCAAGGAAGATCCCGCCAGGGCGGCGGCGCTTTATCTCAGGCTCGAGCCATCGAAATCCATGAACGTGGAGTACGTCGAACGCATCCTGCGGGATCCCGAGAATGTGTTCAGCGTGTCGCCCGGCGGCGTCATGACGTACGCGGATTTCATGCAGAGAACCGGCCAGATCAAGTCAAGGCCGGCCAAATGGCAGGACATTTTCTTTCCGTTCATCCAGGAAAGACAGGGAAGCTGACGATGAACATGATCAATCAGCCCCAGATCAAGCAGGCGTACGGCGCGAGCGACGCGAAACCCGTATTGAGCCTGAAGAACGTGACGCTGCGCTATCGGACGGACGCGAGCATCGTCACGGCGGCCTATGATGTGAGCTTCGACGTATATCGGGGCGACAGGTTCATCCTGCTGGGCGCCTCCGGTTGCGGCAAGTCTTCGTTGCTCAAAGCGGTCGGCGGCTTTCTCGCTCCCGCGGCCGGAGAGATCAAGCTCGATGGTCGCGTCGTCGATGCGCCGGGCCCGGACAGAATGATGGTCTTCCAGGAGTTTGACCAATTGCTGCCGTGGAAGACGATCCTCGAGAACGTCGCTTACCCCATGCAGAAGTCCAGGAAATGGCCTTCCGCCGAAATTCTGGACCGGGCGCGGCTCTTTACCGCCAAGGTCGGTCTGGAAAAATTTGGAAACGCATATCCGCACACGCTTTCCGGAGGCATGAAGCAGCGGGTCGCGATCGCGCGGGCGATGGCGATGGAGCCGAAGATCCTTCTGATGGACGAGCCGTTCGCCGCACTCGACGCCTTGACCAGACGAAAGATGCAGGACGACCTTCTCGAACTCTGGAGCGGAACGCATTCGACTATTCTGTTCGTCACGCACTCCATCGAAGAGGCCGTGATCGTCGGGTCGCGCATTCTGGTGCTGACCCCGCATCCGGGCCAGGTTCGCGCCGAAATCAATGCGCATCAATTCGCCTTCGCCGATCTCGGAAACGCGGATTTCGGAAGCCTTTGTTCCCGCATCCATCACATGCTCTTCACGCCCTGTCCGCGGCATCCGAAAGGACGGTAAACATGGCCACAATCGAACAGAAAGCGGCTCCGGCCTTCGTGCTTCCCCCGGTTCGCGATGAGTTCGAACTCCAGAGCGTCATCGAGCCCTCGGCGGATGTGGAATGTCCTCTTCCGTTGCACGAGCGCATCCTGCAAAGCACGCTTGTCCGTCGACTCGTCGTGGTCGGGCTCCTTGCCGCTGCGTGGGAGGGGTACGCCACCTACTTGGACAATCCGCTGATGATGCCGCGCCTTTCCGAGGTCGTCGTCGCGTTGGTGTCATCGCTGGTTTCCGGCGGCCTCGCGATGCGCATTCTGCTGACCATGAAAGTCCTTGTGATCGGTTATGCGGCCGGAATCACGGCCGCGGCGACGATTACGATCCTGGCGTCCACGACGCGCTTCGGTAGCGACGTATTGTCGACACTCACCTCAATGTTCAATCCGCTGCCCGCGGTCGCGCTGCTCCCGCTTGCGCTGCTCTGGTTCGGCCTTGGCATGGGCAGCCTCGTCTTCGTGATCATAAACTCCGTACTATGGGCGGTTGCGTTGAGCACGCACACCGGGTTCCAGTCGGTCAGCGAAACGCTTCGGATGGCGGGCCGCTGCTTCGGCCTGAGAGGCCTTTCTCTCGTAGCCGAGATCCTGATACCTGCGGCGCTTCCGTCCATCCTGGCTGGCCTCAAGATCGGCTGGGCCTTCGCATGGCGCACCTTGATCGCCGCCGAGCTAGTCTTCGGCGTCAGCTCGGGGCAGGGCGGTCTTGGCTGGTTCATCTACGAGAATCGCAACAACCTTGAGACCGCGAACGTATTTGCCGGGCTTCTGTGCGTCATTCTGATCGGCCTCTTCGTCGAGAGCGTGATCTTCCGGACGATCGAGCGCAAGACGGTCCGGCGTTGGGGAATGCAGAAGTTCTAGTCAAAACGAGGACGAAAAAAATGACCGAGCACCGGACGGACGTCATCATCCTGGGCGCAGGCCCGGCCGGATACACGGCTGCGATCTACACCGCGCGCGCCAGCCGTCGGCCGATACTCCTGACCGGCATGCAGCCGGGAGGACAGTTGGTGACGACTACTGACGTCGAGAACTATCCCGGGTTTGCTAACGTCATCCAGGGGCCATGGCTCGTCGAGCAGATGCAGGCGCAAGCCGAGCACATGGGAACGCGCATCATGTACGATCTCATCGTGTCGATCGAGACCAGGTCTCGCCCTTTCCGTCTGATCGGCGACAGCGGTGACCACTATATCTGCGACGCATTGATCTACGCGACCGGCGCGCAGGCCAAATGGCTGGGTATTCCCTCCGAGGATACATTCCGGGGATTTGGAGTGTCGGCTTGCGCCACATGCGACGGCTTCTTCTTCCGTGGCAAGCGGGTGGCAATCGTTGGCGGTGGAAATACCGCCGTAGAGGAAGCGCTGTATCTCGCCAATATTGCCAGCTCGGTTACCTTGATCCACAGGCGCGACACGCTGCGCGCGGAACGCATTCTTCAAGAGCGCCTGTTTGCGCATCCCACGATCAACATACGCTGGAATAGCGAGGTGGAGTCGATTGTAGGCGAGAGTAACCCCACGAAGGTCGATGGTGTGGTCGTGAAGGACTGCACGAGCGGAACCGCGGATCGTATCGCGGTCGATGGCGTCTTCATCGCCATCGGCCATGCACCGGCAAGCGCCTTGCTGGATGGCAAGGTCGAATTGCATCCTGATGGGTATATCAAGGTGAAGCCGGGTACGACGACTACAAGCATACCTGGCCTGTTCGCGGCCGGCGATGTCGCGGACGGCATCTACCGGCAGGCGGTGACGGCCGCGGGATTAGGTTGCATGGCTGCGCTGGAGGCTGACCGTTTCCTCACGATTCACGCGAGCTCGAACGTTGAGCCGCGAAAAGAAGCGATCGTCGCATAAACTCGCAACGCTTTGGATTGGGGTCCAAGATTCCGCGCCTGGCCGCCAGTTCTGCCGCGACTCCCTTGTATGCGAAGTTCGTGGTGGAGCTGCAGAGGTGCGGCTTCGAGGGGGACTGCTTGGTCGGATATGGCGAACGACTGGCGCTTTCTACCGATAACTCGATTTATCAGCGTCTGCCTCAGGCGATCGTCTTTCGACGACGAGGAGACCCTGCGCAAGGAGGAGAATCGATCAGACGGAGGCTGACGCACTCGTCGCATCCCGCGGTCACCAAGTGGTGGATCGGCTCTCGTTTGTCGCGGGCCAAAAGGGACGAAATTATTGAATCAACCCTTGTTACCGCGTCATCGAGCGGCGCCGCCGGGCTGTACAGGGTGCTTCAGTGGTGGGCGGCGTGGCGTAGTCAACAGGTGTTCCAATATGAGTGTGTTCACCTCGGCCGCGCGGTTGATCGGCGACATGTGGTCGGCATAGGGTATCGTGCGGTGTCGAGCGACAGGCATTGCGTTGGCAAGAAGCTGGGTTATCGCGCGCGACGGCGCCGGCGAGTGCGTGCCGCACAGAATGAGTGTAGGGACGTCAATCTCCGCATAGGCCGTAAGCGGCGTGTCATTATCTTCAATGAGACTCCAGAAGTGATGTGCAACGTGGACGGCGACCTGCGCAAACTGGGTTTTCTTCTCGTCTGGCAGCATGTCCCAACTATCGACACCGCCCCAGTAGACTATGAAGGTTTTCATGGCCCTCAGGTAGTCGCCGCAAATGACTTCGCGGCTGACGGCTTCCGCTACTGCCCGGATCTCATCGATGTATCGTGGGTCCAGCTCATTCAGAACATGAAAGCAGCTCGGCTCGACAAGCGTGAGCGAAAGCAAGCGGTCAGGGTGGCTCAACGCAAACTGGAGCGCGACAGCACCACCATAGGAATGGCCGACGAGATGGAAGGGAGCACCATCGGGGCAAACGTCCTGAATGGCTCTCGCCTGCTCCGAAAGATGTAGCGGACCGGAGCCATGCCAGCGGTGCTGATTGCCGTGCCCCCAAAGATCGATTGGTCGGGGCTCGAAGCCGACGAGTTGCTCCGAGAGCGATCTCCATTGCCGTGCGGAGCTCGCCGAGCAAGGAACCAGGACAACACGCTCACCGCCGGCCGGCTTTTCCATCAGTATCACGTCCTCATCTTTGGTTTGGTTTGGTCCGTTTGGTTGGCGTCTACAATGATAAGCAGAGTACGCTACAGAAGAGTTGCAGCCATCGGGACCTGCGTTACTCGTGTAACGAAGGAGTGGGATGTACGGCCGCAGCGCCTTGATCGAATCGGCGACCATCGCGGTTCTGACCGAGCCCTCGTGGCGACGAGCCGTTCAGCCTTGAATTGGGGGCAAATTCCCGTCCATCCCAACTTCTCACAAGGGTACGTCCATAGTGAATAATCAGACTCGAGAAACGACCAGCTGCAGGTCTCAGAAGGGGAGTGACGCCCCGCGTCATCGCATGCGCGCGCGAGATCGTTTCGGTCTGCCGCGCTCTTTCGCATGGCAGGCCGCTTTTGTCGGCGTCCTTCGAAGGGCAGCGCGACGGATCGTGAAATCTGTATCGATGTTACCGGTTGCCGCGGCCAGAGCTGCAGATAACTGCGCTCAATGACTCATCGACGGGAATCACAGTGGCAGTTTGCGAGACTTCGTATCGTTGATTCGGCGAAAGGCGATTGTCGTTCCGCCAGCGGTTTGGCGCCGCTGGGTGGCCAGCAAAGTAGCCCGGCTAGATTACGGGCGTAACAAGGTCGGATGCGCGGAAATCGTTGGGTAACATGACCTCTGGATTACTGAGCCAGCTCGCGCATGAAGAAGTGGAGAAACGCAATGGAAATCGATGAAGAACGTCTCAATTCCTTCATGGGAAAGATGATCGGTGACGTCGGCGCCGCAATGAACGCGTCGCTTATGCTGATTGGAGACAAGCTTGGGCTTTACAAGGCCCTCGCGCGGGGCGGCGAAATGAATCCCGCTGCGTTGGCTCAGGCGATTGGCACGGCGGAGCGTTACGTCCGTGAATGGCTGTCGGCGCAGGCCGATTCAGGCTATGTCGAATACAACTCCGCATCGTGCAAGTTCTCGATGCTACCAGAACAGATTCTGGCGCTCGCTGACGAGGATAGCCCTGTCTTCGTGGGGGCGGTCGGGAACCTCGTGTCGGCCACTTTCCTTGATGAGCCCATGATCTTGGATGCCTTCAAGACCGACCGGGGAGTCGGCTGGAATAGGCGCAGCGAATGTCTGTTCTGCGGAACGGCGCGCTTCTTCCGCACGGGCTACAAGCATCATCTTGTGAAGGAATGGCTGCCCGCGCTTGATGGAGTAGTCGACAGGCTCGAACGCGGTGCCAAGGTCGCCGACGTCGGGTGCGGCCACGGGGGTTCGACCCGGTTGATGGCTGAGGCGTTCCCGAAGTCCATCTTTTTCGGCTTCGATTACCATGAGGGCTCGGTCCAGGCCGCGCGCGAATTGACCAGAGAGGAAGGGCTACGGATCGCGTATATTTCGAACCGCAATCTGCCAAGACGCTTCCCTGAAATGGCTATGACCTGGTGTGTTTCTTTGATTGCCTGCACGACATGGGCGATCCGGTTGGCGCGCTCATGCACACCCGCTCAACGCTTGCTGATGACGGCACCTGTCTCTTGATCGAGCCTTTTGCCAACGATCGACCAGAGGACAATTTTAATCCGGTCGGGCGCTTGTATTACGCGGCATCGACCATGATCTGCACACCGGCGTCGCTGGACCAGGAGGTCGGTCTTGCTCTCGGCGCCCAGGCCGGCGAGGCGAGGTTGCGGGAGGTCGCCCGTCAGGGGGGCTTCTCGCGCTTCCGTCGCGCCGCTGAGACGCCCTTTTACCTGATCCTTGAGGCGCGGCCGTAGGACTGCCGCGACCCGGATCTCACACCACCGAAGTCGTACAGGGCGACCTCGCGATGCCGGAGTCCGAACTCAACCGGTTGGTGGAGCAGGGGATCATCTCAAGCAGCAGCGCCCGTACCCACCAGAGAAGCGAAAGCGTAGACATTAGAAATAGGGAAACATGCCAAGGAATAAAATTTCGCGTCGCAAGGCGTTTCGCGCTATGGCCGGCGCGATGGCGCTGCCAGCCCTCGCAAGAGCCCAGTCGGCCGCCGAAGTTCGCGCCATTATCCAGTATGGCGTCTCGTATCTCCCGTTGATGTTGATCGAGGAGGAGAAGCTTCTCGGCGCTGCTCTTGCCGAGCAGGGGGAGCCGCGCGCCGAGTTGAAGCTCCAGAGGGTTAGCGGCGCGACGGCCGTCAACGAGGGACTCCTCGCTGGGACAGCGGACATGGGCGTGATGGGAGTCCCATCGCTGCTGATCATCGCAGAGAAGACACGTGGTGGCGTCAAGGGACTGGCCAGTTGCTCGTCGTTCCCCATGGTGCTCAACACGGTCGTCGACCGGATAAAGACGATTGCGGACTTCTCCCCGCAAGACCGCATTGCAACGCCGGCCAACACCTCGCCCCAGAATCTCTGCCTTCGCATGGCCGCGGAGAAGTTTTTGGGCGATCCGAAGAAGCTGGACACCAATGTTGTGGCGCTGCCGCATCCGGATGCGATGTCCGCCATGCTGGCGGGCACCGAAGTATCAGCGCATTTCACCAACGCGCCATTTGCCCAGTTTGAAGCTGACGACAAGCGGGTGCACAGGGTGTTGAGCTCCGAGGATATCCTCGGCAAGTCATCGACCTTCGTTCTGCTCGCGGCGAACGCACGCTTCGTCGACAGGAATCCGAAGGTCTCATTGGCGATGGTGACCGCCATGGACGCCGCGATGAACCGGATCAAGGAAGATCCCGCCAGGGCGGCGGCGCTTTATCTCAGGCTCGAGCCATCGAAATCCATGAACGTGGAGTACGTCGAACGCATCCTGCGGGATCCCGAGAATGTGTTCAGCGTGTCGCCCGGCGGCGTCATGACATACGCGGATTTCATGCAGAGAACCGGCCAGATCAAGTCAAGGCCGGCCAAATGGCAGGACATTTTCTTTCCGTTCATCCAGGAAAGACAGGGGAACTGACGTCCAACGCCGGTGCCAGAGGGCCCGAGAGCATCGGCAAGCTCTTCGCTGTCGCGATTTCAAATCCCAATTCCGTTTCGGTCCTTAAGAGCGATATTGGGCTGTGACGTTTCGATCCAATACCGACGATGGTTCGATCGAGATCGATCGCGACGTGTGAAATCGTTTCGCCAAGTCGTCTCACATCTGAAGTATGTCTTTGATCGTCTTGGACTGCGAGGATGGGTCGACCTATCGTCTCTATCAAGAAGGGAGAACGACTCTTGGTCAGTCTCCAGTCGGGCCGATACCGAGCAGCTGTTTCGATCTTGGACCGGCAGTCCGGGTTGTTGTACTGACCGGCCGGGAAGTCGCCGCCAGACGGTCGGCCGCTCTGGCGCCCACCTGCCGAGGATCGAGCTTCTACAACATCGACCGGAGTCTGTGGGACCGCCGCTTTACATGGACGGTATGCTTCTCACCTGCCTTCACGCGAGTCTGAGCAGACCTGGAGAGCTCGCCGACGGACGCTTACAGACCTGCAAGCACCTCCGGTCCCGACGGCGAAGGCGACTTCTTTGGCACAAGGGTAGACCATGGACATGTCACGGCAACACGAACTCGCTGTCCTTCTCGCGAAGCTCCGCCGCGAGGGACGACAGCAGAGTGGCCTGGACGAGAGCCTTGTTCCTCCTGATAAGGAGACGGCGTACCGGATCGCCCGAATGGTGGAAGAAGCGCTCGGTTGGGAGGTTGCGGGCTGGAAGATCGCGGCGATGAACAGAAGGCTGCAACAACAGTTGCGGACGGACGCGCCCATCTACGGGCGCGTCTTCGGCACTCTTAAGTCGTCGCCGGCGACGGTCGAACACGCAAGGCAGTGCAGTCCGATTCCGGAGGTCGAATACCAGGCCCGCCTGGGTGCAGACCTTCCGCCGCGAGAGAAGCCTTACTCGATGGAGGAAGTGACGGAGGCCGTTGTCTCCCTGCATCCAGGCATCGAACTTTCGGAATGCCGCTTTGTGCATGATGGCGCCTTTCCGCCGCTGACGGCGATCCTCGCCGATGGTGCGGGCTCGGGCGCCATCGTCTTCGGACCTCCGATCGAAGATTGGCGCAGGCGAGACGTAGCAAATCAGGAGGTCGTCCTCACGTGCAACGGCACGCAGCGCCGGAAGGGGATTGCAGCGGAAGCGCTGGATCATCCCATGGTGCCACTGACATGGCTCGCGAACGAACTGTCGCGTACTGGAATTGGCCTGAAGGCCAGCCAGATGATCAGCACCGGTACGCTAACGGGCATGCTACGGCCGAAGCCAGGCGAGACCTACGTGGCCGACTTCGGCCCGTTCAACAAGGTGGCGGTGACCTATGCGTGACCATCCCGATCCAAATCACCGATGACGAACAGAGGTCTTCCGTGAGGCCTACAGCAAGATCGCCTTTCTTCGCTAGGTCCAGGCACTGTCCCGAACGGGGCGCAGTTCAACGTCAGTGCTAAAAGCTACCAAGGAAGAGCCCCAAAGATATTGGACGGCGCGTTTGTCGGGATCAAATATCAATTATCCAGCGCCAGTTGACCTCGACCAATGAGATTGAACCTGAATTCGAGTGCCCAGCCTGAAACGCAAGTCCTTGTGCCGATGCATGGGGACCCGATCGCCGATATTACCCCTGGGCTGGAGCGTCCACTTGGCATCGCCATCGGCTCCCGACAGCATCGCCCGCCCAATCAACGTTGCGAACGCGCAGCCCAACAATCAAGGGGGGCGACCGTCAATCCCATCTTCACCTGGGTACGCCTGGCCCAACGCATTCCGATTCGCATCCATATCGATGAAGTTCCCACGGGCATTGTGCTTACGGCTGGCATGACTGCGGCAGTACAAGTTGAGCCGCGCAGCGGCCGGCCGATAGGTTCGCTGGGCGTAGAATGCTCTAGCAATTACGCCTGCTGCGCTCCGGTCAGAGCGCCATCGATCCTTTGAAGGGGCAGTTCGACGTGGCGGCAAGAGAATGTGATGATCAGCCGAGGACCGAGAACATCGGCCACATCATCGTGGTCGACGATGATCCGGAGATACGCCAGATGCTGACCCGATACCTCGAAGATTACTTTGTGTCGGTGAAAGCTGCGTCAAGCCGGGCCGAATTGACCCGTCATCTTGAATGCTCCGAGCCCGGCCTGATCATTCTCGATCTCCGGCTCGGTCAGGACGATGGTCTCGATATCCTGAGGGACATTCGTTCGGATTCGGATATTCCGGTCATTATCATCACCGGCCATCATCCCGACGAAATCGACCGGATCGTCGGCCTCGAGCTCGGTGCGGATGACTATCTCCTGAAGCCGTTCAGCCTGCGAGAATTGCTTGCTCGCATTCGCGCGGTGCTGCGACGTCAGGAAATGGGACAAGCCGACCGGATCCGCCATCCAGAGCGGGGAGGATATAGATTTCATGGCTGGCGACTCGAGCGTCGCAGACGCAGGCTCGTCGACGCCAACGAAAAGTCGGTTGCTTTGAGCAAGGGCGAGTATGCGCTGTTGCTGGCTTTTCTTGAGTCACCGCAGCGACCGCTTTCGCGCGAGTATCTGCTGCGGGCGACACGGGTCCATGAGGATATTTTCGATCGCAGTATCGACGTGCAGATCTTGCGGTTGCGGCGGAAGCTGGAAGTCGATCCGGACGCGCCGCGGGTAATCCAGACCGAGCGCGGCGTCGGTTATGTTTTCGCGCTGCCAGTCGGGCGTTTCTAAAGCATAGTTATGGCGTTGACTTGCGCTGGTGCTATCGTCGCGCCGGCTATTTTTGTGGACAAGATCCTTAGGGGGCACACCCGGGCTGATGGGGTTTGCACCTCTACAAGCCAAGACGATCGAATGTAATGATATCGAGACCGCGCTAGAGGCGTGGGATTGGCTCAGACGAAGCCGAGTTGGTTCGATTTGAGATCGATGACACGCCCCATGCCATCCAAGCATGTTACGAACGCGTGGTTAGATGGCACGCAGCGCGTGTCGCGGGGGATATGGAGCGAAGGCAATAGTGGTAAACCTTGCAGGAATCCATCCTCGCTTCAGACGCAAACTTGGTTTTGCCGGTATTGCGGCTAAGCTGCTCTCCGCTATGCCCAGAAAGACCCAGCCTCGTAGAGTTGGTTTTCGTTTAGCCAGAGGAGTGCCTGACGAAGACTCAATGGGACCAGTCGCTCCCTACCAAGAGGCGGTGGGGCTCCATCTGTTAGATAGAGCATAAAGCCATCCGGTCGGGCAAGAGATCATGCTTCGTGCAAGGTTGAGCGGACACGTCTCGCGAGGTCGGCTAAGCTGAAGGGCTTGTCGATAACAGGAAATTCGCCAACGGCATCATTTCGTTGCAGCATGCCCTCGGCGTAACCCGAGGTGAGCAGGATCTTGATATCCTTGCGTAGCCGCCTCGCTTCGCGGGCTAGCTCAATGCCGTTTATTCCGTTTGGCATCACGATATCGCTGAACAGAAGTTCGAACGGTTGGTCACTCTGGAGGGTCCGAAGCGCTTCTGCGCCATTGTGGGCACAGGAAACCTGATAGCCGAATGTGGACAGCATTGCCGAAGTGACGTTCAGGAGATCATCGTTGTCTTCGACGACTAAAACTCTCTCCGAGCCCGCGGGCAGTGCGTGCGTCTCGGTGGCATGCGGTTTGGTGTCGCGCTCCCGTCTGCTTGCAGGCAGATATAGCGTGATCGTGGTACCTGCTCCCGGTGCACTCTGCACAGCTATATGTCCTCCGGATTGTCGGACAAAGCCATAGACCATGCTGAGCCCGAGCCCCGTACCCTTACCAAGCTCTTTGGTCGTGAAGAAAGGCTCAAACACCCGATCCTGCACTTCGCGAGGCATTCCGCTGCCGTTATCTGTGACGGACAGGCGAACGTACGATCCTGGAGAACATTCAGGCATGCCCAATTCCACCACAGTGTTCTGCGTCTCGATGCGGAGAACACCTCTTTCCGCCATGGCGTCCCGAGCATTCAGGGCGAGGTTAAGCAGAGCGGTCTCCAGCAGAGCAGGATCGACATGGCACAGCCACAGCTTCTCATCCGTCTGCAGCCGGACTTCGCAGCCGTCCCCGACCGCCTGTTGAATGAGCCCTTGAAACTCGAAAATGAGCTCGTTTGCATCGACCAACTCCGGCCTTAGTGCCTGTCGCCGCGAGAAGGCGAGTAGTTGGGCCGTCAGCTTTGCACCCCGATCAGTAGCGCGTCGCGCGGCCTCGGCACACCGACCGATTGTGCCAGGATCCGTCGTGCTTTCGATGAGCTCAAGGTTCGCGGAAATGACGGTAAGGAGGTTATTGAAGTCATGAGCAACGCCGCCGGTAAGCTGGCCGACCGACTCCATCTTTTGACTCTGATGGAGTTGCTCTTCCATCGAACGCCGTGCCTCAAGGGCGTGCTTGTGTTCGGTGATATCCCGTAGGAAGACCGCCAAGCCCTGACTCGATGGGAACGCGCTTATTGTGTACCAGATTTGAGTGCGTTGACAAAACGTCTCGAGAAAGATCGGTCGTTGCTCCGACGCCGCCTCACGAATTTGCTTCAGGAGGACGAGATCGGCGGTGGCGGGAAAGGCTTCCGCAAGGGGCAGGCCGATGACATCTCGGTCATGGGCCAGTCGCAGCTTGGCAGGTCCGTTGAGATAACTCACCGACCAGTCTCGATCGACTATGATCACGCCGTCGGTGGTACTCTCGAAGATCATCGTGATCCGAGCTGCATCTTCCTCTGCTTTCTCCTTTGCTTCGGACAATTCATGCTCACGCTGGTCCAGCGCGTCTGCCATCGTATTGAATGCCTCGGCCACTCTTGCTATTTCTGACGTACCGTGGATGTCCACACGCTGGTCGAATTTGCCGAAGCGCCATTGATTGGCGGCATCGACGAGCTTCCCGAGCGGGCGATGGATAAATCGACGGGCGCTTAACGATGTCAGGATCAGAACCAGTGCCGTGCTCAGCACGATCTGAAGGATCCCCCTCTGAGTACCGCGTTGGATCTCGGCGAATGCCCGGGCCTTGTCCAGGCCAAAGCCGATGAGAAGCCCTCCGGAAACATCTTTCAGCGTCGAGTAGCCCACGATCCGTTCAACGCCATCGCGGTCAACGAGATCGGCCGTGGTGCGATCGTTGCGGCTTAGATCATGGTCCCTAGCCATCTTGCGGCCGACAAACCGGGCATTGTCGGGGTAGTGGGCAAGGTATGTGCCATTCCGGTCGACGACGGCAAGCGCGGCACCAGGCGGAACATTCCGCCGATTGAGGGAGTCGGCCAGCCAATCCAGGCCGAGAGCGGCTATAACGACACCGCCGACGCGGTCATCATCGCCGAAGAACGGCAGGGCGAAATGAAGGACGTTCCGGCCGGTCTGGCGGCCAATCGCGAACTGGCCGACTGTAAATTCACCGGTTCTCAGGACATCCGCAAAGTAGGGTCTACCTGCCGCGGTCGAGGGCTTGTGGTCGTCGGTTGCATCGCAGAACGAGTTGCCATTTCTGTCGACCACGATGAAACTGATGAACCCCGGATATCGTTGCTTAATCTTGGTGAGGTAAGCATTGCATCCCGCGGCGTCCTTTGCCTTTATCGCAGGAAGTTCCGACAAGGCAATCAGCGCCTGGTGAATTCCCTGGACGATCTGCCGTTGCTCAGCAGCGGCGAGTTCGGCGAGGTTGAGAGCCTGACCCTGCACCTCAATCTGGCGAGTTCGACGCAGGTCGAATTCATTGTAGATCAGAAGCGCGATCGCGGGCAGCAACGCGACAACGATCAGCACATGTAACCGCAGCAGGAGAGTCACCTCTCATCGTGCTCCATCCTGGCGTCCGGGCTAGTTGAAAACAATGTCGCATCTGTCTGGGTCGACGGCCCAACGGTGTCGCTGACGCATCCGTTGTCCCATCCGCTCTGCGTCATCACAGCTACGCCTGTCCCGCTTCATGCAAGCCTCCTTGGTATTTATTGCAAAATCGCTACGCCGTGTTACGGCTCTGTTTCAGTCTTGGAAAACCCGGTTACGCGGGCAACGGGCCCCCGGATCCAGCAAATCTCTGAATCGATGCTGGCAGTCTCGTGGTTGACCGTGCTTCGGCGAGCAGATCGCGCGCTCACCCCGGTCCCTGAAGGGTAGCGATTGGAACTACTTCGGTCGATGAGGTGACGCGGGCTCCGATTTGACATGAAAATGTCATGCGCGTGTCATTCGTGTGTCATGTGCAAACTAGCCAAGGTGCCAGAAGGGTGCGTGTGGAATGTCCTTGTCGCTGCGCGTCCTAGTGAGTGCTCCGGAGCGCACTTCTAGATGCAGCAGAACTGTCGGCTGCTCGAGCCAACATCTATATGGCTCGTACACGAATTGGATTCTTGGCGAGCAGCCCACAAGCAAGAGAGCAAGCATGAGCGTCCGCGAAGGCACTGCACTCATCAGAACAGACACGGCGCAAATGCTCGTCCCCACCAGTTCTCCTTATCGACGGCGATCCCGGTATTCGGCGGTCACTGGCCAGCTTCTTCGAGGCGCACAACATGCCGGTCCGTGCTGTCCCAGACTGGCGCACAAGCCGCCAGGATTTCGAGGCAAGCAATCTAAGCCTGATCGTCCTTGATCTGCCATTGGGAGGCGATGATCGCCTCCGGCCTTTGCGCGAGATACGATCCCGCTCCGACCTGCCGATTATCGTGACGACCGATCATCAATGCGACGAGAGTGATCGCGTAATCGCGCTGGAAATGGGAGCCGATGACCACCTGGCAAAGCCATTCGGCATGAGGGAGCTTCTCGCCCGCGTACGCGCCGTGCTCAGGCGCAGGAAAATGGGAAAACTGGCTCGCGCGCGTGACCCCGAACGGGGAGGATTTAGGTTCGGTGGATGGCAGCTTTATAGACGCGCGCTGCACCTTGCTGGCCCCGAGGGCAATACCGTGCTGCTGACCAAAGGCGAGTACGCGGCCCAGACCGGAATTGGCCGCACCGGGCACATGTTTGCCTTCGAGCGCGACGGCGTAGTGCCGGACATTCTTACGCTGTCGAAGACGCTCGGTGCCGGCCTGCCGCTCGCCGCTGTCATGACGACCCAGGCCATCGAGCAAACCGCGTTCGAGCGCGGCTTCCTGTTCTACACCACGCATGTCTCCGATCCCTTGCCCGCCGCGATCGGCGTGACGGTGCTCGACGTGGTCGCGCGCGACGGGCTGGTCGCGCAGGCGACCGCCAGGGGCAACAGGCTCCGGGATGGATTGCTGTCGTTGCAACAAAGGTTCGAATGCGTCGGCGACGTCAGAGGCCGCGGGCTTCTGCTCGGTCTTGAAATCGTCGTCGACCGGCAGTCGAAGGCGCCGGGCTTCGAACTCGGCGCGCGGATCATGGAGGAAACCATGCGTCGTGGTCTCAGCATGAATATCGTCAAGCTGCCCAGCATGGGCGGGGTGTTCCGAATCGCGCCGCCGCTCACGGTGTCCGAGGCCGAAATCGATCGCGGTCTTGAGATCATGTCGGAGGCGATCCAGGCAGCGGCGAGCGGTCGTTGATCGCGGGGAAGCCTGAACAGGTGCAACTCGCCAGGACATATGGGCGTCCGACGCTATTCTCGCGGCACGGCATGGTCGTTGCCGCGCATCCGCTTGCGGCGCAGGCTGGTGCACGGCTCCTGATCCAGGGCGGCAACGCTTTCGATGCGGCCGTTGCCACCGCGGCCGCCCTCAATGTGGTCGAACCGTTCATGTCGGGCCTTGCCGGGTTTGGACTGGCCACGATCTGGGTCGCAAGCGAGAAGCGCGTTCGCGTGCTCGACTTCGCGCCGCCGACGCCCGCGAGCTTCCCGGTCGGCAGATACACCAGCCGCCTCGAGCTCGAGCGCGGCGCGCAGGCGGCCTCAACGCCCGGAAATCTCGCGGGCTGGTGTGAGCTGCTCTCGCGCTTTGGACGCAAATCGCTTCCCGATGTCCTGGCTCCGGCGATGACGCTGGCGCGCGACGGCTTTGCTCTTTCGGATTTCGGTCGCGATGAGATCAACGAGCAAGTGCCGCTGCTCGAGCCCTGGCCGGAGTTACACAGCGCGCTGGTCAAGAACTACCTGCCGGACGGCATACCGGTGAAGCTCGGCAGCATCATCCCTCAGCCTGAACTCGCGCGGACGCTTGCGGAGATCTCCGAATTGGGGCCGGAGCATCTGTATGGCGGCAAGCTCGGCCGGCGGATCATAGACTATCTCCGTACGCTCGGCGGCAGCCTGACACTGGCCGATTTCGTTTCCGTCAAGCCGCATTGGCTCGATACCCTGACCGTGTCGTATCGAGGGCTCGAGCTTCACGTCCCGGCGTCGCAATGCGGCGGTTTCCAACTGGCTCTGACCCTCAAAATTTTTGAAGGTTACGACCTTGGGCGCCTGCCGAAGGACGGCGCGGATCATCTCGACACGGTCTATCGCGCGATCCGTCTTGCAGCCCGCGAGCGGATCGCACACGGCAATCTGGGACTGGATCAAGCAGCCGGCGCCTTGTCCGACACGGTGATCGCGCGGCTGCGGCAGCGCGTGAGCGACGGCCAGCCGATCACTGGCCCCACCGAGCAATGGATGCCGCAAGATCGTGCCGATCCCGGGCATACCACCTCGTTCTCGATCGCAGACGCCGAGGGCAATCTGATCTGCATCACGCAGAGTCTCGGCAGCCCGTTCGGCAGCGGCGTTGTGGTGCCCGGGACCGGCGTTTGCCTCAACAATCATCTCCATTGGGCTGATGTGCAGCCGGGAAGCCCCAACCTGGCCAAACCAGGCGACGCATTGCCGATGACCATGGCGCCATCGCTCGCGACGCGGAGCAACCGTCCGGTGCTCGCGCTGGGTACGCCCGGCAGCTACGGCATCCCGCAAACCCAGGCTCAGGCTTTCGTGCAGTATGTCGAGTTCGGCCTTCCGCTGCAGCAGGCTATCGAGGCGCCGCGTGCGCGGCTTTGGGATGGCCGCTTCATTCAAGCGGAGAACCGCATCGCGCCGGAAACGATCGCCGAACTGAAAGGCCGCGGCCACGAGATCGAGATCCTGGACACCGGGTGGACCATGCTCTGCGGCGGCATGCAGGCCATCGCGCTCGATCCGGAAACCGGAGTGATGACGGGTGCCGCCGATCCGAGGCGGGACGGGTATGTCGTCGCCCTGTGAACGGGACGCAATCAGAAGGGAAATTCGCTTTTTGATTTTTCGCTCGACGGCCGGAGGAGCCCCGGAGATGCGATAGCGCCCCTCTTCGTCGGCCATCGCGTCATTCGGATTCACGACCCGCCAGCGCCTCCTTGCACTTGGCTGCGAAGGCGTTGAGGTACGAGCCGATCTCGCTCGCCAGTGCATCGGACCGATCGACATTTTGCAGGCTCATGTTCAGTGCGTAGACCGGAAGCCCGTCGAGCACGATGGGCGTTGCGACGGCAAGAACGGCAGGCTGCCACGACACCGCGCAATAGCCGTCGCGTTCGACGGAGCTGATCGATGTCCTGACGTCCGCAAGCAGCGCCTTCGTGGCCGCATCGCTGCGCCGTTTGAACAGTCTTAGCAATCGCTCGCGCTCGGCCCCGGCAATGCCGGCCAGATAGGCACGACCGAGCGACGTCAACTCCATCGGCACCTGCTGCCCGGCGACCACGTTGCGCAGCGCCGCGCGGGGGCTGTAGCGGATCGATTCGAGGTAGACCATCATGGTTCGATCCGCGGTCGCAAGCCCCACGTTGAGCCGGCGCTTCGCCGATTCTGCCCGCATCATCGCGCCGATCGCGTTGAGCACGGGTGATCCTGTCCGCATCGCGTGACCGATACTGATGACGGACGCGGCCAGGCGGTAGGCCCTTTCGGTGCGGACCTGGTCGAGCATCCCGGAATTGACCAGCGTTCGTGTCAGCCGGCTGACCGTCGATCGCGGCAATCCGGTTCGTTCCGCAATCTCGCCGTTGCCCAGCGTGTCGACGCCGGGCCGGAAAGCCCGAAGGATTTCGATGCCCCTTTCGAGCGACCGGTTGCCATCAACCCCGCCCGCATATCTGCGCGCCCGCACCACATCCAGCCTCCCGCGGCATTTCCACTCAGTGGAATTAGGGGGATGTTCCGGAGGTTGCAAGCCGCTATAGGCACCGGGAAGAAGAACTCCAACCACGGAGCTTGCCATGTCCTATCAGCTCATCGAGTTTTCCGTCGACGCCGGTGTCGCGACGATCGCATTCAACCGGCCGGAACGGCGCAATGCCATGAGCGACGACATGCGCACCGAGTTCGTCAGTGCGCTCGAAACCGTCTCCCGCGACAGGGCGATCAAGGCCCTGGTGCTGACCGGGCGCGGCAACGCCTTCTGCGCCGGCGGCGATATCAGCGGAATGAAGCGCCGGCTCGAAGCGCCGCAGGGCGAAGTCGCATTCAACGGATGGAGCCGTCAGCAGGGCGTGCACCACGTGCAGTCGTTCCTGCTGGGCCTGCCGAAACCGACGATTGCCGCCGTCAACGGCGCCGCGGCGGGCCTCGGTGCGGACACCGCGCTTGCCTGCGACTTCGTCATGGCAACGGAACGATCGAAATTCACCTGGTCCTACATCAAGCGAGGCCTGATACCCGACGGCGGCGGCCTGTATTTCCTGCCTCGCCGGGTCGGGCTTGCGAAGGCAAAGGAGCTGATTTTCACCGGGCGCGTCGTCGAGGCCGATGAAGCGCTCTCGCTCGGCATCGTCGATCGCAAGGTGGCCTCGACCGAGCTGCTGCCGGCGGCGCGGGCCTGGGCGACTGAGCTGGCGCAGGGATCTCCCACCGCGCTGGCGCTAGGCAAGAAGATCCTGAACGAGACCTTCGAGCACTCCGCGCATGACATCTTCAGTCTCGGCAGCCAGGCGCAGGCCATCTGCTACACCAGCGCGGAGCATCGGGACGCCGTGACGGCGTTCCTCGCGCAATCCTCGTCGAAGGATTGAGCGATGGATGCCATCGAACGCCTGATCCGGCCGCACAGCGTCGCAATCATCGGTGCATCGGCGGACCCGACCAAGACGGCGGGGCGACCGGTCTCTTATCTCCAGAAGCACGGCTTTGCGGGCGAGATCTATCCCGTCAATCCGAAGGTCGCGGAAATCGGCGGTCTGGCCTGCTACGCCGACGTCGCTTCGCTGCCTGATGTGCCTGATGTCGGCATCGTCCTGCTCGGTGCCGAGCGTGCGCATATCGCGGTGCGCGAATTGTCGGAGCGGGGCGCGGCCGCGGCAATCGTTCTTGCCAGCGGCTTCACCGAAACCGGGGCAGAAGGCGCCGAACGCCAGAAGCAGCTCATGGAAGCCGCCGGATCCATGCGCCTGCTCGGGCCGAACACGATCGGCCTGGTGAATCTCACCGACAATATCGTGCTTTCGGCATCCGGCGCGCTGGCGATGGATCACTTCCCGACCGGCGCGATCGGGCTGGTCTCGCAAAGCGGGGGCATTCTCGGGGCCTTGTTGTCGCGCGCCGCCGCGCGCGGGGTGGGGCTGTCGAAGCTGGTGTCGACCAGCAACGAAGCCGATCTCGAGCTCGCTGATTTCATCGACTTTCTTGCCGACGACAGCGCGACCAGGGTCATTGCGCTCTATATCGAGGCGATCCGCAATCCGGCTCGCTTTCGCCAGGCGGTCCTCAAGGCGCGACGCGCCGGCAAACCCGTCGTCGCCTTCAAGATCGGGCGATCGGAGGCGGGTGCACAGGCGGCCGTCTCGCACACCGGGGCGCTTGCGGGCTCCGACCGCATGTACGACGCCTTGTTCGGGCAGCTCGGCGTGATCCGCGCCAAGACGTTCGATGACCTGCTCGACATTCCCGCGGCCCTTGCGGCGGGACGGAAGCTGTCCGGCAGGCGTGTGGCGATCCTGACCTCGACCGGCGGCGCCGGCACAATCGTGTCCGACAGTCTCGGCGTCGCCGGCTTTGCGACACCCGCTCCCGACACTGAGACGGCCGCGCAATTGCGCGCCTTGCAGTCGGGATCGCACGCCACGCTCGATCGTAATCCGATCGACGTGACGCTGGCCGGTCTGCAGCCGGATCTGCTTCGCGCCGCAATCCGCATCCTGCTCGCAAGTCCCTCCTACGATGCGCTCACCATCATTGTCGGCTCGTCAGCCGTGGGATCGCCGACTCTGATGGCCGATGCCATCCACGACTGCCTGCCGATGAGTGACAAGCCCGTCATTGCCTATGTGAGTCCCTACGCGCCCGACGTGGTCTCCGTCCTCACTCGGCGAGGCGTCCCGGCCTATACGTCCGCCGAGAGCTGCGCCGCTGCGCTCGATGGGCTCTTGCAGGCCGGACTGCCGGAACAGGTCCAGACATCCGGCTCGATCGAGACGACGGCCGATATCAGCGACTTCCCGGCGGGATCGCTGGACGAGGCACAGGCCAAGGCCCTGTTCGCCCGTTTCGGCGTTCCGATCGTGGCGGAGAAGGTGGTCGCAACATCAGGCGAAGCGGAACAGGCGGCGCGCGACCTCGGTGGCCGGGTCGTGCTGAAGATTCTCTCGCGCGAGATTGCGCACAAAAGCGATGTCGGCGGCGTCGCGGTCAACCTGACTGCCGAGACGATTGGCGGCCGCCTGAGCGTGATGGCGGAGGAGGTCGCGGCCAGGACCGGGAAGCGAGCCGAACGGTTCCTGGTTCAGCAGATGATCTCGGGCGGCGTTGAAATCATTCTCGGGATGCATCGCGATCCCCTGGGCACCGCGATCCTTCTCGGAATGGGCGGCGTCACCGCCGAACTGCTCAAGGACACGACGATGCGTCTGCTTCCACCTGAAGGCGGCCTCGGTCTGACCGAGGCCCGCGCGATGGCGCGCGATCTCGTCACATGGCCGTTGCTGGACGGTTTTCGGGGACGGCCGAAATGCGATGTCGAAGCGCTTGCAGGAACGATCGTCGCTTTCTCGCGCATGGTTGCGCAACTCGGCGACCGCCTCGCCGAAGCCGAAATCAACCCGGTGTTTGTGCTGCCGGCGAGCCAGGGCGTGAAGGCGGCCGACGGATTGGTTGTTCTCAATGTCTGAACGAAATCGGATGGAGCTCCAGATGGCCATTGGCGAAATCATCAATCACGACGGCGTTCGCGGGAAGGGCTTCGCCGCGCGGCGATGGCTGAACCTCGCCCTCCTCGCCTATGCCGCCTCGCCGGTGGTCGCGGGACTGGGAGTGGCGCCGGCGCGCGCCGAATATCCCGAAAAGATCATCAAGATCGTGGTGCCCTTCGCGGCCGGTGGCGGGACCGACATCATCGCGCGAACGACAGCGCAGGACATCCAAACGGACCTCGGCAAATCCGTCATCATCGAGAACAAGCCGGGCGCCGGTACCATCATCGGAACCCAGACTGTGGCCACGAGCGAGCCCGACGGCTATTCGCTGTTGATGGCGACCTTCGCACACGCGGTCAACCCGAGCCTGTACAACAAGCTGCCGTTCGATCCGCACAAGGATTTCGCGGCGGTCTCGCTGATCGCGCGATCCTTCAATATCGTTGTCGTCAACCCCACATCCAAGATCAACTCGATCGCCGATTTGATCGCCGAGGCGAAGGCCAATCCGGGCAAGCTCAATTTCGGTACGTTCGGCACCGGCACTTCGGCTCATCTCGCTGGCGAGCTGTTCAATGCGATGGCGAAGGTCAAGATGACGGCGGTGCCCTACAAGGGCGCGGCGCCTGCGATCAGCGATCTCCTGGGTGGGCAGATCGACGTGATGTTTACCACCGTGGCAAGCGCGGCCTCGCTGGTGGCGGCGGGCCAGCTCCGGGCGCTGGCGGTCACCTCCGCCGAGCGTTCGACCGCGTTTCCGCAGTTGCCGACCGTCGCGGAGGCGGGGGTGCCCGGCTACGCCGCCGAGTCGTGGTACGGATTGTACGCTCCGGCCAAGACAACCGGTCCCGTGATTGCACGCTTGAATCAGGCGGTCGCAAAGGCCGTTCAGTCCGGTGGCTTCAAGCAACTCGAGGCGAACGAAGGCCTCATCATGGTTGGGGGCTCTCCGGAAGGGCTCGATCGCTATGTCGGGCAGGAAGAGGACCGCTGGCGCAAGCTGGTCAAGGACGCGAACATCGAGGTGCAATAAGTAGCCGGTTGATGAGCTGAATCAGTGTGCTCTCCAACTCTTCAGGAGAGCTGATGGTGATGCCTTCCTTGTAATACGGCTCGACCGGATGGCCGATGCCTATCGCCGCAAGTCTGATGTCGCCGGCCTGCTCGATCTCGACGGTGACGCGACGCAAATGGTGGTTCAGATAGCCGTCGCCATTCGCTTGCAATGTGGAATCGTCGACCGGCGCACCGTCGGACAGCACGATCAGATGTTTCCGCCTTTCTTCGCGCCGGCGTAAACGCCACGCGGCCCATTCGATGGCCTCGCCGTCGATATTCTCCTTGACGAGGTCTGGCCGCAGCATCGCGGCGCAGTGTCGCGCGCTCAACGTCTCGCCGGCGCCGCAATAGATGATGTGCAGCAGGTCGTTCAATCGCCCGGGATGGGGGCGGCTGGCGGTCGCTCAGCCATTTTTTCCGGCTCCGGCCGCCCTTCCAGCGCGCGGTCATGAAACCGAATCGGCTTTCGGCGGATCGGGCGCACGCTCGTCGCTGTGCGCCCGCAAGGGAACCGGCTGGTCGGTTCTCGACCCGTCGTCAGAGCGGGTCGCGGATCAACGGCGGGGTGGAGCAATGGATGCCGCCGCCGCCGAGTGCGACCTTGTCGTAAGCGACGACGCGGGTGGTCACGCCGGCCTTGGCGAATTTCTCCATGGTCCGCGGCGAAATTCCTTCCGGCACGATCACGTGCCCGGGACGAACCGCAAGGCAATTGATCACCCAATTCTGGTCGTCGGGGCAGACCTCGATCTGGCGGATCTTCAATTCCTTGAGCTTTTCGAGGAACCAGAACGGCAGCAGCGTCGGGTTCACGAACGCGGTGTCGCGATCGATCATCACGAACATGCCGTCGATGTGCAGACGGTATCCGGTGAGGTGAACGCGCAGCAGCTCGAGGCCCTGGGTGCGCAGCACGTCCTCGAGCTGGCGCGCGCCTTCTTCGTCGACCCGGCTCGACAGCCCGACAACGGCCAACTTGGGCGTGATGAAGGCAAAGCTGCCGCCTTCCATCAGGCCGACGTCGGAAATCGTCCGTAGGATCGGCATTCCGAGATTGGCCAGCGTCCGGGTCACCGGCAGCTCCTCGCCGCGGCGGATCGGCGGGCCGAGGCGTGTGACGATGGCGCCGCCGCCCACGGCGATGACACTGTCATGGGTATAGACGCTCTTCATCTTTCCTGGTGCGGCGCGCGCATCCAAACGTCGCGCTCCTCGTCGGTCGTCAGGATCACCGGCATCGCCCTGGATGGATCGGCTCGACCACCGCGTTGGGCGATGTCGTGAGAAACCCGTAGACCTGATGCGGCCCCGGCACCGGCTTCGACTTCGTGCCGCGATCACCGCTGAACGTCGTCCAGATGCCAGCGAAGGCAAACAGCAGACGCTGCTCATTCAGTACGAACCAGACCACATCCTTTTACGCTGATGCCGCAAGCCCAAGTCTTATGGCGATTGGCATACGCTTCGGCTATTAGCCGCTCCGACCGTGGTCTCGGTTGCCTTAGTGCGTTGACATAAATCAATGGTCGTTGGGCGATCCTGCCGCTTGCTACAACCCCACCGACGACCATTTGGATCGACTACCCGCACGCGAGCGGTCGGCGGAGCGGGACGGCTCCGACGCTCGCCCCCTAAACCCCGCGTCGGAGCCGTCTCGTCTTTGTGTGAGATTACCAATGCTGCAGATCACAGGAGATCGAAATGGAGCAGATTTTGATAAACCTTGTTGCAGGAGCGCTTGGCGGCGTTGGCGCAGGCAAGTCATCGCCGACATTTGATCTTGGGACCGCTGGTAACGTCATTTCTGGTCTGGTCGGAGGCGGGGTTCTCGGGCAGGTTGTGGCGTTGTTACTGCCATCGGTCGTAGCCGCAGCCCAGTCGGGTAATCTGACTGTCGGCGGCGTTATCTCGCAAGTAGTTGCCGGTGGCGCTGGCGGAGCCATACTCACTGCGCTCATTGGTGCAATCAAGAACAAAGCTGCTGCCTGACGGTCGGTGTCCCGGATGGCGAAAGGGGATTGCGGTGGTGGCGGATGCCCCAGCGCATCATGCTCAATTTGCGCCCCATGTCGGTTTTGCGCACCGCCGGAGCCGGATAATCAGGAAACACGCCGGGCATCTGCCGGCAAAATCCCAAAGTGCCCTCGACCAGACCGTGCTAAGAAACACTTGCAATCTGCAGGAGACACCCCATGGGCTATTCTGTCGTAGATCTTGGTCCGATGCAGCCACAAGGAATAAGCAATCGAGGCGACGTCATCCTGACGGGCTCCGGGTTGAACCCGTTAACTCAAGTTACAGGGATGCGAAAATGTTTCGCGCACCTTCGAAGAATGCCGATGGTTCCATTTAGTGGAACGAAGACACTGTGCGTCAGACCGATTGCCATCGTCAGCGCTGATACCTGCAACCCGCCGAGTTAGCGAAACTCTTGAGGCGCGACTTTCAACACTCAGAATGTCCGTTCCGGGTCAATCGCGTCACTACGGCCGCGGCCGCTGGACTTTCCCTGTGGTTTGGTCCGAAGAGACAGGCCAGCACTTTCAAGCGAACAAGAAGTCGTTCGCCGTCAGTAAATTGGTGAAGTTTGCAAGCGCAACTTGATCAGCTCCAGCGATGATGATCGTGCTGGTCCCACTTCGGGTTATGACAAGGTCTTCAAACGACTGCACGCCCGCCACGTCTATGAAAGCGATCTTATCATCTTGGCATTGGCTGAAGTCGCCGATGACGTTCTGCGTTCCGACCGTCGTTGCACTATCGTCTTTGAATACGAACGTGTCGCTACCGCCAAGAGCATTGCCGCGCAGTTGGCCATCACCCCACATCTCATTGCTGACCGTGCAACCGGGCGCCGCGGTTCCAGCGTAGAGGACATCGCTGCCTCCCTTGGCACGACCCGAAAGTTGCTCCGCGTCGCCCCATAAGAAGTTATCGACCCGGCCGCTACCAACCGCCTCGCCGCCGACAATGAGATCATTGCCTCCTTGGGTCGCACCGCCCATGGCCTGAGCGTCCCCATAGAGCTTATTTACAACATCAGTCAGCGACCTGTCACCGCCGCTTAGACTGTCATTACCTCCGATAGCAGCGTCGAACATCGTAACAGCGTCGCCGACGGCGAAGTTCTTGCTCCCCTGCAACGTCGCAAGGTCATCGCCGCCTCGCGCGTGGCCAAACAATGCGGCGCCGGCATCGCCGTAAAAAGTCACCTCGGAGCCGCCGTCGTTTGTGAAGGTGTCGTTGCCGCCCTTGGCAAAGCCGGAGATGTCGCCGCCCGCATCGCCATAAAAGGTCTTTGACGTTACCGCCCCGCCCGAGCCCGTAAAACTGTCGTCGCCTCCCTGAGCTTGGCCCGAAACGTTGCCTCCGGCATCGCCGTAGAAGACCTGCGTCGCGAACAAGGCGCCGTTGAAGGTGTCGTTGCCGCCTTTGCTTTGGCCGGACATGTCGCCGCCAGCATCCCCGTAGAAATAGTTGCTAGAGTCGGTCCTGGCTGTGAATGTGTCATTGCCGCCCTGGGCGTGAGCGGACATGTCGCTTCCGGTGTCACCAAAAAAGATGTTGTCAGCCTGTCGGGAGCCCTGGAAGCTATCATTGCCGCCCTTACTGTGATCCGACATTTCCCCGCCCGCGTCGCCGTAAAAGGTGTGGGTAGCTCCCTGTACGGTCTGGGTTATGAAAGTGTCGTCGCCGCCCTGAGCATGCCCCGACATGGCGCCGCCGGCGTCTCCGAAGAACGTATTCGTCTGCTGTCTGCCAAATCCAGTCGCGAAGGTATCGTTGCCTCCCTTACTGTGATCCGACATTTCCCCGCCCGCGTCGCCGTAAGCAGTGACACCGGACGATGTAAGGCCGTTGAAAGTGTCATCACCACCCCGACCATAATCGAAGATACTGCCGACCACGTCGCCATAGAAGGTGTAGCTGGACAGTCCAATTTCATCGAAGGTGTCGTTTCCTCCCTTGGAAAGGCCGACCATGCTGCCGCCGGCATCACCGTATAGGGTTGATGCGCTAGGGCTGCCTATCAGGTTGTCGTCAGCCCCGAATTGACGATGGTAAAGGTCGCCCGAAGTAAGCGGCACAGGCTGCCTTCGCATCGCGAACCCTCCTCAATTGCGGCATCACAATCTTAGGATGTTTCGCCGGACGCTGCGCGAGCTATAAAGAGGTATATCTTTAGACAGATCGCACGAGTCTGGAGAGCCTGCGATTGGCTAATTGCATTGATGCACACAGAATCTGACTTAGTGCACGGGCGGTTTATCTGGTTCCTCGCGAAATCAACGATCTCTGAGGCGTGCCCTGTCTACCAGGGCCTCAACAGTCGGTAGCATTCGCATTACAATAGCTTTATTTCCAGCTTGCTTGCTGAAGCAATGAGGAACGTCATCGGCGAAGGCCAGTTGGCCTTTGCGGCTGACTTTCAGCGACGGGCATCAGTTGCGTTAGCGCGTCACAAGCCAGAAAGAAGCTTTAAACCGAATCTTGAGCTGAACGCTGCTCTACTCCTTCGAGCATGCGGAATACCTCAAGAAGCGTTCACCCCAACCTTCGGAATTGCTCGGGTCGTCGGCTGGCTGGCCCACGCAATGGAGCAAAGGCAAACGGGTCGAATGATCCGGCCTGCGTCGCGATACGTTGGTCCGCCACTTCCTATTGAATAACGCCGCGGGTCCGAACGTCAGCAACGGTCCATCTTTGAAGCTTTCCGCGGAGATTATCCTGGCTGATGTCCGCTTCTACCCCCGTATAGCGCGCCTTAGCGCTCGTTCCGCATATACTGACTGTTCTCTGACACTAAAAGCACTGACGGATCGGAGCTGGGCAGACCCTTGTGGTCGAACGAAGCTTTCGGCAGAGACACAGCGCAAATACTCGCGACCAGAGCCATTGAGGACAAAGCCCCTATCACAATCCATAGTTCCCTCTGCATGTCAGCGTTCCGAAGCAGAGTATCGATGGCAAGGCAAACGCGAGCCTTGACGAGTCGTTCCTATCTAAGGCGTGTACGGCGACTGTTGGGATTTAAGCAGGAATTCTCTGCTCAACCAGAATATTGCCGGTCGTGACCCAAAGCCGACAATCAGCCCTTCGGCACCCCAGCCTTGCGCATGCCCTCGCAAATCCGCTCGCGCCCGCCAAGGTAATCTAGATTATCGCTCAATCGTGTTGCAAGGACACGCCGGATGGTAAAGTTCGGATCGAGCGCAAGCCCTGCCTTCACCGCGGCGCGACCTTCATCAAGACAGTCGAGCAAACCAAGGGCAGCGGCTAGGCCAAAATGGCCAAATGCAAAATTGCGGTTCGCCTCAATGCTTCGTCGTAGCCAAACGGCGGCCTCGCCATCGATGCCGAGCTGTATTTTGGCTACCCCGACAAGGGCCATCCACGCGGCGGCGCCACTGTCACGCGGAGAGAGACGAAGGGCATCAAGTATATGGCCTTCGGTCTCGGCAGGCCGACCCAGGTAGTATTTTGCCAAGCCCATGGAACTATGAGCGAAGGCTTCATTGCGATTGAGGCGCAATGCCTGTTCGCACTCGGCGATCCCTTGGACCGCACGGTTGGTATAAATATAGACGCTACCCAGGATCATGTGAGCCGATGAATGGTCGGGCGCTATCGACAATGCTTCGATAGCCTTCGCTTCAGCAGCCGAAAAGCACGCTATACGGTCGTCTGCCAGCAGGCTGGAAGCCATTCGAAAATCGCTCACTGCCACACCGAGCAATGCTCCGACACTTCGGGGTTCGATAGCCAATGCACGCTCGAAAAAGCCGCGCGCCTCAATCAACTGCTTGGCGGTGGTTGCCTCGTGCAAGCATGCTATGCCCTGAAAGGTCAGGTCCATTGCGTCGGGATGCGCCGACCTCTCTGCCAACCGCGCTTCTACCGCTATCAGCTTGGCTGTCAGTGCGTGTGCGAGCCGCGATACGATCTCGTCCTGCAGGTCGAACAGGTCAGCCACAGGTCTGTCAAAGCGGTCGGCCCACAAATGCGCACCGGTTTGGGCATCGATGAGCTGCGCGTGGACGCGAACTCGGTGGTTGCGGCGTTGCACGGAACCTTCAAGAACGTACCGGACGTTCAACTCGCGGCCGATCTGCTTCAAATCGACCGGCTTGGCCTTGTAGGTGAATGCAGTATGTCGGCCGATAACGAATGAGCCACTGATGCGTGACAGGTCGGCCGTCAGGGTTTCCGTTACGCCATCTACGAAGTAATCTTGCTCCGGATCGCCGCTGAGGTTGGCAAACGGTAATACAACAATGGAAAGACGAGGCCGCGGAAGCGAGCTTGGTGTCGTTTCGCCTGCGTCCACAGTCGAGCCGGTCGACGCAGTCGCGAGTTTCTGCCCTTCGGACACTGTGCCAACGAAACGGAAACCCTTGCGCGGCAATGTTTTGATTAAGCGCTGCCTTTCACCGTTGTCACCAATTGCGGTTCGCGCGGCATTTAGGCGGGTCGTCAACGCGGCATCTGAGACGATGCGTCCATTCCAAACAACCCCGATGATATCATCCTTGCTGACAACTCGCTCCCTCTGTCGGATCAAATAGTCGAGCAGATCGAATACCTGCGGCGTTGTCGGTACCACATCAGCACCGCGCCGTAGCTCTCGGCGGTCGTTGTCGAGAACGAAATGATCGAAATAATAACGCACACCATCGTTCCTTGCGCGCCGCACCGTAGGCGTTTGAAACAATTGCAGCGACAAAATAGGCCCCTATTGGTGACGAAGGAAGCCCCTCTTAGGTCCGGAGCGGTCGCTGGATATTTCCGCTTTTGGCCCTAAGCTGATCTCGTAGCGTTGCTTGCCGACCGTCAGCTTTTGCCCCCTAGGAGGACGCCGCGGGCGCCATTCACTTATGTCGCCTTTGACCCATCTCGACCATCCTCCGGCGAATGTCGCCTGGGCAACAGGCGAACTCGACCAGGGCCGTTCACTTTCCGACCTTCTAAAGGCTATCACGCTCGACGTTGCCCTACACTCGGGGGCGACAATCGTGGAAGCTTCGGAGGTCACCAAGGGGCACGATATCTGTTCGGCCGAGCCCTGGGTATTCGGTTGGACGATGCCCCCGACACCGCTAAGTTTTGTCCCATGGGATTCCATCCAACCGATAAGGCGATGCGTGGGATTGCGGACGCGATTAACCAGGCACTTCACTGAAATCTAGCTACGCGTGCGCGGAGGTATGATTGCCATTATCGCACGATACGAACGGATGAGCGTGAGCGCGCCATAATCTCGCCCAAACGCCGCGATGTTATAACATAACATCGACGCTAAAGCCTGAAATCACAGGTTTTGTTGGATTGCGGGGCGGGGCAGAGTGCTTGATATCGGTTTTGGTCACGGACCTTCGCGCGCTAAATCTCGAAACTCGAAGCAATCTGCACGGCCAGCTAATCTCGCTCGGCATAACCCGCCGCTGAATATCGAACTCGGGCCTAATAGATTTTTTCATCAGCGAGAATCACTCAGATGGCTGACCGCGCTGACCATCTTGCTCGGGAGCGCTGCCGTTCTGATTTTTGGTGCCGGGGAGGCCATCGTCGGCGTTCGCCTTGCCGATGTGCCGGTACTTCAACGAACCATTGAGCCGACGGATCATGTTCTGTCTGACCCGGCCCAGAATCCGGACGAGGTCATCAACATGCGTGTCGAGCAAATTGACGGCTCCAGTATCGGAACCCGACTTTTCACGCATGTGATCGTGCCCCTCGAAGGGACGCTTAGCCATGCGCAAGCAGCCGAGAGTGGGGACGAAAACACGCGCGAGTCTCAGCCCGTGCCGTCAAGTTTGCCTGTTTCGCTATTGCCTCAAGAAATTATGTTCGGAGCATCGAAGCCGGAGCCATTACCGTCTCACATGCGAGCCTTTGCGCCGGTAGCTGACGACATCGAAATATCGTCCGATCCATCGCTTGGCGAAGCGGTCAATCTAACTGTAGTTCCCAAAACAACTGTGCCCAAGTCCCAGACGCGTCGTATAATCGTGGCTCGTGGAGGGGATACGCTCGATCGCATCTTTGATGTCCTTGGAGTTGGCGCTGAGGACCACCGCGCACTCGCCGCGTTGCTTACGATACGGTCACGCTTTCGTCGCACGGCTTTCGCTGGTGGAGAAAGGATCACCGTCGTTTTCGGTGAAGACCGCGCGTCGTCGCGGCCTTTACGCGTTGGCGTCAAGCGCGAAGGACGGCCTGAACTTGCTGCGGCGCTAAACGATGACGGCCGCTACGTTCCTGTTACGCCTCATGCTGAGGATCGCCGTCCTCCGCGTGTTGAAGGCGAAGTAAATGTCGCATGGGATCTGCGTCGCCCTTCAAACATGCTCCTGCGGAATAGCCTTTTTGGAATGGTTGGATCAGCTTTGATTGGGCTACCCATGGTAGAGGAGCTAATCGAGATCTGTGCTCACGATTTTAATCTGGTGGCGCAGACGGCGGCCGATGACAGTGTCGAGATTCTCTACAGTTCCGATAGCACCGGCCACCCTGAATTGGTTTTCGCCGCGCTCAAGGCGCAGGGCCACACTCGTCTTTATTATCGTTTCAGGACCCTGGATGATGACAGCGTCGATTATTATGACGAAAATGGCCGTTCGCTGATCCGTTCGTTTTTACGGAAGCCGGTTGCAGCTGCTCGGCTGGGAGATGGCTTCGGCTGGCGCGTTCATCCCATCCTGGGCGAGCGACGCTTCCATGATGGCGTCGATTATGCCGCTCCGCTTGGGTCTCCTATTGTATCGGCTGGTGCCGGCATCGTGGAGAAGATCGATCAGCAATGGGGCTACGGGAAGTATATCCGCATTCGTCATGATTTCGGATACGAGACGACTTACGCCCATATCTCCAGCACGGCAGAGAACCTTCACGTCGGTGATCGCGTGCGTCAGGGGCAGACGATTGCCTACGTCGGATCGACCGGTCTTTCGACTGGTCCGCATCTCTACTACGAACTGCGCGTTAACAAACGCGATGTCGATCCACTGCGTTCTCAGCCGAGCTCTGGACGCGTGTTGGTTGGTACAGTCCTCAGCGAATTCCAGAAGGAGCGCGATCGCATCGACCTGCTTCGGAAAGCGTCGGTAGCTAAAGATTAGAGCGCGCGGACGGAATTCGCTGGCCGGCGTGACGCTGTCGCCGTCGGCGGCGGCGATCCGGGCCGAAATGAAGGGGGCGCTGGCGCGCTTTGCCGAAGCGCCCTTGCCGGATTTGCCGCCGCCATCGCCGGAAGAGGCAAAGTTGGGCTTCTTTCTGCCCGACGCCTTCACCAATCCCGAGCATCTGCATTACGCGCCGAAAACGACCGCCGCCGCGATGTTTTGCTACATCACCTTCACGCTACTCGACTGGCCGGGAATCCATACCGCCCTGATCACCTGTCACATCGTTTCGCTGGGCACGACGGGAGAGACGGTCGAGAAGCTGACGCTGCGCATCTTGCTTTCGCTGAGCCTCTACGATTCGATCTGGGCGCTGATCATATTTCACACGGCGTTTCAGACCGGCTTTGCGATGCTGTTTCTGCGCAATGTCGTCGCTGCGTTGCCGAACGAGCTTTTCGAGGCGGCGAGACTCGAAGGGGCTGGCGAGCTCGCGATCATCTGGCGGATCATCGGCCCCGCCGTACCACGGATCGACAGACCATCGTCGCGCAAGATGGTTGACTTATCTACTATATAGTAGATAAGTCCACTAAAGTCCGCGCCAGCGGGCAACCATGGATGCGCCGCCGTGTCGATTCAATCCGTCCCCATTCGCCTTCCGTCGGTGCAGAGAAGGGTTTGGCCCGGCCGTGGTGCCGCGTCATTCGCAGTGGCGAGTGTGCTGGCGGCGCTGACGCTCTATCCGATCGGCACGCTGCTCTATGGCAGCCTCAGCAGCGCGCCGCCGGGACAGGCCGGCACGCTCGATTTTTCGGGTTACCTCGCGCTTTTCCACGCTCATACGTTGTCTATCTTAGCGGTCACCATCGGGATGTCGCTGCTTAAGACCGTGCTCAGCCTGATCCCGGCGACAGTCCTCGCGTGGCTGATTTCGCGGACCGACGTTCCGGCACGCGGCATCCTGGAATTGCTGATCGGGCTTCCGTTCTTCATTCCCCCGATCCTGACCGCGATGGGCTGGGCGATGCTCGGAAATCCGACCGCCGGCTCGATCAACCAGGTGTGGCAGGCGCTGACGGGCGCTACGACACCGATCGTGAACGTGTACTCGTATGGCGGCGTCGTCTGGCACCTAATGCAGTTTACGGTGCCGTTCGCCTTCATCCTTCTGGTCGAGGCGTTCAGGTCGATGGATCCATCGCTCGAGGAAAGCAGCCGCACGTCCGGCGCGAGCGTGTTCAAGACCTTCCGCAAGATTACGCTGGCCCTGATGTTGCCGGCGCTTTCGAGCGTCGCCATCCTGTCCGTCATCGGCGGCATCGAAGCGTTCGAGTCGCCGCTCTTCTTCGGAAGCCCCGCCGGGATTCACGTCGTGACAACGGAGATCTACGACTCCATCAACAATCGCGCGACGCCGAACTATCCCTATGCGACTGCGCTGTCGTTTGCCGTCATCGCCCTGATGGCGCTTCTGGTCGCCTGGCAATGGCGCGCGCTTCGCGGCCGCAGCTTCCAGACGATCTCGGGAAAGGCGTTCGCGCCGCGGCCGATCGAGCTCCAGTCCTTGCGCTGGCTGGCATTCGCCTTCTGCGCCTTGAATGTGCTGGTCTTCACCGTACTCCCGGTGCTTCAGCTCGTCGTCAGCTCGTTCTCGCAGTACTACGGCTTCTACGGCTGGGACATGCTCACCACGAGCCATTATCACGATGTCCTGCATAACGATCTGTTCTGGCGTTCGACGATCAACACCGCGGTGCTTGGCGTGGTGGGCGCGACCCTGACCATGATCCTCGGCAGCATCGTCGCTTACATCGTCGCGCGCACCAAGCTTCCGCTGCGGCATTTCATCGACCTCATTGCCTGGCTGCCATGGATGATGCCCGGCATGGTGCTGGGGCTCGGCTTTCTGTGGGGGTTCGCCATCCTGCCTCACGCGATCGGAATCTACGGGTCGCTGTGGGCTCTCCTGCTCGCATACCTGTCGCTGGGTACGCCGCTCAGCGTGCGGACCATGAGCACCGCCTTTTCGCAGCTATCCCACGATCTCGAGGAATCATCGCGCGTTCACGGCGCGAGCTGGACACTGACCTTCAGGAAGATCGTCGTTGCGCTCACGATGCCGTCGTTTTCGGTCGGTTGGATCCTGACCTTCTTCATGATCTTTCGCGAGCTCAGCGCTTCGGTCCTGCTCTATTCCGTCGGCAACGAAGTTCTTCCCGTCACGGTGCTGCGTCTGTGGGAGGAGGGCAAGGCAGAGGATGTCAGTGCGATCGCCGTCTTGATGCTGGCGATCGTCGCCGTCTTTCGTGGATTTCACCTGATCATGGTGAAGCGATGGATCGCTTCGCGAACATAAGCCGGGGGTAAGGAACGTGATGAGCTGGGTAACAAGGCTGTCCGCAGCAATTCTCGCGGTTGCGATGTTGGCATCTGCGGCTGCGCAGACACCCGAATGGAATAAGGTCGTCGAGGCGGCGAAGGCTGAGGGGAAGGTCACGCTCTACAGCGGACATGTCGGCGTGCCCTACCATCCGGAAGTCGCCAAGATGTTCGAGGCAAAGTATGGCATCCACGTCGAGATACTCGACCTGCGCGCCAGCGACCTGGCGGAACGCATCCGCACCGAACAGGCAACCAAACGGATTGCCGCCGACGTGATCCTGAACGGGGCCGGCACGCTATGGCTGATGAAGAACCAGGGCGTGCTCGCGGCGTATGGCGGCCTGCCCGACCTTGGGCGACTGCGCGACGATGTCGAAAAGGATGACGCGCGTCTGCCGATCTACATTCAGGGCTACGGTATCGCCGTCAACACGCGGCTTGTTAAGGACAGCGAGCGCCCGAAGAGTTGGAAGGATCTCCTCGACCCGAAGTGGAAAGGCAAGATTCTCGCGGACGACGTGCGCTCGCTCGGCGGCGGATCGACGATGTTTGCGACCACCTACGCAAATTTCGGGCGTGAATTCCACGAAAAGCTCGCAACGCAGGAGCCGCAATTCAGCCGTACCGTTCGCGAGAACGCCCGCCGCGTGGCCCGAGGCGAATTCGCGATCTACATCCCGTTCTCGCTGCCCGATCTTCTTCTCAACAAGAACCTGCCGATCGCAGGCATTACGCCCGTAGAAGGCGACGTTTATGCGCAATTCGACCTTTCAACCGTCAAGGATGCTCCGCATCCCAACGCGGCGCGACTGCTCTTGAACTTCTTCCTGTCGGAAGAGGCGCAACTCGTCTACGTGCGGTCCGGGCGGGTTCCGACCGTCAAGGGCCTGGAAAGCAAGATACCTGCCGATGTCAAGGACATCGTCACCGCGAAGCTTATGGGAACGAGCGATCCCGCCAGGATCGATGCTGACCTGAAACTCGCCAACGACATCTACAAGTAAGTGTCGTCGATCGAACCCGCCGTTCATTTCGGAGATTGGGCTTGCCAAGTGTTCAGCTGAAAAACGTCGGTCGCAGCTTCGGGGGCGTGAATGCCGTGGGGGATGTGACGGCCGTCATCCCCAACGGGGCGTTCGTGACCCTGCTTGGTCCGTCCGGATGCGGAAAGACCACGACCTTGCGCATGATCGCAGGCCTGGAGTCCAATACCAGCGGCGTCATTTCCATCGGCGATCAGATCGTGAGCGACCCCTCGCGTTCGCTGTTCCTGCCGCCGGAGAAGCGCAATGCCGGCATGGTCTTTCAATCCTATGCGATCTGGCCGCACATGACGGTCTTCGACAACGTCGCCTATCCGCTGCGCCTGCGCCGTCTGACGCGAGAGGACGTAAGGGCCAAGGCGATGCGTGCGCTCGATCTCGTGCAGATGACCGCCTATGCGGAGCGTCCCGCGCCACTCCTCAGCGGCGGCCAACAACAACGGGTCGCGATTGCGCGCGCCATCGCGTTCGAGCCGTCCGTCCTTCTTCTTGACGAGCCGTTGTCCAATCTCGACGCCAAACTGCGCGACGAGATGCGTATCGAATTGCGGGCCTTGCAGCAGCGCCTCAACATCACGACCATCTTCGTCACTCACGACCAAGAAGAGGCCATGGCGCTGTCGGATCGGATCATCGTGATGCGGAGCGGCAGCATCCTCCAGGACGATACGCCGGAAAGCATCTACTTCCGGCCTTCCACGCTGAAAGTTGCGGAATTCTGCACGACATCGACGATCATACCCGCGACGGTCGTGGCGTCCAGGCCGGGGACGCGATCCCGTGTTCTCGAGGTTCGCGGCGACGATTGGTCCGGCAAGGTTCAATCGGCCAGCGATGTCGCGGAAGGCGCCGGCGTCTCGGTTATCGTGCGGGCCGAAAGCATTCGCGCCGACGCGGATCCGACTTCGGTATCGGGGGACCAGGATATCCGCTGGCGCGGCCGGGTCGAGAAAAACGTCTTCCGCGGATTTCGCCGCACTCTGATCGTTCGGGTCGGCAAAATCGCGTTCACGGTCGACGCGCCGCCGGAGAACGACATCCGCGTCGATCACGAAGTGACGTTGTCGGTCTCGTTGAAGGACACATGGTCGATCCCAGCCGCGGCAGCGGCGGTCTCCGCAGCGGAGACTGCGCTATGAAAACCCAGAGCCCATGGCGGCGGATTCCGAAGGATGGTCACACCCTTTCCACGCCGGATTTCCTGACGGCCAAGGTCAACGTCCTGGCGCGCATGTTGAAGCGGTTCTCGGCCAAGGCCTATCCGGAGGCGTTCGACATTCCAGTGACCGAATGGCGCATGCTGGCCGCGATCGTCGAGCAGCAGCCCTGCGCCGCCAGCGACCTCGCAATCGAGCTCGGCAGCGACAAAGCGCTGACCGGACGAGTGCTGAAGAAACTCGAGCAGCGCAAACTGATTTCGGTCACGGCGGACCCCGATGACAGGCGGGCCGTCGTGATCCGCACCACGGCCGCCGGCAGCGCACGCTATCGGCAGATCCTTCCATTCGCGCAGGCACGGCAGGCCAATCTGCTTCGCGTCTTGTCGGAGGACGAGCGGGACCAGCTCTGGAACACACTCGACCGCCTCATCGCGCACGTCTCGGCCCGCCTGGAAGAAAACGACGACATGGAGGCGCAGTCGTGAGCGGGCAGACGATGTACGAGAAGATCTGGCGATCGCACGAGATCGCCGATCTGGGCGACGGCTTTTCGCTTCTGCATGTCGATCGGCACATGCTGCACGATGGATCGGGGCCGGTTCTCGCGCGCCTCAGGGACAGCGGACGAAGCGTTTCCCAGCCGGACCTCTGCTTCGCAACGCTCGATCATGTGGTTTCGACGGCGCCTGGCCGGCCCGTGACATCCGACAACAGGCGCCGCACCATCGCCTCGTTACGGGAAGGCGTCGCGCAGGCGGGCATCAGGTTTTTCGACATCGGCCACGCGGGGCAAGGGATCGTGCATGTGATCGGCCCCGAGCTTGGCATCAGTCTTCCGGGATCGGTCGTCGTCTGCGCGGACAGTCACACCTGCACTCATGGCGGCGTAGGCGCCATGAGCTTCGGAATCGGCTCGACCGAAGCCGAGCATGTGCTGGCGACCCAAACGATCGTTCAGGCGAAACTCCGGACGATGCGGACCACGTTCGTCGGCGACCTGAGCGAGGGTATTACGGCCAAAGACCTCATTCTGGCCGCTGTCGGACAGCTTGGAGCCGCCGGAGGCAATGGCTATGCGGTCGAATATGCGGGCAACGCGATTGAGGCGCTCGACGTCGAAGCCCGGCTAACGCTGTGCAACCTGTCGATCGAGCTCGGCGCGAAGGTCGGTATGGTTGCGCCTGACGACAAGACGTTCGACTATCTGTCGGGGCGGCAATTTGCGCCGAAGGGCGAACTCTGGAGCAAGGCGCTTGCCGCCTGGCGCGAGCTCCCGTCAGACCCCGACGCGCGTTTCGACGCCGAAGTCACGGTCGATATTACGCGGCTGAAGCCGAAGATCACGTGGGGCACGAGCCCTGCGCAGGTCATGGATATCGACGGCATCGTCCCCGAACCGACGTCGCCGGCGCACCGGAATGCGGCGCAATACATGGACGTCATTCCCGGGCACTCGCTTGTCGGGCTGAACGTCGACTGGGTTTTCATCGGATCGTGTACCAATAGCCGCATCTCCGATCTGCGCATCGCCGCCGCTATCGTCAGGGGCCGCAAGGTCGCGAACCATGTTTCGGCCTGGATCGTGCCCGGCTCCGAGAACGTCAAGCAGCAGGCCGAAGCCGAGGGCCTTGATCGCATCTTCAAGGAGAGCGGATTCGAATGGCGCGAGCCAGGCTGCTCGTTGTGTCTTGCCGCGAATGGCGAAGCCGTTCCACCCGGCGCGCGCGCGGTCTCGACGTCGAACCGGAATTTCGTCGGTCGCCAGGGGCCGGGTGCACGAACCCATCTGGCCAGTCCTGCGATAGCCGCCGCGTCGGCCATTCGCGGCGTCATCAGTGACTTCCGTGACATGAAGGATTGATCGTGCAGCCGTTCACCCGCACCCAGGGCATCGCAGCGCCGCTGCTCCGCGACAATATCGATACCGACACGATCATCCGGGTGGAACGGCTGTTCAATGCGGTGCCGCGGGCCGACCTCGGGCAGTATTGCATGGAGAGCCTGCGTTATCTGCCGGACGGTTTACCCGATCCGGATTTTTTCCGGAACGACGCACGCTACCATGGCGCTTCGATCTTGCTGTGCGGCCGGAATTTCGGCTGCGGGAGCGCGCGTGAAGGCGCGGTCTGGGCTCTTGCCGGCATGGGCATTCGTTGCGTCATTGCCCCAAGTGTCGCCGACCTGTTTGCTGCAAACTGCTTTCAGAACGGAATTCTGGCGTTCACGCTGGACCAGACGCTGGTCGAAAGTCTGGCCGCCGCCGTCGCAACCGATCCTGCGAACCGGCAGCTTGTCGTCGATCTACAAGGGTGCCAGGTGGGTTTGGCCGATGGCGAGCCGGTCTCGTTTTCCGTCCCCGCCCGGCGGCGTGAGGCGCTGCTTGAAGGCTTTGATGAGATAGACCTGACCCTCAAAAATCAAGCAAAGATTGAGACCTACCGGCATCGAGATCGCGAATTGCGGCCTTGGATATATGCAACTGATGCGTAAGCAGCTAGGGACCGTTCACTCGTCATCCTAAGACTGGTGCATGAAGCAGTCGGAGGAGGAGATGGATGCAACAACTTTCGGCACACCGTCCAGAATAGTCTCCCGAAGATGCCTGGTGTGTGAGATCAGTGGAGCAAACCGAAATTCTTATTTGCTCTCAATACTGCAACGATATCATGGTCCTTGGCGCTGAACTGAACCCTGGTCTAGCGTCGGAGCCGCCGAGCGGTCTGCGCAGCTGCGTGAACTGCAGCCGGAGAGGCGAGGGACCGCACCAAAGACGACTTGACGCTGGTGACGTGGTCACGCATCAGCATCTCGGCGCGCCAGGGCTCGCGACTGACGATCGCCTCGAAGATGCGATGGTGATCCTCGTGGCGACGACGGACGTCCCCTTCTTCGAAGGCCACGATGTTCATTGTGGCCATGCTCTGCTGCGGGTGCGCCACCTGGCTTATTGCAGGCTAGATCCGGTCCCCTCGAGTTGAGAGAACCGGACGGTCAAAATCTCCTGCATCGTCATTCTGCCGTTGGCGAGCTTCTCCGCGAGAATGAGCTGCTGTGCATTGGGCAGGCCGGCCGGTATGACCATTTTCCCACCTGCTTTCAATTGATGGATCAGCGGAGGAGGAATGAGATCGGGAGCGGCCGTCACGATGACCTTGTCAAAGGGCGCGTGCTCTGACCAACCGTGATAGCCATTGGCAATCTTGAGTTCGACATTGCTGCAGCCCTGCTCGCGGAGCCGTTGTTTCGCCTTCTGGCCAAGCTCTTCGATGATTTCAACGGAGTATACCTTGCGGGCCAGCTGCGCGAGGATGGCGGCCTGATAGCCAAGACCGGTCCCGATTTCGAGGACACTGTCGTCGGCGTTGATGTCGAGCAAATCGGTCATCAAGGCGACGATAAATGGCTGCGAGATCGTCTTTCCGAAGCCGATTGGAAGTGGAATATTTTCATACGCATAGGACTGAAGTTCAATCGGCACAAATGCGTGCCGCGGCACCTTGCCCATGGCCGTCATGACGCGTTCATCTAAGGCGTCCTTGCCGATTATGTCGCGCAGCGCAGAGGCGCCGGCGGCGATGATCGCGAGCATGTCTTTACGCAAGGTCTCAATGTCTTCTGGTCGCATTGGCAACCCTCGCGGGCACCCAGACATGTTTGGCATACCGCAGGCTTGGCTCGCGTCACATAGCTCGCGGGCCTCTTTCCGAACCTTGAACGCCGCGTCGCTGTTAGCCGGCTATCCGCTACGGCCGTCTACCCTACTGATCGGTTACGGCAATCACGGCCGCTCCAGGATGCCTCCGGCATCCTCGCAAACGCGCAATTACCGCCCAGGCGGAACGTACACTTCAGCCAAACCGGACGCCTTTTCGGCGATGCCCTTGAACTCGGCAAGCGTCCAGGCACGTACCGTTTCGATTTTGGCCACGGCGCCGCTTGCAGCTGCGGCCATTCCAACGGCGACCGCATCCGATCCATCAGCCTGCTCGGTCACGATCACCACGTCATGCGGGCCCGTCGTCATATAGGCCGCTACAAGCTTGCCGCCCGCCTTCTCGACCAGCGTCCGGATCGGCTCGGTGCGATCGATCGGCTTATCGATAATGCCCTTAATGCCAGTGTTGGAATACGAGGCGTAGGTGATGAATAAAGGCATTTTCTCCTCCGTTCGAAGGTTGTCTGAAGATGCACTTTACATTTCGATGCACCCGGAATCCGGGTCTAGATCGATGCCCGCCGACGGCATGCAGGTTGCCATTGAAATATCAAGAAGGGAACTTCGGCACGTCCAACTGGCAACTCGAAAAATCACTATATCGCTTCTGTACCGCCAGCACATCACCGCAGTGAAGTTTAAGTGCAACTCATGTATGTCGTTTGCATGCGATGCATGAGTCCGCGCTTGGCCAGACGGGCCGCCTTCGCGCGCCACGCTTTGCGCCATCTTCACAAACCGCCTACAGCGTCCCAGCGGCGTCGTTCTCGCGCCGCGGTCGGCTTTCGGATATTGCGCCCAATTTGCCCTTTTTGAATCTCAGAGGAATCTAAGATGACAGGAATGCGATCCGGGCTTATTATATTGACAGCGCTGCTTTGGTCAGGCTCTGCCGCCGTGGCACAGCAAGCGGGCAAGCCCTGCGCCGGCGATACCAAGACACTGTGCGCCGGCATTCAGCCCGGCGAGGGCCGGATCAAGTCCTGCATAAAGTCGCATTTGACCGACCTGTCGCCAGCCTGCGAGGAACGCTTGCTCACGGTTGCAGTGGCCGGAAAGGTCTGCAAGGCCGACGTTACTAAGCTGTGTGCTGGTATTGTGCCGGGCACCGGCGGTATCAGGGCCTGCATAAAATCGCACATGGCGGAGTTGAGTGATCCCTGCAAGGATGCGATGTCCCAGACCGCAGCGGGCAGGAAAATCCTAGGAGGGGATCTCTAGAAATCCTTGCCCGCGAGCGCGCCCCACCAGCGGCGATCAACGGGGCCCTCACTACAATGGGCACAAATTGTGTCAGGCCTGCATCGGCGAACAGAGCTACCCAAGAAACACAGAAGCTAAAGACAAACGCCTGATTGACAAAATGCAGCGGAGTAAAATGGTTTGACGTCTGCAACTAGCCCATCGCTTCCGTTGACACGGCACAGCCACATGTCGGTTCATAGCTGCGAACCGGAAGTTTGCCGCCGAGCGCAAAACCGACGCTATTGACCCGAAGGCGACGTTCGGCCGGCGACCGCAATGATAGCCTTCGTGAGGACCAGGGCCATGACTTCCCACAGCCGGGACAATCGTCAGAGCGCGACTGTTTCCTCGACCACATGTTTCAGCGGTGTCCCCTCAGCGGACAGGGTCATTCGCAGTTTGAGCCTGCCATCCTTCACCTCCCCGCTACGCACTAGGTTCTCAATTTCACGCTGCGATGTAACTCCGACATGCTTCAGAAATTTACGGATAGCCATATTGAAGCGGTCTTCATCGAACTCGGCGGTCATGGCTGTTCTCCCTGATCGGGCAGGTAAAGTCTAACACGAGGCGAGCAATGACGAAACACCGAGGCCCCGCTCGCGTCGCCGCCGACTTCCTCCTCAACCTGATTGCCTGCAACCTCGGCCCGAAGCTGAAGACTACACCTGGAAGCGAAAGTCTCACTCAGTGGAGTGCTTCCGCTCGTGGCCCAAGCGGCCGACCCGGCGTGTCCGCTAGATGTCCGCTCTTTTGGGCCACGCGGACTCGATATGCTCAACCTGAGTTCTTCTGTGCGTGACCCGTCCCCTAAGCTGTGCGGCCTTCGTGTGGCCTTGCGCCTGCCGTCTGCCGCGTCGTGCTGATGCGGAGCGCGATAAAAGAGCCTGTGTCAATCGGTCAGGTTGAGCGTCTTATCGGCGCAGACGTAGATGCCGGAGGCATCCGTCGACTGGCCGTCGTCGAACGTCCCGCGCAGATCGAAGCGGCAATCGCTGGCCTGCGGCAGTTTAGCCGACGCTTGCTTGCCGGATTTCAGCGGGCCCAGTACTTCCTTCCAGTCTGGCGACCCGGACTTGGCCGCCTCCAGCTGGACTAGATCCGCTTTGCGCGAGTTCGTCACGGTGACGGTGACCGCGCCCGCCTGTTTCGCCTTGGGCTTCGGCGCGGCCTGCGCGGCGGTAAGGCCGAACAGAGTTGCTCCCACGAGCGCTGCAGCAAGTGTCCGAGTGTTCATCGGATTGTCTCCGTTTGGCCCCCAGCAGCGACGGTCTCATTCTTCAACGCGAAGCGGTCCCGGTTATGGCCAGTTCGCGTGTTCCATAGATCAAGGTGAAGGAACTCTTTCAGCCCTGTAGCCCCGGTGCGCGCTGCCTGCCGTCCCGCGAGGTCGAACTGTCCGCGTTTTCAACGGCCGTCGCCCGCGCATTGTGAGGGGGCGCAGGATGACTTCTGCCGCACCATCGATGCGGCGCGCACGCCTGATGGCGTCTCGCCGAAGTGTCGGCGGAACGAGCGATTGAAATGAGAGACATCACCAAAGCCGGCTGCAAACGCGATATCGATGATGGCCAAATGCAGATGGTGCGGGTCAGTCAACATCGCGAAGGCACGCTCAAGCCGACACGCTGCAAGGTGCTCGGTGAACGACTTTCCGGTCTCTTCGAGCAACTTTTGTACGTATCGCCGCGATATACCGAGCGCTCCAGCAACATTGTTCAGATCGACATTGGGATCGCCGAAGCGTTGCGCGACCTCCGCCAGGATCGCATGCAGCTTGGCTGCCTTCACACCACGCTCCGTAACGAGGTTTGCAGCTTCGACGGTCGGCCCGAGCGTCGCGGCCACAAGATCGAGGAGATGTGTGCCGACGGTGGAGGCGAGTTTTGATGACGGAGGTTCTTTGAAGGATGCGAGCGATTGCAGGTAGAGGTGGAGCAGGCGAAGCGCCGGTCCAGGACGCACCGGCCGACCTGATAGATCTTCCGGCTGTGCAACCAGCGACCTAAGGGCGGCAGCCGGCACGGTCACGAATTTGACGCTGGCGCCACGCGACCCAAATACTCGCAGCAGCCTTCCCCGGTCAACCAAACAAGCGGCGCCGGCATCATAGACTTGTTCCTGGCCAGCATTTGCAAATTGGACCGGGCCAGCTTCGACGATGTTAAGTCCGAATCGGTCACGGCTATCCTTGAGGTGGCGTTTGTGACGGATAAACTCCACCGGCGTGGTGACAATGCTACAAACGCCAACCGGGCCGAGCGGCAAGTAGGTGACATTGATACGCGGGCGGCCGCCGCTGTGATCTATCACGTCTAAGGCGAGGTTCAGCCGCGTAAACTCTTCACGGAACGTGGAGAATCTTGTTCGCTCCGGCAGCATCTCAGTCGACCATCGCACAAGGGGAGATGACGTTGGCATGCCGGCCTCCCGTTTCGGTGCCCAACCACGCAAGAACGACTGAGCGCCCGAACGAAATCTGTAAATTCCTCGAATGACGCCAAGACTGAGACAATATCGGACCGCAGCTTCGCTGCAGGTGTGAGGTGGATTACAAATGGAGGTAGGGACCTCAAGAAAATGATGAGGAATTTCCCGTCAGGCTTTCGATGCTGACACGGTTCGCATCGAGGTTGCTATGATGCGCGAAATGCCGCAAGGGCACGAAGAATTTGCGTGTGCAACTTTCAGGATGCGCATGTGTGATCCACAGCAGATACGACTGGCGTCACTCCTCAAAAGGTGAAGAAAACGCCGTGCCTAAAGGCCGCCAACCGAGACGGCTTGCTTCTTTAGCAAGCCCACATCATCCGCGAGCTGCGGGCGGCCGGAAAAGCCAGTCTACGTTCCATTGCAGAGGAGCGGAACGAAGCCGGCAGCTCGGTTGCGCGCGCGGAAGGCTCAGTTTGCTCGGTTCAGCGGTTGCGAGTGTCTTGACCATCGCAAGATCGAATGGGGTTGGGATAGAAGCAGCGATGCGGGCCCGAATGGGATCGCCCAAAAATGTCACTGCAATCGTGATCATCACTACAGATACTAGGACTACGAGCACATCAGTCATGATGCGCCTCGAAAAGTGCTTCGTCATGATTTGAACCCCTCACAACCAATGACGCGCGCGTGCGCAGCTAAAATCAATTTCGCATGCAAATGGGTATGTGAATGGGAGTTCGCCGCACGTAGCGGATCGTCCCTTTCATAGCGCAGCAGTCACCAACTATGTAGCAGCGATCCAGACCCAATTTGGCGGATGCGTCAAAACTGATGTCCTCGCAGGACGCTATAGCTTCCACGTCGTGCATCGCACGGACACGACAGGATGGTCGAGGGTCCTATGGATGGCGACGAAAAGCGCGGGGACCGTGCGACCGAACCTATCGAGAATATCTGGCGCGAGAAAATCCGTGGTTGCAGTTGCAGAGGACATGCATCTGTTTCGGACGCGCGCTCATATCATCGCGCTAGGCGGTCTACCTTGAACTGAGACATTGTGCCGCAACCGATTTGTAAACTGTGGTTGAGGTTCGTCTTGCGTGCCAATGTTCTCATCACGCCGGGCTCAAGCGACTGAGCTGATTATTCCATCGAGATCGAGGAGTAAATTTCATGGCGCAAATTCTTGCTCATAACCTCAAACCCGCCGCGACTTGGGGTTCCGGCGGCGCGTCTTACGATACCGTGAGCCAAAGTATAGCAGACGCCATTGATCACGTTGTGAATCGAATCTGGCCGCAACCGGGAGAGCGCATCCTTGACGTTGCGACAGGCACGGGCTGGACTGCGCGGCGTTTATCTAATCGAGGCGCAAAGGTGACTGGTATCGATATTGGTGGCGGCGTTATCGAGGCGGCGAAACTGATTGCACCGGAGATCGACTTCAAGGTCGGCGATGCCGAAGCGCTCGAATTTCCGGATCAAAGCTTTGACTGTGTGACTTCAACGTTCGGTGTCATGTTTGTCTCGCGCCCCGAGGCTGCAGCTGCCGAGTTGGCACGTGTCACGCGCAAGGGCGGGCGACTGGGGTTGGTCACTTGGCTGCCTGGCAGCGCGGTTGAAGAAATATTCCAGACAATGCGGCCATACATGCCGCCACCGCCTGACAATCCTCCTCCTTCGCCATTCGCGTGGGGCCGGGAAGGCCGCGTTCGGGAATTGCTTGGCGATACATTCGATCTGGCCTTTGAACCTGGCACCACGGTACTCCGCATGCCGAGCGGCCAAACGGTATGGGACATATTTGTGACTGGCTATGGTCCGACAAAAACGCTGGCCGCATCGCTCGACCCTGAAAGGCGCACGGCACTTCAACGAGACTTCATCGCGATGCATGAGAAGCACCGCTCGCCGGTCGGGTTAGCCATGCCGCGCGACTATCTCTGTACGATTGGAACTCGAAAATAACGCACCCGGCACTGCGTGCCCATCAGCCATCCTGCGCAACGCATCCGCAGTCGACCAAGCGTCCCATCATCGACCTTGACGCGAGCGCGTCAACGCGGGGGCCTCCGTTGTGTCCGGCACGTTGTCCACCGCAATCGGTAGCGGCGTGCCTCTCCCGCTCGGGGCGGCGCATCTCCGCGTGCAGCCGGAGCTATCACCGAGGAGTAACACCAAACTTGAGGCGCACAACGGGTGGGGTTAGGCTTCCGGCGAAGTGAAGAAGCATTGGCCTGAGAACCCGGCGGTGGTTTACATGCGCCATACGATTAAGGCCGCACCAAACGTCGTCATCCTCGAGGCGTCACACGCGCGGCGGGGATTTGCAATTTCCTGGTTCGCCCGAACCCTCGTCGCGGCGGCACTCATCGGGTTCTGTCTCAACGCCGACGTCGTCGCCTATGTGGCGCGATACGCCACTCAGCAGGAGTTATCTAAGCTCATCACGATCGTCCCGCCGGTCATGGCGCAACAGACGCCATTGTCGAAGGACGACGAGGCGGCGCAGCTCAAGCAGGCGGTCGACAGCGCGACAGCGGAACTGCGGCAGTCTCTGCAGCAAGAGCACGCCAGGGCTGAGGCGCTCGAAAAAGAACTTGTGAAGGCATGGCGGTACGTCGGGAAACTGCTGTCGATGCCCAACGGCGAGGCGCACCAGTTCAGCCAAGCGGTCGACAGCGCGACGGCGGTACTGTGGCAGTCTCTGCAGCAGGAGCACGACAGGGCCGAAGCGCTTGCAACCGAACTGGCGGACGCGCGGCGCTCCATGGAACAGAAACCTGCCGTTGTGGAAGAGACGCCCGGTGTCTCCTTGCCTGCCTGGGCAAACAGCTACGCCGCCTTCGTGAACCCCGCCCAGACCGCAGGTCAACCGGACGTGGCCACGGAGAACAGCAAATCGGCAACTAAACCAGGCGAACCAGCTCGCGTTGAACACAAACCGCGCGGGGGCTACGACTGCCAGCACTTTCAGACCTACGATCCGGCATCCGGAACTTACATCGGCTATGACGGACGGCGGCGTTCCTGCCCATAAGTGCGGGGCGGTGTTTCGGCAACAAGTCTAGCTGACCTGCCGCTATGGCAGCGAGATGCAGCCGCCCTCACTCGGCTGCTGCGGCTTCCTGACGACGTCACCGAACGTGTCGTCTTGTCGATCCATCCGAAGGCCATGCCGGTGATCCTGACCACCGGTGAAGAACGCGATGTCTGGATGCGCGCGTCGCGGCACGAGGCCAAGGCGTTGCAGCGGCCATTGCCGGATGGTGCGCTCAAGATCGTGCTGCGCGGCGCCGATAAGGAAGATCGGGCGGCGGCATAAAGGACCCAGCCGTATGGTTCAGTGTCAGCTTGGCTTAGTGCGAAATCCCGAATGGGAATCCACATTCTTCGGAATGTGCGATTCAGCGAGAATGCACGCGATCGGCGGGACACGCGAACCGTGGGATTGCGTTCTGGATTTGCGTTGCGCACAAGCGAGCCAAGGCGTTCTTTGACCGAGGGGGAGGGGGAGGGAAAAGTTGCGGAAAAGAGTGCTTATGCGAATGAGATGATCGGACCAGTTGGTGATCTCGAAAAACGTTGCCCTTCTGAGCATCCCACTTTCCAAGTCGGCCGCGTGCTCTCTCCAATCACGAGTTTCCTCGGACCCGAAATCGCGGTTTTTACTCGCTGCCTGTCGGCGTCCTCCGAGATCAAAGTACCGCGGACGCTTTCGTACATCGTCGCGAGACCGCCGTTTCAGCCCGATCAAGTTCAGGAAGGTGGCATTAGCTTAACCAGCCGTCGATCGAACCGGCAGCAGCTCAAGGCCGCGCTTCTGTCTGTTCGCTGGGACGTCTCTAGAGATTTGGTGTTGCCCAAGTTGAGGAGCGCGCCCGCGCCAATCACGCTTGCTCCGAAAAAGTCACGTTGTGGTGACGACGGAAGGTGATGCTACCTGAGGTGAGCTGACTATGTTATGCGTTGTAGCACTCCAGGGGGGAAGCCCAACAGGAGCTAACTATGACAAGAAAACTGCTCGTCGCTCTCGCTGTTCTCACTCTCTCCGTCACTGCCGCCTCGGCAACGCACCATCATCGCCACGCGATGAACACTCATGCCGCTGTTCCGGAATCGCCATCGCCCATGGGCTGGGCGGGTGGTATGAACGCAAACGATCACGCCATGTATCTCAAAAATCTTCACGACTCAGGTTACAACCCGAAGAATGATCGCGATGCGACCGGGAACGTGGCCACGCAGTAGAAATCGCAGAGCGGGTTAGCGATTGTCTGCCGAGACTCGAAGACCGAAGGTGGACGCGTAATCCGCCGCTCGGTATCCACCAGGCATGGATCGTGGGTGGGAAGGCGTTAGGCTAACCCACGCGCATCATTGCTGCGCAATCACTTCACCGGCCCCTTCTCGAGCCTTCTGGCCAGAGTGCGCCTGTACACGCCGAACCGGCTAGCGCAAACGGATCGACGTCCGCGCCTAGTTCTGCCACCAGAAATGACACGCGATGCACCATGAGGCCGGATGCTCCATGAGGCCGGCTGATGAGGTGAACGTCGCGGATCAGCCGGTCCAGCTTGGCGATCGGGGCTGCGCTTGTCTTGCCACCTCGACCGACCTTACGAGCATGCTTCATGGCTGCCGCGAGTTCAGGCCGACGCTCCAAAGCATCGGCTCCCTTGCCAGTCTCCACTTCGCGGTACTCCGCCGCGATGCTGTAGCTGTGCTATGCGCAGAACACCTTGATTGCAGATTGTTGCGCTTCCCGGCCGAGACCGCTGCGCTGGGCAACCACTATGTCAGCGTTCGGCATTGAAGCGGCAGTCGACCTCCGTAGTCGTCATCGACGGCTTATGACCCAAGGCGGTCATTGGGCGACCATCACTCGCACTCGCCGAGGGGCACGTGGATCAGCTAGGATCCCTTCGGGCGCAACGAACGCCACGCGGCGAATCGCCGAAGCGAGCTCGGAACAAGCGATTGAAATGCGAAACATCCGAGAAGCCGACCTCTAAGGCGATATCGGAAATTAGCCGCGCGCTGGCGCTGGAATCGGTCAGCAGTTTGAGCGCTCGTTGGAGGCGTAACTCATTCACGTGCCCGGTGAACGATGACCCTGACGATGTCATCAGGCGCTGCAGATAGCGAGGTGAGATGCCTTGGCAACGAGCTACCATCTCGACGCTGAGTCCTGGTTCTTGAAAGTGTGTCTCGATGTAATCAAGGGCGGCGCCGTGGCGCGCAGTCACGACAGCGCTCGCACTGCTCTCGCCCAAGGGAGCGCACTCGACGATTGCGAGCGCTAGGAGATCGTGGATGTGAGTCACGACTGCATCTCGCAGCTTCGGGGTGGCCAGAACACTCTCATTAAATGCCGACTTGAGATAAGCCATGAGAAGTCGGAGCGCTTCATTTCGGTGAGAAATCGGCCGCATGGCGCGGCTTTCGACGTTCGTCACGCGCTGTGCAAGCGCGTCGCGCGGTACGGCAAGACCGAATAGCAATCCGTCGACATAGGTGACGGTGACCGGCTCGGAATGCAGAATTGCGATGGCGTCGCTGGCGTGAAGCTCGATTTCTTGACAGCGCTGCGATAGTTGACTTTTGCCGGGAGAACAGAGGATGACTCCGATTGAGTCATCACCATCAGCGATGCTCGCCTGCAAGCGCTTGAAACGCATAGGGGAGCCTTTCAGCGCGAGCCTGCGCAAACCTCGGATCGCTTGCAGCGTTGCGTAGGCCTGAAACGGTGCGTTCGATAGAGGCTCAATATCAGCGTGGACTATGCCTCGCCCAAAGTCCTCGCGCCATAGCGGGATTCGCATCCGCTCCGGAAACTCCCGCGTCGAGAATCGATGTGATACGAATTCGGCTGCGTCCATAGACATGGGGACCTCCAGCCTTGTTGGACATCGGGATCAAATGCGACAAACTCACCGGTATCTGCATTTTGCAGTTCGCGCACCGAACTTGTTTGATCTGTGCGCAAGAGTCCAAGAAGCTACGCCATTGGCCTGCTAGTCTCGCTCAGCTAAGTTCAATGCTGATGTGAACTCGTTCACTTAGTGGCCAGAAATTAGGTCTATAGTGATTGCGAAGGCCGTGGCGTCAAAAAATCTCCTTCAAGAGGAGGCGGTCGTGATGGCTCTATTTCTGATTGCCGTTATCGGGTCTAGTTTAGATATCCTTGGCGGGGTGAACCCGTAAGCTCCGCTTCTATGACTCTCGCGATTGATCGAACTCAACGATCCGCGGACAGACTGTCCTGCAGCACTAGACGTTCTCTGATACCGATTTCGTGTCGCGCCTCGTCGGCCACATCGTTGTCATCCGAGTTCGTCGGACACAAACTACTCCGGCGCCGTTGATATTTACCGCCGGTTGAAATGGTCGAAATCTATCGTCAATGGTGATGATCAAGCGAGGGTTCGATCATGTCCACCCTAGTCGAGATGTTTTACCGTGAGTATTGTCGTGCCCGCCTCGCCGAAATGCGGAAGCAGCTTCTGATACCGGTTGCCAGCGACGACATATTGCAAACGTTTTGGGAGGACGGCGAACCTTCCGGCCCAGGCAATCAAAGCACCGGCTGGCCAACGAAAGAGCCTCCAACCATCAGGTAGCTCGGGCTCGTAACCGCATCGTTTGGTCGGATACCCCGCTCGGCACCCCAGCCCGGAGCAGCAGAGCCTCTCATCGACCGATGTGCGAGTACGCCGGCAGGTCAAACAGATGCACGATCGAACTCACACCTCGAAGCGATTGATCGGCGAAACTCCGCCGGAGTTCAGGGGGGCTGGCCGCGACCTGCGCATCGATGTCTGTCGCGGGATCGCGCTATGGTGGATCTTTCTTGATCATGTTCCCAACAACATCGGAAGCTGGCTGACACCGCGCAACTACGGCTTCTGCGATGCCGCCGAAATATTCATGTTCATTTCGGGCGTGACCTGCGCGCTGGCCTACGGCAGGGCACGTCAGCGCGAGGGCTGGAGCGGCATGATTGGTCGTTCGCTGCGGCGGGGATGGGACATCTATGCCGCGTTTCTGCTGCTCACGCTCGCTTGCACCGTCCTCGTCTACCTCGCGGGCAGCGATCGGCTTGCTGACGAGAGCAATACGCGGATTCTGCTCGATCATCCGGGCGCGACGCTTGCGCATGCCGCAATCCTGCAATATCGCCCTGTCAACACCGACGTCTTGCCGACTTTCGTCATCTTTCACGTGTTGTTCGCGCCGTTGTTGTGGCTGCTGCTGCGAGCACCAAACGTTACGCTTGGTGTTTCGCTGTTGCTTTATGCGCTCGTGCACATCTTCGGCTGGAGCGTTCCAGCCTGGCCCAACGGCGCCTGGTTCTTCAACCCGTTGGCTTGGCAGCTTTTGATCGTGCTGGGCGCGTGGTGCGTCATCGAAGGGGAGAGGGTCTGGCCCTGGGTGACGTCGCGCACGACGCTTACTCTTGCTGTTGTCTATCTGGTTTTTGGCCTGGTCCTGACGCTGAGTTGCAGCGGCAAACCGCTGGTCCCGCAAGATTTGACGACCCTGCTCTTCCCGCTGGATAAATCGAATCTCAGTCCGTTCCGGCTGCTGCATTTCTTGGCTCTTGCAATTGTGGTGCTACGGTTCGTTCCTCACGATTGGCGCGGGCTATCGACGCCAGTCATGCGCTGCGCGAGGTGCTGCGGCGAGAATTCGCTGCCAATCTACTGTCTCGGCGTCCTCCTGGCGCTGGCCAGCCACCTGACGCTGCTTGACATTTCGGACCGGCCTGCGATGCAGATCGTGCTCAGTCTTGCTGGAATCCTCGCGATGATTGTCGTCGCGATGCTGCTGAACCGGATCAGCGTCAGACGCAGTCATTACCCCGGGTGGACGCAGTCGACCAAGAAGATCGCACCGGTATTTTCTAGCTGGCAGGTTGCGGATGGAGCGCGCAGGGAAGCTCTTGGCCCTTAGCTGACGTATTGGTCACGGTGTCGGCTTTTGACCCGTTTCGGACTTGGACTAAGAGAGCCTGGGTGCGGAGCGCCTTCATAACCGCAATGCACTCATCGATCAGCTGGTCGGACATGGCTACTGTCCTCGGCAGCGCCGACAAGGCGCATTCACTGGCCGAGCGTCTCTCGTCCGAGACCGGCTTGCCGCTCAAGTTGCGTTGGGAGCCTGACTGACGCAGTCCTTCCCCCAGAACGAGTTGGTAGCGCTTATTAACAGGGAAAGGAGAAGTACCTGCCGCAGTTATCAGTACTTCCGCCACGCCCGCGGCAAAATGTTTCACTCTCGAATCGCGGGCGGTGACCCATCTTCTTCGAAGGGGCTGTTGCCGCATGGGGTAGGGCACTCACTATGTCCGCTATCGGGACTAAAGCGGCAGTCGCCCTCCGTAGTCGTCGTCGACGGCTTATGACCCGACTCGGACATTTGCGCGAGACGGGGTGGCGGCGAATAAATGCAACGCGCGTACGTTCGAGTAACCCACCTCAGCGCATGGTCGGAGCATGCTCCCGCTCGGCTAACGCCAGGGCACGGTGAACTAAGATTGGTGCACTGCCAAAGTAGGGCGACAGCGGAATTAAATGTCGGCCCCCTTGCTGGGGTCACCACGCTCTTCTGCGCCCTGTAATTCCTTCTGCGCTTGGTCCCAGAACTCGTCTTCGCGTCCCTCGGGTTTGCCCGCCTGCTCCCACAGCTCAAACGCGCGTTTCCGTATCTGCTCCTCGGTTGGGTGGGCCATCATGAAATCTCCCAGAGCGCAGGTCCTGCCTTGGACAGGAGGCACAAAGGGCAGGACCGCCGGGCCAATTTTATCCCAAAGAGCCAATTCGAGCTTCGGAGAGGCGTTCCTTGTCTTCAGGTATGCCGCCGCCCGATCTTCCTCGTCTCGCCACGTGCCTTGTCCGCCGGATCATCCGCCAAGGCCGATAGCAGCCGTATCCCGGCCGATGGCCCGAAGTCGGCTTCTGACCCCGGCAGACGTTTGCTGGGCTAACTTTTGTTCTGGCGTCGCTCTGGTTCCGGTGGCACACTGGTTCCCTAACCGCTCGGCACCGTGCTTTGATCGGTGATGAGAACGCCGGTTGCGCTCCCGCCCAATTCACGCAGGGAAAGGAGAGTGCCATGGGACGACGCTCACAATCCCACATTGACGACAATCTGAACGTGGAAAGAGCCCGCATCATAGCGGAACTGGAAAGTACGCAGCCAGGACCACAGCGTGATCTCCTAGAACGCAAACTGCGGCAGCTCGAAACCGTTTCTCATATAGACGGGTGGCTAACGTCGCCGGGCCTACAACCCCCGGAGGAATAAGGCCGTCTCAGGCCAACCGAGGAATAGATCTATGAATTCGACTCATCGAACGATTTGCGAACGCGAGTGTATGCATGAACGGAACACGCAGTAACTCAAAATACGGGCTTCAAGCATTGGACGGGCAGCAGAAGCAAGAGTACCGCGCATATATTATGGGCCTCGACGGACATATCAAGCTTCGCATCGATCTAATGTGCGAGGACGAAATCGAAGCCAAGAAGCGCGCCAGATCCCTAGCTGACGGGTGCGACGCAGAACTATGGTGTCAAGATCGAAAGATTGCGGAATTTAAGAGTGAGTAAGGCCGCCTCAGTTGGCGGCCGCTTTCGTGCTCACCATCCTGCAACATCACCTTATGGCCCATCGCTTGCGTGAATGCGGTGCAACTGGCCTGTCCTCACGCCCAGCTCTATTCTTCAGCCGACGATGTCACGGTCGATCGCAAAATCATCAAGTAGGAGTGAAGTGCCTCCCGAAAGCAGGCTGGCGATCAGCTCTGCCGCGAGAAAGCTGAATGTGATGCCATTTCCGCCGTAGCCGAAAGCAGCAAAGACATTTTTGCACTTGGGGACTCTCCCAATCAGGGGCAGCCCGTCGCTGGTGGTATCGAAGGCGCCCGACCAGCTGAAGGCCACATCGCCGGAGGCCTTCGGCCATAGCGCTTTCAGATGGGCCTGAAGCGCCCTCATCTTGTCCGGCGTCGCCGCATCACGGGCGTCTGGCTCGATGAGCGCATCATCATCCTCACCACCAAGAATGATGCGGCCGTCTGCTGTCGTACGCGCATAATGATAATTCTGGGACGCCTCCCAGATCAATGCCTGCTCGGGCCAGAGATTGTGCGGCTGCGGGACCGTCGCGATCGCCCAACTGGACGCTGGTTTTTGGGCTTTGGGTCGCACAATGTCCGGCATCACATAACCGGTCGCAAGCACCACGTCGCGCGCCTCAACCGACAGTCCGCCCTCAAGACCGACAGTTACGCCCGATCCGGCGCAGTCAAACGCAATCGCATCGGCTTTGAGCAGACGAGCGCCGCGCTTGACAGAAATGCCGAGCAGGCCACGCGTCAGTCGCACGGGATCGGCGTCGGCCGCATCGCTTGACAGGATCGCGGCAGCCCGGCCGACCGTGAAACGCTGCAGCAATCCGGCATAGTCGAGCAAATGTGACGGCAAATCGGCGCGGGACCTGACTGCATACTCGTCGTTGATGAGTTTTGGACTATCGCCCACGGCAAGATAAAGCGAAAGACGCGGCCGCATCTCGCAGGGAATTCCATGATGCGCGACGAGCGACATCAATGCCCGCGTTGCACCGTGGCTCGCGCGATAGCAGCGAATTGCCTTTTCAAAACCGTAGAGCTGGGTGAGTTCGAGAAGCGGACGGTCGATTTCCCACAGCAGCATCGCCGTGCTTGCGACCGTGCTACCGAGGCTCGGCAGCTCACGATCGATCACCACCACTTGCCGGCCCTGCCGGGTCAGGCGTTCGGCGACCAGAGCGGCCGTGATGCCGGCGCCAACGATCAGCACATCGCAGCGGAAACTCTCGGTCACAGGCTTGATGTTCGGGGGTGGTAGATTGGCCCACGGCGAATATGGGCTTCGCAGGTCGTCCTGTTCGATGTTGTCATCTCTAAAGATAAGACGCTCCCACAAACGCTCGGGCACCGTAAGGGCAACTCATCAAAGGTTGTGGCGTTCCCTACGTGACGGCGCAGCTGAGGGATTGTGGACCTCAAATGGGATCCGGCGCCCTCGTTTAGCAACGATACTCCGCCCCGCTGGTTGAGACTGCAAAGTTGCGGAGCCCTTCATGGCACATCGAGACAAGACTTCAGTATCCCGCCGGCAAATCGTCCGCGCGGCGAGCGCGACGCTCGCTGCGGCTTCGCTGGCATCTTCAACAGCGAAAGGAAACACTGATATGGCCGAGCAGGACCTGGTCGATCCCGTCACCCGCTATCCGAAGCCACCATTCAAGAAGCAGTCACAGCCCTGGCCCGGCCTCGCCGGCAAGATGGAGCCGCGTCCCGATCACGGTGAGACAAGCTACAAGGGCTCCGGGCGGCTCGCCGGCCGCAAGGCGCTGATCACAGGCGGCGATTCCGGCATGGGCCGCGCGGCCGCGATCGCATATGCACGCGAAGGCGCCGATGTCGCCATCAACTATCTGCCCGCGGAAGAGCCCGACGCACAGGAGGTCATCGCCCTGATCAAGAAGGAAGGCCGTACCGGCCTTGCGCTTCCCGGCGACCTCAAGGAGGAAGCCTTCTGCAAGAAGCTGGTCGAGCAGGCTATGCAGGGCCTCGGCGGTCTCGACATCATCGTCAACAACGCCGCTCGTCAACAGACGCGCACCTCCATCCTCGACGTCTCGTCGGAGGATTTCGACGCGACCATGAAAACCAACATCTACGCACCGTTCTGGATCATCAAGGCAGCACTGCCGCATCTGAAGCCCGGCTCTTGCGTCATCGGCACGACGTCCGAGCAGGCTTACGATCCCTCACCCGATCTCTACGATTACGCTCAGACCAAGGCGGCGACCATGAACTACGTGAAGTCGCTGGCGAAGCAGCTCGCCTCGAAGTGCATTCGGGTCAACGGCGTTGCGCCGGGGCCGATCTGGACGCCGCTCCAGGTTTCGGGCGGCGCTGCGATGGAGAAGCTCGAGAAGTTCGGCGGCATGACGCCGCTCGGGCGCCCGGGCCAGCCCGCTGAGCTCGCCTCGATCTATGTCCAACTCGCCGCAGCGGATGCGAGTTATGCGACCGGGCAGATTTATGGCTCGGCAGGCGGGTCAGGACAGCCGTAATCGCTGAAAGAGAGCTCGGGAACCATCACCGGCTCCTGAGCTTTACAAAACTGTCATGGAGAACATGTCGCCAGCTTTGGACGCCTGCTTGGACCGATGGCGCTCGTAACAGTCAAACCTACACGGATCGATGTCGCGATCGCCGATGAGATCGCGGCTCACACCGACTACGAGGTCGAGGACGCTTCCAAGGCCCTCACTTGGGGCGCGGACGAGCATGTGCTGCTCGCACTGGCGGCGGCAGGCTGGCTTTATGTCCAGCTCCGCAAGCCGCAGCAGGCCCCACTCGCAAATCACATCCTGACGGTCTCACTGGTGACGGCCGTACTACCGCATATCCTCAAATCCGCGTTCGACCAGACCAGACCTGACCGGCTGACAATCGTCGGCCACCGACATGGCGTTCCCGTCTCCGGGCGGGCACGCGATGCCTTTCCATCCGGTCATGCCGTCCACATGGGTGCACTGGCGTCCGCAGCGGGTTTGCTGCCGCCAGCGTGGCGTCGCACCGTGCGTGCTATCGCGGTCGCACTTTCGCTGACGCGGATCGCGCTGCTTGCGCATTGGGCAAGCGACGTCGTTGCCGGCTTTGCGCTTGGCGCCGCGGTCGAGCGACTCTTGCGGCCGCGGACATTGGCGGGACGTCGCCGCGACTCGCGACGCCCTAGAATTGAAAGGGCGTGACCGAAACGGAGAGCTTGCCGTCTGCCGATTTCTGTGCGGAAAACTCGATCTCTTTCGACGCCTTCACATCACCCACCGTGACTGAAATAGCGCCGCTGCATTGCAATGTTCGCTTTTGGTTGCTGGCAGAGGTCGTCACGATCTTCTCGCCGAGAAGATAGAGCGGCTTGTTATTCTCCAGGTTTGCTTTTGCAGTCGAATTCCTGGCGGCGAATTCGACCAGCGGATTGCGATGATCGTCCGAAACGATATCGAGGATGGCCTTTCGCGTTTCAGGGTATCGCATTCGGGCTTTGCGTCGCAGCGGCTAGAAAAAGAAAGATCGGCACAGTACAGAATAAGTGCAGTCGATTTGGAGAGTGCTGCATTCAAATGCTCTAAGGAGAGAAGCCAGTCGCGTAGATCACGGGTAGTCCTGGGTCGTGCTCTCGGCAATGTTCGGCGATCTGCCAGCCGTCGATGCCATCGGGTAGCCTGGTGATGAGCACGTCGGCGACCTTCCGATCGCACCATGCCAATGCCTCTGCACCATTCGCCGCGTGGATGACGTCGTATCCTTCCTCTCGCAAGGCCTCCACGACGAATTCGCGTATGAGGGCGTCGTCCTCGACGAAGAGTATTCGCACTGGCGGCTCCTCCAACTGAGGTGGAGCGCCTCTACCAACGGCAGGCGCGTTAACCGCCGCGGCAAGCCCGCTCTCGCAGGCGGGCTTGCCGGTAACCGTCAGAACCCGGAATAGTAGTCGTTCACTGCTCTGGCACGTCCCGGGTCGTTCCAGTCCCAGGCATTGTCGTTGCCGTACTTCGGCGCACCCTGAAGCCTGTCTGCGGTAAGATTGGTCCGGTAACCGCCGAGACCTGTGTCGTACTTTAGCGATTGCCAAGGCAGCGGATAGTGATCGTCCCCGATGCCGAGGAAGCCGCCGAAGCCCAGAACCGCGTACGACACTTGGCCGCTGACCTTGTCAATCATGACGCGCTCGATCGAACCGATCTTCTGGGCGTCGGACCCATAGACTGCCGTGCCTTCGACCTTGTCGCTACCGATCAGCGTACCTGTTTCACGCCTCTCCGTTTCCATCGTCGTCTCCTCCTAAAAAAACACGACGCACGACAACTGTGATCGAGAGGCGATCGTTCCTACGCTTTAAAGGTTCGGCGGGAGAGCTATGGAAAGGCGAGCGACGCGACAAAAACCGATCTCGTACTTCGCGCGTCGCGATGAATTCACCACCCCGACAACCGGCGCAGCGGAAGGTCACAGGATTCCCAGCCTGTGACCCTGAGCGGCAAATGAGGTTAAGGTCGTGGCCGGGGATCCGCGACGCGGCTTTTGTGCCATCGATTGGAATGAGCCATCCACTCGGAAATCGGCTCGCCATCGCGATGCCGGCCCCCAGCTTCTGCGCCAGCCCAAGCCGCCGCGGCCCCGAACAGCAACGCTGCAGCCGCCGAGAAAGCGATGATGATGCTCGCCGCGCGAGCCCTCGAAATCGCGCTCTTTGCATTGGCCAGCGTCGTATCAACTCGCCTTTCTGCGTCGGTCGCTGCAAGCCCGGTCAGTGCCGTGACCTGCTGAACAAGATAGGTGCGATCCTCGGGGAGGACGCCGCTGTGACTCGAAGCAGTTGCTAGAATTCGCGCGGCTTCAGCACGCTCACCCGTCAGATCAACGTTCGGCGGCCGCCGGGGCGCACGGAAAAGATGATCAAGCTCGTAACTTAGGACCGATGGTTCGGTGGCAGACGGGGGTTGAGTCGTTGCGGACGGGCGGTTTGAAGCTCCCGCTATGAGCGCGGTGAGAACGGCTCCAATTAAGACCGCGAGCGCCCAGGCAGCAACGCCATGCAGTCCGTCACGCGTCTCGATGTCATCGGTGGCGGAAGCGTAAGGCGGCCGCACGCGCCCGGCAAAATAACCGCCGCAGCCAAAACTGATGAGGGACTGAAAGATCAGGTAAACGCCCGACAACAGCCATAGCGCAACAGAAGCATCTCTCCAGGTCGGCGCAGCTGAGGCCATGCTTAGTCCGAGGGCCGTTCCAAAGGAGATTAGTATCAGCGACAACGCCGTAGCGACGAACGCCCCAACAACGATCGGGGTCCACTGCAAACCCCAGGGTCTTGCTGGGCTGGATGCGGCGGTTGTCTCGGTTTCGATCCCGGAGAGCGGTTCAATGGCCATAGCGTCTACCGAAGTCCGAGTAGAGACAAGATGAACATGACGACGACGATCAGGCCAACGAGATAGATGATTCCATTCATGCGAAGTCCTCCTCTTCGCCACTTCAATGCCAGGCGTGCGTAAGGGTTCCTCGATCCAGACGTTTCCCGCCGGGTGGCGCACCCGCGCGACCCCGGTCGTAAAAGAACAGCCGCGTTGCCGGGGCAAGACAACGCGGCTGGGAAGCAAATCCCCGGAGGAGCCAGGCTTACTTCCTGTTGCTTTTGGGGCCGGCCTGATCGCTGCCGGGACCAGAGCCGCCCTAGCCGGACGCGTCAGGCTTCATCATTCCACCCTTGGTCATGCCGTACTTGTAAAATCCTCACATGCCGTTTCTCAAGGTCGGGGAGATGGCCCCGGTTGGGGGGCTTGGGGCAAGTAGACCGGGGTCGCTCCGCCAGCATCGGCGGCGATGCTTGGCAGGTTCTCAATTGGCCTTCGGCGCTAGTTGTTCCGCGCCGTTCGATGCAGACGCAGATTCGGCGTCGGTCGCCGGCAGGAATGCGGAGCTGGCAGCATATTTTCGCGTCTGGGATGCGCCAGGCATTGCCGTATCTCGGAATTGGTCTATGCGCGTCGCTGACTGCTTGGATGTCGGTGATGCTGTTCTATTGAAGTGGTTCTGCCGCAAATTCATCGATGCGGGCGACCCTTACTAGCCAGGAGGGTCGTTTCCTTTCGGCTCTTGTAAGAGTTTCGGCATGTGTCCCCGCGGTTCGCGATCACGTGGGGCAGGGCGCTCGGATGGGACGCGGCCAAGCTTCGGCTGCAGCTCGACGAGATCGGTAAAGACGTCGGCCTGGCGGCGCAGCTCGTCGGCGATCATCGGCGGCTGGCTGGCGATAGTGGAAATCACCGTGACTCGCACGCCGCGGCGCTGCACGGCTTCGACCAGAGAGCGGAAGTCGCCATCGCCCGAGAACAGCACCATCTGGTCGATGTGTTCGGCGAGCTCCATGGCGTCCACCGCGAGCTCGATATCCATGTTGCCCTTGATCTTGCGGCGGCCGGATGCATCGACAAACTCTTTAGTCGCCTTGGTGACGACCGTGAACCCGTTGTAGTCCAACCAATCGAGCAGGGGACGGATCGAGGAAAACTCCTGATCCTCGATGACTGCGGTGTAGTAGAATGCCCGAAACAGTTTCCCGCGGCTCTGAAATTCCTCCAGCAGGCGTTTGTAATCGATGTCGAAGCCCAGAGTTTTCGCCGTCGCGTAGAGATTGGCCCCATCGATGAAAAGCGCAATCTTGTTAGTCGAAGCGGATGACATGACTGCGGGCTTTCCAGAGAGCCGATTTAGGTCTTCGCCGATAGACCAGCAATTGAACGAAGGGCTACGAGACGCACGAAAAATAATTTAAGCTTCAAGCAATCGCATGGCGAGGAGAAACTCCGTTGCCACCAAAGAAGTTAGCCTATTTAAAATTCTTGAGTAATGTGGCTATTTTAGGTGGTCGTTTTTGGAGTATGCGTCTCATGAGCGATGTGGATTTTCCTGTCTTTGATAGTTCGATCACACGGCGCGGTCGCGGCTGGCGTTGGTGTGTTTCTGGCGAAGCGGGTAAAATCGTCCTGCAGGGTACTGAGCGCAGCCGACCAGCGGCACAGTATATGGCCGCACGAGCGACTTTTTTGCTGCTCCTCACCGCGCCGTACTGGAGACCCAGTAATGTGCTGCTTCCGGTTGACGGATACCCGGTTAAGCTAATTCCCACCGTGCGCCCGAACTCAACTGGCCTGAGATAGAAGGTCGAGTGCGCTTGGATGCTCTCGGGCTCTCGACGACGGGAGAAGGCTCTCCATCGCGGTGTTCAGAGAGAGCTCATAATGTGGCGTGGCGCGTACGGATCTACCATTGCAAGGACCAGTTCGTTGATTAGAAAAACGTTTCCGGTGCGTAAGCGCTAGGAGTTTTTGCGTCTGCGAGAACGAATTACGCCGGCAGCCCTTATCACGTCGACTCAAATGCCACCTCCTCGGGGTCATTCTCCTCGAACCATGTTTCTGCGGCATCGACACTGGCGAAGACCTTGATGTGGTCGACGTCGCCGACCTGTTTGGCGGTGTTCACGTAGACGAAGACGGTCATTGGTCCCTCTTCAGCTTGCGCCGGCTTGGGTCTTTGGAACGGATCGGACTTCCTGCGGGTTAAGCGCGACAACCCTGGGAGTTTGCCGTGAAACTAATCCTACTATTAGCAACTGGTTTGGCTGTCTCGATTGCTGCTGCGTCGGCGCAGCCCGCCGGCTCACCAAGCGGACGTGGTGCGGTCAATGGTGATCCCGCAGCCAGCTCGACGGCGCCGAGTAGAGACCCGCGTGGCACCACCGGCATGTCACCTGGTTCGAATAGTGGAAGTGGTACGTCGACTTCTGGTGGCAAAGACGACAATGGAGATCAGGGTCGAGACAAAATGCCGGACAGCAACAGGACTGTCCGGCCCGAGAACCAGCAGCCGGCAAAGCCGCACTAACGCTTAAAGTCCCGCGTGGATCGACTTTCGTCGAAGTTCTGGCGTCGCAATTCGGACGGAGCAAGCGACCTCAGCTTCGCAAGCGACCTCAGCTTCGGAAGGGTGATGAGCTGAGGCCGCTTGAGCTTCGGATCCCTGATCGCCGGCATCACCCGCCAGATCATGCGCGACTATGGAATCGATCCGAAGCGCGTCTACGTCGCCGGACTATCGGCGGGCGGGGCCGCGGCCGCCATCATGGGGGCAACGTATCCAGACCTGTACGCGGCGGTTGGCATTCATTCCGGTCTCGCCTGTGGGGCCGCCAGTGATCTTCCGTCCGCGTTCGCCGCCATGCGGCAGGGAGGCGAATCCAAGCCGATATCGGCTGGCAAGCCTCCTGTGCCTACCATCGTTTTTCATGGCGATGGCGACACCACGGTACATCCGAGGAACGGCACCCAGATCGTCGAGCATTGCGCCAACGCAGCAGGCCTGAAAGCGAAGGTGCTTCGCGGACAAGTTCCGGACGGCCATGCTTATACCCGCACGATCCTGAATGACGCGGGAGGGCGTGCGATCTCCGAGCATTGGAATATCCACAGTGCCGGCCACGCCTGGTCCGGAGGCAGTCCGGCCGGATCCTACGCCGATCCGCGCGGGCCCGACGCGACGAGGGAGATGCTGCGTTTCTTGCTCGCTCATTCGCTCAGTGGGTAGTCGAGCTTCACAGGGCGAACGGCCTCCGCCTTGCGGCGCTCGCTTTGACAAGCAAAACCCGAACAACTCGAATGCCCAGGCTCCGGCCGGACAGGAGTAGCGCGTGGGCAACGCGGCCGCCCCATGAAGATCGGATCGCATTCCGAAAGCCACATCGTCGAGCTCGACGACGGCTCGCGCTGGCGGAGCTTCCCGGGCGATCTCGATCTGACGCCGAACTGGAAGCCTGAGACGGAGATCTCTGTCGCGTCGGCCGAGGACGATCTCTGTTCACACGTGCTGGTCGGCGGCGGCGCCAAGGTGCGCGTTATCGCCGAGCGTGAAAGCTGGCCGGCTGGTCGGGTCAAGTCGGCGCTTACGGAAGGATAGGGCCGTCGCTCAGCCGAGCGCCGCCCGCCCGGCATCGGTGATCCGATATTCGATCTCTTCCGACTGCAACGGGTCGCTCTCCACCAGGCCGAGCTCGACGATCCGCGCGACAAGCTCGTGGTCGAACGTCGGCGGACTGATCCATGGCCCGTCCTGGAGACTCCGCAGAAAATCCCCCTCTAGGTCCGTGAGCTCCATCCCCCGAACTCCGTTTGCAGCTCCGAAGGCCGACCGGCTCAACGGGAAATGGGCCCCGACCTCCATAGTGGAGAGCCGAGGCTGAATTTCAAACGTCAATTTCCCTGAGCTTTGAGATCTAACCGGCAGCGCCGGCTGTCGTTCCGGCGAAATCGCTCTCCGAAGCCAGATTCATCTTCGCGGTCATTCGTCGACGCTCAGCAGTCCGACGAGCGGGGGCCCGGAGTGCCTAGGAGTCCGGGCCCTCGCAACCGTAACGGCACCTGAGCAAACTCGGGCCGCTCGGTTCAGAACCCAGAATAGTAATCGTTAACGACCTTTGCCCGTCCCGGGTCTTCCCAATTCCATTCGTTGTCATTGCCGTATTTCGGGGCTCCCTGCAGCCTTTCTGCGGTGAGATTGGTCCGATAGCCGCCGAGGCCCGTATCGTATTTTAGTGATTGCCACGGCAGCGGATAGTGATCGTCTCCGATCCCTAGGAAGCCACCGAAGCCGAGAACCGCATACGAGACGCGGCCGCTGACCTTGTCGATCATGACGCGCTCGATCGAGCCGATCTTTTGGCTATCGGTACCGTAGACCGCCGTGCCTTCGACCTTATCGCTACCGATCAGCGTTCCTGTTTCACGCCTTTCCGTTTCCATCGTTTCCTCCTATTGGCAACATCAATGCGAGACAACGTAGGACTCCGGATGCTCGTTCCTCCTCGATCCCCAGCTCCATGTGTCATGAAATCCGCACGCGTCGTTCCGTCGCCGCTCTCGACAGTTTCAGGTTCGTGGCAGTTGCAGAGCGTGTTCCCGTTCGGCGCCCTCTGCAGGAGCGATCAGCTTCCGATATTGGCTTTCGTACTCTTTTGCCATTCGCTTCGCGGAAAAGCGCTCTTCAAAGCGGGCGCGCACTTTCCGTCTGTCCAGCCGGTCCAATTCGTTCACCGCCTTGATGGCTTGCGCCTGGTCCTCGACGATAAAGCCCGTGACGCCGTGCTCGACGATCTCCGGCACCGAGCCCGAGCGATAGGCGATCACCGGCGTCCCGCACGCCATCGCCTCTATCATGACGAGACCGAACGGCTCCGGCCAATTAATGGGGAACAACAAGGCGGCAGCGCCGGCGAGGAACGGTTGCTTCCTGGAGTCGTCAACCTCGCCGACAAGCTGGACGCTCTTGCCATCGATGTGAGGTTCAAGCCGTTTCTTGAAGTAGGCAGTTTCGGCACGGGGTATCTTGGCGGCGATGCGCAGCGGCTTCCCAGCAGCACGCGCGATGCGGATAGCGTCCTCAGGACCTTTCTCCGCCGTCAGGCGGCCAAGAAACGCCAGATATGATCCCGGTTCGTAAGACGCCTGAAACGAGCGCGTCGGCAGCCCGTGGAGGATCGTGCCGATCCAGTTCGCATCCGGTAGCGGTTGGCGCTGATGGTTGGAAATCGAAACGAAGCCGGCTTCGGCATACTCCCGGACGACATCGGATAGTCCTGGCAGGTCTAACCGGCCGTGCATGGTCGTGAGAAACGGCACGCCGGTCCGGCGCAGCACCGGAAGCGGCAGCCAGTCGATGTGTGAGTGGATCACGTCGAAGTCGCCCCCGCGCTTCGCGATTGCTTCGATGAGTAGAGCGCTGGCGGCGCTCGGATCCGCGCCCCTTCGCCCCAAGCGCAGCGCGCGCGGCCAGACGGGATGAAGCTTGCCGTTTGTGCGGGAGTCACCGCTTGCAAAGAGGGTGACGTCGTGTCCGAGCTCTACCAGTTCGTCCACCAGCCAGGCGATCACCCGCTCTGTGCCGCCATAAAGCTTTGGAGGGACGCTTTCGGCCAAGGGGGCGAGCTGGGCGATGCGCATCTGCGCCTAATCCCCCAACGCGCATCGCAGCGCCAGTACGACGGTCGCCGAAATGAGAGACGAGATGGCCAGCAAGGTCCAACTGGGTCTTGTGCTTCCGCGAGCCATCCGCGCGACGAACATCTGCATGCGCGTCAGCATTCTTCCGCGGGAAGCCCGTGCAGATAGGCAAGTCCGAAGCCTGCCAGTTCTTCGGAATCGCCTTCTCGCTCTTCTCCTCTTCGTTGTAGGTGACGCTCGAGAAGGCAGCGGCGGCTGTCTGATGCATCAATGCCGGGACGCGTCGCTCTGAAGATCGACCACGCCGTGTCTGCGGCCCTGCTGACCGTAACCTCGTACACCATTCTCACGCTCCGGCGACTCGGATCCAATCACTGGCAACTCAACTTGCTCCGTAAAGTTTCTAGTTTTTCCCGAACCTTTAGGCTCCCTTCGGGCGGGGCATCCGCGCGCTGGTGCGCGCAAGTTGCTGCCAAATTTTAGGATTTCATTTCTAGGAACCATGACGATCATTGTCACGTTAGCGTTGTTTCGGAGCGTTAGCCTTGTGAGCCCATCGCACGCTCATGGAGCTCAACAATGATTGCGACGGCTGCAAGCTGCCATGAACTAGCAAAACACTACAAGGCACTTTCTGAAGCATCAGGAATTTCCGCCGCTCGGGCGTCAGTTTTGAAGAACATATCGAGGAGCTTCACTGGTTTGTCGACCCAGTTGGATAGACTCGCTGCGCTCGCCAGAGACGAAGTCAAGACACAGTAAGCAGCTACGCCTTGCGCAGGAAATGGCGGATTGCGCAGTAGTCACGATCCGAAGCCCACGCGCCGCTTACCGGAGGTGGCATGACTCCCCCTTGGGCGCGGAGGGGCCGACCTAACCAGCGTGGTTACCCGGGGCACTTGATTGATCGCAATGCGATTCGCTCGAGCACGAGCTGACCAGCATCTCCAGCTTGGATTGCTCCTCGCTTAGGCGTCGCTCGACAAACTGGCGCTCGGACTCCGTCAGATTGGTTTGCAATAAAAGGCGATAGCGTTGAATATTTTTGCGATGTGCACGCGCCAAATGGTCGTCGATCATCGTGTCTTCCTGTGACGGATACACTAACCCATTCCATCGCTTGCTCGACGGGACACGCGACCCCGCGCAGCACTGCAAGACATCGCGAAGTATCTTCGCCCGCTCTCGTCCATGTTAGTGAGCTTTTCTTTCCCGATCTGTGAACTAGTTCACATTCCCAGCGCCGGGTCGTCGGCTTCAGATCGCTTGCCCGTTATCAGGCCACTGATTGCAGCGAATACCGTCGCCGATGCCGATAGAAGGAGCCCCAATGACTGATCGAGACAAGATTCTGATTGCCCTTAGCGAAAAGCCTCTGAAGGTTTTCGAAATCATGAAGCGCGTGAACATAAAGCATCAGGACGACTGCCGATCGCTCCTGTTGAAGATGCGTGACGACGGCGCCGTGAAGTTCGATATTCACAGGGGACATTGGCTCGCTGCGTGACAACGTTCGCTTGGTCACCAGCGGCTGCTAGAGTTGCCTCCAAGTTCCTTTCAGCGGAGAGAACGACTAGCCGCCTTCGGGCGGTTCGTTCTTTTGGCGGCACATCAGTTGGGTAACTTCCGTTGGTCACTTTTCAGAAATGGCTTTGGGCTGCGGGATGTCCGTTCGCAGGGTAAACCTGACCCTAACGAATTAAAGTACCGACTTCCGAAATTGACCCGAACCGGACATTAGCGAGTGCTGATGCTATAAGGGCAAGCAGGAGCTAAGGAGGGTCTCGCAATGGTTGATCACCACCATTGGCAACTCGACGGTAGTGCGCCGGAGCTTTACGAAAAGTACTTAGTACCAGCGATTACAACAAAATGGGCAGATGATCTGGTGAGTCGATCCCAGCCCACTGCAGGAGAAGAGGTCCTCGACGTCGCTTGCGGCACCGGCGTTGTGGCCCGTTCAGCAAGCAGGTGCATGCTCCATGGACACGTTACCGGCTTGGACCTGAACAAGGGGATGTTGGCGGTTGCTCAGACGCTAGTATGCGAGGGAGCACCAATCGATTGGATCGAGGGCAGTGCGCTCGATCTACCATTCCCGGCCGAAAAATTTGACCTAGTTCTTTGTCAGCTGGGATTGCAGTTTTTTCCAGATCAGGGCCGCGCTCTCCGCGAAATGCGTCGGGTGCTGTCGCCGTCGGGTCGCGTCGGACTCAGCGTCTATAGTCCGATAGAACGAACTCCGGGTGCGAACGCATTCGTGTTGGCACTTGATAGCGTCCTTGGGCCGAATGCATCCAAGATCAAACGCGGCGAGCATTCCTTCAACGCGCCGGACGAGCTTCGAGAGCCATTAATTGAGGCGGGATTTGTCAAAGTCGAAGTCCAGACCGTGGTGCAGCAGATCGCATTTCCGTCGGTGCTCGACTACGTGAGGTTCCAACTTCTCGCAACGCCTATGGCGGCCCTATTGAGTAACCGAGACGAGGCTGATCGTCAGGCGGCCATCAAGGCGATTGCATTGGAGACCGCAAGCTTTTCTGATCGGCCAATGCTGGAAGGCGGCGGGTTTTCGTTCCGCCAAGAAGCATACGTAGGAACTGGGCATGCTACCGGTTGATCACTTCCGCTGTTGGCCCGTTTGAGACCTGGCGAGGGGTACTAAAGATGTCCGCTCACTGGGGCTGACCGGAAGTCGTCTCGGGAGAACCAAACCGACGCGATTGACCCTAAACGGAAATCGGGCGTCGCCTGATCGGATTCACAAAATCGCGCTCAATGTGGTTTGCGACAAGGTGCGTGGTTTGCTCCCTAAATCGCGCGGGCCGTTCGCCACATGGGGGCAAGCTGAAGAACCCGGTGTCGCCTTCGAAGGATGTGCAGAGGACTCAGTCGTTCAGAGATGAGCACGCGGCAATAGCCATCCTATGATCTTCTGATACGGATCGCGACGACTGCGGATGAATGCGTTCTCGTTCTGCTGAGCGGCGGTCCTGGCGAATTCAGAAATCCCCTCCATAGACTGCCGTTTATCCTTCGGAAGCTTCGCCCATTGGCGAATGATCTTCCGGCGGACTTCGCGTTGCTTTTCCCTTACGTCAGGCATCGGGACGCTCCTTGAAGAGGATTATTCCGGTCGACCTAGTATTGTTTGGGCTCACTAGAACTTCAACGTCCAATCAAGAACTCTTAGCCCCTCTGATCGTGCAGCGCTATACACGGGAGCGAGCCTCATATTGGCTTTGTAGGCCCGCCGCCCTAGAATTGCGGCGATCGCGGGGACGAGCAAAATGCGGTACGTTTGCGACGCGCCGAAGGGTAAGACCTGGTTCCGTATCGAGGCGGAAGGTGAAGCGGCGCATGAGTCGCGCCTGATGGGCCACACAGTCGAGAAATATTTCCGCAACGAGCGGGAGAAGGCAGTCCAGTCCTGGCGTCCGGAGCGGCCGGGCGCGATCGAGCGCGACATCGGCCTCGAGGCCTATGTACAGCGAGAGATGCCGGTTTTCCTCACACTGCGCGACAGGGAGGGCAATGCCCTGGCTACAGCGATGCTGCCACCGGGTGGCAAGGACCGCGGCGGGTTCCGGATCATCATCGTTGCCGCATCCAATGCCGATCCTTATCCTGAGCAGGACGCGGCCATCGCTGCGCTGGGAGCGCATTTCGGCCTCACACTCGATCGCCGCCGCTGCTTCCCTTACGGCCGCTAAGAAGCCCGGCAAGTATCGCCGCTTGATTGGAGCGATGTCGGCTCATGGCCCTTCGCGTCATTTCCCGGCGATGCAGAGCTTCGGTCGCTTTTCGGACCGGAGCGGACATAAGACAGCAGGCACTCCCGACTGGATCAGTCGAGAATGACCCGGAACGGACATCCGGCCTGAGCGGAGATGCCAGCGTCTCAAGACCAGAATCGATCCTCCCGCTGCTCATCGCCTTGATACTCGCGGAAGTCGGTCGCCTTTCCGTTCTTCATCTGCCAGACGTGGATCTCCGGAAACGAAGCGGACAGCCCGTTTCGTTCTGCCTTCACGGTAACCAGGGCGACAACGAGATCGTCTTCAGCTAGCACATTGTGCACATCGATGCTGAATGCGCCTCCCGAAAGCTCCATCGTGCGTTGAAAGAAGCCTCCGACCTGGTCATGGCCCTTATAGTCGCCTGATAGCGGACTATGACCGGGAACGTGCCATGTGATGCCCGCTTCGAAAGCCGCGAATACCGAAGGAATGTTTCCTACCGCAAAGTCTTCGTAGGCCTTGCGGACAATCACCGAATTCGAATCGCCCATTGTTGTCTCCTAAAAGGGTTAGTACCCCTACGGGACTACTCGTGGTCACGGTGCCGTATGAAGCCAGAATTATAGCAGGCAATGGGTCGCCTCGAAATGTCTCCCCTTGACCCAACTCTGACCTGGCCAGATGTCGGCTTTTGTGCTGCTGTTGGGGGCGAAGTGGTCGACGCGGTCTATATAGAGATCTAGGACGAACGAATGCGGCAGATTCCGTTGGGAGCCAGAGGAACATCGACAGTGCGGGTGCAACCCGAACATCTTGCCGACCGATTCAAGGACGCGATGTTGCCGCAAGTGCTTGCGACGCCCGTGATGATTTTGATCATGGAAAACGCCGCGCTCAATGCCATCAGACCGTTTTTGGACGCAGGTGAAAGCGCGGTCGGCACTGCAGTAGATGTACAGCACTTCGCCGCCACGCCTGTAGGCCACGACGTGTGCGCGACGGCAGAGGTAACCAACGTCGAGGGAAAACGAGTTGACTTCAAGGTGTCGGCAAGCGACGGCATAGAGAAGATCGGCAGCGGAACCCACCAACGAATTGTCATCGATCTTCGTTCGTTCAACGAGCGCCTTGCCAAAAAGAGGAGCTACTAACGCAACGTCGGCCTGACATTGCCGCCAGCTCTTGACACAACGCTGCCGGACCTGCTCGCGAGCGAGCGGTAGCGCCTTGCGATTGGAAAAGGCGCAAATCGGGTGCGACCAGGAGGCGAAAATAGCGTGACTTCTCAGTGGCAGTATCAGGTTAGGTTCGATGTGAACGATTCTGCTACGGCGGAATCGGTGCGCCGAGAACTCCGTGATCCGGCACTGGCGCCGCTGTTCGATATCCTCGCCGAGCATCGCGCTGCGCTGAAATGCCAGTTCGACGCCTTTGCGGAGTATGTCGCTGCAGCCGAAGGGCACGGCTTCGAAAACTATCCGCTCTACCAGTGGACGAAAGAGACGATCGAGAATCCGGCGAAGAAGGAAAAGTATTTGAAATCCTTTACACTCTACGTGGACGACCGGGAGGTCTATGCCAAGGAGATTGCTGACGCGCTCGAGGCGGACTTGCAACCGCTCGCCACTAGCGGGCTCATTACGCGAATATCCAAGTACGATACCAATCCCGCCAACAATCCCCAGTCGCCGCGGCGCCCCCGCGAGCGGAGCTAGCCCATCCGCGAGAGCGGGCTGAATGACCGCTCCTGGCGCGTTGCCGCCGATTCAACATGTCCGCTGTGAGGTCGGCTCTCTTAGCAGGACCGGACCACTTGTGCTCGATGTGAGACTTTCGCATTTTGACCCGAAGCGGACATTTGCGGCGCGATCGTCCGATCTATTCGGGCGGCTCGTCGTCTCTTTCTAGCCGAGGTTTTTCATACAGGACTGCGTTCAACAAGGAGCGGTGCACCTCGATCTTGCCGTTGTAGCTGATCAATCCCAGCTTACGAAATTTGTTCAGGAAATAGCTCACCCGGGGTCGGGTCGTTCCGATCATCTCAGCCAGGGTTGCTTGATTGATCGAAGTATCGATTGGCGTTGGCTTTCCATTTTTACCGAAGTTGGCCAGCAGTAGCAGAAGGCGCGCGAGTCGCTTCTCGCTTGAATTGAATAACTGATCGATCAAATCTTCTTCGATGCGATTGCTTCGGGTCACCAGGTAAGTCACGAAAAGTTCTGAAAATCTTGGCTCCTTGCGGAGCGTCGCCAGCATCGCCTTCCGCGTTATTGAGGTGACAACGCACTCCTCCATTGCCCTCGCGGTTCCAACGCGGACCAACTGGCCATTCAGACATCCCTCGCCAAAAAATTGCGCAGTCTCCAACATGCCGACGACTGCTTCTTTGCCCTGGTCGGAAACAACGGTCACCTTGACCTTGCCCGATTGGATGTAAAAAATCCTATCGGCCTCTTCACCTTGGGAGTAGATGATCCGGCCTTTCCGGTACTTCGATATCGTTTTGCCGGTCCCGACTTTGGCCAGAAAAGCCTGCGGATCGAACGGTTGCTTTGCTGACTTCACAAGTCCCTCCTTTGGACCAGCGATGCCTAAATATTAAAAAAAGCGTGTAGTGGTCAATATTGACCAGCGGACCAGTTTCCCAGGTGAGAAAATCACCCGATCAGTAGCCGGTGTCCGGCAGCGTGTTGTGCACCCGCCTGATCCCAAAGGGGTGCTCGCATGCCCGGCTCTCATGCGTTACCAACCGGCCCGCCGCTTAGCATTATAGAGCGCCCGCGCTGTCAGCATTGCCAGACCCGCACGGTCCTGGCCCGCATTGCGCCCGGCCCAGCCGGTTACGAACTCCGCACTTTCGCGTGCCCCAAATGCGATCGTTTCCAGCGAGCCCTGGTAGTCCGCGACCCCATGAACGGTGACGCGAGAGGCTGGCTTGCCGGCGAGCTTAAATCCCCGGACTAGATTTTGGCAATCTCATGGGAGATTAAAAATGGCCGCTCAAATAGCGTCCTCGCTACTCCGGGTCTATCGACGATGCGACCGATGCCAAAGCCCTACCATGGTGCAGCGGATCACGCCCTCGCGACCCGGGTATGAGCACTGGACGCTGCGCTGCACAAGATGCGGCCACATCCATCAAATGCAAGTTGTGTCCGGCCCATCGCAATCCGAACCGCTCGATTGGTTCGATGGCAATTTGTACTCACTGAAATGAGGTCCGGCATGCGTAACAGGAACAAGGTCGTATTTCTGACGGCGGACCATTTGGATGAGCAGGCAGATGCGCGCGCCTTTGAGGCGAAGCAATTGCCTGAAGGAGAGGCGAGACAGAATGCACTTCGTAACGCAGCACAGTTGAGGGTGTATGCCTCCATGAAACGCGCACTCACACCACAAGCCGCCAATTCGAAACGGAGATGATCCAAACTCTGAATCCGGCTGAGGCTACAGCAAAATGAGCAATGTACTTTCCTACGCGCTACGCTCCTTCCAGCGCATACGCGAGCGAACCTCCACCGAGGTGGATACGGTTTTCGCGAACGCAGCCGAAGTCGCCCTCGGTGCGGGCAACGAGGAGCAAGCCTTCGAAATGCCCGGGCAGCTGTTCGAACAACTGCCTTTTGCCGTTTATGTTTGTGACCGGGACGGCCTTGTTCTTCGGTACAACCGCCGCGCTGCGGAACTATGGGGCCGGTCGCCTAAGCTCGGCGATCCCGGTGAACGGTACTGTGGATCGTATCGAATGTTCCGTCCCGATGGCGGTTTGCTCCCGCACCATCAATGCCCCATGGCAGATGTGCTGCGCACCGGTATCTCCGTGCGCGAACAGGAAGTACATATCGAGCGACCTGACGGCTTGCGCGGCGTCGCGCTCGTTGACATCGAGGCAATCAAGGATAGCGGAGGAAACATTGTCGGCGCCATCAACTGCTTCCAGGACATAACGGAGCGCAAACGCAGCGAGACGCAAATCGTCGATCTCGCGCGCGAGGCGGAGCATCGAACGAAGAACATCTTGGCCACCGTGTTAGCGACGGTGCGTCTTTCTCATGCCGATCGGTCTGATGATCTCAAGCAACTGATCGAAGGGCGCATTAATGCTCTCGCAAAGGTCCATGCACTCTTCGTGCAATCGCGCTGGACGGGAGCCCAGCTTCACAGTCTGGTCACGCAGGAGCTTTTGCCTTACCGCGGGGAGAAAGAGGCGCGTGTGCGAACTAACGGCCCAATCGTAACGCTGGAGCCGTATACGGCTCAGGCGGTTGCAATTTCCTTGCATGAACTCGCGACCAACGCGGCAAAATACGGATCGCTGTCCGCAGTTCATGGTCACGTTGAAATCACATGGTCCCGGACGGCAGACGGACGGCTCAGTTTACGCTGGATCGAGTCAGGCGGACCGCCGGTCGCGCCGCCCACGCGCCGCGGGTTCGGCACGAGCATCATGGAAAACATAATCACAGGCCAACTCAAGGGTGAGGTGCGTTTTGATTGGCGCGACCAAGGGCTCACCTGTGAGATCACTCTGCATGCGTAGGTCTGCCGCCACTTGCGGCGCGACGGCAAAGTGCTTGAGCTAACGGGAGCTACGGCTAGCCAAGGCGACCGGCAATTCGGGAGATAATCCGCTGCGTTGCATAAGGCTGCAATTGACCTTTAGGCTTCTGTCCATGACGCGGGATGCTTGGCTTTTTAGACTTTCGCTCGTGTGGTGCACCGTGGTTGCTGGCGGCATCGTGTTTGTGATCTTCGCGCATTAAGGGACTGGCCCGTTTCCAACCCCACTGGCCTAATTTGATTTCGACGGTGGCCTAATTTGAATTGGCCACTTGAGTATACGGAGCACCCTGTGGGCAACGATCAGGGCTAGGGCGATGAGTCCGTAAGTTAGGATCACCGCCACCCAGACCAGACCGATGACTTTGGCCGCCTCTAGCATCTGGAATGCCTAGCGAGCCGCCTCAGTGGGCGGCCTCTTTCATTTTCAGGCCAAACCTGCGATGTCGCCTTCTGGCCCATCAGCGAAGTGGCGACACCTTTCATTGAGGTCCGCTTGGTAGGGCAGAGCGGACTGGCTTTGCTCACTCTGAGTTCTTCGCATTTTGACCCGGAGCGGACTTCAAGGCATGGAGCACGAACAGCGAATTTGAACCGCCGAGAAGCACGCAGCCGAAACACAGGAACATAAGTTTTGTTCAATTCGTTTAGCGTCTAGCGCAAACGCAAAGGACAAAGAATATGTTTGCTAACAGGCTTATGATCTTGGGCGCGGTGCTAGCCTCCAGCGCCAGCGCCGTGTATGCGGCTCCCTGCAATATGGCGAGCCGCGATGCAGGATCTGGGAATGTCCCAGGCTATACCGGACAACCCGCTGGTTCCACAGCAACTGATTCCAGGCATCCGCCGACATCTGTGATGAACAAAGCCTCCGAGAATGTCGCAACATCGTCGCAGGACGCGCAACGCCAGATGCAGAGCGAGCCTACCGCTGCCGAGCAACCAAAGAAGATCGAGCCCGCACCCTCCTCGCAGTCACCGGATCGGACGGCAGGCACGGTCGAGCAGACCCGTCCCGCACCCACTGAACAGTCAAAGAAATTGACAGCCGGTGAGGCCGAGCAAGCACCGTCCCAGCAAAAGGTGGGCCAGGACTGCGATTAAGCGCCGGGACAATGACTTCGATTTGCGATTAGGGGACTGAAAGGCGCCCCGAGCAGTAGCGAGCCCACTACCCTGCGGCCGGCGATCTTGTTGGTCGCGTAGCGAAAGCCACTTAAAATGCAATCGGCGCTGCGGAAGTTCTTGATCTTCTGCATGCCGTCGCGATTTCCCGCCTGATATGGCAGGTCAACGCGCTTGGCGATGACACCTTCCGAACCGCCGCCGGCTTGTTCCAGCCACTTCTTCGCGGTCGCGTAGTGTGTAGTTGCGGGCGAGAGGCGGAAGAGGCTGTTCTTGAGGTTTCCTTTCGCAAAAAGTTCGAGCGCGGGCCGCCGCTTGCTAAGCGGCTTCTGGGCAAGCTGCTTCTCGTTGGCCGACGCGAGCAGATCGAATACGAGATAGAGCGCCGGCGTTTCCTGCGAAAGTGTTCGAACCCGAGTGGCGGCTGGGTGGATCCGCTGAAGCAACGCATCAAAGGAAAAGCCGTCGTCATACGGAATGACGATCTCGCCGTCGAGCATGAATAAGTCCGCCTTTACTTTCTGTGCAGCGGCGACAATATCTGGAAAGTATCGCGCGAGATCTTCGCCAGATTTCGAACGCAGATCAACGCGACTGCCGCTCCGCGACATCAAGCAGCGAAAGCCATCCCATATTGGTTCGTACTGCCATTCCGGACCGCGTGGGATGGCGCTAACCAACCGCGCCTCCATGGCAATGAGAGGGGAAGGGCGTGCACGCTTGTTCATCGGCAACTTAGAACGTTCGCTAGGTAGCTTCCTGCTTCGGCACGGCGCTCGCATTGACCGATAGCTTCACCGTATCGCCTTCCACAGACCCGACCAGCTTCTTGTCGATGTAGTGGTGATGGTCCTTATGCCCTTCTGGGCTGTCCTTCTTGATTAGCTTGATGCGGTCACCTTCGACCTTGTCGACGGTGCCGACCGGAGCGCCGTCCTTGCCGATGATCTTCATATGCTCTCGAATTTCTGACATTTTGTCCTCCTTGCGCACCATCAACGACGCAGATGCATCTTTGTTGCTAAAAGGGCACGGCCCGAGGTTTGGATCCCCCGCGCACGGCTAGAGTTGATGGACCATGGAAGCTTGCCAGACGTTCTATCGAGAGCCGCATGGAGACCATTGAGGCCTATCTTGAGCGGAAACACCGGGAAATCGAACTGCTGAACGGTTGCTTGGAACGCCCGCGAAATCCGCTTCGTCCACGTTCGGTGGAGGAGGTCATTAGGGTCAAGTTTCAGCTGACTGCCAAGCTGCGCGCGGAGCATGAGTTGCAGGCTTGGAAAGCGACTGAGACCGCGTGGTCGGCAACGGCGCGTCCCGCCAGCGGGCCATTCGTATTCAGTTATGATTATCAGCGCGCGGATCTCAACGTCAGCGGCCCCTCGTTCTATAATCTCGAACGCGGCTGCACCGGCGAGACCATCTATTCCGCCTCCGGCATGGCTGCCATTTCGTCGCTGTTACTCGCTTCTGGGAAGATCCTTGGTAGGGCCGACATTTTGGTGCTGCCGGGCTCCTATGGCGAGACGCAGGAGTTGATCGAGCATTTTGTCCCAGAATTGAGACTTGTCCGCCTGAAGTTGCCGCTGGCAGATACATTGATCTCAGCCAACGGATCGCGAATCCTATTGCTGGAGTCGTGCGTCGCTGCGAACGCTTTTGAGGCCGTCCTCCGCTGCGACGGCTCCGCGCTCGATCTCCTGATTTTCGACACTACCTGCTTCGCCTGTCGATCGGGATGCATCAGGCGCGTGCTGCGCTGGGCACGGCGGTGTGGTGTTGCCACCGCGTTGGTGCGAAGCCATAACAAGCTAGACTCGCTCGGGGCTGAATACGGTCGGCTCGGCTCCGCGGTTTTGCTCACCTGGAGCGAGCGGTCCGAGGCCACTCTTTTGTTAGTCGAAGAGTTGGCCGTAGAAACCCGCAATGCGGTCCGCCTGCTGGGTGGTGCGGCGCTCCCAGCTCATTTCCCGCCCTATGTAGGCAGCCAAGCTTATTGGACCCTCACGAAGGAGCGCGTTGCAACCATTCTGCACAATGGCCGCCATGCGGCCCGGCATTTTGCACGCGAACTCCCCACGCTCTCAGATGAGCTCCATCTGTATGTTACCCTTCGCGCAAGGCTTCCTTTTGACGAAGACACCGCGCGGCAAGCCGCTGAGGCGATGAGCCGCGACCTGAGCGGCGAAGGGTTTGCCATCCGCCACGCCGGCAGCTTCGGCTTTGACTTCGCCGCGACCGAGTGGTTTCACGATGCGACAACGGACCAGTACAGCGTCCGGGTGGCTGTGCCCGATCTACCGACCGACCAGTGGAAGGTTCTCGCGGCTGCGATCGCGGAGTGGTGGAGAAAGAGCTAGTTTGCCGTCGAAGCTCTGAGAAGTGCGATATTCTTTGGTCAGAAGCAGGCTTGGACGGGAGTGCGAGAAGTCGGATTCTGACCTAAGTTGATATCGCCGCAGCGCTAGTCGATGCGTTTCGGGTGCGGGCCGGCGTCGGGTGACACGGCTGCCAAATTACGAGCATGAGGCGCGGCTGTCGCTTTTTCGCAGCGCTTCGCCAGCCGCGCGCTCGAGCGGTGGGTGCGGCTTCGCTAGCCCCATCGTGCCCAGGGGGGCGTCGTCGCTCACCTTACGAATGCTTACGTGCTCGATGGCGCCGAAGCGAATGAGAACTCGCAGAGGTGCGCATTGTCGGCCTGTCAGTCCACTCTTGAACACTGCGCCCGCGCCTGATTGACGCTACCGCCGCCGAGGAACGAAGCGTCGGCAACCTCCGTTAGTCGACCGTAGTCGTTCAAGGAGAAGCGCCATGGACTGGAACCGCGTCGAAGGCAACTGGAAGCAGATGAAGGGCAAAGTGAAGGAACAGTGGGGTAAGCTCACCGACGATGATCTTGATGTGATCGACGGCAAGCAAGAGCAACTCGAAGGGAGATTGCAGCAACGGTACGGCTACGCCAAGGATCACGCGCAGAAGGAAGTGAATGACTGGTACGGCCGCCAAAATTGGTGATGGCGGACATCGCTAGTTGACGTCCGGAGGGCCGCTGTCTCGGAGTAGCGGCCCTTATTCTTTAGGAGAGCGCCGAAGCGTACGATAAGTAGATCGGGTGGCTCGTTGGTATCGATTAGCGAGCCTAAGGCCTACGACTTCGTTTCGTGTTCGCGCACAGGCGTCCGCTACAACACCTCGGCACGGACCTGGGCAACGCCTCTATCCGTAATGCCCAAGCTGCGTGCAGCAGCAAGTGACAGGTCGATAACGCGACCGCGCACCCAAGGTCCACGATCGGTGATACGAACTACCACTGACTTGCTTGTCTTAAGATCAGTGACGCGAACGTGCGTGCCGAAAGGCAGGTTGCGATGAGCGGCAGTTAGTGAATTCCGATCAAACGATGAACCGCTTGCTGTTTTGCCTTTGGCATAAGAATAGTAGGAGGCCGTGCCGGAGAAGACTCGATTCGGAGATTGAGCTCCTGAACGGTCTTTCGAGGGCTCTTCCGAAGTCTGAGTTTGCGTTTGCTTTGTGGTCGAAGGCTGCGTTTGGGTTTCGTCCTTCTTTGTCTGGTCGCTTCCTTCAGGAGCTGGCTCCGCGTGAGCTCTTGGAATGATGGACCACCTGTCATCGAAGTTTTGTCCGACAGCCGGAGTTGAGTAGATCGCCATCCAAGCTGGGATTGTTGCAATCGCGATCATTCTACAAAGAACTTGCATGATCGGCCTCACGCACAAATGAAACTGATGGACAATGCGAACTCATCGGCCTGTGTTCCTGCACACGCATCCACGTGCAGACAAAGGTGAATGCATACCGATGGTTCGATGCGTGGTTCCGAGAGTGACGCAGCGAAGCAAGCAAACATCGCGCTGCGACGTATCACGCCGTAGAAACTGCAAAACCGAAGGCATAAATCATATTCGCCTCCAGCAGCCGCTGCTTGGCTTCTACTCCGGTGGTGCAGTCTTTCCATCTCGAAATTGCTCAAGCTTCGCTATTGCATTGGCCGCCAGCACGCCCCGTCTGGCGAGGTAGGACCAATCACCTTCTGCGCCTTGTCGACGCTCCAGCATAGCGTCTCGGCGATCTCCGGGGCGTTGCGCCGGCCTCAGCGAGCAGCGTCGCGGTTGTGCCGCGGTTGTCGTGGAAATTGGCCAGCGCGCTTTGACGCATTCGGCGTTCTTGCCGTTGGCTTCGGCCTCGGCCTTCGAAGGGCCGCACGTTCCTCCTCCTCGACGCTAAGAGCGGAGAGCGATCAACGGCGCGCCAACATATATCCAATCAGGAAGGCCATTCCGAGCGATGCGAGCGGAGCCTCGCGCGTTAGGTCGCTGACGATAGCCTTTCACTGGCCAGGCGGCTTGCCGTCGCCGAGCCCCTCGCGGACATCGCGTGCGACCTCGCGGACCGTTTCGTTGGCGGCAGCGAAAGTTGAGGTTTGGGTTTGGGATGGCGTGTCAGTCATGGCGTCCTCCTCGAGCGACAATGAACCGTGGAGAGCCTGGTTCCTCCAGAACTGACGGGGTCTGCTGCGCCTTACCGTGTGCGACAAGACGGCATACCGTTCGTCTCACGCTTTAGGAACGAGGCAATAACGCAACGTATTGTCAGAGGAAGTGGCGGGCGGAGCCTCGTAATGATCAGCGTGTCAAGGAAAGATCTGGAGCTGATAGCACTGCAGGAGATCCGGAGCTTTCCGGGGGGCGAATTAGTCATCGCGGTCGAAATCGAATGCGACGAAGGTTATCCGAACGACATGAATTGGCGTTTGGACGTTACTGCGGCCGATAACGCCGACATAGATCGCATCGAGTATGCCGCTCGGGCGACAACCGCAAGACTTAAACGTCGATACGTTTTCCGGCGGCACTGAAGTTGTCCGGCGGCAGTGAAGATCGATCGCGAGAACTTCTGGAGCAAGGTTTGCGCAATAGGAGGAGCGACCGATGCCAACCTTAAGTCAGGAAGACATTCGTATTCGTGCCTACGAGCTTTGGCGTGCTGCGGGCGAGCCAAACGGGGATATGGAGGCCTTTTGGTTTGAAGCCGAGAAACAGCTTTTGGCGGAACGGTCGCAACCAGATGAGCTTCCGCCGGGCATGACCGATAATTTGCCGGTATAAGAGCAATCAGGGCGCGTGGCGAGTCCGCCACGCGCCTTCGAGCACGAGCCGTCAACGTTTGGCTGGCGGGCCGCTCTTGTTTCCCGGCAGGCCTTTGACATTGGATGAGTCCTGTTGCTGGGTCGACATGTTCTGACCCACGGTACCGGTGGGAGAGGGACCGCTTGTGCTACCCGGTGCTCCGGTAATTCCTGTTCCCGAATTTTGAGCGCTTGGTGCTGTCGTCGCAGAATCGGCGCGACCCGAGCTGCTGCCCGGCATCTGCGCTGCGGAACCTGGTCTGTCCTGTTCACCGACGTAACCCGACGCACCGGAGTTTTGAGTCTTGATGCCTTTATCGGCTTCGTTTTGCATGTTTGGCGAGGTCTGTTGAGCCACCACTGGCGACAAGCCAGCGGCAACAACGATTGCTGCAAGTGCGATTCGACGCATGAGTTCCTGCTTTGATTGTTTCCTCAACAACGTGAGAAGGGCTCACTGGCTCCTAAGTTCTTTTTGATTCTTTGAAGGCCGATCGCATTCGCGCGCATTGCAAGAAGCGTTCGGGCCAACCTTCATTGATTGTGTCGCCCAAATCTGATCAGGGTGATGTTCTGTCCCGGTACCCAGCCGTGATCGTCACAGTTGACGCACGTCGTGGTCGTGGCACCGGCCGCCGCCGGCTTACCCTCGCTGGACATCAGGCGATCCAGTGCAATGGCAGCGCTTGCTGCATGTCGAAGCGCCTTGTGGCGTTGGCGGCAATGAAGGCTTGTAGTGCAGACGAGACCTCAGCGTTGGTGTCAGCTGCGCGTTGGGCCAGTGCGTCGGCGACGTCGGAAGTCGCGTCCCGAGACCACCCCTCGACGGGATTGAAGGATACAATTCGGACCGGATAGGCGTACTGACCGGACAAGAGATTTTGCAGAATGATCTCGAGGTCGGTGTCAGCCTCGTCCGTCTCCCGCCAGGCGCAACTGGCGCGCGCGCGGAAGTCTTCAAGTGCACCAGATAGACGTCGCGATCGAGCCGATCGGCCGGCACGATCGAGGGCGAGGAACGCATACGCTACTCCGTTACTACACGGCGGAGAGACGGCCCCGGCTGCAGGGGGTCAAGGGGGAGGCCGGGGCCGCTCCGCCAACTCTGGCAGCGAGCCAGCGACAATTCAAATATTCGCCTGCTCTTGTCGTTCCCCTTGAGACCCTTGTCCCGGAAGAAAAGGGCCCCAGCTCAAATGGGGATGAGCCGGGGCCTAGAGGTTACCCTCGGCGAGCCCGAGGGCGCCGGGAAAACTTGGCACTAGCCGCGATGTTCCTGCGCGATGGCTTGCTGGCGCCCGTGGCCGGACTCGAACCGGCAACACACTGATTACAGGTCAGCCGCTCTACCACTGAGCTACAAGTGGCTCCAGCGAGGCAGGGGGAGTGCAAGCTGGGGACGTGGCTTGTCGGCCACACGTCCGACTAAACCGAGACGGTTTGTCGGGATTCGGACAGACGAGCCAGCGCCATTTATTCAGGCTTTCAGCCACAGAAGTGGTGTGATCGGCGGATCAGCCCGGCGGTCTCCTCCAAGGGCCGCTGGGTTTTTCCGGTTTGCCAGTGGCCAGGGGCTGACGCCGCTGCGTGAGTGGAGGCAAGTGGCTTGGATAAGGATCTTCATTTCAAAATTGCAGTCATCGCTCTTGGCGCGTTTACGACCGTCTTGGCTATCAGGCTGATATATCCTGTCTGAGGTGTTCCTTCGATGGCGGTGCTTGTTCAGCCGCATCGAGGCATTGCCTTTAGGCATCTCGTTTTTGGTGCAAACTGCAAACGCGGGGAATTGAGCTGCGTTCCTCATGAACAGCTCGTACAGATCAGCACCACGTCTGCACCCAACCGTGCAGACAATCGGCAACCGGGAAAAATAGGAACCCCTCGTGCTTATGCCGGTTCTTCCCGCCGCATGCCCACCATCTATTTCGATATTCTCAATGATGCCGACACGATCATCGACGACGAGGGCGTCGAATTGCCGGACACCTGCGTGGCCCCGCAGATGGCTCTGGAATTGCTAGGTCAGGCGATTTTGGATGGATCGCGCCGTGGCACTCCGGGCCTTACCAAAATCGAACTGCGAGATCAGAACGGGCCTTTTCTGCGCGTGTCAGCCGCTGTCGTGATCGAGAAACTGTAGCGAGAGCTCGGTGATCGCGCGCCCCTAAACGGACATCCATCAATGAGCGATTTTCTACGTCATTCTTCAGCCGATATGTCCGTCTTTCCGAGACGGGACGACCTGCTTAGTAGGACTGAGCAAACCTCGCCGGTCAACGACCGTCGATGGACTGATGGCTATCTGTTGCCAGTCGTATTCTTATCCGTCGCCGGCGCGGCCTCGGTTGTGTGGATCGGCGCCATCGGATGGACCAGTTGGCGCCTGATCAACTGGGTGATTTCATAAGCCGTCCAGCAACGATAAGCCGCGCCGCCACCCGGCTGCGAGCCCTCGAATTCGTGACCGTTGCAGCCTGGCCACGAACGGCTCGGCTAGGAACGTTGGGCTTATTCCCCGATTGAACAGCAAAAGGGAGGACATCATGGTCCGTGACCTTTTGCTCCTGCTCGCTGTTTCAATCGTGTTGAGCGCATTTATCTGGAGCATCTTCGGAAATTCGCAAACAAGGTCTCGGCATCCGCGAGGTGAAGCATCACTTTCCTTGAATGCCGCTCCGGATTTTTTTCAACCGACGTCTGAGTTCATCCGTATATGAGGACCGAACGCTGACGCGTCCGTCGCGCGGCGCCCATTTCAGCGCAGGCAGGCCAGTCTTAAATCTCCTGCGCGCACTCTCGTGCGCCCAGCACGTGCTGCATAGGGTCAGCGGAGGATGGCTGTCGGGGTAGCTCCGGACCTCTCCTGCGGAGTAGCGGCACTTGCCGCTGTCGCAATTTGGATTGTTGTTTGGATTCTTCACATGGGCCCCGGTCAAGTCGCGATCTGTCTAAAGTGAACGAAGATTGTGACGAGTGCATGCATGGGAAAAGCCTCAGCGCGCCGAAAAGGCGGCTCCAGCGGTAGGGTTGCGAGCGTGCTGGAGCCGCGCAGTCGCGATGTGCAAAGCGCTCTGGGACGAATTGGACTGGCCCGAAGCGTGATTCAAATGCTGTTCGAGCGCCAGCGTTCCTATTGAAGACGTGTTGGGCGGGATAGAACACATGTAACGCCCGCCTTAAAAAATCGGGAACAACCGGAAATGCGCGCTGATGCAACTGCGCCGAACGGCGTCAGCGTCCGATTCCACCCCCGCCGATGTGCGAGGCCGTTTCGTTGTGTGGCGCTGAGAAAAGCAAAAAACGCCGCCCACTTAAATATGCCGCGGGCGGCGGCTTCCAGCCCCGGGACGGATCAGCAAAATCCCGGATATCCACTAAGAGATGCCCGGCGAAAAGGTTCAGCCGCACCACGGGGGTGTTTGTGGGGATGGTGGATTTGGAGCGGGGCTTGCCCAAGATGGCGGGCGTCATTCGCGCCTGCTCGCGGGCGCATAGCGCGTAGTCTTGGCAGCGCTCTCAATGTTGTGGTTTTCGGCCTCTGCTGGAGTTTCGAATGGCACCGCTACGACTTCGCCGTTCGGTGCAATCATCACGGCGAGGTACGGGAGCCCCAGCTGGGGCGGATTGTAAACAACGAAAGTTATGCCTGACATTTTCATGTATCTCGCATCCGAGGCTAACGGCTGAGCGCCATCTTCCATGCGAAGCGATCTCCCGCTATTGCCCACCGGCCGTATCCCTAGATCAAGGTGAAGGAACTCTTACGAAACTTTTTGTCGTGCGGGCGCCTATCAATTCCCAAAAAAGGGCCTCAGCTCAAATGGGGACGAGCCGAGGCCTTATCCTCGGCGAGCCCGAGGGCGTCGGGAAAACTTGGCAAAAACCACGATGTTCCGGCTCGGCAGAATCCCCGCGGCGCAAAACGTCAACAGTGCAGTGGTAGCACCAGCTGGACCCCGATCGGCCGAGCGCGCGCTGTGAGAAACATGCCACACGCAGGGGAGATTTAGAACTTGGCTGGGAACGTCTATGTCGCGCCCGGCTTGTGTTATGCGGTGACGGTCTCGGTCCCACGAGACAGAAGCCTGTCCGGAAGCCCCAGCATCATTACGCCCCCGGCCCGATGCTGGGGCCTCTACGGGCAGAGGATTCAAAGATGGGTCCCAACGCCAATACGGTTTTGGGCGTCCTGCTGGCGGCAGCCCTCCTGTACCTCATTTTTGTTCATTAGCCGGTTTCCGGGCTCAGTGGCCTAGTTTGTTAGCGTTCCTGCTTCGGAACGAGGCGGTGTTTTGGGCGGAGTCATGCGAGAGTTTCGCGCATACATAATCGATGACGAGGGGCACATAACGCTCCGAGTTGACCTTGAGGTACACGATGAGGCGGAGGCTAGGGAGCGAGCCAAATTGCTTGTAGACGGGTACACGGTAGAGCTTTGGGAAGGCGCAACCAGGCTCGATAGATTTGAGCCGATCAGCAGGCATTAAGGCAGGCCGCCTCAGTTGGCGGCCTCTTTCATGCTGCAAGTGGCGCGCGGCGCAAGAAGCGCAAGGATACAACTTCAGATTCGTTGTCGACGGCCCGCCGGCATGAAAGACTGACGGCATATTCGCGTCTCGGAGGGAATACCCGATGCGCCTTGCATTGCCTTATGTGGGAATTGGTTTTTGCGCGCTTCTCTCGGGCTGGTTGTCCTTTACCCTGATCTATTGAGTGAGTAAGCCATCGCCCGGGCCTAGCAAGCGTACATAAGTCCCGCTCTCATGCAGCTGGAGCCAGCCGCGCTCGATCGCGAATTTGAGCCCGGCGCCGAACTCGCTTCCGCTGCCCTTCAGCTTGAACAAGAAGGGCGCATTGATCCTCTCGATATAGATGCGGCCGTCCTGGACAGCCTCGACGTTCGTTGCGATCTCGACGAGCTTGCGCGCGGCCGCCTCCGGATCAGCATAGGGTCGTTCTTCGGCGTGCTTCATCGTCGTGTCCCACTGGCCGCCTGCGCGGCCGTGATATGTGCGCGGTGCTGGTAGCTCATCGCCCCATTTGGGCTGGGGTCTCTTTTAATGGAGGTGTGATTTCAAGCTCTTGGCGAGCTCCCGCTAACGTTGTATTGAACCAACACTTATGGTGGCGCGTGCAACTTTTTCCCTAAAGCCAGAGGTCGGAAGCAGTGGAGGTGAAGCTCGGTCCGAGGTTCGTGCATATTGTCGATGACAATGCGACCTTCTGCAAAACGATAGGAGATCGCCTAAAGGAATTCGGTTACGAGGTTTCGACCTATCCTTCGGCTCAACACCTACTGGATCACTTGCCGACCAACGCGGTGCCGAGTTGCATTCTTCTTGACGTGCGGTTGCCGGGAATGAGCGGTCCAGAGCTGCAAGAGCGCCTAATCGAACTTGGCTTAACGCTGCCCATTATATTCCTGACTGGTTATCCTGATTTTCCAGTTACGGTGCGGACCGTCAAGGCAGGTGCGCAAGATTTTCTGATCAAGCCGATATCTTCGGACCAGCTTCTTCAAGCGGTCGTACGAGCCTTAGCGCAACACGACGCGGCGCGTCCCTGAAGAGCATGCGCGAAGCCTTTCTTTCTCATCTTGCGACCTTGAGCCCACGCGAGCGGCAAGTCTTTGAACTGGTCATTCGCGGCAAAATCAACAAGCAGATCGCCAGCGCTCTGGGCACGACCGAGCGCACGATCAAGGCCCATCGCTCTAATGTACGAAAATGCAGGTACGGTCGTTGGCGGAACTTGTTTCTCTTTCGGAACGGGCCGGCGTTCTTACATCGGGCGGCGGGCCAGACCAGCTATCAGAATAGCAAGTAGGCCCGTCACCAGGGCGCCGAGCAGCACGAGCAGGGCGAGCCAGCCAGCATGACGACCATGCCGCGCGCGAACCGGCTCTTCACCTCAGCGCGCCGAGCAGCTCGGGCCGTGTGACACCAGCACTGCAGCCGCGCCAACCAGCAGCATCGACGAGACCATGATGGCGATCCACTTCCTGTCATCCATGGACGCCAACTAGCCGCCGCCGACGCGCGCGCCGGATCAGGTGCCCAACAATCTTAGAATCTTTGGACTGATTTTCGGTGTGGCCAACCGCTGTTCGTTGGGCAGGGCAACCAGCAACGTAAAACGGCGGCGAACATTTGGAGTCAGCAAGAAGACGTGAGACGAGGTGAACAAAACACGACAAGCTTTGCTGCGATGCATGAATCCGGCAGTAGCACAAATGCAAAATCTACGATGTCCGCTATTGGTCGTTATCAGCTGACGTCGCACACAAGCCCCGGGCGGTCTTACTGAGCGAGAAATCTGAATGCGACAATCAGTGCCATCACGCCCGCGAAAATCAGCAGTGCCGGGAGGAATTTCCGGGGCATTGGTGCCGTCGAATGGCGCGCAGCCGATTGACCGCGTGGAGTTCTAGGCTGCCTCTGAGACTGTACGACTTCGCGCTCCATCGTTGGCGTCCGAGCCCTTGGTTCCGGCGCTGCGCCGACGCCTCCCATCTCTGTGTAATATACGCTGTACACCTCGCGAACGGCCATGGCCGTGGACTCGACCTCGCTCATTGTCTCGAGTCGGGTTCGATAATTAGTCAGAAAGCCTTGGGCGTTTGACGGCAGGTCATCGAAACCACCGAGCTTGGCCATCATGAGCCAAGTGGCAAAATCCACCTCAGCCTTCGCGCGAGCTTTCTTGGCGATACTGGCGCTGGAGCCAGAGGACATGGTGGACCGATTGGTTTGATCCGCCAGCGAAGCTGTTCATCGACCTCATCCGCGCGGCGGGAAAGGCATTTGGCAATCCCTTCACAGTAATGACGGCGCGGGAGAGTTCAAGCGCGAACCTTATCAAACTAGCTGACTCGCGGCTCAGGTCGAACCGGACCGAGCAGGCCCGCGAGGGTAGGCGCACTTCTGCTGATGCCACAACGGCAGTAACCAACATTGAATCGTGGTCCAATTCAACTCTGATCATCACACTCTGAATGCGTGCTCTGCGACGCACCATACGAACAGTGAGTGCGGTATCAGCATCTGCGGACCAATCCCTTGACGTTTGCGGATATCCACTCCTTCGCACTCCGGCCGCATTCTTCCGCACGTGCAAAAGGATATGGCAATTGATCGGCCAAATCCTCGGCTCATCCACGTTTGTAAGCCACGGTCCGAGTGATGCCGCCTGCTGCACTTTGCAGCTGCGGCTGCTTCGGACCGGGGCTAGTCACGAACATAATGAATCCCTTGCGCCGCCAGTTTGAGCCGTATGGCCGCCCATGTCGGCGCGAAGGGTCGAAGGGGTGGGGGCGACACACCGGGAGTTTTCGATGTCCGGTTATTTGAGATTTTGCTTCGCTGGTTTTGCTCTCGCTGGAATTCTTTCAACGACGCCCGCGTCCTCCAACTCTCTTGACGACTCGTTCAATATCGCTCCGCGGGCACGTGCTCCGACCTATCCGGCGCAAGCGGAATGCTTGGCGCGCCCCGGCGACTCGGCCCCCGATGGCCAGCATTGGGTCTATCGAGTCGATGGTCGCCGCAAATGTTGGTTCCTGGCCGAGGGCATTGCGACGGTGAAGAAGCCCGTTCGTTCTCGCATAGCCAAAGATCCCGTGGCTAGTCGTAAGCGGAGCCCGGTCGTTGATGCGCGCGCAGAGTTGCTGCGGCCCAGACCGGCCGAGCAGTCTCAGCCCCCTGAACCTGAATTCAAAGTAGCTGATGCTGATTCCGAACTTGGAACGAGCACGACGGCCCCGATACCAGCGGTACCCGACCTGCATCGGCGTACCAACCAACTCACGTCGGAGTTCTCCGTGCCGTCCCAAGTTGACGTAGAGAAGCTTCTTGCGGCTGCGAGTGACGCCGCTGCCGCCTCGATGCCCCCGGTTCTGCCGGTGGGCATGCGCCCTAGGGGGGCCGGCGATGAGGGGAGGGGCTGGGCGGTGACCTGGTTGCGCTTGCTGCTGATCGTCTTAGGAGTTGGCTCCGTATTGAGCTCAAGCCGTGCGCTACGCGAAGCCGTGCTGTTGCGCTATCGGGAATTGATGGGTCTCGGAGCCGCACCAGGAAGAGCAAGCTACGGCATGTAGCCGTCACGTGGCGAGATCTCGGCCTGTCGCCGTCGATACCAAGCATCATCTGATTGTGACGCACGAGGTGACGAACCGCGGCTCGGATCGAGCACAACTTGCTAATATGGCCAAGCAGGCCAAGGCCGTGCTCCGGACCGAGACGCTCGAGGCCGTAGCCGATCGCGGCTACTTCAGCAGCTCAGAAATCCTCGCGTGCCACGAGGCCGGCGTCACGGTGACTCTGCCCAAGCCGATGACGTCGGGTGCCAAATCGGAAGGGCGCTTCGGTAAGCAGGACTTCGCTTATCAGCCGGAGGAGGACGTCTATCGCTGTCCAGCTGGGGAGCGGCTGCCATATCGCTATACGAACGAAGAGGACGGCAAGATGCTGCGGCGCTACTGGACCACGGCCTGTTCAAATTGCACACTCAAATCCCAATGCACGACAGGACCGGAGCGGCGGATTACGCGATGGGTGTATGAGCATCTGCTCGACGCGGTGCCACAACGCCTTGATGCGAACCCACAAGCCATGCGTCAGCGTCGCGAGACAGTCGAGCATCCGTTCGGCACGATGAAGGCCCGCATGGGAGCGACGCACTTCCTCATGGCCTACAATCTGACACGGGTCATGAACATCATCGGAACCAAGCGGCTAATCGCTGCGATCGCGGCCTAAGACGTTCTCGGCACCTAACTCTCAGAACCGACGTCCCGTGAAACCGTATTTACACGGCCAAGACCCGAAGGCGACCTTAAACTCGCAACCAGCGAGAGGCTGATCGCAGCTTAGCAGAGTCCTTGGTGGGACTTAGCACAAGCGGCACGCTCCCCAGGATCCGCAGCAACCCGCGCAACCACCGAAACCCCAGCCACCATACCCCCAGTCATCGAACCCGATGTCGTCATAGAACCCGATGCTGAACCCGCAGCCGCCGCAACCGCAACCACGGAAGCCACGGCAACCACGGAAGCCACCGCAACCACGAACGCCAACAAACCCACCACCACCGCAACCACGGACGCCAACAAACCCGCCACCACCGCAACCTCGGCCTCCAACAAACCCGCCGCCACCGCAACCTCGGCCGCCAACAAACCCACCACCACCGCAACCTCGGCCGCCGCCGCACCCGCCGCCACCATGGCCGCACCCGCAACCACCGCACCCGCGCGCTAGCTGCACGCCGCTGCCAAAGTTTTCTCTATCGAAAAGATGGAACGTGGCCAGACTGACGTCGGCCATTTCCTCTTCGCCAAGAAAGAAGCGCTGATTTGGCGAGGTATTGGATTGAGGGATATCGGCAGCGGGCATCGTGGATGCGGATGCACTACCCGCCAGCGAAAGACCCAGTCCGGCGGCACCTAGCGCCTTCACGGTGGTGGCTTTGGCTGTGCGTTTCTGCTTCGAAGCTTGCTTGACCCGTGGCATGGTCGCACCCTCCGCAGTTCTTGTGAAAACGCTCCGCAAGAGTGCGCTCGGCGAAACCGGCGCGCAAGGGTTACCTGTGCCATAAAATGCGAAACATCTCATCGAGCTCCATTCATCTTCATGAGCGAGATCGAGACATAACCACTTTTGGTTGAGCCATCTGCGCACATGCAGCATGGACCTGCATGTCAGGCCCTGGCCCGAATGCGAAGTCTAAGCGGCCCGCCAAACAGTCTGCTTATCGGGGTAGACCGGAAACGGCGATGCGCCCGCGAGCAATAGCCTCTGCGCTCGCGGCCGGTTGTTCAAGGGCGTGCGACAAGCAATGGCAGCACGTCTGCGCCGCCTGCCATGAGGGGATTCGACGGCTCGAAATGCTCCCGCAATTCTCGCTTCCGGACGAGTGAGCGCGCATCGAGAAACGCATCCTTCAGGCTGACCGCTTTCCGGAGCGCGACATTGAAAAAAGCGTCGCCGAAATAGGTCCACTTGGCCTTGTCCTGACAGCCGAACGACGGATGGTTGGCATCGGCCGCGGTGATGACCAGCACGTCGGGATTCGCCAGACGCGGGATAAAAACCCCCGAATAACAAGCCGAGATGACCACCACCTTGTGCCGCACACCTGTTTTCGCGAGTATGTCGCCGAGACGAGATGGCGTGAGCGTTTCTGTGAGCCGCCCCGCCTTGATTGCAAGGCCGTCAGGAGAGCCATGCGAGGTGAGAATCAAAAAGAGAACATCCTTCTCGGTATCCAAGCGGTTGGCTGCCGCCTGCAACGACCTGGTCAGAGCTTCGATCGTTGCATTTCCGCCTTTCTTGGAATTGTACTCCACGTTGATCGGGCCAGTCTCGAAACGGCCGGCTACGACCTGAGCTGCGCCGGTCGCCTCGGATCTAAACACGCCTTGATCGCCGAACAGGCCAAAGGACACCACGCCAACCTTTCCGGCGTCCTCAACAGCATGTACCGGCGAAACCAACGGCCAGATGGTCAGAAAAAAAGCGACGAGCGGCGCGACGAGCTGCCTGATCGAGGACCTGGAGGTCATGGCGAACCTCGATTCGAGATCGCCGCCACAGAACTGCGGCTCAACGCAAAATAGCCGAAAGCCAGTAAATTTTCATCCTTCGAAACGGCACGGGTATTGGTCCGGATATGGCCCTTCGCGTCAGTTATCGCATCGCAGCGCCACGTCTGGAGTCGGGGGTAGATCGGAAGTGACCGGCGCACGGCCACAGCGACGCTCCTGACCCACAGCGGACAGCACGAGAACCGGCGATCGCAACGCCTCCGTGACGGGAGGCGTCGAGATCTGCGTCTTCTATGAGAGCTTTTTCACGCCGGGTGGACGCCATGTCCCTTCGCCCGCCGGCAAGATCGAAGGTGGCGTAGGCTTCGGCCAGTATAGGCGCATCACGAGATAGATTTTGTCATCCGGCGCCGGAAGCCAGTTTGCTTCCTTGTCCGCACCGGGGCTGTCTTTTTGGATGTACAGCGTCAGCGAGCCGTCTGCGTCCTTTTTCATCGCCGGCAACATCGGAGAATTGATGAGATAGCGATTGATCGGGTTCTTGACCAAAAACTGGCTCTTGCCGTCGTACATCGTGACGGACCAAAACGCATTCACTGGCGGCAACTGGCCGGGCGCGAAGGTGATGGTGTACTTGTGCTTGCTGCCGTCGAGCAGCTCACCGGTCGCGTCCTTCCGGGTATATGGGTACATCGCTTCTACGGCATCGTTGCCATAGAGACCGCCCTTGGCGGCGCCGGCCCGCATCGCCCAATCGCCGTTGAAGAAGGCCTCGTCGCCAAAGAACGAGCCGACATTCCAGCCGTTGATGTTTTTGTTTCCGCTGGCCAGCCATTTGTCGACCTTGTCGTCACCCTGCTTCATGCCCACCAGGATTTCGGCCTTGTGTTCGAGCGATAGATCCTTGAACGCGAAGGTCTTGCCGGGACCGATGCCAATTCTCGCAAGTTTCGCACGGACAGCTTTGTCCCTCGGCGTCTCGGGGACGAATTGCAGGGCTGCGTCAAGATATTGGAAGAAGTTATCCTTGATCCCAGCCGTGGTGGCGGGAACGAAATCAATCTTCGGCGCGGCGGGCGGGGCGGGCTGTTTGAGGAAGGCGGAAAGCGGTTGGGCCTTGTAACCGGCCTGAACTTTCTCGACGTTCGGCATGTCGCCAGGGTTGAAGAGCTGGGTGCGGAAAGCTGCGAACGTGAACGGCGTCGTCGATCGGAAGACCTGCTTGATTCCGCTGGGCGTTCCGCCTTTCCAGTCGGGGCCAACCACCAGATAGTCGCCGGGCTCGGTCCCCGTGGCGCGCGTGCCGATGTAGCCGAAGTTGTAGGTGTTGCCGTCGATGAGCTGGACCGAGTAGTAGCGGTCCTTTTCGGTCGCCGGCACCGAGATGACCATTGGTTCGGCGCGTAAATCCAGCCAGAGTATCGAGTAAGGGGTGTCGCTGTTCGGCGTGATGATTGCCGTATCCTCTGGCGTGGCGACGTGGTGCATGTTGTAGATTTCGTTGAACGGCGCTTTGAACTGCCCCGAGTTCTTGTCCACGGCATATTCTTGCATGACTGCATAATTCATCACGAGCGGCAAGCCGTAGATGAAGCCTTCTTCAGCGATGTCCTTGGCCTCTAACAGCCTGGGCCAATTGGCGTTGTTCTGCGCAATTGCCGGGGTGGACTTCGCCACCACGACGGCGAGCGCGGTCATTGCACCAGAGCGAAACAGATCGCGTTTCGTAAACATCAGAACAATTCCTTCCGGTTCACAGCTTGTGATCATGCGCGTTTGGGTAGCAGGAAATTGATAGCGCCCTGTGCGATGGTTGGCTATGCAAAAACGGTTAATCCAGATCCGCCTGGATGTCCGCCTTTGGCCCATTGGCGAAGTGCCGAGAGGTCTCATTGATGTCCGCTTATTGGGGCATAGCAGACCGGGCTTGCTCACTCTGAGTTCTTCGCATTTTGACCCGATGCCGACATTTCGACGGCATGGGTCGGTGGCAATCGCATCCCATCCTCACACTCGGCGCGCCGGCGGCGACGAGCAGCTAACCCACCACGTAAAGGGTGAAGTGCATCAGGTCAGCTGGTCGAGCAGCGCCTTTGCATCCCGCAGGACCGGCGTGTGGAAGCCTTCGGTGAACCGGCCATACACCAGCGCGAGGAGGTCGTGAGCTTCCGTGCGCTTGCCTTGGTCGCGCGACAGGCGGGCGAGGCTGGTGGCAGCGCGCAGCCCATATGTCTTCGCGCTCTGGCGCTCCGCCACAGCGAGCGCTTGCCGGTAATTTTGCTCCGCAGCAGCTTGGTCGCCTCGCGCATTCATCAGATCGCCTCGAAGTCGATGCAGCTCGACCTCACTGGATCGCTCGTCGGTCGTCTGGATGAGCTGCGCAGCCTCGACGAGGCAATTCTGGGCCTCCTGCAGATGCCCGACCTTGGTGTGGGCCTCGGCGAGAAAGCAGAGCGCGAGCGGCGTGTGCACGACGGCTCCGGCAGAACGAAGCGCCGAGAGCCCGCTCGCCAGCACCGCAAGGCTATCCTGAGCCTGGCCAAGTGCTGTTAATGACCGACCATGCTGAAGAAGTCCTAAGCCCAACCAGAGCGGAAATCCGTGCTCGTTCGAGAGAGCCTCCAGCTCCTCCGCGTGCCGCCATGCGTCACGCGGCAAGCCGGCGGCCGCCTCGACCGCACACACCTTGCTCAACACAAAGGCCACCGTGAACGGATGGTCGAGCCGGCGGGCTTCCGACAGCGCCTCGTTCACGCGCGCGCGTCCCTGATCAAGGTGGCCCAGAAGCGCCAATGTCAACGCCAGGTGACCCAAGCTCGACGCGTGCGGATCGGCCACCGCTATGGCAGCACAAATCGCGCGAGCGGCCGGATCTCTCAAGCCGTCACACAGCTCGAGAAGGGCGCGCGCTGTCACAAGCTCCCCGCGAAAGTAGCAACTGGCGCCATGGATATAGTGACCCAGTAACAGAGTGGTTTGATCTTCTCTCGTCTGGCCCAATTTCTCCATCTGCTCGGCAAGGGACACCGCCAGCTCGTGCTCGGCACGAACCATATGGAAACCCCATTGGAAGTAGAGCAGCGGAGCGAGACGATCCGGTCGATCGAACCGCTCAGCGAGCGCTCGCGCCCTGATGAGGGGGTCGGCCACCACCGGCGCCGAATAACCACTAGTTGCCATCAGGGCCCGCCCGAGGGCGATTTGCAGGTCGAACTCGTGCTGTACGGGTCGGCACTCCTCGGGCATGTTCGCCAGTAATTCCAGGCCCTTTTGCAACTGCGACACTGCTTCCGTCATCGCCGATCGCGCGACCGCCTGCTGGCCGGACTTGAGCCGGTAGCTGACCGCCTTCTCGTTGAAACCGGCCTCGGCACAATGGTGGGCCATCAATTGCGGCTGAGCAGCGACAATTTCGGGGAATTGGCTCTCCAGCGACACCGCAATGCGGGCATGGATCTGCTGGCGTCGACCACGCAACATGGTGCTATAGGCTGCGTCCTGCACCAGCGCGTGCTTGAAGGTGTATTCTGCATCTGGCGGGGTGCCCCGCTGGAAGACCAATTCGGCGCATACGAGCTGGTCCAAGGCCCCGTCCAGCTGGTGCTGCGGCATGGCCGCGACGGCGCTGATCAGCTCATGCGAGAACGACCGCCCGAGGGCCGCTCCGATCTGAGCGGTCTCACGCACGGGTGCCAGGCGATCAAGCCGTGCCAGGAGCGAGGCTTGGAGCGAGGTAGGGATGGCAAGCCGAGGCACGGGCCCCCTCGCATCAAAGCGGTCGCCAGCGTCGGTTAGCATGCCGCTTTCGATCACCGTCTTGGTCAATTCCTCGATGAACAGCGGTACGCCATCGGTCCGATCGATGATATGTTCGGCGATCTCCCGGGGCAACGCCTTGCCGCCGGTCACCCGCATGATCATCTCGGCGCGCTGTCGACGCGACAGACGACTGAGGCTGATCGATGTTGCGTGCGAGCGTCCGATCCAGGGCGGCGCGAATTCTGGCCGGAAAGTGATGATCAACAAGACCGGGAGGGTGGCCACTTGGTCGACGATAAGGTTCAACAGGTCGAGCGAAGTAGGGTCGATCCAGTGCACATCCTCGAACACCATCAGCACGGGCTGGCGCGCCGCCAGTCCCTCGAGCTGGGCCAGGAGGGCCCGAAGCGTCTTCTCCTTGCGCTTCTGCGGAGTGAGGCTGAGCGGTGGATAGCGATTGCCGATCGGCACGGACAGCAGGTCCGCGATCAGCGGCACCGCCTCGCCGAGGTCCGCGCTTGCCTCCCCGAGCAACGCCTCGAGCTTGTCTAACCGTTGCTGGTCCGTATCGTCACGCCGGAATCCCGCTGCCCGCTCGAGCTGTGAGATGGTCGGGAAAAGCGCGCTGTCCTGATGGTGCGGCGAGCAGAAACGCCGCAAGCGGATGTGTGGATCATCGCTCAGCCGCTCCACCATGGTCTCGGCGAGGCGCGATTTGCCGATGCCGGGTTCACCCGATATCAGCACGACCGAGCCATCGCCGCGCTTTATCTGCTGCCAGCGGCGCATCAACAGCTCGATCTCCTCGTCGCGGCCGAGCAGGGGCGTCCTGGCTACGCGCAAGGCCTCGAATCGGCTATCGATCGCGCTCGCACCGATGACTCGCCAGGCCGGCACCAGGGCGCTGAAACCTGCGATGAACACGCTCCCGAGAGCGAGATATTCGAAGAGCCCACCGACGAGGCGGCGGGTGCTGCCGTCGATGACTACCGTATCCGGCTCGGCCAGCGCCTGAAGTCGCGAAGCTAGGTTCGGAGTCTCTCCGACGACCTCGTGCTCCTGCGACGCGCCCTCCCCGATGACCACCAAGCCAGTTGCGATGCCAACTCGCACTCGCAATCTTGCCTCCGGGCCGGCATCGAGTCCTGCCACGGCCGCGACCAAAGCCAGCCCGGCGCATATCGCGCGCTCAGCATCGTCTTCATCCGCCCGCGGATAGCCGAAATATGCGAGCACGCCATCGCCCATGTACCTGGCAACGAACCCACCAAATTTCGCGATTTGCCCCGCACAGCAGCCATGATAGGCGCTAATGATTTCCCGCAAGTCTTCAGGGTCGAGCCTTGTCGAGAGCGCTGTCGAGCCAACAAGATCAGCAAACATCACCGTGAGCTGCCGTCTCTCGGCCGCGGTCCGAGGAGCAGGCGCGGATCTCGGTCCGGCCTCATCGAACTCTGCAATCGCGCGCAATAGCTTCCTGCGATGGCCGAGCGAGACACCAATTTTTTCGAGGTCGTGGTCAGTCAGATCGCGCAGAACGCCAGGATCAATATCGTTCTCGGCAAAGCGCTGCGCGTATTGCTCCAAGCCAAGCTTCTCGAGCCACTCCGCAATCTGCTGCATTGGCTCCACCGACATCGGGTTGGCGGCTGGTCCAACTTTAGACTCACGGCAAAGAAACGTTATCCCAATGTTTCCGGGATAGCACGTCATGCTTGCAGTAATTCGCCCGCGTCGGCCTTCGACTATTTTGCCGAGGTGGTGCGTCAGTACGGATGTTCGCTACCAAGAGGCGCACGGTATGGTGAGAACAACTGTATACACCCGATTTCGGCAACCAGCATTGTTGCGTAACTAGACCAAAATGCTGGCGGCTAATTGGGCGGATCGATGAGCCGGCGAGAGGATCGCGCGACGTCCGGTTCTGGCCCTTCGCGCTACTTTCCACGCCGCGAGAGAACTTCCGAAGCTGGTGCTAGACCGGAAGTCGTCGGCTAAGGTCCAGGCTGGTGCTTCTGACCCAACCCGGACATCGGGGACCGCGCAGCCTCTACCTAGGAGGCTCACGATCAACGAAATATGCCCCCGGATACTCCGTTGGACTCATCTCGGGCTGACGGTTATTTCACCGGCTCAACCCATTCAAAATTCCGAGTTGCGGCGCATATTTTAGCGGTAGCGCGCCGCGAGGTGACTTAATGAAACGCCGCGATTTTGTCACTCTTCTCGGCGCTGCGGTAGTAGCCTTGCCCCTCGCAGCCCACGCGCAGCAACCAGCGGTGCCGCGGGTCGGCTACGTCTGGAGCGGCGTTCGCGGGACGGACGTGTACTACCAGACCGGATTCCGTCAAGGACTAGCAGACCTTGGATATGTAGTGGGGCGCAATCTGCTGCTCGAAGAACGCTGCGCCGACGGAAAGCCGGAGCGCGCTCCTGCGCTGATCGCTGAACTCCTCACGCTCAACGTCGATGTTCTCGTGACTCCAGGCACACCCACTTCGCAGGCTGCGCAACGTGCAACATCCACCGTGCCGATCGTCTGCATGAGCGGAGATCCCGTCAGAGCCGGTCTTGTGGCAAGCCTTGCCCGGCCAGGCGGCAACATCACTGGGCTGTCGCAGCTCTCCGGCGATTACGGCGTCAAGTGGCTGGAGCTGCTGAAGGAGGCGGCACCGAAAATGCGTCGTGTCGCCGTGTTGTGGAATCCTGACAATCCGACGACTGCCAACCAAGTCGAACTCATGCAAAACGCGGCACCCGGGCTCGGTCTCGAGTTGACAGCCCTCTCGGTGCGGCTCGCGGAAATCGAGAACAGCTTCGCCGCGCTGGGAGAGAGCGGCCTCGATGGCGTCGTCGTCACCGACGATCCATCGCTGATACCCCTCGTTCCCCGGCTGATCGCGCTCACCGCAGTGCGGCGCTTACCGACGATCTATCCATTCCGCGATTCGGCTCAGAGAGGAGGGCTGATGTCGTACTCGGCCAATCTTTTCAAACTATGGCAACGCGCCGCGGGCTATGTTGATCGCATTCTCAAAGGGGCGCGTCCGGCGGAGCTTCCCGTCCAGCAGACGACGGAAGTGACCCTGAATATCAACCTCAAGACCGCTAAGGCGCTCGGTCTCGACATTCCAATGACGCTGCTCGCCCGCGCCGACGAGGTGATCGAATAGATAATTGCTGCGCGGTGCATGAGTCCGTTCCTGGCCCGAAGCCGGCTGCAAATGAGGGGCAGAACACGTCCGCTCTGCGCAGTTCGTTCAGACGTCGACCTGCTCTGCTATTGCGAGTGCATCGTCGACTTCAATTCCCAGGTACCGGACGATGCTCTCGATTTTGGTTTGCCCCCCGGCGTGGGAGCACGACGAACCTGTTTCCGTTTGAAGTCTTTGAACGAGCTGGCCATTGGGTTTGCGATGATCGGAGAGGCGAATTTCGCCAGGAATTTGTCTGGCCCTCTAAGATGCGGCGACCGCTCTCGACCTGAGACAGCCCGCCTGCGCGAGCAGCTCGTCCTGGGTCATTGGATGGCTCCATCCCTTGAAAGGCGCCCGGGAGCACCTAGATAACATCCATAGACCATCCAAAGGGATGTCAGATGGATGTTTAGCTATGGCCGATAATGTGCACGAGCTGCGATCCAAGGCCCCCGACACCGAGAAGATCACGATCAACCTTGGCTATGTCGACCTCGGTCATGTCGATCTTATGGTGCAGGAAGGGTTCTATTCGAACCGGACCGATTTCATCCGGACAGCAATCCGCAACCAGCTCGAGCGACACGTAGAGGTCGTCAGACAGTCCACGGCCCGGAAGAAACTGGACCTCGGGCTGCGCAACTACACTCGCGAGGATCTCGAAGCGGCGCGGCGCGCCGGCGAGATGCTGCAGATCAATGTTTTGGGCTTAGCCACCATCGCCCAGGACGTCACTCCCGAGTTGGCTCGTGCCACAATCGCGTCGGTCTCGGTGCTGGGGGCCCTTCACGCCACTCCCGCGGTCAAGGCCGCTCTCGCCGACAGAACGAGGTGAACGATGCTGGATCAAGACATAGTCCGCGAAGCAACCCGCCTCACGCGTGCCGGCCAACTTGTCGAGGCCACCGCGCTGCTGCAGCGCATGCTCCAGGGCGGTAGCGCTCCAAGACCGGAGTCTCGCGGCGCCTCTCAGGCTCGGCACCCGCGGCTCGATCCGCTTACCATCGACGCCACGGCCGACGTTGTCGAGGAGCGGGAAGCTCCGCAGATTGCGCCGGCCCGCTCTGCTCAGGGACGCAGACGCTCCTTACCGCTCGACGGCATGCGGGATTTTTCCGGGCTCGGCCTGCGAAGTCCAATTACGCGCGCTCCTCTGTCGCCATCGGACATCGTGCCCGAGGGCACACGGTTTATCGCCGGTACCTTCAGTAACGCCGCGGGAGGCCGGACCTATAAGCTGTTCATCCCAAGCCGCTGCCGGGGACAACGGCTTCCCCTGATCGTCATGCTTCATGGCTGCACCCAGTCGCCGGACGATTTCGCGGCCGGTACCCGGATGAACTTCCTGGCGGAAGAGCAGAATTGCTTCGTGGTCTATCCTGAGCAGCCGAGCGGAGCCAACCATTCGAAGTGCTGGAACTGGTTTCGCACGGGCGACCAGCGCCGCGGCGGGGGCGAGCCCTCGATGATCGCCGGCATTACCCGCCAGATCATGCGCGACCATGCGATCGATCCGAAGCGCGTATACGTCGCGGGTCTGTCGGCCGGTGGGGCCGCCGCCGCCATCATGGGCGCAACGTATAGCGACCTGTACGCGGCCGTCGGTATTCATTCAGGCCTCGCGTGTGGAGCCGCAAGCGATCTTCCCTCCGCGTTCGTCGCCATGCGACAGGGAGGCGGCTCCAAGGCAATTGCGGACGGCAAAACTGCTGTGCCGACCATCGTTTTCCATGGCGATCGCGACACTACGGTGCATCCAAAGAATGGCGATCAGATTATCGAGCAGTCCGCCAGGGCAACGAGGCCGATGACGAAGGTACTTCGCGGACGCGTACCCCACGGCCATGCCTATACTCGCACCGTCCTGATCGACGGGGCCGGTCGGGCGATTTCCGAACACTGGAACATCGATGGCGCCGGACACGCTTGGTCAGGAGGCAGCCCCGCCGGGTCCTACACTGATCCGCAAGGGCCCAATGCGACTAGGGAAATGCTGCGCTTCTTCCTCGAGCATTCGCTCGGTGGGTAGTCTGGCTTGTTCTCAGATTAACGCCGTTGAGCACGGGTCAGGAAGATCGCCAGTTAGGCGTCTGTTGGTTGGAGTTGCTACCCAAAATCATCGTCGACATCGCAGAACGTGCGATTGATCTCAGTTCATGCGGGACTCCAACAATGCACGGGCTTGGAACGCCACGTCACAAAGCCTGTTGTCCTTTCAGAAATGACCGTTGTGGTCGCACCCCCATTTTCTTGGAGCGTCAGATGAGCAAACGCAAACCGGCGACAGCGCCAAAGCGCGCCCGCAATCAGAAAATGGCCGCGCGGGCCCAACGGAACAAGCAGGCCATTGTCAGAAGCCCGAAAGAGAATTTACTTCACTCTGCTGCGGCAGTCTCGATCGAACCGCCTCCTGAGCTTCATGATGATCCTAAACAAGAGGTTCCTATCATTGAGCCTCGGGCGGATGCCTTAGTAGATGGCCTCAGTCAGAGAATGACGGATAGCGATCCAACGAAAGGCTTTGCTTTAGCGACGGCAAACATGCAGGCGTATCAAGCGAAGCTTCTTGAGATAGCCGGGGCCAACGCGCAATTTGCTTTTGAATTCGGCCTGAGACTCGCGACGATCAGGTCACCAACTGAATTTTTCGGCGTCATTACGGAGTTTACAAGCAGACGGGTCGATATGTTCGCGCAGCATTCGAAAGAACTGGCGGCATATCCGTTCTGGCGCATCAAGCAGCCCCGAGAGCTCAAGGCTCTGCCGGGACGATAACTGAAAGCCGTACCTGCCGCGGCAAAGGATGGACGCAAATGCGGATCACGCACGCCCCGATCACGGTTGCTTGCTTCCGGCTGGGGAGCGCGGCTCACAACGAAGGAGCGGAATCAGCGTTAGCGGGCTCGGTGCCGCTGATCCGAGGTACCCGCCATCGCAAACATAGGTTGACACCATTCACAACTGAAGCCGCTCTCGACCGTCTCCGGTCAATTCGCGCGTCTATCCCAGGACTGGCTTTTTGGCGGAGTGAAGATGATGCGGGCGCCGTCCGTACTTTCCGCGCTGTTCCTTTCGGCGGATGTCGCTCTAATCGAACGGATTGCGAGAGAGCTTGATCCGCCCATTGTTCATCTTGGCCCATCAAGCGAATTGCTTGCGCCTGATCTTGTCGTGGCGCTGCGAAAGTCCCTGCCGAAGACCAAATTCATGCGCAGCGTACCGGTCACGGGACCTGAAGCAGTAGGTGTGGCGCAAGCATATGATGGGGTTGTCGATTGGATCCTGCTCGACAGTCATCGCACAGGTGATGTGCAAATCGGCGCGCAGGGCGTGACGCACGACTGGAGCATCAGTCGAACGATAGTGGAGAGTGTTCGCACCCCAGTCATACTTGCTGGTGGCCTTGGACCAGACAATGTCAAAGAAGCTATTCGGTCGGTGCGACCTGTCGGCGTTGATTCGAAAACAAGAACGGATCGAGAGGGCACTCACTCAAAAGACCTGGGCAAGGTAGAAGCCTTCTATCGCGCTGCGACGAGCGGCTAGATCGCACTTCTCTTCTTGCCCCGAATGCGAAGTTCGAACCGGCTCAGAAATCGTCTGCTTGTAAGGCTAGAGCGGAAGTGACCGGTCGACGGTCAAAACGACGCGATTGACCCGAAGCGGGCCTTGCTTTAGGCCGCCTCGGATGTCCGCCCCGCTCGCATCTCGTACCGTCTGCGTTTGGAACTGAAACATTTTCTAGCCTGAATGATTTACTCCCGGGGCTTCGCAAGATGCGAGGCATTCATGAACCCTCTTTCGGCGAGCGACGTGTTCCTTACGATCGCGGTTATGAGCACCACGTTCTTGATTGAGATCGGGTTTTTCCTCCCTGATCGGAATGTTCTGAAATAGCGCGCTATTGGGTGATGCGCAGCGGGTGCGAAGGTCTAATTCTCCTCGAACTTGATGGTTGAGACCGGCCATCTTCCGTCATGACCTTTGATTGAAATCCGAAGCCCGTGCAATTCATCCAGCCAAACGTTCTCGACCGTGCCTGCCTTTCCGTCGGTAAGGACGACGGTTTTGCCGATCAATTCGGATTGCGCCTTACCGTACTCATTCAAGATCGTCGATGCACGAAGCTTCACCGGCGGCATCGTTCATCCATGTTCGGCCGAACCGACTGCGGCTCAACCGCGCGGGTTGCGCAACCGATCGGGCACTGCTGGCGATTTTGAATCGAACCAGAGACCGTCGCTTTTGGCTATCTGCGCGAGCGCTTGCATTAAGAACAGCGGGTCGTTCGCCACGACCTTTGGCTATCCGCGACATGCGCCGTGTTACTACCGGCGAGCGACGGCCTCAGTTTTTGTAAAGCCTGGCGGACCATTACGTTCCTTGATTTCTGATCGCGACCGCGATGTTCCATTCCGAAGGAGGAACCGGCCCGAGCGGCTAGTCGCTGGCGCCATGGAAGCAACTTCCGATGCGGCCGAAAACATTGGGCCGCAGCATTCGGGAACCATTTCTGAGAGTGCCCGGTTAGTTCATGGGGCGAAAAAGGGGACCATCGTCATGAGGACCAAATATCTCGCTGCGATTGCGATAGCTGTTCTTGCTTGCAGTGGGCTGGTCGTGAATTCCGTCGGCTCGCTTCATCGCGAAAAGCAGTCCACGCCGGGCGCCATACAAGTGGCGGACCGATTAGCTGGGTCCTTGGATCCGTATTTGATACGGTCTGGTGGCTAAAACGGCCGGTGTAACTCAGAAATGCATTGGCGGCGCTGCCTTAAGTCATGGGGCATCGCGCCCGTTCGGCAAGCAAGGCTGTAACGCCTTTGCCTCACATCCCATCGCGCTCGCATCCATACGTCGCATTCCTCGTCTGTCGGATTGAACGCTGCCTCTGCCTACGCCGCAACTTCGTGTCCGTTACTTCCGATATTGGCCCTTAGCGTCGAAGCGTACCCATCACTTCGGCGTCGGCTGTACGGGGAAGACCGGACATGGATGCAGGTATGCCAAACTGACGCGAAATGCACTAAACCGCTATCGCGGTAGAGCACGACGGCTCGATGTCCGCGAGTGGGGAAGTGGCTCCGCTGCCCGGCGACAGATCGGCCCCGGGTGGGCTCCGCCAGCCTTTAGCTGCGCATGGCGGCGCGGAAGCCGACGAAGCTCAACGCGCCCGCCACGGTGACGGCAATCCAGCTCACCCAGAACGGCACATCGACGCCATCCAAGGTGACGGACCAGCCCATCACAATCCGGATCAACTGCAAAAGCGCGATCAGGGCAAAGATGGCGGCGGCGAGCGTGCAAAAGGTTCTTATGGTCATTGCGCGTCTCCGATGGCACACGAGGACGTGGCTCGCCCCCCGTAGCCAAAATGGGGAGGGGCCGGCGCGGCGGCCACTCCCTTTAAGCAGGGAAGTGGCTTAACAGAGCCATTCTCGATGTGTCGCACAATCGCCGCTTCGCGACGCCGCGAGTCGGGATCACTTCCGCCTTTGGCACAAATGCGAAGTGCAGCGATGTCCGCGGTTGGCGGCACTTCGTCCCCGCACACATTCCGCGGGCGGTGTTACTGCGCCAGAAATCTATGCGGCAATCAGAGCCACCATGCTCGCGAAAATCAGCAGTGCCGGAGAGATCGGCGGACAGACATGACCCGCAGCTTACATTTTCCTCACCGGTAGATTATTCTTGCGATTTCCAGCGGGACCAAAGCGCTACTCGGTATCGGGGCCCTCGTTCAAGGGGATTGGCACCTTGCGCTATCTCTTCGAGGATTGCGTATTGGACACGGACCGGCGCGAGCTGCATCGCGGGGCGGACGTCGTCTCAATCGCACCACAGGTGTTCGACCTGCTCGAATACCTGATCCACAATAGGGAGCACGTTGTCAGTAAAGCCGAGCTCATCGAGGCCATCTGGAGCGGCCGCGTCGTGTCCGATGCCGCACTTACGACGCGCCTGAATGCCGCGCGGAGCGCGATTGGCGATTCCGGCGAGGCGCAGCGCCTTATCAAGACACTTCCGCGTAAGGGTTTTCGTTTCATCGGTGCCGTACGGGAAGCAGAAAAGTCCGCGGACGGGTCAGTCAGCGGTGCCAACGTGAAAGGGGTCGTCCCTGCGCTCCCGCTCCCCGACAAACCATCAGTGGCCGTTCTCCCATTCACCAACCTGAGCTCCGATCCGGAGCAGGACTACTTTGCCGACGGAATGGCCGAGGACATCATCACGGCCCTGTCCCGCTTCAAAGAGCTGTTCGTGATCGCCCGCAACTCGTGTTTCGTCTACAAGGGGCGAACCGTCGACGTCAAGCAGGTCGGGCGCGAGCTTGGTGTACGCTATGTGCTGGAAGGCAGCGTTCGCAAGGTTTCGAGCCGCGTGCGCATCACAGGACAGCTCGCCGATGCCTCCTCGGGCGTCCATCTGTGGGCCGACCGGTTTGACGGCGGGCTCAGCGATATCTTTGATTTGCAGGACCGGGTGACCGAAAGCGTTGTTGGGGCGATCGCGCCGGCGGTGGAAAGGGCCGAGATCGAGCGTGCGAAACGCAAGCCGACCGAGAGTGTCGACGCCTACGCCCTATATTTACGCGGATTAGCCAAGCTTTATCAGTTCGAAAGCCGGCAAGCGAATGAGGAGGCATTACGCCTGTTCAACCGCGCGACCGAACTCGACCCGGAGTTTGCGGCCGCGTACGGCCATGCCGCCTCTTGCTACGCCTATGGCAGGGGCATCGGCTGGATTCGCGAAACAGCGGATGACATCGCCGAGGTGAAGAGGCTCGCCAGGCGTGCCGTCGAGTCGGGCAAGGATGATGCGATCGCGCTTGCTGCTAGCGGATGGGCGTTAGTGTATGTCGTTCGCGACTTTGAGCAAGCCGCCGCCTTGATCGATCGCGCGCTTGCGCTCAACCCCAATTTGGCCGAGGCATGGTTCTGCGGTGGCTGGATAAACGTCTGGCTCGGCGAGCCGAAAGCGGCGATTGAAAGTTTCGCACACGCCATGCGCCTCAACCCGCTGGACCCGCGTGTGGTCGGTATACTTACCGGTACCGCATATGCTCATTTCCTCCTCGGTCGCTACGACGAAGCGGCATCGTGGGCGGCAAAGGCGTTGCAGAACGATCCGGACTTTCGAGCTGCGTTGCGTGTAGTCGCCGCTAGTAATGCGATGGCTGGACGTCTAGCGCAGGCACAAAAGGCGATAGCCCAGCTACGACAACTCGAACCGGCGCTCCGTGTTTCCAGCATACGAGATCTGGTGCCTCATCGGGGCCTCGAAGACCTTGCGCAGTATGAAGAAGCGCTGAGGAAAGCGGGGCTACCGGAATGACTGTCGCGGGATCGGCGGTGCAACTTCCGCTGTTGGCCCTTAGCCGAACAAGGCTGAGACCATTGTAGTGTCGGCTTACCTGCCGCAGTTATCAGTACTTCCGCCACGCCCGCGGCAAAATGTTTCACTCTCGAATCGCGGACGGTGACCCATCTTCTTCGAAGGGGCTGTTGCCGCATGGGGTAGGGCACTCACTATGTCCGCTATCGGGACTAAAGCGGCAGTCGCCCTCCGTAGTCGTCGTCGACGGCTTATGACCCGGAGCGGACGTTAGATCTGAACGATCTATTGCGGGGTACGCAGTGTGAAACTGGTCGCTGCGGCTAGGGAGATGTCGCCGTGAGCGCCTTGTAGCGATCAACCGATCCAAATTCTTCGAGCAAACAGGGCGGCGTTCATGAGCAAAGACGCACCGAAAAGTCCTATCACTCCTGCAAAAAGCCACTTCGCTCGCAATCCCAAATCAGCCAGCACTACAAAAAGTGGAAATGAGAGGAGATTAAATCGGCTCATTGAGACGAAGCCTGCCGGCCCACCGCTGAGTGTTAGATATGGCAACAACAGCACACCCATGGCAAACACTGTCCAAGTTGAAGGCAGTCGAGACCAACCCACAACAATCAGGACAAGGAACAACAATGTAAACCAGCTGGCTTGCCCCCATGGATTCCAGTCATTGAGCATCATTCGGGTGAAGGGTTCAAATTTGAGTGCTGCAATCAATCGTGTAGCCAAGGTCGTTCCTTGATGGAAAGCCGTCTGCCCATCTGAAAATGCAAACGGAGCCCCGAAAGAGCTCCAGAGATAAATCATGAACAGCCAGATACCCGATGTCGCGAGAAGGATGCATGGCAAGAGGGCAACAAGGAATGGCTTCTCATTGCGATTGCGCCACATCTCCCAGAGAAGGACCGGCAATAATACAATGCCCGTTGATCGGTCGGTAAGTGCCAAGCCTGCGAGCAGCGCTGCCGACAAATAATGTTTTCGTTTTAAAACAAGAAAAAACGAAACGATCAGAAGCAGTGCTAAGGATTCGGTATACCCGGCCGATAGCAAAACCGAAGCCGGAAAAAAGCTGAACAGCGCGATGGTGGCGAGAGCGAGTTGAACACCAGATTCCTCGCGAACCAGCTTGAAAAGAACGACGATAGCAAACAATCCTGCGACATTCGATACCAACAGCAAAGCATCCGCAGGCGTGAGGCCGCTAATCGTTGTCAGGCCCCGTGCGAGCATGGGATACAGCGGGTAAAACACGATATTCTGTTGAATAGTCGGATCGCCGTTATACCGATAGCCTTCTGTGACGATCTTGAAATACCATTCCGAGTCCCATTGTAACAATTGGTGGTACCAGATCGGTCCCGCAGACCAGACATCGGCCCTCCCGATGGCCAGATATTTTTGAGAGAATACCAGCCCGAGCGCGACCACCACCCGCGAACAAGAAAATATCAAGATGGCCCAACAATAGGGAAGCCAAGAATGACTTTTCCAGTTCGGACACTGCATCTCCATGTCCATACTGTCGCTTGGTACAGGCCTAAGATCAATCGCCCTAGATGTATCGAAAGCCATTCCACTTCCGGTTTTGGCCCGTAGCGGACGTGCAAGAGATCGGTGGTGATGTCCGTTTCTAGCAGTGAAGCGGACATCGCTACCGTCATCGGTCAGGCGACGAGACGGAGCGCAGTATCAGAAGAGTTACCGGTGATCCGCCGCAGCTCGGCTGCGACGCCATCAAGCACAGCGCGCTTCTCCTTCATCCGCTTCGAATGGTTGTAGACCTTGCCGGTGACGTTCGGCACGACGACCTCGGCCTTCTTGCTCGCGGCATGATCGAGACACTTCGCGATCCACGCGTCGTCGAAGCCGAGATCGCCTGCCAAAGTCGCGGCCGTCCGGCGCAGGTCGTGCGGCGTGAACGGCTTGAGGCCGAGCGGGCTGCAGACTCTCGATAGATACTGGTAGCTCCAGTGCGGTCAGCGCCTCGCACTACCCAGTGAAGTTCTGATTTTGTGTAGGCGGCGCTCAAAAATCGCGCCGATTGCTGGCATGGACTTCGCCGCACGCGACCATATACACGAAGTCGGGCAAGGGTTGACCTGCGTCAAATAGGCGACATTGGGATCAGCTAGAATACGGCTATTCTCGGAGAAGCGTTAATGGCTATCAAGGATATGCTTTTGCCGCTCATTGGGAACCCAAGCCCAAGATTAATTGCAGCGATCGCGAAATGCGTTAATGTGGCGGCGAGTTTCGACGCCGAGATCACTGCGCTGGCTGTCGAAGAGGATGTCTCTGTTCGGCCGCAAGTCATGATCTCGGCCGATTTCCCCGACGAGGTCAGAAGCGCTACGGATGCGCAAGGCTTATTGAAAGCGTTCGATGCGGTCGTCGCCGAGGTCGGGGTACGCAACGTACAGAGGGTTGCGCATTTGAGAGCGGGGGATGCCCCGAAACACCTTGCGGTATGCGCGCGCCCGAAGGATTTGTCGATTGTTCCGGTCAAGCCGGACGATGACCAAGCGGAAAGGGTCATCGAGGGATTGATTTTTCAATCAGGTCGACCGATTCTGTTGTGCCCGGAAGAATTCGCCGCTGAGCTGCCTGTCAACTTCGACCGGGTTATCGTTGCCTGGGACCATAGCGCGCCGGCTGCAAGAGTCGTTGGCGATGCCCTGTCGATGCTGCGCCGTGCTCGCGATGTGCAGATCATCACAGCGACCGACGGCAACACCCTGGCGGAGCAGCAGTCGGGTGCGGCAGTGGTCCGCCATCTGGCCGAACATGGCATTAGCGCAAGCTTCGAAACGGTGCGGATTGATGGCAGTTCCGTCGGAAAGATACTCGAGGCGGAGGTCAAAGTTAGAGGCGCGGATCTCTTGGTCATGGGGGCCTACGGTCATTATCGGTTGAGCGAATGGGTCTGGGGCGGCGCGACCAAGACTATCATCGGGCGGCCACCTTGCTGGGTGATAATGTCGCATTGAAACGCTCGTCTCGGGCCGAGCAAGGGCGAAGCTCGATGTGGGACACGGCTGTGAATGGGCAGCCCGGACCATCCGGGACCGCGACTTCGGGTCTCAAGCGTCGTGTTCTGCAATGACGGCTGTCCGTCAACTTCTGCGACGCCTCGTTCGCAACCGAGATTGCGTGGCGCTGCAATATGTCGCGAAGGGCCACAAGCGGACTCATGCGGCGCAGCAGGATCGATAGGGGACGCGCGTTTCATCGCGCGCGCCCCGCACAGAACCGTACTGGCGCGGATGCAGGATCGCGAGATCAGCGGGCCGGCAGCATCAAATACTCGTATTGCGTGCCAGGCCACATCACATAGGGTCTCGTTGGGTCGGCCTTCGCGTCGCGTGGATAACCTCCGGCCGTTTCCGGCGCCGTGAACGACGGAAGAGGATACCCGGAAAACGAGGCCCGCCTCTCGGATATCGCGCTCGAATGGATCGTCCACGCAGCAAGGAACGAACCTGACGGACGGGACAACCTCGGACGGTTACGGTATCAAGGTCGACGAGTGATATCTGAAGCTCAAGTCGGATCCTCTCGGGCCAAAGCACGACGAGCGCGAACCAGGGTGGTTCGGCAATCGTTTCAAATGGGCTGAAGGCCTACGTAAAGTCCAGCCGGAGGCGATTTTGCATTCCAGCGTCCTCAAACCGTTCGCGGCGGAAGCTGGCGTGCGGCACTACTATGAGATCGCGCCATACCCGCCCAGGAACCTCAGCGCCCACCTCAAGCTGATGGCCCACTTGCAGCAGTACTACCTAGCGACACGAGAAGGGATTGCCGAGGCGATGAGGCTGGCCCATCGCGCCTTGGAGCTCGACCCTCGGTTCGGCGCTGTCGCGGCTTTGGCGGGTATCTGTCAAATGGTCAGCGTCCTTTTGGGCTATAGCATCGATCCCCAGTTCGACCGCAAGGGAGCAGTTCGGCTTTTTCGCTTGGCATTGAGCATCGATGATGGTGATCCGGATGTGTTAGCGATCGCTTCCGTAATCTCGTCGTTCATGGTCGGCGATAGTGAAGCCGAGATCGAAATGGCTGACCGGGCGGTCGCGCTCAACCCAAATTCGTAGATCACATGGCACAACAGAGGCCACGTCTATAGAGTTGCGGGGCTACCAGAAGAAGCGGTCCGCAGCTTTGAACGGGCCATCCGGTTGAGCCCGGTAGCACACTTGACGTTTGAAGGCATTGGAATGGCCCTTATTGAGCTTGGTCGCTTTGACGAAGCCATCGTCGCAGGGAAGAAAGCCCAACGTCAGAACCCCTCCCATTTACCAGCTTACCGCTGTCTCGCGTCCGCTTTCGCCCATCTCGGTCGTGACGCTGAGGCGCGTCAGGCGGCGGCGCGCGTGCTTGAGCTCGATCCCGCCTTCACGATATCCGGATGGATCGCTCGGGGTGGGAAATCAAACTCGAAGCTGTTGACTGAGGGCCTTCGGAAAGCGGGGTTGCCCGAATAGCTCTCCATCCAATGAGGTGATCGAATGGTGGCACTCTGCTGCGGCGCATGAGTCCGGTTTTGGCCCATCAGCGAAGTGGCGACACCCCTCACTGAGGTCAGCTTAGTGGGGCGTAGCGGACGAGATTTGCTCACGCTGAGTTCTTCGCCTTTTGATCCGGAGCCGACATCGGGCGGGGGCGGCTAATATAACGCAGGTAGCCCATAGCAGAACAAGCTTTCACTGCTTGCGCCATTCGCTTGGCGTCATCCCCGACCATCTCTGAAACGCGTGTGTAAAACTGCTTGGTTCGGAATAGCCGAGCGCAAGAGAAATACCGATGACATCCATCTTCGTCCCTGCGAGCAATTGGCGCGAAACAGAGAAACGTGCCTCGTTGAGGAGGTCTCGGAAGTTTGTTCCTTCGGCCTTCAGACGACGGTTAGTGAATGTGTGGGCGGTCCCACTGCGGCAGGTATTGCAAGGATCGTCGGCGTGTTGGGAGACGTGGCCGCGAGGCGCTGGCGAGAGCAGCTTTCCGGGTTGCCCCGGTGTTTCCGTAGCGCTTCGCTGCTGGATATTGTGCAACTCATATTTATCCTGAGCAGACCGTTGCTTCGCGTGAAGAACGATTCACCGAGCGCGGATGTCGTGCGGGAGCGTCTAGCTATTACGGAGGTCGCGCTATCCGATTGGCCGGCGGGATACCATGATTATCTGGAGCGCGTTCGTTCGACACGCTTCGCAAATATCAAGTATCCGACTTCAGGAAAAAGCTATATCGAGAAGGAACTGCCGTTTATCTACAGAGCGTTGCTATATGGGCACACTCGTATTTCACCAGAGATTTTGCGGGTCTTCAAACACGAGCTGGCTTGCTATGCAGAGACCCGAATGCCGCTGGCTCTCGACTCTCGTTTCGTCATAACCGGAGAGCCGTCGCGCTGGATGACGCTCCAGCGAGCGGCGCGGGAGTTGGGATTTTCGAGGCACAAGGCGAAACGTGCCGGGAGGGAAGGCGCCATAAATATAGTCGCCGCGCCACTGTTGGGTAAAACGAGGCGTTTCGTCGAGCGCGACCATTTTAAGAAATATACGGACAGCCGCGATGCGCAAATGACTGAAGCTGACTATCGGGTTGCACATGGGCTCCTTCCTGCACGCTCTGTAAAGAAGTTGCTTCGGGTCGGTTACCCGGCTATCGCGGCGTTGATTGAAGGCGGCTACATCGAGACGCTGCCCCATCGCGGGAGGTCTTGGCTCTGCGCTGCCTCAATCGAGCACCTTTTGAGCAGGTTGGCAGAGATCACGATTCCCATGAAGTCAGGTTGTGCCAGAGTCGAGATTTGTCAAACGTCATGCATCAGCTCAGCCAAGCTTACAGACGTGATAGAATATGCACTTGCCGGCAAGATGTCGCTGAACAAGAAGGGGAGTGCCAGACGAGGCCTGCGAAGATTTTGGGTGGTTAAGGATGACCTAAGAAGGCTATTCCCGGAAGTGCTGGCTGGCTTTTATACTGTAGAACAAGCCGCTCAATTCGTCGGTCTGAGCGGATGTAGTTTCCGGGCGGTGGTGCGAGGCAGCCTTTTGCGGTTCACTCCAAGTCCGAAGAATCGCGGGCGACGGATGTTTACAAGAAATGAGCTCGCCGCTTTTGGTCGAAGATACGTTAGTTCAGGTGAGCTTGCTGCGGCCTATTCTGTAACGAAGAGAAAAATCTTCATGGAACTATCGGCAAGCTCTGCTCGGATTGACGGACTTGGCCAATTCAGATTTTGGCTCCGTGGCCGCGCGACGGCACTTCTTGATAGGAAGTTCCGCAGATTGGGTTCGACGAAGTCGCGGGCGGTAGGCCAAAGGGGACAGAAATAGGACTGCTTCCCGCCTGTACTTTCTCCCCCAGTAAAAGTGGACGAGTTGAGCGGCTTTTGCTCCATTTGGATCAAGGTTAGGTAATCGACCGCAGAGTGATGCTGTGGTCGATTGTAAAAGCGTTCGTTAAAAGAGGAGCCCGGGCGGCCCTCGTGGTGCGGTTTCGTCTTGAACGCCGCTTGGTTCGTTTGTCACCATCGGCCTCGGCAGTCGGCTGATCCCGCAGGCTGCGGTGTAAGGACGACCTCGTCAAGCGCGGAATTGTCAGCAGCGAGGCATGGATGGCGTCGTCCAGAGACGGCAGAGGTCCTTGCGAGCGGCGTCGCGATCACGGTCAAGCGCACAGCCTTCGTGGCCATCGGCGCGTCATACACGGAGCCCCGCTTGGCGGCGATCTTTGATTTAAATCGCTGGGCAAGGAGATCTTGGTGCGAGCCTTTCGATCGCGGCATCGTCGCTTGGGGCGGAGTGAGAATATTTTTCGCAAATTTTGCTAGACGAACGCCGTGCTTTCGCAGCTAATGGCTTACAAGTCTCGCATTCATAATTTGAACGGCTGGCGTAAGCTGTTGGATTCGTTAACGTCGTAATCGCAGCATTCGCATGACAGTCCATATAGGCTTGACGTAACATGCGTTCACAACTCGTCCGTAAGCCGGAGAATACTTACCACCATGGCGATCTCCGTGACGCCTTGATCAAGGCCGCGCTGCGCGAGGCGGAGCAGGGCGGCGCCGAGGCGATCAGCATCAAGGCGCTTGCCAAACAGCTCGGCGTCTCGCAGCCGGCGCCGTATCGGCATTTTGCCGACCGTGATGCGCTGCTAACGGCGGTGACGGCGGAGGCGTTCCGGCAGCTCAGTGCACTTCTGCGCGAGGCGATGGCGAAGCCGTCGAAGCAATCGAAACTGTCGCGGCTGGCGCAGGCGACGCTCGATTTCGGTCTGCGCCGCAACGGCATCTATCGCCTGATGTTCGCTTCCCGCACCGTGTCATGCGCGGCGAAGGGCAGCGAGCTGCACGACGCCACGCGCGAGACTTTTGCGCTGGTGATCGAAGCCCTCGAGGCGCCGGCGGTCGGCTTCTTGCGCGAGCGGCAAGCGCTCAAGATCTGGGCGGCGTTGCATGGCGTCGTGATGCTGGCCGAGCAGGGCCTGTTCACCGGCGAGGCCGCGCATGCCACGCGCGAGGAACTGGTCGAGGACTTTGTGAACGAAACGAAGGCCGCGCTTGCTGCTGCGATCAAGGATGCGCGACGTCGGAAAAAGGTCGGCGCCTAGGCCTTCGCTTTCAGCAGCCTCATCAGCTTGTCGACCGCGCTGTCCGGGGTCGTCACGACCGGGCGGCCGGTGGCCTCGGCGACCAGCGGCGCGGTTGCCGCGATGCTGAATTGCGCAAGCGCAATGACGTCGCAATCGCGTAAGTCCTTTGAAGCCTCGACAATCAGCCTGTCGTGCGTGGCGCGATCGCCGCGATCGAGCGCCGCCAGCGCGCCCTCGGCGAGTTTCGGCACGACCTGGGCGGAGGCCGGAAATTCCGGCGGCATCGAGGCCAGTGTCGGCGGGAAGGTCGAGAGCAGGCCAATGCGCTTGCCCATGGTCACGGCCTGCTCGATCATCGCTTCGTTCGGCTTCAGCACGGGCATCGGCGCATGTGCGCGCGCGACGGCCTCGATGCAGGGGCCGAAGGCCGAGCAGGTGAACAGGATTCCGTTCGCCCCGGTCGCTGCCGCATAATCACCGAGCGCGAGGAAGCGCTCGGTCATGGCATCGTTGAGCACGCCGTCGCGGGCCAGATCCGCCGACAGGCTGTCGTCGAGCAGGTTCATCAGCCGCGCCTCTGGCCACGCCTTCGCGAACGCAGCCTCGATCGGCGCGATGGAATGCTTGAGGGCGTGGATCAGGGCGATGCGTGGGGGCGTCGTCATTTGAGGTGATTACCTGACAGGTCTCGCGCCCCGGACGCAGCGCAATGCAAAGTATTGCGCTGCAGAGCCGGAGCCCATTGTGGCCGCTGGGTCCCGGCTCTGCGCAGCAGCGTACCGGACGATGCTTCGCATCGCCGGGAACGCTGCGGCGCGTCCGGGACACGGAAGACACTTACTTGAACGGCACCGCGTACATCAAGCCGCCCTTGCTCCAGAGGCCGTTGAGGCCGCGGTCGAGCTTGAGCGGACTCGCCTTGCCGACATTGCGCTCGTAGATCTCGCCGTAATTGCCGGTGGCCTTGATCACCGTCACCAGCCATTTGTTGTCGAGACCGAGCCGCGAGCCGAGGTCGCCGGAGGCACCCAGCAGGCGCTGGACCGCCGGCGTCTGTGACTTCGCCATCTCGTCGACATTGCCTTGCGTGACACCGAGTTCCTCGGCCTCGATCAGGCCGTAATGCAACCAGGTGATGATGTCGCTCCAGACTTCGTCACCGTTGCGGGTGAACGGCCCGAGCGGCTCCTTGCTGATGGTTTGCGGCAGCACGACGTAGTCGGCCGGATTCGGCGCCGCGGTCGTGACCGCGCCGGCGAGCGCGGAGGCGTCCTGGGTCATGGCATCGCAGCGGCCGCCGAAGAAGGTCTGGTACATGGTGTCGACGCGGTCGAACACCAGCGGCTTCCAGTCGATGCCGTTGGCGCGGCCGTAATCGCCGAGCGTGACCTCATGCGTGGTGCCCTGCGCGACGCAGACAGTCGCACCCTTCAAATCCTTGATCTCCTTCACGCCGAGGTCCTTCTTCACGACAAAGCCCTGGCCGTCATAGAAGTTGACCGGCCCCTGGCGGAGGCCCAGCGTCACGCCGCGCAGATAGGTCTGCGTCGAGTTGCGGTAGAGTACGTCGATCTCGCCCGATTGCAGCGCGGTGAAGCGATTCTGCGCGGTCAGCGAGACGTAGCGCACCTTGCTGGCGTCGCCGAGCACGCCGGCCGCGAGCGCGCGGCAATAATCGACGTCGAGACCCTTGTAATTGCCCTGCGAGTCCGGCGCGGAGAAACCGGCAAAGCCGGCGCTGACGCCGCAGATCAGCGTGCCGCGGCTCTTCACCGTGTCGAGCGTCGCCGCCGACGCGGCAACCGTCGATGCCGCAAGCATGCCGGCTACGATAACCACTTTCCTCATCATATGACTCTCCCCTCAGTGATTGACACTACGCAACACGTTGTCGACGGCGGTGCCGAGCTTGTCGACGATCAGATCGATCTCGGCAGCCGAAGCGATATACGGCGGCGCCAGCAGCACATGGTCGCCACGGACGCCGTCCACGGTACCGCCACCGGGATAGCAGCCGAGCCCGTTGGCGAAGGCTTCCGCCTTGATCTTCTGGTTCAGCTTGAGCGCGGGGTCGAACGAGGTGCGGCCGGCGCGATCGGCGACGAGCTCGATCGCCCAGAACAGGCCGCGGCCCCTGATGTCGCCGATATGGCGGTGATTGCCGAAGCGCTCGGTCAGGCGCTGCTCGAGTTGCTTGCCGCGCTCCTTGACGCGGTCGAGCAGGCGGTCCTCGCGGATCACATCCTGCACCGCGAGCGCGGCTGCGCAGGCGAGGGGATGCGCCAGATAGGTGTGGCCGTGCTGGAACGCGCCGGAGCCCGAGCGGATGGTGTCGATGATCTTGCCGCTCGCGAGCATCGCGCCGATCGGCTGGTAGCCGCCGCCGAGGCCCTTTGCGATCGCCTGGATATCAGGAGCGACGCCCTCCTGCTCCCAGGCGTGCGACGTGCCGGTGCGGCCCATGCCGCTCATGACTTCGTCGAGGATGACGAGGGCGCCATGCCGGTCGCAGATCTCGCGCACCGCCTTGAAGTAGCCGTCCGGTGCCGTCACCGCACCGGCGGTGGCACCGACAACGGGCTCGGCGAGGAACGCGGCGACGGTGTCGGGGCCAAGCCGCTGAAATTCGCCTTCGAGCTCCGTGGCCAGTCGCGCCACGAACTGCGCATCGGATTCGCCCTCGTGCTTCTCGTGATAGGCGAAGGCCGGCGTCACATGGCTGAAGGCACCGGACAGCAGGGGCGCATAGGGCGCGCGCCGCCAGGCATTGCCACCGGCGGCGAGCGCGCCGAGCGTGTTGCCGTGATAGCTCTGCCGCCGCGCGATGAAGTGCTGCCGCTGCGGCTCGCCGCGCTCGATGAAATATTGCCGCGCCAGCTTGATGCTGGCCTCGATCGCCTCCGATCCGCCGCTGACGAAATAGGCGTAGGCGAGACCGCCGGGTTCATGCCCGACCAGCGTCTCGGCCAGCGCCTCGGCCGGCTCGGAGGAGAAGAAGGCGGTGTGCGCATAGGCCAGCGTCGAGGCTTGTTTTGCCATCGCCGCGATCACGCGCGGATGCTGATGGCCGAGGCAGGAGACGGCTGCGCCGCCGGAGGCGTCGATCACGCGCCGCCCGTCCTCGGCGAAGAGATAGACGCCTTCGCCGCCGATCGCCTTGGGCGGCGTTTCGCGTAACGAACGGTGCAGCACGCGGCTGGTGCGAGCGGCCATGGGTCAACCTTTCTCTGAAACGTATGTGGAGGCCGCGGCGAGCCGCGCCTCGGTGGTTTCCAGGCGCTTCTTCGCGGCCGTCCCGCCGAGCGAGAATGTGACCGCCGCGAGCGATTGCGCAATCGCGATGGCGCCCGTGAGACTCGGGAAGAAGCCGGGGGACGAGGCCGCCTCGAACAGCAGCACGTGGTCGGTGCCCTCGGCCATCGGCGCCGAGAGGCTGTCCGCGATCGCGATCAGCGCTGCGCCGGCACGATGGGCGGCCTGCGCAACACGGACGCTCGCATGCGTGTAGGGCAGGAAGCCGATGACGATGACGGCTTCGCCGGGACGAAAGGCGCCGAGATCGAGATCGTCGGGGCCGGATGCACCGACGAGTTGCACCTGTTCGGGACGGAACAGCCGGAGCTCGTAGTTCAAGAGCTCCGCGACGCTCCGGCAGCTTCGGTAACCGGCAATCCAGATCCGCTTGGCGTCGTGCAGCGCGCGGGCGGCATCCGCAATCGGCTGGGCCGGAATGCGCAGAAGGCCGGCGCCCTCGGCCTCGAGCTTGTCGGTGACGAGCGCGACATCGGCGTGCGGGCCGTGACGGCGGCTCTTGGCGCGGCCGGAGAAAGGTGAGATCTGCGACGGCCGCCGCGCTTCGGTGAGCGCCGCGCGCAATTGGTCCCAGCCGGAATAGCCGATGGCCTTGGCAAGCCGCGTGAATGCGGCCGGGTCGGCGCCGGCTTCGGCGGCGAGATCGCGCATCGAACGGGTGGTGGCGTCGTAGTCATTGGCGGCAACGAAGCGGCCGACCTCCTGCAGGCGCAGGGGGAGCGATGGCAACGCAATGCGCAGTTCGCTCAAGGGCGAGGATTTCGCGGGCTCGGCCATGAAACATTTGTTGCACGCTTTTTAGATTGGTGCAACAGTTGACGTGCGCCGCCGGAAATCGTTGCTCGCCAGAAGGATTTTTGTGCTGTGACTTCAGACAGTCCAAGACCGCCGCCCCGCCGTCGCTTCTTCGGCGGATTTGGCCGCCGAGAGCTGCAAGGCCTGTTCTGGCAGGTGCTCGTCGTCGGAATCGTGCTTGGGGTTGTCGCCTTCCTCTGGTCCAACACCGTCACCAATCTCTCGGCCCGCCGCATCACCACCGGCTTCGCTTTCCTCGGCCGCGAAGCCGGCATGCCGATCGCCGACAGCCTGCTCTCTTATAATCCGAGAGACACGTACCTGTGGGCCTTCGTCGTCGGCATCGCCAACACCTTGCGCGTCGCCGTGATCGGCATCGTGCTCGCGACGATCCTGGGAACGCTGATCGGCATTTCGCGTCTCTCCGCCAACTGGCTGTTGTCGCGGCTCGCCGCCGTCTATGTCGAAACGCTCCGCGACATCCCGCTGCTGCTTCAGCTCTTGTTCTGGTACGTGTTGATGCAGGCGCTGCCGGCCGCGCGCGCGGCCTGGCGGCCGGTCGAGGGCGTGTTTCTGTCCAATCGCGGCCTGATCCTGCCGGCGATTCCGGTCGGCTCGCCGCAGCTCTGGGTGCTTGGTACAGCCGTGCTCGGGCTTGCCGTGTTTTATCTCATCAGGCGATGGCTGATCGCGCAGCAGATGCGCGACGGCAAGCCGCGGCCGGCGTGGCCCTTTGCGGTTGGCCTCACCGTCGCGCTGCCGGCGGCAATGTCCGTGGCGCTTGGTGTGTCCTGGAAGATCGAATGGCCGGAGCTGCGCGGCTTCAACTTCGTCGGCGGGCTGACGCTCGCGCCGGAATATTTCGCGCTGCTGATCGCGCTCGTGACCTACACCTCGGCCTTCATCGCCGAGATCGTGCGCAGCGGCATCCAGTCCGTGCCGCGCGGACAGTGGGATGCCGCCAATGCGCTCGGCTTGCGCCGCAGCTTCATGCTGCGGCAGATCATCCTGCCGCAGGCGCTGCGCGTCATCGTGCCGCCGATGACGAGCCAGTATCTCAACCTGACCAAGAACTCCTCGCTCGCGGTCGCGATCGGTTACCAGGACGTAGTGTCTGTCGCCAATACCACGCTGAACCAGACCGGGCAGGCGATCGAGGCGATCGCGCTGATCATGGCGGTGTTCCTGACCATCAGCCTCGGCATCAGCTTCTTCATGAACTGGTACAATTCGCGCATCGCGCTGGTGGAGCGCTGATCATGACGGCGATCACCGACATTCCGGACGCCCCGCGCGCTGCCCGCCGACCGCAGATAGGCAACCCGGTGCTGCGCTGGCTGCGCACCAACTTGTTCTCGTCGATTCCCAACGCCATTCTTTCGGTGGTGCTGCTGGCGATCCTCGCCAAGGGTATCTTCAGCTTCGTGCAGTGGGGCATCGCGAACGCGGTCTGGCTGACGCCGGCAAACGACTCCAGCGCCTGCCGCGCCGCACGCGGCCTCGGTGCCTGCTGGGCGATCATCCCCGAAAAATATCGCTTCATCCTGTTCGGCACCTATCCGTTCGACGAGCAGTGGCGGCCGGCGCTGTCGGTCGTGCTGTTCATCGCGCTGTTCTATCTCTCCACCCGCCGCGCCCTGTGGCGGCGCGAGCTGGCCTATATCTGGATCGGCGCGCTGGCGCTGATCAGCGTACTGATGTGGGGCGGCGTGTTCGGCCTCTCCTTCGTCTCGCAGGACCGTTGGGGCGGATTGCCGGTGACACTGATCCTGGCGACGTTTGGATTGGCCTTTGGTTTCCCGCTCGGCATCCTGGTCGCGCTCGGCCGGCGCTCAAAGCTGCCGGCGATCCGCTCGCTCTCGGTGCTCTATGTCGAGCTGATCCGCGGCGTGCCATTGGTGAGTCTGTTGTTCATGGCCAGCGTGATGTTTCCGCTGTTCATGCCGAGCGGATTCAACATCGACAAGCTGCTGCGCGCGCAGATCGCCATCATCCTGTTCGCGGGCGCCTACCTCGCTGAAGTCATCCGTGGCGGCCTCCAGGCCGTGCCGCGCGGGCAATATGAGGCCGCCGAGGCGCTGGGGCTGTCTTACTGGCGCAAGCATCGCCTGATCGTCCTGCCGCAGGCGATCCGCCACGTCATCCCGCCGCTGGTCAACACCTTCATCGCTTTCTTCAAGGACACCAGCCTGGTCCTGATCATCGGCATCTTTGACCTGCTGACGACGGCCAAGACCGCGATCATCGATCCCGCCTGGCAGCAATTCTCGGTCGAGGTCTACATCTTCGTTGCCGCGATCTACTTTGTGTTTTGCTTTGCGATGTCGCGGTACAGTCGCGGCCTGGAGGCGAATACCGCCTCGAGGTGAGCGGCTTTCCCCGCCGCGGGAGCGAGCCAGAAGCGCTGGAAGCCTATACTGGAGCGCGAAATGCTTATGTCGCGCCTATATCGCGTGCCTGGATTCAAACTGGCAATCCTACGCGGCGAGATCCATCTGCAATTTGCTGGTGGCACTCACAAGAGGCACGTCACATCATGATGAAATCAGTTCTCGCAGCGTCGGCCATGCTGGTCGCGCTTTGCTCCGCCGCCTCTGCCCACGAGGCAATGAATCACTCGCACATGGCTTCGGCGGCCACCGCCCAGATGTCGGAAACGCATCCGAACTCCTTCGCCTTCGCCGCTCCAACGGATGAGGCCGGATACGATGCGCATCGGTATCACGGCGGGCCGAAAGCGAACGACTAAGGTCTGACCGGCGCACGGCGGGGGACGGCCAAGCCTCCGCCGTGCGGCCCGCGTCAGGCCTTCACCTTGGGATCGATCGGCGTGGAGCCGCGCAGACCCAGAATATCCTCCAACACCTTCGCGCCGGCGATCACCTGCGCATCCGCGCGCGGGGCGCCGACGACCTGCACACCGATCGGTAGGCCCGACGCCGTAAAGCCGCAGGGCAGCGACAGCGACGGGCAGCAGGCGAGCGTGATGGCGTAGACGATGCCGAGCCATTCGACATAGTTCTCGAACTTCTTGCCGGCGCATTCGGCGACATAGCGGTGCTCGATCGGGAAGGGCGGTACGATCGTGGTTGGCGTCAACAGAAGGTCGTAGTTTTTGAAGAACTCGATCGCGCGCGCAGTCATGCCGACGCGCTGCGCCTCGGCGCGCGCGAGCTGCTCGACGGTGAGCTTGAGGCCTTCCTCGATGTTCCAGATCACCTCGGGCTTCAGGAGATCGCGCTTGGTCCGCAGCAGATTGGCCTTGGTGATCGCGAAATCGAAGGCGCGCAGGACGTGGAAGCTTTCATGCGCCTCGCGCCAGTCCGGATGCGCTTCCTCCACGATCGCGCCAGCCTCCGCAAAGCGTTCAGCGGCCTTGCGTGTGATCGCCTTGACCTCGGGATCGACCGGCGTGATGCCGAGATCGGGCGAATAGGCGATGCGCTTCGGCTTCTTGCCCGACTGCGCCGCCGACAGGAACGAGGTCGCAGGTGCGGGCAGCGAGAGCGGGTCGTCCGCATAGTCGCCGCTCATGGCATCTAACAGCAGCGCAAGATCCTCGACGTTGCGCGCCATCGGCCCCACCACGCCGAGATTGCGGTCGATCGCCGATTTGGGCGTGTGTGCGACGCGGCCGATGCTGGGCCGCATGCCGACCACGCCGCAGAACGCCGCGGGGCTGCGCAAGCTGCCGCCCATGTCGGAGCCCTGGGCGAGCCAGGCCATGCCGGTGGCAAGTGCCACCGCAGCGCCGCCGGAGGAGCCGGCCGCAGACTTCGTCGTATCCCAGGGATTGAGCGTCGCGCCGAACACTTCGTTGAAGGTGTTGGCGCCGGCGCCGAATTCCGGTGTGTTCGACTTGGCGTAGACGACCGCGCCATTGCCTTCGAGGTTCTCGACCATGAGATCGGACTGCTTAGGCACATTGTCCCTGAAGATCGGCGAACCCTGTGTGTTCAGCACGCCCGCGACATCGGTCAGGTCCTTGATCGGTACCGGCAGGCCCGCGAGCAGCCCGCGGGCTCCGGCCGGCTTCTGCATCAGCGCCTTGGCGTTGTCCCGCGCGCGATCGAAGCATAGCGTCGGCAGCGCGTTGACCTTGCCGTCGACCTCACCGATGCGCTTCTCCAGCACATCCAGAAGCTCGAGCGGCGAGACGTCGCCGGAGCGCAGCTTGTCGACGACGGCGCAGGCCGTATCGCGGATCAGGTCTTGAGACAATTACTTTACTCCTGTGCTTATTCAATCGTCGTTGCGAGCGCAGCGAAGTAATCCAGAAATGTGCCTGAGATGGCAGTCTGGATTGCTTCGCTGCGCTCGCAATGACGCGGATAGAGTTAACCCCAGCCCGCGCTGATGCCGCCATCCACGGTATAGATGACCCCCGACGTATATCCGGCGCGATCAGACGCCAGGAACGCCATGAGATCGCCGATCTCGCGCGCATGCGCGGGGCGCCCGAGTGGCAGGCTCTTCTGGAATTCCTTGTAACGGCTCTCATCGCCGAACTGGTGCTTTGCCCGCGTCTTGAGCAGGGTGACGTGGCGATCAGTGCCGACCGGGCCGGGATTGATGCCGACCACGCGGATGTTGTCAGCGAGGCTCTTGCCGCCGAGCGCGCGGGTGAAGGCCATCAATGCGGCGTTACCGGCGCTGCCGCAGATGTAATTGGCGTCGAATTTTTCGCCGGCCGCGCCGATGTCATTGACGATGACGCCGCCGCCCTTCGCCTTCATCTGCGCGTAGATCTGCCGCGTCAGGTTGATGTAGCCGAACACTTTCAATTCCCAGGCGTGCCGCCAGGTCGCCTCGTCGATCTTGTCGATCGAGCCACCGGGGATGTCGCCGGCATTGTTGACGAGCACGTCGATATCGGCGGCTTCCGTCGCGAGCCGCGCCAAATCCTCGGCCTTGCGCAGGTCCACGATGCTCGTTGCGGCATCGATCTGGTGCGCGGAGCGCAGGCGGTCCGCCAGCGCCTTGAGCTGGTCGCCGCTGCGGGCGGCGAGCAGGAGGTTTGCGCCTTCCTCGGCAAACGCCTCGGCGGCGGCTGCGCCAATGCCTTTGGACGCGCCCGTGATCAGGACGCGCTTGCCACGCAGATGCAGATCCATGAAGGGTACTCACTCGGTGGGAATATCAGGATAAAATCAGTAGGCGCTCGGCCGCGCCATGGTCAACATTGCAGTGCAGCGTTGCACTGCTGCCGAGTTTGGTCCATTGCAGTGCGGTCAAAAAGGCGGCGGCTGCCGGACCAACCAAGGACGTTCTCGATGAGCAAGAAACAATACCGGATTGCAGTCATTCCCGGCGACGGCATCGGCAAGGAAGTGATGCCAGAGGGCCTGCGCGTTCTGGAGGCGGCGGCGAAGAAGCACGGGGTGTCCCTGCATTTCGACCATTTCGACTTCTCGTCCTGGGACTATTACGAGAAGCACGGCCAGATGATGCCCGACGACTGGAAGGAAAAGATCGGCAAGCATGACGCGATCTATTTCGGCGCCGTCGGCTGGCCGGCCAAGATTCCGGATCACGTCTCGCTGTGGGGGTCGCTGATCAAGTTTCGCCGCGAGTTCGACCAGTATGTGAATTTGCGCCCGGTGCGGCTGATGCCCGGCGTGCCGTCGCCGCTGGCGAACCGCAAGCCCGGCGACATCGATTTCTGGGTGGTGCGCGAGAACACCGAAGGTGAATATTCCTCCGTCGGCGGCCGCATGTTCCCGGACACCGACCGCGAGTTCGTCACGCAGCAGACGGTGATGACCCGCATCGGCGTCGACCGCATCCTGAAATTCGCTTTCGAGCTCGCGCAGTCGCGGCCGAAGAAGCACCTGACCTCGGCGACGAAATCCAATGGCATCTCCATCACCATGCCCTATTGGGACGAGCGCGTGGAGGCGATGGCCAAGAAATTCCCGGGCGTGAAGTGGGACAAGTACCACATCGACATTCTGACCGCGAACTTCGTGCTGCATCCGGACTGGTTCGACGTCGTGGTCGGCTCGAATCTGTTCGGCGACATCCTCTCCGATCTCGGCCCGGCCTGCACCGGCACCATCGGCATCGCGCCATCAGGCAACATCAATCCCGAGGGCGATTTCCCCTCGGTGTTCGAGCCGGTGCACGGCTCGGCGCCCGACATTGCGGGGCAGGGCATCGCCAACCCGATCGGCGCGATCTGGTCCGGCGCGATGATGCTCGAGCACCTCGGCGAGAAGGAAGCCGGCAAGTCGATCGTCGATGCGATCGAGCGCACGCTCGCCGAACGCACGCTGCGCACCAAGGACCTCGGCGGCAACGCCGACACGACCGCCTGCGGCAAGGCGGTTGCGGATATGGTGGATTAAGGCGGCAGATCTTCCCCTCTCCCCTTGTGGGAGAGGGTGGCTCGCCGCGTAGCGGCGAGACGGGTGAGGGGTCTGTCTCCGCAGAGACGGGCCTCTCGTCCGAGAATTTTTTCTTCGCGGATAGAACCCCTCATCCGGCGCTTCGCGCCACCTTCTCCCACAAGACAAGGGGAGAAGGGAAGGGGCAGCGGTGTTTTGGGCGCGCTTTATACGTAAGACTTCCGCGCCGGATCGAAGATCGGCGGATAGTCATTCTCGTCGAGTAGATCGAGAAACGGATCGAGTCCCCTGGACTTGATCAGCCCGAGCTCCTGATGCGAGATCAGGTTCACGGTCAGGATCTCCACGGGATCGCTCGCGATCTCCAGCGCCTCGGCGATCTGCTTATCGGGGCCGATGATCGGTGTGAGAAACAGGAACGTCTGGAAGTCCGTTCCTGCAACCGGCGGACACGGCAGCGCAACGCGATGACCAAAACCGAACCAGGTCGTGTCGATGAACGGCAGATTGGCGAGCCAGCGCAGATTGGCGCAAACCTCCTCTGTCGGCTCCCGGACATACCACATCAGCTCGGCACGTGGCTTTGCGTCGCCATGCACCCCCGGCATTCGCTGTTCGCTCATGCCGTTGGTCAGAAGCACATAACCTTCGTCAGATCCCTCTTCGCACACCGGCACGAAATCGCGGCCAAAGGCGTGGATGTCGATGCGGCGCTCCGCGCTGTCGGTGAAGCTGTGCTCGGGCTCGCCAAGCTCGCTTTCATAGATCGCGAGCCGATGCCGGTAGACGTCGGTTTCGGGTAACGGCTCGCTCGAGCCGGACATGAGCTTTGCAAGACGGGAGAACATGTGAACCTCGGGGGCGGATGTGGACCGGGATATCCGCGTTGTCGTGAGACGACGCGGGCCGGTTCAAATCCGCTCCACGAGTGCGGTGATGCTTCGCTTTAGTCCAGACCTCGTTGCGCGATAGTGCACTTCGCCGGGCTATTCTCAGCGATGCGCTTCGTTCCCGACTACCCCGCGATCTTCTCGATCGCCGCCTGATCCAGTCCGAACTTCGTCCCGGCCTCCAGGATTTCCTGCCACGTGGTCGGGTCGACCGGAATGCCTTCGGCCAGACGCTTCTTCTTGGTCTCGCGCTCGGGATCGCCAGCGATCTTCACCTTGTCGACGCCGGGAGCGGGCGGCGAGCCGGTGTGCCAGGCAACAAAACTCTCGACCTCGCTCGCAAGGTTGTCGCCGGTGCCGAGCTTGTTCGGGTCGATGACGATCGAGAGCATGCCGTTGAGGACGTTGTACTTGCCGTCGGACGGGCCCTTGACCACCTGCCCGCCGGACAGTGCGCCGCCGAGGATTTCGCACACCAGTGCGAGGCCGGAGCCCTTATGCTCGCCGAACGGCAGGATGGCGCCGTGCGGCGGGATCACGGTGTAGCGCGGGTTGGTGGTCGGCTTGCCTTCGTTGTCGATAATGGTGCCGGGCTCGAGTTCGACGCCCTTGTTGTGGGCGACGCGGGTCTTGCCCTGCGCGATCCTGCTGGTGGCGAAGTCGAGCACGATCGGGTCCTTGCCCCTGCGCGGGATGCCGACGCAGAACGGGTTGGTGCCGTGGCGCGCATCGCTGCCGCCCCACGGCGCCACGATCGGGCGCGAGATCACGTTGACGAAGTGGATCGAGACCAGCCCGTGGTCGATGCACTGCTCGGCCCAATGGCCGATGCGGCCGATGTGGTGCGAGTTGGAGAGGCCGACGAGACACACGCCGTTGCGCTTGGCGCGCTCTGCCGCCAGCTCCATCGCTTCATGGCCAATCACCTGGCCATAGCCGGTGAGGCCGTCGAGCGTGAGAAGCGGACCGGTGTCGAGCACGATCTTGACGTGCTGGTTCACGGCGAGGCCGCCCGTGGTGACGCTCTGGACGTAGCGCGGGATCATGCCGACGCCGTGCGAGTCATGTCCTCTAAGATTGGCCTCGACGAGGTTGGTGGCCACGAGCTCGGCTTCGCGGTCCGTAGACCCGCCCGCCTTGACGATGGCACGGACGACGTTGGTGAGCGGCTCTGCCTTGATGGTGCGATAGTCGGCCATTGTTGTTGCTTTTATCCCTTCACGATCCGGCGGCAATGGACCCATGCCGCTTCAATCAGGTTCTCGCTCGCTTCCGGCGTGCGGAAGGCCGAATGCGCCGACAGCGTCACGTTCGGCAGTTTTGTCAGCGGATGATCGCCGGGCAGGGGCTCGATGTTGAAGACGTCGAGGCCGGCATGGCGGATGTGGCCGGACTTCAGCGCGTCGATCATCGCCTGCTCGTCGACGACCGCGGCACGCGCGGTGTTGATCAGGATGACACCGGGCTTCATCGCAGAAATCTTGTCGCGCGTGATCATGCCGCGCGTCTCGTCGTTGAGCAGCAGATGCAGCGACACGACGTCGCTTCTCGCCAACAGCGTGTCGAGATCGGTGAACTCGACGCCCGGATGGCTCTTTGGCGACCGGTTCCAGGCGATCACCTTCATGCCTGAGCCGACCGCAATGCGTGCGACTTCCGCGGCGATGCCGCCGAAGCCGATCAGGCCGAGCGTCTTGCCGGTGAGCTGCATGCCGTCCTCGCGCAGCCAATTGCCGACGCGCATCTCGCGGTCCATCATCGCGATGACGCGGGCGGAGGCCCACATCAGCGCGATCGCGGATTCGGCGACGGCGGTGTCGCCATAGCCCTTGATCAGGTGCACGGAGATGCCGAGCTCGGCGAGCTCTTCCGGATTCATGTAGCTGCGCGCGCCGGTGCCGAGGAACACGACGTGCTTCAGCCCCGCGCATTTCTTCGCGACCTCGGTCGGCAGCGCTGTGTGGTCGACGATGGCGATCTCGGCGCCATCGAGAACTTCAGGATATTGCTCGGGCTTGATGTCGGGATCCCTGTGGATCCGCACCTTGGGGTCGCCGGGCTTCTCCAGCCGCTCCATGATCACGGCGAGGGCTTCGTTGGCGTCGACGAAAACTCCGCGCATGGCTCTCTCCGATCAGGACGCGACGCCGGCGATCGCCAGCACGGTATGCATCAGCACGTTGGTGCCCGCGGCGCAGTCGGGCTGCGTGGCGTCTTCCAGCTCGTTGTGGCTGATGCCGTCCTTGCAGGGCACGAACACCATCGCCGCCGGCATGACGGTGTTTAGGTTGCAGGCATCGTGGCCGGCGCCGGAGGTGATGCGACGGGAGGAATAGCCGAGCGTCTTCGCCGCGTTCTCGACCGCCGCGATCAGCTTGGGATCGAAATGCGTCGGCGGCTTGCGCCAGACCAGGTCGATCTTGACCTCGACCTTGCGGCGCGTGGCGATCTCGGCAATGGCGGCGCGCAAATCGCGATCAAGCGCGTCCATGATGGCGCCATCCGCGCTGCGGCAATCCATGGTGAAGGCGATCTCGCCGGGAATGACGTTGCGCGAGGGATTTGCGATCACGGCCTCGCCGATGGTGCCGACCGCCTTGGGCCCATGCTTCTTGGCAATGGCCTCCATCGCCAGCACGATTTCGGAGAGCGTCGCGAGCGCATCGCGCCGCAGCGGCATCGGCGTCGATCCGGCATGGCTCTCGAAGCCGGAAATCTTGCCGTCGTACCAGAGCACGCCCTGGCCGGAATCGACCACGCCGATGGTCTTGCCTTCGGCCTCGAGGATCGGACCCTGCTCGATGTGCAGCTCGACGAAGCAGCCGAGCTTCTGGAAGCCGACCGGCTTGTCGCCGCGATAGCCGATGCTGTCGAGCGCCTGGCTGACGGTCGTGCCGTCGATATCCTTACGCGACAGGATGTCATCGGTGGTGAAATCGCCGACGTAAGCGGCGGAGGCCATCATCGCCGGTGCGAAGCGCGAGCCTTCCTCGTTGGTCCAGTTGACGACGCAGATCGGCGCTTCGGTTTCGATGCCTGCGTCGTTCAGCGTGCGGATCACTTCCAGCGCGCCGAGCGTCCCCAGAATGCCGTCATACTTGCCACCGGTCGGCTGGGTGTCGAGATGCGAGCCGATGCCGACGGGCAGCTTCGACATGTCACGGCCCTTGCGCAGGCCGAACTGTGAGCCGAGCGCATCGGTGTGCACCTCGAGGCCGGCGTCCTCGCAAGCCTTGCGGAACCAGTCGCGCACCTGCTTGTCTTCGCTGCTTAGCGTCAGCCGCCGCACACCGCCCTTGGCCGTTCCGCCGAACTGGGCGGTCTCGTGGATGGAGCCCCAGAGGCGGGCGGAATCGATTTGCAGATTGGTGGCGGCTCGGCTCATGCGGTCGGTCTCTCGGTTGTCCGGCGCTTTTTCAATGACGCGCCGGCGCGGACTCGTCAACCGCGAGGCTGCTCTGCGCAATCTGCCGTGCGAGCTCGGCGACGCGCTCCACCGCGACGACGTCGGGCGAGGCGAGCCAGCTCGCCGTGAATGTCAGCGGCGCTATGGCGAGATCGGTTTCGAGCAGTTGCAACCGCCCGTCGGCGAGCTCGTTCTCGACGATGGCGTCGGGGATCACGGCGATGCCGAGCCCTTCGACCGCCATATGGATGACCGTTGCCAGCGATGCGGACGCATGCAGCCGGATCGGCGGCAGCTCCGGCCGGTCGAAGACTTCGCGCACGACCTCGTAGGGCCTGGTCTTGCGCGGGAAGGTGATGATCGGAAACCGCGCGAGGTCGGCGCGCGTCACCGGGCCGTCGCCGAGCCCGAGCGAGGGGCTTGCGAGAAAGCCGATCGGATAATCCGCGAGCACGCGATTGTGGACGCCCGAGGCCGACAGCGGCCCCACCACGAAGGCAAGCTCGATCTCCTGCGCGAGCAGGCGCGCAGTGAGGTTCGGCGTGATGTCGACCTCGATCTCCAGCGACAGGTTCGGATAGACTTCGTTCATGCTCTTGACGAGCCGCGGCAGCCAGGTGTGCACGATGGTCTCGGCGACGCCGAGGCGCATCACGCCGCGCATCGCCGAGCGGTCGCCGATCTCGGCGATCATCGCCGCCCTCAGGCCGATCAGCTTCTCAGCATAGACCATCATCTGCCGGCCGCTCGGCGTCGGCGAAGCAACGCGATGATCGCGGTTGAGGAGCTTCACGCCCATCTCGCGCTCGAGCTGGGCGATGCGCTGGGAGATCGCCGGCTGGGTCGTATTGAGCCGTGCTGCGGCGCCGCGAAAGCTGCCGAGCTTCACAACCCAGAGGAAGGTTTCGATCGACCTGAAGTCCAGCATGAGAAGGATTTTCCCGATCGATAAATCTAATTTATCAAGATCGATTAGAAAGGAAGATTAGACTTTATAGCATGCTTGGTGTTGGCTGTCTTTGTCGAGTTTATAGGCAGGTCGATCAAATGACTGTTTTGGTGGCAGCGCAGCAAACTGAAACGCCCGACACGCTCCCGAGCCGCCAGGCGCGGCTCGCCTATCGCGGCGGCCAGGTCGGATCTACTGCCGGCGTCGCCCCCGGCTTCGTCCAGGGCAATCTGGCGATCCTGCCGGCCGAATACGCCAGCGCCTTTCACCGCTTCTGCCAGCTCAATCCGAAACCGTGCCCGATCATCGGCATGTCCGACGTCGGCAGCCCGCACATCCCCGCACTCGGCGCCGATCTCGACATCCGCACCGACGTGCCGCGCTATCGCATCTGGCGCGACGGCGAGGTGGTCGACGAGCCGACCGACGTGACCAAGCATTGGCGCGACGATCTCGTGACCTTCGTGCTCGGCTGCTCGTTCTCGTTCGAAGAGGCGTTGCTCGACGAGGGCATGCCGATCCGCCACATCGAGCAGAACGTGCGCGTGCCGATGTACCGCACCAACATCGCTTGCGGCGAGGCCGGTCCGTTCGCCGGTCCCATGGTGGTGTCGATGCGTCCGTTCAAGCCGGCCGATGCGATCCGCGCGGTGCAGATCACCTCGCGTTATCCCGCCGTGCACGGTGCACCCGTGCATCTCGGGCATCCGCATTTGATCGGCATCAAGGATCTCGCCAAGCCGGACTACGGCGATCCCGTGCCCGTCGCCGACGACGAGATCCCGGTGTTCTGGGCCTGCGGCGTGACGCCGCAATCGGTGATCAACGCCGCCAGGCTGCCGTTCGCGATCACGCATTCGCCCGGCCTGATGCTGGTGACGGATCTGAAGAACCGGAACATGGCCGTGATTTAGTAGGCAGCGTTTGCTGCTTCTTCGGGCTTTACCGCATCCATCAATCGCTCCATTCGATCAGTCGAAATTTAGTAACAGGGGACTTTGCCATGACGATCTCTCGCCGCGACGTGCTGCTTGGCGCCACAGCCACTGCCGCGCTGGTGCCGCTCGCTGCACGCGCCCAGACCTCCGAGGTCGTGATCGGCGTGATCTATCCGTTCTCCGGCGGCAGCGCACAGCAGGGCGTCGACGCGCAGAAGGCCTATGAGACCGCGCTCGAGGTCATCAACAAGGACACCGATTTCGAACTGCCGCTGGCCAAGGGCGAGGGTCTGCCGGGCCTCGGCGGCGCAAAAGTCCGCCTCGTGTTCGCCGACCACCAGGCCGATCCGCAAAAGGGCCGCGCCGAGGCCGAGCGCCTGATCACGCAGGAGAAGGTCTCCGCGATCATCGGCACTTATCAAAGCGCGGTCGCCGTCACCGTCAGCCAGATCTGCGAACGCTACCAGATCCCGTTCGTCTCCGCCGACAACTCCTCGCCGAGCCTGCATCGCCGCGGCCTCAAATATTACTTCCGCGCCGCCCCGCATGACGAGATGTACTCGGCTGCGATGTTCGACTTCTTCGATGCCTTGAAGAAGAAGGGCACCAAGATCGAGACGCTGTCGCTGTTCCACGAGGATACCATCTTCGGTACCGATTCCGGCAACGCCCAGGCCAAGATCGCCGGCGAGCGCGGCTACAAGATCGTCACCGACATCAAGTATCGCGCCAACTCGCCCTCACTCTCGGCCGAGGTGCAGCAGCTCAAGAGCGCCAATGCCGACGTGCTGATGCCGTCGAGCTACACCACGGACGGCATCCTGCTGGTCAAGACCATGGCCGAGCTGGGCTACAAGCCGAACGCGATCGTGGCGCAGGACGCCGGCTTCTCGGAGAAGGCGCTCTATGATGCCGTCGGCGACAAGCTCGAAGGCGTGATCTCGCGCGGCACCTTCTCGCTCGATCTCGCGCAGAAGCGTCCCATGGTCGGCAAGATCAACGAGATGTTCAAGGCGCGCTCGGGCAAGGACTTCAACGACCTGACCTCGCGCCAGTTCATGGGCCTGATCATCCTGGCCGACGCCATCAACCGCGCCAAATCGGCCGACGGCGAGAAGATCCGCGATGCACTGGCTGCGACCGACATCCCGGGTGAGCAGACCATCATGCCCTGGAAGCGCGTCAAGTTCGACGAGGCCGGCCAGAACAACGACGCCGACCCGGTGCTGCTGCAATATGTCGGCGGCAAGTTCGTCACCATCTTCCCGCCGCAGGCCGCGATCGCGGAAGCGATCTGGCCGATGAAGTAAGATTGGGAAGCGGGAGCTCGGACGTAGCTCCCGCCCTCATCCTGAGGAGCGGGCGTAGCCCGCGTCTCGAAGGGCGAGGGCTGGGCCATCCTTCGAGACGCGCGCTGGTGCGCGCTCCTCAGGATGAGGATCTATTTCGGGGGACGACTTTTGACAGCTCAAGCCATTATCCAGAGTCTCGCGAGCGGCCTTCTGATGGGCCTGCTCTACGGACTGATCGCGGTCGGCCTCGCGCTGATTTTCGGCCTGATGGACGTCACGAACTTCGCCCATGGCGAATTCCTGATGCTCGCGATGTACCTGTCCTTCTTTCTGTTCGCGTTCTTCGCGATCGATCCCCTGCTGTCGGCCCCATTGGTCGCCGCGGCGATGTTCGTGTTCGGAGCGGTGGTCTATCTACTCCTTGTACGCTTCGCCATGCGGGCCAAGGCCAATGCCGGCATGGTGCAGATCTTCACGACTTTCGGCCTTGCGATCGTGATGCGCGGCCTCGCGCAGTACTTCTTCACGCCGGACTATCGCAGCATTCCACAGTCCTGGCTCGGCGGTAAAACCATCTCGGTCGCCGGCGTCTTCCTGCCCGAGCCGCAGCTCATCGGTGCGCTGGTCTCGATCGCGGCCTTCGCCGGGCTCTACCTCTTCATCCACCGCACCGACTTCGGCCGCGCGCTGGAAGCCACCCGCGAGGATCCCGGCGCCGTCGCGCTCGTTGGCATCGACAAGAACCGCGTGTTCGCGTTCGGCTGGGGCCTCGGCGCCGCGCTGGTCGGTCTCGCCGGTGCGATCATGGCGGTGTTCTTCTACATCTATCCCGATGTCGGCGCGTCGTTCGCGCTGATCGCCTACGTGACCGTGGCGCTCGGCGGCTTCGGCAGCGTGTTCGGCGCCTTCGCCGGCGGCATCATTGTCGGCCTGGTCGAAGCTGTGACCGCGCTGGTGTTGCCGCCATCGCTGAAGTCCGTCGGCATCTATGCCGTCTATCTCCTCGTCGTCTTCATCCGGCCGCGCGGCCTGTTCGGGTCGATGTGATGGACAAGGCTTTTGCAGCGCGGCGCCGCCGCGACCTCATCATCGCCGCAGTGCTGGCCGGGCTCGCAGCGCTGGCTCCGCTGTTGATCAAGGATGTTTACGTCCAGAACATCCTGATCCTGACCCTGATGTATGCGGCGCTGTCGCAGAGCTGGAACATCCTGTCCGGCTATTGCGGGCAGATCTCGCTGGGGCACGCGCTCTATTTCGGCATCGGCGCCTACACCACCGAGCTGCTGTTCACCAAGTTCGGCGTGCTGCCCTGGTTCGGCATGCTCGCCGGCGGCGTGATTGCGGCGATCATCGCGATGGGGCTCGGCTATCCCTTCTTCCGCCTGCGCGGCCATTACTTCGTGATCGCGACCATCGTCATCGCCGAGATCGGACTGCTCTTGTTCCAGAACTGGGAATGGGCGGGGGCTGCGATGGGAATCACCGTTCCCGTGCGCGGCGACAGCTGGCTGAAATTCCAGTTCATGCGCAGCAAGCTGCCGTACTTCTATTTCGCGCTGGTGCTGTGCAGCCTCGCCTGGTTCGTCACCTGGTGGCTGGAGGACTCCAAATGGGGCTTCTGGTGGCGCGCGGTGAAGGACAATCCGGAAGCGGCCGAGAGCCTCGGCGTCGTCGTGTTCAACTCCAAGATGGGCGCGGCCGCGGTCTCCGCCTTCCTCGTCGCCATCGGCGGTGCCTTCTATGCGCAGTTTCTCGCCTATATCGACCCTGAAAGCGTGATGGGCTTCCAGTTCTCGCTGCTGATGGCGCTGCCGGCCGTGCTCGGCGGCATCGGCACCCTCTGGGGGCCTGTGCTTGGGGCTGCCATCCTGATCCCGATGACGGAGCTGACGCGCTCTTATATCGGCGGCTCAGGCCGTGGCGTTGACCTCATCGTCTACGGCGCCCTGATCGTCGCGATCTCGCTGGCCCTGCCGCGCGGCTTGGTGAGCCTGTTCTCCCGTTCGAAAGCAAGAGGAGCCACGCGATGACTGCGCTCCTTGAAACCCGCGGCGTCTGGCAGCGGTTCGGCGGCCTCGTCGCCAACAGCGATGTCTCGATCTCGGTCGGCCGCGGCGAGATCGTCGGTCTGATCGGGCCGAACGGTGCCGGCAAGTCGACGCTGTTCAATCTCATCGCCGGCGTCCTGCCGCCGACGCAAGGGTCGATCTGGTTCGACGGCGAGGATGTCACCAACATGCCGGCGGCCGAGCGCTGCCAGCGTGGCGTCGGGCGCACCTTCCAGGTGGTCAAGAGCTTTGAGACCATGACTGTTATCGACAACGTCATCGTCGGTGCTCTCGTCCGCAACACCGTGATGCGCGAGGCACGCCGCAAGGCGCATGAGGTGCTCGAATTCACCGGCCTTGCCGCGCGCGCCGACGTGCTCGCGAGCGACCTCGTGCCGGCCGAGAAACGCCGCCTCGAAGTCGCCCGTGCGCTGGCGACCGAACCAAAGCTGCTGCTGCTGGACGAAGTTCTCACCGGCCTGACGCCGACCGAGGCGCAGACCGGCGTCGCGCTGGTGCGCAAGGTGCGCGATGCCGGCATCACCGTTTTGATGGTCGAGCATGTCATGGAGATCGTGATGCCGCTGGTCGACCGCGCCATCGTGCTCGACCTCGGCAAGGTGCTGGTCGAGGGTAAGCCTTCCGACGTCGTCCGCGATCCCAAGGTGATCAGCGCATATCTGGGAGATCGTCATGCTGTCGGTGCATGAAGTCACGACCGCCTATCAGGGTCTGGTCGCGATCTCGGCGGTCTCGATCGAGGTCCAGAAGGGCGAGATCGTCTGCGTCGCTGGCGCCAACGGCGCGGGCAAGTCGACGCTGCTCAAATCCATCGCCGGCGCCGAGCGTCCGCGTTCGGGCACGGTGACGTTCGACGGCAAGCGTCTCGACGGCATGGCGCAGCATCACATCACCGCCACCGGCATCGCCTATGTGCCGGAGAACCGCCGCCTTTTCCCGCGCCTGTCGGTGCGCGACAATCTGCGCCTCGGCAGTTATCTCTATCGCGGTGAGGCGGATCGTGAAGGGCCGCTCGACCTCGTCTTCACGCTGTTCCCGCGTCTCCAGGAACGTTTGGAGCAGCGCGCCGAGACGCTGTCCGGCGGCGAGCAGCAGATGCTCGCCATCGGCCGCGCGCTGATGACGCGCCCGCGGCTGTTGATGCTGGACGAGCCCTCGCAAGGCATCATGCCGAAGCTGGTCGACGAAATCTTCCAGGCGGTACTGCGCATCCGCGACGCCGGCATGACCGTGCTGATCGTCGAGCAGCGCATGGCCGAGTGCCTCGAAATTGCCGACCGCGCCTACATCCTGCAAACCGGCCGTGTGCTGATGCAGGGCCCGGCAGCCGAGATCAGGGGCAATCCCGATGTACGCAAGGCGTATCTGGGGCTGTAGTCACAAGCTGCTGTGCACGCGGGTTCTACACGATCGGTGTCATCGCCCGCGAAGGCGGGCGATCCAGTATTCCAGAGACATTAGTTGGCTACGGAGAAGCCGCGGCGTACTGGATTCCCCGCCTTCGCGGGGAATGACAGCGGTGAGTGAGGCCGCGCCATCGCGCTCGTCACGAGACGGTGGCGCTAATGCTCGTGCCCGTGCTCCGGCAGCGTCACCCCGAACACCTTCACCAGATCCTTCACCTGCTCCGGCGACAGATACCGCGGGTTCATCCCGCGCAGCAGCAGGTACAGCTTCGCCGTCTCCTCCAGCTCCTCCGTCGCGAACACCGCGGCCTCCAGCGTGTCGCCGGCGACGACAGGGCCGTGATTGGCGAGCAGCACGGATGAATATTTGCCCGCCAATCCCTTGATCGCATCCGCAACCGCGGGATCGCCGGGGCGGTAATAGGGCACAAGCGCAGTGGCGCCGCATTTCATCAGATAATAAGCCGTCATCGGCGGCAGCGCGGCGCGCGGGTCGATCTCGGGCAGCATCGAGAGCGCGACCGAATGGGTGGAGTGCAGATGCACGATCGCCCGCGCGCTTTCGCGCGTATCGTAGAGCGCGTTGTGCAGCGGAACTTCCTTGGTCGGCGCATCGCCCGAGAGGAGGCGCCCCCGTGCGTCCAGCCGCGACAGTCGCGCCGGGTCGAGGAAACCGAGCGAGGCGTTGGTGGGGGTGACGAGCCAACCCCCATCGTGCATCTTGACGCTGATATTGCCGGAAGAGCCCGGTGTCAGGCCGCGCTCGAACAAGGACCGTCCGAAGCGGCAGATATCCTCACGCAGCCGGGTCTCGTTGCTCATAGCCGTCATGCCCGCTTGTCTCACGCTTTGGCAGCGCGGCCAAGCCGTGTTATTCGGATCAGTGAGCCGCCGCAAAGGGCGGCCGTCCAGGAAACGTTCGCAAGGGTCAGTTGCATGTCCGCCTCCACGTCACAAAATCAGCGTATCGCGGTCATCGGGCTCGGCTCGATGGGGTTCGGCATGGCGACCTCGCTGAAGCGCGCCGGTCATGTTGTGACCGGCTGCGATGTCTCGGCTGACGCGGTGGCGCGTTTCGTGAAGGACGGCGGCACAGGCGCCAGCACGCCGGCGGAAGCGGCCAAGGGCGCCGACATCGTCGTCAGCGTCGTCGTCAATGCCGCGCAGACCGAGACCATCCTGTTCGGCAAGGATGGCGCCGCCGAGACCCTGCCGAAGGACAGCGTCTTCCTGTCCTCCGCCACCATGGACCCGGATGTGGCCCGTCGCCTCGCAAAGCAGTTGGAGGCGACCGGCCGTCACTATCTGGATGCGCCGATCTCCGGCGGCGCGCAGCGCGCGGCCCAAGGCGAGCTGACGATCCTTGCCTCCGGCAGTCCCGCTGCCTTTGCAAAGGCACGGCCGGCGCTCGATGCCATGGCGGCAAAACTCTACGAGCTCGGCGATGCCGCGGGGCAGGGCGCCGCCTTCAAGATGATCAACCAGTTGCTCGCCGGTGTGCATATCGCCGCCGCCAGCGAAGCGATGGCGTTCGCCGCCAAGCAGGGCCTCGACATCCGCAAGGTCTATGAGGTGATCACGGCCTCCGCGGGCAATTCCTGGATGTTCGAGAACCGGATGCCGCACGTGCTCGACGGCGATTATACGCCGCGCAGCGCGGTCGAGATCTTCGTCAAGGACCTCGGCATCATCCAGGACATGGCGCGCAGCGCCCGCTTCCCGGTGCCGGTCTCGGCCGCCGCTCTCCAGATGTTCCTGATGACGTCAGCCGCCGGCATGGGCCGCGACGACGACGCCTCGGTCGCGCGCATGTATGCGCAGGTCACCGGCGTGAAGCTGCCCGGCGACAAGTAAGCAAGAGGATCTTCCAATGCCCCGTTTCGCCGCCAATCTCACGATGATGTTCACCGAGGTGCCGTTCCTCGACCGTTTCGACGCCGCCGCGCAAGCGGGCTTCACCGCGGTCGAATTCCTCTTTCCCTACGAGCATCCGGCCGAAGTGGTTGGCGAGCGGCTCAAGCGCAACGGTTTGACGCAGGCGCTGTTCAACCTGCCGCCGGGCGACTGGAACGCCGGCGAGAAGGGCTTTGCTGCTCTTCCCCAGCGCTTCTCCGATCTCAAGGCGAGCCTGGAGACCGCGTTGCCTTACGCCAAGGCGACCGGCGTCAAGCGGCTGCACTTGATGGCCGGCATTGCCAACCGCGGCGAGCGCGTCGCGATCGAGGCGTTCTACAAATCGGTGGCGTGGGCTGCGGAGTTCTTCGCTCCGCACGGCATTGATATCGTGCTCGAGCCGATCAATGCGCGCAACGTGCCCGGCTACTTCCTCAACGATTTCGGCTTCGCGCGCGACCTGATCCAGGAGCTGAGACTGGCGAACCTGAAGCTCCAGTTCGACATCTATCACTGCCAGATCATCCACGGCGACGTCACGATGCGCCTGCGCGAGATGATGCCGATCATCGGCCACATCCAGATCGCCAGCGTCCCCTCGCGCAACGAGCCCGACGGCGAGGAGCTGAACTATCCGTTCCTGTTCACCGAACTCGACCGGCTCGGCTATACCGGCTTCGTCGGCTGCGAATACAATCCGCGCGGCAAGACCACCGATGGCCTCGCCTGGTTCAAGCCTTATGCGGGAGTGAAGCCGTGACGCTCGCACTGGGTTGCATCGCCGACGACTACACCGGCGCCTCCGATCTCGCCAACACGCTGACGCGCGCGGGCCTGCGTACCGTGCAGACCATCGGCGTGCCCGCGGACGATCTCGCGCTGCCCGAGGTCGACGCCGTCGTGGTGTCGCTGAAGAGCCGCTCGATCGAGGCAGGCCTTGCCGTGTCGCGTTCGCGCGCGGCGGAGAAATGGCTGCGTGGTCGCGGGGCGCGCCATGTGCTGTTCAAGATCTGCTCGACCTTCGATTCCACCGATGCGGGCAATATCGGCCCGGTGATGGACGCGCTGCGCGCCGATAGCGGCGAGGCCGTCGTGCTGGTGACGCCGGCCTTCCCGGAGACCGGTCGCACGGTCTACCAGGGCAATCTGTTCGTCGGCGCCGTGCCGCTGAACGAGAGCCCGCTCAAGGACCATCCGCTCAACCCGATGCGCGATTCCAACCTGGTGCGCGTGCTGGCACGCCAGAGCAAGACGCAGGTCGGCCTGGTCGACCTCGCGACCGTCACCCGCGGCGCGGAGGCCGTGCGGGCTCGGCTTGCCGAATTGTCAGGCAAGGGCACCGGTGCCGCGATTATCGATGCCGTGTTCGACCGCGACCTCGAGACCATCGGCCTCGTCGCTGCCCAGCATCGGCTGTCGGTCGGCGCCTCCGGCATCGGCCTCGGACTGGCGCGGGCTCTGGTCTCGACGAGCAAGGTCAAGTCGGCCGCTGGCAGCGGCGGGGCGGATGCCGCCGTCGGCGGGCCGGCGGCCTGCCTCGCCGGAAGCTGCTCGCAGGCGACGCTTCAGCAGATCGCCAATGCCGAACGCGTCATGGCGGTGCTCCATCTCGATCAGGACCGTATTCTTACGGGAGCGGACGAAGTGCAGCGCGCGATCGCCTGGGCCAGGCCGCGTTTAGCCGACGGTCCGGTCCTGATCGCGTCGAGCGCGACACCGGATCAGGTCGCCGCCTTGCAGGCGCGCCACGGCCGCGATGCGGCCGGTCACGCCATCGAGCAGGCGATGGCCGACATTGCGGAAAACCTAGTCAAATCAGGCGTCAGGCGGCTGGTCGTGGCTGGCGGCGAGACCTCCGGCGCCGTCGTCGATCGCCTCGGGATTCCCGGCTTCCTGGTCGGTGCGGAGATCGCTGCGGGCGTCCCGGTGCTGCGCGCCGTCGGCGCTGAAGCAGGCGATATGTTGCTCGCGCTGAAGTCCGGAAATTTCGGCGGGCCGGAATTCTTCGCGGACGCGCTTGGGCTCATGCGCTGAGCGCAGGGCGTTCTTAGCTGCCTGTTCATTTCTTTCAGGCTCCGTACTCGAACGGAGTCGTAGTTAACATCTGCTCAGTCGCTCTGTTGTCTGATGTCGGCGTCGCTCCTTTTGGTTGATTCTTAGGACCTCCCGGACGCGCGCCCGCGCCAGCACAACGAGACCCGATTATGTTCGCCACCATTTCCATTCGCGCCAAGATCATCAGTGTCGTGGCGTTCCTGCTGGTCGCGATGACCGGCATGGGCCTGCTCGCCGTCACGAAGATGCGGTCGATGAACGCCAACACCACCGACATCACCACGAGCTGGCTGCCCAGCGTCCGGGTGCTCGGCGAACTCCGCGCCAGCGTCATCACCTACCGCAACGTGGTCCGCCAGCACATGCTGTCCGAGACCCTCGAGGAGAAGCTCGCCAACGAAAAGACGGCCGGCACCGTCATCGAGGCGCTCGCGAAGTCCCGCAAGGCCTACGAGCCGATGATCACCTCGCCCGAGGAGCGCCGGCTGTACAACGAATGGGCCAAGCTCTGGGACGATTACAAGAAGGGCACCGAAGACGTCATGGCGCTGTCGCGCAAGGAGGCCGGCAAGGTCCCGCATGACGCCCAGGAGCTGAACACCAAGACGGTCAACAAGATCGGCCTTGCGTCGGATGAGGTCCTGATGAAGGACATCGATCTCAACACCAAGGGCGGCGACCAGGCTGCCCAGGATGCCGCCGACAGCTATTTCTATGCCTTCATGCTGGTCTCGATCATCCTCGGCGCCGCCGTGATCATCGGCATCGGCGTCAGCTTCTACCTGGTCCAGGACGTCTCCGCCGGCATCAACTCGATCGTCCAGCCGATGCAGGCGCTCGGCAAGGGCGACCTCTCCGCCGAAGTCCCGCATCGCGGCGAGAAGACCGAGATCGGCGCCATGGCTGATGTGCTCCAGATCTTCAAGGAAGCCTTGATCGCCAAGAAAGCCGCCGATGAGGCCGCCGCCGCCGATGCCGAAGCCAAGATCGAGCGCGGCCGCCGCGTCGACGGCATCACCCGCGATTTCGAAACGATGATCGGCGAGATCGTCCAGACCGTGTCGTCGGCCTCGACCCAGCTCGAAGCCTCCGCCTCGACGCTGACCTCGACTGCCGACCGCTCCCAGCGGATGGCGACCACGGTCGCCGCGGCCTCGGAGGAAGCCTCGACCAACGTGCAGTCGGTGGCCTCGGCCACCGAGGAGATGGCTTCGTCGGTCGGCGAGATCAGCCGCCAGGTGCAGGAATCAGCGCGGATGGCGGGCGACGCCGTCGGCCAGGCTCGTGCCACCACCGAGCGCGTCAGCGAGCTGTCCAAGGCGGCTTCCCGCATCGGCGACGTCGTCGAGCTGATCAACACCATCGCGGGCCAGACCAACCTCTTGGCGCTGAATGCCACCATCGAGGCGGCGCGTGCCGGTGAAGCCGGCCGCGGCTTCGCGGTGGTCGCCTCCGAGGTGAAGGCGCTCGCCGAGCAGACCGCCAAGGCGACCGGCGAAATCGGCCAGCAGATCTCCGGCATCCAGGCGGCGACCAACGACTCGGTCGGCGCCATCAAGGAGATCTCCTCGACCATCGAGCGTCTCTCCGAAATCTCCTCGGCGATTGCGGCTGCGGTGGAAGAGCAGGGCGCAGCGACCCAGGAGATCGCCCGCAACGTGCAGCAGGCGGCGCAGGGCACCCAGCAGGTCTCCTCCAACATCACCGACGTGCAGCGCGGCGCGACCGAGACCGGTACGGCCTCCTCGCAGGTGCTGTCGGCAGCGCAGATGCTGTCCAACGACTCGAGCCGCCTCAAGACCGAGGTCAGCAAGTTCCTGACCAACGTTCGCGCGGCCTAAGCCGGGAAACGATCGCAGTTCTGAAAGCGGCGCCTGCGGGCGCCGCTTTTTTACGTGGGGGTGAGCCGCTTTCGTAATCTTCCGGCCGCAGGCTGCATATCTGGAATGCGATTTCGCAGTGCGATAGCAGGGAAGTGACCGCACGGGGCGGTGCTGTCGTTGGCCATTTCCGCGGTGTTCGGGTAAATCAGCCTCAGGAACCCGTGGGGCGTGTTCCCTGTCCCCGATTTGGAATTGCCTGACCAATGATTGCTCTGGTCCGTATTGCCCTGAGCCGACCCTACACGTTTGTCGTGCTCGCGCTTCTGCTCCTGATCATCGGGCCGCTCGCGGCCCTGCGGACGCCGACCGACATCTTCCCGGACATCCGCATCCCCGTGATCGGGGTGGTCTGGCAGTACACCGGCCTGCCGCCGGACCAGATGTCCGGCCGCATCACCACGCCGTTCCAGCGCGCGCTGACGACGACCGTCAACGACATCGAGCACATTACCGCCAACTCCTATAACGGCTTTGGCATCATCAAGATCTTCTTCCAGCCGAACGTCGACATCCGCACCGCCAACGCGCAGGTCACCGCGATCTCGCAGACGCTGCTGAAGCAGATGCCGCCGGGCGCAACGCCGCCCCTGATCCTGAACTACTCCGCCTCGACCGTTCCGATCATCCAGGTGGCGCTGTCGGGCGATGGCCTGACCGAGCAGAACCTCGCCGATATCGGCATTAATAACCTGCGCACCCCGCTGGTCACCGTGCCCGGCGCGGCGATCCCGTATCCGTTCGGCGGCAAGCAGCGCCAAATCCAGATCGACCTCGATCCGACCGCGCTCCAGGCGCGCGGCCTGTCGGGCCAGGACGTCGCCAACGCGCTCGCAGCCCAAAACCTGATCACGCCGGTCGGCACCCAGAAGATCGGCCAGTTCGAATACAACATCCAGCTCAACAACTCGCCGCTGAAGATCGACGAGCTCGGCAATCTGCCGATCAGGACCGTCAATGGCGCGATGGTCTATGTGCGCGACGTCGCGACCGTGCGTGACGGCAATCCGCCGCAGACCAACATCGTCCATGTCGATGGCAACCGCTCGGTGCTGATGATGGTGCTGAAGGCGGGCGCGACCTCGACGCTCGATATCATCGCCGGCATCAAGCAGAAGGTGATCGACGTCAAGGACCAGCTGCCGGACGCGCTGAAGATCGGCTTCATCGGCGACCAGTCGGTGTTCGTCCGCGGCGCGATTCAAGGCGTCGCGTTCGAAGGCGTGATCGCGGCGTTGCTGACCAGCGTCATGATCCTGCTGTTCCTCGGCAGCTGGCGCTCCACGGTCATCATCGCGGTCTCGATCCCGCTCTCGGTGCTCGGCGCCATCATCATGCTGTCGGCGATCGGTGAGACGCTCAACATCATGACGCTCGGCGGCCTTGCGCTCGCGGTCGGCATCCTCGTCGACGACGCCACCGTGACCATCGAGAACATCAACTACCATCTGGAGCAGGGCAAGCCGGTCGAGCAGTCGATCCTCGACGGCGCCAACCAAATCGTGACACCGGCCTTCGTCTCGTTGCTGTGTATCTGCATCGTGTTCGTGCCGATGTTCTTCCTCTCCGGCGTCGCCCGCTTCCTGTTCGTGCCCATGGCCGAAGCCGTGATGTTCGCGATGATCTGGTCGTTCATCCTGTCGCGCACGCTGGTGCCGACCATGGCGAACTATCTGCTGCAGGCACACGTCCATCACGAGGGCGGCCCGCCGAAGTCGCGCAATCCGCTGGTCTGGTTCCAGCGCGGTTTCGAGGCCCGGTTCGAGCGCATTCGCGGCGGCTACCATGACTTCCTCGGGCTCGCGCTGGCGCACCGCGCGGTGTTCGTGATCGGCTTCCTCTGCGTGGTCGGCGCGTCCTTCGCGCTGGTGCCGTTCCTGGGACGCAACTTCTTCCCGGCGGTCGATGCCGGCAATATCCTGATGCATGTCCGTACCCAGGTCGGCACCCGCGTGGAGGAGACGGCCAACCAGCTCGCAGACGTCCAGAAGGCGATCCGCAAGCTGATCCCCGGCGAAATCGAGACGCTGACCGACAACATCGGCATGCCGATCTCCGGCATCAACATGACCTACAACAACACGGGCGTGATCGGCCCGCAGGACGGCGACATCCAGATCAAGCTGAAAGAGGGCCACAAGCCGACGGAAGAGCACGTGCGCGTGCTGCGCGAGCAGCTGCCGCGCCTGTTCCCCGGCGTCAGCTTCGCATTCCTGCCGGCCGACATCGTCAGCCAGATCCTGAACTTCGGCGCGCCGGCGCCGATCGACCTGCAAATCCGTGGTGCCAATATCGGCGCCAACTTTGCCTACGCCAACAATTTGCTGGCGAGGGTTCGCAAGATCCCGGGCGTTGCCGATGCGCGCATCCAGCAGTCGCCGAATAACCCCACCTTCAACATCGACGTCGACCGTACCCGCGCGCAATATGTCGGCCTGACCGAGCGCGACGTCACCAACAGTCTCGTCGTCAACCTCGCCGGCTCCTCGCAGGTCGCGCCGACCTACTATCTCAATCCGGACAACGGCGTTTCCTACTCCATCGTGATGCAGACGCCGCAATACCAGATCGACTCGCTCAGCGCGCTGCAGACGCTGCCGATCACGGCAACGGGCGCCTCGCAGTCGCCGATCCTCGGCGGCATCGCCGACATCAAGCGCGCGACCTCGAGTGCGGTTGTGTCGCAATACGACATCCAGAACCTCGTCCAGATCTTTGCCACGACCTCGGGCCGCGATCTCGGTGCGGTCGCCGCCGACATCCGTCAGGTGATCGCCGACACCGCCAAGGACGTGCCGAAGGGCTCCTCCGTGGTGCTGCTCGGCCAGGTGCAGACGATGAACAGCGCCTTCACCGGCCTTCTGTTCGGCCTGCTCGGTGCCGTCGTGCTGATCTACTTCTTGATCGTCGTGAACTTCCAGTCCTGGTCCGACCCGTTCGTGATCATCACCGCGCTGCCGGCCGCGCTTGCCGGCATCGTCTGGATGCTGTTCGCGACCGAGACGACGCTGTCGGTGCCGGCGCTGACCGGCGCGATCATGTGCATGGGCGTTGCCACCGCCAACAGCGTGCTCGTGATCTCCTTCGCCCGTGAGCGCTACGAGGAACTCGGTGACCCCATCGCCGCTGCACTCGAGGCCGGCTTCGTCCGGTTCCGCCCGGTGCTGATGACCGCGCTCGCTATGATCATCGGCATGGCACCGATGGCCCTGGGGCTCGGGGAGGGCGGCGAGCAGAATGCGCCGCTTGGCCGCGCCGTGATCGGCGGCCTGATCTTTGCAACTTTCGCCACGCTGATGTTTGTTCCCGTGGTGTTCAGTATGGTACACAAGAAACAAGGCGCCAAAGCCGCCGCCCCATTGGAGACTCCGCATGTCGCCCACTGAACCCCGCTCCCCGGTGTCGCACCGGAAACTGGGCATCTTCGGCGTGGTGGCGCTGATTGCGGCAGGCCTCGTCGTCGGCACCGGCATTCGTGCCCGCGAGGAGCAGGGCTCCAAGCTGAAGGAATGGACCGACGATCAGGCCGTTCCCAGCGTTGCGGTGACCCTGCCGAACGCAAAATCCCTCAACGGCACCATCGACCTGCCGGGTCGGCTCGAAGCCTATTACCGCGCGCCGATCTTCGCACGCGTCTCCGGCTATCTGAAGAGCTGGAGCGTCGACATGGGCGCGCGCGTCAAGGCGGGGCAGGTGATCGCCGAGATCGAGGCGCCCGACCTCGACCAGCAACTGCTTCAGGCCCGCGCCGACCTCGCCAGCCAGCAGGCCAGTGCCAGGCTCTCGGAAGCAACGCTCAACCGGCGCAAGACGCTGGTCGCCTCCAACTTCGTCTCCGCGCAGGAGATCGACGAGCGCACCGCCGATCTCTCCAACAAGAACGCGGCCGTCCACTCAGGCCAGGCAAATGTCGAGCGGCTTGAAGCGCTGGCCGGCTACAAGAAGATCACGGTGCCGTTCGATGGCGTGGTCACGGCGCGCGATACCGACGTCGGCGCGTTGATCAATGCCGGCGGCGGCTCCGGCCCGGCGATGTTCGTGGTCTCCGACATCACCAAGCTGCGCGTTTACGTCAACGTTCCCCAGAACTACGTGCCTGCGATCAAGATCGGCGCCAAGGCCACCATGGTCATGCCGGAATACCCGAACCGGACATTCCAGGCGACGGTCGAGGCGTCTTCGCAGGCCGTAGACGTCGCCTCAGGAACCACCCGCATGCAGCTTCGGCTCGACAATTCCAACGGCGAGTTGATGCCCGGCGGCTATGCCAGCGTGAAGCTCAACCTTCAGCGCGACACCGCGCCGCTGAGCATTCCCGCCAGCGCCCTGATCTTCAACGGCAGCGGTCTGCGTGTTGCGACCGTCGGTCCCGACGACAAGGTGCAGTTCAAGACCGTGACCATCGCACGCGATCTCGGCAAGGAGATTGAACTCGCCTCGGGCATCGCCCCCGACGACCGCGTCATCACTGCCCCGCCGGATGGTATTTCCGACGGCGACCAGGTTCGCGTCGCCGGCGGTGCCAAGGGCAAGCCGGCGACGGCGTCGGAGAAGCAGGCGCCGAAGGGCTAGGTTGATCTCGTAGGGTGGGCAAAGCGAAGCGTGCCCACCGTCTTCATGTGATTGGAAGAAGAATGGTGGGCACGGCGCAAGAGCGCCTTTGCCCACCCTACGAAAGCTACGCCACCCGCCACTCCGGCACGTCATCCGCGGCCATCGCGATCTCGCCGAGCGAACCCACCGGCGTGCGATCCATGTTGAGCAGATGCGCCAGCGTCGCCGCGTCGCTCGCCGGAATGCGCGCGAGTGTGCGCCGCTCGTCCGCCGTCCGCAGCATCACCACGCCGTGCTCGACATCGCCGCCGCGGCCATAGAGCACCGTAAAGCTCTCGACCTTGCCCCTGCCTGAGACCTCCGTGGCGAACTCGGGCACCGCGCGCTTGTTGCGGTCGGCCTCGCCTTGCACACTGGTCTCCTGCGCCAGCGCCTCACGCGGCGTCTTCGACACCACCAACGCGTGGTGCTTGGTGACGAAGCCGCCCTGGCCGTAGAGCAGCCCGAGCTTGGCGCCATCACGCACACGCCGCACCATCGCGCAGGCCGCATGCGTCATGTAGGTGTTGAGCGGCGCACCGAAGAAGGTGAGGCCACCGGTCACGGTCGGCTGCACGTCGGCCCCGAGGCCCAGCGTCCGCCGCGCCATCTTGGGCACGCACGGGAAGCAGCTGTAGAGCTCGATCGCGTCGAAGCCGTCGCCGCCGGCGAGATCCATCGCCGCCTTCAGCACCGCATTCTGCGGATGGCTTTCATGGAACTGATCGCGCAGGAGGTAATCGCGCGGCTCTTCGGCCGAGGCGCCACCGAGCGGATAGACCAGCTTGTCCTCGGCGATGCCGGCCGCGCGCGCCTTGGCGAGGCTGGTGAGCAGCAGCGCGCCGCCCATGTTGACGCTGGGGTTGGCGACCATGAGCTTGTTGTAGGGCCAGGCGATCAGCCGGTTGTCCGCCGTCGGCGTCGTGATCTCGTCCGGCGCATAGCGCCGCTTCAGCCAGGCGTTGGGATTTTCGGCGGCGGCCTCGGAGTAGCGCGACCACAGCGTGCCGGACTCTGCCATGGCTTCGCGCGGCGTCTGGCCCCAATGGGCGGAGGAGGCGGACTCATAGAATGGATAAACCGTGACGGGACGGAACACGCCGAGCTTCACCGCCAGCGGCTTCTGGAAAGCCGCCCCACGCTTGGGCTCCTCGACGTCGTGGGCGAACGGCGTCCAGGGTAGCTTGACCCCGGCGCGCTCCGCCTTGGTCGCGGTCGACTGCGCCTCCGCGCCGCAGACAGCCGCCACCGTGCATTCGCCGCGCGCAATGCGTTTTGCCGCCTCGTGGATGTAGCGGATCGGGCTCTCGCCGCCGACGGGGCCGTAATAGCAATGCGCCGGCGCAATGCCGAGCCGCTGCGCCAAAAGCTGTTCCGGATCGCGATAGCGCCAGCTCAGGAAGTTGACGACGTCGAGCGACTGCACCTCGCCAAGCAGTTTTGCGCCGGCGTCCTGCTCGGCCCGCCGTAGCGCCTGTTCGAGCAGATCCAACGGCTCGAGGCCGTCGGTGATCTCCCTGGGTCGGTCGACGATCTCGCCGATGCCGACGATGACGGGGATGAGGTCTTCCGGGATAGAGGTCTTGGTCATTTCTTCTTGGTTCACTTTCTGGGTCTTCGGCACGCCGTCGCCCTTCGAGGGCCGCTGAAGAAGCGGCCACCTCAGGGTGACGGCTACGGATGAAGCGTCATCCTGAGGTGCGAGCCGAGCGACGCTTGCGGCGCTTGGCGAGCCTCGAAGGATGAGCCACGGACTCTATTCCGGCCACAGGCAATTACTCCGCCACCAGCGCATTCATGTGCTCGACGGCCTCGGCAAATTCTTCCTTGAACTCCTGCACCACCGCGCCCGCCGACTTCACGCTGTCGATCAGGCCGACGCCCTGGCCGACGAAATAGCTGACGAGGTCGCGCGCCTTGGCATTGCCGCTCGCCGCCGAGCGATCGATCGCGTTGAAGGCGTCGCGGCTGATGACGCTTTGCAGCGGCATCGGCAGCGCGCCGGGGCTTTCCGGCGCGCGGTCCCAGGCATCGGTCCAGACCGAGCGGAGCTGGCGTGCCGGCTTGCCGGTGCGCCCCTTCGAACGGATCGCGTCGCGCGAGGACGCCGCGATCATCTTCTCGCGGAAGATCTCCGTGGTCTCGGCCTCCACGGTGGCCAGCCACACCGAACCGGTCCAGGCGCCGGCCGCGCCCATCGCCATGCAGGCGGCCATTTGCCGTCCCGTCATGATGCCGCCGGCCGCGAGCACCGGCACGTCGCGGATGCTCTTGATCGCCTTGATCACCTCCGGCACCAGCACCAGGGTGGAGACCTCGCCGCAATGGCCGCCGGCCTCCGTGCCCTGCACCACGAGAATGTCGACGCCGGCGGCGACCTGGCGCAGGGCATGTTCCTTGGCGCCGACGAGGGCGGCAACCGGCACGCCATGCTTCCTGCCCATCTCGATCATCGCCTTCGGCGGCACGCCCAGCGCGTTGGCGATCAATCGGATCGGATGGTTGAAGGAGACCTCGAGCAGCTGAAGTGCCGTCTTCGCGTCGAACGGTTGCGGCTGGTTGTCGGCCACATCACTTGTCGTCAGCTCGATATCGTACTTCTTCAAGAGGTCGCGGGTGTAGGCGCGGTGCTCCTGCGGCACGCGCGCCTCCAGGCTCTTCCAGGTGACGTCCTTCTCGCCTGCGGTCGAGATGTTCTCGGGGATCAGCACGTCGATGCCGTAGGGCTTGCCGTCGACATGCTCGTCGATCCATTTCAGCTCGCGCTCGAGCGTGTCGGGCGTGTGCACGGTGGCACCCAATACGCCAAAGCCGCCGGCACGGCTGACGGCGGCAACGACGTCGCGGCAATGGCTGAAGGCGAGCAGCGGGAACTCGATGCCCAGCATGTCGCAGATCGGCGATTTCATGGCTCTCTCCCGGCAGCCGTCGCGTTGCTGTTGTTGCTTTGCTTGAGCGAAGGCGCTTCGAAGCTAGCTCATCGTCGTCAACGATGCCAATCCGGATTTGGCCGCGCATCTTGCGTGCAGACGCCACGCGGCGGATGAGCTATTCCGCTGCACAAAATAAACAGACCGGAGCCCGCCGATTTGCCTCTTGCGCTTTTGTGGGTCTGTGAGAATGCTGGCGCAAACAAAGAGAAAACAGCGAGGGAGCGCCAACCGATGTCGCAAGCGCAAGCGAGTCCGGCCCGAACCGTGAAGGCCCAAGCCTTGAAAGCTTACGACGTGGTCGTCGTCGGCGCGGGCTTTGCCGGCATGTACATGTTGCACCGCCTGCGCGGTCTTGGCTTCTCGGCGCGCGTCTACGAGCAGGGTGGTGGCGTCGGCGGCACCTGGTACTGGAATCGCTATCCCGGCGCGCGCTGCGATGTCGAGAGCATGCAGTACTCCTACTCGTTCTCGGAAGAGCTTCAGCAGGAGTGGGATTGGAGCGAGCGCTATGCGCCGCAGCCGGAGATTTTGAAATACGCCAACCACGTTGCCGATCGTTTTGATCTTCGCCGCGACATCCAGTTCGACACCCGCGTCGAGCGCGCGGCGTTCGACGCGCACGCGAAGTGCTGGTCGGTGACGACGTCCGACGGCGAGACGGTTGAGGCGCAGTTCATCGTGCTTGCGACCGGCTGCCTCTCGAACGCGCGCAAGCCCGACATCAAGGGTCTCGAAAGTTTCAAGGGACCTGTCTACCACACCGGCAACTGGCCGCATGAGCCGGTCGATTTCACCGGTCAGCGCGTCGGCCTCATCGGCACCGGTTCATCGGGTATCCAGTCGGCCCCCATCATTGCCGAGCAGGCGAGACATCTCACCGTGTTTCAGCGCACGGCGAATTTTTCGATTCCCGCGCGCAACGCCGCGCTGACCGACGAAGAGCGCAACAACGTCCGCAAGACCTATCCGGAGATCCGCCGCTTCGCCCGCGAAATCGCACGCAACGGTATTTTCGCCGAGCAACCCGATCGCGGCGCACTCGACGACAGCGATGAGACCAGGAATGGCAAATATTCGGCGCGCTGGGAGCGCGGCGGGCTCACCTTCATGTATGTCTACAACAATCTCGGCCTCGAGCGATCCGCGAACGACACCGCGGCGAACTTCGTGCGCGGCAAGATCGCCGAGATCGTGAAGGACCCCGAAACCGCGAAGCTGCTGCAGCCGAACAGCCATCCGATCGGAACCAAGCGCATCTGCATCGATACGGATTATTTCGCGACCTTCAACCGACCGAACGTCTCGCTGGTCGATATCAAGACCAATCCGATCGAGGAGATCACCGCGAATGCCGTGCGCGTCGCAGGCAAGGACCACGAGGTCGACGCGCTGGTGATGGCGACCGGGTTCGATGCCATGACCGGCTCGGTCGCGAAGATCGACATCAGTGGCCCGGGCGGACGGACGCTGAACGAGAAGTGGGCGGAAGGCCCGAAGACCTATCTCGGGCTGATGAGCGCGGGCTTTCCGAACCTCTTCATCATCACCGGCCCCGGCAGCCCGTCGGTGCTCTCGAACATGATCGTCTCGATCGAGCAGCATGTCGACTGGATCGCCGATTGCCTCGTCCACATGCGCAGGCAGGGTGTTGCCACCATGGAGGCAGGCGGGGAGGCCGAGGACAAGTGGGTCGCCCATGTCAACGAGGTCGCCCACGGCACGCTCTATCCGCAGGCCAATTCCTGGTACATGGGGGCCAACATTCCCGGCAAGCCGCGCATCTTCATGCCCTATATCGGTGGCGTCGGCGTCTACCGCCGGATCTGCGACGAGGTCGCGGCGAAGGGCTATGAGGGGTTTTTGCTGGGGCGGGCCGAGCAGGGGCTGACGGCGGCCGCATCCTGAACCTGGCTCTTTCCGATCGTCATTCCGGGGCGTCGCGGGGCGGCGGGCCCGGAACGACGGCGGGGAAGTGGCCTGCCATGACGAAACGTAGAGTTGCCCCGCCCGGCAATGCATTTCTGCGCCCTTGCCATCGGCCATTCGCGGGCTAATTAATGCAGGCGCATCTTTCCGCCGGAGCCCCCGCATGACCGACGCCCCCGCCTACGTGCCGCCCAAAGTCTGGACCTGGAACAAGGAGAACGGCGGGCAGTTCGCCAGCATCAACCGCCCCATTGCCGGCGCGACCCACGACAAGGAGCTGCCGGTCGGCAAGCATCCCTTCCAGCTCTATTCGCTGGCGACGCCGAATGGCGTGAAGGTCACGGTGATGCTGGAGGAACTGCTGGCGCTCGGCCACAAGGGCGCCGAATACGATGCCTGGCTGATCAGGATCGGCAATGGCGACCAGTTCGGCAGCGGCTTTGTCGACATCAACCCGAACTCGAAAATTCCCGCGCTGGTGGACCGCTCCGGTCCCGAGCCTGTCAGGGTGTTCGAATCCGGCTCGATCCTGGTCTACCTCGCCGAGAAATTTGGCGCCTTCCTGCCAAAGGACATCAAGTCCCGCACCGAAGCGATGTCCTGGCTGTTCTGGCAGATGGGCAGCGCGCCCTATCTCGGCGGCGGCTTTGGTCACTTCTACGCCTACGCGCCGACCAAGATCGAATACGCCATCGACCGCTTTGCGATGGAGGTCAAGCGCCAGCTCGACGTGCTCGACCGGCGCCTCGCCGACAACGAGTACCTCGCGGGCAATGAGTACACCATCGCCGACATCGCGGTGTGGCCCTGGTACGGCGCGCTCGCCAAGGGGCTGGTCTATGGCGCCGGCGAATTCCTGTCGGTGCAGGACTACAAGCACGTGCAGCGCTGGACCGATCAGATCGCCAAGCGTCCGGCCGTCAAGCGCGGCCGCATGGTCAACCGCGTCTCCGGCGATCCTGCCAGCCAGCTCCACGAGCGGCACGACGCCGGCGATTTCGACACCAAGACCCAGGACAAGATCGGCGAGCCGGCCGCGACGTAAACGGTGCTCGCTTCACCTCTCCCCGCTTGCGGGGAGAGGTCGAATTCGATCGAAGATCGAATTCGGGTGAGGGGGACTCTCCGCGAGTCCAACTCACACTGTTTTCTCGGAAGCAGCCCCTCACCCCAGCCCTCTCCCCGTAAGAACGGGGCGAGGGAGCGCGATGGCGCGGCCTACTTCCCCTTCGCCCCTTCCGCCGCCGGAAACACCACTCGATCATCCGTGCGGCAGTAGCGATCGGCGAACATGCGGCCGATCGGGTGATAGCGGTCCATGTGCACCCGCATCGCCTTGTCGTCCCACAGTTCGTCGCGGATATGGAAGTGGATGCCTTCGCCCATGATCAGCCGGCGATCGTCGTTGACGTCGATCATCTTCCAGAGCTTGCACTCCATCGCCCAGGGCGTGTCGGCGAGCCGCGGCACGGCGATCTTCGCCGACGGTGCGAGCTTCAGCCCGAGATAGTCAGGCTCGCCCACTTCAGGGGGAAAGTCGCCGCTGCTCTCGTGCATGGCCTTCGCCAGCGGCTCGTCGGCGAGGTTGACCACGAACTCGCCAGTGCGCTGGATGTTGAGGAACGTGTCCTTGTCCTGGCCGTTGGGCTTGCGGTTCGCCGCGAACATGCACAGCGGCGGATCTTCGCAGAAGGCGTTGAAGAAGCTGAACGGCGCGGCGTTGACGACGCCGGTCGGCCCGACCGAGGTCACCCACGCGATCGGCCGTGGCAGGATGAAGGACGTCAGCACCTTGTAGCGCTCGCGTGGCGTCAGGTCGCTGGCGGCGTATTCCATGGTGGCTCCGTGAGTTGTCGCCCCGCTCATGTCCGCCGAAGCTTTAGCGAAGGCGGATGCGGGGAGAGGTCGAATTCGACCGCAGATCGAATTCGGGTGAGGGGGTACAGGTCCCTCGATGATCTCACGTGTAGAGAGAGGCCCCTCACCCCAACCCTCTCCCCGTAAGAACGGGGAGAGGGGGAGGAGAGACTTTTACGCCATGCTCAGCTCGTGGCGTCCCACCACCATCCAGTGCACCTCGTCCGGACCATCGGCGAAGCGCAGATGGCGGACGTCCTGATACATCTCGGCAAGCGGGGTCCAGTGCGAGATGCCGGTGGCGCCGTGCATCTGGATCGACTGGTCGATGATCTTGCAGGCGCGCTCCGGCACCATGGCCTTGACCATGGAGACCCAGACGCGGGCCTCCTTGTTGCCGAGCACGTCCATCGCCTTGGCGGCCTTCAGCACCATCAGCCGCATCGCCTCGATCTCGCAGCGCGCCTGCGCGATGATCTGCATGTTGCCGCCGAGATGGGCGATCTTCTTGCCGAACGCCTCGCGGGTGAGGCCACGCTGCACCATCAAATCAAGCGCCTTCTCGGCCTTGCCGATGGTGCGCATGCAGTGATGGATGCGGCCCGGGCCGAGGCGGAGCTGCGAGATCTCGAAGCCGCGGCCTTCGCCGAGCAGCATGTTCTCCTTGGGCACACGGACGTTGTTGAAGCGCATGTGCATGTGGCCGCGCGGGGCGTGGTCCTGGCCGAACACGTACATGGGCCCGAGCACCTCGACGCCGGGCGTATCGCGCGGCACCAGGATCTGCGACTGCTGCTTGCTGGGCGCCGCATCCGGATTGGTCTTCACCATCACGATGAGGATCTTGCAGCGCGGATCGCCGACGCCGGAGATGTAGTATTTCTCGCCGTTGATGACCCATTCGTCGCCGACGAGCTTTGCGGTCGTGGAAATGTTCTTGGCGTCGGAGGAGGCGACGTTCGGCTCGGTCATGACATAGGCTGAGCGGATCTCGCCGTTCATCAGCGGCTTCAGCCACTTCTCCTTCTGCTCCTTGCTGCCGACGCGCTCCAGCACTTCCATGTTGCCGGTGTCCGGCGCCGAGCAGTTCATCGTCTCGGAGGCCAGCGGGCTCTTGCCGAGCTCGGAGGCGATATAGGCGTAGTCGAGATTCTTCAGGCCCTGACCGGTCTCGTCGTCGGGCAGGAAGAAATTCCAGAGGCCTTCCTTCTTGGCCTTGTTCTTGGCGACCTCGAGCACCTCGAGCTGCTTCGGCGTAAAGCTCCAGCGATCCTGCTTGCCTTCGCCGGCCTTGGCGAATTCGATCGACATCGGCTCGACGGTGTCGCGGATGAATTTCCTGACGTGATCGTAGAGCGGCCGGACCTGGTCCGACATGCGGAGATCGTTGAGCTCATCGCCGGGATTGAGAGTGTAGTTGGTGGTGCGGGGTATGTAGGCGTGCTTTGTCATTGTTCCTCCCGGGGTCACTGAGATCGCGTTGGGCCGCAGAATAGTCGCAGCGCGGCCAAAGCGCGAGCGCGCATTTTTCAGGCGACCCATGCCATGCGATGGAATATCGCGAGAGCGTTTGAAATGTTGTTTGAACGGGGTGAGGAGGCAGGTGCGGGCCGCACTCACTGTTGTCATCGCCCGGCTTGACCGGACGATCCAGTACTCCGTGACGTCAGCGATTTACGGAGAAGCCGCGGCGTACTGAATTCCCCGCTCCAGTGCGCGATTGCGCACAAGGCGGGGAATGACACCGTCCTGGAGCAATCAGTTCGGCAGCCGATGCATCGCGCAGATCTTGTTGCCGTCTAGGTCGCGCAAATAAGCGATGTAGAGCTTGTTCCCTGCGCCCTCGCGGATGCCGGGTGGATTCTCGATCGGCGTTCCGCCGGCGGCGACACCGGTGGCGTGCCACTTGTCGACCTGCTCAGGCGAGTTGGCGGCAAAGCCGATGGTGCTGCCATTCGCACACGTGGCGGCCTCGCCGTTGATCGGCTTCGTCACCGAGAACACGCCGGTCTTGGTGATGTAGAAGATGCGATGGCCGTCGACCCTGGCCGGGCGCACCTCGAGCGTGCCGAGCAGCTGGTCGTAGAACGCCTTGGCCTTGTCCAGGTCGTTGGTGCCGATCATGATGTGTGAGAACATTTGCCCATTCCCCTCAGAGTTTGTAGCCCGGATGGAGCGCAGCGAAATCCGGGTCTTGCTTGCTTTTGAAAATCCCGGATTACGCTTCGCTCCATCCGGGCTACGAGATTCAAAACGCCGTATAGCCGCCGTCGATCACGAACGTATCCGCGGTGTGATACGACGACGCCTTGCTCATCAGATACACCGCGATGCCGCCGAAATCGCTGGCCTCGCCGAAGCGCCGCATCGGAATGCGCGGCATCACATTGGCGACGAACTTCTCGTTGGCCATGATGCCCGCGGTCATGTCGCTCTTGATCCAGCCGGGCAGGATCGCGTTCGCGGTGACGCCGTGACGCGCCAGCTCGACGCCGAGCGCGCGCACCAGCGCGTTGATCGCGGCCTTGGTCGCGGCATAATGCTCATTGCGCGCGGTGCCGAAGATCGAGGCGAGGCTCGACGTCGCGACCAGCCGGCCGAAGGGATCGCCGGCATTGGCGCGCTCGGTCATGTGTTTTGCGGCGGCCTGGAACGCGTGGAACACGCCGTCCAGATTGGTCGCGAACATCGTGCGCCATTCCTCCTCGGTGCGCTCGATGAAGGAGCGCCGGCCGCCGCCGCCGATGCCGGCATTGGCAAAGCAGCCGTCGACCCGGCCGAAAATGTCGAGCGTCGCCTTCATCGCGGCATTGACCGAGGCCGGATCGGTTACGTCGCAGACGCGGGTGTCGACCTTGCCGGAGAGGCCCGTCATGCTCGCGGCAGCAGCCTTGTTCTTGTCAGGATTGCGGCCCCAGATTGAGACGTTGCAGCCCTGGCCGGCGAGCGCCTGCGCGATGCCGAGCCCGATACCGCCATTGCCGCCGGTGATCACGGCGACGCGGCCGCTGAGGTCGAAAAGGTTCATGGCGCGTTTCCTGTTTTTGGCACGGGCGCGCGCCAGCCTGTGCGCGCAAGATTGTGCGATACGACGACAAGGTATGTTCGGACCACCATGGACAAGGCCGCGACAAAAATCAAATATGCGCCCCGGCAAAACTAATTCCGGTCTGCGAAACATCGCTAGTACCAACTGACGAGGAAACCATGCAGTTCAAACACGTCACGCTCGATTTCGATGGCTCGGTCGCGATCCTCCGGCTCGACCATCAGGAGGTGATGAACGCGGTCTCCATGGACATGCTGGGTGGCCTCTCCGATGCCCTCGACGCGATCGAGGAGAAGAAGGGCGAGGTGCGCTGCGTGGTGCTGACCGGCGCGGGGCGGGCGTTCTGCACCGGTGCGAATCTGCAAGGGCGCAACAATCAGTCGAAGAAGACAAAGGCCGGCCTGACGCTCGAGACCGGCTTTCATCCCTTCCTGCGCCGCATCCGCAATCTGCATTGCCCGATCGTCACTGCCGTCAACGGCCCGGCCGCCGGTGCCGGCATGAGCTTCGCGCTGCTCGGCGACATGATTTTGTGTGCGCGGTCCTCTTACTTTCTTCAAGCCTTCCGCCGCATCGGCCTTGTGCCGGATTGCGGCTCGACCTGGCTGCTGCCGCGCCTGATCGGCCGGGCGCGCTCGGTCGAATTGTCGCTAATGGGCGAGCGCCTGCCGGCCGAGAAGGCGCTGGAATGGGGCCTCGTCAACCGCGTCTATGACGACGGCGTGCTGATGGAGGAGGCGATGAAGCTCGCGCGCGATCTCGCCAGCGGCCCGACGGTCGCGCTGTCGCTGATCCGCAAGCTCTACTGGGACAGCCCCGAAAATTCGTTCGAGGATCAGCTCAATCTCGAATTCCAGTGCCAGCTGCGTGCCGGCGACACGGACGATTTCCGTGAAGGCGTTGGCGCGTTCCTGGAGAAGCGCCCGGCGCAGTTCAAAGGCAAATGATCGAGGCCGAGCTCTCCCGCAGCGTCGCGCGCTGGTGCGAAGGGGCGACCGGCGTCACCGGCGCAGCAAAACTGTCCGGCGGCGCCAGCCAGGAAACCTGGCGCTTCGACATCGAGCATCCCGATGGGCCGATCGGTGCGATCCTGCGCCGCTCGCCGAAGGGCTATGGCGCCGCGCCGACGCGCGCGGCGGGTCTTGCGGCTGAGGCGCAGCTGATGCAGCTCGCTTTCGAGGCCGGCGTGCCGTCGCCGCGCGTCATGCATGTGCTGACGCCGGACGAAGATCTCGGCACCGGCTTCATCATGCAGCGGGTCGAGGGCGAGACCATCGCCCGCAAGATTCTTCGCGATGATGAGTACGCGGCGGCGCGGCCGCGTCTCGCGCGGCAGATCGGTGGCGTGCTCGCCGGCCTGCACAAACTGCCGCAGGACAAGCTGCCCGAACTGCGCAGCCGGTCCGCGACCCAGGAGATCGGCGAGTTCGAGCGCGACTATCGCAGCCTGAACTGGCCAAAGCCCGTGTTCGAGCTGGCGCTGCGCTGGCTGCGCGACCATGATCCCGGCCCCTCGGCCGAGACCACGCTGGTGCACGGCGATTTCCGCAACGGCAATCTCATCATCGGCGCCGACGGCGTCCGCGCCGTGCTCGACTGGGAGCTCGCCCATCTCGGCGATCCCATGGAGGATCTCGGCTGGGTCTGCGTCAACTCCTGGCGTTTTGGTGAGATCGACAAGCCGGTCGGCGGCTTTGGCACACGCGAGGAATTGTTCGCCGGCTATGAGGCCGCGGGCCGCGAATGCGATCCTGCGCGCGTCAAATTCTGGGAAGTGATGGGCACGCTGCGCTGGGGCATCATGTGCGGCGGCATGATGCAGCGGTTTCGCGAGGGGCCGGACCATTCGATGGAACGCGCCATGATCGGCCGCCGCGCCAGCGAGACCGAGATCGATCTGTTGCGGCTGCTGGCGCCGCGCGGGAGCTGACACATGCAGGACGAACCAACACCGACCGAGCTGACCAAGGCGGTCGCCGATTTCCTCCGCAACGACATCACGCCGCTGATCTCCGGCCATCAGGCCTTCAAGCTGCGCGTCGCCATCAACATTCTCGACCTCGTGACGCGGCAGCTGACACAGGAGGAGGAAAGCGACGCGAAGGAAGTCGAGCGTTTGCGCGCGCTGCTGGGCATGGACGGCCCGGTCGCCGATCTCAACCGTGCGCTCGCCGAGCGCATCGCCAACGGTGAGGTTGATCTGGCGACGCCGGGGCTCGCCGAACATCTGTGGGCGACCACGATGGACAAGCTCGCGGTCGATCAGCCGAACTATGCATCGTACAAGCGCGAGCTTGGGCGAGGGGTGTAGGCGGCGCCACATTCTCCGCTGTCATCGCCCGCCTAGTGCGCAATTGCGCACAGGAGCGGGCGATCCAGTATTCCAGAGACGGCAGTGAGATACGTTGAAGCCGCGGCGTACTGGATGCCCCGGTCAAGCCGGGGCATGACACCTGTGGTGTTGGGGCATCCGTCGTCGTGACGAGGAGAGCGGCGCTCTACTTCCCCACCCATTTCGGTGGCCGCTTCTCCGAGAATGCCTTTGGGCCCTCGATATAATCCTGCGAGGCCACCATCGCCTTCACCGCCGGATATTCGCGCTGCTCCTCGATCGCCTGTTCCAGTGACACGGCGAGCCCCTTCTGGATGGTCTGTTTGGAGGCCCGGATCGACATCGGCGAGTTCTTGGTGATCATCTCCGCCCAGCGCAGCGCGCCCGACAGGGCCTCGCCTTGCGGCACCACCTCGTTGACGAAGCCGAGCTCATGACCCTCCTTGGCGCTGACATGGCGCGCGGTGAGGATCATGCCCATGGCGCGCTTCAGCCCGATCTGGCGCGGCAGCCGGTGCAGGCCGCCGGCAAGCGCAGCAAGGCCGACGCGTGGCTCGGGCAGGGCGAAGGTCGCGTTCTCGGACGCGATGATCAGGTCGCAGGCGAGCGCGATCTCGAAGCCGCCGCCCATGGCGACGCCGTTGACTGCGGCGATGATCGGCTTGTCGCAGTCGAAGCGCGAGGTGAGGCCGGCGAAGCCGCCCTTGTCCCAGCCGCGCTTGCCGCCCGCCGCCTGCCACTTCAGATCGTTGCCGGCGCAGAACGCCTTGTCGCCGGCGCCGGTGACGACCGCGACCCACTGCTCGGGATCGGCGGAGAAATCGTCGAACACCTTGTTGAGCTCGAAATGCGCATCGATGTGCAGCGCGTTGTAGACCTCGGGCCGCGACAGCGTGATGATCGTGATTGGCCCCTTGCGTTCCACCTTTGAGAATTTCAGATCCATCGCGCGCTCCCGCATTTTCTCGTGAAGGAATATTGCGGACATACTAGCGCGCGTCGGCGCCGCGACACCATCGAATTGCGCGGACGCGCCTTGCGCCTGTCACACGCCTTGCCTTGCTTGACTTGTGCACGCTCTTCTCACCTTAATCGTGTGAAGCAAAAATGCGCCTAGCGCCTTAACGCAAAACATAAAATCAATCCGGGAGAGAGCCGTGGATTTCTCATTGCCTGCCGATCTCGTCGCCTATCTCGGAGAGCTCGATCGATTCATCGAACGCGAGATCAAGCCGCTCGAACAAGCCGACGACAACATTCGCTTCTTCGACCATCGCCGCGAATGGGCGCGCACCGATTTCGAGAATGGCGGCCTGCCACGACATGAGTGGGAGGCGCTGCTGCGCAAGGCGAAGGATCTCGCGGACGCCGCCGGCCATCTGCGCTTTCCGGTGCCGAAGCAATATGGCGGCAAGGACGGCTCCAACCTCTGGATGGCCGTGATCCGCGAGCACTTTGCCGCCAAGGGTCTCGGCCTTCACAACGATCTCCAGAACGAGCACTCCGTCGTCGGCAATTTCCCCGTCGTCACCATGCTCGATCGCTACGGACGCGACGACCAGAAGGCGATGATCGACGGCTCGATCAAGGGCAAGTACCGCATCACCTTTGGTCTCACCGAGCCGCATCACGGCTCGGACGCCACCCACATGGAGACGCGCGCGGTGCCGGCGACCCGCGACAACGTCAAGGGGTGGATCATCAACGGCGAGAAGATGTGGACGACCGGCATGCACGTCGCCACCCATTGCGCGTTGTTCGCGCGCACCTCGGGCAATGACGGCGATGCCCGCGGCATCACCTGCTTCCTGGTGCCGGCCAAGAGCCATGGCGTGAAGGTCGAGGAGTACATGTGGACCTTCAACATGCCGACCGACCATCCCCGCGTCAGCTTTACGGACGTGTTCGTCCCGGAGGACGCGCTGTTCGGCGAAGTCGGCCGCGGCCTGTCGCTGGCGCAGTGCTTTGTCCACCAGAACCGCATCCGCCAGGCGGCAAGCTCGCTCGGCGCTGCCGTCTACTGCATCAACGAGAGTGTGAAATACGCGCGCGAGCGAAAGCCGTTCGGTAAGGCGCTCGCCGAGAACCAGGCGATCCAGTTCCCGCTGGTCGAGCTCGCGACCCAAGCCGAGATGCTGCGCCTGTTGATCCGCAAGACCGCCTGGGAGATGGACCAGCTCAACGAGGAGCAGATCGAGCGCACGCTCTCCGACCGCGTCTCCATGTGCAACTACTGGGCAAACCGCCTCTGCTGCGAATCCGCCGACCGCGCCATGCAGGTCCACGGCGGCATGGGCTATTCACGCCACAAGCCGTTCGAGCACATCTACCGCCACCACCGCCGCTATCGGATCACGGAGGGCAGCGAAGAGATCCAGATGCGGAAGGTGGCGGGATTCCTGTTCGGGTATATGGGCCCGGGGAAGCATTAGAGAGACGCTGCGATCTCTCCCCGAGTCGTCCCCGCGAAGGCGGGGACCCATAACCCCAGGGAGTAGTTGGAGGCGAGACGGCAACTCCGTGTCTTCGCCAAACTCCACCCTGTGGTTATGGGTCCCGGGCTCGCGCTGCGCGCGCCCCGGGACGACGATGCGGATAGAGCGGGGCTAATTCACCCTTCTATCCTTCCCCGCCCAATAAGGCTCCCTCAACTGCCGTCGCAAGATCTTGCCTGACGGATTCCTCGGCAGCGCCGGCAAGAACTCCACGCTCTTCGGCGTCTTGAACCCAGCAATGCGTTCGCGGGTGAAGTTGATGATGTCGGTGGCGGTCGCCTGCCTGCCGGGCTTCATCACCACGACGGCCTTCACGGCCTCGCCCCATTTGTCGTCGGGCACGCCGATCACGGCGGCCTCGGCGACATCAGGATGATCGCACAGCGCGCTCTCGACCTCGGCCGGGTAGATGTTCTCGCCGCCGGAGATGATCATGTCCTTGATGCGGTCGTGGATGTAGAGATAGCCGTCCTCGTCCATGTAGCCGGCGTCACCCGTGCGCAGCCAGCCGTCGCCGCGCAGGGTCGAGGCGGTCGCTTCGGGCAGGTTCCAGTAGCCGGCCATGTTCGAGCCCGAGCGCGTCGCGATCTCGCCGACCTCGCGCGGCGGCAGCGGTTTGCCGTCCGCATCCAGAATCGCGATCTCGACGCCCGGCAGCGCCTTGCCGGCCGAGCGCATCCGCTCGAGGCCCTCGACGTGGTCCTCCGGCGGCAGCGCGACGATGGTGCCGGTGGTCTCGGTCATGCCGTACATCTGCACGAAGCCGCATTTGAAGATCTCGATGCATTCCTTCAGCAGCGCCGCCGGAATCGGCGAGGCGCCATACAGCATGTATTTCAGCCGCGAGAAATCGACCGTCTTCGCGCGCGGCTGCCGTACCACGAACTGCATCGCCGCCGGCACCATGAACAGCTTTGTGATGCCCGACTGCTCGAAGAAATCCAAAACCTTGGTCGGATCGAACTCGCGCGCGATCACGCCGCGGGCGCCGTGATAGAGTCCCATCACGCCCCAGCCGGAGCCGCCGATGTGGAAGATCGGCATCGCCACCAGCGACACGTCGTCGGTCGACCACCGGTTCCACTCCGGCTTGTCCTCGGCATTGCCTGTTTGTACGAGGTTGAGGAAGTTCGCATGCGACAGCATCGCGCCTTTCGGCTTGCCTGTCGTGCCCGACGTGTAGAGCTGGATCGCGATGTCCTTCGTGTCGATCGGCACCTTCGGGGCGTCGCCGCTTTGCGCATCGCGCCAGGCCGTAAAATCCTGCCATTCCGGCGCGCCGCCTTCGGTGGTGATGACAGTGCGCACGCCAGGCAGCTGGTCCTTGATCTGGCGGACCTGCGCGATGAACTCCGGCCCCACGAACAGCACCGGCGCCCTGCAATCCGCAACGATGAAAGCGACCTCGGGCCCTGCAAGCCGCCAGTTCACCGGCGCCATCACCACGCCGGCTTTCATCGCGCCCATCAGCAGCTCGAAATAGAGGTCGCTGTTCTTGCCGAGATAGGCGATGCGGTCGCCCTTCTCCACGCCCATCGCGATCAACGCGTTGGCGACCTTGTTGGTCTTGACGTTAAACTCGGCAAAGCTGGTGACGCGGCCCTCGAACTCGTAGGCGGTGGCATTGCCGCGGCTGGTCGCGCGCTCGCGCACCATGTCGGCGAGATTCGCCAATGGCTGTGTGGTGGACATGTCTCTCCCGTGGCGTTTTGTTTTTATGTCTGGGAGTGTGGCGTCATCCGCGGGTGAAGACAAGATGGGAGAGGCCCCGCTGTCGTCCCGGACAAGCGCAGCGGAGCGGAGCGCAGATCCGGGACCTATAGCCACAGGGAGGAGTTGTGGCGCGAGATCGGGGTTATGAGTCTTCGCCAAACCTCATCCTGGGGTTATGGGTCCCGGGCTCGCGCTATGCGCGCCCCGGGACGACAGCGGTGGGTGCATCACCCCCGCTTCGCCCGGTCCTTCTCGTTCTGCGCCATGATGCTCTCGCGCGCGGTTTTCCAGTCGTCGTCGCTCCAGTCGCGGAGCTGGTAGAAATTGCCGCCCATCGCCAGCGCCTGCGCGCCGTCCATCGCGATGGTCTCGCCGCTGATCCAGTCGCAGCCGCCGGAGATCAGGAACACCGCGAGGTTCTGCAATTCCTCCATGGTGCCGACGCGGCTCATCGGGTTCATCGCCTTGGTGCGCGCGCCGGCTTCGTCGCCGGGCTTGATGCGCTTGCTCATGCCCTCGGTCGGGATCTCGCCCGGCGCGATGGTGTTGAGGCGGATGCCGTAGCGGCCCCATTCGGTCGCGAGCGACATCGTCATGGCGTGGATCGCCGACTTGCTCATCGCCGACGGCACCACGTAAGGCGAGCCGTTGCGCACCCAGGTCGTGGTGATGGAAACGACATTGCCGGGCTGCTTCAAGGCGATCCAGCGCTTGCCGACGGCATGGGTCACATAGAACGTGCCGTGCATCACGATGTTGGCGACGGCATCGAAGCCGCGCGGCGAGAGTTCCTCGCTGCGCGAGATGAAATTGCCGGCCGCGTTGTTGATGAGATCGGTGAGGGGAGCGTCACGAAAGATGGTCTCGATCATCTCTTCGACCGCGAGGGCGTTGCGGATGTCGACGCCGTGGCTGGTGACGCGGCCACCATGCAGGTCCATCAGCTCGGTCGCGGTCTCGTCGCACACGATCTTGCGCCGGCCGCAGATGTGCACCTCTGCTCCAAGCTGGAGGAAGCGCGCCGCCATCGACTTGCCGAGTCCGGTGCCACCACCGGTGACAAGGATGTTCCTGCCGGCCAGAAGATTTTCCTTGAACATGGCTGTTTCTCCCGTACGGATTGTCAGTTAATTGGTCGATTGACTAAATCCGGCCGCTGGCTTCCTGTAAAGCGGCACTGAACAAGAACAGGGGAGAATTCATCCATGGAAGAGCGCGTCTCGATCTCGATCTCGGAAGGCGTCGCCGACGTGCGGCTGGTGCGCGCCGACAAGATGAATGCGCTCGATCAGGCGATGTTCGAGGCCCTTGTTGCCGCAACCGACCGGCTTTCGAAGGAAAAGCGCGTGCGTGTCGTCGTGCTCTCGGGCGAAGGCCGCGCCTTCTGCGCCGGTCTCGACATGGGGCGTTTTGCCGCCATGAAGGAGACAGGCGGGAACGGAATTCCGGGTGGCGAAAATCGCGATCTCACCAAGCGCACGCATGGCCATGCGAACTTTCCGCAACAGGCGGTGTGGGGATGGCGCCAGTTGCCGGTTCCCGTGATCGCGGCCGTGCACGGAGTCGCTTTCGGCGGTGGGTTCCAGCTCTCGCTCGGTGCCGACATGCGCTTTCTCTCACCGGATGCGCGGATGTCGGTGATGGAGATCAAATGGGGCCTCGTGCCCGACATGGCCGGCACGCCGATCCTGGCCTCGCTCGTGCGCGACGACATCCTGCGCGATCTCACCTACACCGGCCGCATCTTCTCCGCACAGGAGGCGATGAGCTACGGCCTCGCGACGCGCATCTGCGACGACCCGCGCGCCACGGCTCTCGAAGTCGCGCGCGAAATCGCCGGCAAGAGCCCCGATGCGATCCGCGCCGCCAAGCGCCTGCTCAACAATCTCTCGGTCGATCCCGGCCCGGCGCTGCTCGCCGAGTCCGTCGAGCAGCAGAAGCTGATCGGCAGTGCGAACCAGACCGAAGCGGTGCGCTCCAATCTGGAGAAGCGTGCGGCGAGGTATGTGGATTAGCACAGACCTCATCCCGAGGAGCCGCGAAGCGGCGTCTCGAGGGATGGGCCACGGGCTCTCATGGTTCGAGACGGCGCTGCGCGCCTCCTCACCATGAGGGTCACTCCAACCAAAAAGAAAAACAAAAATGAGCGAAACGTCCCCATTCCTCGGCATCGTCTCCGGCGAGCGCCGCCGTGCCCACGCCGAAGTCGCCGCCCGCGCTGACCGCATCGCGAGCGGCCTCGCCAAAATCGGCGTCAAGCAGGGCGATTGCGTCTGCATGCTGATGCGCAACGACATCGTCTTCCTCGAAGCCGCCTACGCCGCGATGCGGCTCGGGGCCTATGGCGTGCCGATCAACTGGCACTTCAAGCCGGAGGAGATCAACTACATCCTTGGCGATACCGGCACGTCCGTGCTGATCGGGCATGCCGACATGCTGCACGCCCTGCGCGATGCCATCCCGAAGGGCGTCACCGTGCTCAGCGTGCCGACGCCGCCGGAGATCCTGTCCAATTACAAGATCAATCCCGATCATCTGGCGACGCCCGACTTCGCGATCGATTTCGAGTCCTGGCTTGCGCAACACCAGCCCTATGACGGCCCGGTCGTGCCGCAGCCCATGAACATGATCTACACCTCGGGGACGACAGGCCATCCCAAGGGCGTGCGGCGCAATGCGCCGACGCCGGATCAGCAGGCCGCAGGCGAGCGCATGCGTGCGATGATCTATGGGCTCAAGCCTGGCGCCCGTGCGATCCTTCCGGGTCCGCTCTATCACTCCGCACCGAACTCGTTCGGCATTCGCGCCGGCAAGCTCGGCGGCGCACTGGTGCTGATGCCACGGTTCGAGGCCGAAGAATTTCTGGACCTGATCGAACGATACAAGATCGACACCATCTTCATGGTGCCGACCATGTTCATCCGCCTGATGAAGCTGCCGGAGGCGGTGCGCAGGAAGTATGATGTCTCGTCGCTGCGCCACATCATCCATGCCGCCGCGCCATGTCCGGCCGACGTCAAGCGCGCGATGATCGAATGGTGGGGGCCGGTGATCTACGAGTTCTACGGCTCGACCGAATCCAGCGCGGTCACCTTCGCGACCTCCGAGGACGCACTCAAGAAGCCCGGCACCGTCGGCAGGATCTCGCCCGGCGCCGAACTGCGTTTCATCGGGGACGACGGCCGCGTGCTGGGCGTGGGCGAGATCGGCGAGATCTATTCCCGCATGGCCGGGATGGCCGACTTCACCTACCACAACAAGCCGGAGAAGCGCGCCGAGATCGATCGTGACGGTTTCATCACCTCCGGCGACGTCGGCTATATCGATGAGGACGGCTACGTCTTTATCTGCGACCGCAAGCGCGACATGGTGATCTCGGGCGGCGTCAACATCTATCCGGCCGAGATCGAATCCGTGCTCCACGCCGTGCCCGGCGTGCATGATTGCGCCGTGTTCGGTATCCCCGATGCCGAGTTCGGCGAGGCGCTCATGGCCGTGGTCGAGCCGCAACCGGGTGTCACGCTCGATGCGTCCGATGTCCGTGCAAGGCTGAAGACGTCGCTCGCCGACTACAAGGTGCCGAAGCATATCGAGATCCGCGCTGGGTTGCCGCGCGAAGACTCCGGAAAGATCTTCAAACGCCGGCTGCGCGATCCCTATTGGGAGCAGGCGGGGCGGAAAATTTGAGGGCGTTGTAGCCCGGATGGAGCGAAGCGCAATCCGGGACGGTGCTCGCGTCAAAAAGACCCCGGATTTCGCTGCGCTCCATCCGGGCTACGAACACAGGAACGAATGATGATGACCGACGCCGCAAACGAAGTCCTCTACGAAGTCGCCGACCACATCGCGGTGATCACGCTGAATGCGCCGGAGCGCATGAACACGATCTCCGGCCCGATGCTGAACGATCTGGCGCGGCTGCTGACCGAGGCCAATGAGGACCGCAACGTCCGGGTCGTGATCCTCACCGGCAAGGGGCGGGCATTCTGCGTCGGCCTCGATTTGCGCAAGGAGCGCGACGGCAATGGCCTCAGCGCCGCGTCTTCGCCGACCACGATCAATCTGCGCAACACGCCGCCGACCGTGCTTCAGGCGATGGACAAGCCGACCATCTGCGCCGTCAACGGCGGCGCCGCCGGTTACGGCATGGACACCGCGCTCGGCTGCGATATCCGCATCATGGCGGAGTCCTCGAAGCTTGCGGCGGCCTTCGTCAAGCGCGGCGTCGTGCCGGAATCCGGCGGCACCTGGCTGCTGCCTCGGATGCTCGGCTGGGCCAAGGCTTCCGAGCTGATCTTCACCGGCCGGACGCTCAGCGCCCGCGAGTGTCTGGAATGGGGCCTCGCCAACGAGGTCGTGCCGGATGCCGACTTGATGGGCCGCGCCCGCGCCATCGCCCGCGAAATCGCAGCCAACGCGCCGCTCGCGGTGCAGGCCTCCAAGCGCATGATGCGGATGGGCCTCAACGAGAACTTCTCCGATCACGTTCACCACGTCTACCTCCAGCTGCTGCCGCTGTTCAAGACACAGGACATGGCCGAGGGCATGAAGGCGTTCATGGAGAAGCGTGAGCCGAAGTTCGAGGGGCGGTAGGCGCCGCCTGATCGCGCACGCTGGAGTAGCAATCAGTAATCGGCTCGGCTAGGTTGACGTTCCCACGCCAACCGCTTGCGATCGCCGATGCCCTCATACCGCGCCAGCTTCTTCGAAGTTCCTCATGCGGCCCTTTACGCGCTGATGACGGTGACCGTCCTGGCGTCGGGATTCTGCTTCATCCAGGCAGGCAGTCCGGCGGCGCCGGCAGAGTTGCTGTATCGCTATGGCGGCATGTATTCGGGCGCAATCGCGCGGCATGAGTACTGGCGCCTGCTCGCCTATGGCTTCCTGCATGTCAACTTCGTCCACCTCACCATGAACATGTTGTGCCTCGTGCTGTGGGGCGGACATCTCGAGCGGCGAGTGGGACCGGCCTATTTCCTCATCATCTATCTCTGCGCGATGGTGTTCGGCGCCGTCATCGGCAATGGCATCCATTCCACGCCCTATTTGACCGTCGGCGCGTCCGGCGCCACGTCGGGCATTTTGGGTGCGCTGCTCTGCCTGTGGATCCTCGGCAAGCTCGACGTCAGGTTCGACTTCTTCGCCATCAACATCGGATTGAACATCGCGTTTGCGCTCGGCAATTCGCGGATCGACTGGGGCGTCCATCTCGGCGGCTTTGCGGCCGGATTGATCGCCTGCGCATTGCTGGACCTCATCGAGAAGGCGAATCCTTACGCGCTTCGTTGCAAATTTCCCGAAGCCGTGAAGGTCAATCTCACTCTGTTGGCCTGTGTTGCTGCTGCGTGGGCTTGGAGCGGTCAGGCCATCGCCGCCGGGATTTCCGGATGGGGCCTAGCCATCGTTGTCGTGGTCGCATGCTGTGCGGTCGTGAAGGTGGTTGATCTCGTCCTCTCCATGAAGAAGGGTCTTGCGATCGTCGTGGTCGCCCTGGCTGGAGCGAATGCTGTCACCATCCTGCTGTGCGGTTTGGCTCTGGCATCTTCTTGCAGTCCGCGCTGGCCAACCGGGTCCGTTCCACTCGATAATCTTCTCGTCATATTCTGTCCCAATCCTGTTCTGATCTCGGGGCTGGCCGCGATCGGTGCCGCCGCGGTGACGCTGTGGCTCTGCGCAAGGGAAATTTCGCGCGGGATCGAGGATGTCGGATTTGTCGGCACATCGCTGCGTGCCGAACGCAGCCGGCGTCATGGACTATGACCGCGGAGGTCGTGCTATAAGAGGGCTCATTGACCCCGGATCATCCCAAGGTTCCTAAATCTAATGGCCCCCGTTTCCATTCTGCTCAACGTGATCTGGATTCTCATCGGTGGTGCCTGGATGGCGTTCGGCTGGCTGGTCGCCGCCGTCATCATGGCCATCACCATCATCGGCCTGCCCTGGGCGCGGGCGGCGTTCAACATCGCCGTCTACACGCTGCTGCCGTTCGGCTCGCGCGCGGTCAACCGCGACGAGGTCACCGGTATGGGCGATATCGGCACCGGCCCGCTCGGGGTGATCGGGAACATTATCTGGTTCGTGCTGGCCGGCTGGTGGCTGGCACTCGGCCACGTGCTGACAGCCGTGATCTTCGCCGTCACCATCATCGGCATTCCCTTTGCCTGGGCCCATCTGAAGCTCGCGGGGATCGCGCTCTGGCCGATCGGCAAGGTGATCGTGCCGGCCTAGCCGCAAGCGATTGTTCCTTTCAGTGTGCGCCGCCCCCAACTTCATCTTGCGCTGCGGCAAAAAACTTGCACACTCGGCTGAGCCGGGCAGCGAAGCGAGCTCGAACAAGGAAGCGAGCCATGTCCCTCCAGACCGTGCCACCCGACGCCATTGACAACCGTCCTAACCGCGCTGAGGACGCCCAGGCGCTGGAGGCAGATGCGCGGCTGCGTGACGACATCCGCCTGCTTGGACGCATCCTGGGCGACACGGTGCGCGACCAGGAAGGCGCTGAGTTGTTCGACCTGGTCGAGCGCATCCGCCAGACCTCGATCCGGTTCCACCGCGACGAGGACCGGCTCGCCCGCCGCGAGCTCGAGCAGATCCTCGACACTATGTCGACCTCCGAGACGGTGCGGATCGTCCGCGCCTTTAGCTATTTCTCCCACCTCGCCAACATCGCCGAGGACCAGAACAACATTCGCCAGATGCGCGCCCGCAGTGCCGCCCAGAGCTCTGGCTCCGGCGTGCTGGCGGAGACGCTGGCCCACGCCAGGGACGCCGGGATCAGCTCCGATGTGCTGCGCAATTTCTTCAAGACCGCGCTCGTCAGCCCGGTCCTGACCGCGCACCCGACCGAGGTCCGCCGCAAGAGCACCATGGATCGCGAGATGGAGGTCGCTAGCCTGCTGGACCGCCGCGAGCGCGTTGCGCTGACCGCGGACGAGGCCGCCGCCAGCGACGAACAGCTTCGCCGCGAGGTGCTGACGCTGTGGCAGACCAATCTCTTGCGCCGGACCAAGCTCACGGTGCTCGACGAGGTCGCCAACGGTCTGTCGTTCTACGATTACACCTTCCTGCGCGAGGTGCCGCGGCTGGTCAACGTGCTCGAAGACCGGCTGGAGGAGGCTGGCGAGGCGGCTGCAAGCGAGCTCGCCTCGTTCCTGCGCATGGGCAGCTGGATCGGCGGCGACCGCGACGGCAATCCCTTCGTCACCGCCGACGTGATGCGCGGGACGCTGCGGCTGCAGTCGAGCCGGGTGATGCAATTCTATCTCAACGAGCTGCACGTGCTCGGCTCGGAGCTGTCGATCGCGGCGCACCTCGCCGACGTCTCCGAGGAGCTGCGGACGCTGGCGGAACGCTCGCCCGACACCTCGCCGCACCGGAGCGGCGAGCCTTATCGTCTCGCGGTCTCCGGCATCTATGCGCGCCTGACGGCGACGGCCGAAAAGCTCGAGGTCGAGATCACGCGCCGGCCGGTCGGCAAGGGCAGGCCTTACGAGACCGTCAGGGAGCTGCAGGCTGATCTCGACGTGCTGCACCGTTCGCTGATCTCCAACAATGCCCGCGTCATCGCCCGCGGCCGGCTGCGGCTCTTGCGGCGCGCGGTGGATTGCTTCGGCTTCCACCTGGCGCGGCTCGACATCCGCCAGAATTCTGCTGTCCACGAACGCACCATCGCCGAGCTGATGGACGCCGCGAACCCCGGCATGTCCTATCTCGCGCTCGGCGAGGACGCGCGCATCTCGCTGCTCACCAACGAATTGCGCAGCACGCGCTCGCTGGTCTCGCCATTCGTCAAATACAGCGACGAGACCATGGGCGAGCTCAACGTCTTCCATTCCGCCGCGGAGGCGCATGCGAAGTTCGGCTCGGACGCCATTCCCCAATGCATCATCTCGATGTGCAAGGGCATGTCCGACATGCTCGAAGTGGCCGTGCTGCTCAAGGAGGTCGGCCTCGTCCATCCCTCCGGGCGCAGCGCCATCAACATCGTGCCGCTGTTCGAAACCATCGAGGATTTGCAGGCCTCCAGCGCCATCATGGATCGCATGCTGTCGCTGCACGATTACCGCCGCCTCGTCGACAGCCGCGGCAGCGTGCAGGAGGTCATGCTCGGCTATTCCGACAGCAACAAGGACGGCGGCTTCGTCACCTCGGGCTGGGAACTCTACAAGGCCGAAATCGGCCTCGTCGACGTGTTCGAGCGCCACGGCGTGCGACTGCGCCTGTTCCACGGCCGCGGCGGCTCGGTCGGCCGCGGCGGCGGTCCGAGCTATGACGCCATCATCGCCCAGCCCGGCGGCGCGGTGAACGGACAGATCCGCATCACCGAGCAGGGCGAGATCATCTCGTCGAAATATTCCAACGCCGAAGTCGGCCGCAACAATCTGGAGATCCTCGCCGCCGCAACGCTGGAGGCGAGCCTGCTGCATCCGCGCCAGAGCGCGCCGCGCCGCGAATATCTCACCGCGATGGACGAGCTTTCAAATCTCGCTTTCAAGGCCTATCGCGGCCTCGTCTACGAGACCGACGGTTTCGTCGATTACTTCTGGGCGTCCACCGTCATCAACGAGATCGCGACGCTGAACATCGGCAGCCGTCCGGCCTCGCGCAAGAAGACCCGCGCGATCGAGGATCTGCGCGCCATCCCCTGGGTGTTCTCCTGGGCGCAGTGCCGCCTGATGCTACCCGGCTGGTATGGCTTTGGCAGCGCGGTCGAGCAATGGATCGCGGAGCATCCCGACAAGGGCATGCCGTTCCTGAAAGAGCTCTACAGGGAATGGCCGTTCTTCCGCATGCTGCTGTCGAACATGGACATGGTGCTGGCCAAAAGCTCGATCGCGATCGCCTCGCGCTATGCCGAGCTCGTGCCGGACGAAGCCTTGCGCGAAAAAATCTTCGGCCGCATCCGCCGCGAATGGCATTCCTGCATCGAGACGCTGCTCGACATCATGGGGCAGGACCGGCTGCTCCAGGGCAACCCGCTGCTGGAGCGCTCGGTGCGCCACCGCTTCCCCTATCTGGATCCGCTCAACCACGTGCAGGTCGAATTGCTGAAAGAGCATCGCGCGCAGAACCCGGACGAGCAGGTGCTGCGCGGGATTCAGCTGACGATCAACGGCATTTCGGCCGGATTGCGGAATACGGGGTAGTAGGGCGAGTAGCGAACAGAAGGCGTGCCGCTGCCGACTATTCGCTACTCACCATTCGCTATTCGTTGATGTTCACGGCTTTAGTGCGCCCTGCACACCGGTGTACACAGCATAGAGCGATGTCGAGCCACAGATATAGAGTCTGTTTCGCTGCTGCCCGCCGAAGCTCAGGTTGGCGACGGTTTCCGGGATGTGAATTTTGCCAAGCAGTTGGCCGTTGGCCGTGTAGCAGCGCACGCCGTCTTCGTTCGGATCGCCCCAGCCCACCGAACACCAGACCCGTCCTTCGGTGTCACAGCGGACGCCGTCGGTGATGCTTGGCTTTGGCATCTCGGCGAAGACCTTGCTGTTCGACACTTTCCCCGCCGCCACGTCGAGGTCGAACACGCGGATATGCGATGGGTTGTCCGGTCCGTCCGTGAATCCGGTCTCGCAGATGTAGAGCTTCTTCTCGTCGGGCGAGATGGTGATCCCGTTGGGCTCCACAAAATCGTCGATGACGACCTTGACGTCGCCGGTTTTCGGGTCGACGCGGTAGACGTTCTTCTTCTCCTGCTCGGGGTCGGCCTTGATGCCCTCATAGAAGCCACCGATGCCGTAGGCCGGATCGGTGAACCAGATCGCGCCATCGGCGGTAACGACCGCATCGTTCGGCGAGTTCAGTCGTTTGCCATTGAATTTGTCGGCAATGATGGTGATCGAGCCGTCGAGTTCGGTGCGCGTCACACGCCGCCCGCTATGCTCGCACGTGATCAGGCGTCCTTCGCGATCGATCGTGTTGCCGTTCGAGTTCATCGAGGGTTGACGGTAGACGCTGGTATGACCGTCATCCTCCGAGAAGCGCATGATGCGATTGTTGGGGATGTCGCTGAACAGCAGATATCGTCCGGCTGCAAAATACACGGGACCTTCGGCCCATCGGAAGCCGGTTGCAACACGCTCGACCGCCATGGTGCCGGCGAAGGCCGGGAAGTCGGCAGGCCCGAACGTTGGCGGCCCCTTCTTCGCGGATTCCAGACGGGAGTCCGGGTAGCGGCTGCCGGGAAGCGGTCCCAAGGGCAACGGGGCCGTCGATATCGTCGGAGTGCCGGTCTGGCCGAACGGCGTGACGGAGGCCGCCAGGGCTGCGTTCATGGTGACGCCCGTCGCGGCTACTGCAGCCGCCGCGCCCTTCAAGAGGGTGCGGCGCCCGAGGCAAGGCTCGTCAGTATCGGCAGAATTGGTCAGTGATTTTGTCATAGTCGCCTCCCATTTTTTGTTGGAAGGAAACCATTCGCCCGCAATCGGGCGTAATGCGGGCGATCTCCGGTCGGACAACCGGAGATCGCAATGCAACAATTGCTGGGAAAACGGCTAGACGGGATCCCAGGGGAAGATGTCGGCGGAACGGTCGAGCTTGTAGAACGAGCCCTTCAGTGCCGGCATGCCGTGTTCCGCGATCGTTTGCGGCGTCCAGCCCTCGCTGCGATGAACCGAGCGCAACGGGCGGTTCTGGCTGAACAGGAACAGCTCGTTCATGCGCGCGCCGAAGATCTGCCCGGAGACGTCCTTGGCGGCATCGGAGAGCAGATAGGCGCAGATCGGCGCGATCTTCTCCGGGCCCATCTGCTTGATCTTCTCGACGCGCGCCTTCTCGGCTTCGGTCTCGGTCGGGATGGTGCCGATCATGCGGGTCCAGGCAAACGGCGAGACGCAGTTGGAGCGGACGTTGAAGCGGCCCATGTCGAGCGCGATCGACTTCGACAGCCCGATGATGCCGAGCTTGGCCGCGGCGTAGTTGGCCTGGCCAAAATTGCCGATCAGACCCGAGGTCGAGGTGAAGTGCACGAAGGAGCCCGACTCCTGCTCGCGAAAGATCCGCGCCGCAGCGTGGCTGACGTAGAACGAGCCCATCAGGTGAACCTTGATGACGGCCTCGAACGCTTCCACGCTCATCTTGTGGAAGATCATGTCGCGCAAAATGCCGGCATTGTTGACGACGCCGTCGAGCTTGCCGAAATGATCGGTCGCGGTCTTCACGATCTTGCTGGCGGGGACAGCTTCCGCCACCGACTCGAAATTGGGCACCGCGATGCCGCCGCGCTTCTTGATCTCGTCGACCACCTCCTCGGCGGGCGAAGCGCTGGAACCGGCGCCGTCGGCGGCAACACCGGGGTCGTTGACGACGACCTTGGCGCCCTCCGCCGCGCAGAGCAGCGCGATCTCGCGCCCGATGCCGCGGCCCGCGCCGGTGACGATGATGACCTTGTCCTGCAGTGATTTTGTCATGTGGGTTCTCCGCTAGCCGTTCCAATTTCCGCCGTCATTCCGGGATGCGCCGCAAGGCGCAGGCCCGGAATCCATACTCCCGATCGTGGTTATGGATTCCTCGTCGCTGACGCGACGCCCCGGAATGACAGTCGTTACCTCTCGTTCGTAAACACGATCGTGCCACTTGCGGCGAACATGCCGCCGACGCCGTGGCACACCGAAATCTTCGCATTCGGCACCTGGGCCGGCGCAATGCCGCGCATCTGGCGTACGCTCTCCTGGAGTGCGTACATGCCGTACATGCCCGAATGCATGTAGGACAGGCCGCCGCCATTGGTGTTGAGCGGCAGCTTGCCGCCGGGCCGCGTGTTGCCATCCGCGATGAATTGGCCGGTTTCCTCATGCGGCATGAAGCCGAGGTCGCCAAGGCCGAACAGCGGCAGATGCGCAAACGCATCGTAGATCATGAGATGGTCGACATCCCGGTGCGCGATGCCGGCTTCCCTGAACGCCAGCGGGCCGGCAGTCTTGAACGCGCGCGAGGAATTGAACGTTTCCATCTGGCTGACCATCGGCGTTTCCACGCTCTCGCCGGTGCCCATGATGTAGACGGGCTTCCTCGGAAAATCCTTGGCGCGGTCGGCCGAGGTCAGGATCAGCGCGCCGCCGCCGTCGGTGACGAGGCAGCACTGGAGCAGGCGGAACGGATAAGCGATCATGCGCGAGTTGAGCACGTCAGCGACCGTGATCGGGTCCTTCATCATCGCGCGCGAATTCTTCGCCGCCCATTCCCGCTGCACCACCGCGACCGAGGCAAGCTGCTCATGGGTGATGCCGTAGGTCTTCATGAAGCGCAGCACGGGGATCGGGAACATGCTGGGCGGACCGTAGACGCCGAACGGCGCCTCGAACTGGCCTTGCAGGCTGTCGGCGGGGATCGAACGCGGCGCCTTGCCGATCATCGATTTGCCGCTCTCGGCGTGCGTGATCAGCACGGTCTTGCAGAGACCGGCCTCGATCGCCGCCGCCGCATGGCGAACGTGCAGCATGAACGAGCAGCCGCCGACCGAGGTGCCGTCCACCCAGGTAGGCCTGACGCCGAGATAATGGCAGACCTGCTGCGGCGTTTCGACCGCGGTGGCAAAGCCGTCGATGTCGGAGAGTTTCAGCCCGGCATCCGCGATGGCGTTGAGCGCCGCATCCGCGTGGAGCTGGAGCTGCGACATATTGGGGATGACACCGAGTTCGGTGGTCTCGGCCGCGCCGACGACGGCAACCTGGTTGCTGCGCATGGCCTATCCCTTCGCCGGACGGAACACGGGGAGGGTGATCTTGTCGTCGAGCGCCTGGAAGGCGACTTCGAGCTTCATGTCGAGCTCGAGCGCCTCCGGCGTCTGCGGACAATCGATGATGTTGCTCATCATCCGCGGTCCTTCGGCCAGCTCGACCACCGCGATCGCATAAGGCGGCGTGAAGCCGGGAGCGGCGGGACGGTGATTGATCACGTAGCTGTAGAGGAAGCCCTTGCCACTCGCCTTGAAGATGCTGACCTTGCGCGAGGCGCAGGACGGGCAGAACGGGCGCGGCGGGAAATAGACATGCGCGCAGGCGTCGCAGCGCTGCAAACGCAATTCGCCCGCTTTCGTGCCGTCCCAGAAATGCTGGGTCTCCGGCGTCGGTTTCGGGCGCGCGCGCTGCGGTTCGGCCATGTCGGAAAACCCTCCCAAAGGCAATTCTTGCTAAGGCCTGGGCTTCACGCCTGGCTATTTCGATCTTGATGCGACAATCGACCATCGCGCGTCAACGGTCCAGCAATGCGCATGCATGCCATCATGCGCACAATGCTTGTGTCGAACCGAGGCGGCGCTATAGATTGCGCGCGCAATATTCCGTGAGACAGACATGCCCGATTTTCCGACACTGGCGAAACTCGCCGACGACCTCGAAAGCGGCCGCACGACCTCCCGCAAGCTGGTCGAGGCATGCCTCGCCAGGATCGCCGACCCGGCCGGCGAGGGCCAGCGCACTTTCATCCACGTCGACAAGGACGCCGCGCTCGCAGCCGCGGATGCGATGGACGGCTTGCGCAAGGTCAAGGCGGCGCCGTCGCGCTATGCCGGTATCCCGGTCTCGATCAAGGATCTCTTCGACATCAAGGGCCAGGTCACGCGCGCCGGCTCCCGCGCGCTCGAAGATTCCGCTCCGGCCGATCAGGACGCCGCGACGGTGGCGCGGCTGCGCAAGGCCGGCCTCGTCGTGATCGGGCGGACCAACATGACCGAGTTCGCCTATTCCGGCATCGGCATCAATCCGCATTACGGCACGCCGAAGGGCGCCTGGAACCGGGCCGAGGGACACGTGCCCGGCGGCTCGTCCTCGGGCGCCGCGGTGTCCGTGCTCGACGGCATGGCGCATGGCGCGCTCGGCACCGACACCGGCGGGTCCTGCCGGATTCCGGCCGCCTTCAACGGCATCGTCGGCTACAAGCCGACGCAGCGCCGCGTGCCGCTGGACGGCTCCGTGCCGCTGTCCTTCTCGCTCGACAGCATCGGGCCGCTGGCGCGGTCGGTCAGCTGCTGTGCCATTCTCGATGCCGTGCTCGCGAACGAGCCGATCGTCCCGCTGAAGCCGCGACCGGTAAAGGGCATGCGGCTCGCAGTGCCGACCACGATTGCGCTCGACGATCTCGACGCGGACGTGGCCTCGACGTTCGAGCGCGCGCTCAAGAGCCTTGCCGATCACGGTGCGATCATCGAGCGCATCGAGATGGCCGAATTTCACGACATCGGCCCGATGAACGCCAAGGGCGGCTTTGCGGCGTCCGAAAGCTATGCCTGGCATCGCTACCTCATTACGGCCAAGGGCGACGTCTACGACCCCAGGGTCTCCGTGCGCATCATGCGCGGCGAGGCGCAGAGCGCTGCCGATTACATCGATCTCCTCAACGAGCGCCGCTCGCTGATCGCGCGCGTCAATGCGCGCGTCGCGCCCTATGACGCGCTGGTGCTGCCTACCACCGCCAACACCCCGCCGAAGATTTCCGATCTCGCCGATGACAAGGCGTTCACCAGGGAAAACCTGCGGGCGCTGCGCAATTGCACCCTCATCAACATGATCGACGGCTGCGCCATCTCGCTGCCCGCGCATCGCGAGGGTGACGTTCCCGTCGGCCTGATGCTGGCGGGCGCGGGCGGATCTGACCGTCGTATTTTCGAGCTTGCTGCCGGCATGGAGGCCGTAATTCGTGTTTGACCTGACTTTCACCGTTGACGCCCAGGACACCACCACGCCGCTGACATTGGCGATCGACCAGATGGTCATTGCGGGCTGGACCGGCCGCGATCCCGTCGCGCGCGACAAGCACATCGCCGAGCTGCAAGAGATGGGCATCGCCCCGCCGGCCTCGACGCCGATCTACTACCGCGCCTCGGCGCGCCGGCTGACCCAGGAAGACGGCATCGAATGCTGTGGCGGCGATTCCTCCGGCGAGGTCGAATTCGTGCTGATCGGCTGGCAGGGCCGCATCTTCGTCGGCTGCGGCTCCGACCATACCGACCGCAAGGTCGAGGCCTACAACGTCACGGTCTCCAAGCAGATGTGCGACAAGCCGGTCGCATCCACGCTCTGGGAGCTCGAGGACGTCATCGGTCATTGGGACAGGATGATCCTGCGCTCCTACGCCACCATCAAGGGCGAGCGCGTGCTCTACCAGGAGGGTACGCTCGACGCGATGCTGCCGGTCGCCGACCTGATCGCGCGCGGCTTTGAAGGTGGCAAGTTCCCCGACGGCTGCGCCATGTTCGGCGGCACCTTTGCGGCCAAGGGAGGCATCCGCCCCGCCGATCGCTTCGAGTTCGAGCTTGAGGATCCGGTGCTGAAGCGCACGATCAAGCACGGCTACGACGTGGCGACGCTGCCGGTGCGAGGCTGATACCCCTCCGCCGTCATTGCGAGGAGCCCTTGCGACGAAGCAATCCAGGATCCCTCTGCGGAAAGACTCTGGATTGCTTCGCTGCGCTCGCAATGACGAGGAGATAGTCGGGAATCGGGTGGCAAAGGGCGGGCCGGTCTTGCGAAGGTGGCAGTCATGACAGCAACGGCACGCAAATCACCCCCTAAGCCCTCAGTCGACCTCGCCACCCACGTCGACGCCCTCGACTGGCCTCAAATCACCGCCGAGCTCGACGCCCAGGGCAGCGCCGTCCTGAAGAATCTGCTGACGCCGGACCAATGCCGCGCCATCGCCGCGCTCTATCCTGATGATGCAGGCTTCCGCAGTCGCATCGTCATGGGCCGCCACGGGTTTGGCCGTGGCGAGTACAAATATTTCTCCTACCCGCTGCCCGATCTGATCGCGGAGCTCCGCCCGGCGCTCTATGCCCATCTTCAGGGCGTTGCCAATCGTTGGAACGAGGCGATGGGGATCGATATCCGCTATCCCGCCGCGCACGCGGCGTTCCTCAAACGCTGCCACGAGGCAGGCCAGGCGCGGCCGACGCCGCTGCTGCTGCAATACGAGACGGGCGATTTCAACTGCCTGCATCAGGACCTCTATGGCGAGCACGTGTTTCCGCTCCAGGTCGCGATCCTCTTGTCCGAGCCGGGACGCGATTTCTCCGGCGGTGAGTTCGTGCTGACTGAGCAGCGCCCGCGCATGCAGTCGCGCGCCGAGGTCGTGCCGCTGATGCAGGGCGATGCGGTCGCTTTCGCCGTGCATCACCGCCCGATGCAGGGGACACGCGGCACCTACCGCGTTAATCTCCGCCATGGCGTCAGCCGGATCAGGTCCGGCCAGCGTCATACGCTGGGTGTAATCTTCCATGATGCCAAATGAGCGCTGCGATTGACGGGTGATCTGTTCGACACGGCCGCCGAGGCACAGCCGTCGCGTGAGGAGATCGCCGACGGCGCCGTGTTGCTGCGCGGATTCGTCAGGCCGATCGAGAGCGAGCTGATTGCCGCCGTGCGCGCGATCGTGGCGCAGTCGCCGTTCCGCCGCATGACCACGCCCGGCGGCCACCTGATGTCGGTGGCGATGACCAATTGCGGCGAGCGCGGCTGGATCACCGATCACACCGGCTATCGCTACGATCCCATCGATCCGCGAACCGGCGCGCCCTGGCCCGCGATGCCGGCGGTGTTGCGCGACCTGGCCCGGCGCGCCGCGGAGCAGGGCGGCTTTGCCGGCTTTGCGCCCGACGCGTGCCTCGTCAATCGCTACGAGCCCGGCACGCGGCTGTCGCTGCATCAGGACAAGGACGAGCTGGACTATTCGGCGCCGATCGTCTCGGTCTCGCTCGGGCTGCCCGCGACCTTCCTGTTCGGCGGCCTGGCGCGCAGCGACAAGCCCCGCCGCTTCCGTCTGGTCCATGGCGACGTGGTCGTCTGGGGCGGGGCGAGCAGGCTCGCCTATCATGGCGTTGCGCCGCTCGCCGATGGCGAGCACGCGCTGCTGGGAAGGAAGCGGATCAATTTGACGTTTCGCCGGACGCGGTGACCTTCCTTCTCCCCTTGTGGGAGAAGGTGGATCGCTGACGCGAAGCGGCAGCGAGACGGATGAGGGGTCTGTCTCCGCGGATAGAGACCCCTCATCCGCCTTCCCTTCGGGAAGGCACCTTCTCCCACAAGGGGCCCGTTGCGTTATCGGCTCTTGAGGCTGAAGACGTCAGGAGCGAATGCCCTAGTCCCGGCAATTGCCTGCCAAGATCTGTAGTTGTCGCCCT
>NZ_JBEPQQ010000006.1:0-595583 GCF_040547935.1 Bradyrhizobium sp. LA6.8
GCCCCGTTCCCGGGTGCCGCTATTGAACCGGTCTCGTCGCTGCACTCGGACCCGCGTGCCCCTTCGGGTCGCTATGCTCACGCTCTCCGGGTGCCATTTTCGGTTGAGGCGACGCGCCGTTGGCGCGCGCCTGGTCACGCCTGCGGCCCTAGGCACCTCAAGCCCATCAAGAATGGGACGGAGGGCGGTCTGCGTCCTAGATTTCGCATGCTCTGATGCAGACGCCAATCTGCCTTGGCCGGGTTATACGGCTGCCTTCGAAGACAATCGCGCGATTGTGCGAGCTTCTTCACAAGCTAGCATGGTCATGAACTAGCTCCTTGGAGTCTTGCCGGAGCCCGCGGTCGACATGACGACCACGAGCGGAGCGGGAGGCGGGAGGAGAGTGAAAGGGTTGCGCGGTTTTCCGCGATGGGTTGGAGGCCGAGAGAGAGGCTCCCGGCCGCCCGTCGTGGAGAATCGAGATGACGAAGGATGTCCAAAAGATCACCCTGTCGCCTTCGCGCGACATCCCCTTCAACAAACTGGTACTCAGACAATCGAACATTCGGCGGTTCAAGGCCGGAATTTCGATCGAGAAATTCGCCAATAGTATCACGCACCGTTCGCTGCTGCAGAGCCTCAACGTATGGCCGATTGTGGAGGCGGTAGGCAATGAGACTGTCATGTTTGAGGTGCCGGCGGAAGGTCGACTCCATGAGGACAAAATAAGAACATGCACCGTCGACGGTCAACCTGGAACAGGGCCATGTCCTCGGTCTCAAAGCCGAACGATCAGGACGATGGGCTGGATGCCGCCGTCGAGCAGGCGATCGCCGTTTGAGGCGGCGATATGCGTGCTGCTGTTCGCGCTCTGATCATTGCGAACAACTTCCTGGAATCGGAGATCTCGGAGTTGAAGAAGGCCGTTTCGCATGCCTACACGCGGGGGCGCTTTCGGACCTACACCGGTTAGATGCCGTGCACTGAGGTGACGATGAAACATCCGGACAAGTATTACTTTGTGGCGGACGATCAGACACCGATATGGCTATCCAGCTCATGCTGGTGACCGAGAGCGAGCCCTGAATGTGCAAGCTCTAACCAACCGGAAGTATAGCAAACCAAATCAGATTGGAGTTGCGCGCGGCGAGGAACTCGTCGCGGTAGAGGGCGGACCTGTGGTAGTTGCTCCAGTCCTTGCTCGGCGCCTTTTCAAACGCGTCCATGTAGTCGCGGTTAAGACCGCGAGGAGGAGGCGCCAGAAGACGATACCGACGGTATCCCGTGGGCTGACACTGCATTCACAGAGGTGTGGGGCTATTTCACGATCTACGAAAACGGCCGCTGGCAAAAGATCAGGATCTCCGTGGAAGAATTATACGGCGTTGATCCTGAGTCTCCAGATCCTGAACCACCCCCACCTCACCGTCCTTCCGGAAAGGTGCTGCCGTTTAGGCGCCGCAAGTAATCAAGACTCCTGTCGCGGCAGCCGCGCTGCTCGGGCTTTCACAACTCACTCGCCTCTTGGCTCGCGAAGGTTGAGGGTGTATGCAGTTTCCCGGGTTGGGAGGGGCTGAGGTGTGAATTTCGAGGACCTACATTTTTTGGTTCGTTGCCTGCGCTACCGATTCCGAACGGAGCAGTTGCAGATCAAGACCCTACTGAGCCTCAATCTCAAGGGTGGGACCGCTATCGATATCGGCGCGAACAAGGGTATTTATTCGTATTGGCTTGCGCGAGCTGTAGGACCATCTGGCAATGTCGTGGCTTTCGAGCCCCAACCTGAAATGGCGCTCTACATCGATGACCGGAAGCGCGCTTTCAAATTGAAGAACGTCAGGGTTCTAAACACCGCTCTGTCGAACCGGGCCGGAACTGCAACACTCACTCGACGGCGCGCCGGAGACGGAAGCGCTTCGCTTGAACCGAACCGATTGCAGGCCGATCAGCTTGAGGTGTCGCTCACTGCACTCGACAGCATGTACATGCCGAATCTGAGGTTCATCAAATGCGACGTTGAGGGACACGAACTTGACGTGTTTTCAGGAGGAGAGCGGACGATCAAGACCCACCGTCCGGTTATTCAATTTGAAGCCGTGCCTGCCGAGGCAGAAAAGCTGTTCTCCTACTTTGACAGTCTCGGCTATTCAGGCGTGATGTTTCTCGGAGGGCGCTACCTGCCTCCGTCCAACCCGGATCAAGTCGAACATTACAAATTCGGGTCGGGCGGCCATCGTGATTTTCTGTTCTTCCCGCCGGAGGCGATTGGCACAACTATACCAAGCGGATTAGCAGAGCAGTTTCCTAGATAATCCGGGTTTATAGCACGAACGCTGTGCGCTAAGCTTCAACGCGCATAATTTCGGAATGCTCTACCGCAAGCGCACGATAGTGCGCGGCCATCTCTCGATAGTGCGCCCGCGAAATTGCATCCTTTGCCTCGTCCGCACGCTTCTCAAACATTGCCGCGCGGTTTCGAAGTTCCACGGGGTCGGCCATCAACGATCTCCACAATCCCAACTGCCCACCCTCACACAACTATATGGGACGCGAGCGGTGTTGGAGCCAGTCGAAATCTCGTGACATCACGGAATTGGGTTTGTCGAACCGCGAATGAAGCAGGCCGCCCGTCAAATAAGTCCCCTAGCGAGGATTTGCGTCCCTCACGGCCGGCCGACTTGATGGGGACTCATTCAGGTCACGAGCCCAAAGGGGCAGCCGAATGGCCGTCGGCTTAGACGTGGCCAGATCAGTGCTCAGACAAGTGAAGTAAGCGATCCGAGAACGACCAAAGACGCTTGCTATCCGCTGCGGTTCGGCGCCAAGACCCTGTCAGGCAGCGCAGTGGCAAGCGACCGCTGAAGATCGAACGCCTCATAAGCGTTCGCAAATTGATAAAGCGCGAGTGAGGCGGCTGTGCTATTCAACTTTCATGAACAATGTTCCCAAAGCACTCGCCCCCGACGGCGAGCCATTCGCCGTCGAGGGCTACTATGATGGCGTGCCTTACAGGTTCGTTGACGGTACGGCGATCGAAGCGGTTGTGCGCGGAGAGGTCGTTAGGTTCGAGTCCTTTGAAGAGTTCGTGCAGCCGTCGGCCAACCCGGGCACCAGATATTGGGGCAGCTTCGTCTTTGCAGCTCAAATATGTGTCTGTTGGGTCTCGGCTTTCTTCGTTCGAATCTATTATTCCTACATGCTCGATCTGCACCCTCCGGCGTTCGGTCAGGCCGCTAGCCTGATCCAGATCTTGCCCTTTGTTTGTCTGGGCTTCGTGTTCTTGTTCGCCCGAATCAGTTTCGGGTATTTCGCTTGCTATTATTTTTTTAGTGTTCTTTTGACCTATGTGACGCTCACGGAGGCAACTTCAAGCTGGGAGATGCTGGCCGCTGCCGCAGTGTTATTTCTGCCGGCGATGTTCCTGCCGCTACGCCGGCCTCCGGTCCCTGAGCTTTCAGTTGGTTTGCTGCAAAAGCTGTTAATTGGCGCTCTCGCGCTTAGCGCGGTGGTTCTTATCGCGGCATCGCAATATCATTTCAAATTCGTCAGTTATGAGAACATCTACTTGTACCGGTCGGGGATCGTGCTGCCGACGCCACTCGCGTATCTCATGGGCATCGTGACTGGCGCTCTGCTCCCGTTTACCTTCGCGTGCTACGCGTTCTCAAGGCGGTGGTTAGGAGCCGGCGCCGCTCTTGCGCTCCTTTTCCTAGGCTATCCAATAATGCTCACAAAGATGAATCTTCTCGCCCCGGCCTGGATGTTGTTCCTGTTGCTGCTGTCTACGAGGAACGGGCCGCGTGCAACCGTGATGCTCTCGCTGCTCATCCCAATGGTGGTTGGGCTGCTGTCGATTTCCCTAGTCCTGGTCCCCGGGCTACCCGATGACTATCTCCCCATCTTTGGCCTCTTCAATTTCAGGCTGATCGCGGTTCCGGCTATTTCCATAGACCTCTACGACCGCTTCTTTGCTACCCATCCTCTCACGTATTTTTGCCAGATATCATTTTTGAAGCCTTTCCTTCATTGCCCCTACAGCGAGCAACTGGGCGTCGTGTTGGAGCGTGAATATCGGTTTGGTACACTAAACGCCTCTCTGTTTGCCACGGAGGGGATTGCGTCGGTGGGTCCGCGGTTAGCGCCGCTCAGCGTCTTCGGTTGTGGCTTGGTACTCGCCTTCGGCAATGCCTGCTCATCTCGACTCCCCGCTCGCTTCGTAATCGTCTCTGGTGGGATGGCTGTGTTAGCGCTGCTCAACGTTCCCCTGTCTACCGCACTACTGACGAGCGGACTTGGAACTCTCTTCTTGCTTTGGCTGGTGATGCCGCGAGCCTATTTCGATCGGCCTGCCTCGGGGCCATGTTGATAAGCCAGGGCCCTGCTCCGCTTGCGGCAGCCTTTTCGGCGTTGGGGTAGCCAGCTAGTCCATCAGCCGGATAGCTCTAAAAGGAACGACAAGGGCGGGCGAATATTTGAGTCGTCGCTGGCTCGTTCCCAGAACTGGCGGAGCGGCCCCGGCCTATCCCTTGATCCCCCGCAGTCGGGGCCGTCTCTCCGCCATTGTAGTATCGGAGTAGCGATCGTGCCGGCCGACCGCCTCGACTGCGACATCTAGCTGGTGCTTGAAGACTTCGGCGCGCGCGCCGGTTGCGCCTAGCGCGAGACGGATGAGGCAAGCTGACAGAGCAGGAAAAGTTGCTGCTCAAATATTCCCAGCCGGCGAAGTGAAAGTTGTCGGCGTGTGGGATACCGTTGGATCCGTCGGCGTGGCGGCCGGAAATATTCCGGGCATTAGCCGTTCTCAGTTTGATTATCTGCAGACGGGATTACGCATCCACATCCTGAACGGCTATCACGCGCTTGCCATCGATGAGCACCGCAACGATTTCGCTCCGACGGTGTGGGACGTTCGCCATCCGAAAGATCCGAACGCGGTCAACCGCTACAATCAGGGCCGCGTCTCCGCCCACGGCGTCCGCACGCGACTCGACCATGCCGATGTGCTGGCGCGCGCCGTCTGCCTCGACATGGTGCAGGCTGGCTGGAAACCGACCGTCGACAACTATCTCGGCAGGGTCACGAAGCCTCGCATTCTGGAGGCGGTCCGGGAAGCCAGAGGCGAATCTTCCGCGCAACTGATCGACCACTTGAAGAAGGGCGATATGGCCAAGGAGGCCGAGCGTCTTCTGGATGGATCGGGCTGGTTGCCGGAGCCGCTGCGTTTCGTCGATCCCACTGCGTCGCCAGCGGAGCAAGAGGCCGAAGCGGGGCCGCTGCCCGAATTCCTCGCCGACGCGGAGGATCAAGAGAACGCCAGCGACGATGATCCGCAACAGCTCGACGCGGCTGAGTGACATCATGAAACGGGGTGGCTCCGGCTGTCCTGCGGTTGCTCGGGGACCGGTGCACAGCGCCGGTCCCCATTCTTATGGCCGAGGGTTGAGAGGTCGAGTCTGGCCGCGAAGGGTTTGAATCGCCGTGGTCTTAAGGAGAGCGCCGGGCGGTTCGACCCGTTCCTGCTCTCCTGAGAAATCCTGCCATGACCGAATCTCTCTCCGGCCTCGCTGCCGTTGCGCCGCCCTCGATGCGTGCCGCTGCACGTCTCACCTCTGCCGCCGTCAGGGCAGCGCGACAGCTCCTGACCGATCTCGAACGTGGCCGTCGCATCGATGCCGCCGTTCTGCGTAGCGCCATGGAGGCTGCCTTCGGCGCCTCAGACGCGGCCGGCGTCTGGAACTGGAAGACCGCCTATGACGTCTGCGAGGCGGCAACCGTCCTGTTTCTTCGCAAGTTCGGCCCGGCCATACCGGCCAGGGCTGGCTCGACGACCGCCATGCTGTCGATGCTTGCAAGAGTCGCGAGCTACCTGCCGACTCACACGCGGCGTTCCGAGGACAGTAAGACACTTCAGCAATTCTCGACGCCGATCCCGCTCGGGCTGGTGGCATGTACCGCAGCCGGCATTACGCCTGCCGATCGAGTTCTGGAGCCCTCCGCGGGGACCGGTTTGCTCGCCATCTTTGCCGAGCTCGCTGGCGGCGCTCTGATGTTGAACGAGTTGGCCGAGGCCCGCGCGGAGCTGCTCGATCATCTATTCGCAGACGCTAAGGTCACGCGGTTCGATGCCGCACAGATCGATGATCATCTCGATGCGGGTGTCGCACCTACCGTCGTCCTGATGAATCCGCCGTTCTCGGCGGTGGCGAATGTCGATCGACGAATGGCGGATGCGGCTCTCCGGCACATCTCTTCGGCGCTCGCGCGTCTTTGCGACGGTGGACGCCTCGTCGCCATCGCTGGCGCAACCTTCGCGCCGGATATCAGAAGGATGCCGAGACGGTGAAGTTCGGAGCCTACACCACTGCCTGCCACTTTGCTCCGGTCGATCACGTCGCGATCGCCCGAGCCTGCGGTAGCGTCGGCACGCGCGTCGAGACACCTGCGGAGATCCTCCCGGCGCTGCGCGACGCCTTGCAGGGAGAGCGCTCAACCCTGGTCGAGATCACCACCGATCCGGACGCGCACCCGGCGATTTCTCTCTATGATGGCACGCTCGATCCAGCAGTCGCCCTCGAACTGGAGCTCGTCTGATGGAACGCGCCCCTAGCGTCGGTGTCATCTCCAGTGGCAGCTCAGGCATTTCCCTCGCCACAGCCGAAGTCGTTCGGATGGAAGGCCGGGCGGCCGCTTTGTTCAGCCTGCAGCGCCTTCATTTCCAGCAGATGGGGGAGGCTCGGCAGAGCGTTTCGGCCGAGGCATTGGGCGATGGCCGATTCGTACCGGAAGGGCGTGATCTGAAGAACGAGCCTGCCGAGCTCGGGAAAGCAGCGGTTCCTCGATCCGGCCAACCTCACCATGCTCGCGACGAGCGTGCCTGGCTTCACCCAGGATCCGGCCGCGTTCCGCAGCTGGGCATCGATCTCGCCGGCCAAATCAATGGACATCGATGGGGCTTCCAAACATGATCAAGCCAAGCACACGCGGCCGTCGTCGACCCACCGGCGCAGAGCTCGTCCGGCAGATCGGGCTGAGCCTACTGCTTACAACTGCGGCGGTTGCTCAGTCAGGCGAGATAGTCGTCGCTACCACAGGCGGCGTCTACGATAGGACACTAAAGGAGGTTTGGTTCGAGCCCTTCACGAAGGCGACCGGGATCAAGGTAAGCACCATCGTCGGCACCGATTCCGAGCAGCGGGCGCGGGCCCAGGCCATGGCGAACACAGGTCAAGTCACGTGGGACATCATTAACAACGTCGACATCACCGCCGAGTCGACACAGAATCGATCCTTTACCCGTGACCTCTCGGGTTTTTGCGAGCAGTTCAGGGAGCGCAGAGATCTGGTCGATAAGACCTGCAATCCTGCCGGCGTGCGAATCACGTTCAACGCCACACTCCTTGCCTTCAACGCCGAGTACTTCTCGGGCGCCAAACCTCGAAGCTGGGCGGATTTCTGGGACACCGTCCATTTCCCTGGTCCACGCGCCTTGCCGAGCTTCAACGATCCCTGGCGCGTGTTCGCGGCCGCGCTCTTGGCCGACGGGGTGCCCGCCGACAAGCTCTTTCCGCTCGACGTCGATCGAGCCCTTAAGAAGCTTAACCAGATCAAACCGCAAATCCAGCTCTGGTGGCGCACCGGCGACCAGAGCCAGCAGGGCTTCCGCAACGGCGAATACGTCATCGGCTTGATCTGGGCCACGCGCGCCGCGGCCTTGAAGGCGGAAGGCCAACCTGTTCAGATTTCCTATGAGGGCGCCTTCATGCTGGCCGACACGATGCAGATCCTCCGCAACGGCCCCAACTCCGCTGGAGCGGAGGCGCTGCTGAAGTTCTACCTCGACAATCCGAGCGTGCAGGCGAGACTCGCAGAACGTCTCAGCGTCACCCCGCCGAGCCTCGACGCCATGGCGATGATGAGCGAGGCCGCACGCGCCAACATTCCGAGCTCGCCAGAGGCCTTCCAGGCCATTGTCAAACACGATTCGGCTTGGATCGTTGCCAACCAAGCCAGAATGCTTGACACTTGGAACGCTTGGATTCAGCAGTAGCACAACAATGTCAAAATCGGACTTTGTCGCTTCTCCACCCACGTTGCGCCGCAATTCGCGCAAATCTTCTATTTCGGTGCGAAGCCGTGATCGACCTTGCCGGAGTAAACGCAGTCTGAACTTCCCGCCACAAATGACCTTTTCCGGTTCCCCATTTCCCGGATACCGCGATAAATTTGCTTGTCGGCAAGGAGCTAGACCTCTTGCAATGACATGCTTTCCCACTCTGCCTTCGCGCCGGTTGTGACCTCGGCTCTATCCTCCCGACACTCAGGATATGTGTCGCCAGTCGTGTCGAACGCTTCGACGTTGCGGCGACCGTCGCCTCTAAAGCCGGCCAGCGGATGCCGCGACGTCCAGTGCGCGATCGCGCGCATGAGGGTAGGCCCGATCTAGTATCCACCCGGCCGAGCGTCATCCCCTTGCGGCCAAGGCCCTCCGGGGTGACTTCGGTACTCGGCCATAAGCCCGCGAGGATAAGGGCTTTCGTAGCGCGGCGTGCGATCGGAAACTGCAGAGTGGGGATGAGCTTGAACTCTTAATCAGCGGGTCCCAGGTTCGAGCCCTGGTGCGCCCAGCCGGCGACTACTAGCCCGCGTTCGCCTTAAGCCCTGCCGCCTGGATGCCGGCCACGGCGCAGGCCTCGTCATTGTCGGAGGTGTCGCCGGACACGCCGACGGCACCGAGCAGCGTTGCGCCATCCATGATCAGCACGCCACCGGGGACCGGCACGAGCGCGCCCTTGGCGATGGTGTTCACGGAATCGATGAAATAGGCCTGCTCCTGCGCACGCTGGAACAAGGCGCGCGAGCCCATGCCCATGGCGAGCGCACCATAGGCCTTGCCGTGAGCGATCTCGGCGCGCATCAAGCTGGTGCCGTCCTGCGCCGCGGCGATCTTGAGCACGCCGCGCGCGTCTAGGATGGCGACGACCAGCGGCTTGAGCTTCAGCTCGGTGGATTTTGCGAAGGCGGCGTCGAGGATCTTGCGGGCGGTGTCGAGCGAGAGGTCAGCCATGGCTGGTTTCCTTTTTAGTGTGAGAAGTGGAATTTGCTCCGGTGCGGTCGAGGCTCATCGCCAGCACGCGTGCGACGTGAAGCGCTTCGCGCTGGGCGCCGTCGTGGATCTGATGCCGGCAGGAGGTGCCGTCGGCAACGACGAGTGTAGCTTGGTCGGCGCGCCGCACCGCGGGCAACAGCGACAGCTCAGCCATCTCGATCGAGGCATCATAGGTGTCAGCGCCGTAACCGAACGCGCCGGCCATGCCGCAGCAGCTCGATTCGATGGTCTCGACCTTCAGGCCTGGAATGAGGCGCAGCACCTGCTCGACCGGCTTGAAGGCGCCGAAGGATTTTTGGTGGCAATGGCCGTGCACGACGGCCTTGTCGGCGACGGTGCCGAGCGGCAGTTGCAGCCTTCCGGCCTCCGCTTCGCGCACCAAAAATTCCTCGAAAGTCTGGGCGTGGGCGCCGACCGCCCTGGCATCGTTGTCCTTGCGCAGTGAGGTGAGCTCGTCGCGCAGCGTCAGCAGACAGCTCGGCTCGAGGCCGACGATCGGCACGCCGCGGGCGGCAAAGGGCGCGAACGCCGCCACGAGGCGGTCGAGCTCGGCCCTGGCTTCGTCGACGAGACCGGCTGAGAGGAATGTACGGCCGCAGCAGAGCGGGCGGCTGCCGCTCGCCGGCTTGGGCAGATGCACGCGATAACCGCCCGCGGCGAGCACGCGGAGCGCGGCGTCGAGATTTTCGCGCTCGTAGACCCGATTGAAGGTGTCCGTGAACAACACGACTTCGCGGCCGGTCTCCGGCCCGACCGCTTCCGCGGGCGGCACGAACACGTCGCTGCGGAAGGCGGGCAGGGCGCGGCGCGCGCTGATGCCGGCAAAGCGCTCGAACAGCTTTCGCAGCAGCGGGCTGCGGTTGCGCAAATTGGCGAGTGGCGCGAAGCGCGATGCGAGACCGGCATAGCGCGGGAGGTAGCCGACCAGGCGGTCGCGCAGGGTCAGGCCATGGGACGCGGCGCGGGCGGCGAGCACCTCGATCTTCATCTTGGCCATGTCGACGCCGGTCGGGCATTCGTGGCGGCAGGCCTTGCAGGAGACGCAGAGTTTTAGGGTCTCCATCATCTCGTCAGAGGACAACGCGTCGGGGCCGAGCTGGCCGGAGATGGCGAGCCGCAAGCTGTTGGCGCGACCGCGGGTGACGTCCTTCTCATTGCGCGTGGCGCGGTAGGACGGGCACATCACGCCGCCCTCAAGCTTGCGGCAGGCGCCGTTGTTGTTGCACATCTCGACCGCGCCCTGGAAACCGCCGCCGGCGCCGGGATAGGCGGACCAATCCAGTTTCGTCTTCAACTCGTTGACGCGGTAGTCGGGTTTGAAGCGGAACAGCGAGCGATCGTCCATCCGGGGCGCATCGGCGATCTTGCCGGGATTGAGGACGCCTTCGGGATCGAAGCGCTGTTTCACCTCCCTGAAGTCGGCGACGAGACGCTCGCCGAACATGGTCTCGTGGAATTCAGAGCGCACCAGGCCATCGCCATGCTCGCCGGAATGCGAGCCCTTGTACTCGCGCACCAGCGCGAAGGCTTCTTCGGCGATGGCCCTCATCGCCTTGACGTCCTTCTCCAGCTTCAGGTTCAGCACGGGCCGTACGTGCAGGCAGCCCTCGGAGGCATGCGCATACATCGTGCCGCTGGTGCCGTGCTTTGCGAAAACCTCGCTCAAGCGCGCGGTGTAGTCGGCCAGATGCGGCAGCGGCACGGCGCAATCCTCGACGAACGAGACCGGCTTGCCCTCCTGCTTCATCGACATCATGACGTTGAGGCCGGCGGCGCGGAAATCGGCAATGCCGCTTTGCAGTGCGGGCTCGGTGATCTCCACCACGCCGCCCCATTTGCGCTGCTCGTTGTTCCAACCGAAGCCGAGATCGCCCATCAATTCGCCGAGTTGCTTGAGGCGCACCAGATTGTCCGCCTGGTCCTCTTCGGCGAATTCGACCACCAGAACGGCATCCGGATCGCCCTTGATGGCGGCGGAGATGATCGGCCTGAACATCGCGATGTCGCGGCCGAGTGCGAGCATGGTTCGGTCGACCAGTTCGACCGCGATCGGCTTGAGCTTGACCAGGTGCTGGGCGGCGTCCATCGCCTCGTAGAAGCTGCCGAAATGGCAGATGCCGAGCGCCTTGTTGCGAATGACAGGCCACAGCTTCAGCTCAACCTTGGTGGTGAAGGCGAGGGTGCCTTCAGAGCCGACCAGGAGATGTGCCATGTTGTTGCGCGCATTGCGCGGCGTCAGCGCATCGAGATTGTAGCCGCCGACGCGGCGCTGCACCTTTGGAAAGCGCGCGGCGATCTCGTCAGCCTCGCGGGCGCCGAGATCGAGCATGTCGCGGAACAGGGCGCGCGCGCTGTCGTTCGCATCGAGATCGGAGAGATCGCGCGACACCTCGCCGTAGCGGCCCAGCGTGCCGTCGGCGAGCGCCGCCTCCATCGACAGCGTGTTGTCGCGCATCGTGCCGTAGCGAAGGGAGCGGCCACCGCAGGAATTGTTGCCGGCCATGCCGCCGATGGTGGCGCGCGAGGCGGTGGAGACGTCGACCGGAAACCACAGGCCGTGCTTTTTGAGTTGGCGGTTGAGGTCGTCGAGCACGATGCCGGGCTCGACCACGCAGGTGCGGCCCGCGACATCGAGCGACAGGATCCGGTTCAGGTGCTTCGAGAGATCGACCACCAGGCCGTCATTGACGGTCTGGCCGCATTGCGAGGTGCCGCCGCCGCGCGGGGTGACCTTCAGGCCCTCGTCGCGGGCGATCGCCAGCGCCCGCAAGGCCTCGTCTATGGTCCTGGGGACGACCACGCCGGCCGGCATGATCTGGTAGAACGAGGCGTCGGTGGCATAGCGGCCGCGGCTGAAGCCGTCGAACAAGACGTCGCCGGTCATTTCCGCGCGCAGGCGCCGTTCGAGCGAGGAGGCGTTTGTCATCCCTGGTCCCGGATCGACCCAGCGAGGCCCAGCCTTGCTGAGTTATTCATTATTTCTCACGACCGATTATATTATGAATTCAAAATGAGCAAGTCGGCCGCCCCTCAGGGCGAGGCCGGTGCGTCCTCTTGGGGCTCGGTCAGGTGCTCGATCGCGGCCGCCCGCTTGTTGCGCAGGTGCTGGAACAGGATGTCGCTGAGCTCGCTGGCGGCGCGGCGGCGCAGCGCGTCGAGGATGGTCTCGTGCTCGCGCATCGCTTCCGCCCAGCGCTGCCGCTTGCGGGCGAAATTGGCGGAGTAACGGACCCGGCGGATGCGGCCCGCGAAGTTGGCGTAGGCGCTCTTCAGCGTCTCGTTGCGTGCGGCCGCGACGATGCTTTCGTGGATGCGCTGGTTGGTCTGGAAATAGCCGTGCATGTCGCGATGCAGATAGTGCCCGTACATCTCGTAATGCAGCTGCTCGATCGCGGTGATTTCCTCATCGGTAATGGCCTCGCAGGCGAGGCGCCCGGCAAGGCTCTCCAGCCCCGCCATGACGTCGAACAGCTCCTCGAGGTCGCGCTGGCTGAGTTGGCGGACGCGCGCGCCGCGGTTGGGCAGAAGCTCGATCAGGCCCTCGGAAGCGAGCACTTTCAGGGCCTCGCGCAGCGGCGTGCGGGAGATGCCGAGCATCGCGCAGAGCTGGCGCTCGGGGACTCGCGCGCCGTCGGGAATATTGCCCTCGACCACGTAGTCGCGCAGCCGCAGCAGGATCTCGCCGTGAAGCGAGGCCTCCTGGCGGTCGCCGCCATTTGCGGCTGGTGGGGCGATCGGAACCCCGGTGTCGGGAATCGTGGATTTCATTTGCAGCACAATAGTTTGCCTGTTTGATCGCGTCGATGTTCACAATCGAATACCAAAATTTGATTGAAAGGACAAAAAATGAATGCAAAATAGTCTCCGAAGCCGGCCAGAGTTCGCCGACAGGGAGGTTTTCATGTATCAGGGACGCCATTTCCTTCAGATTCCGGGCCCGAGCCCGGTCCCCGAGCGCGTCCTGCGCGCCATGGACATGCCGGTCATCGACCACCGGAGCGCCGAATTCGGCGAGCTTGGCCGCGCCGTGCTCGAAGGCAGCCAGACAATTTTCCAGACCGCAGGCCCGGTCGTGATCTTCCCGTCGTCGGGGACGGGCGCCTGGGAGGCCGCGATCGTCAACACGCTGTCGCCTGGTGACCGGGTGCTGATGGTCGAGACCGGTCATTTCGCCACCCTGTGGCGGCAAATGGCGGGGCGGTTCGGCATCGAGGTCGACTTCGTGCCCGGCGACTGGCGCCGCGGCGCCGATCCCGCATTGATCGAGGCGAAGCTCACCGAGGACAAAGCGCGCGCGATCAAGGCCGTGATGGTCGTGCACAACGAGACCTCGACCGGCGCGACCAGCCGCATCGCCGAGATCCGCGCCGCGATCGACCGCACCGCGCATCCGGCGCTGCTGATGGTCGACACCATCTCCTCGCTCGGCTCGGTCGACTACCGCCACGACGAGTGGAAGGTCGATGTCAGCGTGAGCTGCTCGCAGAAGGGTTTCATGCTGCCGCCCGGTCTCGGCTTCAACGCGATCTCGGAGAAGGCGCGCGCAGCCGCGAAGACCAACAAGATGCCGCGCTCCTATTTCGACTGGGAGGAGATGCTCAAGCCCAACGCCAACGGCTTCTTCCCCTACACGCCGGCGACCAATCTGCTCTACGGCCTGCGCGAGGCGATCGCGATGCTGCTCGAAGAGGGGCTCGACAACGTGTTCGCGCGCCATCAGCGGCTGGCTGCCGCGACGCGTGCCGCCGTCAGTCACTGGGGCCTCGAGATCCTCTGCCAGGAGCCCTCGGAGTTCTCGCCGGTGCTCACCGCGGTGTTGATGCCACCGGGCCACGACGCCGATCAGTTCCGCAAGATCGTGCTCGACAATTACAACATGTCGCTCGGCTCGGGCCTGTCGAAGGTCGCCGGAAAAGTCTTCCGCATCGGCCATCTCGGCGAATGCAACGCGCTGACGCTGCTCGGTGCGCTCACCGGCGTGGAGATGGGCCTGTCGGTTGCGGGCGTGCCGCATCGCTCCGGCGGTGTCGACGCCGCGATGAAGCTGCTCGAGCAGCGCCCGCAGGGCAATGCCTCGCCGCATCTGAAAGTGGTCGGCACCTAGGTCGCGCGGGACACGCAAGGCCAATCATAAAAAACAGTCAGGGAGGGTGGAGATGGGAATTCGGTTCAAGGCCACGCATGTCGTCTTGGCGATGCTCTGCGCGATGTATTTCATCACCTATGTCGACCGGGTGAACATCGGCACCGCCGCGAGCGAGATCCAGAAGGAGCTCGGTCTGTCGAACACCCAGCTTGGCCTCGTCTTCTCCGCCTTCGCCTATCCCTATCTGCTGTTCCAGGTGATCGGCGGCTGGGTCGGCGATCGTTTCGGGCCGCGCAAGACGCTGTTCTGGTGCGGCATGATCTGGGCGGCGGCGACCATCTCGACCGGCTTCGTCAACGGTCTTGCCGCACTGTTCGTCGCGCGCTTCGCGCTCGGCTTCGGCGAGGGCGCGACCTTCCCGACGGCAACGCGCGCGATGCAATACTGGACGCCCGCGAACCGCCGCGGTTTTGCGCAGGGACTGACACACTCGTTCGCGCGGCTCGGCAATGCCGTGACGCCACCAGTGGTGGCGCTGCTGATCCTCTGGCTGACCTGGCGCGGCGCGTTCGTCGTGCTCGGTCTCGTCAGCCTGGTCTGGGGCGTCGTGTGGGTCTGGTACTTCCGCAACGAGCCGAAGGAGCACGCTTCCATCACCGAGGCCGAGCTCGCCGCACTGCCGCCGCGCCCGACCGGCGAGCGGCCGCGCGTGCCGTGGGGGCCGTTGCTCGGCCGCATGTGGCCAGTGACACTGACCTATTTCTGCTACGGCTGGTGCCTGTGGCTCTATCTCAACTGGCTGCCGCTGTTCTTCAAGAACAACTACAATCTCGATATCAAGAACTCGGCGCTGTTCGCCTCCGGCGTGTTCTTCGCCGGCGTGGTCGGCGACAGCGTCGGCGGCGTGCTTTCGGACAAGATCCTCGATCGCACCGGCAACGTCCGTCTGGCGCGGCTGAGCGTCACCGTTGCGGGATTTACGGGGGCGCTGCTTTCGTTGTTTCCGATCCTGTTCGTCCACGACATCACGATCGTCGCGCTGTGCCTGTCGGCCGGCTTCTTCTGCGCCGAGCTGGTGATCGGCCCGATGTGGTCGATCCCGATGGATATTGCCCCGAAATATTCCGGCACCGCCTCGGGACTCATGAACACCGGCTCGGCCTTCGCCGCCATCGTCTCCCCGCTCGTTGCCGGCTTCGTGATCGACGCGACCGGCAACTGGTACCTGCCGTTCCTGATGTCGATGGGGCTGTTGTTGCTCGGTGGCTTCTCCGCCTTCCTGATGCATCCGGAGCACCCGTTCACGGAGGCCGAGGGGCGCCTGCCGGTCGGAAAGGTGGTGGCCGCGGAGTAGGGGAAGCGCGGCCGGGGCGAGGGCCGCCGGTTATGCATGGGAGGCGCCCTTTGGAGAGGGGACAAGCCGGTCAAATGGTGCTATTCGGCGCCCATCAAAACCAAGGCTAGACCGGGAAGGACGCCGATGACCGTGCACACTGGAAGGCATTTCTTACAGATTCCAGGACCGACCAACGTGCCCGACCGGGTGCTGCGGGCGATGGACATGCCGACGCTGGACCATCGCGGTCCGGAGTTCGCGGAGCTCGGTTTTGCGGTCCTCGCCTCGATGCAGCGGGTGTTCCGCACCCAGCAGCCCGTGATCATCTTCCCCTCGTCCGGCACCGGTGCCTGGGAAGCGGCGATGGTCAACGTGTTCGCCCCCGGCGACAAGGTTTTGATGTGCGAGACCGGCCAGTTCGCCGTGCTGTGGCGCGGCATCGCCGACAAGTTCAAGCTCGACGTCGACTTCATCCCGAGCGACTGGCGCCATGGCGCCGATCTCGCCGAGATCGAGAAGCGCCTTGCCGCCGACAAGCAGCACACGATCAAGGCGGTCTGCGTCGTCCACAACGAGACCTCGACCGGCTGCGTGACGCCGCCGCTCGACGTGCGCAAGCTGCTCGACCGCGTCAAGCATCCGGCCCTCCTGATGGTCGACACCATCTCCGGTCTTGGGTCGATGGAATACGAGCACGATGCCTGGGGCATCGACGTCTCGGTCGCCGGCTCGCAGAAGGGCCTGATGCTGCCCCCGGGCCTCGGCTTCAACGCCGTCTCGGAGAAGGCGCTCGCGGTGGCGAAGGCCAACCCCGGCATGCGCTCCTACTGGGATTGGCAGGAGGTCATCTCCTTCAACAAGCTCGGCACCTTCCCCTACACGCCCGCGACCAATCTGCTCTACGGCCTGCGTGAAGCGGTCAAGATGCTGGAAGAGGAGGGGCTGGAGAATGTCTGGACCCGCCACAAGCGCCACAGCGCCGCGACCCGCGCCGCGGTCAAGGTCTGGGGCCTGGAGACGCAGTGCGCCGATCCCGCCGCACACTCGCCGGCGCTGACCGGCGTGCGCGTGCCCGATGGACACGACGCCGACGCCTTCCGCAAGGTGGTGCTGGAAAACTTCGACATGTCGCTCGGCACGGGCCTGAACAAGGTCAAGGGCAAGGTGTTCCGCATCGGCCATATCGGCCATTTCAACGACCTGATGCTGATGGGCACGCTTGCCGGCGTCGAGATGGGCCTGGATCTTGCAAAGATTCCGCACCGGAGCGGCGGCGTTTTGGCGGCCATGGACGTCCTGAAGGGACGCGACGCGGTGCCGATGGCCAAGGCTCAGGTGGCCTGAGGGCCCAGGTGGCCTGAACTAACTTAGAAAGTGAGCGCGCGATGAACGCACCGACGACGACCAACGAAGACCTGCTCTACTCCGTCCAGGACGGCATCGCGCGGATCACCTTCAACCGCCCCCAGGCGCGCAACGCAATGACCTTCGCCATGTATGACCGCATGGCGGAGATCTGCCAGGAGATCAACGCCGATCGCTCGATCAAGGCGCTGATCCTGACCGGCGCCGGCGACAAGGCGTTCGCCTCCGGCACCGACATTTCTCAGTTCCGTGCGTTCAAGACCGCGCAGGACGCGCTCGACTACGAGGCCCGCATCGACCGCGTGCTCGGCACGCTCGAGCAGTGCCGTGTGCCCGTGATCGCGGCGATCGCGGGAGCCTGCACCGGCGGCGGCGCCGGCATCGCGGCCTGCTGCGATCTTCGCATCGGTACCGAAACCACGCGCATCGGCTTTCCGATCGCACGCACGCTCGGCAACTGCCTGTCGATGTCGAACATCAGCCGCGTCGTCTCGCTGGTAGGACCTGCCCGGACCAAGGATCTGATCTTCAAGGCGCGCCTCGTCGAGGCGCAGGAAGCGCTGTCGCTCGGCCTGCTCAACGAGGTCGTGCCCGACGTCGAGACGCTGCAGCGCCGTGCCGACGAGACCGCCAAGCTGGTCGCAAGCCATGCGCCGCTCACGCTTGAAGCGACCAAGGAGGCGGTGCGCCGCATCCGCCGCACGCTGTCGCGCGACGAGGGCGAGGACCTGATCCTCAAGGCCTATATGAGCGAAGATTTCCGCGAGGGCATGGACGCTTTCCTCAACAAGCGTACACCGAACTGGAAGGGCAAGTAGCGCAGGCCTAAGTCTTGTGCGGTGCCTAGGCAAACGCCTGTATCGGTGCAATCGCCCGACACGGCAGACATAGATTCTCGCCCTCAGGACTTTGCTCAACCGTTGTGAGGCTGCGCGCTCCAACGGCTCGCGTTTTGCGGGCCCGCCTCGCTTGCAATCGATCTCATTCCAAAGTCATAAGCGGGGCGGCGCCGGGCGGCTTGAACTGGCCGGCGTTCGCCCGCACAATGCAATTCGGCTTACTTCACGAATTGCCAATCCAAACAAGAACATAGGGAAGATGCGCGTGAGATATGGAATGAAGGCCGCAATCACGCTGGCCGCCGCGCTTTGTGGCGCGCCGGCTTTTGCCGGCTGGGAGCCGACCAAGCCCGTCGAGATCGTGGTGGCCGCCGGCGCGGGCGGCGCCTCCGACCAGATGGCGCGGATGATGCAGGCCGCCATTCAGAAGAACAATCTGATGAAGCAGCCGATCGTCGTCTCGCTCAAGGGCGGCGCCTCGGGCGCGGAAGCGCTGATGTACATGAAGGCCAGCGAAGGCGACCCGAACAAGGTGCTGATCGCCTATTCGCTGATCTACATGCTGCCGCTGTCGGCGAAGATCCCGTTCAACTGGCGCGAGCTGACGCCGGTCTCGGTGATCGCGCTCGACCAGTTCGTGCTCTGGGACAACAGCGCAGGTCCGAAGACGGTGAAGGAATTCGTCGCGGCCGCGAAGGCGGCGAGCTCGCCGTTCAAGATGGGCGGCACCGGCTCCAAGCGCGAGGATCACGTGCTGACCGTCTTCCTCGAGCAGAAGACCGGCGCAAAATTCTCCTATCTGCCCTATAAGTCCGGCGGCGAGGCCGCGACCCAGCTCGTCGGCAACCACACTGAATCCAACGTCAACAACCCGAGCGAAAATCTCGAAGTCTGGCGTGCCGGCCAGGTGCGCCCGCTCTGCGTGTTCGACAAGGAGCGCATCTCCTACACCAGCAAGGTGACGGACACGCAATCCTGGGCCGACATCCCGACCTGCAAGGAGGAGGGCGTCGACGTCCAGTATCTGATGCTGCGCGCGATGTTCCTGCCCGGCAAGGTCACGCCGGAGCAGCAGGCGTTCTATGTCGATCTATTCCACAAGGTGACGCAGACCGCGGAATACAAGGACTACATGGAAAAGCAGGCGCTGAAGCCGATCTTCCTCACAGGCAAGGACATGGTGCAATTCCTCGAGGAGGACGATGCCACCAACAAGTCGCTGATGACGGAAGCCGGATTCGTCGCGAAGTAGCCGTCTCTCTTCTCCCTCTCCCCGTTCTTGCGGGGAGAGGGCAGGGGTGAGGGGCTCCCTCCCCGAAGAGAGTGGCAGACGGACTCCCGGAGCGTCTCCCTCACCCAGCGCTTCGGCGTTCCAGAAAACGGCCGCGGACGCGGCCTCTGCCTCTCCCCGCAAGCGGGGCGAGGTGACATCACTCCCGGCTTTTGCAAAGCAGCCCATGTCCCAAACCGATCTTGAAATCGTCGTCGACGATCCGACCGCGCCTGAAGACGACTCACCCTCCGTCGTCTCCTCCGGCACGATCGAGATATTCGTCTGCCTGCTGCTGCTCGCGTTGGCCGCAACGCTTGGCTATGACAATTGGCGCACCGGCGCCTCCTGGGATTCGACCGGGCCGGAGCCCGGCTATTTCCCGTTCTATCTCTCTGTCATCCTCGGTGGTGGCAGCCTCTATGGCCTGATTGCGGCCTTCGTGGCGCACCGCGCGGCATCCGAAAGCTTCGTCACGCGTGCGCAAGCCCGCCGTGTGATGGCGGTGTTCGTGCCGACGCTGCTGTTCTGCCTGGTGATGCAGTTCCTCGGCCTCTACATCGCGAGCTTCCTCCTGATCGCGGGCTTCATGCGGCTCGTCGGCAAGATCGCGCTGTGGAAGTCGCTGCTCACGGCTTTCCTGTTCACGGCGATCATGTTCGTCACTTTCGACATCGCCTTCGACGTCATCATGCCGAAAGGGCCGCTCGAAGCGGCCTTCGGCTACTAGGCGCTCACGATGGAAGCTTTCGGTCTCTTGCTTCATGGCTTCGCCGTCCTGCTGACGTGGAAGACGCTCGTGCTGATGATGGTCGGGCTGGTGCTCGGCATCTTCGTCGGCGTGCTGCCCGGGCTCGGCGGCCCCAACGGCGTTGCGATCCTGCTGCCGCTCACCTTCACGATGGATCCGACCTCGGCGATCGTGATGCTGTCCTGCATCTACTGGGGCGCGCTGTTCGGCGGCGCCATCACCTCGATCCTGTTCAACATCCCGGGCGAGGCCTGGTCTGTCGCGACCACCTTCGACGGCTATCCGATGGCGCAGCAGGGCAGGGCGGCGGAGGCGCTGACCGCGGCGTTCACGTCCTCCTTCATCGGCTCGCTGGTCGCGGTGCTGCTGATCACCTTCCTCGCGCCGATGATCTCGTCCTTTGCGCTGAAGTTCGGCCCGCCCGAGTTCTTCGCGGTGTACCTGCTGACCTTCTGCTCCTTCGTCGGATTGGGGCGCGAGGCCAAGCACAAGACGGTCATCTCGATGTCGCTCGGCCTTCTGCTCGCCGGCGTCGGCATGGACACGGTGTCGGGCAATCTGCGCATGACCTTCGGCTCGTCAGAGCTCTTGCGCGGCATCAACTTCCTCGTTGCCGTCATCGGCCTGTTCGGCATCAGCGAGATCCTGCTGACGATGGAGGAGCGGCTGGCGCTGCGCGGACACGCGGCGAGCATCTCGCTCCGCGTCGTGCTCGGCGTCTGGAAGGACCTGCCGAAATACTGGGTGACGCTGCTGCGTTCCTCGTTCATCGGCTGCTGGCTCGGCATCACCCCAGGCGGCGCGATCGCGGCCTCCTTCATGGGTTACAACCTCGCAAAACGCTTCGCCAAAGATCCCGAGAGCTTTGGCAAGGGCCGCATCGAGGGCGTGTTCGCACCGGAGACGGCGGCGCATGCCTCCGGCACCTCGGCGCTGCTGCCGATGCTGGCGCTCGGCATTCCCGGTTCCGGCACGGCCGCGATCCTGCTCGGCGGGTTGATGGTGTGGGGACTCAATCCGGGTCCGCTGCTGTTCGTGGAGCACAAGGACTTCGTCTGGGGCCTGATCGCCTCGATGTATCTCGGCAATGTCGTCGGCCTCGTGCTGGTGCTGACGACGGTGCCGATCTTCGCCTCGATCCTGCGGGTGCCGTTCGCCGCGGTGGCGCCGATGATCGTGGTGTCCTGCGCGATCGGCGCCTATGCGATCCAGAACGCGATGTTCGACATCTGGCTGATGCTGGGCTTCGGCGTCGTCGGCTACGTCTTCAAGAAGATCGGCATCCCGCTCGCGCCGTTCACCCTGGCGCTCGTGCTCGGCAACCGCGCCGAGGATGCCTTTCGCCTCTCGATGATCGGCTCCGGTGGCGACCTAAAAATATTCTGGTCGAACGGTCTGGTCGGCTCGATCACGACGTTAGCCATCCTGTTGCTTTTCTGGCCGGTGATCGACGGTCTTCTTGGGCGCGCCGGATGGACGGGGCGGGCGAAACCCGCGTCGAACTAGCAAAGAGGGTCGTAGGCGCAGATCGTCGGCGAGGCACATCCGCTGTCTAAAGCCGCGCTTCGTCAAGGGCGGTCACCTTTTCTGACGGGCTGCGGCGGCCAAGGCCGAAGAAGGCCGAGCGCTGCTTCTCGATAGACCTTGCGGTGGCTCGAATGCGCAGGAGATCCTTGCGGGCAACCAGGCCGACGAGATGCCCTGTCGCGCGTTCGATGATCGGCACGCGCCCGACGTCGGCCAGAACCATCCGATCCGCAAGATGTGACACCGGTTCGTCGGGATAGCCGAGTGTGAGCGAGCGATCCGACGCGCAGTCGAACAAGGTGTCGCGACCGTCGGCGCTTTCCGCGCGCCAGCGCAGGACGTCCGTGCGGCCGACGAGACCCGAGACCTGACCGCCTGCATCGATCAGCGGATAGGACTTGTGACGCCGCTCGTCCCCGGAGAAGAACGACATCGCTTCGCCGACCGTCATCGTTGCCGGCAGCGAATCGACGTCCGTCACCATCACTTCGTTGACGCGAAGCAGTTCGAAGGGATCGATGCCGTATTCGCGCACCACGTGCTGGCCGCGCCGCGCGATCTTCTCCGTGAGGATCGAGCGCTTGAGCAGCAGCACGGTGAGCGCATAGGAGGCGCTCGTGGCAATCAGAAGCGATCCGAGCAGCGGAAAGTCGCCGGTCAGTTCGACGGCGAACAGGATACCGGTCAGCGGCGAGCGCATGGTGCCACCCATCATCGCGGCCATGCCGACGAGCGCCCAGGCCCCATGCGACCCCGGCAGCAATTGTCCTTCGAGCCAGCCGACGCAGCCGCCGAAAATGAGAAGCGGCGCGAGGACGCCCCCGGATGTGCCCGACGCCAGGGCGACGATCCAGATCGCGGACTTTACCAGCAGGATCAGCACCGCGGCCGATACCACGATGTTGTCGTTGAGCAGGTCGCCGATGATGTCGTAGCCGACACCGAGCGCCCGCGGTTCGATCAAGCCGCCGGCGCCGACGAACAGTCCGCCGATCGCTGGCCACCACATCCAGTGGATAGGCAGGTGACTGAAAAAATCCTCGGCCTTGTATAGCAGCGTGGTCAGCAACCCCGATTGCAGTCCCGCGACCACGCCGACGCCCACGCAGGCAAGCGGCCCCCACCAGGGCAGATCGAGCTGGCCGGCGAACGGAAACAGTGCGCCGCTGCCGATCAGCCAGGGCCGCAGCGACGACGAGATCACGCAGGCGGCGATCACAGGGATCAGGCTGCGCGGCTTCAGCTCGAACAAGAGAAGCTCGACGGCGAGGATGACGGCGGCGATCGGTGTCCCAAAGACGGCCGTCATGCCCGCCGCGGCACCGGCCACCAGCAACGCCTTGCGCTCGGCCGCGCTGAGGTGGAAGCATTGCGCGAAGAGAGAGCCGACGGCGCCGCCGGTCATGATGATCGGGCCCTCCGCGCCGAACGGCCCGCCGGTGCCGATCGAGATCGCCGACGACAGTGGCTTGAGGACTGCGACTTTTGGTTGCAAGCGGCTGCCGCCGATCAGGATCGCCTCGATCGCCTCGGGAATGCCGTGGCCGCGAATTTTTTCGGAACCGAAGCGCGCCATCAGGCCGATGACGAGGCCGCCAAACGCAGGGGCCGCAACCATCCAGGCGTCGGGTTTCAGATTGGCTGTCGAGAGGGTCTGCGTGCTCAGCGTATGCAGCCACACGGCATTGGTGACGAGCGCGATGGCGCGCAGCAACAGCCACGCCGTACCGGCGCCACCCGCGCCGACGAAGATCGCCATGGCGACCAGCATGAGTACTCGCCGGTCTGTCGTGAAGTCGCCGAGGCGCGGCAGGGAATTGGCGGGGATGGGGCGGGGCATGTTAGTCCGATCGGGATAACGCGATTGTGAGGATGATGAAGCGGCGCCGATCACATCGGCCGGCGCCGGAAATATATCGTAGAGCGATATAAATCAACGGATCATTGCTAACGGGAAGGCCGGTTCGCAGATCAGGCGAGAAGGCAACCTAGCGGGGCAGCTCGAGAATTTGGGTGATGCGGGCAAGGGCCGGCACCGTTTCAAATGCGCGCCCGAGCAGGCCGCCATGCAGAATTTGAGCAGGACCACGACGATACCCCGCGGTTCTGCTCCCTGGAGCATGATATTCTTCGGAGCGAAATCGCCGTGGCAGATCGCTTCGGCGGGCCCGCGAGACGATCCCCAAGCCGCGCGCAGGCCTAGCGCGTTAGCGCTGCACGACGTCAAACGACCTTCACTCGCCTCAGTTCGGCGATTTCGTCAGGGGCGAAGCCGAACTCCTTCAGCACCTCGTCGGTCTGCTCGCCGAATTCCGGCGGCCGCGCCACCATCTTGCTCGGCGTGCGCGACAGCGTGACGGGTTGGCCGACCAGTCGAATGTGGCGATCCTCGTCGTTCGGCACGTCCTGCGCGATGCCGAGATGTTTGACCTGCGCGTCCTCGAACATCTGATCGATGGCGTAGATTGGTCCGCAGGGCACGCCGGCATCGTTGAACTCGCGAACCCAGGTCTCGGTCGACTTCGTCACCGTGCGCTTTTCGATCTCGGCGTTGAGCGCGTCGCGGTTCTTGGAGCGGGCTGGGGCGGTCGCATAATCGGGATGGCTGTAGAGCTCCGGCGCGCCGATCGCCTGCGCGCAACGCTCCCAGATCCGTCCGCCCGTGGTGGCGATGTTGATGTAGCCGTCCGAGGTCTTGAACACGCCGGTCGGGATGCTGGTCGGATGGTTGTTACCGGCCTGCTTGGCGGCTTCCTTCTCCATCAGCCAGCGCGCGGCCTGGAAGTCGAGCATGAAGATCTGGGCCTGCAGCAGCGAAGTCTGCACCCACTGGCCTTTGCCGGACACCTCGCGCTCGAGCAGCGCGGTGAGGATGCCCATGGCGCAGAACAGGCCGGCCGTGAGGTCGGCGACGGGAATGCCGACCCGCATCGGCCCTTCGCCCGGCGCGCCGGTGATCGACATCAGCCCGCCCATGCCCTGGGCGATCTGATCGAAGCCGGGGCGCTTGTGATAGGGGCCGTCCTGTCCGAAGCCGGAGATGCTGCCATAGACGATGCGCGGATTGATCTCGCGCAGGCTCTCATAGTCGATGCCGAGCTTCTTCTTCACGTCGGGACGGAAATTCTCGACCACGACGTCGGCCTTGGCGGCGAGGCGCTTGAACACTGCGAGCCCACGCTCGTCCTTCAGGTTCAGCGTCATCGCCCGCTTGTTGCGATGCAAATTCTGGAAGTCGGACCCCCGCCGCGGCCCGCCCGGCTGCTCGCCGCCGGAATCCTCGGTCAGCGCGTCGATCTTGACGACATTGGCGCCCCAGTCCGCGAGCTGCCGCACGCAGGTGGGCCCGGATCGGACGCGGGTCAGATCGAGCACGGTGAAGCGCGACAGGGCTTCCGAGGCATGCGGAAAGGGCATCGTGAAAGGCTCCGGGTCAGATTGCGGAGCCACCATAGTGCCGAAACATCATGCGGCAAGTCTGCGCCGGCGCGGATGTCGCCTGTCGAAATGCAGTGCTTGGTGCGGTTTGCTGCGCTGCATGAAGGGATCAGCGCGACAGGCGCTTCAGCTCGTCGCGTGCCTGCTCGGCCAGCGGGTCATCGCCGTGGCGTGCAATGAAGAGCTCGAACGCCTCCCTGGTTCCCTTCTGACGCGCGGTCTCGTATTCCCGGGTGACCGTCGCCGCGGGGTCGCGGGCCATGGGCATGGAGGGGGCGCGTCCCACCTTACCGCTTTCATTGCCTTTGTCCTTGCCGCCGTCGTCTGCATTGGCTTTCCCGACCATGGCGGGCTGTTCTCCGATGGGCAGACGGTCCGGCCCGGCGAACACCGCCATGACCCCGATGAGACCGACTGAAAATGGGCCTGGTTTCATGATTTCCTCTACAGATCATACCCGCAGGCGGGACCTGAATCCTTGCCTTTGGCCGGTACCGCTACTTGATTTGATGGCTAATACGGCCTTATGAAAGGGGGCCGGCGGCCGCTGCCGAATTTTAACCAAACGTATAACTCTCAAGCTAGAATCACGCGCCTTCGTCCGCGAATCGCGTGATCCGTTGCTCCGGAGAGACCATTGGCTAATTCTGTCACCGTTGGTGCCACCAACAACGCCGATATTGACGGCTTGCTGTCGGGCTACAAGTGGACCGGCACGATCACCTACAGCTTTCCCGACTCGGCCAGCGACTACTCCAATCCCTATTACGGCGGCAACAGTGAGCCGACATCGTCTGGCTTCGCCGCGGCGCCAAGCGCGATGCAGGCGGCGATCAACTACGCGATCGGACTGATCCTCGGCTACACCAACGCCAGCATCCAGTACTTGGGGACCGACGGCGCGGACATCATGATCGCGCAGTCGTCGAAGCCCGCAACCTCCTACGCCTACTACCCCGGCGACTATGCGGCCGGCGGCGACGTCTGGTTCGGGACCCAATACAATTACTCGCTGGCCAAGCTCGGCAACTACGAGTTCACGACCGCGATGCACGAATTGGGCCACGCTCTCGGTCTCAAGCACAGCCAGGAGACCGGCGGCCCCGCCAATGTCGCGGTGCCGAGTGCGCATGACGACAGCGAATATACCATCATGAGCTATCGCAGCTATGTCGGCGCCTCGACGACCGCCGGCTACAGCAACGAGGCTTACGGATATCCGCAGACCTATATGGCCAACGATATCCTCGCGCTCCAGACGATGTACGGCGCGAACTACGCGACCCAGGGCGGGAACACCGTCTACTCCTGGAATCCCACCACGGGTCAGGAGTTCATCAACGGTGTCGGGCAACTCGCGCCGGGCGGCGGTACCGGCAACTCGGCCAACCGCATCTACGAGACGATCTGGGACGGTGGCGGCATCGATACCTATGATCTGTCCAACTATGCGACGAATCTGAGCATCAATCTCAATCCCGGCGCGATGTCGCTATTCTCCACCGTGCAACAGGCCAATCTCGGCGACAACCAAAAACTCGGCTACGACCACTACGCCTCAGGAAACGTCTACAACGCCTATCTCTACAACAACGACGCGCGCTCCTACATCGACAATGCCACCGGCGGCTCCGGCAACGATACGATCATCGGCAACGCCATCGCCAACGTGCTGAACGGCGGCGGCGGCAACGATACGATCGCTGGCGGCGGCGGCAACGACACCATTATTGGCGGCGCCGGTACCGATACGACGGTGTATTCGGGCAACAGGGCGAATTACGCGATAGCTTACAGTGCGTTCACGCAGACCTTTACCGTGGTTGATCAGCGCTCCGGTTCTCCCGACGGCACCGACACGGTGACCGGCGTCGAATCGTTCCAGTTTGCCGATGGCGTGGTGGCAAGCTCCGTTCTGATGGGGCCTCCCAAGCCCGACTTGTCCGAATTCATAACTGTCGGCCAGAGCTCCGTACCGGCCGGAGGCAATGTGACGGTCGATGCCTACAACATGAATCTCGGTGACGCAGTGGCGGGGCCGTCCGTCGCGGGCATCTATCTCTCCACCGACGCGACAATCACCACATCGGATACGCTGCTTGCGACAGTGTCGACCTCGATGACCCTCGCGACGGTAAGTCAGCCCGGCTATTACGACCATCAGACGATACTGGTCGCGCTCCCCGGCAATCTGGCGCCTGGCACGTACTACATCGGTGGTATCGGCGACTACAACAACCAGCTCAGCGAGCGCGACGAGACCAACAACACCTATAATGCGGTCCAGATTACCGTGACGGCGCCGGGCCATCCTGACCTGATCGAATATGTGGCCGTGGCCAAGACCACCGTTGCCGCCGGGAGCAGCCTGACCATCGATGCCTACAACATGAATATCGGCAACGCCGTGGCGGGCCCCACGACGGCCGCAATCTATATTTCGACCGACGCGACGATCACGACGTCGGACACGCTGCTCACGACGCTGACGACATCGTCGACGCTGGCAACCGTCAGTCTGCCCGGTTACTACGATCTAAAGACGGTCAGTGTAACGCTGCCCGGCAATCTGGCGCCCGGCACCTACTACATTGGCGGCATTTCCGACTACAACAATCAGCTGACCGAGAGCAACGAGACCAACAACACCTACAACGTGGTGCAGGTCACGGTGACTGCGCCGGCGCAGCCTGATCTCTCCGAATATGTCGCTGTGAACAAGACGAGTGTCCTGGCCGGCGATAGCTTGACGGTCGACGCGTACAACATGAACCTCGGCAATGCGGTGGCGGGCCCCACGACGGCTGCAATCTATCTTTCGACCGACGCGACGATCACGACGTCGGACACGCTGCTCACGACGCTGACGACAGGCTCGACACTGGCCACCGTCAGCCAACCCGGCTATTACGATCTTCATACGGTTACCCTGACGCTGCCCGGCAATTTGGCGCCTGGCACCTATTACGTCGGAGGCATTTCCGACTACAACAATCAGCTGACCGAGAGCAACGAGACCAACAACACCTACAACGCAGTGCAGGTCACGGTGAGTGCGCCGGCGCAGCCTGATCTCTCCGAATATGTCGCTGTGAACAAGACGAGTGTCCTGGCCGGCGATAGTTTGACGATCGATGCCTACAACATGAACATCGGTAACGCCGTGGCGGGCCCCACGACGGCTGCAATCTATCTTTCGACCGACGCGACGATCACGACGTCGGACACGCTGCTCACGACGCTGACGACAGTGTCGACGCTGGCCACCGTCAGCCAGCCCGGCTACTACGATCTTCATACGGTTACCCTGACGCTGCCGGGCAATTTGGCGCCTGGCACCTATTACGTCGGCGGCATTTCCGACTACAACAATCAGCTGACCGAGAGCAACGAGACCAACAATACCTACAACGCGCTGCAGATTACCGTGTCTGCCGCGGGCAGCTCGGCGACATCGCATGCGCCAGCCGCTTCGCCGTCGCCGTCGCCGGCGCAGACAGCGACGAGTGGAGACGCTGGCGCGGTCGGCGCTCTGCTTGTCCGGCATGCGCACGTTCAAGACAATTTCGCGCTATCGCGGACGGACAACGCGCAAGGCGGCCTCTACTGGGCGGATCATTCCCAACTCGCGCAGCTGGTTTCAGAGCTGGCGGCCAGGACCCAGCAACTGACGGACATGACGGACGCTCATTTCGTGTTCGACAACGTGTCCGAGATGACGCAGCACCATGTCGGCGATTATCACCTGATCTGATCGATGCGCGGTCTCACTGCAGCTCTGGATTCTCCAGCGGCCGTACACTAGTCTGGGAGACTTCAAATCCTCTCGCTCCGACCAATACTTAGCTGGATTTCAGGGCATCCGGATTTCGGCCAGGGTAACGGGTAGGGTAACAGAATCAGCCCCGATGTGAGAAACCGAACGGGAGATGCCGCCGTTTTCCGGGCTGGGCTTTGCCCAATTTCGACATTAACTGATCCCGATGCTCTTTCGTAAGACGCGCAGGCGCGCGCGATACATCTGACACCTTAGCTTTCGCAAAGCTGTCCCTCGTCCGATACTGTTTGGGGTTATTCTTGATCAGTTTCATGATCAGTACGTTCCCAATACCTTCGAAATATCACGGGTTTTGACGTTGGATAGACATCCCGGGGTCTGCTTGCGCGGTGGCCCGTCGTTGACGGACTTGTACAATGTAGAGGTTAGGTCAGAACAAACAGTGAACGTCAGGCTAGTGCCATCCACCGTCTTTGTCCATATCTTATCTTCGCCGCTCTCTAGAAACTGCCAATCAAGGTTGCCATCTACCTGCGCCAGATCGTTCATTGCTTCTAGTGCCGACTGATATCGGTTAGCCGGGTCTACCTCCAGCTTCAGAAGGCAACGTTCGCCCCGCGAAACGCATCACGGGAAACGGCAGGTTTTCCCATCGCAATATCCCTGAAAAATTAAGTTCTCAATGGAGGCAAGTCTGAAGCCCTCGTGCGGGAAAAGCCAGCAAAAATTCAAACGCGGCCTCAGTCGTTCATTACGCTGATCAAAATCGCTCTCAAATCAGCCCTCGCAACGTTGGCCAAGCCAGGCGTCGATGAAAATTCAACAAAAGGTACCAGCCCCGGCGCCGAAAGGATGGGTAAGGTGTTTACGTCCACCCAGCGACATCTGACAAATCTCCGGGACAAAGATGCAATTTTTACCCAGATGCTGCGTCTGATCAAAGCCTTCCTGAAAATTTCAGGCCAGGACGGGGGGCGCTCGGTGGTGTTGTTGCGAGGAGGAGCATGGCGAGAAGCAACTGGAGAAGTCGTGGCAAAGGCCCGGGGGACGGAGCGCTAGCGCTACAGATCCTTGGTCAGCCGCGGTGGGCGAGCGTGTTAGTAGGCTTCGCGATCGCGTTCGCCGCGAGCACACCATGTCGCGCGAGATAGAGATCAATCACTTTCTGCGCTTTGTCGACCGTCCAGGTCAGTGCCTCCGCGATCTCCGGTGCGGTCGCGCCGGCTTCGGCGAGCAGCGTCGCGGCGATGCCGCGGTTGTCGTGAAAATTCAGCGCAGCGGTTTTGACGTAGGCGGGGTCTGCGGCGATCACTTGTGCGACAGCGAGCCCGGTGGCGAGCGCTTGAGCTCTATCAACCCCTAGACGCCGTCAGCGACAAACTTGCCAGAATGATACTGAACAGTGCCGGCCCAAACATAGGCCGATGGAACGCCACGGGCGGCGTACCCGACGCCGTTAAAGCGCTCTAAGTTCGTGAGCGCTCCCCCGATGCCAGTCCTTCAGCTTCGCGGCATAGGGCGAACACTTGACCAGCGCGTCAACAGCCGCATCTTCGAACGACTGGAATGGGCCGCGACCAGCGGGAACATCGTCGAAATCCGGCTCCATGGATCACCCTGCGCGAGGCTGCGACTAAAGTCTTGTGAAGACTCCCGATAGTGACTGACCGCGATGAAGGCCCATGCGATGTCAGGCATTCCGGCCGCTCTCGCGATGGCGAGATGGCGGCCCTTATTGGCTACGGTCACCTTGGCCGGGCGAGTGAACTCGGCTTCGCGCGTGAGCTTGGCTTTGGGCCAGCGGTCGGCGTTCGCCCGAGTAAGGGCGTTGAGGTCTACCACGGGTTGCCCGTTTATGGGTTGGAGTGGTAACAATCCCGCTCTTGCGCGGGAGATTCTGTGGTGTGGATACTCAGGTTTGAACGTCTGCTTTGGTACATCGCGATGGCGATATCACTCGGCGGGATCATCTATGTCGCCACGCTTCCCGGGCTGCAGGGGCCTTTACCGTGAGCCTTGTTGCTGGACCAGCGAGTGAGGAGGTACAGGTTTCCCAGAGATGGGGGCTCGTATACAGGAAGCTATTCGCCCTGCTACAGACCTACGCTGCGCTAGCCACGTTCCTTGCAAGCTACTTCGCTCTCACAGTCGTCGGTAACATCCTGTACTTCACGCCCGTCGGCGACAGTCTCGGCGGCCTTCAGATCCTCGATTTTTCGATCAACAACTTTCAAACGGCGGGATCGCTCGGCTATTGGGCTCTACTATTTCTTCCGTTCGTTGTTGCCCCGCCGATCGTCGTCGCCGTCAAACACATTGCGGCACCGATAGCGCCCTGCATTGCAAAGATGAGAATATCGACGCCGACATACCTTGTGGCGCTTGCCACCTGCTATGCATACGCTTCGGTATCACTTTGGCGCGCCAATGCCGCTGGCCTGTTCCTGCGCGGCGATAACGCCGTGGATTCAGTTCAGGATCGCATCGACCTGATCAACTCGCTGGGATTTTGGCCGCTGGTCACGATCAAGTCTCTGCTTGTCGCTCTGTCCTGCTACGGACTGATAGTCGCGATAGAAACTCGTAAGCCGCTCTGGCTGGCATTAACCGCGGCAAACCTTGTTGCGATGTCAGTCATATTGACGATGTTGATCATGAAGTGGCCGCTCGTCCTTTTCTATTTTGCCCAGATATTTGCCATCGTTCTATTTGCGAAGCGCCCGCTATTCCCGGCCATCGTCTTCAGCGCCCTGGCTCTCACGAGCTATCTATTGGTTTCCATGGTGCTGCTTCGCGCGGAGATCGTGACCCAAGTCATCGATCAGCCGTCAACCGTGAGACGAACCAAGGATCACCTGTCGGAGCAGTCTCCCGCTCCCACATCCGGCGTTTTGACCGTCCTGATGGCCGCACCGCTCAATAGGATGGCGCAGCCCTTTTTGTACTATGTCGAAACCTTCACGAAAGAAGGCCACGTTTGCGGAACATTACTAGACAGAATTAAGCGCAGATCTACGCCCTGCCATCCAAGCAACCTGATATACGCCAGGATGTTCTCCGATAGATTTGCAGGAATAGGAACTGCTCCACAGTCCGCTCACGTAACCGGCTACGCGCTCAACGGCATGATAGGCGCTGTTGTCGAGCTGGCCCTTACGTCGATTGTGCTAGGTCTCTTTGCCGCAATCGCAACCGTCAACACACCCGCCGCAAACACCGTGACGGTTCTTGGCGCCCTCACTGGGTATTTTTTCTCTCAACTCCCATTCGAAGGCCCCATAGTCTACGACCACGGCGCGCTTTGGTGGGCCGCGCTGCTTCTACTTCTTGCCGCTCCCAATCTCAGAAAGCGAGCTACGTGAACTTCGACCCAAACCGTCGTTGTTGTCGATTAGACACTTGGTCGGAATCGTACCGTGGAACAAGTGCCGCCCGTGCCTCCAGTCAAGAAGCCGTTGCTGAGCCCGGTGATTGCCGTGCAGCTTTGCGTATGATTTTCATCGCGAGCAGATTGTCGAGCGGAGACGCAAAGGCCACGATGATAAGAGCGCGATGTATCCAGTTGGGATACTTCGACCAGAGATCGAAAATCTAGAAGTATGTAAACCCGACTGCGATCGCTAACCCTTGTGCAAGGTGTGGGAAGATAATGCGGCGGCCGAAAATAGACGAAAGGCCCTGTCGCAAAGACCGCCGTAAAAGCTAGCAGTGGCCAGAGGTATTGCCGCACCTCAACATGGTTCTAACGTTTCATGTCTGAACCCGAAGAGCATCTGGAGGCGTTGCGGTTGCTATGATGTACCAGCCGGCAAACCGGCCAATGGCGTCAAAGAAAGGTTGCGGCACCAAACGAAGTAACGGCCGCAAGATGCGGGCACCAGGGAAATCGTCCGGAGTGCATTTCCGCACTGCGATACGTCTGATCTCAAATCCACTGCTCTTCAGGAGCGCGGCCAACTCTGCCGTTGAATAGACATTCACGATCGGCTTCGCCTCCGAGGAGGCAGTGGCCTCGATGCGCGATCTGCGATCGGTGAGCGATTCTCGAAAAATGCGACCGCTAACGAGGTGCGTGAGGAGAACCCCTAGGTAAAACACCGAGTAGCGATGATACATCAGGATGGTCATCTCGCCGCGCGGTTTGAGCACGCGTCGAATCTCAAGCAGAGCATTTTGGAGATTTGGAAGGTGGTGGAGCACCCCGTTTGAATAAACAATGTCGAAGGATGCGTCCGGGTAGGCTAGTTGTTCTGCGTTACCCTGGCTCACGTCTGGCGCAAAGCCGAAAAAGCTCAGGTGCTTTTTCGTCCGATCGACGTTCTCGGAAGTGATGTCGATGCCAGAGTAATCGGCGCCACATTGCAAAAACTTCAGCGCGTCGAATCCTGGTCCAAAGCCAATCTCTAGAACGCGCCTACCCTTGGTCTCAACGAAGGGGAACACGTCCTCCAGCCAGGGTTGCTCGATGGTGTCACGGAAGCGGCGCGCCTTATCGAAAAAAGCGAGGGTTCCCGGCATTTCATCTTTTGCTGATGCCCAACCCGTGGGTGAGCCGCCCCAAGTCTTTTGCGCCTCTGTTAATTCGGTCATTTGCGCGCTCCCTTTATGGGGCGACGGGAATATCATTCGCAATTACCCCGCGCAACCTACTCGGGTGCCGCTCGCGCAACAAGGTGTGAGGTGAGTATTCCATCTCGGTTTTTGCCGATAGGCCGGTTCCTGACGTCACGTTGAGGGCGTCAGTTCATCTCGTTTTCAATGAGGGAGACTTGAAATGGTGGATCTCTCCGCACTCCGTGCGGCGAACGCGAACCGCTTTGCGCATGCGAAGCTGACGCGGGCGCCCGAATTCAAGCCTGTTGCCGAGCGGCTGGTCGGGGCGCTGGCCAAGAGCCGCTACGAGGCCGTGGCGACGCGCACCGGCGTGCCCTGGTACGTCATTGCGGTTATCCATCAGTTTGCGAAAATATTCCTGTAAGCGAGACGGGCGCCAGAGCGTACGTTGCTTCGAAGCTGCTCGATGCCGCGGCACATGGACAGCTCTCAACCGACGCGTTGAAAGCGGCGGGTCGGAAGGCCCTGAACCCGCCAACCATGTGGCGCTGATTATCCGCTCCACATCACTCGATCACATCGTATTCGAAGGCGACGCCCTCGGGCTGCGCTGAAACGGAACAGCTTCCCCTCCCGCGAACCGATTTTTACCGTTGCCGTCCCGCGCGGCCAATGCCTGGCCCGCCGTAGAGATTCCAGAGCTGGATCGCGGACACTGAGTGGCCTCGTCGCTCCTCATGTCGTGTCAAACCTCCCTCGACTGGCCCGGTGCGGGGTGCCGCTCGCGCCGGGCTTTTTGCTATCTGATCAGCTTTGTAGACCACACAAAAGGTCTGCGTGAAATGGGATCGGGGCAGTTGCGATCCCGGGCCGAAACGCTCTAGGTTGCCGCAGCTGGAGAATTTTATGGAACGCAAGAATAATTTTGATCTGTTGCGACTTTTCGCTGCCTGTCAGGTCGTATTCATGCACAGTTCGGGGCATCTACTTCTGCCGAAAGCCGGACTATTCGAGGTCTTGCTCCAATTTCCGGGAGTCGCGGTGTTCTTCGTGATCAGCGGCTTTCTGATCTCGGATTCATATCTGCGCAGCACCAGCCTGGCTTCCTTTGCCTGGAAACGCGCCCTGCGAATTTACCCCGCGCTGATCGCAAACCTCCTCGTTCTCGAACTGGTTTTTGGTGCGACTGGCGGCATCAGCGCGACCGCCTGGGCTTACGCGAAACATCTAAGCGTCTATCTCCCATCCGCCTCGAACTATTTTGCTGGGTGGGTGTCTCCCGACGCGATCTACGCTCAGTCGTGGCTCTTCCAAGGCTACCCGAGCGGAGTGCTTTGGACGCTAACGGTAGAGTTATCATTCTACGCAGCTCTTCCGTTTGTTCTCTCTCTTGCAGCTGTTTCAAAAAAAGCGGGATCGCTTTTCATTGTGGCCTTGATGGCTGGATCGTATTCGATCGCGCGCGTAACCGACGATGCATTCTCGCAGGCGCACCCCGCGTTGAACGAACTGGTAACTCCATACTTTTGGATCTTCGGCATCGGCGTTCTCATTCGCCTGTGGTGGGAGCATATCAGCCGGTGGTTTGAAGAGCGCGCTCTGTTCTGGCTGGTGGGATATGTCTTCCTAATTGTCGTTTCTGTCGCGTTTCTTGGAGAGCCCATCAAACTTGAATACAAGATGGAGCCGAACATCATCACCCTGATACGGGTCGCCGTCATGGGCGCAACTGTCATTTCTCTAGCATATACCGCGAAGAGTTGTGCCACCGTTCTCCACGGGAATGATCTCTCATACGGACTTTACCTGTGGCACATGCTCGGCGTCTCGGTGTTCATGGGCCTCGGTATTAAAGGACATTGGTGGCTCTACCCGGCCTGTTACGGAATTGGCTTCTTCTTTGCGGCAGCATCTTGGTTCCTCATCGAGAAGCCCACTCTTGCTCTCAAGCAACATAGGATTCATCGTTCGAATTCAGCGGTAAGACCGGACGGAGTTGCTCAGGCGTAACTGAGCCCGAGTCCACGCCCTAGAATTCCCGCGTCCTTGCCGGAAGCAGAGCCCGCGCGGCGGGGCCGTCTCCCAGGCTCGACGCCGGCGGCCAGCTCGAGCAGCTTGCGCGCGGCGGCTTCCGGATCCCGACGAGCGGGGCACGCAGCAATTCAGGTTTCTGCGAAGCGCACAGGGCAGGGATTCGGGAGTGAGCGGGCTGAGGTTGTTGTCCACCTGTTCCGCGGGCCCAATTTGGTTTATAGTCGGAGCCTAAACACCTGTTTGTTCAGTTAGGGCAAAATGGGCCGGTTTCCAATTTCGGTCGGAGAAATCAACGACTTGCCTGCGCCTGGTGACCCAGACGGGTAAGCGGGTGAGATGAAGACCCTTGATCGGGGGCTTCGCCGGACGTTTTGCGGGGACGGATGCGAGCCTCGACGCGACGAGGACTCTGGGTATTGCCCGTGCTTGCGCTTGTGCTCGCCGCGCCCGCCCACGCCCAGTCGTTGCGCCAGGGCGTCGCCGCGTTCCAGCGCCAGGATTATGGGACGGCCTCCCGCATCTTCATTCCGCTCGCCGAGCGCGGCAATGCGCCGGCGCAGACCTATCTCGGCTCCCTGTTCGAGACCGGCCGCGGGGTGCCGGAGAACTATACGGAAGCCGCGATGTGGTACCGCCGTGCGGCGGAGCAGGGCGACAGCCGCGCCCAATATTCGCTGGGCCTCCTCTACGACCGCGGCCAGGGCGTGCCGCAGAACATCGTGGAAGCCTCCAAATGGCTGAACCTGTCGACGGCGGCCGCGCCGCCGCGGACGCGCGAGGCGCGAGGCGCGAGCCCGGATCCGTGACGCCGTCACCACCAAGATGACGCGCGGAGAGATCGCGCAGGCCCGCCTGCGGGCGCTGGAATGGGCGGCGCCGAGCCGCGAGCACTGACCGTCCGGCGCCTTGCCCTCTGCGACCGCAAACAAAAAAGTCGAAAACAACCCCAGGCGCAGTAGACGAGGACCGCCGGCGCGGCGCCTCACGCCTGCGCCGGAACGACGATTTGTCCTGATATCATCGTGCCTTGGTATATTTCGCCCGACGAATGGAATGCCCGGCGCGGTTGCTGCTCTGTTCGGGACGATTTCCGGCCTCTCTGTTTGGCTGAAGAATCGATCTCCAGATCGAAACCGTCAGAAGTCCCGCCTCGGCTCCTCGGTGAGATGGGAGGGAAACAACAGACCTGTGGGCGCCCGACCAGTCGACCACGACCGGAAGCTGCCGGTTGATAGTCGATGGCGTTGCACGGCCTGATCGCGGCGCGATCGTTTGATAACATCAGTCATGATACATTTCTTTAATCCGAATGTTAATTTCGATCGCTAGAGACCCGCCTACCGTTGCAATTGCGACCGAGTAGGAACAGGCAATCTTCTATGAGCAATGACGACATCGACCGCGCTGGAAACCATCATTCCGGCAGCAACAATTCCACGCGCCAAATGATCGATCGCCGCGCGGTCCTCCAAGGCGCCGCCAGCCTTTCCGTGCTGGCGCTCGGCGCGGGCGCGGCAAAGGCGCAGACCAGCAGTCCGTCATTGACCAGCTTCTCGATCGCGGTGCTGCCCGACACGCAGTTCTATTCGCGTTACGCGACGACCGACGAAAGCCAGCAGTTTCAGAAGGCCTATGGCTCGACGCCGTACGACGCGCAGACTCAGTGGATCGCCGACAACGCGGCGAAATACGGCGTCCGCTTCGTCATCCATCTGGGTGACGTGGTCGACCAGCAGAACAAGCCGAACCAGTGGATCGTGGCCGATGCCGCGATGAAGAAGCTGGAAGATGCCAAGGTCCCCTATTCGATCCTTGCGGGTAACCATGACGTCGTCACCGACAACGACTACCATACCCCCTGGGATCAGAATTCGGGCACTGACGCCCAGCGCAGCCTCAACGCCGAGCCCTATTTGAAGTGGTTTCCGAGCACCCGCGCAGCGCAGCAGTCGACATTCCGCGAGCGAGACAGCAGCGGCTTCCACGAGTACCACATCTTCCAGACGAACGGCGTGAAGTTCATGGTGCTCTCGCTGTCCTGGCGCATTTCGGACGGTGCTATCGCCTGGGCGCGCGACGTGATCGACCGCAACCCGACGCTGCCCGTCATTCTTTCCAACCACCAGCTGCTCAACATCGACAGCGACGGCCTGTCGCCGCTGGAGACCGATTACGGCAAGATGCTGTGGGACAAGCTGATCCGCGACAAGGATCAGATCTTCATGACGCTGAACGGCCATTACCATGGCGCGGCGTATCTCTCCAAGGTCAACGATTTCGGCAATCCGGTTCACCAGATGGTGGTCGACTATCAGATGGATTATCAGGGCGGCAACGCCATGATGCGGCTCTACGAAATCGACCTCACCAACAACAAGATCGACGTGATGTCGTTCTCGCCCTGGGTGGTGCAGAAGCCGAAGAACACGCTCAACCAGTTCGATCACGCCGAACTGACGGCGTCGAACAACAGCTTCTCGATTCCGATCAATTTCAAGAGCCGATTCGCCCGGTTCACGCGCTTCAGTCCGAGCAAGGTGCTGACCGGACCCGCGATCATTCCGTCCGTGCGCGCCGACCTGCTCGCCGGTTATGTCGATCCGCCGACGCCGGAAGTCGTGCTGCCCGCGGATACCGAGGACTATCCGCATGTCGCCGATACCGTGGCGCACTGGCGCGCGCCCTCCACGGTTGTCGAGGGTCAGGTCGTTCCGATCGGCGGGATCCTGCCTGACGTCGCCGGCGGCAACAATCTGATGCGTGCGGCGCTCGTCGCGTCCGCCCAGCTCGGCGACGTCGTGTGGACCACGGACAAGCATCGTCTGTCCTCGGCCGCGGGCAGCGTGGTGTTTCTCAACACCGACAATACGGTCGGTCGCCTCAACGCCTTCCTGACGGCGTCAGCCGCCTCGCTCAATGGCCGCAGCTTCTGGAACGGCTACACGGTCGAGGCCTTTGTGAAGATCCCGGCCGGCTGGACCGCAAACCTGCACAAATGGGGCAATATCCTCGGTCGCGTGGGTAACCGCGGCAACGTTCCCGGCGGCTATCAAGGCGGCGATCCGGAGGCGTCGAGCGTCCTGTTCGCCATCTCGAACCTGCGCGAAGTGCAGTGGGAAGTGGTGCCGGCTACCGTTTCGCACTATGCGCAGACCAACTGGTCGGGCGAGATCATCCGCGATAGCTGGTATCATATCGCGATCGTCAACGATCCGGCGACCCTCACCACCACCCTGTACATTGACGGCGCGCCGGTATTGCGCAACGTCGGCAATGCGGCGATCGGCATGCGCTCGCAGAGCACGCCTCAGCCCTGGATCCTCGGCGCCGGCTGGTGGAACGGCGTGCTGTCCGACGGCTTCTTCGGTGCTGTCGGGGAGATCCGCATGGTCTACCGCCCGATCGGTCGCGACCAATGGCTGACCGCGCGCCGAACCTGACCTGACCGCGTCCGGGCGACGCGATCATTGACACAGACAATGTGGAGCTCGTTTCGACGCGCTCCACATTTTTGTGGGCCGCATGTCCGAATGCGACAACGATCGCGCCGTCGGTGTCTGAGCGTTGTCGCGCGATATTTTGCCCACCTCGGATGCAATCGGACTCATGATCGCTTCATTCACACAATACATAACATACTATCAAATTTATGATATCTTGCGATGCAATACGGACGCTCTCACAACCTCTTGCCCCTAGGCCAGCGGACGACATCCGTGGCCGGCACAGTTTGAATGAAAGCGATCCAGAACTATGGCTGCTCCCGTTGTAAAAGTCGGCTCCGAATTCTCCGTGAACACCAATACGACCGGCGGCCAGGAGGCGCCGACCGTCACCGGGCTCGCCAATGGCGGCTTCGTGGTCACTTGGGATGACGCCAGCGGAACGCTGGGCGATGCCAGCGGCACCAGCATCAAGGCGCAGGTCTACGCGGCCGACGGCAGCAAGGTCGGTTCGGAATTCCGCGTCAACACCGAGACCGCCGACGGCCAGCTCGCACCGGTGATCACGGGCCTTTCCAATGGCGGCTTCGTCGTCACCTGGTTCGACAACAGCCAGACGCTCGGCGACAGCGAGGGCACCAGCATCAAGGCACAGGTGTTTTCGGCCGATGGCACGCCGGTCGGGTCGGAAACCCTCGTCAACAGCTCGACGTCCTATTCGCAGTTCGCGCCGACCGTCACGGGTCTTTCCAATGGCGGCTTCGCCGTCACCTGGACCGACGACAGCGGCGAGGGCGGCGACGACGACGGCACCAGCATCAAGGCGCAGCTGTTCGCGGCCGACGGCAGCAAGGTCGGCCCGGAATTCCTCGTCAATACCGAGACCGGCGGCAGCCAGGACAACGCAACCATCACGGGGCTGGCCAATGGCGGGCTTGTGGTGACCTGGGAAGATCTCAGCGGAACGCTCGGCGATGGCGATGCCACCAGCGTCAAGGCGCAGATGTTTGCGGCTGACGGCAGCAAGGTCGGCAGCGAATTCCTGGTCAACACCGCGACCGCCTCCGACCAGCTCAAGCCAACCATCTCGGCGCTGCCCAATGGCGGCTTCGTCGTGACCTGGTACGATTTCAGCCAGACCGGCGGCGACAGCAGCGGCAGCAGCATCAAGGCGCAGATCTATGCGGCCGATGGCAGCAGGGTCGGCAGCGAATTCCGCGTCAACACCACGACGGTCAACTCCCAGTTCACGCCGACGGTGACGACGCTCAGCAACGGTGATTTCGCCATCGCCTGGCAGGACTGGAGCGGCGCGGGCGGGGATGCCAGCGGCAGCAGCATCAAGCTGCAGGTGTTCACTGCGGATGGTCGGAAGGTCGGGGCTGAATTGCTGGTCAACACCAGCACGGCGTCCAATCAGTTGCATCCCTCGATCGCCGCGTATGCCGACGGTCGCTTCGTCGTCACCTGGCAGGATGCCAACGGAACCGACGTCAAGGCGCAGGTATTCTCGGTCGATACCGTGAAGCCGGTGCCGGTCCTGTCGGCCGTGACGTCCACAAGCCCGTGGGTCGCGGTGCTCGCCGGTTCGGTCGACGTTGACGCCGCCGGCCAGACCCTCACGCTGCGCGACGGTACGTCGCAAAGCGGCGGCTGGAGCACGACGGCGACCGTCGACGGCAACGGCGCCTGGAGCGCCGAGTTGTCCTGGGAGCAGTTCAACACCGCCATCGATCTCGTCGTCACTGACGCGGCCGGCAACACCGGTGTCTCGAACTACGTGTATGGCACCGCCAGCGGCCGGACTTTCGGCGCGGGCAGCCATCAATACATCTACGGCACGGCGACCGATTACGTCGTCGGGAATGGCGCGGAGCAGCACGTCTATGCCGGTGGAACGGCCATCGGCACGACCCTGAACGCTGGCAGCATGCAGATCAACTGGGGTACGGAGCACGACACTGCCGTGACTTACGGCGCTTTGGAATATGTCTATGGCGTCGCCACCGGTTCGACGATCGCCGGCCGGCAAGTGATCGGCGCCGGCGGCACGGCCAGCACGACGCTGATCGTCGCCAACGGCGAGCAGGACATCTACGGCGGTGGCACGGCGACCGGCACCACCATCCAAGGCGGGTTGCAGGCCGTCTACGGCACGGTCGACCAGACCGTGATCGGCAGCGGCGGCGTGCAAATGGTCCACGGCACGGCTTCGCACACCGCCGTCAACGATGGCGGCGAGCAGCGCGTCTATGAGAGCGGAACAGCCATTGGCACCACGCTGAACGCTGGCAGCATGCAGATCGACTGGGGCAGCGCCACCGGCACGACCATCAACGGCGGTATTCAGTACATCTGGGGCACGGCGAGCGATACCACGATCGTCTCCGGTACGCAGTATGTCGGCGCCGGTGGCAGCGCCAGCGGCACCACCATCGGCGCACACGGTCTCGAATACGTCTACAGCGGCGGAACGCTCACCGACGTCACCTTCGGCGGGGGATCTGCGAGGCTGGTGCTTGAGCAGTCGTCGGCCTTCAGCGGGACGATCGCCGGCTGGCAGGATGGCGTGGAGCTCGATCTCGGTGACATCGCCTTCGGCGAAACCACCTCGCTTGGCTATGCGGCAAACGCCGAGAACACAGGTGGCACGCTGACGATCACCGACGGCGCTCATACGGCGTCGCTGCACCTGCTTGGCCAATACAGCGCCGCGGACTTCGCGCTCGCCGCGGACGGCCATGGCGGTTCGATCATCACCAATCCGGTGGATCAGCCCCAGGCACAGCTTTCCATCTCGCACGTGGCGTAAGCTGACGACGAAGCCAAGGCCGGGTCCCGCGCGGGCAAACGGAAGCAGATCAGAGGGGCGCGCCTCATTGGCGCGCCCCTTTGGATTCTCCGCTGTTCATTCGGCCAGAACGGCAGTCGCTGCCGTTGCGACGGCCGCCACCTTGGGCTGGTCGGGCCGTGACCCCGACAAGCGAGCTGCGACGTCTGGTGCCTGTCGGTGCGCGGCCAGCAGGCGTCAAGCTCGCATGGTTGGATGCAACGGAATTGTCGCATAGTGACGGGATGAACCGGCAAACGATCGCTTAATATGAAGGAGGCTTTGGCCTGTTGGCACCAGTCAGGTGTTCGACATGCTTTCGCATTTCACCGGTCGGTGCACCTGCCACATGCCTGACTAGCCCGGCCAGCCGCCGAGCCAGTTGGTGTACCAGCTTTCGCCCAGCCAACCGACCCAGATTGCGGGGGCGAGGAAAAGTCCGAACGGCAGGAAGGCCGTGCCGCGGAGCCGCTCCTTTCTCAGGGCAGCGTTGGCGAGATAGGCGGCGATCGCAGCCAGCGCCGCAAGCTCGATCACCGCGACCACGGTCGCGAGATCCAGCCAGGCGCCGCAGACCGCGGCGAGCTTGACGTCGCCGAGCCCGAGCCCGTCGCGGCCGCGCCAGCGCCGGTAGAACGCCATCAGCAGCAGGAGCGGGAGCGCCACGGCGGCCGCGCGGGCCACCGGCCAGAGCAGGGCCTCGATGCCGATATCGGGCACGAACGCGCCGGCGCGGAGCAGCGCCAGCGCAAAGGCCGCGGCCGTCAGCTCGTTCGGAATGAGGTAGTGGCGGGCATCGTTCGCTGCGATCGCGAGCATCAGGGCGGCGAGGTAAGCTCCGTACAGGCCTTCCGCGCCAGGCGCCGTCACGAGACTTGCGCAGACGCCCAGCAGCAGGGCGACGCTGAGCGCGAGAGCAGGACCCGTCCCCTCGTTCGCAGCCTGATCCGTCACGCCGTCAGCGCGCCGCCCTGGGCGGGCTCACGGTGACGACGGGATTGCTGGTCCCGACCGGGCGGCTGTTCATCTTGCTACGCATCTCTTCACCAGGCGTACTTGAACACGCCCTTGCCGGAATAGCTGGTGACGTTGCCGGAGAACTCGCCGTCGAAGGTGCCGGCGATCGAGAAGCCACTCAGCCATTTCATCTCGGCGCTGGCGCTGAGGAGCGCGGAGTCGGCGTCGACCCTGGCGCCGTTCACGACAAAGCTGGTGCCGGGCAGGGTCTGGAACAGCGCGGTGACGGCGCGGCTCGGATTGTAGTCGTGCGCCCAGGCGGCGCGGCCGCGTAGCGTCAGCACGCCGTTCTGCATCGCATAGGCCTTGTCGGTGCGCAGGCCAAGCTCGGAGCGGGTGTCGGTGAGGGACTGCGAGGCGTAGTTCAGCGCGAACAGGCCGCCGCCATTGAGACTGGCTTCGGAGTAGTTGGGCAGGTTGAAGTTCGTCACCTGCGCCGCCGCATAGGGCGTGATGCCGACCAGCGGCGTCGCGAAGCGATAGCCGCCCTCGAAGCGGGCTGAGAACGTGTCGGCCTTGAAGCGGCCCTGCAGCTGGTCGAAGCCGCCGGGTGCCACGGTGCGGTTGGTGGTGACGTCGTGCCAGCCATAGGCGAGCGCGGCCGAGGCGTAGGCAGGTCCGAAATTGTGCCGGCCATAGACGCCGGCCTGGAACATGTCGGCCGAGCCCGAGCCCATCGCATTCGCGACCGAGTAGTTCAGCCCGCCGCCGCCGAGCGCGAAGCCGACCAGCGTGTCCACCGAGATCCTGTAGTCGGCACCGGCCGCGCCGCCCCAGACCCGTGCGGTCAGGTCCTGCGAGCCGACCTGCGCAGTGCCGCCGACGTCGGCCGAGCCGCCATAGCCGGCGGCCCAGACACTCCAGCGATTGGCCGGCTGCGAGGAGAGCAGCGGCGCCTTGGTCGCCATCGCATAGGCCTCGCGCTCGCGCGCATTGGCCGGACGCATCCTGGCGTAGGCGGCCGCACCATCGCTCTCGGCGAATTGCGCGACGCTGCCCGCCTTGGCGAAGCCGCCCGAGCGGCCGATGACAGTCGGGTCGAGCATCAGGTTCAGGAACTGGCCGTCGGCGTTGATCGCGGACTGGATGATGCCGGTGCCAAGCTCGCCCGAGGCAGTCGTCAGTCCCGCCGGCGACAGCGCAGCAAAAGCTGCAGGAATGCCGCCGGTCGCGTTGAAGAAATTGGTCAGCGTGCTCGCGACGTTCTGCTGGTTGACGTTGAGGCCGCCGGCTCGCGCGAAATCGACGTTGACGTTGAGGAACACGTTGCTGGTGTCGTAGCTCAGCGTCGCGTTGATCGTCGGAATGTTGGAGACGACGGTCGAATTGAAGCTGGTGCCGACGAGAGTGCCGGCCGCGTTCAGGATCGTGTACTGCTTCTTGACCGTACCCGAGGTGAAGTTGGCGCGCACCGTCGCGCCGCCGAGGTCGGTCGCGCCCGTGACGTTGGTGAGGCTGGCATTGCTGGAGGAGACCTGCACCAGATAGGTCGAGGCCGCCGTGAAGATCAGCGATCCATGGATCGTCAGCGGGCCGAACGGGTTCGCCGCGCTGCCAGGCGCCAGCGTGCCGCCGTTGACCTGGACGCCGGCGACCACGCCGCTGCCGGCCAGCATGCCGCCGGTGTTGACGTTGGTTGCGCTCAGGATCGAGCCGTCCACCACCAGTGTGCCGCCGTTCACGGTGGTGGGGCCGCTATAGATGTTAGCGCCGGACAGCGTCTGCGTGCCGCCGGCGATGGTCAGGCCGCCACCGAAGCCGGCATCGTCGATGACGCCCGCGAAGGTGCCGATGCCATTGGTGATCGTCAGCGTGCTGGCGCCGAGATTGACATTGCCCGAGCCCGCCAGCGATTTGATCGAGGTACCGCCGCTGAGCAGGCCCGAGATGTCGAAGATGCCGTTGGCGATGACGTTGCTGGAGGTCGCGATGCTGCCGTTGAGGCTGGCGAAATCGATGAGATCGAGCTCGCCGCCGGCCGCAATGTTTGTGGTGCCGGTATAGGTGTTGGTGCCGAACAGCTGTTGCGTCGCGCCGTTCGCGATCGCGAGATTGCCGCCGGTGCCGCCGCCAATGCCGCCGTCCTGGATCACGCCGCCGAAGAACGTGCCGCTCGTGATCGTCAGCGTCTTCGATCCCAGCGAGACGACGCCGGCGGTGCTCGCAGAGAAGATCCCCCGAACCGAAGCGCCCGAATTGGTCTGGGAAATATCGAGCGTTGCGCCGCCGCCCGCGAGGGCGACATAGAGCGAGTTCGCGATCGATCCACTGCCCTTCAACGCGAGCGTTGTGCCGCCGTCGATCTGGGTGACGTTGCTGTAAGTGTTCACGCCCGAGAGCGTCTGAGTGCCGCCCAAGACTTCGAGTCCGTTAGTTCCTTGAATGACGCCCGCGAATTCGGTCGAGGCGTTGCTGATGAACAGCGCGTGGGTGCCCATGTTGACGACGCCGCTCGAGCCGCCGGCCAGCGTCGAGATCGCCACGATCGGAAACGACGACCCCGACACGTCGAACGTCCCATTCACCGTGACGCCGCTGGAGCTCGCGATGCTGCCGGCGCCGGATAATGCCAGCGTTCCGGCCGAGATCGTCGTCGCTCCGGTGTAGGTGTTGACGTTGGTCAGGGTCAACGTGCCAGTTCCGACCTTGGTCAGGCCGCCGCCGTTGCCGGAGATCATGCCGTCGACCTGGGTCGAGGTGTTGAGGCTGCCGCTGGTGAGCGTGTTCGCGCCGAGAGCATAATTGCCCGCGCCTTCGATCGAACCGGCCGTCATCCCGCCGCTGGTCAGGCCGGAAATGTCGACGGTGCCGCCGCCATTGGTGATGAAGCGGGCGTTGCCGCCGGTCGCCGTTCCGGTGAAGCTCGTGGTGGCAAAAAGCTCGGTGGTGATGGTGGCGCTGCCGGCGGAGGCGGAGCCGGCGAAGCTCAGCGAGCCGCTGTTGGAGATCGTCGACGTGCCCGCGCTGGCCGAGGTGTTGAACGAGAGGAAGCCGGTGGCGGCATTGGTGATGTTGGCGTTGTTGGCCGAGCTCGCGTCGTTGAAGTTCATCACGATGTTGTTCGTGATCGTCGCGGTGCCGGCGTTGCTGCTGCCGTTGAACTCGACATCGCCGTTGTTGGTGATGTTCGCCGAGCCCGCGGTGCTGGTGTCGTTGAAGATCATCGTGCCGCCGGTGACGTTGTACGTCACGACATTACTGCCGCCGCCCGCGCTGCTCGAATTCGTGAACACCATGCTGGAGCCGACGTTGAACGTCTGGACATTGGTCGAATTGTTCGAGATGCCGCCGTTCACCACGAAAATGTCGTTGGTGTTGACGGTATAGGCCTGCGCATCGGGTGCGGCGGTGAACACCACGGCGCCGATGTTGACAACACCATTGCTGTCGACCGTGTTCGCGCCGGTGTTGGTGAAGGTGGCAGTGCCGTCCGGCACGTCCGGATTCGACGACCAATTCGTGCCGTCCGTCCATTCGGTGGTGGCGCCGGCCCAGGTTCCATCGACGGCATGGGCTGCGACCACGCCGAGCGCGGTGGTGGCGAGCAGGATCGCCAGCGAGTGCCGAAGGAGGGACCCCAGCCCGTATCCGGTCCCCTTGCGCCCCATCGTCGGTCCAGCCATCGGTATGCCCAAATCGAAAAACGGAATCATCGAAAAGTATGCAGCTTGAGCGTGTGGTGGAGCCGTGCGCCTACGCGATAGTCTCATGGCGTCGCAGCAGCCGGCAATGAATGGAGGTCTAATTGCGCCGGGTTCCGGCCCGTTCCGCGTGCAATTTCAATGATCGTGGCCGTTGGGCAACATTCTCACACGTTGTAACATGCGAGACGGAAAGCTGATGGATCGCAGTCGGACTTGGGATCAAATCGGTGCCGGTTGATGGCGAGGCGCATCGGAACTAGTGTGGTGGGCGAGGCTCGCCGCGTGCTCGCGTGACAACCATTCGCAAGGGAATTTCGATGTCCGGGGGCTGAGACCGACAGGATTGGCCATGCTGTGCGCGGCCGCCGTGTCATGCTGGATCTTGAGCATGATCATCGGGATTGCCGAGACCGCGGCTGCCACCTCGTCCCGCATGGACATTCTGTCCGACGATGCCGCGCCCAGCGCCGCCGAAAGCGTCGATGTGGGCACCATGAGGCCGATCGCGCGGCGGTCGGTGCCGCTCTCGGCGCTGACCGTGACCCAGGAGCGCCCGATCTTCTCGGCGACGCGCCGGCCGCCGCCGCGCGCGGTGGCCGCGTCTCCGGTCGAGGAGGTGAACGTGCCGGCGCCGCCCAGGCCGGTCGAGGGACCGCCGCCGCTGCTGCTGGTCGGGGCCGTGGTGGGCGAGGGCGGCGACATCGCGATCTTCGTGAACCGCAACGATCAGAAGGTCGTGCGCCTGCGCCAGGGCGAATCGCTCGGCGGCTGGTCGCTGACCGAGGTTCAGCCGCGCGAGGTGACGCTCAAGCAGGGCGATCGCAGCGAGGTCCTGGCGCTGCAGCGGCCGGATCCAGCGGCCTCTCCCCGGACCGCACCGCCGACCCCGGCCGATTCCGCGAGCGTTGAGGGTAAGCTGGTCACGCGGACCACGGGCGACGCGTCGTTCGCTCCTTTCGTGCCCCGTTCGACGCCAAAGAGCGGCGAGTCGGATGGGCTCTGAGCGCTGGCGTCTGGATGCCGGTGCCGCCTCGCAAGCCGATTCAGAACCGCGGCCGATGCCATTGCCTCAGCAATTGAACCACCTTAAGACCCGTTCAATGCCCAATCCGATGGCACCAGGCGGTCGCGCTTGCGCGCGCGGGGCCGATCGCTTGCCGGGAAGGATGCGGCTTGTCCGACACGCAAATTGACGCGCCCGGCGAGGCCGGCGTTCGAAAGGACCCGGCGGTTGCTATCGACATTCCGGGTGCTGGCTGCTAGCCCGGTTTCGCGATACCTAGGGGGGAACTCTGATCGGCGAGGTCGCAAAGGTTTGATGGGGTGAAGGCCGGGTGGCTGGCATGGCGTTGAAAAAAAGACCGCCCGATCTGCTGGGTAACTCGGCGTGGAATGCGATGGCTTTCGTTGTGGCCGTGGTGCTGAACCTGGCCATCCTGCCCTTCGTGATCGCCCGCCTCGGTCTCGCCGCCTTCGGTGTCGCGGGTCTTGTGACCGCCTGCATTGCGCCTGCGCTGGTGTTCAGCAACGCACTCGGACTGTCGACGGCGCGCGAGCTTGCGCTGCGACTGGAGCCATCCGACCGCGATGATGCGCGGCGCCTGTTTGCGACGGCAATCGCGGTCGCGACTGTTGCGGGCGGCCTGATCACTATTTTCTTTTGGGTTGCCGGAGCGCCGCTGGCGCGTCTCGGTTTTCATCTGGCAGGTCCCGCGGCCAACGATCTTGGACTGGCCTTCGCATTGGCCAGTGCGGGCTGGTTTTGCCAATGCGTATCGGCGGTCTTCGTGTCGCTGCTCACCGCGCGGCAGGACTATCGCCGGATTGCGTCGATCGGCATTGTCAGCACGTTGATCTCGACACTTTCGATGTTGCTGTTCATCCCCGCCGCGCCCTATGCCTCGACGTTCCTCGGCTGTCAGGCGCTCGGGTTTGCAACCGGCCTGCTAATGGCTCTGGCCTGGTCCCGTGGCATGGGTCAATGGCTCGCGCCGCCGGCGCTGCATCGCGAGGCGCTCGGCAAATTGGTTCGGCTGGGTGGTTGGCAAGTCGCCGCGCAGGGTGGTGCGCTGCTTGCGGGGCAGGCCGATCGATATCTGCTTGGCGCGCTGCTGCAGCCGCAATTCGTCGGCTTCTATGGCGTCGCGCAGCGCCTGCAGGAGGCGACCTATATCGGCATCCTCAAGATCGGGGAGATCCTGTTTCCGTTCTTCAGCACGCTGCAGAAGGAGAGCGAGGATCGCAAGGTCGATCTGCTGTTCCGATCGTCGTGGATCCTGAACGTCCTGGCCGCAAGTGCCCTGGGCGCATTGATCCCCGTGGCCGGTCCGCTGCTGCATGTCTGGACCGGTGCCGAGGTCGCGGCCGAGGCCGCGCGGGTGCTCGTCGTATTGGCGATTGCCGGCATCCTCGGATCGAGTGCGAACGTGTTCGGTTTTTATCTGCTGGCGCAGGCACGCTCGCGCTCCAACGCGCTCATCGCGCTGGTTACCGGTGTCGTCACCCTCGTCACCAGTGCGATCGTCCTGCCAAGCTTCGGATGGCAGGCCGCAGGCTGGAGCGCCTGCGCCGGCATGATCGCGCAGATGGCGACCATCGTCGTGCTGTTGCACCGCATTTTCGATCTCCCCGGCATTTGGCCGCGCGTCATCCATTGCGTGCTGATGCCGCTTGGCATCGGAATCGCGACGGCGCTGGCGCTGCGCTATGGTGTCGACCGTGCACTGTTCCAGCTTGCGCCGTCCTGGTGGTCCGTCGGCGTCGTCTCGTCGCTGACGGCTGCGATCATCTTTGTCGTCGAAGTTGCCGCGTCGCAGCTCGGACCGTATCGAAATGCCTGCTTGCAGGACCTGCGGGCCATTGTCAGTCGCTTCGTGCCCCTGAAGGCCATCTAGGACATGTGCGGAATCTCTGGAATCGTCAATTTGCGCGGCAACGCGGTCGAGCCGGCCGACATCTCGCGGCTGACCAGCCTGATCGCGCATCGCGGTCCGTTCGGCGAAGGCACCTGGTTCAGTCAGGACCGCACTCTCGCATTCGGTCACCGCCGCCTCGCGATCATCGATCCCGGCGAGGGTGGCTATCAGCCGATGCTGTCGTCGGACGGCCGCTACGTCATTGTCTTCAACGGCGAGATCTACAATTTTCTCGAGCTGCGCCGCGAACTCGAGACACTGGGCGCGGTGTTTCGTAGCCAGTCTGATACCGAAGTGATCCTGGCCGCCTGGGAAGCCTGGCGGGAAGACATGCTGCCGCGCTTCAACGGCATGTGGGCGCTGGCAATCTTCGATACGAGCACGCGCGAATTGTTCCTCGCGCGCGATCGCTTCGGCATCAAGCCGCTGCTCTATTCCGTCTCGCCGGATCGTTTCATCTTCGCCTCTGAGCAGCGCGCGCTGGTGCGGAGCGGACTGATCGATGCTTCCGTCGACATGGACGTGGCGCGCCGACTGTTGCTCGACGCCTTCGCGATCGAAGGCAGCGAGCGGACGCTGTTTCGCCAAGTTCGCCGTCTGCAGGGCGGCCATTGCATGTGGTTGCGCCAGGGCAAGGTCAGTGTCCGGCGGTGGTGGCGGACCGTAGACCATCTGCCGGCGGTGCCGATCACCGAAGCCGAACGTGGGGACCGCTTCCGCGAACTGTTCCAGGATGCTGTGGCCTTGCGGATGCGTAGCGACGTGCCGATCGGAACCTGCTTGTCCGGCGGCTTCGATTCATCGGCGGTGATCTGCACCATGGCGGCGCACGAGCAGGCCGGGATGGGGCCGCGCGATAGTACCGCGTGGCGGCACGCTTTCGTCGCGACGTTCCCGGGCGCCTTGAACGACGAGCGGCCGATGGCCGAAGAGGCCGCCGCCTGGGCCAAGGTCGCGCCGACTTTCCTCGAAATCGGGCCGGGCGACGCGCTGACGGACCTCGATCGGATTCTCGACGACCTCGACGACGTCTATATCAGCCTGCCCAGTGCGGTGTGGCTGATCTACCGGCGATTGAGGCAGAACGACGTGACTGTGTCGCTCGACGGTCACGGGGCGGACGAGTTGATGGGCGCCTATTTGCAAGAAGGGCAGGCGTTTGCGTTTCGGATCCGGAACGCGGCGGAGGACCTGGCCTCGCGATCGCCGCTAGCGCGGCGCGCCGTGGATGTCCTGCGTATGCTGGCGCTCAAGCGCAAGGGCGTCTATTTCCTGCGTGGCGGCCTGCGCGAACTTCCCGCCTTGCTTCCGCTGGTTGCCGAGGAGGATGTGCTGCCGCGTGAATGGGGCGGCCTGAACCGGCGGCTGTACCGCATGTTTCACAGCACGGTGCTGCCCACCATCCTGCGCAACTTCGATCGTCTCTCGATGGCCCACGGCATCGAAGTCCGCATGCCCTTCATGGACTGGCGCCTGGTGACCTACACCATGGCGCTTCCCGAGAGCAGCAAGTCGGCAGACGGCTATACCAAGGCGGTCGCCCGGCGGGCGATGGCCAACTTAATGCCGGAATCGATCAGGACGGCGCGCCGCAAGGTCGGCTTCAATTCGCCGATGCCCGAATGGTTGAACGGACCTTTGGCCGGCTGGATAGCGGATCTGCTCGACCAGGATGTGCCGGCGTTTGCCGAACTGGTGGATGAAACGGCCTTGCGCAAAGCGGTCGGCCGCCTGACAGCGTCGAAGACGTGGGACTGGGAGGCGGTCGGGCGGATCTGGCCGTATCTGAACATGAAATGGATGTTGGCAAGGTACGCCTGAACGATGCGCCTGTTCCAGAATTACGGCCTTTACCCATCTTATCTGCCGCGGCTGAACCAGCTCGCGATAAGCACCCAAAGCTTCGCGGAACGTCGAGACGTGTTCCTGAACGATCGTTTCGGTGCATCGCATTTCCTGCAGCCGGTGCTCGATGGATCGCCGGAGGCCTTCTTCACCAACGGGGACGACGAGGTCCTGCAGCGCCGCTGGGCGCGCGAGCAGGGCATGTCGGGCGAGCCGACGCTCGAGGCTATCCTGCTTGCGCAGATCGAGCATCACGCCAGCGAGGTGTTCTACAACCTCGATCCGGTCCGCTATCCGAGTGCGTTCGTCGCCAAGCTGCCGGGTTGCGTGAAAACCACATTGTGCTGGCGTGCGGCGCCGTCGGGAAACGCCGATTTTACGGCCTATGGCGCCGTGCTTGGGAACTTTCCGTCGATTCTCGACATGTGGCGCGACAAAGGATGCCGGGCCGAGTCGTTCTTTCCGGCGCATGATCCATCGATGGACGAGTATGGCCACGGCGAACGTCCGATCGACGTCGTCTTCGTCGGCGGCTACTCGCGGCACCATCGGGCACGTGCGAGGACGCTGGAGCAGGTCGCGCGTCTCGCGGGCGGTCGCAACATCGTGCTTTGTCTCGATGCGTCGCGCCTGACCAGGCTCGCGGAGAGCGCGATTGGACGATTGCTGCCGCTGCGACAGCACCGCCGCCCGGAGGCGGTCGCCAAAATTGCCCAGCCGCCGGTGTTCGGGAGAGATCTCTATGATCTGCTCGGCTCGGCCAAGATTGTGTTGAACGGGGCGATCGACATGTCGGGCAGCGATCGAGGCAATATGCGCTGCTTTGAAGCGATGGGATGTGGTGCGTTGCTGGTGTCGGACGCCGGGCGCTATCCTGCGGGAATGGATTCCGAGACAATCGTGACCTACGAAGGCGGCAGCGACTGCCTTGCCCAGATCGAGACGTCCCTAAGCAACTGGACGGAGATCAAGGCCAAGGCCGAACGAGGTCGAGCCGCGGTCCGAGAATTGTATAGTAAACAGCAACAGTGGGCCTTATTTAGAAGCCTCGTGAGCCGTCTCTAGGAGCAAGCATGCACGTCGGTGGATTTGCCGTGACGCTCATGAGTGATGGCGCGACAGCGGCCGGCTGCGCTGCGACCGATGTTGCGACGGCAAGGCTGGTGTGATGGCAGCTTCACTCCCAATCCGCGGCTTGGATATCCTGCTGGGGTGGAAAAGCTGGCGATCCGGCACGGTCACGCTCGGGCAGGGAACGTCGGTGGCTTGGCGGCGGCTGCGTCGTGTTCGGGGCAACCGGCTGACGATTGGCGACGAGTCTATCGTTCATGCCAATATCATTTTCGAGGACGGAGGGGCGGACATTCGTATTGGCAGCCGGACCTATATTGGTCTGTCCAATCTGATCTGCTTTCGCAGCGTCTCAATCGGAGATGACGTGCTGGTATCGTGGGGCGCCACCATCGTCGACCACGATTCGCATAGTCTCGAGTGGGATCTGCGACGCAACGACGTACGTGATTGGGCCCGCAACCAGAAGGCCTGGACTCACGTTCCCACCGCACCGGTTGTGATCGCCGACAAGTCGTGGATCGGATTCAACGTCACTGTTCTGAAGGGAGTGACGATCGGGGAGGGCGCCGTGGTTGCTGCGTGCTCCGTCGTGACGCGCGACGTTCCGCCTTATGCTCTGGTTGCAGGAAACCCGGCGCGGGTCATTCGCATGCTGAGTGATAACGACTCGGCGGAACGACAGGCTCTCGCACAGGAGCTCCGCTCGGATGACCGGTGATCGGCAATTCCGAACGTGGGAAGGAGCCGTGGTTTGGCTGCGCAATCAGCCGGATCAAGGCCAGCTCGTGCGTGACGCCTTCTATGACGATCCGCTGGCTGCGGCTGCAGAGCGCTATTTTCGAAGCACCGAATGGCAGGCGGTTGCGGCGTTGCTGTCCGGTCGCTCCGGCTCGGCACTCGACGTCGGCGCCGGTCGCGGCATTGCGAGCTATGCGCTGGCCCGCAGCGGATTTGAGGTGACCGCCCTCGAGCCCGATGGCAGTGCGATCGTTGGCGCCGCGGCAATCCGCGATCTGGCGGCGCAGGCGAAGCTGCCGATCCGCGTGGTCGAGGAGTTCTCCGAGCGCCTTCCGTTCGCCGACGGGACGTTCGATGTCGTGTTTGCACGTGCCGTGCTGCATCACACGCGCGATCTCGAGGGGGCCTGTTGCGAGATGTTTCGTGTGCTCCGCCCCGGCGGCGTGCTGATCGCCGCGCGCGAGCACGTGATCAGCAAGGAAAGCGATCTTCAGCAATTCCTCGATCAGCACCCGCTGCATCACCTTTACGGCGGCGAGCATGCCTACCTGCTCGACCGCTATACCGGCGCGCTGAAATCCGCCGGCTTTGCCGTCGAGACGCTGGCGCCGCTACAAAGCCCCATCAATCTGTTCCCGTATACGACGCAGACGCTGCGATCCGCGGTGGTCGAGAAATTGACGCGGAAGATTCCGGTTGCTCCGCTGTGGCGCGCCGCGTTTGCCTCGCAGCGCGTGTTCGCTTCCCTGCTCTCGTTTGCCGAGCGCTTCGACCACCGGCCCGGCCGGCTCTATTCGTTCGTCTGTCACAAGGTCTAGCGATGTCGATGTGGATTACCGGCGCGAACGGGTTTATCGGCCGCCATCTCGTCCGCGAGCTGGCGGGCAGCGGGCATGCGGTGCATGGCGTCGGTCATGGTGTCCTCGACCCGGCCGATGGGCGGGCGCTCGGCTTGCAGACCTGGATCAATGGCGAGGTCGACGCGGCCAACCTGAACGCGCTCGCCGCCACGCACGGATTGCCGTCACACGTCTTCCACCTCGCCGGTGGATCGTCCGTCGGATTGTCGATGGAGCGTCCGTTCGAGGACTTTTCGCGGACCGTAGCCAGCACGGCGCGCCTGCTTGAATGGCTTCGAAGCTTTGCGCCGACGAGCCGGCTGGTCGTGGTGTCGAGCGCTGCGGTCTACGGTGCCGATCACACCGGTCCGATCCCCGAAAGCGCGGCGCTGGCGCCGATGTCGCCCTACGGCCACCACAAGCGGATGATGGAGCAGCTGTGTGGAAGCTACGTCCAGAGCTTCGGCATTCGTTGCATGGTCGTACGATTGTTCTCGGTCTACGGTCCCAACCTGCGCAAGCAGCTGCTCTGGGATATCTGCTCGCGGCTGCGGAGCGAACAGCGCACGCTTAATCTCGGAGGGACGGGAGCCGAGATCAGGGACTGGACCGACGTTCGCGATGTCGTTCGCTTGCTGGCGCGCGTCGCGGAAGCATCGTGGCAGAACGATTTTGGCGTGATCAATGGCGGCTCGGGGCGCGGCGTGAGCGTGGCCGAGATTGCCAATGGCCTGATCGGGCATTGGGGGAGCAGCACGGCCCTGAAGTTTTCCGGCGTCGCGCGCCCGGGCGATCCGACGAGCCTGCTGGCCGACAACGGGCGCGTGCTCGAGATGAATTTCGATTGGCGCATTCCGCTGGAACGGGGCCTCGCCGACTACGTCGAATGGTTCAGGGGCCAGGCCCGTGCCTGAGCCCGCGCCGGTGCGGATCGCATTCACCAACATTCCACGCCGTCTATGGGCGGGAGGCTACAACTATCAACGCAATCTGTTCGACGCGCTCAACAGGTACGCACCGGGGGCGGTGACACCCGTGCTGTTTGCCGGAACCGCTGACGATGCCGAGGAGATTGCGGCGCTGGCCAGTATTCCCGCCGCCGAGATCGTGCGCTCGCCGGTGTTCGATCACGCAGCAACTGGTCTTGCCCGTGCGACGGATCTCGCCCGCGCGATCGCCTTTGGCCTGGATGGACCCGCCGTCGCCGAGTTCAGGATTCGCAAGATCGACCTGGTGTTCGAATCCGCGCGCTTCTTCGGCTGGCGCCTGCCGTTCCCGGCGGTCGCCTGGTTTCCGGATTTCCAGCACCGCCTGCTTCCGCATCTTTTCTCCAGGAGCGCCTATTGGCGGCGTGATATCGGCTTTCGGATCCAGCTTGCGTCCGGTCGCCACATCATGTTGAGCAGCGCCACCGCGCTCGGCGATCTCAAGCGATTCTATCCGGGCCTGTCGAACGGTGTCTCCGTGGTCCGCTTTGCGACCGAGCCGCCGGCTGGCCTGCTGACCACGAATCCGTCCGAGGTGATCGCAAGCTACGGCCTGCCGCCGCACTATTTCTATCTTCCAAACCAGTTCTGGCGTCACAAGAATCATCAACTCGTCGTCGATGCGCTCGACCTGTTGAAACGCAGGGGGCTGGACGTCGTCGTCGTGGCGTCGGGAAGTACGCTGGATTTTCGTGAGCCCGGCCGTTTCGAGGCGATGATGCGGGCGGTCAAGGCGCGCGGCCTGGAGAAGAATTTTCGGCATCTCGGAATGATCCCGCTGGATCATGTCTACGCGCTGCTGCGGGCATCGATGGCGCTGATCAATCCGTCGGAGTGCGAGGGGTGGAGCACCACCGTCGAGGAAGCAAAGTCGTTTGGTGTCCCGATGCTGCTGTCCGACCTCGATGTGCATCGCGAACAGACCGAGGGCCGCGCCCGGTATTTCGGCATCCGCGATTCCGCGGCGCTTGCCGATCACATGGCGGTGGTCGCGCAATCAGCGGATCCTGCGACCGTCCGGGGCCTGCTGCCTGACGTCGAGCAGCGCGTGAAGGCGTTCGTTGCGGACTTCGTCCGGCTTACCGCGGACGTGATGAAAAATCCGGGAAGTCCCTAGCCGCTCGAAGATGCTTCGCGGCATCACGTACCAGAGCAGGAAGAGAAACGCGGTGCCGTGGCTGAGCAGGGTGACCGTGAGCGGGGTGTTGAGCAGAACGTGAGGCAGCGTGCTGCAGGAGATCAACACGAAGCGCTGCGGCAGCCCTGATGCAGCACGGTTGCCCAGGGCCAGGACGGCGAGTGCGCCTGATCGGCCTTCTGCCCGTGTGCTGCCGGCTAGGGCTGATGCGTTGGTGCCTTGAGCGGCGCGATAAGCCGGGACCCGTCTGCTCGCGCAGGCGGGCCTTCCTTGGGAAATTTACGGGTTGCTGTCCGCGCTTGGAGGGCGTTGTCAGGCTTTGATAGCCTTCCGATAACGTATCTAGTCAATTCCGACAGTTGCCACACTATTTCAATCGGGAGGTGTCCTAGCTCGATTTTGGAGCATTCATTCGAATCTCCGAAACTCGCCATTTGCAGATAGTTCCGCGCGCGGAACAAAAATAGGGCTGGGGCGTTCCTGGAGTGCAGGCGCACACTGAATTTATAGTCAATCGGAACCTGTTATTTATCGATCCAAACAGCAGGCCGCTTTAGTCGTGATCAAGAAGTTCTCCCTTACGTCGCAGGTGCAGCACGCAGTGATTTGTGCGGCTGCGATGGCGGCGGGCGTGGGGCTTTCATTACTCGCTGTGGTCGGCCTTTTTGACGACCTGATAGAGAAGCGAATGTACGCGAATTGTGTAAGAGCTTACCAGCAGTCACCGATCTGCTTAGCAGAGGACCAGGCTTCACGGCTTCCAAAGCAGCCGTAGCCAAGGACTCAGTTGCTCGGGGGCTTCGTATCCGTACTTGTGGGTTTTGGTGTGCAGCGTGGTTCGGTCGCCTGTCAGCTGCTCGACATAGCCGCCGATCGCGCTCCGTAACTTTGCGGTGTCGGCGCCGTGAGCGCGCCGCTCGAAGACCAGGTCATTGCGCAGCCGGCCGAGTTCGGCGCGGTCTGCCGGTGATGAAGGCGCCGTGCAGTTTCGGTTGAATATTTTGTAAATTTCGCTTTATAGTAGCGCGGTGATGTCGTGCTAGGCCGCTCGAACAGCGGGTGTGCGATCAGGTGAGCGATGTTGCGCCGGCTACTGGTGGACTACCTGTCAGCTGAGCCGTCCTCGGCGCTAGCCTCGAGCGGCCTTTCGCAGGCCTGCTACCCGATGAAGCCGCTGCCCGGGTCCACGAAGATTCCGCGGTCTCGCAGCCATTTAAAGGCACGATCGGTTCTCGAAGAGGCTGTCAGCATCATACGGTTACAGGGGAAATGCCAAGAGGGTTGCTCCAGCTAAGATATTGCCTTTAAACCTCTCGCGGAGATGGATTTTCCCGGTTGCCGCCGGTTTGTATAGAAGTTGCCAGGAATGCGTATTCCCGTCTGGAGAGGTCAATGAAGGTCGTAATTCTTGCCGGAGGTCTCGGTACCCGAATCGCCGAGGAAACCAGCACCCGTCCGAAGCCGATGGTCGAGATCGGCGGCCGTCCGATCCTCTGGCACATCATGAAGATTTACAGTCATTATGGCTTCAATGACTTCGTGATCTGTCTTGGTTACCGGGGCTACATGATCAAGGAGTACTTCGCGAACTACTTCCTGCACATGTCTGACGTGACCTTTCATATGGCCGAAAACCGGATGGAGGTGCATCGCGAAACCGCCGAGCCTTGGCGGGTTACACTGGTCGACACCGGCGAGGACACCCAGACCGGCGGGCGGCTGAAGCGGGTGCTGCCTTACGTCGCGAACGAGCCCTTCTTTGCGCTGACTTATGGCGACGGCGTCGCCGACATCGACCTCGCCGCCGAGATCGCTTTCCACAAGGCGCATGGACGGCGCGCCACCGTCTCGGTGGTGCGGCCTGCAAAGCGCTTCGGCGCGGTTGCGATCGAGGGGGACCGGGTCGTCAATTTCGAGGAGAAGCCGAACGACGACGGTGGCTGGATCAATGGCGGCTTCTTCCTGCTGTCGCCGTCGGTCGGCGACCTCATCGGCGGCGACAAGACGATCTGGGAGCGCGAGCCGATGGAGCAACTCGTGGGTGGGGACGATCTCCGCGCCTATGTGCATCCCGGCTTCTGGCACCCGATGGATTCGCTGCGCGATCGCAATTTCCTCGAGGCCGAGTGGGCGGGCAACCGCGCCAAATGGAGGGTCTGGTGACGGATCCGGCATTCTGGCGCGGCAAGAAGGTCTTTCTGACCGGGCATACCGGCTTCAAGGGTGCGTGGGCCTCGCTGCTGCTGCGTCGTCTCGGCGCCACTGTCTACGGCTATGCACTGCCGCCAACGCATCAATCCGCGCTGTTCGTGACGGCGCGCATCGCCGACGACATCAAGCACCGCGTGGCCGACATCCGCGATCTCTCAGCCTTGCGCGGCGCAATGGCAGAGGCCGATCCCGACATCGTCATCCACATGGCCGCGCAGGCGCTGGTGCGCCCGTCCTATGAGGAGCCGGTCGAGACGTTTGCGACCAACGTGATGGGCACGGTGCACGTGCTGGAGGCGGCACGGCAGTTGCGCTCGCTTCAGGCGATGCTGATCGTCACCACCGACAAATGCTACGAGAACAACGGCACGGGCGCGGCCTTCCGCGAGAGCGATCGTCTCGGCGGCGACGATCCCTATAGCAACAGCAAGGCCTGCGCCGAGCTCGTGACGCACTCCTATCGCCACAGCTTCTTCAATGCGAAGGACGCGGCGCGTGTCGCGACTGCGCGCGCCGGCAACGTCTTCGGCGGCGGCGACTGGGCGCGCGACCGTCTGGTGCCCGACGCGATGCAGGCCTTCCTCGCGGGCGAGGCGCTGCGCATCCGCAATCCCAATTCGGTGCGGCCGTGGCAGCACGCGCTCGATCCGGTGCTCGGCTACCTCAAGCTGGTCGAGCGGCTGGCGGGCGACGAGCACTTCATCGGCGGCTGGAATTTCGGGCCCGATGCGGCAAGCGAGGTGCCGGTCGGGACCGTGGTCGAACATCTGATCGCGCTGTGGGGCGACGGCGCCCGCTGGACGGCCGATGCCGGCCCGCATCCGCACGAAGCCGCCTATCTCAGGCTCGACTGCGCCAAGGCGCGCGGCGAGCTCGGCTGGACCCCGCGGCTCGACCTGGCCCAGGGCCTGCGCCTCACCGTCGACTGGTACAAGGCGCTGCGCGAGGGCCGGGACCTGCGCAAATTCTCGCTCGACCAGCTCGATCAGGTTGTCGGCGCGTCGTCGAGGACGGTCGCGTGATGTGACGGCTCGCGGCGGCCGGCGCCGAAGAAAGCGGACCGCCGCGTCTCGACCGATCTTGCGGTGGCGCGAATTCGCAGGAGATCCCTGCGGGCAACCAGGCCGACGAGATGCCCGGTCGCGCGCTCGACGATTTGGCACCCGCCCGACGTCGGCCAGAACCATCCGATCGGCAACATGCGACACGGGCTCGTCGGGATAGCCGAGTGTGAGCGAGCGGTCTGAGGCGCAGTCGAACAGGGTGTCGCGGCCGTTGGCGCTTTCCGCGCGCCACCGCAGGACGTCCGAGCGGCCAACGAGACCGGAGACCCGCCCGCCGGCGTAGATCAACGGATAGGACTTGTGACGTCGTTCTCCGCCGGAGAAGAACGATACCGCTTCGCCGACGGTCATCGTTGCGGGCAGAGTATCGACATCCTTCACCATCACGTCGTTGACGCGAAGCAGGTCGAACGGGTCGATGCCGTATTCGCGCACGACGTGCTGGCCGCGCCGCGCGATCTTTTCGGTGAGGATCGAGCGCTTGAGCAGCAACACGGTGAGCGCATAAGCCGCACTCGTGGCAATCAGAAGCGGTCCAAGCATCGCAAAGTCGCCGGTCAGCTCGACGGCGAACAGGATCGCAGTCAGCGGTGAGCGCATGGTGCCGCCGATCATTGCGGCCATGCCGATGAGCGCCCACGTGCCATGCGCGCCCGGCAGCATGTCCTTCGAGCCAGCCGGCGCAGCCGCCGAAAATGAGAAGCGGCGCCAGGACGCCGCCGGAGGTGCCCGATGCCAGGGCAACGATCCAGATCGCCGACTTCACGAGCAGGATCAGGACCGTCGTGGCGTGGTGTTCGCTCCATCAGATGGGCTTTAAACCAAAGCATGAATCACATAGGATGAGAGATGGACAGCAAGGAATGTCGAGGCAAACGCTTTGACCAGATGCAGGCGTTCCCAATGGCCGCAAGCCTGAAGGCAACTAGGCTCATTGCGCCGCCGATTCTGGGCGGTTTGTCCTCTTGCGTGAACTTAACCCAAGTCACCTCGACTTCGAATGTTCGAACCGGTGCTCCCTGCGCTCGAGACCTCAGTGAGCCACTGCCGACCCGAGAGCCGGTGGGTTCGCCCCGCGTCAGCTGATTCCCGAGCTACGAGCGAAAAAGCATCACGGTAGCGCGGAGTTGCCGGGTGCGCACGCATTTTGTCGTCTCGCTTACCTCGGCGATTAGTCGAAGGTCACACGACCATCGCGGCCTTTAGAGTTGCAATTTCTTCTTGATCAAAGCCGAACTCGGCGAGGAGCTTCGTTGGTCCGCTCGCCGACTTGCGGCGGCGGCGCTACGATCTTGCTCGGCGTGCGCGACAGTGTGACGGACTGGCCGACCGGGCGGATGTCACGATTGTCCGTGGTTGGCACGTCCTGCGCGATGCCTGACCTGCGCGTCCTCGAACTTGGTCGTGGATCGGTCCGCAGGGCACGTCGGCCTCGTTGAGCTCCCTGCCAAGTTTCTGGATGTAACGGCGACCGACAAGACAGCGCATCCCATCGCAATCGTCCTAATACACATGAATAGATCGGGTGCGATCTTGTCGTCGAGGTGTGCTTGACCATTGAGGTATCCTCGACCATTCAGCAGGTTTACCGAGATCAAGGTGAGTATCGAACAGATCGCAAGTCACTACAGTGAACTATGCCGAGAGAGTTATGGTTATGCAATAGCCGCGGCGGACCTTGCATTTTCGCGTGGAAACATCCCATTCTGCCTGTACCAGGGCTTTCACCGACGCATTGAACCAGCCGTGATGAGCCCGGACGAGCGCCAATCTGAGCAGATCTTGTTTGATGTACTTCGCTTCAGCGTATACAGACGCCCGTGGCTCAGAGAGGGTGGTTTAGTGCGCCGATTTTCCTTTTCGTTATCGGTATTCTGGTTGCTTTGTGCAGCCATGGTCCTGATTGGGTACGCTCTTCGGGCGGTGGCTCCCCCAGTGAATCCTGATGTCATTGAGTTGTCGCGCTCGTTGTTGTTGCCCAACACGGCAGGTGTGTTTCCGGAGCCTCAGGATCCATTCCTGTTTGTCGGACTAACTTTGACAGCGGTGCTTCTATTGATCGGCGTTGCGACGGCGTCCGCGCGCTGTCATGGATTTGCCGTTGATCCCTCATCAGTGTTTTGGTCGATCCTGATTGTTGCCGGCGTTGTCCTGATTTCGGAGCGTGCATTTGGGGATAGGCAAAAAATCATCGGTACCGTGCTAGCTCTCATTCTTGCCGGAGCGGCTTACGCGCTTAAGATACCACTGCAAGCGCGATGGGCCCGTCTTGCCATGGCCGCATTACTCTTTGTCGCGGCAGCGCTAATCCTGCTTCAGCGGGTGTGGACCGAGGCCAGCCTCCTTTATAGCGGTCCGATCAGTTCGCACTATGAAGCCGTCACTTCGTCCGTCATCAGAATCGCAGGTGGGAGCACCTGTTTGGCCGAAGTGCTCCCTCAATATGGTTGCTACGGTGAGTTCTTGGCTCCGCTGCTCAAGATGTTTGGTAGCACCATCCCGGTGGTGACTGCCGTTTTTGCACTAGTCCTGATAGTGGCCCTGTGGGCGTTATTTCATTTCGTCGCTGATCTCATTCGTAGTCCGCTGATTCTGGTGGGATGTTCGATATGTCTTGTGATGGCGGCAGCGTTCAATCTGCAGTTCGACAATGTGGATCCTGTTCTTCAGTACTTTCCGCTGCGTTTCTTTTTTCCGGCGCTCAGCCTTCTCGTCGCGGCATGGGTTCAAAGAGTATCGTCGCCTGCCTCCGCGTTTGCTGCCGGAGCTTTCGCTGGCGCAGCACTCGCGTGGAATTTGGAAAGCGGCATTGCTGTCGTGTTGTCCCTGGCCGCGTTCGTGACCCTCGATAGATTTACGGCGAGGCGTTGGCGAGAGCGAGCTGAACTGTTGAGCTCGGCAATGAACCTGACGAGCTACATCGCTGGCGGCGTGCTCTTCGTTGTCGTCTTCATCGCCTACCTTCATCTCAAGGCCGGCAGACCGGTCGAACTGAGCAATCTTGTTGTATTTCAGCAAGTGTTCGCGATGACAGGCTTCGGCATGATTCCTATACCGGCTTTTCCTAGTTATTGGACGATTCACGCCGTCACCCTGTTCGGGACATTGTTTCTCGCCGCCGTTGCGGCAGGACGGGGAGAAACCCGCGACCCCGGCCTGGAGCTGGCGGCCTATCTCGCCACTCTCGGAATTTGCTTGGCCGTCTACTTCGTCGGACGCTCGCACATCTTGGTTCTGCGTCTGGTGATGTGGCCGAGCATCATTCTGATCTTCTTTCTCCTGGATCGAACGCTTCTTTCGGCGTACGGGCAGCTGCAACGTCGCGTCGTTGATGGGGTGGCGTTGCTGTCGGTTGCGATGTCCACCGTCTTTTTTGGAGCATCGCTACCCGGAATCGCCGGAAATGTGATGCGGGCGAGGTCTGCTCCATTGCAGGCGAACAAGGATATCCTGGCAGACATTCAATTCGTTCGTTCAAAAAGCTCTCCTGGCGAACATGTTGGGATCGTGGCCGTGGATCAAGGTGTTCTTTACGGGCAAACGGCCACGAGAGCGGCGCTCGAAGGGCCAGGGGTTGCTGAACTCATCCGCCGCGTCGACCTGGAACGGTTGATGGTGTTCCTGGTGACCCGAGGCCCCAAGAAGCTCTTCATCGGGACGACGCTCGGAAACGCAGCGGAGACTGGCCTGCTGGGAACCAATATTGCGATCGACCTGAGTGCTTTGGAGCGCAGCTACGTCGCGGAAGTCGCTCCTGGCGGCCGATTGATTTATTTGCAACGTCGCTGATGCGGGCAAGAGGGCGCCCAGCGCGGTGCCCGCGACTGCGTCGTCTCGCGGCGGTGTCAGCCGCGCCTTGACGACGCGCTGGTTTTACCGGGGCGGCGATGATATCGAATGGTACGTTTGCAATGTCGCGGACTTCACTTATAAGGCGGCATTCTTCCCCCCGATTTGGAACTGCAGATGGATCGTACAATTAGAGGTTGCGAGGTGTGCGGCGGATCTGAACTCAAGGACGTTCTGGATCTTGGACGCCATCCGCTGTGCGACGATCTCGTGCCGGTCGGGAATCCGGCGATTCCTGAAACATATCCGATAGATATCGTATTCTGTCCGACCTGTAAGACGGCTCACCAGGCGTATCAGGTTCCGAAGCGGACGTTGTTTCCGAGTACATACCACTACAGGGCACGGCATACCGCAGATGTGCTGAACGGAATGCGTCAACTGGTGGAGCGATGCGAAAAGCAGGTCGGTTCACTCAAAGATCTGTTGGTGCTCGACGTGGGGTGCAACGACGGCAGCCTGTTGTCGATCTTCAGGGAGCGAGGAGCGAGAACCGTTGGCGTCGAGCCGACCGGCGCCGCCGCCGACGCGAAGCAGGCCGGCCACACAGTCTATCAAGACTACTTCGCGCCTTCGCTGGCTGAAAAGATTGCGGCGAGCGGCGGTCTGCCCGACATCATCACGTTCACCAACGTTTTCGCGCATATCGAGGATCTGCGCAGCGTTCTCTCGGCCGTCGGCGCATTGATGGGGCCGAACACGCTGCTGGTCATCGAGAACCACTATCTCGGCTCCGTGCTCGACCGCTATCAATTCGATACGTTCTATCACGAGCATCCGCGCACCTATAGTTTGACGTCTTTCCGGTACATCGCCAAATCGCTTCAGGCGCGGATCGAGGCGCTGGAGTTCCCGGCACGCTATGGCGGCAACATCCGCGTCATGATGCGGCGAGGTGACGGTGAGGCACAGGCTGCTCCCGAACTCGCCAAGGTGGACGCCGCGGAGGGCGGTTTCGAGCAGCGCCTGCTCGACATGGCAAAGCGGATACCTGCGTGGCAGAAGAGCAAGCGTGCCGAAATCGAAGCGGCAGTTTCTCGCCCTGGTCCACTCGTCGGCAAGGCCTTTCCGGGTCGCGCGGCTATCCTCGTGAAGTTGCTCGATCTCGATCAGTCCATCCTGCAAGGGGTCTACGAGAAGCCGGGCTCGATGAAGATCGGAAACTACATCCCGGGCACCCGCATCCCGATTCTCTCCGACGACGACTTCGACAAGCGCCCGAACCGGGATGTGCCGCTTCTCAATCTGGCCTGGCACATCTCCGGTGAAATTCACGGGTACATGCGCAAGCAGGGATATGACGGCCAGATCATCGACCTATTTTCGCCAGAGGAGTTTGAGCGGGCCTAGTGCTGCGCGCGACGGGAATGGCTTTGATGGCTGAGACGACGTCAGGGGTGAATGCCGAATCCGCGAATGGGGGACCTGACTCCTTGAGCAGGCCCCTCATTTCGATCATCGTTCCCGTGTTCAATGAAGAAGACAACGTCGACCGGACATATTCGGAGTTGAAGCGGGTTACGGCAGAGCTGAAGGACTATCAGTTCGAATTTCTGTTCACCGACAATCACTCCACCGACTCCACCTTCAGGAAGCTCTCCAGCATTGCCGCCAACGATCCGAGCGTGCGGATCGCCCGCTTTTCAAGGAATTTCGGTTTTCAGCAGTCCGTTCTGACCGGCTATCGGCTGGCGCGCGGAGCGGCCGCGATCCAGATCGACGCGGATCTCCAGGACCCGCCGTCGATGTTCGCTCCCTTTCTGCAGAAATGGCGCGAAGGTTTTGACGTCGTGGTCGGCGTGCGCAGGAGCCGGAAAGAGACTTTGCTCCTGCGGCGCGCCAGGCGGGCCTATTACCGCTTCATGCGGCGGATTGGCGGGCCTCATCTCATTCCGGATGGCGGCGATTTTCGCCTGATCGACCGGTCCGTGATCGAGCGACTCCGTCCGATTCACGAGCCGCATATGTATCTGCGCGGACTCATTTCCTCGCTCGCCAGGCGCCAGACCGGCATTCCCTTCGATCGCGCTGCGCGGTTGCACAACGAGAGCAAGTTTCGATTTGGAAGCCTGGTGCGTCTGGCCATGGACGGCATCATCGCGCACTCGAGCCTGCCTCTGCGGGTATCCTTCTATATCGGACTGGTGATCGCGCTGGCTGCTGTCCTGCTCGCGACTTTCTATCTCATCGTCAGGTTGTTCTCTCACCAGATCGTTCCGCCGGGATTCACGACCACGCAGATCCTCATCCTGTTCGGGATAGGGTTGAACAGCCTTTTTCTCGGCGTGCTGGGTATCTATGTCGGGCGAATTTACGATCAGGTCCGGATGCGGCCGCCGACGATCATTTCCGACCTGATCAATTTCAACGAGCAGATCGACAGCGTCGAACGGAATTTGCTCCGATGAACGGCACCGGCACCACGTCCGGCTTATTCGCGTTGATGACGTCATCCTCCATGCGCCTGATCATGCGCTTTGGCGTGTCGGGGGTGACGACGACGCTCGCGTATTTCGTGCTTACGAACGCGTTCGTGCTCTCGCGCATGATGACGCCGGTCCTCTCGTCGGTGTGCGCGTACGTCATATCGGTCGCCATCTCGTACCTGATGCAAAGCCGCTTCACCTTCCGGGTCGATGGCCATTCCTTTGACCAGGTTGCTCGCTTCGTGGTGATGTCCCTGACCGGCCTTGTGGTTTCCTGGTGCGTGATGGCGCTTAGCGTCGACCTACTGCATTGGCCCTACCTGACCGGTGCAATTGGCGTTTGCGTGATCATACCCGTGCTGAATTTCTTCCTGCTACGCGGCTGGGTGTTCGCCGTCCGCGGCAGGCGCGAGCAGACTGTTGCAACGGGAGAGTCGGAATGACCGAACAGAAGACCTCTCAGGTGACGCAGGCACAGGTCGCGACGGATTTTGACAACGTCGCCGGCGGCTACGAGGACAAGATCAATTCGGCGCTTGCCTTTGCCGGGCGTGAGCACTCGTTCTACATCGACATCAAGCGCGAGCATATCTTGCGGCTCGGCAGGGAGCATTTTCCCGATCTGACAGAGCTGGATGTGCTGGACCTCGGCTGCGGGCTCGGCGCATACCATCCCGGTCTAGAAGGCAAATTCCGTGAGCTGCACGGCATCGACGTCTCGGCGCAAAGCGTCGAGCTGGCGGCAGCCCGGCATCCTTTCGTGCGCTATTCGACCTTTGACGGTGTCCGGCTGCCTTATCGCGACGGGCAATTCTCCATCGTGTTCACCGTCTGCGTCATGCATCATGTGCCGCCGCCGCAATGGACCGAGTTCGTCGCCGACATGTTTCGCGTGACGAAGCCTGGCGGGCTGGTGCTCGTGTTCGAGCACAATCCCTATAACCCCGCGACCCAGTACATTGTGAAGAGTTGCGACATCGACAAGGACGCGGTGCTGTTGCGGCCGGGGCAGCTGCGGCGAATGTTTGCGGATGCCGGCTTTGCCAACGTCGAAACGAAGACGATCATTTCTGTGCCGCCCGCCAATCCATTTCTCAGCCGCCTCGACTCGTTTCTGGGGCATCTTCCGTTCGGTGCCCAATATTATCTCAGCGGCGTAAAACCGTCGTCCTGAACCGGGAGGGACGCATCTGACCGCGATCGCTCTGCAACTGGCCGATTTCTGGCGTGCGGCGGCCTTGCCCATTCCGCTTGTGGTCGTTGGCGGCGGTCGCTGGGGCCGGACTTGGCTTTCGGTCGTCGTCGCCGCGCGCGGTTCTGCGGAAGGTGTCGTTCTGGCTGCCCGCAGCCGGCCCGACGAAGTGCGGACATGGGCCGCCGCGCGCTCCGAGCTTGCAGGCCTGACGGTCCTGCCGACCGTTGCCGAGGCCATGCTTGCCGATCGGCAGCTGCAAGCGGCGATCATATCGAGCCGGCCACGCGATCACATACGCGACGGGATGGACGCGCTCGAACATGGTCTGCACGTTCTTGTCGAAAAGCCGGTCGGCGTCGATCCGGAAAGCGGACGGGCGCTGGTGGCAGCAGCTCAGCACAGGAAGCGTATTCTCGCGGTGGGCACGGAATTCGCCTACCTTCCGGCCTTTCATCAATTGTCTGAGGAATTCGCCGGCGCCGACGGCGCAGATATGACGCTGATATGGGAAGACGTCGAAAACGAAGTGCGACATGGCGCGACGAAGGCCCGGCACGAGGAGACGGGGTTGCTGTACGACTTGATGCCTCATGCCCTTTCGATCTTCCGGGTCTTTGTCCCGAAGGCCGATCTTTGGATTGGTGCAGCGCAGGAAAGTCCGGATGGCTGTCGGGGACATATCGAATTCCGCGACGACCAGGGAGGGCGCCACGAATTTCGCTGTGACACCAAAGCGACAGCGCGTCGGCGGGTGCTGAAGATTCGGACCAAATCCGGTCACGCGTCGGTCGACTTTAGCGGCGCCCATGGGCTGATGACGATCAACGGCCAGCCGCACGCGCTTGATCCGCGTATGTCGATGATGACCAGCACCTTGCGACTGGAGCTTGGAGCGTTCCTGTCTCAGGTGACGGGGGCGACGGACGCAGCGTTACCGGGGTGGGACGTCGCGGGCTTGCTTGCGGTGCAGGAGGACCTGAAACGGGCGCTCGCAACGGCCGGCATCTGACCGGTCTACCACGGCTTGCGATTTATTGATGCAAATGTACTAAGTTCGGCGAAAGGGCCTGTGCACGGGCGATCGCTGCAGAAGAGCCGAATTGATCGACAGTCCGCATTCGCCTCCAACGCTCTTGCCTTCAACTGGAAGTCGACGTGACAAAGAACCGTCCATTGCCTTGCGCTTTGTCGCGAGCTGATTTGTTGGCAGCCGGCCTGGTAGCGACGTTCGTCGGACTCCTGGGGCTTTGGCCGCACCTGCAATTCGCCAGCGAGATTGGCGAGTTTCGGTATTTTCACGGTGCCTATGACGAGGACACCTACGTTCTGAGCTGGTTGCTGGGAACGTTGAGGTCGACGCGCGCTCTGTCCGGCTTTGCGCTCAGCGCCATTTATCGCATCTGCGGATCCTCGCTGGACGCGACGCTGGCCGCATCGGATTTTGTATTTCCGTTCCTGGCGAGCTGCGCCGCCTATTTCGCCGTCAGCCAGGTCGTGTCGAGCCGCCCCGCGAGGGTGCTGGCGGCACTGCTGCTCGTTTTTGCGAATGACCTGTTTTCGCTGGGCAATCTGGTTCTCTGGACGTCGGGCCAGTTCAATGTCTCGCGGTTTTCCCAGGTCGTGGGGTTGGTGCATCCCACGCTTGTCCCGTCCTATGAGACGAGCTTTCTCGCAATCCTCAGGACGCCGGAGCCGCAGGTCAGCTTTGTGCTCATGTTCCTGAGCCTTGGGCTTCTCGCGCGTTTCGCCGTCGTCACTGGACTCCGAGAACGGGCAGCTCTTGTGGCCGCGGTCATGACGTTGTCGCTGCTTCCGATCGGGTACACGTTCGTGACCCTGCCGGTGGCGGCGATCGCCGGCGGATTCCTGCTGGTGCAGGGATATTTCAGGCAGATCTCGGCCATCCCGATTGCAGCCGGTTTGCTCGGAGCGGCACTGGTGTCGCTCAGCGCAGTCTATTGGGATCACAATGGCGGTCAGACAACGACGGGCATGCTCACCGGCCTTACTTACTCGACGCGTCTGCCGATCATAACGCCTGCGGTTATGGGCAGCCTCGTCTTCAGCGCCGCCTTCGGCTTCTGGATGATCTTGCGAGGATGCAGGGAGCCACTGGCTTTTCTGACCTTGGGTTGTCTGGCCATCCCCCTGGTGTTGAGCAATCAGCAGATCGTGACCGGGGTGATGTTCAGCGCTCGGGATTGGGAGCGCACGGTCAGCTATCCGGTACTGCTGTTCGGCGTTGTCGCGGCCCTTTCCGTCATCGCGCCGTCTTACGCCAAGCGGCTGTCACTTCCTGCACCGGCGCTGTGGATAGGCTCGGCTCTCATTGTTCTCGTCGTCGTGCGAGCGGAGCGGACCGCGTTCTCTACCTGGCGGGCCTACAACATGGAGTCCATCGCCATTGTCCGGGCGTTGCAGGCTGTCGACGCCGATACGGCGAGCCGCGCGAGCCTGGTATTGGATGACGCGGGCATTGCGCCGATGCTGCAGGTCAGAACGAACAACCGCTACGATGTCGTTCTGACTTTCTACCGGGTTGCCATGAGCTTCATTCCGAACATGGCGCCGGAGGCCAGGAGCGCCGATCCCAGCCGGTACGAGAATGAGCTGTTCGAGCACTGGTTCCGGACGGACGTGAATCCCGAGATGGCAGAGCAGTTGCTGAGCGCAGAAATCCAGCAGCGGGCCGGACCAAATCTCAGCTACCTGTTCAGCTTTCGCGATGCATGGTATCCGGCAAGCGACAATCGCAGGGTGCGTCAGGCAGAGCTCGCGCAAAGTGTCGGTCCGATCATCGAACGCTATCGGGCGTATCTCGCGTCACCTGCACGATGCAAGGTCTTCGAACGTCCTGCATTGCGGGTACGAACGCGACCACCGCGCGAGATCGTGTCCGGGCCGAGAATCGACAATCAGTATGTTGCGGACGGCAGCGCGGGAGGCGTTATCGCCTACGTCTATCGTCAAAGCAGCCGCGAGCTGCAGTGCGGCGCCAGTCATCAATAGTGTATTTTGAACGGAGAGGGGCTGAACCGTTGCGCGAGGTCATTGCACGACTGGACCGCAGGCCGATCCAGGTCAGGCTGCTCCTGGCGGCTCTGGTGCTGTTTTCCTTTCCGGCCTTCTTTCTTTCCTTGAACAAGGCCGGCAAGCTCGATCATTCCTGGTCCTCTGCCACCATATGGGTGAAAAGCGCCGATTGCGCGCGAACAACGAAGGCGATCCTGGCGATTTGTCAGGGGGACCGTCTCCTGCCTATCGCGGAACTCTCGGCGGGGGATGATCCGGGACCGCCTCTGGTTCTGGATCTCTATGCTGCCCTCAGCGGTGCGGTCGTAACCGAAAACGACGTCTCGAGAGTGAATACGATCCTGAACTATGTCGGACTTGTAGGTCTGGCGGGTCTGCTTTTTCGTCTGCGGTTGCCGTTTCTCTCGTTTCTCGTCCTGACCGTCGGGGCCGTGATCGCCAACAAGCATCATTCGCTTGGGCCACATCCAGGCCACCTGGGTGTCGCCTGTCTGGTGGCATTGCTGCCGTTGGCGATTCTCGGAATTTCATCCACCGGCCCATCGCGCACCAGCTGGTGGCTATGGATGATCGCCGGTCTGCTTGGTCTGGCTGTCGGAATGGTTTTCCGCGAGGCGATCGGGCTTATGGGGGGTGTGGCCGCTCTTCTCGCCCTTGGCGTCAGCTATTTTTGTTCGCTCGTGAAGATGCGGCATGCGGGGCTGGCCCATCTCGTCGTTCTCGTCGCAACCGTTCTGACGATCTCGACCCCATACTCCATCCTTCGCGCTCGCGATGCGGCCTTCGATATCGCGCCGTCCACCCGGATGGAGCAGCACGGTGCGTGGCACAATCTGTATATCGGTCTAGGTGTCGTCGAGAACCCATTCGGAATCGTGTGGAACGATGACGACGGTGTCCGGGCCGTCAAGGAGGTCAGCCCCGGCACGCTGTATCTGTCGGCTGAATATTATTCGATACTGAAGCGGAAGTATTTCGAGATTGTCCTTCACCATCCGATCGAAGTGATCACGATCTATCTGAAGAAGGTGATGAAGGCGCTCACCACCTACAATATGATCTACCTTCTTATAATCGTCTCTGGCGTTTTCGCCTGGGCGCGGCTTTCACTTGCGCGCTACTCTACAGGCTGGTCTTCCTACGATGCGGTATTCAGCGTGAGTGCCGTGTTTGTTGCCACTTTTCTCGGGCAGGCGGCTCTCTTTCACTACACGGAGCTCTATCTTTTTCCGGTGAAGATTTTTCTTGTCTTGCTGTTTGGCGTCATGGTCGAGATTCTTCTCGCCCTGGCAAGAGCCGGCAGGTTCGAGCCGGCCAGCCGACAAGCCTAGATTGCTACGAAGGTTTTTCCCGCTTCAGCGATTTCGCCATGGCGAATCGAGCTTGGGCGCGACCGGGCGTCAATGTTCGGCAGAACCGCCGAACAGCGTTCGCGGGGTCAAGTACCAGAGCAGGAACAGAAGCCAGAGGCCGTGGGTCAGCATCAGCGTCGAGAACGGGACGTTTGTGATGACCTGGGGCACGATGGCCGCGGATATGAGGATGAAACGCTCCGACAGGCCTGCAGATAGCCGGTTGCCGAAACCAATGACCAGCCCGCAGGCGAATGTCACCAGGGGAGCTGCCCAAAGGCCGACGGATGCGATGCCCTCCGTGGCGAACAAGGAAGCATTGAGGAAACCCAGCGGGTAGGTGCTGTTCATCTCGACGGAGATCTGCTGTTTCAGTGCGCAGCTAACGAAGGGCTTCAGGAGCCAGATCTGACAAAAATGGGTCAGCTCGTGCTGGGCGAAGTATTCGTTGTAGACATCCATTGCTACCGACGGAACGCTCAGCATTCTGGCATTGACGATGCCGAAATAGCGCCTCATCGGCTCGCCGATTGTGATGATGAGAAGCACGCCGGCGAGAACCGGCAGAAACAGGGACAGGATCGTTGCGATCCGTCCGAGGAGTATCGAAAGCAGCGTCATGCAAAGCAGCCATGCCGGCGTGAACAGCGCGATCTTGGTGAACGTGCTCGGATAAAATGAGATCGCGATAGCGAGCATCGCCGCTGCCATCCAGTATCGACGCCGCAGGGCGAAGCACGCATAGGCGAACGGGATCAGTACGGTCATGGTCGATGCGATGGCGTAGTTCAGCGCAGTCGGAAACTGCAGCTCGGCGCGATATTGGTAGATGTCGTTGATCGCGACGACGCGGAAGCCGTATGTGGCCGCTGCTATCGACGTTGCGAGACAGAACGCGACGATGACGTAGAGGATGCGCTCGAAGCTTCGCTCCGAGATCTCGATAGGGTGGCCGATCCGGGAGGTGATGAGAAGGGCAGGCAGCAGGAAGGTCAGGCAAGACAAGCCCGCGGAGATACCTGCAGCGACATGGTCGTACTGAAGCTTCGAGAACGAGTTCAGCCAGAGAAAGCCCGCCACCATGGTGAACAGGTAGAATCCGCAGAGATAACCGAAGCTGAAGCGGGTAAAGACGAAGAGCGGAGCAATGAGGCAGAAGATCGCGGTCGCCGCTATCGCGTTTGCGAGCCCCGCCGGGTCGTACATCACATATTCCGATCGATAGAACGGAAATGATATGCGAAGTGAGGCGGCGCAGATGACGATATGAAGACAGATCAGAAGCCCGAGCAGTAGCGGACGCTTTTGCTCTCGATCGAACAGGCCGGCAAGCCCGCGATGCACTGAATTGACGGACTCGGCCATTACTCCCGATCTCACTTCTTCAACAACCCCAAAGCAACGTATCCTGAGAGCTAGGGAAGTTCAACGCGTGCGGCTGTTGAGGTGGTTTGCTGAAGACCTCGTCAACAGCCGCGCAAAGTTGCCGGTCATTTGTCGCGATCGCGGTCAGGATCTGCGGAACAGCACGGCCTGGTGCACTGGCGTCGACGTGCGTCACGATATCCAGGCAATGGCGGGGCAACTCAATTGCCTGGCGTCCGGCTGTTCGCACGATGGCTTGATGTCGTTTCGCCAATACCAGCGATGGCGCGAGACAGTGCGTCTCGGCGACCAAGGGGGACGGCAAGCACGTGGACCGTATTGGCTGCGCTTTAGCGGGGGCGGGCGGGCCTTCGGAGTCCCGGTAGAGTGACGGGAACTGAATGGCTTGGGCCTGCGGTGCGCGAACCTCGCGGGAGGCTCCTGGGCGCTGGTCTTGACGCTCTATTGCTAGTATAGCCTGACTCAGATGTCCAACCCGTCCGCGAAACTAATGCGTCCTGACCTTTCCACAAGACCCAAGCTGATCGTCATGAGCTTCCATCCCGTGACGAGATCGTTTGCCGATCGAATCACGGAGGTCTGCGGACCGGTGGACAGCTACTATGACGCGGCGAACCTGCGCAAATTGTCGCCCGTCGCGGCGATTCGGCAGTTGCGCAGTCTCCGTGCCGATAAGCTGGTCATCGCGCTGGAAAGCGAGGTTTCCACGGCACTGATTGCACCGCTCTCGATCGCGGCTGCATTGACCCGGGTAGGCTCACTTGCGGTTGTCTGGCCCGATTTGCGGGTCGAGGCTCTCGGGCGGCTTGGCGGGCTGCAGAACCTGCTGCAGCTCGGCGTCGATACCCTGTCGTCCCGCCGTGCTCTTGTCCGCCGTTTGCGCAAGGGAGAGGCGATGAGACGGTTGCCGATGCCCCGCCGGGTCCCACCCAGCCGCGGCGCGCGCATTCTCTATCTCGATGCCAACATCTCGCTGGGCGCGGCCGTCGGCGGCTCGGTCGGTCACACGGCTGGCGTCATCGGAGGGTTTCTCGACAACGCCTTCGAGGTGGACTACGCAAGTCTCAAGTCGCTGCCCACGGATCGCGCGGGCGCTCGCTGGCTGAAGTTGCAGCCCGATGGGCTGCTTGCGATGCCGGCAGAGCTGAATTTCTATCCGTATGCGGAGGCGATCGAGAAAAGAATCGTTCCGCTGCACAGCTCCGATCCATGGTCGTTCATCTATCAACGGTTTTCTCTGCACGATTTCACCGGGCCTCACCTGGGGCGCCGCTTGAATGTGCCGGTCGTCGTCGAATTCAACGGATCCGAGGCCTGGGCGTCCGCAAATTGGGGAACGCGGCTCCGCCTGCACGGGGCCGCAGAGAAGGCAGAAGCGGTCGCGCTGGACGCTGCGGATTTGATCGTCACCGTTTCGGACGAGTTGGGGGATGAGCTGAAGCGGCGAGGAATTCCCGATAGCCGGATTCTCGTCTACCCCAACTGTGTCGATCCGGCCGCTTTTGATTCCACGAAATTCTCGACGGGCGATCTCGCCGACCTGAAGCGGCAGTATGGCATCCCGAAAGAAGCGCTGGTCGCTGGGTTCATCGGAACGTTTGGGCAGTGGCATGGCATCGAGTTTCTCGCCGAATGCATCAGTGACCTCGCGCGCAACGACGCCGCCTGGCTCGAGCGGAGCAAGGTGCATTTCATGCTGGTGGGCGACGGTCTGAAGATGCCCGAGGTGCGTCGGCTGGTCGGACCGCCCGAGGTCGCGCGCTTTGTCACACTGACGGGTCTGGTGGCGCAATCGGAGGCCCCCAGATTTCTCGCCTGCGCGGACCTGCTGCTCTCGCCTCACGTGCCGAACGCGGACGGCTCCGGATTTTTTGGATCGCCGACCAAATTGTTCGAGTATATGGCGATGGAGAAGCCGATCGTCGCATCGGCGCTCGGCCAGATCGAGGATGTCATCGCCGGACGCGGTGCCACGCGGCTGGGGGCGTTGCCGCCAGGGGCGGGAGCACCTTGCGGATTCCTTTACGAGCCGGGCAATGCGCAGGCCTTCAAGGACACGTTTCGGCGGGTCGTGGACGACATGCCGGCGGCCGCCGGGGTGGCGAAGGCGGCCCGCGCCGAGGTCCTGAATCGCTATACCTGGAAGCGGCATGTGGATGCTATTCTCGCCGCGATGGCCCGTAACGGGTTGCTCGTGCGCCGGCCGGATCGCGACGCGGCATGATCTCGTCTCCGAACCAAGGGGATTGTTCTGAATGTGCGGAATAGTGGGTTTGCTGTCTTACGGCGACGCCGGCAGGGTCGATCGCACCGTCCTGGATCGCATGCGCGACGCCATGGCGCATCGCGGGCCGGACGGCGGAGACGGCTGGGTTTCGGACGACCGCAGAATTGGGCTCGGTCACCGCCGCCTCTCGATCGTCGACCTCAACGTCGCTGCGACGCAGCCGATGCGCAACGAGGACGGCGCGGTCATCATCACCTTCAACGGTGAAATCTACAATCACGCCAAGTTCAGGCGCGAACTCGTCGCCCGCGGGCACAAGTTCCGTACCGATCACAGTGACACCGAGGTGCTGGTCCACGGCTACGAGGAGTGGGGCCTCGACGGCCTGCTCGAGCGGATCGAAGGCGATTACGCCTTCGGGATCTGGGACGAGCGCAAGGGGCTGCTGTCGCTGGCGCGAGACCGCATCGGCGTCAAACCGCTCTATTTCGCCCGGATTAAGGGATGCTTCGCCTTCGCATCGGAGATGAAGGCGCTGGTGGAGCATCCCGACTTCGTGCGCGAGATCGACCCCTACGCGATGTACCACTACCTTTCGTTCCTGACGACACCGGCGCCGCTGACGATGATGCGCGGCATCTACAAGCTGCCGGCCGGATGCAGCATGACGATCGATCGTTCCGGCAAGGCGACGATCTCGCGATACTGGGACGCGGTGCCCGGACGCGGCATCGACCCGGGCGAGACCGCCAATCTTTCGGAGGCGGCGCTCGAGGAGTTCTACGTCAGCGGCATTCGCGACCGGCTCCGCGCCAGCGTGGAGAAGCGGATGATGTCGGACGTGCCGATGGGCGTGTTCCTGTCGGGCGGCGTCGATTCATCGACCAACGTGGCGTTGATGAGCGAATTCTCCAGCCGCCCCGTTGAGACCTTCACGATCGGATTCAGCGACTACAAGCATCTGAACGAATACGAGCAGGCCAATCAGATCGCACGTCAGTTCGGCACCAATCATCATGAGATTGGGATCAGCAAGAAGGACATGATCAACTACCTGCCGCAGATGCTGCACTCGCAGGACGAGCCGATCGCCGACTGGGTGTGCATCCCGCTCTATTTCGTCTCCAAGCTCGCGCACGACAACGGCATGAAGGTGGTCCAGGTCGGCGAAGGCTCGGACGAGCAGTTCTGCGGCTATTCGGGCTACATGACGTACCTGAAGATGTATCACAAATACTGGGCGCCGTTCCGCAAGTATCTGCCGCGGCCGGCACAGCGCCTTGCGGCGGGCACTGCCAATCTGCTTTCGGGGATTCATCCGAAGCTACCGGTCTATGCTGACGTCATCGATCGCGCGGCCCGAAGCCGCGAGCATTTCTGGTCCGGCGCGATGGTGTTCCCCGATCTGATGAAGAGCCAGCTCGTTGACTCCGCCGCCATCGCGGCCGCCAACGACGATCACGCGGACGCGGCGGGGTTGCTCGATCCCGAATATCTGAAGCTCGACAGCTTCAATATCGTCCGCAGCTTCATGGATCCCCTGGATGCCAAGCTCCCCAACCTTGATCCGCTGACGCGCATGATCCACAGCGAGTTCAGGCTGCGCTTGCCCGAGCTACTGCTGATGCGGGTCGACAAGATCGGTATGTCGGAGTCGCTGGAAGCTCGCGTCCCCTTCCTCGACCACAAGCTCGTCGAGTTCTCGATGGACATTCCCGAGGAATGGAAGACCAAGGGCGGCGAGCCGAAATATCTTCTGAAGAAGGCCGTCGAGGGCCTGATTCCCGACAACATCATCTATCGCAAGAAGATGGGCTTCGGCGCGCCGATGAGTGACTGGATGCGAAGCGATTTCGGCCGCGCGGTCCGTGCGTCGGTGTTCTCGTCAGGGTTGATGCGGCGCGGCTTCCTGAATGCCTCCTATATCGAGAAGCTGTTCGACTGGCACTTCACCGGGCGGACCGATACCAGCCTGTATCTCTGGGCGATCTACAATCTGACCGCCTGGTATGATTTGTGGATCGATCGCAAGGCGGTCGATACGTCGCAGTTGTCCGATGCGGTTGCTTGACGCGGCGCGCCGCGCCAGGAGGATTCTCGGCAAATCTCCGGCCTACGTTGCCAGCCGCGCCTTGCAGGAGGGGGAGCGCGAGCTCGACCGCTGGCTCGCGCCGATGCGGGAGCGAAGCCTCTCGCGCGGGCGGCTGCTTGCGATGGCGCGGGCCTCCTCCATCGATGAATTGTGGACACGGCTGCGCCAGCGCCCCTATCCGGCCTGGACATCGGCGATGGATCCCGCGGCGCTCGACCGCGTCGAGCCGGGCGAGAGCGCGCGGATTCGCGACGCCGCACGCCTTGCTTGCGCACGAACAGTCGACCTGCTCGGGACCGGGCCGGTCGCGCTCGGCAGGCCGATCGACTGGGCCCGCGATTACCGGGTGGGGATGGGGTGGCCGGGAGGCTTCGCGCGATCGATCGACTACGTGAACCGCGATCGTCCCAGCGACGTCAAGGTGCCCTGGGAGATTTCGCGACTGCAATGGCTGATTCCGGCGGGACAGGCCTACCTGCTGGATGCCGACGAGCAATATGCGGTCGCCGCACGCGATATCCTGCAGGAGTGGATTGGCGGCAATCCGCTCGGCTACACCGTGAACTGGTCCTGCACGATGGAAGCCGCGATGCGCCTCTTCACCTGGACCTGGCTGTTTCATGTGTTCGCGAACAGCCCCTCATGGCGTGACGAGGACTTTCGCGCGAAGTTTCTCGCCTGCCTTTACCTCCACGGCGACTTCACGCTCAGGCACATCGAGAACGCCGACGTTAACGGCAACCACTACACCGCGGATCTTGCAGGCTTGGTGATGGCCGGCCACTTTTTCGGCGACGTGGGGAATGCCGGTCGTTGGCAAGATGCCGGCTGGAGCGGGCTACAAGAGGAAATCGAAAAACAGGTCTTCGCCGACGGGGTCGATTTCGAAGCGTCGGTGCCCTATCACCGGTTGGTCTGCGAACTCTTCGTGTGGCCGGCACTGTTCCGCAAGGCCTGCGGCGCCAGCCTGTCGGACAGTTACGTCCAGCGGTTGCGCGCGATGGCGCGATTTGCCGCGGCCTATTCGCGCCCCGACGGCACCAGCCCGCTGTGGGGTGATGCCGACGACGCAAGAGCGTTGCCATTCGGTGGACAGAAACTCGGCGACCATCGCTATCTGGTCAGCCTGATTGCACTCGCATTCGGCGATAGCGATCTGGCGGCGCAAGCGGAGGGGCCTCGCTCCGAACTCGTCTGGGTGGTCGGGCCCGAGTTGGCCGCATCATTCGCGCCAGCCGTTCGCTCGCCGGCGTCGTCCATGGCATTCCCGCACGGCGGTGCGTATGTCCTGCGCGCCGGGGATCATCACGTATTCGTCGATTGCGGCCCGGTCGGCCTCGCCGGCCGCGGCGGCCACGGACACAACGACGCGCTGTCGTTCGAAGCCTGGCTCGCCGGCGCGCCGGTCGTCGTCGACCGCGGCTCGTTCGTCTATACGGCCTCGTTCGAGAAGCGGAACGAGTTTCGTTCGACCTCGTCCCACAACACGCCCGGGATCGATGGCGCGGAGATGAACCGCTTCGACCCCGGCAATCTCTGGAATCTCCAGGACGATGCGCAGGCCGAATGCACGACCTGGCGGACCGGCGACGAGCAGGACCTGTTTGCCGGCAGGCACAAGGGCTACCGGCGCCTCGGCGTCGACGTTGCGCGGGAAATCAGCCTGGACAGGCGATCGGGCCGTGTCGAGATCGTCGATACCATCGACGGCGAAGGCGAACACGAGATCGTCGTACCTTTGCATCTGGCGCCTTCCGTCCGCGTCGACCGCAGCGGAGCCGCGGTCCGCCTTGCTTCAGCGGGACGCCTGTTCTCCCTTTCGGCATACGGTGACGGTTGGGAGCTGACCATCGAGCCCACGTCGATCTCGCCGAGCTACGGCGTTGTCGAGCCATCGCATCGGCTGGTGTGGCGCAGGCAGGGAGCCTTGCCGGCGAGGCTGGCGGTAACGATCATGCCGGAGGGGAACGATATCTCGTGCCCTCCCTGATCCATACCTACGCCGAGATGCTGCTGGCGCGGGGCCTCGCTATCCTCGGCTCGTTCGGCGTGGCGATCCTGACGGCGCGCATGCTCGGTCCCGCCGAGCGCGGGCACTATTACTACATCGTGACGCTCGCTGCGATTGCCCTGCAGATCGCCTCCCTCGGCATTCAGTCGAGCAACACGTACTTGATTGCGCGGACGCCGGCGCTGCTCGCTCAGATCATGGCCAACTCGTTGTGGCTTGCGATCCTGGCCGGGGTTGCGGCGGCGGCGGGCGTCCTTGCAGTCGATCTGGCGATCGGCGGTCCCGAACAAAACGTCATGTTCGTCGCCATCGTGACGGCGCTGACACCGTCGCTGCTCCTGTTCCTTTACCTGTCCAACATCGCGGTCGCTCTTAATCGCCCCAGGACCTTCAACGGTCTGATCATCCTCAACGGCGTCGTTGCCATCGGTGCGGCGCTGCTCGCATGCTGGCTTGCTCCACGGCTTGGGGGCTTCCTGGTTGCTGCGGTCATCGCCTCGCTCGTCGCCTGCGTCGCCGCCTGGGCCGTCCTGGCGAAGGGCGTCGACATTCCGCGGCGCTTCGACTTCGGCCTGTTCCGGGACGGTATCGCATTTGCGCTGCGGGCTCATATCGCGACTCTGCTGGGCTTCGTCATGGGCCGCATGAGCGTCCTGGTGCTCAGGCAATTCGGCGAGTTTGCGGATATTGGTTACTGGTCGATTGCGGCGCAGATCGCCGACGCGTTGCTGATCCTGCCCTCGACGATCGGCCTTCTGCTGTTTCCCGCGCTCGTACGTGCGAAAGGTGCGGCGCGCATGCAGCAGTACAAGGTCGCGTTGCTACAGATCACCTTGCTGATGGCGCTGGTCTGCACAGCCAGCGCCGTGCTGGCGAGCCCGATCGTCACAATCATATTCGGGAAAGCGTACGAGCCGGCCGTGGCCATCATCCTCGCGCTGCTTCCCGGTGTATTCTTCATCGGCGTCGCCTCCGCAGCCTCCCAGTTCCTGTCGGCGAGCGGATTTCCCTGGTCGCAGGTCATGGCCTGGCTCTGCGGGGCGACCCTGCAGGCCGCGCTCTCGGTTGCGCTGTTCGGACAGTTCGGTGCCGTTGGTCTGGCGTGGATTCAGAGTGCGAGTGCCGGATTTGTCTGTGTCTGGCTGCTTCTCAACAGCCTCAGGTCCGGCCTTTCCGCCGATCTCTGACGCAACGAACCGGAGCGAGGCACTTCGGCGCCGTCCGTCTTCCGGATGGCCCGCGGAACCGGCGCTCCAATTCCGACGAAGGCCGCGAGCAAAATATTCCGGCAACCTATTCTGAGGGGCGGATCGCTTCGATCATGAGGTAGAGGCCGAGCTGGCGCGCCACAGCAAGCAGGAGCGCACGCGGCCAAAGGCGCCGGGCGATCGACAGAAGACGTCCGCGATGACGCTGGCCCGTTGCGGCGGAGAGCAAGTCACCCGGGCTCAGTTCGACTTCCATCTTGACCATCTGCAAGCCGCTGGCCTCGACGATCGCGGCCGCCTCCTTCGTCGAGTAGGCCTTGGTGCCGGGGCTTTCGAGGTGGTTCGCATAGATCGAGGCAAGGCTGGACGACAATCGTCCATAGCGAAGCCAGAGCATGAGACCGACGATCGACCACTTGTGGTAGATCATGATCCGCGCAGTGCCCCCGGGCTTCAGCACACGGGCAACCTCCTTGAACGCCTGCGTTGTATCGGCACTGTGGTGCAGAACGCCCCAGCTGTAGACGATATCGAACGTCGCATCCGGAAAAGGAAGCCGTTCCCCGTCGGCCACTCGGAGCTCGGACTCAAGGTGGGCGAGGGCGAGGCGTTCGCGCGTCAGGTCGACGGCGCGAGGGGTCAAGTCAATGCCGCAAAGGCGGGCGGGTCCGCTGCGCGCCCATTGTTCATGGTCGGCACCCATGCCAACGCCGATTTCGAGTACAGCCTGCTCGTGTCCCTCTTCGAAGCGGGCGAAGGGCTTGATGAAGGGCTCGAGCTCGTACCTCGTCTCGCGTTGGCTGGAGAAGCGATTTGAGGCGTCGATGCCGACGGCATAAGCGGCCTCGCCGCAGGCGGCCTCGTTCCAAAAATCGCGGACAACCCTATTGTTCATGGGAGCACTCTCATCATGGCACAACTGTACCGCCCCCATGAGCCTGGCACAAGAATAGGCGCCCGCGATTGCCGATCTGCCGGAGTTCCGCAGCCTCCGGACCGGCAGGGCAAGGCTCCCTCGGCCTTCAAAATCTACCGGCAAGCCGCAAGCGCACTGTCTCGTGCAGGCCGAGCTATTGAACTCGGCACCGGAAATGGTATCAGCGCTTGGGCGAAACACAACCGGAACATGGAATGTTTGGGAAACGATGGGGGGATCCCGCGCGCCTAATCCGAACAGTGCGCCACTTGCGTTCCGAACAGATCATCAATCGCGTCAAGCGCCGAATTCTTCCGCCCAGCATCGCGCATGGACCCGCACCAGGTTTGCGCACGCCGACGGCGAGATGGCGGAATGCTGCGGGCCGGCCGGCCACCATGGTGTCCCCCCGACGCTTCCGGATTCTTGGGCAGGTGGCGGAGCTGCTGGACGGTGCCGGCTGGAACAATCCGGCAATGCCGAAGCTGTGGCTGTACAACCTGCACTATTTCGACGATTTGCGCGCTGAGGCAAGCGAGGCCCGTGCGTCATGGCATCGCGACCTGATCGACGCCTGGATCGCCGAAAATCGTCCCATGACGGGAAACGGCTGGGAACCGTATCCGATATCGCTGCGCATCGTGAACTGGGTCGCATGGGCGCTGGCGGGCAACGACCTGGGCTCCGCCGTGCGCGACAGCTTGGCAACGCAGGCGCGCGCGCTGAACTCCTCGCTCGAGTATCACCTGCTGGGCAACCATCTGCTCGCGAACGCGAAAGCCCTTGTGTTCGCGGGTTGCTATTTCTCGGGAGTCGAAGCAGACCGATGGCGACGCACCGGCCTGGATCTGCTGCAACGGGAGTGGCGCGAACAGGTGCTGTCGGACGGCGGCCACTTTGAGCTTAGTCCGATGTATCACGCCATCCTGCTCGAGGATGTCCTGGATCTCATTCAGCTTTCGAGGATCTATCCGCGCGAGCTTGCTGAAGCGGCGGCGCAATGGCCGGCCTTGGCCGCGCGTATGCTGGCCTGGCTGGGTGAAATGGTCCATCCGGACGGGGAAATCGCCTTCTTCAACGACGCGGCTTTAGGCATCGCGAGGACTTACGGGCAGCTTGCTGACTATGGGGAATCGCTGCACGTCTTGTCGAGCGCGGACGACACTACCGGTCGGCTGGCTGACAGCGGGTATGTGCGGCTGCGCTCCGGTCCCTGGCTCGCGATCCTCGATGCGGCCGAAGTCGGCCCCTCCTATCTGCCGGGACATGCGCATGCAGACACCCTCTCGCTCGAAGTGTCGTTTGGCGATCGTCGGTTGATCACCAACTCCGGGACTTCGTCTTACGCCCACGATGCAATTCGAGATGAAGAGCGTTCAACCGGCGCCCACGCGACTGTCGAGATCGATGCAGAGAATTCAACCGAAGTGTGGGCCAGCTTTCGCGTCGGGCGGCGCGCGCATCCATTCGGCAGATCGGTATCCGTGACCGGCCACATCCAGTCGGCCTCCGCCAGTCACGATGGGTACCGCTGGCTCCCTGGCCGGCCAGTCCACTGCCGCAGCGTCACGGTGTCGCCGACTTCGCTAGTTGTTCGGGACCGCGTCACGGGCGAGGGAAGCCACACGATCATCGGTCGTTTTCCGCTGCACCCGCTGGTCGGTCGTATTTGCCCGGACGGGCAAGGCTGGTCGATCGAGGTGCCAGGGGAGCCGCGGCTTCGTGTGTCAGCGAGGGGAGCGTCGCAATTCCTGCTGAACGACGGGTACTACGCGCCGAGTTTTGGGCAACGAATCTTGCGACCGGTCCTTGCCTGGAGCTATACGGGCGGGCTACCCATGGAAGTCGAAACCCGGTTCGAGCTCTGATTTGCGTATCCTCTTCGTCACCGATCACTATCCGCCTGAGGCGAGTGCGCCTTCCATCCGCTGCAGCACGCACGCGAAGCGTTGGATCGAGCGCGGCCATCAGGTCACCATGCTGACCAATTTTCCAAACCACCCGGATGGCAAGGTGTTCGGCGGCTATCGGCAATCGCTCTACAAACGTGAAATGTACGACAACGTAGACGTTTTACGCGTCCCGACGCTGGTGTTTCCCAATCGTGGCGCAATTTTGCGAATTCTCGACTACCTGAGCTTTGTGCTGACGGCGAGCCTTGCATCGCCTTTTGTCGCCCGGCCGGACGTCGTTATTGCGACGTCGCCACACATATTTGCCGCCATCGCGGGATGGATTGCGAGCCGCGTTCACCGCAGGCCGTTCGTGTTCGAAGTGCGCGATCTCTGGCCAGACTCGATTGTCGCCGTTGGCGCCATGAAGGAAGGACGGGTGGTCAATCTTGTCCGGCGTGTGGAGCGCTTTCTCTACAGGCACTCGGATCTCATCGTTACGGTCACCCATACGACCCGCGACGTGCTGATGTCGCGGGGAATCGATGCCGACAAGATCGTCGTAGTCACCAATGGTGCAGACACATCCAAACTCGCCCCCGGATGCGCGCCATCGTCGTTGCGCGAGAGGCTTGGAACCGAGAACAAGGTAGTCGTTTCATACATCGGCACTGTCGGCATGGCGCATGGGCTACAGCTCATCCTCGACGCGGCAGACGAGTGCCTGACCCGCGTTCCCGAGGCGCAATTTATCATCGTCGGGTCCGGTGCGGAGCGCGAGGAGTTGCAACAACAGGCCCAACGTCGGGGACTGCGGAATGTGCTGTTTGTCGGTCCCGTGTCGCACGATGAGACCATCGACTATTGGCATTTGAGCGACTTCACGCTGGTATTGCTGAAGAACACCCCATTGTTCAGGACAGTGTTGCCATCGAAGGTTTTTGAGGCCTTGGCGACCGGCACGCCAATCATCGCGAACGTACGGGGCGAGCTGGAGCGTCTACTCGAGCCGCTGGATGCAGCGAAGATCATCGAGCCCGACAGCGTGGAGGAGTTGGTGCGCGCCATCGCGGAGCTCGCACGAGATCCGGCACGCCGGCGTTTGCTTGCGGCAAACGCCGCTACCGGGAGCAAACGCTACGAGCGCACAGCGCTGGCCGATAGCATGCTGGAAGCTTTGCAACGCTTGTGCCCTGGGAAACACGAATCGGACCGGTCGGATCGCGATCTCGCTCAGGACAAGACGGGCTAACTGCGCAGGCTGCCGCAACGCTTCTCCAACTGTTTGGAATTTAAAGCTTTTTTGGGGTGGTCGATTCCGGGCGATTCGCCCGGTTCCGGCCCCCTTTGAGTTTGTATATTTCCGCGTGACTGGTTACACAGCGCCGCCGGGGGCTCCCCGGGGTGAGCGTTGAGGCGGACAGCAAACCCGACGATGCGAAAAGTCATTGCAATATTTGGAACGCGTCCGGAGGCCATCAAGATGGCGCCGGTCGTGACCGAGCTGCGGCGCAGCCAAAGCCTCGATCTGCGGGTCTGTGTGACGGGTCAGCATCGGGGCATGCTGGATCAGGTGCTGGATCTCTTCGCAATCAAGCCCGACCACGACCTCAACCTGATGTCGCCCAACCAGGCGTTGGACCAACTTACCGCCAAGCTTCTCACCGGGATCGGGCAGGTGCTGGATCAGGAGAAGCCAAACCTGGTCCTGGTCCACGGCGATACCTCGACCACGCTCGCCGGTTCGCTGGCTGCGTTCTACCGCAGGCTGCCCGTGGGGCATGTGGAAGCAGGTCTGCGATCCGGCTCGCTGTCCGCGCCGTGGCCGGAAGAGATGAACCGCCGGGTCGCAACCCTTGCGACCCGGTTTCACTTCGCGCCAACCGAGCGGTCGCGGCAAAATCTCCTCGCGGAAGCGGTCGATCCTTTCCATATCCACCTGACCGGCAACACCGTCATCGATGCGCTGATGGAAACCGTGGAGCGGCTGAGGAGTGCGCCCTCTGCGGGCGCCGAACTGCGAGGCCGGTTCAGCTACCTCGATCCCGATCTTCCGCTGATCCTCGTGACAGGACATCGGCGGGAGAACTTCGGTGACGGGTTCGAAAATATCTGCAATGCGCTGCTTGACATTGTCACACAGCATAACGTGCAGATCGTCTATCCTGTCCACCCCAATCCCAACGTTCTGGCGCCCGTCCAGCGCGTGCTCGGTGCACAGAAGCGGATTCATTTGATCGACCCGCTGGACTACGAACCATTCGTCTATCTGATGGAGCGTTCGCGTCTCATCATCACCGACTCCGGCGGCGTGCAGGAAGAGGCGCCGTCGCTGGGCAAGCCGGTCCTGGTGATGCGCGAAACCACCGAGCGTCCCGAGGCTGTCGACGCTGGAACCGTGATTCTCGTGGGCACGTCCCGGGAGCGTATTGTCGAAGAGACAACCAGGTTGTTGACCGACCGCGATCACTATGGGCGGATGGCGCAATCGATTAATCCTTACGGCGACGGCCTCGCCGCAAAGCGAATTCGCAAGGTGATCGAGGATCAACTGTGAGCGACGTAAAGCAAAAAGCGATTTGTGTGGTCGGGCTCGGCTATATAGGGCTCCCAACTGCGGTCGTACTCGCCTCGCGCGGTGTTTCGATCGTGGGTGTCGATGTCAGCGAGGCGGTCGTCGCCCAGATCAACCGTGGCCAGGTTCACATCGTGGAGCCCGACCTCGATGCGGTGACCGCGCGCGCGGTTCAGGTCGGAAAGTTGCGCGCGGCGACGAAGCCTGCGCCGGCGGATGCCTTCATCATTGCCGTCCCCACGCCATTTCATGATGGGAAGGCGGACCTCAGCTATGTCGAGGCCGCGGCTGCATCCATCGCGCCGGTCCTGAAGCGCGGCGATCTCGTCGTGCTGGAATCGACCTCTCCGCCAGGGACGACGGAACGGATGGCCGCGCAGCTTGCGGCTCTGCGCCCCGATCTGCAGATGCCCACTTCGGATGTCGAGGATTGCGACGTTCACATTGCCTATTGCCCCGAGCGTGTGTTGCCCGGACGCGTGCTGGTCGAGCTGGTCGAGAACGATCGGGTGATCGGCGGCATCACGACCAAATGCTCGGCGCGCGCCGAGGAGCTCTATCGCATCTTCTGCACCGGCAGCCTGCTGAAGACCAACGTCCGCACGGCGGAGATGTGCAAGCTGACCGAAAACTCGTTCCGCGACGTCGGCATTGCCTTCGCAAACGAGCTATCGATCGTCTGCGACAAGCTCGGCATCAACGTCTGGGAGCTGATCCGGCTCGCCAACCATCATCCGCGCGTCAATATTCTGCAGCCGGGCCCAGGCGTCGGCGGCCATTGTATCGCGGTGGATCCCTGGTTCATCGTCGAGGCGGCTCCACAGGAATCCCGCCTGATCCGCACCGCGCGTGAAGTCAACGACGGCAAGCCGTCTTACGTTCTCGAGAAGATCAAGACCGCCATCGCCGGCGCGCGGTCGGTGGGCGCCTACCCGAAGGTGCTGACGCTCGGTCTCGCCTTCAAGCCCGACGTCGACGATTTCCGCGAAAGCCCGGCGCTCGAGATCGCCGAAGAGGTGGCTGAGTGGAACAGCTGCGAACTGCTGGTGTCGGAACCCTTCGCCGAGCTGTTGCCGGGAAAGCTTGCCACGCACAAGAACGTGCGCATGGTGCATGACGTCGCCGAGGCGATCGCCGAGGCGCATATCGTCGTCATGCTGGTCAATCATCGTGCCTACAACGAAATCGCGCCGGCCGAACTGAACGGCAAGGTGGTAATCGACACGCGCGGAGTATGGTCGTGAAGCAGCTTCTGGTCCGGTCGGGTAAGGTCTTCCTGCAGGACGTCCCGGCGCCCGTCGCCGGCCCGAAGAACGTGCTGGTCCGGGTGGAGCGTTCGTGCGTGAGCGTCGGCACCGAGATGGCCGGCGTCAAGATGTCGGGCCTCCCGCTGTATCGCCGCGCCCTCAAGCAGCCGCACCATGTCAAGCGCGTGCTTCAACTCATGCGCGATCAGGGCGTGGCGCGCGTCTACAAGCAGGTCAAGGGCAAGCTCGATGCGGGACTGCCGACCGGGTACTCGGCCGCCGGCACAGTCATCGCTGTCGGATCGGAGGTCGACGGAATCGCGGTCGGCGATCGCGTTGCCTGCGCCGGCGCGGGCGTTGCCAACCACGCCGAGGTCATCGACGTCCCGGTCAATCTGTGCGTTCCCGTCCCGCAGCAGGTCTCCTTCGACGCGGCCGCCACGGTGACGCTCGGGGCCATCGCGATGCAGGGCGTGCGTCGCGCGCAGCCGACGCTTGGCGAGACAGTCGTCGTGATCGGGCTCGGAATTCTCGGGCAGATCACGGCGCAGCTCCTGACCGCCAATGGCTGCCGCGTCATCGGCACCGACGTGGACAACAAGCGCATTGCGACCGCGCTGGAAAATGGCCTCGATCACGGCATCAACCCGAACGACAGCAATCTGGTCGATAGCATTATCAAGCTGACCGATGGCTTCGGCGCCGACGTCGCGATCATCACGGCTGCCTCTGCCTCCAGCGATATTCTCGCTCAGGCTTTTCAGTCCTGCCGCAAGAAGGCGCGCGTGGTGATTGTCGGCGACGTCGGCCTGAACATGGCGCGATCGGACATCTACACCAAGGAGCTCGATGTCCTGATCTCCTGCTCCTACGGACCCGGACGCTACGATCCCGTCTATGAGGAGGAGGGCGGAGACTACCCGCTCGCCTATGTCCGCTGGACCGAGAACCGCAACATGGGCGAATATCTCCGGCTGCTCGCGGCTGGGCGCGTTCGGCTCGACAACATGTTGCGGGAGCCCTATCCGATCGACCGTGCCGAAGAGGCGTATGGCCGGCTGGCGGGCGAGGGTGAGAAGCCGCTGCTGGTTCTGCTGCAGTATCCGCACCGCGAAGAGGCCGTGCGGTCCGTGCTGCAGATTGCCCCTCCGAAGCCCGTCGATGGCCGCATCAAGATCGCGGTCGTCGGGGCCGGCAGCTTTGCGCAGGGCATGCACCTGCCGAACCTGAAGAAGCTTGCCGACAAGTTCGACCTTCGCAGTGTCGTGAGCCGCACCGGCCTGTCTGCGCGCACGGCCGCCGAGCGCTTTGGTTTCAGCACCGCGAGCACCGATTTTCAGGCTGTTCTCGATGACCCGCAGGTCGATCTCGTCCTCATCGCAACACGGCACGACCTGCACGCCGAAATGACCTTGGCGGCGCTGAAGGCCGGCAAGCATGTCTTCGTCGAGAAACCGACGTCGATGACCGAAGAGGGCTTGGACGCGATCGAGGCGTTCTACGCGGACAACCCGAATGGACCGCTCCTGATGACGGGATTCAACCGGCGGTTCGCGCCGGCTGTCACCGCGGCCCGCGAAGCGATCAAGGGGCGCCTGTCGCCGATGATTGTGAACTACCGCATGAATGCCGGCTACATTCCCTCCGATCATTGGGTGCATGGCCCGCATGGGGGAGGCCGCAACATCGGCGAAGCCTGCCACATCTACGATCTCTTCAATGCGCTCACCGGCAGCCAGCCCGTCGAGGTTCAGGCCCGGTCGATTGTACCGGCCAGCGGCCATTGGCGCCGCGACGACAATTTCGTCGCCACGGTGCGTTACGCCGATGGCTCGCTATGCACGCTGACCTATACCTCGCTGGGCTCGAAGGAGTTCCCCAAGGAGCGCTTCGATATCTTTGTGGACGGGAAAGTTCTCGTGCTCGACGACTACAAGCGATTGGAGGTCACCGGCGCAAAGGGGGGCTGGAAGGGCCTGACCATTGAAAAGGGACAGCTCGAGGAGTTGGTGGCGCTCGCCGAAGCCTTCAAACCGGGCGGCGAATGGCCGATCTCGCTCGCCAATCAGCTGTCGGCGACGCGGGTCAGTTTCGCGGTCGAGAAACAGCTCGCTGAGTGAGGCAGTGCGTTCCGTTGCAGTGCTCGGGACATAGTCGAACGATCGATGTATGCCCCGCGCTCTCCAATTTGGGAATTTCGAAGACGCAGCCCGATCCTTTAGCTCTCGATACGCGCCAAAAGACGGCGGATTTGCGCCCTTGCAGGCTCGAAGCCTCGTTGGTAACTATGCAACCCGCTAGGCCGTTTTCGTCCCATCTCGGTCGCAAGCGGTTCTCGCCTCGGTCTGGAAGGCGAGCACGTCGCGGTAGAACTCGACCATACCATCCGCAGGATCTGAGTTTCTTGTCGGTCTTCTTTGCAGGGGGACTTCTTGAGAAGCGTTTTCGAGGTGTGAACTAATGTACGTGATCGGAATCAGCTCGGGGATCAAGCATGGTCACCATGATGGCGCTGCCGTGTTGTTGCGCGACGGTGAGCTGATTGCTGCCGCGGAAGAGGAAAGGTTCACACTTGCCAAGCACGCGCGCGGCGAGCTGCCGCGTGGGGCGATCGGCTTCTGCCTGAAGCAGGCCGGCATCACCATGCGCGACGTCGACTGGATCTGCTCGCCGCTGAAGACCTACACGAACTACACGCAGCGCCTCACAGAATATTTCAGGTACCAGTTCGGTCACAGCCCGAAGATCGAGCTCTACGACCATCACCTCTGTCACGCCGCGAGCTCGTTCTACGGATCCGGTTTTTCTGAGGCGACCGTCGCCTGCTTCGATTTCTCCGGCGATTCCAGCTCCGGTCTCGTCGCCCATGCCCGCGGTAACGACTTCCGCGTGCTGACGCGGTTCGGCCGCAACAACAGTCTCGGGCTCTATTACGGGATGCTGACCCAGTATCTCGGCTATCAGATGACCAATGACGAGTACAAGGTCATGGGCCTGTCGTCCTATGGCAGCCCCGACTATCTCGACAAGTTTGCGAAATTATTGCGCCCGGCCGGCATCAATTACGAGCTCGATCCCGAGCTCGACAAGCGCCGGCGCGACGCAGAAATCTTCAGCAGCGATTTCTCGACGCGGCAGGAGCGCATCTTCACCGAGAAGATGGAGGAGATTCTGGGGCCGCGGCGCCTGCGTGGTGCGCCGCTCGACCAGCGGTTCACCAACATCGCAGCCAGCGGCCAGAAGCAGCTCGAGATCGTCACCACCGAGGTGATCCGCTCCGCGATCGCCGAGACCGGTTGCGGCGACGTCTGCATCGCCGGCGGCGTCGGCCTGAACTGCAAGATGAACATGGAGATCGCGGCCGAGCCGTCCGTGAAGCGTCTCTACGTTCCGCCGGTGCCGCATGATGCGGGCGTGGCGCTGGGCGCCGCGATGATGAAATGCGCGGAAGCTGGCCACACGATCGCACCGCTGACCCATGCCTATTGGGGACCGGAATATTCCAACGACACGATCAAGGAGACGCTGGACAAGATCGGCGCGCGGTTTGAGCTGCTCGACGATCCCGTGTCGCGCTGCGTCGCCGACCTGACGGAGCAGAGAACTGTCGGCTGGTTCCAGGGGCGCATGGAGTACGGTCCGCGCGCGCTCGGCAACCGCTCGATCCTGGCCGATCCGCGCCATACGGGCATGAAGGACCGCATCAACCTCACCATCAAATATCGCGAGGAGTTCCGCCCGTTCTGCCCGTCGGTGCTTTACGAGCGCCAGGCCGAATATTTCGAGGACACATTCGACGCGCCCTTCATGGTGGTGACGTTCCCGGTTAACGATAAAGTCGCAGAGACCATGCCTGCGGTGGTCCATGTCGACAACACCGCGCGCATCCAGAGCGTCCATGCGGACAGCAATCCGCTCTACAGCCGACTGATCGGCGAGTTCGCGAAAGCCACTTCGTTACCGGTTCTGATCAACACCAGCCTGAACATCAACGAGCAACCGACCGTGAACGCGCCGCTGGAAGCGCTGCACACCTATTTCTGCTCGGGTCTGGACGTGCTGTATCTCGGGCCCTACCGACTATCGAAGCCGCACTAAGCAAGTGGATCGGTCCGGGGGAGCTCAACGGACCGATGATGCAGTTCGTCCGTTGTGGTCGGGGCTTCTCGCGAACCCGCCCGAATTGATGAAGGATCTGACGCCGTTTGTCCGACGAATGTAGTGCTAGAGCGATTTCATGAACTTCAGGAAGATGCGACGGGGCAATCTGGCCGTCGGTGTGGCGGTCTCCGCCTACATCGCGACCTCGGGTACCGCTGCGCTAATTCCGTTTCCTGTTGGACAAGAACAGTTCGGCCAATTGTTCTTTCCTCAGGAAGTTCCTTACGCGTGGATGACCACGCTCGGATCTCCAACTTACTGGCTTTTGTTTCTACTGACGCTCGTCGTTCTGCCGATTGCTGCGATCGCTACCGAGAAGGTCATTGCGTCAGCAACCCTCTCATTTTCCGACGAGGTGCCCCTGTGGATTCCGCTGGTGTTGGCGGGCGCCATGATCGCTTTCTGCGTTTACAGGCTTGCGCAGGCGGGCGGCTTGTGCGCGGCGAGGCGTGGGATCAGAGCCTGTGCTACGAGAAGATCCTGAGGCGGGTCGAATTGTTCAGGCTGCTTGGTAACAAGTACTATTCGTTCGTCTATTGCCCATCATCGGTTGCTATCTGCTGGCGCGGGGATTGCTCAAGCGTGAAAAGGTCAGCCTCGGGGCCTGCGCGGCGCTGAGCGTGATCGTTCTTTGGCTTGATGTCGCAACTATTCAGAAAGCACCGGCGCTTCTCTATGTGCTGGTGCTCGGATGGATGTTGGCGCTCTCTGGATTCGGCCTCGTGCGCAGCGCGGTCGTGACGATCGCGGCAGGAGCAACGATCTACCTGGCCCTGGCTCTGAGCCAATTTTGCGAAGTTAAGAGCCCCGGCCAGACGCTTGTGAGTCCCCCGGGACCGTCGCTCGCGGTTCCGCTGCCTGGTTCGGACTCATCGTCCCCGCTTGGCTCGCCATCAACCGCCGATGGAGAGCCGTCGGAGAGCGGACTCAGTGGAGTGTTGAAGAAGGCAATTTGGATCGTGCGAACGGGCGTATTCAGGATGGCGGTTGGAATTCCATACTATGTGCAGATATTTTCGGATCCCGATCAACGTTGCGGCATAGTGCGGCCGACCTTCAGCGGACTTCTTGCTCCGCAGCCTTGCTATCCGGCCACGAAAGTGTTCGCAGTGATCTATCCCGTCATCACATACACGACGGGTTCGCAACCGGCCGGTGTGAGCCTGTCAGGCTATGCTGAGGGGGGGGGGACTCTTTTACGCTGTCTTGGCGACCGTGATCGCCGGTTCACTAATTAGTTCAATTTCAATCCTTGCGAGAGGCAACGATCCCATGAACATTGCCACGCAGGTGGCAGGCTGCCTCTACGCGTATTACGTGACTCAGGTGCCTCTAACGGCGACGCTGCTGGATAGCTACGGCCTCGTTTGGTTGATGGCTCCGCTTGCCGCAATGCGTGCGCTGACATGGATGATCAGCATCACTCTCCGAAAATGACGCGCCTTGCGTCGCAAGCTGCTTGATGTCGGTCACCTCGATCAGCTTTGTCGGCGTGCTAGACTTGAGTTGAATCGCTCACGCTCAGCGCAAGGAGAGCGCTTGCCGCACGAACGCTTCGAGGTTTCCATTTTGAAACAATAGGCCCCGAATGCCCGCAGATTCGGCCGCCTCCATGTCGCTTGGCTTGTCGCCGATCAGGATGCTTCTGTCGGCGGCCACCGGAAAGCGCTTGAGGAGATCGGTGATCATGCCGGGCGCGGGCTTGCGACGGTCGCTTACGCGTCGATAGCGCTCGATGGCGGCTTCGGGATGGTCGGGACAGTATTCAAATGCGTCGATGTGCGCGCCGATCACCGCCAGCTCCTTCGCGATCCAGCGATGGAGAGTCTGGACGTCGCTCTCCTCGAAGAACCCGCGCGCCACACCCGACTGGTTGGTGACGACAAAGGCAAAATAGCCCGCCTCGTTGACGAGCTTGACCGCTTCACGGGCGCCGTCTTTCCACTCGAACTTGGTCGCCTCGAAGACGTAGCCGTGATCGTGATTGAGTACGCCATCGCGGTCGAAAAAGACCGCCGGGCGCGCCATTGTCACTGTCATCCGCCGCCCCTGAAAAGTTGATATCTCTCCTCACAGCCCTTCAAGTGGTTTGTCAAGGATCCGAAGCAGAGTTGCGCCCCTCTCGATGCTAGCGGATGGAATGACTGCCCTTGTTGGGGCCTTCCGATCGACCGCGCAATCTCAGCAGTTTTTGGACGCGCCACGAAATAAGGGCGATGATCGCAACTGTCACCAAGATTGGCACAACCGTGAGTTCGACGGGCTTGTCCTCGAGTAAGGACGCTCGGCCGGTGGCGCCGAGGAAGGTGAACAGGAAGACCTGCGGGGCACTGAATACCAAAGTGGCCAAGATGAACGACACCAGATGGATTTTTGTAAGTCCGAAAAGATAGTTTTGTAACGCGCTTGGCACCGGGGCACCGAGTCGCATGAGAGCGACGATGCGCCATCCTTCCTTGTCGACAGCTTCGGCTATCGCTTCCAATCTAGATCGTTGTTCGAGCTTTCGTCGTAACCACTCGGACGCGATATGGCGGGCTAGCAGAAACGCCAGCGTTCCTCCCGTTGTGCCGGCCACCAGGATGATGGGAGCCGCACCAATCCCAAATGATGCGCCGGCCGCAACGATAAGGATCGTCCGAGGAAAGACTATCAGCGCCGCCAACCCAAAGAACAGCGCGAGAACGGCACCCGATGTGACGGAAAGATGCCCCAACCCCTCGAATGCCTCGATGATATAATCTGTCATAGGAGTTGCTTTGCGCCATCTGTGCAGACCAATCAACCCACCCAAAAGCCACAAGTGGGTGTATCCGGACCTTAGGCGAGGCCTACTTCTTGATTGACCCCAGCCGTCGCTTAGGGCAGGAGTAGCAACTCACGGTAGTGCATTTTTTGGATAGTAGTGAATTATCGTGGGTAAGGAATTTTCCCGTGCGTGGCAGGTGCGGCGCGCAGCAATTTATTCGGTCGGGATAGCGGGCGGTGTGGGGCTCGCGCTACTCGCCATTTTCGGCCTTTTCGACGATGCGCTTGAGAGCCGAATGTACAGGAATTGCCTGGCGGGCCACGCCGACAGGCCGTTCTTATGCCTAACCGAGGAACGCGCACTACGGCTAAGATTCTACGTGCCTTAATATCCCCGCCGCCAACAACGACCGACGCGCGTCCATGCCAGCAAGGGACCGCGAGAGCATATGCCGTCGCGCCTGCCTATTTGCACCGATTTCGTGCAGAATTCCCTACTACCAGGGAATTGGGGTTTGAGCGCTTACCGCTCGTCCGCGATCACCTTGCCGTCGTTCGGCAGCGCGCCCGGGCTGACCAGCTCGACGTTGCCGCCGAGTTTCGTCACCGCGCGCAAGGTGCCTGCAATTTCCTCGCGCAAGGCGTCGCTCGCGGCCGCAGTTTCCGCTCGCAGCGTCATCGCATCGGCCTCGCCCTGGCGCATGACGACGAGGCGCAGGCGCCCGAGCGCGGCATGGCGCTTGCCGATCTCGGCGACCTGCTCCGGTCGGACGAACATGCCCTTGACCTTGGTGGTCTGGTCGGCGCGGCCCATCCAGCCCTTGATGCGCATGTTGGTGCGGCCGCATTTGCTCGGACCCGGCAACACCGCGGTAAGGTCGCCGAGCGCGAGACGGATCCAGGGATGGTGCGGATCGAGCGAGGTCACTACGATCTCGCCGACGTCGCCCGGCGCGACGGGATCGCCGGTGCCGGGTTTGACGATCTCCATGATGAGATCCTCGTTCACCACCATGCCCTCGCGCGCCTCGGTCTCGAAGGCGATGAGGCCGAGGTCGGCGGTGCCGAAGGCCTGGTAGGCGTCGATGCCGCGTGCCTTGATTTCAGCCTGGAGCGAGGGCGGGAAGGCCGCACCCGAGACCAGCGCGCGCTTGATCGATGAGACGTCGCGCCCCGAGCTTGCTGCGGCATCGAGCAATATCTTCAGAAAGTCAGGTGTGCCGCTATAGCCGACCGGACGGTAGGCCTCGATCAGCTCGAATTGCTGCTCGGTATTGCCGGGACCGGCCGGGATCACCGCGCAGCCGAGCGCGCGGGCCGAGGCATCGAAGATGAAGCCGCCGGGGGTGAGGTGGTAGCTGAAGGTGTTGAGCACGATGTCATCGGGGCGGAACCCGGCCGCGAACAGCGCCCGCGCACCGCGCCAGGGATCGGCCTGCCGCCCTTCAGGCTCGAAGATCGGACCGGGAGAGGTGAAGAGGCGGGCGAACGACCCCGGGGCTGCCGGCACGAAGCCGCCGAAGGGCGCTGAGGCCTTGTGCAGGGCGGGGAGCTCCGACTTGCGCAGCACCGGCAGGCCCGCCAGCGCCGACCTGGAGGTCACGGCGGCCGGATCTATGCCCTTCAGCCGCTCGGCGTAGGCGGGTGCGGCCATCGCGCCGCGCAGCACGTCCGGCAGGCGGGAGAACAGCTCTGCCTCGCGCACGGCCGGTTCGCGCGTCTCGCGGGCGTCGTAATGGGCGGTCATGGCTGGTCTTTCCGGGTTGGCATCCGTTGCACGCCGCCGCTGGCATGGGTATCAGACGGCCAGTGTCGAGGCGTGGAGAGGACGCGATGGCGGACGAAGGCATCATTGCAGCGGGCGAGGCGGCAGACGTCGTCGCGCGCCTGAAGCGCCGCACGGTCGACGAGGCGCTGCCGCTGTGGTCGTCCGTCGGCTGGGACGATGCGGCAGGCGGTTTCGTCGACCGGCTGCACCGTGACGGCACGGCTGACACGGCCGCACCGCGGCGCGTGCTCGTGCAGGCGCGCCAGATCTATTGTTACGCCAAGGCGGCGCAGATGGGCTGGTACCCTGGGGGGCGCGCCATCGCGCTGAAGGGGCTGGAGCATCTGCTCAGCAAAGCGAAGGCGCCCGACGGCCGGCCTGGCTACGTGCACCGGCTGACGCCGGATGGCGCCGTGCTGGACGCCCGGCGCGATGCTTACGACCACGCCTTCATCCTGTTTGCGCTCGCGGCCGTCTACGGGCTCGACCAGGATGCGCAAATTCGCGCCGAGATCGACGCGCTGCTTGCCTTCCTCGACGGACATCTGCGCTCGCCGCATGGCGGTGTGCACGAAAGCCTGCCGGTCTCGCTGCCGCGCCGGCAGAACCCGCACATGCATCTGTTCGAGGCGATGATCGCGTGCTTCGATGCGACCCACGATCTGTCGTTCCAGAACCGCGCCGGCGAGTTCTTCGCGCTGTTCCTCGCCAATCTCTACGACAAGCAGAAGCGGATCCTGACGGAGTATTTCGAGGAGGACTGGTCCAAGATCGAGCCGGTCAGCGTCGAGCCCGGCCATCAGGCCGAGTGGGTCTGGCTGCTGAAAGGGTTTGAACGCATCACGGGTTGCCCGACCGGGCAACGTCGCGCCGAACTGCTCGCGACCGCGCTGCGCTATCGCGACGAGGCCACGGGGTGCCTGGTCGACGAGGGCGATGCCAGCGGCAACATCCGTCGCAGCACGCGCCGGCTGTGGCCGCAGACCGAGATGGCCAAGGCGTGGATCGCGCAGGCCGAGTCCGGCGAGGCGGGCGCTGCGGACGAGGCGCGCGCGGCGCTGGTGCGGCTCGAACGGCATTATCTCAGCCATCCCGTGAAGGGCGGCTGGTACGACCAGTTCGATCGCGACGGCAAATCGCTGGTCGACACCATTCCTGCGTCGTCGTTCTATCATGTTCTCTGTGCAGTCACGGAAGCGGAGCAGGTGCTGAGCTGAGTTTCACAGCCACCGTTTGCGCCGCTTGAAACTCTTGAGGTTCTTGAAGCTCTTGCGCTGATCGCCGGCGCCGCCGAGGTAGAACTCCTTGACGTCCTCGTTGTCGCGCAGCTCGTCCGCGGTGCCGTCGAGCACCACCTTGCCCTGCTCCATGATGTAGCCGTGGCTCGCCACCGACAGCGCGGCGCGGGCGTTCTGCTCGACCAGCAGGATGGTGACGCCGAGGTCGCGGTTGATCTTCTGGATGATCGAGAACACCTCTTTCACCAGCAGCGGCGACAGGCCCATCGAGGGCTCGTCCATCAGGATCATCTTCGGGCGCGCCATCAGAGCGCGGCCGATCGCAAGCATCTGCTGCTCGCCGCCTGAGAGATAACCGGCAAGGCCGGTGCGCTCCTTCAGGCGCGGGAAATAGTTGAAGACCATGTCGAGATCGGCATCGACCTCGCGATCCCTGCGGGTGAAGGCGCCGAGCTTGAGGTTTTCGAGCGACGTCATGTCGGCGACGATGCGCCGGCCCTCCATCACCTGGAAGATGCCACGACGCACGATCTTGTCGGGATCGATGCCGGCGATGGCGGAGCCCTCGAACAGGATCTCGCCACGCGTGACCTCGCCGTCCTCGGTCTTGAGCAGCCCCGAGATCGCCTTCAGCGTCGTCGACTTGCCGGCGCCGTTGGCGCCCAACAGCGCCACGATCGCGCCTTTGGGCACGTCGAGGCTGAGGCCGCGCAGCACCAGGATGACGTCGTCGTAGACGACTTCGATGTTGCGGACGGCGAGGAGGGGCGGTGCGGGCACGGCGCTGGGGGAGGGACGCTCGATGTGAGCCGGTTCACTCATGGCTAGTTACTCTCTCGGTGTCGTCGCCCGGCTTGCCCGGGCGACCCAGTATTCCAGAGACGTCGAAGCTTCACCGAGAGGCCGCGGCGTACTGGATCCCCCGCTTTCGCGGGGGATGACGGTTGTGTGTGTAGGAATAGCCGGGCTCACCACCCCAGCAATTCCGGCTTGCGCGGCAGCTCGACGGTCTTGACCTTCTCGAGCTTGATCGTGCCCTTGGCCATGAGATCATTGAGGTCGCCGTCGGTCGCACCCGCGATCTTGGTGCGATAGAGGTCGACCTTCAGCGTGCCGCGGTGGTCCTTGTCGGTCCAGGTCGAGGCATTGCAGACGCCGTCCATTCCGGCCGGCACCCAGTCCTTCTTCTGGTAGAAGCCCTTGGCGACGTTCTCGCCGGTCGCCCCGCCGTTCTTGGCAGCCCAGTCGAGCGCCTCCCTCATGTAGAGCGCCGAGCAGACCGCCGCGATGTAATGCACGGGCCGGTAGACCTTGCCGGTGGGGTCGGACATCTTGGAGATCTCCATCACCGTCTTCATGCCGGGCGCATCGCCGCCCCAGCTCACTGCGGTGCGCAGCGGGAAGATCACGCCGTTGGCGGCATCGCCGGCGGTCTTGGCGGCGTTCTCGTCCATGCCCCAGACATTGCCGAGGAACTGGATCTCGACGCCGGCGGTCTTGCAAGCCTTCAGGACGGAGATGTTGGAAGCCGCGGTGTTGCCGAGATAGGCGTAGTTGGCACCGGAGGATTTCAGGCTCAGGCACTGCGCGCTGTAGTCACCCGGTGTGAGCGCGAACACCAGCGGCGGCAGCACCTCGAAGCCGAGCTCCTGCGCCATGGCTTCGCCTGCGGCCTTCGGCGCGTTCGGATAGGGGTGGTTGGCGCCCATGTGCACGAACTTCGGCTTGCCGGCCTTGCCCTTGGCCTTCCAGTCCTCGGCCGCCCACATCAACATCGCGCGCAGCGAGTCCGAATAGCTCGGGCCGTAGAAGAAATTATAAGGCGCAGGCTTGGCCTTGCCGCTCACGCCCTCGGGATCGGTGAGGGCTGCGGCATAGGAGCCGGAGAGGTCGGGGATCTTGTCCTGGGCGAGGAAGCCGGTCAGCGCTTCGGTGTCCGCGGTGCCCCAGCCCATGATCGCGGCGACCTTGGAGTCCGGCGCCGACCATTTCTTGTAGAGCGCGATCGCGCGCGGCACCTGGTAGCCGTAGTCGTTGGTATCGACGTTGAGCTGCTTGCCGCCGACGCCGCCGTTCTTGTTGACCCAGGCGAAGGTGTCGGCGACGGCCTGGCCGTAGGGCGTGCCGACGTCGGAGGTGCCGCCGGAATAATCGGCGAGATGGCCGATCGCGATCTGCGCCTGCGCGCCGGCCGAGAATGCGGCGATCGCCAGCGCGAGCGATGCAGTGCTCAAAATGGATTTTGTCTTCATTGGTTGCCTCCTCCTGTTTTTTCGTTGGTTAGAGAGTTGCCCGCGCTCAATGCGAGAACGGGTAGAGTTTCCAGTACGCCTTGATCTGCCGCCAGCGATGCGCGAGCCCGTCCGGCTCGAACATCAGGAACGCGATGATGATCACCCCGATCGCGATCTCGCGCAGGAAGGTGATGTTGGTGTTGAGGGACAGCGCCTTGTCGATCGCGCCGCCCTTCAGGTAGAGGCTGATGAATTCCATCGTCTCAGGCAGCAGCACCACGAAGGCGGTGCCCATCAGCGTGCCCATGATCGAGCCGGTGCCGCCGATGATGATCATGGCGAGGAACAGGATCGAGCGCTCGATGCCGAAACCCTCCTGCGAGACGACGAGCTGGTAGTGGGCATAAAGCGCGCCGGCGATGCCGGCGAAGAAGGCGGCCAGCCCGAACGACAGCGTGCGGTATTTGGTGAGGTTGATGCCCATGATCTCGGCGGAGAGATAATGGTCGCGGATCGCCACCAGCGCGCGGCCATCGCGCGTGCGCATCAGATTGGTGACGAGGACGTAGCTCGCGACCACATAGGCCAGCACGACATAGAAATATTGTCGGTCGCCGCGCAGCGTGAAGCCGAAGATCGAGAACGGATTGGCGCTGGCGGGCACCGAGCCCCCGGTGAACCACTCTGCGCGGGAGAAGAAGTCGAGCAGGATGTATTGCGCCGCCAGCGTTGCGATGACGAGGTAGAGCCCCTTCAGTCGCGCCGCCGGGATGCCGAAGATCAGCCCGACCAGCGCGGTGACGACGCCCGCAAGCGGGATCGCGAAGAACACCGGGATCGGCGCGTTGTTGGAGATGTAGGCCGAGGTAAAGGCGCCGAGCAGGAAAAAGGCGGCATGGCCGATCGAGATCTGGCCGGTGAAGCCCACCAGGATGTTGAGACCGAGCGCTGCGATCGAAAAGATGCCGATCTGGATCAGGATGCTGAGCCAGTACCCGCCAAGGAATTGCGGCACGAGGCAGAGCAACAGCACGCCGATGATCGCAAAGTTGCGGCTGGTCGTGGTCGGGAAGATCGTGGTGTCCGCCGCGTAGGAGGTGCGGAAATCACCAGCAGGGATGAGGGCAGGGCCGGCCATGGATCAGATCCGCTCGATGTCGTGGGTGCCGAACAGGCCGTAGGGCTTGATCATCAGCACGATGATGAGGACGTAGAACGGTGCGATCTCGTAGAGATTGCCCCAGTGCAGATACTCGCTGTCGACATATTGCGCGATGTTCTCGAGCAAGCCGATGATGATGCCGCCGAGCACGGCGCCGCCGACGGAATCGAGCCCGCCGAGGATCGCCGCCGGGAACACCTTGATGCCGTAGGCCGCAAGTCCCGAGGACACGCCGTTGACGACGGCGACCACCACGCCCGCGACCGCCGACACTGTCGCGGAGATCGCCCACGCCATCGCGAACACGCTCTTGACGGAGATGCCGAGCGACTGCGCGACCTGCTGGTTGAACGCGGTGGCGCGCATCGCGAGGCCGTATTTGGAGGCGCGGAAGAACCAGGCCATGCCGATCATCATCGCGACCGAGACCACGAGGCTCATGACATAGACGGTCTGGATCTGAAGCCCGAGCAGGCTGACCGACTGGCTCTCGAACACGCGCGGGAACGGTTGCGGATTGACGCCGAACATCCATTTCAGCGTGGCCTGGAGCACGGTCGAGAGGCCGATCGTCACCATGATCACCGAGATGATGGGTTCGCCGATCATCGGTCTCAGGATCAGCACCTGGATCGCGATGCCGAATATGAACATGAACACCAGCGTCATCGGCATGCCGATCCAGAACGGCACCTGGTACTTCGCAAGCAGCGCCCAGCACACCCAGGCGCCGACCAGCAGCAGTTCGCCTTGCGCGAAGTTGACGACCTGTGTCGCCTTGTAGATCAGCACGAACGACATCGCGACCACGCCATAGAGCGTGCCGACCACGAGGCCGTTGACCAGGAGCTGGATGAGGAAGGCGGTGTTCATGTCGATGCCAGCGCAAAATGCAGAAGCGATGACGGTGCACCCTCTCCCCTTGTGGGAGAGGGTGGCCTCGCGAAGCGAAGCCGGGTGAGGGGTTCTCTCGGCAGCGACGGTGCTGAGAGGGGACCCCTCACCCGGGCGAGGGTGTGGCCAGCGGCGGAGATGCCCTCTCCCACAAGGGGAGAGGGCGCATCGGCTGGCAGCGCGGTCTCGGTTCGAAGCAGGCTCACTCCGCGGCCTCCGCCATATGCCCATGTCCGCCGAGATCCACCACGCGCAGCGTCGTTCGCACGCGCTGCGTGGTGCCGTCCTGGAAGCGGATCACGGTGTCGACGGGGATGTCGGCATCGCCGCGGTAGATCGCGTTGATGATGCCTTCGTATTTCTCGTTGATGACGCTGCGGCGCACCTTTCGGGTGCGGGTGAGCTCGCCGTCGTCGGCGTCCAGCTCCTTGTAGAGCAGCAGGAAGCGCGAGATGCGTTGCGCCGGCGGCAATGTGGCGTTGACGGTCTCGACTTCCTTCTTGAGCAGGGCGTAGACCTCGGGCCGCGAGGCGAGGTCGCTGTAGGTCGTGAACGAGAGCCGGCTCTTCTCCGCCCATTTCGAGATGATGGAGTAACGGATGCAGATCATCGCCGCGAGCGCGTCGCGGCCGGCGCCTAACACCACGGCCTCCGCGATATAGGGCGAGAACTTCAGCTTGTTCTCGATGAACTGCGGCGAGAAGCGCTCGCCGCGCGAGGTCTCGGCGAGGTCCTTGATGCGGTCGATGACGACGAGCTGGCGGTTCGCGTTGAAATAGCCGGCATCGCCCGACAGCATCCAGCCGTCCCTGATGTCGGCAACGCTTGCTTCGGGGCTCTTGTAGTAGCCGAGAAACATGTTGGGGTGCCGCACCACGATCTCGCCGACGCCGTGGACGTCGGCATTGTCGATGCGGATCTCGACGCTGTCGGCCATCGGCACGCCCGTCGTGTCGGGATCGACCTTGCCCTCGGGATGCAGAGTGTAGGCCCCTAGCAGTTCGGTCTGGCCGTAGAGCGTGCGCAGCGGCACGCCCATGGCCTGGAAGAACTTGAAGGTATCAGGGCCGAGTGCCGCGCCGCCGGTCGCGGCCGAACGCAGGCGGGTAAAGCCGAGGCGGTCGCGCAGCGCGCGGAACAGGATTGCGTCGGCAAAGCTCGAACGTTTGCCGTCTGCGAGCGCGGCGAGTCCGCTTTTCATGCCGATGTCGAACAGGCGCTGCTTGAAAGGCGTCGCGTCCATCACCTTGGCGCGAACGTCGGCAGCGATGGATTCCCAGACGCGCGGCGCAAACAGCACGAACGTCGGCGCGATTTCGCGCAGATCGTTCATCATCGTATCAGGCTCTTCGACGAAGTTGATCTTCATCCGGCACAAGAGGCCTTTGCCGAGCACATAGACCTGCTCCATGATCCACGGTAGCGGCAGCACGGAGACGTATTCGTCGTCCGGCCCTTTCGGATCGAAGGCGAGATAGGTCGCGCAATGGCCGAGCACGCGGCCGGCGGCGAGCATGGCGAGCTTCGGGTGCGAGGTGGTGCCCGACGTGGTGCAGAGAATCGCGACATCCTCGCCCTTGGTGGCATCGACGAGGCGATCGTAGAGCTCCGGCTCACGCGTGGCGCGGCCGCGGCCGAGCTCGGCGAACGCTTCCGCCGACATCAGTCTGGGATCGTCGTATTTCCGCATGCCGCGCGGATCGGAATAGATGATGTGCTTCAACCGCGGCACACGCTCGGCAAGCACGAGCAGCTTGTCGACCTGCTCTTCGTCCTCGGCGAAAACGACCTGCGCCTCGCCATAGTTGAGGAGGTAGGAGGCTTCCTCGTCCAGCACGTCGCGATAGAGCCCAAGGCTCAAGCCGCCGATGGCGTGGGTCGCCACTTCCGCCGCGACCCAGTCCGGCCGGTTGTCGCCGATGATGCCGATGACGTCCTCTCGACCCAAGCCCAATTCGATGAGGCCGAGCGCAAAGTCGCGTACGCGGGTGTGGTAATCATTCCAGGTGAAGACGCGCCAGAGCCCGAGATCCTTTTCGCGCAACGCGATCTCGTTGCCGTGCTCCCTGGCATTGAGCCGCAGCATCTTCGGATAGGTGTCGGCCTGCGCGACGCGGCCCGCGTAATCCATCATGCCGCACTCTCCTGTGCTGGCGGAGCATCGTCCGGATCGACCAGCACCTCGTCCTCCTCGCCGAGATAGGCGCGCCTGACGTGGGGATCGGCGAGCACGGCGGCCGGATCGCCCTCGGCGATCTTGCGGCCGAAATCGAGCACCATGACGCGGTGGGAGATGTCCATCACCACGCCCATGTCGTGCTCGATCATCACCACCGTCATCCCGAACTCCTCGTTGAGGTCGACGATGTAGCGCGCCATGTCCTCCTTCTCCTCGAAGTTCATGCCGGCCATCGGCTCGTCGAGGAGAATGAGGCGCGGTTCCAGCGCCATGGCACGGGCGAGTTCGACGCGTTTGCGCAGGCCGTAGGAGAGGGTGCCGGCTTGCGCCTTTCGCACCGACTGGAGATCGAGGAAGTCGATGATCTCCTCGACCTTGCGGCGGTGCTCGAGTTCCTCCTTGCGCGCGCCGGTGAGCCAGTACAGCGATCCCGTGAGGAAATTGTTGTTCAGGAGGTGATGGCGCCCGACCATGATGTTGTCGAGCACGCTCATGTGGTGGAACAGCGCCAGATTCTGGAAGGTGCGGCCGATGCCGAGCGTGGGGCGCGCGTTCGGCGTCAGCCCTGTGATGTCGCGGCCGCGGTAGAACAGCTGGCCTTCGGTCGGCTTGTAGCGGCCGGAAATACAATTCACGATCGAGGTCTTGCCGGCGCCGTTGGGGCCGATGATCGAGAACAGCTCGCCGTCATTGATGGCAAAGCTGACATCGGTCAGCGCACGGACGCCGCCGAATCGCAAGGACACGCCGCGCACTTCGAGACTGGTAGCCACCAAACAAATCCCTCCCGGTGATGGCGCATTCAGCGGCGCTCTTCGTCCGTTCCTGTCGGGCGATCCTAGTACGGCCGTGCCGGTGAGGCCATGCAGCTATTGGTCTCGACCGGCGCCGCGCCACTCTTGCTCCCGATCGGGATCAAAAGCCGCATCGCCCAAGGTGGTCCTCAATAGGGGAAAGCGCTATTTTGAAATGTCTCCCGCCTGACAATTCTGCGACAAAGTTTTTTCAGACGGGAGTGGCCTTCATCTTTCGTCGGATGGTGGTCGAAGTGATCGTGTTGCAGTGCAGCAGAGAGATTGGGTGGCGAACGGTGCGGCTGGCTTCAGCATCATGATTTCAGAGGATCAACTGAAGCGGGTCGCCGCTTGGTCGCGCGAGCTCACGGACGCGGAGATCGAGGTCGCCCGCACCGGGATCACGGAACGGTCCTACCGCACCGGCGAGACCGTGTTCATGCGCGGCGATACGTTCAGCTATTGGGCAGGCATGGTGAGCGGCCTGGCACGGATGGGCGGGGTCTCGCGCGACGGCAAGGAGACGAGCCTTGCGGGGCTGACGGCCGGGGCCTGGTTCGGCGAGGGCAGCGTGCTCAAGAACGAGCCTCGTCGCTACGACGTGGTCGCGCTGCGCGACAGCCGCGTCGCGCTGATGGAACGCAGCGCATTCATGTGGCTGTTCGAGAACAGCGTCGGCTTCAACCGCTTCCTGGTGCGCCAGCTCAACGAGCGGCTCGGCCAGTTCATCGGCATGCTCGAGGTCAACCGCACGCTGGATGCCACCGCACGCCTCGCGCGCAGCATCGCCTCGCTGTTCAATCCGATCCTCTATCCCGAGTCGACCGCGCATCTGGAAATCACCCAGGAGGAGATCGGGGCGCTCTCGGGCATGTCACGGCAGAACGCCAACCGCGCGCTGAACCGGCTGGAGAAGGAGGGGCTGCTGCGGCTCGAATATGGCGGCGTCACCATTCTCGATGTCGAGCGGCTGCGTGGCTACGGGGACTAGCGCGCGTTGGCGGGGGCGTGGACCGGCCAGAGGTCGGCGCGCCAGCGGACCGCGATCGCCAGCATCGCGATGAAGCCCGCGGCGGCGTAGAGCGAGCCCGTCGCGGAATAGCCGATGATGTCGATCAAGCTACCGGCCGCGAGCAATCCGAGTGGCAGGCCGTAGATCACCATCATGCGCACGCCCATCACACGGCCGCGCAGGTGCGCGCTCGCCGTCCGCATCAGGATCACGGCAGCTGATATCATTGACATGCTCTGGGCGATGCCGGCGAGAACGAGGCAGGCCATCGCCACCGGCATAGTCCTGATCTCGACGAACACCAGCAGCATGGCGTACCAGGCCAGCGTCGCGCCGATGAGAAGCCGGGCAATGCGTAGTCCGCTCACCAGGCTGAGCGTGATGGAGCCGATCAGCGAGCCCACGGCGAAGCTCGCCGAGAGATAGCCGAGGCCGGTCTGGTCGGTATGAAAGATGTCCCGCGCGATGTAGGGCAATAGTCCGCCGGTGAAGGGAAAGGCGGTGAGATTGGCCAGGAAGGCGACGCACAGCGCCGCGCGCATTCCCGGGCCGTTCCAGGCATAGACGATCCCTTCCTTGAGGTCGCCCAGCAATCGCGAGACCGCGTGGCTGTTCGCCGGAAGATCGCTCGTCGTGACGGTCCTCTTCGGCCGGGTCAGGCAGAGCATGAGAAGTGCGGCCGCGAAGTAAAGGCAGGCGATCGCCACGTAAACGAGGCCGATGCCGAGGACGGCGAACAGGCTTGCACCCGTCAACGCTCCGGCGATGCGGGCGCTGTCCTGGGTCGTGCGCGCAACGCTGATGGCGCCCACCAGTTGCTCGGGCGGCATGATCTCGGCAAGCAGTGCGCCGCGGACGCCGAGATCCGAGGGGCGGATCAGGCCCATGAGCGCAACGATGATCATCACGCTCAGCGGCGACAAATGACCGGTCAGCGCCAGAACCATGATGGTCGACGAGAGCGCCGTATAGGCAAGGCGCATCACGACCAGGAGATCGCGATGACCCATCCGGTCGCCGATCATGCCGAGCACCGGCGCGACCAGGGTCCCGACGAACTGCAGCGACGCAAGCACGGTGAGCAGCAGCACGGAGCCTGTCTCGACCATGATGTACCAGCCGAGCACCAACGTCTCCACTTCGAACGCCCACGAGGTGAGCAGATCGGACGGCCACTGGAAGCGATAGTTGCGGATGCGGAACGGCGCGAGTGCGGATGTGCTCAAGATGCGATGACGGGTTTCACGGCGATTCCCCCTTGTTTTTGTTCTTCTGTTGGCAGGGTAGCCCCGGCCATGCCCCTGTCAATTGGCGCTACCGCATGCCGCCATGCTTGCCGACGATTTGCGGTGCGCCAGTGCGCCCACAGCATCGCTTCGTCGCCCGGCCGATACGGAGAGGCTGACCAACCGCCGCTTGCTCTTCCCGTGCGACGAGCCCATGCTTGCCAGGTTCCTGGGTCCATCCGGCAGGTCCAGGAGCTCGCGCCATCGCGGCTTCCGCGAGGTCCTGACCCATGAACTGCTCTTGCTGTGGTTTAGAGGTCCAGAGCGGCTTTGCCTTCTGCCCGAAGTGCGGCACGAAGCAGCCGAACGCGTGCCCAGGCTGCGGGTTTCCATGCGCGCCGGATTTCGCCTATTGCCCGAAATGCGGTGCCTTCGTCGCTGAGGTCCCCACCGGCGGGCAGGCATCGACGCGGGCGAGCCCGACGACGCTCCCGATCCGGTCCTCCTCTCCGCCGCTCGTGCCGGCGGAGGAGGCTCAAGCCGCATTTCGAGCTCCGTCGGACAAGATCGACAGCGAGGCGAACCGCCGGACCATCACCGTGCTGTTTGCCGACCTGAGCGGCTTCACTGCGATGAGCGAGCGGCTCGACCCCGAGGTCATGCAGACGCTTCAAAACGAATTGTTCGAGGAGTTGACGGCCGCGGTGCAAAGCTTTGGCGGCTTCGTGGACAAATTCATCGGCGATGCGCTGCTGGCTCTGTTTGGTGCGCCGGCGGCGCACGAGGACGACCCGGAGCGGGCGGTGCGCGCTGCCCTCGACATGATCGGCCGGACGGCGCGCCTCAGCGAACGCGCGAAGGCGTATGCCGGTTCACCGCTGCTGCTCCATGTCGGCATCAACACCGGGCACGTCGTCGCGGGCGGGCTCGGTGCGGGTGTTTCCAAATCCTATTCGGTGACCGGCGACACGGTGAATACCGCCCAGCGGCTACAGTCGATGGCGGCTTCGGGCGAGGTGCTGGTCGGGCCGTTGACCCACCGTCTGACGCGGCATGCGTTCTCCTATGACTCGCTTGGCGAGGTCTCGCTGAAGGGCAAGATGGGCAGCGTGCTGGTCCACCGTCTGAAGGAGCCGCTCGACACGCCCCGTGCGGCGCGCGGTCTCGACACGCTGGGCCTCAATGCGCCGTTGATCGGGCGCGACGCCGAGCTTGCGCGCCTGATCGGCAGCCTTGATCGCGCGTGCGGCGGCGCGGCTCAACTGGTGCGGCTGGTCGGCGAAGCCGGCATCGGGAAAACGCGCCTGGTCAGCGAGTTCGTCGCGCGCATCCGCGACCAGGATCGATTCGCCGGCGTGGCGATCCGGCAGGCGGCGTGCTCGCCGCTCGGCGAACAATCCTACGGCACTCTCGCCGCGGTGCTGCGCAGCGCCTATGGCATCGCGCAGAAGGCGGGCGCCGCAGAAGCGGAGGCGAAGGTCGCAGAAGCGCTGTCGGAGCTTGGCCTCGCGACCGACGAGGCCGACCGCCTGATGCCCCTCTATCTGCACGTACTCGGCCTCGGCGACCCCAACGCCGTGCTCAGGCATGTCGAGCCCGAACAGCTCCGCCGGCAGATATTCTTCGCGATTCGCACCGTGTTCGAACGCCGCCTGGCACTGTCGCCACTGCTGATCATCGTCGAGGATCTGCATTGGGCCGATGCGGTGTCGCTTGAAGCGTTGCGGTTCCTGATGGACCGACTGGAGCGGACGCGGCTGATGCTGCTGTTTACGCATCGGCCGATGCTGGAACTGGACCAGTTCGGTTCGAGCAGGATCAGTCACACAACCCTCCGGCTGCCCCCGCTTGGCGACGCCGACGGACAAAGGCTGCTCGCGGCCTATTTCAGTCACGGTTGGCGTGAACCGCCGGGAGCTCTGTTCGGTCGAATCCTCGATCGCGCCGGCGGCAATCCGCTTTTCCTTGAGGAGATCATACGCGGCCTGATCGAAGCCGGCACCCTGGAGCGCGACGGCGCGCAGTGGCGGATGAAGTCGGATGAAGCCGCCGCCGATATCCCGGCAAGCATTCAGGCGTTGTTGCTGGCGCGTCTCGACCGGTTGCCGCATCAGGTGCGCCGCTTGGCACAGGAGGCTGCGGTAATCGGCCCGCGTTTTGATGCGGCTGCTCTCGGTGCGGCGGCAACCGAGCCGGCAAGGGTTGAAGCAGGGCTCGAACTTCTGTGCGACGCGGAGATCATCGAGGAGATCGCGGGCGCGAACTCGATTTCGCTGCGGACCTACCGCTTCACGCAAACCATGCTTCAGGACGTGATCTATCAAAACCTGCTTCTGCAGCGCCGGATCGAGCTTCATGGACGGATCGGCGGGGCGCTCGAGAGGCTCTATGGCGATGAGCCCGAGCGCCTCGAAGATCTCATATTGCTCGGACATCACTTCAGTCTGAGCGCGAGCAAGCCGAAAGGCGCGCGCTATCTGCGCGCAGCCGGCGATCGCGCACGCGCCAGCTATGCCAACGACGATGCCATCCGTCTCTACCAACAGGCCCTCGCCGTGCTGTTGACCGGCGGCGAACGGGAGCCGGAACGTCTGGTCCTGTACGAGCGGATTGCGGACCTCTGTGCCGCGGCTGGCCGCCGGAACACGGCCGAGGAGCACTATCAGAGCGCGTTGGAGGGGCACCGCGCCATCCAGGACCGGATCGGCGAAGCGCGAATTCTTCGCAAGCTTGGACGATTGCTGTGGGACGCCGGCAAGCGGATCAGGGCAGAGACGCATTACGCCGAGGCGGCCAAACTGCTTGGAGGGACCGACGCGCCCATCGAGTGGGCGCATCTCCTGCAGGAGCGCGGCCGTCTCGCGTTTCGGACCGGCGATCACGTGGCCGCCGCAAGATGGGCAGACGAGGCGCTCGCCTATGCACGGTCCGTACCGGCGGCCGCGGACGAGCAGGCCGGTCTCGAGGCGGCACGCGCCATTGCGGAGGCCCTCAACACCAAGGGCGTTGCGCTGGCGCGGCTTGGACGACACGAGGAGGCGGTGCGCGAGGTGGAGCAAAGTGTTGCAGCCGCCGAAACCGCCGGCCTCCTCAATGTAGCCTGCCGCGGCTACACCAATCTCGGTGTGCTCTACACGATCGTCGACCCGGCGAAAGCCGTGGAGGTCTGCCGGCGTGGACTCGATGTCGCGCGTCGGATCGGGGATCTCGGCTTCCAGGCGCGCCTCCTTGCCAATTTTGCCGTTGCCTGTTGCACCTTCACGGACAGATGTACCGAGGAAGGGGTACCGGCCGCCGAAAAGGCGATCGAAATCGACCGTGCACTCGATCAGCGCGAGCATCTCTCCGTGCCCCTGATCGTTCTCGGGCAAATCCATCAATGCCACTTCCGCCCCGATCTGGCCGCCCTCTGCTACAATGAGGCAATCGAGGTGGCGAACGAAACCGGTGAGCCGCAGCAGCTGTTTCCATGCTATGATGGTCTCGCCACGCTGAGCCTTGATCGAGGCGACATGCCCGAGGCCGACCGATATTTCGCGCTGGCCCATGATGTCTGCGCCCGCCATGGGCTCGATCCCGCCGGGCTGATCGTACTGCCATTTCTTGACTAGGTCATATGAAGGAGTTCAACCATGCCAGAACTTCATGTCGACGGACCGCTTCAGCCGGGCGATCGCGCACCGAACATCGTGCTGGACGCGATCACACGCGATGGGACGATCGCGCTCCAGGATTTTCGCGGGCACAGTCCGATACTGATCGGCTTGTTTCGCGGGCTACACTGCCCGTTCTGTCGGCGCCATATCGCGGCACAGGCGCAACTTGACGCAGCCCTGCGCGACAAGGGCGTCGAAAGTCTCACGGTCGTGAATACGCCCATCGAGCGCGCGCGGCTCTACTTCCGCTATCATCCCTTGCCCAATCTGCTCGCCGCGTCCGACCCCGAGCGGGTCTCGCACCGCGCGTTCGGCCTGCCCACTATCGAGTTTACGGAGAACGAAACCGAGTGGCCGCGCAAGGTGGGTATGAACGTCGTCAAGAGCATGCAGGTGGATGTGCCCGGCGAAACGTCGGGGCCGATGAATCGGCTGGCGGCTTCCGAGTACCTCAACAACAAGGACGGCTACGAGATGATGGAGGCCGATCAGCGCATGGCGGCAACCGGCCAGGGCCAGCTGTTCGGCCAGTTCCTGCTCGATCGCGAGGGGATCGTGCGCTGGACCTTTACCGAGGTTCCTGAAGGCGGCCACCGCATGTTCGGGGCTCCGAGCCCGCAGGAGTTGATGTCGGCCGCCTCGCAGGTGGCGAGCTAGGCATCGTCGGCCGGTGATTAACCCGCCACCTTCGGCCGTTTCTCGGCGAGCGCTGCCGCCATCGCCGAGATCAGCGGGCGCATGAAATAGTGGTCTTCCGCCGGCGCGATGTCCGTGCGCAGGCCATGCGCGGCGAGCTCTCCCGACACCGCGGGGCCCACTGACGCAATCAGCGTCCGCTCCAACCCCGCGCGCAATTTCGCCTCACTGCCATGTGCCTTCGCGGCCTCCACGAGGCGGCGGACCTGGCCAAGATTGGTCAGCGCGATGGAATCGATCCGCCCCTCGGCCACGTCGTCGATGGCGGCGACGATGTTGGCATCCGCTGCCTTGGAATCGTAGGCATAAGGCAGCACGGTATCGACATCTGCGCCTTGTGCGGCAAGCGCGCCGGTCAGTGCGCTGTGGTCCTTGTCTGGATAAAGCTGAAGGCCGACGCGTCGCCCCTTCAGATCGAGCCGGCCCAGCATTTCGATCACGCCCTCGGTGGTCGGCTTCTCCGTGGTCTGCTGCGCATCGAGGGAGATCTCGCGCAACGCCTTACCGGGCTTCGGGCCGCGGGTGAATTTTCGCGATTTGGCGAGGGCTGCGACCAGAGCCTGGTCGAGGCCACGGGTCCGCGCGAGCTTCATGATCCGCCGCAGGCCTTCGCCCGTCATCAGCACGAGGTCGTCAAGGGGCTGGTCGATGGCGCGGCGGATCCAGGCCTCGACCGGGGCGGGATCGGGCGCGTCGTGAATGGTGAACATCGGGCACTGCACGACATCGGCACCTTGCTCCGCCAGAAGCTTTGAAAACTGCGCCTCCTCGCGCGTCTCCAGGATCAGGATGCGGTAGCCGTTCAAGCGGTCGGCCATGGGTGTGCTCCGGTGGTAAATTGCAATGGTCCGTTCATCCTGACTCCGCGCTTTATGCTGACGCAAGTCTTGGGATCACGTCTTGCGATCAAGTCTTGGGATTGGCGGGAGGGCGGGGTCGGTGATAGAGCAGGGCGCAAATCGCGGGTCGTTCCGCAGTCGCTGCCCAAACCTTCATCAAGAGCCATGCCCGATCATCAATATGTCCTGACCCTGTCCTGTCCGGATCGTCCCGGCATCGTCTCGGCGGTGTCGACCTTCCTGGCCCACAACGGACAGAACATTCTCGACGCCCAGCAGTTCGACGACGTCGAGACCAAGAAGTTCTTCATGCGCGTGGTGTTCACAGCGGCCGATCTCGCCGTTGAGTTGTCGGCGCTCCAGACCGGCTTTGCCGCGATCGCGGAGCGTTTCGGCATGGAGTGGCAGATGCGCGACCGTGCTGCGCATCGCAAGGTGATGCTGCTGGTGTCGAAGTCCGACCATTGCCTGGTCGACATCCTCTATCGCTGGCGCACCGGCGAGCTGCCGATGGTCCCGACCGCAATCGTCTCCAACCATCCGCGCGAGGTCTATGCCGGGCTCGATTTCGGCGGCATCCCGTTCCACCATCTGCCCGTCACCAAGGAGACCAAGCGCGAACAGGAGGCGCAGATCCTCGATCTCGTCGCCGAGACCGGCACCGATCTCGTCGTGCTCGCGCGCTACATGCAGATATTGTCGGATGATCTGTCTGCCAAGCTTTCCGGCCGCTGCATCAACATCCACCACTCGTTCCTGCCGGGGTTCAAGGGCGCAAAGCCCTATCACCAGGCCCATGAGCGCGGCGTCAAGCTGATCGGCGCCACCGCCCATTACGTCACGCGCGATCTCGACGAAGGTCCGATCGTCGATCAGGACGTCGAGCGCATCAGCCACCGCGACACCCCGGAGGATCTCGTCCGCAAGGGCCGCGATATCGAGCGGCGCGTGCTGGCCCGCGCGATCCGCTACCACCTCGACGACCGCGTCATCCTCAACGGCCGCAAGACCGTGGTGTTTATGGATTAGCGAATAGTGGAGTGGCGAGTAGCGAATGGAGAGGGTGGCGATATTCGCCACTCCCTATTCGCCATTCGCTCCCCTAGCGCACCGCGCCGCCCGACGTAGTCCCCGTCGCACCCTTCTGCGCCTGCTCTTCCTTCTCGCGATCGGCCGCCGGCAGCAGCCGCTTGCGTTCGCGCTCTTTCATGTAGGCGTCGTATTGGGGCGTGCCGGGCCGCGGCGGTGCGTCGGCTGGCAGGCCGCCGGCCCATTGCGGGACGTAGTCGCCCATGCCGGCGGAGAGCTTTTCGTTGACGGTGCCGCAGCCGGACAGCCCCGCGGCGAGCGCTACGAGGGTGAGGACGGAGCGGAAGGACTTGAGCATTGTGCGCGCGCGAATTCAGTCAGGGTTGGACGCCGGGTTAGGCTGGCGCGGGAAGAGTAGTCTTCAACAAGGTAAAATAGACTTATTCGAGGTAGGTAATCAGCTACCGATTTGCGGGGAACCGAAGCCTCGCCGGTGTCCGAATTTTGCAAAAGAAAGACGAAATTCTCCATCCACGCGGCCGGTCGCTTTCTAGACTGTGGCAAGGGGCACGCGACAAACTGGCTTGGTCGGCGGCGAGGCTTTTTCGTTGACAGGTCCATTTTATTTGTACAATCGTACAAATAGGAGCGACCAGGATGGGGATGCTCGGGTTACCCGGACGTAACCACGGCATCGCTCCCGTCGTCGGCAATCGGGACGCGCGGCTTGCGCCGAATGGTCGCCAAACGTCCGATTGACAATAAGGGCGCGAAAGACGCCATGTGGCGCGACATCGCGCGTGCGTGAGCTAAGGTTGAGCCAAGGACCGGGCACTCGGTCCGGCGCACAAGAGGTCAGGAATGAAGGGGAGGGACATCTGATGTTCGAACGGAAGACGTTTTCTTACAAGGTCTCTTGGACCGCAGCAGCGGCCGCCATCGCGGGCCTTGCGGCCATCGTGCCGGCCAAGGCCGAGGACACCGTCAAGGTCGGCCTGATCCTGCCGATGACCGGCGGCCAGGCCTCGACCGGCAAGCAGATCGAGAACGCGATCAAGCTCTACATGCAGCAGAAGGGCGACACCGTCGCCGGCAAGAAGATCGAGATCATCCTCAAGGACGACGCCGCGATTCCGGACAAGACCAAGACGGCCGCGCAGGAGCTGATCGTCAACGACAAGGTCAATTTCATCGCCGGCTTCGGCGTGACGCCGGCCGCGCTCGCGGCCGCGCCGCTCGCAACCCAGGCCAAGATCCCGGAAGTCGTGATGGCGGCCGGCACCTCCATCATCACCGAGCGCTCGCCCTACATCGTGCGCACCAGCTTCACGCTGGCGCAGTCCTCGACCATCATCGCCGACTGGGCGGTGAAGAACGGCATCAAGAAGGTCGCGACGCTCACCTCCGACTACGCGCCGGGCAACGACGCGCTGAACTTCTTCAAGCAGAACTTCACCGCCGGCGGCGGTGAGGTGGTCGAAGAGGTGAAGACGCCGCTCGCCAATCCCGATTTCGCGCCGTTCCTCCAGCGCATGAAGGACGCCAAGCCCGACGCGATCTTCGTGTTCGTGCCGGCCGGCCAGGGCGGCAACTTCATGAAGCAGTATGCCGAGCGTGGCCTCGACAAGGCCGGCATCAAGGTGATCGGACCGGGCGACGTCACCGACGACGACCTGCTCAACAACATGGGCGACGCCGTGCTCGGCACGGTCACCGCGCATCTGTATTCCGCGGCGCATCCCTCGCAGATGAACAAGGATTTCGTCGCGGCCTACAAGAAGGCCTACGGCAACCGTCCGGGCTTCATGGCCGTGAGCGGCTATGACGGCATCCACCTCATCTACGAGGCGCTGAAGAAGACCAATGGTGACACCGACGGCACCAAGCTGGTCGAAGCCATGAAGGGCCAGAAGTGGGAAAGCCCGCGCGGCCCGATCTCGATCGACCCCGAGACCCGCGACATCGTGCAGAACATCTACATCCGCAAGGTCGAGAAGGTCGACGGCGAACTCTACAATGTCGAGTTCGCGACCTTCGAAGCCGTCAAGGATCTCGGCAAGACCAAGAAGTGACGCGCGAAAAGCGCGTCATCCCCGAGCGCGCTTAGCGCGCATCGGGGATCTCGACGTGATGGAAATGGATTCCGGGTTCAGCGCTGCGCGCTGCCCCGGAATGACGAATGATTACCAGGGTTCACCCGCTTCCGATGACCTCTATCCTCACCAACCTGTTCGATGGCGTTGCCTACGGCATGCTGCTGTTCGTGCTCGCTTGCGGGCTTGCGGTCACGCTCGGCCTGATGAACTTCGTCAACCTCGCCCACGGCGCCTTCGCCATGGCCGGCGGCTATGTCTGCATGGTCCTGGTCAACCGGATGGGCTGGCCGTTCTTCGCCGCGCTGCCGCTCGCCTTCGTCTCGTCGGCTGCGATCGGCATCGTGCTGGAGCGAACGCTTTACCGCCATCTCTATACGCGCAGCCATCTCGATCAGGTGCTGTTCACGATCGGTCTCACGTTCATGTCGGTCGCGGCCGTCGACTACATCCAGGGCTCGTCGCGGGTGTTCATCAATTTGCCGGCTGCGCTCCAGGGCCAGTTCGACCTGTTCGGCGTCGGCATCGGCCGCTACCGGTTGATGATCATCGTGATCTGCGGCCTGCTCACCATTGCTCTCCAGATGGTGCTGGCCAAGACCCGTTTCGGCAGCCGGCTGCGCGCCGCGGTCGATGATCCCCGTGCCGCGAGCGGCCTCGGCATCAACGTGCCGCAGGTGTTCGCCTTCACCTTTGCTTTCGGCTGCGGGCTCGCCGGTCTCGGTGGTGCACTGAGCGCCGAGATCCTCGGCCTCGATCCGTATTTCCCGCTGAAGTTCATGATCTACTTCCTGATCGTGGTCACCGTCGGCGGCTCGTCCTCGATCACCGGGCCGTTCCTGGCCTCGCTCCTGCTCGGCATCGGCGACGTCGCCGGCAAATATTACGTGCCGAAGATGGGCCCCTTCGTGATCTACACCATGATGATCGTGATCCTGATCTGGCGCCCGAACGGCCTGTTCGGCCGCACGGCCGCGCGTTGAGGCCACCGATGAGCGCTTCTTCCGACGTCGGTTATCACGCCCAGCGCCAGGCGCGCTGGCACTATGGCGAAGTCGCCTTCTGGCTCGTCGTGCTGGCCTGCGGCTTCGCATTTCCCACGCGCTATCTGATCATGACCGACATCCTGCGGCTGGCGCTGTTCGCGATGTCGCTCGATCTCATCCTCGGTTATGCCGGCATCGTCTCGCTCGGCCATGCCGCTTTCTTCGGCGTCGGCGCCTACGCCGCGGGGCTTCTCGCCTTGCATGGGATCATCAACGAGCCCGTGCTCGCGCTGATCGTCGCCGGCCTTGCCGCGATGGTGCTGGGTTTCGCCACCAGCTTCCTGGTGATCCGCGGCGTCGATCTGACCCGGCTGATGGTCACGCTCGGCATCGCGCTGCTGCTCGAGGCACTCGCCGAACGCTTCTCCAACGTCACCGGCGGCACTGACGGCCTTCAGGGCATCGAGATGCAGCCGATCCTCGGCGAGATCCCGTTCGACATGTTCGGCAAGACCGGCTTCTTCTACACGCTGGCCGTGCTGTTCCTGTTGTTCCTGTTCGCTCGCCGCGTCGTGCATTCGCCGTTCGGTCTGTCGCTGCGCGCGATCAAGAATAATCCGCTGCGCGCAGCCGCCATCGGCATCCCCGTCAACCGCCGCCTGATCGCGATCTACACGCTCGCGGCGTTCTATGCCGGCGTCGCGGGCGCGCTGTTCACCCAGACCACGGCGATCGCCTCCCTCGACGTGTTCGCCTTCGAGCGTTCGGCCGATTTGATGCTGGTGCTCGTCATCGGCGGGACCGGCTATCTCTATGGCGGACTGGTCGGCGCGGTGATCTTCCGGATGCTCCAGGAAGTGTTCTCCACCATCACCCCGCAATACTGGCAGTTCTGGATCGGCCTCGTGCTGGTCGTGATCGTGCTGGTCGGCCGCCAGCGCCTGCACCGCTGGGTGCTCTATGTGCCGAACCTGATCATCAAGCAGGTTGCCGGACGCAAGGCCGTCGTCGCCGTGCCGGAGAGCGACGCATGACCATCGCGCTCGAAACCCAGAACCTCGAAAAGACCTTTGGCGGCCTCCGCGTCACCCGCGATCTGTCGCTCAAGATCGAGCAGGGCGCCCGCCACGCGCTGATCGGCCCGAACGGCGCCGGCAAGACCACGGTCATCAACCAGCTCACCGGCGTGCTCAAGCCGAACTCGGGCCGGATCCTGCTCGAAGGCCAGGACATTACCGATCTGCCCGTGCACAAGCGCGTGCTGCGCGGCCTGTCGCGCACCTTCCAGATCAACCAGCTCTATCCCGACCTGACCCCGCTCGAGACCATCGGCCTCGCCGTCTCCGAGCGCCTCGGCCATGGCGGCGACTGGTGGCGGCGGATGGGCACGCGGAGCGACGTCAATGGCGAGATCGCCGATCTCCTGAGGCGCTTCCATCTGCTCGACGTCATGAACGAAGAGACCGTGACGCTGCCTTACGGCAAGCAGCGCCTGCTCGAGATCGCGGTCGCGATCGCCGCCAAGCCCCGCGTGCTGCTGCTCGACGAGCCCGCCGCCGGCGTTCCGGAGAGCGAACGCCACGACATTCTCGCCGTCGTAGGCAGCCTGCCGCGCGACGTCACCGTGCTCCTGATCGAGCACGACATGGACCTCGTCTTTTCCTTCGCCGACCGCATCTCGGTATTGGTCTCGGGCGCGCTGCTCACCGAAGGTCCGCCCGACGTGGTCGCGCGCGACCCGCAGGTCAAGGCCGTCTATCTCGGCGAGGAGGCGGTCAATGTCTGACCTGCTCGCGATCGACGCACTTCGCGCCGGCTATGGCGAGGCGGTGGTGCTGCCCAACATGTCCCTGCGCCTCGCCGAGGGGCAGGTGCTTGCGCTGCTGGGCCGCAACGGGACCGGCAAGACCACGCTGATCAACTCCATCGTCGGCGTGACCCGCCGCTTCTCCGGCTCCGTCGCGCTGGCCGGCACCGATGTCACCTCGCTCCGGCCTGACCAGCGGGCGCGCGCCGGCATCGGCTGGGTGCCGCAGGAGCGCAACATCTTCCGCTCGCTGACGGTGGAAGAGAACATGACCGCGGTGGCGCAGCCCGGCCCCTGGACGGTCGAGAGGGTCTACGAGATGTTCCCGCGGCTGAAGGAGCGGCGGAGCAATTTTGGCAACCAGCTCTCCGGCGGCGAGCAGCAGATGCTGGCGATCGGCCGGGCGCTGACCCTCAACCCCAAGGTCCTGCTGCTGGACGAGCCGACGGAGGGCCTCGCCCCCATCATCGTCGAGGAGCTGCTGAAGGCGATCGGCACCATCACCCGGGCGGGCGGCATCTGCTCGATCATCGTCGAGCAGAACGCGCAAAAGATTCTGGGGCTCGCCGACCGTGTTGTGATATTGGAGCGCGGAACGATCGTCCACGACGCCCCGAGCGCCGCGCTGAAGGCCGACCCGTCGGTCCTCGAGCGCCACCTCGGCGTCGCAGGGGCGGCGGCCCACTAGAAATACGGGAGAGACAAGAAATGCAGCGAACCAAAGCCCCCTTCCGCGCCGACGAGGTCGGCAGTCTCCTGCGTCCGGCCAAGATCAAGGAAGCCCGCGTCAGGCTCGAGAAGGGCGAGATCTCGGCTGACGATCTGCGCAAGATCGAGGACATGGAGATCGAGAAGGTCGTGCACAAGCAGGCCTCGATCGGCCTGAAGCTCGCGACCGACGGCGAATTCCGCCGCTCCTGGTGGCACTTTGACTTCCTGGCCAAGCTCACCGGCTGCGAAATGTTTCACCCGGACACGGGCATCCAGTTCGCGGGCGTCGAGACGCGGCATGATGCGGTCCGCGTGATCGGCAAGCTCGATTTCCCCGACGACCATCCGATGCTGGATCACTTCCGCTTCCTGAAGAAGTCCGCCGACCAGGCCCACGTCACCGCCAAGATGACGATTCCCTCGCCGGCCGTGCTGCACTTCCGCGGCGGCCGCAAGGCAATCTCCAAGGACGTCTATCCCGATCTCGACGCGTTCTACGAAGACCTCGGCAAGACCTACCGCAAGGCCGTGAAGGCGTTTTACGATGCCGGCTGCCGCTATCTTCAGTTCGACGACACCGTGTGGGCCTATCTCTGTTCGCAGGACGAATTGAAGAAGGCGCGCGAGCGCGGCGACAATCCCGAGGGTCTCCAGCAGATCTATGCGCGCGTCATCAACTACGCGCTGGCCGAGAAGCCGGCCGACATGGTGGTGACGACGCATGTCTGCCGCGGCAATTTCCGCTCGACCTGGATTTCTTCGGGCGGCTACGAGCCCGTGGCCGAGACCATGCTGGCCGGCACCAATTACGATGGCTACTTCCTCGAATACGACAGCGACCGCGCTGGCGGCTTCGAGCCGCTGCGCTTCCTGCCCAAGGGCAACAAGGTCGTCGTGGTCGGCGTCATCACCTCGAAGTTCGGCGAGCTCGAGAAAAAGGACGACATCAAGCGTCGCCTCGAAGAGGCCGCCAAATTCGCGCCGCTGGAGCAGCTCGCGCTGTCCCCGCAGTGCGGCTTTGCCTCGACCGAGGAAGGCAACATCCTCTCCGAGGAAGAGCAGTGGGCGAAGCTCGGCCTTGCGGTCGAGATCGCCAAGGAAGTGTGGGGCAACTAAGTTTGCCACGTGGCTGCTGTCATTCCCCGCGACCCGGCTACGCCAAGGCTTCGCCGGGGCTTCAGTCTAGCGGCGCCGAAGCTTCAGCGTAGGCGGCAAGCGGGGAATCCAGTGCGCCGGCCCCTCCGTATCTCACCGCTGTCTCTGGAATACTGGATCGCCCGGTCAAGCCGGGCGATGACAGCTGGGGCGAACTCGCGGCGAGCTTGACTACGGCGTCGTCCGCATCATCGGCCCCAGCATCTCGTGCACGTCATAGGTCATGACCGCGAGCAGGGCTGCGAGCGCGAGATAGGCGCCGCCATATTCGAGCTTGGTCTGGAGCGGCACGCCGTAATAGGCGACGTTCTCCGGCGCGTGCGGATCGTATCGCCAGGCGCTGATCAGCTGCGGGGCCGCCAGGATCGCCACGATGAGCAGCATCGGGCTCGGCCGATACAGCATCAAGGCAACCAGGATCGGCACCCCGACGAACCAGATTCGCGGGCCGAGGACGGCCGTCACCCGGCCGCCATCGAGCGGTGAGATCGGCAGCAGGTTGAAGAGATTGAGGAACAGCCCCGCATAGGAGATCGCGAGCAGGAGGGCGCTGTCCTCCGATCTCGCCCACAGATAGACCGCGAGCGCCGCCACTGTACCGACCACCGGACCCGCGATCGCCACATAGGCTTCCGTCTCGACATCGACAGGCTTGTCCTTGAGCGCGATCCAGGCACCGACGAATGGAATGAAGGTCGGCGCGCCGACGTCGAGGCCGCGCTGCCGCGCGGCGACGTAGTGCCCCATTTCGTGCGCGAACAAGAGTGCGATGATGCCCGCGGCGTAGCGCCAGCCCCAGATCGTCGCGTAGACCGCCAGAGACAGCAGCATGGTGCCGCCGCTGGTGGCGAGCTTTCCCCATTTCAGTCCGGAGAACAGCAGCAGGAAAAGCGTCTTCATGCGGCGCCGCCGGCGGAATCGTCGCGCGGCTTGCGGCGGAAGAATTTCATGACGCCGGCACCGGCCACTGCGAGGCCGAAGATGATGACTTTCGCGAATTTCAGCACGAAGGCGAGCGCCAGGGCAAACAGGCCGAGCTTCTTGGCGGCGACGCCGCCGACCAGCGCGAGCAGTCCGTATTCGGCGATGCGGTCGGTCGAGGCGCTGAAATCCTCGTAACGCTTACCGGATTGATAGGAGAGGTTGGCGAGCAGCTCGTGCGCCGCCCCCTTGTCTGTTGCGATCCGGCTCGAGTCCGACAGCAGGTTCAGGCTGAAATACCCGTCGCGCCCCAAAGCGTAGGTGTTGTAGTTGACGTCCTTGCGCGCGTCGTCCGGTGCGCCCTTGTCCTTGCCGAGGATCGACCAGACCAGTCGATGCGCCACGGCATCATATTTCGGCGGCTCGATCCAGCCGATCACCTCCATCTCGGGAAATCCGCGGGCGGCGCGGTCCTTGTTGGACTCTTCGACACCTTCCTTCAGGTTCTTGAGGAGATCGTCGGCGTTCCAGTCCTTGGCGGCATCATCCTTGATGTAGCCTTCCTTGATATAGTTGATCACCACCAGCCAGCGGTCGTTCTGACGGGTGCCGAGCACGAGGCCAACAAAATTCGTTTCGTGAACCGTGTTGCCGAGCGCGCGCATCACCCGCGCCGCTTCGGCCTTCGGCACGAAGAAGTCGCCGGCCGGGATTTTCAGCGTCGCCTGGTCGATCAGGGGAATGTCGGCGGGGCCGGCCGTGCCCGCATTGCCGGCCGCCTGCCATGCGGCGGCCAGCTCTGCTTTGCGCGCTGCCTCGCTGGACGGAGCGTTTTGCGAGAGGCCGGGCTGTGCCCCGAATATGACGGACAGAATGATGCCGACAGCGGCGATGAATTTTCTCACAAGATTCCCCAGCGATCAGTGCACCGATTCTCGGTGTTGCCGGCACTGTAGGATAACGATATGCGACAAAATAGCGCAGCCGTAGGTTGCGGTCGACTATCTCGCGGGTTGTTGCAAATTTGGCGCGTTGGGGCGATGGCAGATGCTTCGTCCTCCGCAGTCATTCCCCGCGAAAGCGGGGAATCCAGTACGCCGCGGCTTCTCGGTGAATCACTGGTGTCTCGGATTACTGGATCGCCGGTCGAGCCGGGCGATGACACCGAGTGAGTGGCGGGCAGCGTCGCACCCTTGAAAGCCAGTGCGCTCACCCGCCCTCACTTCTCCGCCAGGTAAACCTCGCCCAGAAGCGACGAGTTCGACCACGGCACCTGCTTGTTCTTCGTGCTCGAGACCACTTCCGCCCGCACGCGCGTCAGCATCTGCTGCACCTCCAGCCCCGGCGTGCCGAGATGGCGGGAGAGGGCGGCGGAGAACGGCGAGTTGGCGCCTTCGCCGTCGAGCGCGACCTGGCCCGGCGCGGTGGCGAACGCGATCAGCGTGCCCGCGCCTAGCGTTGCACCGGCGCCCAGGCTCGTTGGCGCTGCGAGGCCCGAAGCGCCCTCGATGCCTCGGTTGGTGCCGGCGGCTGCGACCTGCTGCGCCATCGGGTTGTTGCGGCAGGCATCGAAGATCAAAATGTTGGTGCGGACCTGGTCGTCGAGGCCGGCCATGATCGTGTCCATGTCGATCATCGCCTCCGTCATGCCCGCGCCGGGCTTGAGCTCGACGTCGACGGGGATGAGATAGTTGCGGCCGTCGACCTGCACGCCGTGGCCGGCATAGTACATCAACGCGACCTGTGCCCGCGCCGCCTCGCGCAGGAAGTCGCGCGTCACTTTCTGCATCGCTGCGCGGTCGAGATCGATGCCCTCGGACACCGTGAAGCCGATGTCGCGCAGGCTCCTGGCGACGGCGCGCGCATCGTTGGCCGGATTGGGCAGCGCCTTGACATGCGCGTAGGCGCCATTGCCGATCACCAGTGCCAGGCGCTTGCCAGGCGTCGCCGGGGTAGGCGAGGGCGCAGGTGCCGCGCTCGTTTGTTGCGGGGCCGGCTGCGTCACCGGTGACGGCGCATCGCGCGGGATGGGGGTGAGCGCATCCGTCACCAGCGACAGCCGCACCTTGGCGGTCGCCTGGTTGGCCTTGCTGCCGGCATCGGACGCCACGATCGCCAGCGTCGCCTTGTAGTCGTCGCGCGCATGGGCGTAGTCGCCCTTCGCCTCATAGGCCAGCGCGCGGTGGATATAGCCTGATATCAGCACGCTGTTCGGCGGCGTCATGATGTTGGCGGGCGGTTTCTCTTTCGCAAGCCGAATTGCCTCGCTGCTATCGGCAATGGCGCGATCGAGATCGCCCCGCACGCGCCAGATCGCGGTGCGGTTGATCAGCGGCTGCGGCAGTGTCGGGTCGAGCCGGATCGCCTGGTTGATGTCGGCAAGCGCGCCGTCGAGATCGCCGAGCGCCTCCTTCGCAATGCCGCGATTCTGGAACGAGAACGTCGATTTGGGCTGCAGCTTGATCGTGGCATCGTAGTCGGCGATCGCCTTGGCGTAGTCGCCCTTGCCGCGCCAGGCGTTGCCGCGATTGTGGAAGATGGTGCCATCAGGCGGGCCGAGCTTCAGCGCATCGTCGAAATCGGCGATCGCGATGTCGTAGTCGCCCTTGTCGTAATAGGCCGATCCCCTGAGATTGTAGACCGCCTGGCTCGGCTGGAGCCGGATCGCCTCGGTGGTGTCGGCGATCACCTTCGAATAGTCGCCCTTCTTGTTCCAGCCCACCGCGCGCCAGAAATAGATCGTCGCGAGCTGCTCGCCTTTGAACACCTTCAGCGCGACGATCTTGTTGCAGGCGTCGATCATCTGGTCCGGCGGCGTGGTGTCGGTCGTGCAGAGCGGCCCGAGCTGGCTGCGCGCCTGCGCGAAGGCGGGCGCGGCCCACTGGATTGCAGTGAGCAGGCAGAGCGCGACAAGCAGGCGGCGCATGGCGGTGGTCCCATGAAGGAGAGGCGCTTGTTTGTTGTCCGGCGGTGCGCCGGGGTTCACGCGCTCGTCATTGGACGTGGGGTAAAGCCAAGAGAGGGTATTCCCTCAGTGGGCAGATTTTGCTACGACGCTGGTCCCAACAGTTCTGCCCACCGCTTTCCCACTCATGAAGAACGACGAAATCCTCAGCCAAATCACCGAGTTCTGCCGCAAGGCGGACATGGCGGAATCGACGTTTGGCCGGCGCGCGGTGAACGATGGGAAGCTGGTCCATCGCCTGCGCGAGGGAAAGCGCATCACGATCGACACGCTGGAGCGGATCCAGGCCTATATCGCCGCATCGACGACCGGCGGCCTGCCGCCGCCGCGGGGGCTCCAGGTGCCGCCGGAAAAACGCGATCCGCGCGGCAATTTCCGTTTCTTCGAGAACCGGCAAAAATACCTGCTGTTCGTCCATACCTGCAGCGAGAAGCGGGTGGTCGCCGAGCGCGTCGCGCTGGAGCTCGCCAGCATCCATCCGCGCCCGCCGGCGCTGCGCATCTTCGACGCAGGCGTTGGCGACGGCACGGTGCTGGCCCGGGTGCTGCGCGCAACGCACCAGCGCTACCCGCACATGCCGTTCTACGTCGCCGGCAAGGAGCTCAGCCTCGAGGACTTGCGGCTGACGCTGGAGAGGGTCCCGGACCGCATTTTCGAGCATCCGGCGTCGGTGTTCGTGTTCACCAACATGTTCTACTCCGAGGCGCCCTGGCTCACGCCGGCATCGCCCGCGGCGGCGGCGGCCACCGTCTGGCACGAGGTTCCGCTACGGGGCGCCTCATCAGGCGAGTTCGAGCAGCAGATCGCCGAGTTGAGGCCGTTCCTGGAGCAGAACTGGCGCGCCGCGATCAGCCCGCGCACGGCGATGCCACTCTACGAGCGGCCCGTCGTGCTGGTGCTCTACCGCGAGGACCACAGGTTCCTGCTGGATTCGACCATTCCGCGGCCGGGCCAGACCGAGGCCAATTTCGACCTGGTCATTGCATCCCAGCCCTACCGCGCCCTGTCCTCGGTCAATTTCCGGGCAAAGCGGATCATTGCACCGCTGGCGCGGGCGCTTCGGCCGGGCGGGCGCCTGATCGGTATCCACTCCCACGGTCACGATCCCGGCATGGAAATGATCCAGGCGATCTGGCCTGGAGAAAATCCTTTCGCGGTCAGCCGTCATGAGCTATTGCGCGCGGTAAAGTATGAGCTCGGGTCGTTGGGCCGCGACCTAAATTTTAATGCTTATGCGGACAACCGTTCGATCTTCAGGTATGATATGGAAGCGCTGCCCAACGAGGTGACGGGTACCATCGGAACCTCGACGGCCTTTGCAGCGTGGAATGCGGCGGTGTATGTGGCGCAGATCGAGGACGACCGATTGACAGAAATGACTCAAAACGGCCGCACTCTGGATGCCGCCCGGGACGTGCTGCGGAAGTACAACGGGCTCTGGTTTCTCGACGAGTCCTACGTCATCTCGCGACGGCGTGATTGACATAATCCAAGGTTAAACATCGCAAACGCCCGCCAGGTTAACGGCGGAACAAGGGGTTACTGATGCGCGCGTCCTATCTCTTCACCAGCGAATCCGTGTCCGAGGGTCATCCCGACAAGGTCTGTGACCGGATCTCCGATGAAATCGTCGATCTGTTCTACCGCGAAGGGCCGAAAGCCGGCATCGATCCGTGGCAGATCCGTGCGGCCTGCGAGACGCTCGCGACCACCAACAAGGTGGTGATCGCCGGCGAGACCCGAGGTCCCGCATCCGTCACCAACGAGCAGATCGAAGGCGTCGTGCGCGCCGCGATCAAGGACATCGGCTACGAGCAGGACGGCTTCCACTGGGAGAAGGCCGACATCGAAATCCTGCTGCATCCGCAGTCGGCCGACATCGCGCAGGGCGTCGATGCGCTGCAGCCGGGCGAGGTCAAGGAAGAGGGCGCAGGCGACCAGGGCATCATGTTCGGTTACGCCACCAACGAGACGCCTGATCTGATGCCGGCGCCGATCTTCTATGCCCACAAGATCCTGCGCCTCATCTCGGAAGCGCGTCACTCCGGCCGCGAGAAGGTGCTGGGTCCGGACTCCAAGAGCCAGGTCACCGTGCAGTACGAGAACGGCAAGCCGGTCGGCGTGCGCGAGATCGTCGTGTCGCACCAGCATCTGGTCGAGGACATCTCGTCGAAGCAGATCCGCGACATCGTCGAGCCCTATGTCCGCGAGGCGCTGCCGAAGGACTGGATCACGCCGAAGACCATCTGGCACATCAATCCGACCGGCAAGTTCTACATCGGCGGTCCGGACGGCGATTCCGGCCTGACCGGCCGCAAGATCATCGTCGACACCTATGGTGGCGCGGCCCCGCATGGCGGCGGTGCGTTCTCCGGCAAGGATCCGACCAAGGTCGACCGTTCGGCGGCTTACGCGGCGCGCTACGTCGCCAAGAACATCGTCGCGGCCGGTCTCGCCGATCGCTGCACCCTCCAGCTCGCCTACGCCATCGGCGTCGCGCGTCCGCTGTCGATCTACATCGACACCCACGGCACCGGTAAGGTGTCGGAGGACCAGCTCGAGATGGCCGCCGCCAAGGCGATGGATCTCACCCCGCGCGGCATCCGCAGCCATCTCGACCTCAACCGCCCGATCTACGCGCGCACCTCGGCCTACGGCCATTTCGGCCGCACGCCCGACAACGAGGGCGGCTTCTCCTGGGAGAAGACCGACCTGGTCGAAGCGCTCAAGCGCGCGCTCTGATCACCAACGTCGTTCCGGGGCGCCGCGACAGCGGCGAACCCGGGATCCTTATCCATCATGTCGAGATTCCGGGTTCGCCTTTCTAAGGCGACCCGGAACGACCAATTCAACAACAGGACCTCCGCTATGAATGCGAAGCCCGGCTTCACCGACTACATCGTCAAGGACATTTCGCTCGCCGACTTCGGCCGCAAGGAACTCTCGCTGGCCGAGACCGAGATGCCCGGCCTGATGGCCACCCGCGAGGAGTTCGGCCCGAAGCAGCCGCTGAAGGGCGCGCGCATCGCCGGCTCGCTGCACATGACGATCCAGACCGGCGTGCTGATCGAGACGCTGGCAGCCCTCGGCGCCGACATTCGCTGGGTCTCCTGCAACATCTATTCGACGCAGGACCACGCCGCCGCGGCGATCGCGGCCGCCGGCATTCCCGTCTTCGCGGTCAAGGGCGAGACGCTCGCCGAATACTGGGACTACACCGCAAAACTGTTCGACTGGCACGGCGGCGGTCACCCGAACATGATCCTCGATGACGGCGGCGATGCCACCATGTACGTCCATCTCGGTCTGCGCGCCGAGAACGGCGACACCGCGTTCCTCGACAAGCCCGGCTCCGAGGAAGAGGAAGTCTTCTTCGCGCTCCTGAAGAAGCAGCTCAAGGAGAAGCCGAAGGGCTACTTCGCCGAGATCGCCAAGAGCATCAAGGGCGTTTCCGAAGAGACCACCACGGGCGTGCATCGTCTCTATGACATGCAGAAGGCCGGCACGCTGCTGTGGCCGGCGATCAACGTCAACGACAGCGTCACCAAGTCGAAGTTCGACAACCTCTATGGCTGCCGTGAATCGCTGGTCGACGGCATCCGTCGCGGCACCGACGTGATGATGTCGGGCAAGGTCGCGATGGTCGCGGGCTTCGGCGATGTCGGCAAGGGCTCGGCCGCGTCGCTGCGCCAGGCCGGCTGCCGCGTGATGGTGTCGGAAGTCGATCCGATCTGCGCGCTGCAGGCCGCGATGGAGGGCTACGAGGTCGTGACCATGGAAGACGCCGCCCCGCGCGCCGACATCTTCGTCACCGCGACCGGCAACAAGGACATCATCACGATCGAGCACATGCGCGCGATGAAGGATCGCGCCATCGTCTGCAACATCGGCCACTTCGACAACGAGATCCAGATCGCGGGTCTGCGTAACCTGAAGTGGACCAACATCAAGCCGCAGGTCGACGAGATCGAATTCCCCGACAAGCACCGCATCATCATGCTGTCGGAAGGCCGCCTCGTGAACCTCGGCAACGCGATGGGCCATCCGTCCTTCGTGATGTCGGCCTCCTTCACCAACCAGACGCTGGCGCAGATCGAGCTGTTCGCCAACAACAAGGACGGCAAGTACAAGAAGGAAGTGTACGTGCTGCCGAAGTCGCTGGACGAGAAGGTCGCGCGCCTGCACCTCGCCAAGATCGGCGTCAAGCTCACCGAGCTGCGCAAGGACCAGGCCGACTACATCGGCGTGAAGCAGGAAGGTCCGTACAAGTCGGACCACTACCGCTACTGAGATCGCATCCAGCTGCAACACGAAGGCCCCGGAGCGATCCGGGGCCTTTTTTGTAGACTCATTGTGCTACGCTCGGAGGTAGAGCCAAAACAAGCCCGCCACTTCTGAAGCGGGTGGCCGCGTTTCCCACGTTCATTGTCAAATGCATATGGAGGGAATGCGATGTCCAGCGAAGCCAACGTTCAGTTGCTCAAAGAAGCCTATCATCGGTGGAACGACAGCAAAGGCGGGAGCGTCGACTATTGGTTCGACAGCGTCATCGGCCCGCAGATCAAATTCGACTCGCTTCCGCAGGGGGCTCCGGCGGTGCCCTTTGCCAAGTGTTATGACGACCGCGCGCAGCTGCGTGGCTATTTCGACGGTCTGCTGGCTGACTGGAGCATGCAGCACTACACCATGAATGAATACGTCGCGCAGGGCGACGCTGTTTTCGCGCGCGGCTCATGTGCCTGGACCAACAAACGGACCGGGAATCGCTGAGACCCCGAAGGTCGATTTCTGGCGTTTCAAGGATGGCAAGGCAGTGGAATTCTACGAGTATTTCGACACAGCCCTTGTCTACGGTGCTGCCACCGCCTGACGGTTGCAATTCGGCACGGCGTCGCCCATCCTGTGCCGGGGAGAACGCCATGGCTAAAGCCGCAGAACATTTCGACGTCCTGATCGTCGGTGCCGGCCTGTCCGGCATCGGCGCGGGCTATCATCTTCAGAGCAAGTGCCCGGACAAGAGCTACGTCATCCTCGAAGGCCGCGACTGTATCGGCGGCACCTGGGACCTGTTCCGCTATCCCGGCGTCCGCTCCGACAGCGACATGTTCACGCTCGGCTACTCCTTCAAGCCGTGGACCGATCCGAAGGCGATCGCGGACGGGCCGCAGATCCTGAACTACGTGCGCGAGACAGCAGCCGAGAACGGCATCGAGAAGCACATCCGCTTCCGTCATCGCGTCAAGCGCGCGGCGTGGTCGACGCCGGACGCGCGCTGGACCGTCGAGGCCGAGCGCATTACGGGCGAGGGCGCAACCGAGCTCGTGCGCTTCACCTGCAATTTCCTGTTCATGTGCTCGGGCTATTACAAATACGAGGCGGGCTACACGCCGGAGTTTGCGGGCGTGGCGGATTTCGCCGGCCGCATCGTGCATCCGCAGAAATGGACCGAGGACATCGACTACGCGGGAAAACGCGTCGTCGTGATCGGCTCGGGCGCAACCGCAGTGACGCTGGTGCCCGAGCTCGCCAAGAAGGCGGTGCAGGTCACCATGCTCCAGCGCTCGCCGACCTACGTGGTGTCGCGTCCGGCGCAGGACCCCGTCGCCAACAAATTGCGCCGCAATCTGCCGACGCGGCTTGCCTATCATGTCATCCGCTGGCGCAACGTGATGTGGGGGATGTTCTTCTTCCAGCTCAGCCGGCGCCGCCCTGCCAAGGTCAAGGAGCTGGTGCTCAAAGGCGTGCAGATGGCGCTCGGCCCCGACTACGACGTCGCGACCCATTTCACGCCGCGCTACAATCCCTGGGACCAGCGGCTCTGCCTCGTGCCCGACGGCGATCTGTTCAAGGCGATCCGCGAGCAGCGCGCCGCCGTCGTCACCAACGAGATCGACACGTTTACGCGCGACGGCATTCGCCTGAAGGATGGCCGCGAGCTTGCGGCCGACATCATCGTCACCGCGACGGGGCTGGTGCTCCAGGTCGTCGGCGGTCTCGAAATCAGCGTCGACGGCCGCGCCATCGATTTCGCCAACACGCTGACCTACAAGGGCATGATGTATGCCGACGTGCCGAACATGGCGTCGGCCTTCGGCTATACCAACGCGTCCTGGACGCTGAAATGCGATCTCACCTGCGAATATGTCTGCCGTCTCATCAACTACATGGACCGGCACAATTTCCGTCAGTGCATGCCGCACAATGACGATCCTGAAATCACCGCGCAGCCGTCGCTCGATTTCACCTCGGGCTATGTGCAGCGCTCGGTCGCGAAGATGCCGAAGCAGGGCTCGAAGCAGCCATGGCGGCTGTACCAGAACTACGCGCTCGACATCGTCTCCTTGCGCTTCGGCAAAATCGACGACGGCGTGATGCAGTATTCCTGATCACGCAGCCGCCCGCTTTATGCCTTGCGCGTGGTGAGCGCGAGCCCAAGATCGATCGCAAGCGCGAGCACCACGGCGGCGCCGCCAAGTCCGAACAGGACCAGATAGTCGCCGCCGGTCTGCGCGTAGATCCAGGAGAAGCCGTAGGCTGCCGCCGCCTGGAACAGCGCAAAGCTGGTTGTGGCGTGGCTCCATGTCGCGCGCTGCTGCTCGGTCGAGTGCGGCACGAGCTCATGAATGCGCCCGAGCACCAGCGGCACGATACCAGGGGTGAAGCCGCCGACCACCACGCTCGACACGATCAGCGAGAGAGGCGCGGTGCTGACGGTGGGCAGCAGCACGGCGGCCGCCTCGATCAGGAAGGCCGCGCGCAAGGCCGGTCCAAATCCCGAGCGGTCACCGAGATGGCCGGTGACGAGCGGGCCGACGATGGCGCCGAGACCGTACAGCACCCAGTAGCGCGAGCCCGCGGCAATGCCCTGGCCGAGGCCACGCGCCACGAAGTCGACGATGAAGACCATGTGCGGCACCAGGGCCACCGCGTTGAGGCCATACTGGACCAGAAGCGCGCGGACGGCGGGCGAGGCCTGATGGGACTTCGCGTGATACGAAGGCGCGGCATCGCTCCTGGGCTCCGCAGGCCAGTTCCACCAGCTCGCGAGCGTGAGCACGGCGGAGAGCACGCCGAGGCCATACCAGCTCTGCTGCAAGCCCTGTTGAAGGAGCAACGGCACCAGCGTGCCCGATGCCGCGACGCCAAGGCCGACGCCGGCAAAGATCACGCCGCCGACGATGCCGCGCCTCGCGGCCGATACGTGCGGCAGAATGACGGAGGCCGCCAACACCATGATGATTCCGCCGGTGAGGCCCGACAGAAAGCGCCAGGCGAAAAACCAGGTGAACGACACCGGGGTAGAGCTCGCGAAGAAGGAGAGGGTGGCAAGCAGCATCATCGCCCGCAGCGCGCGGACGGCGCCGATGCGGGTGGCCAAGGCGCGTGCGGCGAGCGCGCCGGCGAGGTAACCGGCGAGGTTGGCAGCGCCGAGATAAACGACGTCGGATGCGCTGAACCATTTGGCGGCGATCAGCGCCGGGATCAGCGGCGTGTAAGAAAAGCGGGCGAGGCCGAGCCCGACCAGTGATGCGGACATTCCCGCCACGGCGTATCGCCAAGCCTGCCGCGAAGTCGATTGCGATTCCGATCCCGGCCGCTGATGCGGCCGGGCGTGGTGCCCAGTGTTTGCATTGAGTTCTGTCATGTCATCCTCCTGCGCACACAATGGCGCGCGGATCATCCTGTCTTTGCGGCGCGCTGGCGCCGGAAGTCCTGCACGGGCAGGCCGCCCCAGCCCCAATTGTCGGTGTCGACTTCCTCGATCACGACGAAGGTGGACTCGAGCGGCTTGCCGAGCACATCGAGCAGCAACTGGCTCGATCCCCTGATCAGCGCGGCCTTCTCCTCCGCCGTGAGCGACGCCGCTCCCGGCGTCGTTCCTTCGCGGGTCACTTGAATGGTGACGATCGGCATGGTGTTTCTCCGCGCTCAGTGGCCGGCGCTCTGGCCGCCGTCGACGTGCAGGATCTCGCCGGTGACGAAGCTTGCCTGCTCGAGATAGAGCACGGCACCGACGATGTCGGACATCTCGCCCATGTGGCCGACCGGATGCAGCGCGCCGAGCTGGGCGTGCGTCGCAACGGGATGCATCGGCGACTTGATGATGCCGGGCGCCACCGCGTTCACGCGGATGCCGCGCCTGGCGTATTCGATCGCGAGCGACTTGGTCGCGGCGTTCAGCCCGCCCTTGCTCAGCGAGGCCAGCACCGACGGCACGTTCGAATTGGCCTGATCGGCCAGGGTGGTCGTGATCTGGACGACGTGACCCGAACCCTGCTTCTCCATCTCCGCAATGGCGAGCTGCGTGATGTGGAAAAAGCCTGCGACGTTGGTGCCCATCACCGCCGCATAGTCCTCGGCCGTGTATTGGGTGAACGGCTTTGCGACGAAGATGCCGGCATTGTTGACCAGCGTGTCGACACGGCCAAAGCGCGCGACGGCCTGCGAGACCACGCGTTCGGCGGTGGCGCGGTCGGCGATGTCGCCGGGAACGGCGAGGATGTCATCGTCGCCCGACGGCTTTATGGAGCGCGCCGTTGCGACGACGCGATAGTTGCGATCGCGAAAACCCTGAACCAGGGCGGCGCCGATGCCCTGCGATGCACCGGTGATGATGGCGACCTTCTGCTCGATACCCATGGCGGACTCCTGTTGTTGGCTTTCAGAACCTGCGCCAGCAGCGGCTGGCTCGCGTACTGAGGTACGCCGCGGCGGCCCGGCTGCGAATACACGTTGTCCGGCAGACACTGTTACGTGGTGCGAACGAATGCCGGACCGGCCTTTGGCGGCGGTTGTCGCGGCGGGGGCGAGCGCCTAGCTTGTCACTGGAATTTGATGGGGCGACGGGTAGGCATGGATCGTCTGGATGCGATGAAGGTGTTCGTCCTTGCGGTGGACGAGGGCAGCTTGGCCGCCGCAGGACGCAAGCTCGGCCGCTCGCCGGCTGCGGTCAGCCGCGCCATCGCCTTCCTGGAGGAGCGGGTCGGCGCCGAGCTGCTGCACCGGACGACGCGATCGATCAAGCTGAGCGAGGAGGGCGAGCGCTATGTTGCGATATGCCGCCGCGTGCTCACCGAGCTGGAGGAGGCCGACGACATCGCGGCCGGACCGCGCACGGCACCGCGCGGCCTGCTCACGATCACGGCGCCGGTGGTCTCGGGCGAGATGGTGCTGCGGCCGATCCTCGATGCATTTCTCGATGCCTATCCGACGGTGTCGGCGAAGCTCCTGCTGTTCGACCGTTCGGTCAATCTGATCGAGGAGGGCGTCGACATCGCGCTTCGCATCGGACCTCTCGCGGATTCGGCGATGGTGGCGATGCGGGTCGGCGAGATCAGCCGCGTCGTCGTCGCAGCGCCGCGCTACCTGAAGCAGCACCCGCGCATCGCTGAACCCGGCGATCTCGCCAAGCACCAGATCGTGGCGATGGCGCATCTTCCCAATTCCTGGACCTTTGCGCCACCGGCCGGCTCATCGGCAGCCAGGACAGTCCAGTTCACGCCGCGGCTCGTCGTCAACAGCACCTATGCGGCGGTGGCGTCAGCGGTCGCCGGGCGCGGCGTGGCGCGGATGTATTCGTATCAGGTGGCCGAGCAGGTCGGGCGCGGCGAGCTCGAGATCGTGCTGGCCGGCGATGAGGATCCGGAGATGCCCGCGCATTTGATCTGCCCGCAGGGCCGGCTCTCGGTGCCCAAGGTACGGGCCTTCACCGACTTCGCCGTGCCCCGGCTGAAGAAGCACTTTGCGCAGCTCAAGAAGAGCCTCGGTGCACGCTAGACATTGCGGCGGCACAGCGACTGCCAATGCGTTGTTTTGCGTATACGGCCGCCGGGGTGAATCGGCGATGGTTCCAGAACGGTTAACGCCGATTTAACGGATGAGTCCTAGCCTGTCTCGGCCGGGGTTACTCGCAAGGCCGAGGTGAGCCCAATGGAAGCCCAGAAGATTGCGGTCGACGCCGTCGTCGCGCTGACCGATTGCGACCGCGACGCCGTCATCGCCTTCATCCGCCGGCTCTATCTCGCCGGCGTCACCGACCCGAAGCGCCTGACCTTCAAGGGTCTCCAGGCGCTGTCGCGGGCTTGATCGAACACAATCGAATCTACTTGATGGTCGGATCGCTGATCCGGATCGAGGTGACGCGGTCCTGCCGCACCTCGAATGAGAAGGGCCATGGCTCGTACATCCAGAGCTCCGTTTTCTCCAGCCCGCTAGGCCCGACGTGGAATGGGCCGCCGAACTGCGCCATCAGTTTGTCGGTGCTGTCGCCGAGATTGACCCGGTTGAAGCTGTACGCGGCGACCGGTGCCTCGCCGCTGATCTGGAGCGCGACGGTGCGGTTCGCTTTCACGATGGCGGCAAGATAGGGAAACTCGCCGGTCTTGCCGAGGAAGTAGACATAGGCCGTCGCGTTGTTCGGTTGCGGCAGCCTGCGGTGCGGCTCGCCGAGCACGGCCTTGAGCGAGGTCTCCGAGATGCCGACGCCGAGCGCGCCCATGCGCTGGCAGGCAAAGCTAAGCACGTCGGGATCGGGCGGGGTGATGCGCTTACCGGCTTCGACCTTGCAGGCGAATGTCTGCCCGACCCGTAGCCACTGGCCGCGCAGCTCCGGATCCGGAGGCTTGCCGGCTTGGGGTGACGGCGAAGTGCCTTGGCCGTTCACGGGTGCGAATATTCCAAGCAGAACCAGCGCGAGCGCGGAGCCCGTCAACGACCGCCACATCCCCAAGACGCACCCCGATTTTCCAACCCTGGAACCAGGATAGCACGCCGCAAACCGACCGCAACGCGGGGATTGGCGGCGGGTCAGCTACGATTTCAAATTGTGCGCGGCACGGCCCAAGACGGCCCAATCACAACCTGCGGAACAGCCTCAGGATGCACGCCAATATCTTGCAGCTCGGGCCGGGTCGGAGTAGATCACGTCCCCGGCTGGGTCACTCGGGATTTGGGGAAATGCTGAAACAGCTTTTTGCGCCGCAACTCGTCATTCTCTATGTGCTCGCGGCTTCGACCATTTACGTTCACTTCCGCGGCAAGCAGCGGCTGCGCTTCGCGCGCCAGCTCGGCGATCACTCGACCTATCTCGCGCCCTACAACGTGCTGATGTATGCGGGCTCGGCCGTGCCGAACAAGCCGGTGATCTCGGTCGATCAGTTTCCGGAGTTGAAGCCACTCAGCGAGAATTGGGAGACCATTCGCGACGAGGCGGTGCGGCTGTTCGACGAAGGTTTTATTCGCGCGGCCGCGAAGAACAACGATTGGGGCTTCTACTCCTTCTTCAAGAGCGGCTGGAAGCGGTTTTACCTGAAATGGTATGACGACTTCCTGCCGTCGGCGAACACGCTGTGCCCGAAGACGGTGGAGCTACTCAAGTCGATCCCGAGCGTGCACGGCGCGATGTTCGCGATGCTGCCGCCGGGCGGCAAGCTTGGCGCGCACCGCGATCCGTTCGCCGGCTCGCTGCGTTATCACCTCGGCCTCGTCACGCCGAACTCGAACAAGTGCCGCATCCTCGTCGACGGCGTCGAATGCGTCTGGCGCGACGGCGAGGCCTTCATGTTCGACGAGACCTTCATCCACAGCGCCGAGAATGCGACCGACGTCAACCGCATCATCCTGTTCTGCGACGTCGAGCGCCCGATGAAGTTCGGCTTCATGACCGCGATCAACCGCTGGGTCAGCCATCACATCGTCAAGGCCTCGGCGACCCAGAACGTGGACGGCGAGAGCGTCGGCGTGCTCAACAAGGTGTTCGGCAAGCTCCACGAGATCCATCTCGGCAGCCGCAAGGTCAAGGAGTGGAACCGCAACGTCTACTACACGCTGAAATATTCGCTGACGGCGCTGATCCTCGGTCTCATCGTGATGTCGGCGCTGCGCTAATCCGCCCTACGAAAAACCCCGGAGCAGGCTCCGGGGTTTTGTTTTTGCGGACGTTGCTGCGGCCTCACACCGGCTTCGCGCCAGTGTTGATGATCGACCCCACATGCTGCCCGCGCAGCGCCGCCGCGATCCGGCCGGGAACGAGACCGTTGACGACCTGCACGCGCGTGATGTGCCGCGCGTTGGCCATCACCTCGAGCAGCGCCGGATCGAACGGCAGCGTACCCTTCAGCTTCGCAAGCTCGGCAAAGCTCATCTCTTTCAGCAGCTCGGCCTTCTTGCCATCCGCGCCATTGGGATCGGTCGTGTAAACGCCGTCAACGTCCTCCACGATCGTGAGCCCGGCAGCGCCAAGCGCGTCGGCGAGCAGGAAGGCGCCGGTATCGGCCCGATGCAACGGGATGCGCGCGGTCGGGAATTCATGATGGTGGTAGGGCGGGAACGCGCTGCCGACGACCGCGCGCGCGGCCGTGAGGTGGATGGCGAGCTGGCTCGCGATGGTGGGATGCTCGATGTAGGAGACACCCTCCGGCGCGAGCAGGCTTGCCAGGATGTGGCCGTTTTGGCCGGCCTCGCTGGCGGCGAGCGGTGCGAGCGAACCCACGGGAAGGCCGAGATCGAGGCCGACGCTGTAGAGATGGCGGGCGCGGATGCCGGCGCCGGTCAGGATGAGCAGGCGATGCTCCGGCAAGAGCGACCGCAGCTCGTCGACGAGCGGGAGGATCGCTTCGTGACCGCGGTCCATGATGCGGCCGCCGATCTTGATGACCTGCAGCCAGGGCAGCAGCTTGATCGGACGATTGCCGGCAACGGGGCGGGTGAGATCGCTGTCGAGCAGAGTCTGGCGCGCGAGCGGCGAGGCGACGTGCTTGATCTGGTTGGTATCAGCCATGACGGTGCTCTCTTCAGCTCGCGGTGATGATGGTGCCGACATGCTCGCCCGCAAGCGCGCGGGTGAGATTGCCGGGGACGAGGCCGTTGATGATCTGCACCTGCCGGACATGGCGCGCCGAGGTGAGGAGATCGAGCACCGGGAATTCGAGGATCGAATCCTGTAGGCCCTTGGCCTTCATCTCCGCCACCGAGATCTTCGGGATGAAGGTCGCGTTCTTCGACGTCTTCGGGTTCGCGGTGTAGAGGCCGTTCTCGTCCTTCACATAGATCATCGCTTTGCAGCCGAACTGCTCGGCGACGAGGAAGCATCCGGCGTCGGTCCGGTAAGGCGGAATCACGCCCTCGGCCGCGGGCCGCATCCACAGGCTATAGGGCGGCATGCCGCTGAAGATCACCGCACTCACCTCGGCGAGGAACAGCGGCACGGACGACAGCCCGGCGCTGGAGACGGCGGAGATACCGTGCTTGGCCAGCAGCTGCCCGAGCATCGCGGCGTTCTGGTCGGCGACGGAAGCCCCGAGCTGCGACAGCACGCCGGCGGGCAGGCGGAGCCCGGCCGCGATCGAATACAGATGCCGCGCACGGGTGCCGGCGCCGGTTCCGATCAGGAGCTTGTGCGCCTTGCGGGCGGCGACGATCTCTTCGACGATTGGATAGACCGCGGCACGGCCGCGATCGATCATGCTCTGGCCGCCGATCTTGATGACGGTTGCATCGGGGAGGATGCGGAAGTCCGCTGCCTTCTCCGCTGCGGCCACAAGCTGTGGGTCGGTGAGCGAGCGCTGCATCAGCAGCCCCTCGAGCTCCGTGATCGTGTTCGACATCCGAGACATCCTCTCGTTTTCTGATGCAGTCTCTGCGGCGGACCCTTCAGCCTCGACCGCGAATCTTGCCGCACACTTCAGTCCATGGCAACAAGGTGGCCGCGATTTAGCGGCCAAACATGGAGCAGGCAATGGCCCCGTTGCCACTTGCGAACACCGAGATCGTGCAATTCTTCCGCGCGTGGTTGGATACCTTCTCAGGCTATGTCCGCGAGGTCGACTACGCCTCGGCGCGGCCGCTGTTTCACCCGGACGTGCTCGCTTTCGGCACGCATAACGACGTCATCCCGGGGCTCGACCAGTGGGTTACGACGCAATGGAATAACGTCTGGCCGAAGACGACCGACTTCCGCTTCGTCCTCGACCAGGTCTCGATCCTGGCATCCCCCGACGGCACGATGGCGACGGTGGTCGTGCCGTGGACGAGCACGGGCTACCATCCCGATGGCAGCGCGTTTCCGCGCCCCGGCCGCGCGACGATGGTGTTTTCAAAAAATGGCGACAGCTGGCTGTGCGTGCATTCGCACATGTCGCTCAATCGCGGTGTGCCGCAGGCAAGCCACGCCAATCGGCCGGTGAAGGCCTGGTAGAAATGCAAAAGGCCCCGGACATGTCCGGGGCCTTTCAATTTCCAGATGTCGTTCAGCCTACTCCGGCTGGCCGATGCTCACCTTCAGCGTGCCGACACCGTCGACGCCGCATTCGAGCTTGTCGCCCGGCTGGAGCTGCGACACGCCGGCCGGCGTGCCCGTCATGATGATGTCGCCGGCGGCGAGCTTCACCTGCTGGGAGAGCTGCCAGATGATCTCGGGCACGTTCCAGATCAGCTCGGTGAGATCGCCCTTCTGGGCTTCCTTGCCGTTGACGGTCAGCCAGATCTTGCCCTTGGCGGGATGGCCGATCTTCGAGGCCGGCTGCACTGCGGAGCAGGGCGCAGAGCCGTCGAACGACTTGCCGATCTCCCAGGGGCGCTCCTTCTTGCGCGAGGCGATCTGGAGGTCGCGGCGGGTGAGGTCGATGCCGACGGCATAGCCGTAGACATGGTCGAGTGCCTTGTCGGCGGGGATGTTGAGGCCGCCGCTCTTCATCGCGACGATCAGCTCGACCTCGTGATGCAGATCCTTGGTCAGCGGCGGATAGGGAATGGTGGCGCCGTCGGGCACCAGCATGTCGGCGTGCTTGGCGAAGAAGAACGGCGGGGCGCGCTCGTCGTTGCCCATCTCGCGGATGTGCTCGAGATAGTTGCGGCCGACGCACCAGATGCGGCGCACCGGGTAACGGCCGCTCTCTCCGACGACGGGAAGCGAAGCCTGGGGCGGAAGCGGGATGACGTAGGAGGCGGCGTTCATGGAGCGATCTCGCTGCTCTTGAGGTTGATGAGGAACTCTATGCGGTTGCGCTGATCGGCGCCAGAGCGCCGGCGTCGTGATGTTGCAGGCGGAAGAACGAGGCGTAGCGACCGGAGCTGCGGAGCAATTCGTCGTGCCGGCCCTGTTCGACGATCTCGCCGCCCTCGACCACCAGGATCGCATCGGCGTGCATGATGGTGTGCAGGCGGTGCGCGATCACGATGGTGGTGCGGTTCTGGCAGAGATGCTCGATCGCCTCCTGCACCTGCCGCTCGGACTCGGAATCAAGCGCGGCGGTGGCCTCGTCCAACAGGATGATCGGCGCGTTCTTGATCAGCGCGCGCGCCACCGCGATGCGCTGGCGCTGGCCACCGGAAAGCTGCGTGCCGTGCTCGCCGACCGGCGTATCGTAGCCGAGCGGGAAGCTCATGATGAAATCATGCGCGCAGGCGGCTTTCGCGGCATCAATGATTTGCTCTTCGGTCGCGCCGGGCTTGCCGAAGGCGATGTTGCTGCGGATGGTGTCGCGGAACAGATACACGTCCTGGCCGACATAGGCGGTCTGCGCGCGCAGCGATTTGCGCGAGACCGCGCCGATCGACTGGCCGTCGATCACGATGTCGCCTTGCGTCACCTCGTAGAAGCGCAGCAGCAGCCCCAGCACGGTCGATTTGCCGCCGCCGGAGGGGCCGACCAGGGCGGTGACTTTTCCGGGCTCGGCAACGAAGGACATGCGGTTGAGGACGGTCTCGCCGGTCCGGTAGGAGAAGCTGACGTCGCGCAGCTCGATCTTCGCTTCGGACAGCTTCAGCGCCGGCTTGTCGTCGTCGGAATGTTCGCTCGCCGGGCTGTCGACGACCTCGAGCAGCATGCGGGCGCCGACGAGCTGGCTGTTGAGGTCGATGTTGAGCCGCGCCAGCCGCTTGGCCGGCTCGGTTGCCATCAGGAACGCGGTCATGAAGGAGAAGAACGCGCCGGGCGTGGCGTTGAGCGCAACCACGCTGTAGCCGCCGTAGAGCAGGCAGCCGGCGACCGCGAAGCCGCCGAGCATTTCCATCAGCGGGTTGGAGCGGTTGGCGACGCGGGCCATCTTGTTGGCGTTGCGCTCGACGATCGCGATGTTCTCGTCGATGCGCTTCTGCATCGTGTCTTCGAGCGTGAATGCCTTCACCGTGCGGATGCCCTGGAGCGATTCCTGCATCGTCTCCAAGATGTCGGCGGTGCCGGTGAACTGGTTGAAGGCGAGGCCCTTGATGCGCTTGACCAGCTTGCGCAGCACCAGCATCGCCGGCGGCACCACGACGAGGCCGATGAACGACATCACCGGGTCCTGCCACACCATCACGCCGATCATCGCGAGCAGCATCATGAGGTCGCGTCCGACAGCGTTGACCAGCATGTTAAGCACGTCGGTGATGGATTTGGCGCCGGCCGTCAGCCGCGCCAAAAATTCCGACGAATGCCGTTCGGAGAAGAAGCCGACGCTCTCGCGCATCAGCTTGGCGAACAGCTGGCGCTGGTTGGTGGCGAGGATCGCGTTGGAGATCTTGGTCAGGATCACCATGTGGCCGTAGGTCGCCACGCCCTTGATGAACAGCAGGATCACCGTGATGCCCGAGAACATCGCGATGCCCGGGATGTTCTTGTCGACATAGGCTTGGTTGATGACCTGGCCGAGCACGTAGGTCGCGCCCGCGGTCGATCCGGCGGCAAGCGCCATCAGCGCGAAGGCGACGAGGTAACGCCGCCAGTAGATGATCCCCTGTTCCGTGACCAGGCGGCGAATCAGGATTGCCGCCGTATAGGGATCGTCGGTGATTTTCTTTGGAAACTGGGCCATCCGGTGTCCATTGACGGGGCAAGGAAAAGCCTGCCCGCGCGTCAGGGATCGAAGGGCCTCTGTGCCCGCTAAAGCCGCGCTTTTCAAGCCCAATTAAGGGCTTGCGCTGGGATGGAATCTAGGCCGAGACGGCGTGGCGGAGCTCGCCATGGCGCTCGCGGAACAACTTGTCCTCCCAGGCCAGCGCGTGGGCCGCAATGGTCTCGAGGTCGTCGTATTGCGGCTTCCAGTCGAGCAGGCCGCGGATGCGGCTGGTGTCGGCAACCATGGTCATGATGTCGCCGGGCCGGCGCGGGGCGTATTGCACGGCGAAGCTGCGCCCCGAAACCCGGCGCACCGCGTCGATGGTTTGCAGCACCGAATAGCCGCGGCCATAGCCGCAATTCAGCGTCGTCGAGGCGCCGCCATTGCGCAGGTAAGCGAGTGCCGAGCGATGGGCCTGCGAGAGGTCCGAGACGTGGATGAAGTCGCGGATGCAGCTGCCGTCCTGGGTCGGATAGTCGGTGCCGAACACGTCGATCTTGGCGCGCTGGCCGGTCGCGGCCTCGACCGCGATCTTGAGCAGATGCGTGGCGCCGACGGTGGCCAGCCCGATGCGCGCCTGCGGATCGGCGCCGGCGACGTTGAAATAGCGCAAGGTCACGTATTGCATGCCGTAGGCGGCGGCGACGTCGTGCAGCATGATCTCGGTCATCAGCTTCGACGAGCCGTAGGGCGACAGCGGCCGCGTCGGCGCGTGCTCGGGCACCGGTACCAGGTCCGGATTGCCGTAGACGGCCGCGGTCGAGGAGAAGATGAAACGGCTGATGCCGCGCTTGACGGCGACGTTGAGCAAATTGCGCGCGGTCATGAAGTTGTTGCGGTAGTAGCCGAGCGGATCGCGCATCGACTCCGGCACGACGACGGAGCCCGCGAAATGGATGATGCTCTCGATGTTGTGCTGGGCGATCACGCCTTCGACCAGGTTCTCGTCGCCGGCGTCGCCAATGAACAGCGGCACGCCCTCGGGCAGATAGGCCGAGAAACCGGTGGAGAGATCGTCGATCACGACGACGTCCTCGCCGGCTTCCGCCAGCGCCAGGACCGTGTGACTTCCGATATAGCCGGCGCCGCCGGTGACTAGCACAGTCATGATCTCACCCGTCTTCGATCAACGCGCCACGTTAACGTTTGCGCGGTGAAGAGGGGGTTTCGGCAGCCCTGAACTGGTCACTATGCTTAATGTTGCGTATAGGGGGCTTCCGTAACGGAGCATGACGTGGCGAATTCCCCCGGCGATCTCGAAGTGATCGTGCCAAATCTGCACAGGCGCTATTCCGGGGTCACCGCGACCAACCGGATGGTGGCGCCACGGCTGGCAAAGCTCTATCGCGCGGCGTGGTTCGGCTCGGACGCGCCGGAGGGGATTTCGCGACTGAGCGCTGCCGATTTCCTCAGGCTATGGGGCCGCAAGACGCCATTGATCTGGCATGCGCGGCGCAACAACGAGATGATCGCGGGCGTGCTCCTGCGCGCGCTCGGCTGGCCATTGAAACTCGTGTTCACGTCGGCAGCGCAGCGCCATCACAGCTGGATCACGCGCTGGCTGATCCGGCGCATGGACGCGATCATCGCGACTTCAGACATCTCGGCCTCGTTCCTGAAGGTGAAGGCGACGGTGATCCCGCATGGCGTCGACACTGATGTCTATGCGCCGCCGCCAGATCGCGCCGTGGCCTTCGCGGAAGCCGCGCTGCCGGGCCGCTATGCGATCGGCTGCTTCGGTCGTGTGCGCGCGCAGAAGGGCACGGATGTGTTCGTCGATGCGATGTGCGGGCTGCTGCCGCGCTATCCGGATTTCACCGCAGTCATCGTCGGACAGGTCACGCCGGAGCAGACTCCCTTTGCGAACGATCTGAAGAAACGGATCGAGGCCGCCGGCCTGCAGTCGCGCATCGTCATCACCGGTGAACTGCCGATCGAAGCGGTGCAGCGCTGGTACCAGCGGCTGACGATCTACGCCTTCACCTCGCGCAACGAAGGTTTTGGTTTGACGCTGATCGAGGCGATGGCGGCCGGCAGCGCGCTCGTCGCCACGCGCGCCGGTGCGGCCGCGCTCGTGGTCGAGGACGGCTCGACAGGTGTGCTGATCCCGACTGGTGACGCTGATGCGTTGGCCGCCGCGCTCGAACCGCTGATGCGCGACCCGGACGCCGCGCTCGCCATGGGCGCGCGGGGGCGGGCACGGGTGCTGGCGAAGTTCAGCCTCGATGCCGAAGCGGCGCGGATCGGCGACGTTTATCGACCGCTGCTCTGAACTGCCGCTTTCGCGACCGCAAACAAAAATCTCGAAAACAACCCCATGCAAAGTAGCCGGTGCCAGCGGAATCAACGGGTTGACGGCCGGTGCGATGCGTTGCGGATTTTACGAGGCCGTTTGACACGTCGGGCAAAACAGCGGCACGATGTCATCATCGGCCGCAGTTGCGATACCCGGATCATCCATCCAGGTTCCTTCAAACCGTCGCGGTCGACTTCACATTGGGCAGCGCACATACGGCATTTGCACTGGCACCGGCTCCTTGGAGCTGAGTGTGATATTATTCTCTCCGGAGAATGTCAGGTCGAATGCGACGTCTGAAATCGAGACGCCGTCCGAGCACGACGCGATTATTCGCATATTCGGCCCGTCATCGCGCAACGATTTGACCGTGCATTTTTCAAATGTGCCGGTGACTTGCCTTCCCTGGACGATTAAACCGCCCGCGTGGAGATCAGCATCTTTCTTGAAGGCAAGCCTGTTGTTCTCTTTGGTGAATATTTGGCCACAGGCCGAGGCGTCGATTGTCCAAGCTCCGTTCAAATCCGCAGCCTGAATCGAGGCCGATTGCGTCACGAGAAGTACCAACGTCACCAAAGGATTGAAGGTCCTCATGAAACTCTCCGACTAAATGGTCAATACTGCCAAATCAGCCTCTTCGACGCCGATGGGGGCGCAGCAAGACGCGCCTTCGTATCGGTCTTGAGCAGTATTTGGGTGCGGCGAACTGGCGAAGCTGTTGTTGATCTAAGTCAATAGGCTCTGCAGAGCGCTCGTCTGCTTGAGGCAAAGCGCAGCGTAGCGTGATGACGAGTGCGATCTGTCAGAGCTGGAAAGGCCGCCGCATTTGTCCGGCGGCCTCCGCGCTTGAGTGGCTTGCGGGGCGGCGCCCCAGCTAGAGATCGATGCTAACGGCGATGTTGCGGCCCTGTAGTTGGGAAATCTTCATTCCGTCAGCCTGCACTTGCGCGAACTCCGGGTCGTTTGCCACGGCTTCCTGCACTTTGCCGTAAACTTCCCAATTGGAATAGCGCGTCGCAACCAGCAACTCTCCTGCCCACTGGCCAGTGTGGAAGCGGGAGAGCCGAAGAAATTCGGCGCCGTGTTTCTCAAAGATTTTCTTCGCCTGCCTGACGATCTTGATCATTTCCTCGGGCTTGTCGGTCTTGAAGCGAGTGAATTGAACGATCGGCATGGGGCTACCTCCATAACTGTGTAAAATGTCCAAGAGGCATGTATCGAGCGACGTTTGAGGAGCGAACCTCTTGTTCGAATCTCGATGACGATTCGTCTTTGTCGACGTGATCTTGGTTCAGCCTTCACAAGCGGCAGCGACGCAGCCTTATCCCGCGAATGAACTGACAACGTCACTGACTAAAGCTGGCGGACGGAAAGACCTGCTGTTGGATTCGCTGCCAGTTGCCCGACCAACGCATGGCGTCAATGAGTTCACACTCCGAGCACCCGCTGCGCGATCGCCACGACCTCGGAAGCCGCGATATCCCGCATGCAGCGGTGGTCGTTCATCTTGCAGATAGTGCTCTGGCAGGGCTGGCATGAGAGCACGCTCTTGTCCTGGACCACGGTCGCGGCGAGGCCGTTGAGGGGAGCCCAGAGATAGGGGCTGGTCGGGCCGAAAATGCCCATGGTGGGCGTGCCGAGCGCGGCTGCGATGTGCATCAGGCCGGAATCGTTGGAGATGGCGACGCCGGCCGCGGCCATGGCAAGGACGCCGTTGCGCAGATCGGTGCCGGTGAGGTCCCGCACGCCTGGGCCGCCGGCGGCGACGATCTCCTGGGCGAGGCCCTTTTCGGCGGGGCCGCCGACCACCCAGACCTCCAGGCCGCGCTCGGCCAGCAGGCGGGCAGCCTCCGGATAGTAGGTCCAGCGCTTTGAGACGCCGACTGAGCCGGGAGCCAGCGCGACCGCCGCCCCGGCGCTGAGGCCATTGGCCTGCCGCCAGCGGACGATGTCCTCGGCCGGGACCCGCAATTGCGGCACCGGCCATTCCGGGGGCAGGGGGGCGCCATCGGGCTGGGCCAGGGCGGCGTTCTTGTCGATGAAGCGGGGTAGCTTCTTCTCGCCCCAGCGCCAGCGGTTGAGCAGGCCGAACCGGAACTCGCCGACGAAGCCGACCCTTTCCGGAATCCCGGCCAGGGCGGGCGCGATGGCCGCCTTCCAGGTCCGGGGCAGCACCAGAGCTGTCCCGTAATTCCGCTCGCGCAGGAGCTTCGCCAGGCCGAACTGGCGACCCACGGCGAGCCGGCTGCGCGGCAGGTCCCACACGATGCCATCGCGCACGCCGGGCATGTAGTCGACCAGGGGGGCGCAGAGGGAGGTGGTGAGGAGATCGACCGGCCGGTTGGGCCAGCGTTCGTTCAGGACCCGGACAACGGTGTGATTCCGGACGAAATCGCCGATCCACATATAGGGGACGATCAGGATCGGGCGTGTGTCGCTCCGATCTGCATCTCGACCAAATTGCGAATCTTGGTTCATTGGTTAATAGGACCGGGAACGTGCTGATGTGGCGGTTCGGTTACCCGCTCCGGACCTGCAGGTAAAGCCGGGACAGCGCCGATCCCAAAACCGCTTACACTTTGGCGGATCATGCGCTAGGGCAGGACCGGGCCGTGAAAATCGGGCAGGGCAAAACCTGGCAGGGTAGGTGGAATGTTGCTGGTGACCGGTGGGGCCGGTTTTATCGGATCGAATGTCGTCGCCGCGCTGAACGAGACCGGTCGCAGCGATGTCGTCGTCTGCGATCTCCTCGGGACTGAGGGCAAGTGGCGAAACCTCGCCAAGCGCCAGCTTGTGGATATCGTCCCGCCGGCCGAGCTGCTCGACTGGCTGAAGGGCCGCAAGCTCGACGCCGTGATCCATCTCGGGGCGATTTCCGAGACCACCGCGACCGACGGCGACCTCGTGATCGAGACCAATTTTCGCCTGTCGATGCGTCTGCTGGACTGGTGCACGGCGGATGCGGTGCCGTTCATCTACGCCTCGTCGGCCGCGACCTATGGCGATGGTGCCGACGGTTTTGACGACGACGCCTCGCTGTCGGCATTGAAGAAGCTGCGGCCGATGAATCTCTACGGCTGGAGCAAGCACCTGTTCGATCTCACGGTCGCCGAGCGCGTCGCGCGCGGCGAGAAGCTGCCGCCGCAATGGGCCGGCCTGAAATTCTTCAACGTGTTCGGCCCCAACGAATACCACAAGGGCTCCATGATGAGCGTGCTGGCGCGCCGCTTCGATGATGTGAGGGCGGGCCGTGTCGTGCAATTGTTCAAGTCGCACCGCGAGGGCATCGCCGACGGCGATCAGCGCCGCGATTTCATCTATGTCGACGACGTCGTCCGCGTCGTCATGTGGCTGCTTGCGACGCCGTCGGTGTCCGGTCTCTTCAACGTCGGCACCGGCAAGGCGCGCAGCTTCAGGGATCTGATGCTCGCTGCCTATGCCGCGCTCGGCACCAGGCCCAACATCGAATATGTCGACATGCCCGAGCAGATCCGCGGCAGCTATCAATACTTCACCCAGAGCGAGGTCGATCGCCTGCACCGCGCCGGCTATAACGGCGGCTTCACGACGCTCGAGGATGCGGTGAAAGCCTATGTCGGCGATTATCTCGACCGGCCAGACCGCTTCCGCTGAGGCTTCAAGGACCATGCCGACCCCCATTCTCGATTTCGACGCTCTCGCGCAAGCCATCGCAGACCGTACGGTGCTGTGCATCGGCGACATCATGCTGGACGAGTTCGTCTATGGCGAGGTGTCGCGGATCTCTCCGGAAGCGCCGGCGCCTGTGATCGCCGCCCAGCGCAGCGAGATCCATATCGGCGGCGCCGGCAATGTCGCGCGCAATATCGCCTCCCTCGGGGCGCGCTGCATCTTCGTCGGCCTCGTCGGCGAGGACGATGCGGGCAAGCGGCTCGAAGCGGCACTTGCGGAGCATGCCGGCATCGAAAGCGCGCTGGTGTGCGATCCGTCGCGGCCGACCACGCGAAAAGTCCGCTTCGTCTCCGAGCATTTTTCCACGCACATGCTGCGCGCGGATTGGGAGCAGGCGGTGCCTGCCTCCGACGACATCGAGACCAGGCTGATCGACGCAATCCTGCCGCAGATCGCGCGCGCCGACATCGTGCTGCTCTCCGACTACGCCAAGGGCGTGCTGACCGCGCGCGTGATCCGCCACACCATCGACGCCGCGCGAACGCTAGGCAAGCCCGTGATCGTCGATCCCAAGAGCCTGAACTGGGCGATCTATCGCGGCGCCACGCTGCTCACGCCCAATCGCAAGGAATTTTCGGAGGCGACCCGCAGCCGCGCCGACACGCCGCAGAGCATCGTCGATGCCAGCGAGGACGTGATGCGGCTCGCCGATTGCGAGGCGATCCTGGTCACGCAGGGCGAGCACGGCATGACGCTGGTGCCGCGCAATGGCGAAGCCGTTCACGTTCCGGCTGTCCCCGTGAAGGTGCGCGACGTCTCCGGCGCCGGTGACACCGTCGCCGCGGCGCTTGCGGTGTCGCTCGCGGCGGGTGCGGACTGGGACACGGCCTTGCGGATGGCCAATGCGGCCGCTGCCGTCGCCGTCGGCAAGCAAGGCACGGCCAGCGTGAGCGCGGCCGAGCTGCGGCGGAAGATCCTTCCGCATGCTTATCTCGCGGCCGAGGAGAAGATCGTGCTCGAGCCTGATACGCTCGACGCACAGCTCGCGGAATGGCGCCGGCAGGACCTGCGCGTCGGCTTCACCAATGGCTGCTTCGACATCCTGCATCCCGGCCACGTCAAGGTGTTGACCGCGGCGCGCAGAGCCTGCGATCGCCTGATCGTCGGCCTCAACAGCGATGCCTCGGTGCGGCGGCTGAAGGGCGCCGATCGTCCGGTTCAGGACGAGCGGGCGCGTGCGGAAGTGCTCGCGGCGCTCGAAGCCGTCGATCTCGTCGTCATCTTCGAGGAGGATACGCCGATCGATTTGATCACCCGGATCAAGCCGAGCGCGCTGGTGAAGGGGGGCGACTACACCCGCGAGCAGGTGGTTGGCCACGAGGTCGTCGAGGCCGCCGGCGGAATCGTCGTGCTGGTCGACATCCTCCAGGGCTTCAGCACGACCGCGCTGGTCCATCGCGCGCGGGGAGGGGGCAAGTGACGGACCAAGCGACGACGCTCGCCCGGGAGACGACCGCCCAGATGCTGTGGCGGCGCTTTCGCAGCCCGGCGGCGTGGTGCGAGACGGCCGACCTGTTCGCGATCCTGACCGTGGCCTCGCTGCCCTGGTCGACCTCGCTCGCGGCGATCTTCAACGCTCTGTTCCTAGTCTGCATGGTGCCGTTTCTCGACGTCCGCGCATTCCTGCAATCGCTGAAGCGCCCCATCGCGGCCGCGCCGATCGCGCTGGTCCTGCTCGCGCTGGTGGGCACGCTGTGGTCGGATGCGGCCTGGGGCGCGCGCGTCTATGCGGTCAACCCGACCGTCAAGTTGCTCGTGCTGCCGGTCTTCCTCTATCATTTCGAGCGCTCGTCGCGCGGGCACTGGATGTTCATCGCGTTCCTGGTGTCCTGCGCGCTGCTCTCGGTGATGTCGTGGCTGGTGGCCTTCTATCCCAACCTGACGCTCAAGCCCGATCACCTCGAGCGCGGCATCTTCGTCAAGAACTACATCGACCAGAGCCAGGAATTCGCGCTGTGCGCGGTCGCGCTCGCCTATCCCATCGTGATGCTGCTGCGCGAGAAGCGCTATTGGTTCGCGGGACTATTGATCGCGCTGGCTCTGAGCTTCTTCGTCAACATGGCCTTCGTGGTGGTGTCGCGCACCGCGCTGGTCACCGTTCCGATCATGTTCGGCGTGTTCGCACTGCTGCACCTGCGCTGGCGCAGCATCGCGATCATCTCGGCCGCTCTGCTCGCCGGCGCCGCTCTCGCCTGGCAGGCCTCGCCGCAATTGCGCAAGACCGCGGACACCTTCGCCAGCGACTACACGCGCTATGTCGAAAAGGGCGAGCCGACCTCGCTGGGCCTGCGGCTCGAATTCTGGCGGAAATCGCTCGGCTTCTTCGCGGAGGCGCCGATCAAGGGGCACGGCACCGGCTCGACGCGTGGGTTGTTCGAGCAGGTCAAGACCGGCAGCGGCTACCAGGCCTCCGCCGAGGTGATCGGCAATCCGCATAACCAGACGCTCAATGTCGCCGTGCAATGGGGCGTCATCGGCATCGCCGTTCTCTACGCGACCTGGATCCTGCATCTCCTGTTGTTCCGCGGCGATGGGCTGGCCCATTGGGTTGGCCTGCTGGTCGTGGTGCAGAACGTCTTCACCTCGCTGTTCAACTCCCATCTGTTCGACTTCCACGAGGGCTGGATGTATGTCATCGGCGTCGGCGTTGCCGGCGGCATGGTGATCCGGGCCAGACGCGTCGATGCGAAGGTGGGGGAAGCTGGTTCCTGAACGGCCGCGGCTGGCAAGTCTTGTACTGGCAAGTCTTGTCGAGATGGGCTATCAGCGCGGTCAGGTTGCATCTAACTGGGATTTCATCGGTCGGCGGATGACGCGTCTTTCGCATCTCACCTTGCGCAATTTCCTGATCGCGCTCCACGACCTGCTGGCGACCACGGCGGCGCTGTTCGCAGCCTTCTACCTGCGTTTCGAGGGCGGCGACGGCTTCTTCGATCGCTTGCCGCTGCTGTTCCAGATCCTGCCCTACTTCCTCGCCTTCAGCGTGGTCGTGTTCTTCGTCTTCAACCTGACCACGACGAAATGGCGCTTCATCTCGCTGCCTGACGCGCTGAACATCATCCGGGTCGCGACCGTGCTGACGGTTGCCCTCCTGGCGCTCGACTACATCTTCGTCGCCCCCAACGTCCGCGGCGCCTTCTTCCTCGGCAAGGTGACGATCGTCCTCTACTGGTTCCTCGAGATCGCCTCCCTCAGCGCGTTGCGCATGGCCTATCGCTATTTCCGCTATACGCGGGTGCGGCGGCATGCGAGGGGCGAGGATGCCGCGCCGACGCTGCTGATCGGCCGCGCCGCGGATGCCGAGGTGCTGCTGCGCGGCATCGAGAGCGGGGCGATCAAGCGCATCTGGCCGGTGGGCGTGCTGTCGCCGTCGAGATCCGATCGCGGCCAGTTCATCCGCAACGTGCCGGTGCTGGGCGACTTCGACGACATCGAGGACGTCGTCGGCGACTTCGCCAAACGCGACAAGCCGATCGCACGCCTGGTGATGACGCCGTCCGCGTTCGAGCCGGATGCTCATCCGGAATCGATCCTGATGCGCGCGCGCAAGCTGGGCGTGATCGTCAACCGCATGCCCTCGCTGGAGAGCGGCGACGCGCCGCGCCTCACGGCCGTCGCGGTCGAGGATCTCCTGCTGCGGCCGAGCGAAAAGATCGACTATGCGCGGCTCGAAGCGCTGATCAAGGGCAAGGCTGTCATCGTCACCGGCGGCGGCGGATCGATCGGGTCCGAGATCTGCGAGCGCGTCGTCGTCTTCGGCGCCGCGCGCCTCCTGATCGTGGAAAATTCCGAGCCGGCGCTCTATGCGGTCACGGAAGCGCTCGCTGCGCACGCCGCGGCGGCCGCGATCGAAGGGCGAATCGCCGACATCCGCGACCGCGAGCGCATCATCCGCCTGATGGCGGAGTTCAAGCCGGACATCGTGTTCCATGCCGCCGCGCTCAAGCACGTGCCGATCCTGGAGCGCGACTGGAGCGAGGGCGTCAAGACCAACATCTTCGGCTCGATCAACGTTGCCGATGCGGCGCACGGCGCCGGCGCCGAAGCCATGGTGATGATCTCGACCGACAAGGCGATCGAGCCGGTGTCGATGCTCGGCCTCACCAAGCGCTTCGCCGAGATGTACTGCCAGGCGCTGGACCACGATCTTGCCGCAGCTAGCGGCAGTGCCAGGCCGCCGATGCGGTTGATCTCGGTCCGGTTCGGCAACGTGCTGGCGTCGAACGGCTCGGTGGTGCCGAAGTTCAAGGCCCAGATCGAGGCCGGCGGCCCCGTGACGGTGACGCATCCCGACATGGTCCGCTACTTCATGACCATCCGCGAGGCCTGCGATCTCGTCATCACGGCGGCAACGCATGCGCTCGGAACGCAGCGTCCCGACGTCTCGGTCTACGTGCTCAACATGGGCCAGCCGGTGAAGATCGTCGATCTCGCCGAGCGCATGATCCGCCTCTCGGGCCTCCAGCCCGGCTACGACATCGAGATCGTGTTCACCGGCATGCGGCCGGGCGAGCGCCTGCACGAGATCCTGTTCGCCTCCGAGGAGCCGACCCGCGAGATCGGTGTCGCCGGCATCATGGCCGCGCAGCCGAACGAGCCGCCGATGCAGACGCTGCGCAAATGGATCGCGGCGCTGGAGCAGGCGATCGCGCGGGACGATCGGGCCACGATCAAGACCATCCTGAAGGATGCGGTTCCGGAATTCGGGTCGACCGCGGCCTGACCATGCAGTCTCAAGGCAAGATCGTCGTCGCGAGCCAGCACTATCCGCCTGATCCGAGCACGACCGCCGCGATCATGGCAGAGATCGCCTGCCGCGTCGCCGTCGACCACGAGGTCATCGTGCTGTCGGGCTCGCCCGGCGAATTGCCGGCCTCGCAAACCGGCCCGGGCAAGCCGCGCGTAATTGCCATCAAGAACCGGATGGCGGGAAAGGCGGCGCTGGTGCGACGTGGATTGTCCGAGCTGCTGTTCGCGGCGCGCACATTCTTCGCGCTGATCCGGGAGCTTAAGTCAGGTGACGTCGTGGTCACCGTCACCGCGCCGTTCATGCTGCCTTACGCGGTCGCGGCCGCGGCAAGATGCAAGGGCGCGCGCTCGGCGCTGATCATGCACGACCTCTTCCCCGATGTTCTCGTGATGGCGGAAATCCTGAAGCCCGGCTCGTTGGTGACGCGAACGATGCGCGCGGCCAACAGCCTGATGTTCCGCGCGCTCAATGCCGTCATCACCATCGGCCGCGATGCGGAGCGGCCGCTCTTGAGCTATTCCGGCATGACGCGGAACAAGATCCGCTTCATCCCGAACTGGGCGACGCTCGTACCCGCGGCACGTCCCCTGGCGCAGGACAATCCGTTCCGCAAATCGCTTTCCGCGCGATTCATTGTCGGCCTGTCGGGCAATCTCGGCTTCACCCATGATCCGGAGATCGTGTTCGAGGCGGCACGCCTTTTGAAAGACGAGCCGGACATCCACTTCCTGCTGTCCGGCTGGGGTATCGGCTTCAAGCGGCTGAAGCAGTTGCAGGCCGAAGCGAATTTGCCCAATGTGTCCTTCGTGGCGCGGGTCGCGGATGCCGAGCTCGAGGCGTTCCTGGCGGCAGCCAATCTCTGGATCATTCCGTACCGGAAGGACGTGGCGGGGGTGTCGGTGCCGAGCCGGTTCTACAATCTGCTGGCGGTCGGCCGTCCCGTGGCGCTGGTCTCCGAGCCGGAGGCCGAGGCTGCGTTGACGGTGGTGGAGAACGGGCTCGGCTGGGTCGTGACGCCGGGCCGTGCCGATCAGCTCGCCGACGCAATCCGCGCGGCATCCCGCTGCGACGCCGCCGCCATGGCCGAACGCGCGGTGAAGGCGGCAGCGAGATTCGACCGGACGATCGCGATGAACGCCTATGCCGGGCTCATCGACGAATTGTTGCGCAACCCTGATCTGGCGGAGCAACGATGAGCGAGCGGAAACCGGTCGTGCTGGTGACAGGGGCGAGCGGCTTCGTCGGCCGTGACGTCGCGCCTGAGCTCGCGCGCGAGGGATGGTCGGTCCGCCGCGCGGTGCGCAGCCCGGAGGGAATCGAGGACGAGGTCGTGATCGGATCGATCGGGCCCGATACCGATTGGGAGGCGGCGCTCGAAGGCGTCGACGCCGTGGTCCATCTCGCCGCGCGCGTGCATCACAAGCACGAGGAGCACGCGGTCCAGCTCTACCGCAACGTCAACATCGCCGGCACGCTGCACCTGGCGCGCTCCGCGGCAACGGCGGGCGTTCGCCAGTTCATCTTCGTCAGCACCGTTCTCGTGCACGGCCGCAGCAATGATGGCCGCGCGCCGTTCAGCGAAGAGGACATCCTCACGCCGCGTGGCCTCTACGGCATGTCCAAGGCCGCCGCCGAGGCGGGCTTGAGGACGCTGGCGCGCGACAGCGACATGAAGATCTCGGTGATCAGGCCGCCACTGGTCTATGGCGCGGGCGCCAAGGGCAATTTCGCGCTGCTGACGCGTGCGGTGAATCTGGGACTGCCGCTGCCCTTTGGCGCGATCCGCAATCAGCGCGCGTTCCTGGCCGTGCAGAATCTGTCGTCGTTCATCCTGCGCCGGCTGGCTCACCCCGATCCCACGAGCAATTTCGAGATCTTCCTGGTCGCCGACACGGAACAGGTCTCGACGCCCGAATTCATCGAGCGGCTGGCAAAGGCTGCCGGCAAGACCCCGCGGCTGTTCGGCATGCCGCCGGACCTGCTCTCAACGCTGCTCAGCGTGATGGGCCGGCAGGATACTCATGACAGCCTGATCGGCTCGCTCGAGCTCAACCTCGCCAAGGCAATGGCGACCGGCTGGCAGCCGCAGGTCTCCCTCGACGAGGGCCTGCGGCTCGCACTGTCGGCTCAGGACGCCTGAGGGCGGGAGAAGCGGCGCAGGACGAATCCGATCGCGATCGCGCCCGCGCCGAGCGCGAGCCATGTGACCGAGGTCGAGCTCGCGCGAATGGTGACGATGGCAAGCACAGCCAGCAATAGATTGAGCGCGAACACGTCGCCGATCACGCGGCGGACCGTGAAGCCGTTGTCGGTGGCACGCTGGTAGAAGTGCGAGCGGTGTGCCGACCAGAATTGTTCGCGCCGCGCGATGCGCCGAAACAACGTGACGGTGGAATCCACGAGGTAATAGGCCGGCAGCAGCAGTGCCGCGGCGGGCTGCCCTTGCCAGGCGAGCTCCAGCAGGCACCAGCCGAGCAAGAGTCCGATCGGCAGGCTGCCGACGTCGCCCAAAAACACTTTTGCGACCGGACGGTTGAACGGCGCAAAGCCGAGCATGGCGCCGCACAGCGCCGTGGCGATCAGCGCGGCGGATGGAGAGAGGTCACCCCACCATCCGAGCAACCCGAGCGTGGCCGTTACAGGGACCACCTCCGCCACCGTCATGAGGTCGAGCCCGTCCATGAAATTGACGAGGTTCACGAACCAGACGCCGCCGATGAGAATGAGGGTGCGTTCAACCGCAAGCGGCAGAGCCGGAACGATCCGCAGCGCCTCCGGTGTCGTGAAGACGACGGCGGCCACAGCGCCCGCCTGCAACAGGAGCCGGAGCACGACCGGCAGAGGCCTGACGTCGTCGACGAGCCCAACCAGTGCGATCAGCAGGGCGGAGCCGATCAGAGGCAGCGGAATCGCGCCATGGATCCAGGCGGCCCAGGGCGCCGCGACCAGCAGGGTCGCCGCGATAACCGCGATACCCGCGCCCTGTGGCGTCGGAATGCGATGCGAGGACCGAGCGTTTGGACGCGCCAGCGCATAACGTTGCAGCAGCGGCATGCTCCACCGGGTGATGCACGCCGAAATCGGTGCAGCCAGCACGGCCGGCGCAAGCGCGAACAGCACCAGCCCGGCTGCAACGCCCGGACTCGAGGCGTACATCGTCACTCCGGTACCCCGAGCGACGCCGACCCTTTCGCGGCCTTCTCCGCGCTGAGGATCCAGACCAGGCCGCCGATCGCGCCAACGATGAAGAGCACGGCGCCGAACAGCAGCGAGATGTTGACGCCTTCATTGGCGGAAAGCCCGGCGAAACCGAAGGCCAGGCCCATCGTCGCCTCGCGCACGCCCCAGCCGGCGATCGAGATCGGCATCAGGGTGATTAGCATGATCGGCGGAATGAGGAGGAATGTCTGGCCGAAGCTGACGGGTGCGGCGATCGACTGCACCACGCACCACGCAATGACGACGGCGAGCACGTGAACGAGAAGCGACAGAATTGCGACGATCGGTCCGCGCTTGGCGTTGAAGATCACGCGGTTGGCAATCACGGCGCAGGCGTGGATGTGATGGGTGGCCCACCAGGTCTTCAGCCACGACCATTTCAGCGCGCCGAAGATCAGGAAACCGACGCCGCCCGCGAGCGCGGCGAAATCGACGAGCAGCAGCGCCGAGCGTCCGTGCGGATCGGTGATGAGCTCGTAGCTCCAGGGCAGGCTCGCGACGACGACGATCGCCAGCGCGACGAGGCCGATCGCGCGGTCGACGAAGATCGAGTAGGTGGCCGCGCGCCATCCGGCGCCGGCGCGCGCGACCAGCCACAGCCGGACCGCATCGCCGCCGATCGCGGAGGGCAGCGTCTGGTTGAAGAACGCGCCGATCACGTTGTAGCGCATGGCGCGGCCGAGCTCGAGCGGCGCGCCGCATTCGGCGCTGATCTCGCGCCAGCGGACCACGCCGACGAAGATTTGCAGGAACGTGACCGCGATCGCCACGGCGATCCAGAGCAGGCTGGTCGCGGTGAGGCGCGAAAACAGTTCGGACAGATCGACCTTGCGCAGCGCCAGGTAGAGCAGCGCTCCGGAAATCAGGATTTTGGCCGTCGACAGCAGGATTCGGCGCATCTCGCCCGCATGAACAGGGTTTGCGAAGATTTGAGGCAACCCGACGCGAGGCGTCGAATTCGGCCGCTTTGGTATGGTTTTGGCGCCGATCTTGCAATAGCGCTTATCTGGAGCGGTGATGAATAGCCGCGGGGCTATTGCGACGGCCTCGATACCGCGGCTAAAGAGGCGCCGCGGGGCCGGCTTGGGGACCGCGTGGCAACAGATCGCTTGGGAACAGGATGACGGATCAGGCGATTTTGGTCACGGGAGCCGCCGGGTTCATCGGCTTTCACGTCGCCCGGCAGCTGCTGGCCGAGGGCCGGCCCGTGGTCGGGCTCGACAATCTCAACAGCTATTACGATCCGGCGCTGAAACAGGCGCGCTTGGCGCTGCTTCGGAGCGATTCCCGCTTCACCTTCGTCGAGGCCGATCTCGCCGACCGCGAGACCATCGCGGCGCTGTTCGCGCGACATCGATTTGACAAAGTCGTGCATCTCGCGGCCCAGGCCGGCGTGCGCTACTCGATCGACCATCCGCACACTTACGCCGATTCCAATCTCCAGGGCTTTCTCAACGTGCTGGAGGGCTGCCGCAACAATTCTTGTCGTCATCTCGTCTACGCCTCGTCATCCTCCGTTTATGGCGCCAACACTAAACTGCCATTTGCTGTGCAGGACCGGACCGACCATCCCGTGAGCTTCTATGCCGCGACCAAGAAGGCGAACGAATTGATGGCGCAGTCCTACAGCCATCTCTACCGGCTGCCGGTCACGGGCCTGCGCTTCTTCACCATCTACGGCCCGTGGGGCCGGCCCGACATGGCCCTGTTTCTGTTCGTGAACGCCATCTTGGCGGAGCGTCCGATCCGGCTCTTTAACCATGGCAAAATGCGTCGCGACTTCACCTATATTGACGACGTCACCCGTGTAGTATCCAAGCTCATCGACCGGGTGCCCGCGGATGACCCGGCTGCCGCAAATGCGCCGTCTAAGGTCTACAATGTCGGCAACCACCATCCGGAAGAGCTGATGCATGTCGTCGGGCTTCTGGAGCAGGAGCTGGGTCGGACGGCAATCAAAGAATTGCTGCCGATGCAGCCGGGAGACGTCTTGGAAACGTTCGCGGATGTCGAGGATCTGACGCGCGACACCGGCTTTGCACCGTCAACGCCGATCGCGCTCGGGGTCCGCAATTTTGTCACCTGGTATCGGGACTACTTCAAGGTTTGAAATGACGATGGACAAACGCATTATCCCCCTGATCATGTGCGGCGGTGCCGGCACGCGGCTGTGGCCGGCTTCGCGCGAGGTGCGCCCAAAACAGTTCCTGCCGCTGTTCGGCACGCGCTCGACCTTCCAGGACACGCTGCTGCGCGTGTCGGATGCCTCGCTGTTCGATCGTCCGATCGTCATCACCAATGCGTCCTATCGCTTCATGGTGCTGGAGCAGCTCGCCGAGATCGGCATCGAGGCCGACGTGATCCTCGAGCCGATGCGGCGCGATTCCGGTCCCGCGATCGCTGCGGGCGCGGTGTTCGCGCAGAACCGCGCCAGTGACGCGATCGTGCTCGCGCTCGCCGCCGACCACGTGGTGCAGGACAATGCCGTCTTCGTCGCGGCGTGCCGCGAGGGCCTCACCGCCGCGAGCGCCGGGCGCATCGTCACCTTCGGCGTCAAGCCGGAGCGGCCGGCGACTGAATACGGCTATATCAGCCCGGGCGAGGTGATCTCCGGCGAGGTGCACGCCGTCGCGCGCTTCGTCGAAAAGCCTGATGCCGTGAAGGCGGCCGACTACCTCAGTTCGGGCTATCTCTGGAACAGCGGCAACTTCATGTTCCCGGCCACTGTCCTGCTCGACGAATACCGCAGGGTCGACGCGGCGAGCGTCGAGGCGATCTCCAATGCGGTGAGCAATGCCGGCCGCGATCTCGGCTTCGTGACGCTGGAGCCCGAGGCGTTCGGCGCGGCGAAGGCGATCTCGATCGACTATGCGGTGATGGAGAAGACCTCGCGCGCAGCGGTCGTGCCGGTGTCCTGCGGCTGGTCCGACGTCGGCTCCTGGCACGCGGTGTGGGAGTTGTCGGAGAAGGACGCGCAAGGCAATGCTTCGCACGGCAGCGCGGTGTTCGAAGACTCGCGCAACTGCAACGTCACCACAGATGCAGCGCTGGTCGCGCTCGAAGGCGTCGACGATCTCGTTGTGGTCGCCACCGCGGATGCGGTGCTGGTCTCGCGCCAGAAGGATGCCAACGGCCTGAAGCGCCTCGTGACCAAGCTGAAGGCGGTCGCACCGAAGGTCACTGAGGAGCATCTCAAGGTGCACCGGCCCTGGGGCAGCTACCAGTCCGTCGACAATGGCGAGCGCCACCAGGTCAAGCGCATCGTGGTCAAGCCGGGCGGGCGGCTGTCGCTGCAGAAGCATCATCATCGCGCCGAGCACTGGATCGTCGTCCGCGGCGCCGCCCGGGTGACCGTCAACGAGACCGTCAAGACGGTGCACGAGAACGAGTCCATCTACATCCCGATGGGCGCGGTGCATCGGATGGAGAATCCCGGCAAGATCATGCTGGAACTCATCGAGGTCCAGACCGGAAGCTATCTCGGGGAAGACGACATCATCCGGATTGAAGACGACTATCAAAGGTCGTAACCAGCAAGCTCCGAATCACGCGACCCGGGCCGGAAGGCGCAAGCTTTTGGCGCTAAGGCCCGGGGAACGTGTAACTTTTTGAATCAAATCGTGTCCGGTCAATTCGGCTGACATTCGCCACAAATGTGGCGCCCGTGCTAGAAGCGGCCCGGGGATTTGCGTTGAATCGGGGTTTACTCAGATGAGTTCCAAAGGGTTTGCACCGGCAAAGGCCGGCTTGCGCGTTGGCGTCGTTGGCGCGGGCGTGATGGGCAGCAACCATGCGCGCGTGCTCGCGGGTCTTCCAGGCGTCAGCCTCGTCGGTGTGGTCGATCCGTCGCCAGCGCATCTGACCCGCACCACCGAGCTTGCCAGCTGCCAGGGTTTCGAGACGCTCGACCAGCTCCTCGCCGAAGGCGTCGACGCCGTCACCATCGCCGCGCCGACCCATCTGCATCACGAGGTCGCGCTCGCCTGCATCGCCAGGAACGTTCATGTGCTGGTGGAGAAGCCGATCGCCTCCACGGTCGCGGAAGGTCGCGAGATCGTCGCCGCCGCGCAAAAGGCCGGCGTGACGCTGATGATCGGCCATGTCGAGCGCTTCAATCCGGCGGTTGCCGCCGTCAAGCAGGCGATCGCAGGCGAAGATATTCTCTCCATCGCGATCACCCGCGTCGGCCCGTTCCCGCCGCGCATGTCCAATGTCGGCGTCGTCATCGACCTCGCCGTGCACGACATCGATCTGATCCGCTGGTTCACCGAATCCGACATCGTCGAGGTGCAGCCGCAATTGTCGAGCGCGGTCGCCGAGCGCGAGGACATCGCGCTCTTGCAGTTCCGCACCGCCAACGGCGTGCTCGCGCACATCAACACCAACTGGCTGACGCCGTTCAAGGCGCGCAGCGTCACGGTCGCGACGCGCGGCAAATACGTGATGGGCGATCTGTTGACGCGCCAGGTCACCGAGTGCTTCGGCTTCAAGCCGGACGGCAGCTATTCGATGCGGCATCTGCCGGTCGGCCACGACGAGCCGCTCCGCGCCGAGTTGATCGCGTTCCTGAAGGCCGTCCGCAACGGCGAGACGCCGGCGGTCACCGGCGACGAGGGCGTCGCCAGTCTCGAGATCGCCACGCAGTGCCTGGAAACACCGTCCCGGCCCGCAGCCACGTCGTCCGCCCGCAAGGGTCCGCGCCGCGTCGCGGGCTGATCTCTTCTCCATGTCGACCGCTCAAAACCCGCAAGGCGCCATGAACCAGCATCTGCGTTCCGAACCCATTCCCTTCGTCGACGTCGCCTCGCAGCGCCGCCGGCTCGGCGCCTCGCTCGATGCCGCCGTCAAGCGCGTCCTCGACCATTGCCAGTTCGTCAATGGTCCTGAAGTCGCCGAGCTCGAGAAGCAGCTTGCGGCCTATAGCGGCGCCAAGCACGTGATCGGCTGCGCCAGCGGCACCGATGCGATCCTGATGGTCATGATGGCGAAAAATGTCGGCCCCGGCGATGCCGTGCTGTGCCCGTCCTTCACCTTCATCGCAACCGCGTCGCCGGTGGCGCGCACCGGCGCGACGCCTGTTTACGTCGATGTCGATGAAGCCACCTTCAACATGAGCCCGGAGTCGCTGAAGCGCGGCATCGCGACCGCCCGCAAGGCCGGCCTGAAGCCGGTCGCGGTGATTCCGGTCGACTTGTTCGGCCAGCCCGCCGACCACGATTCCATCGCCGAGATCGCCAGGGCGGAAGGTCTGTTCGTGCTCGACGACGCCGCACAGGGGTTTGGTGCGAGCTACAAGGGCCGCAGGCTCGGCACCTTCGGGCTCGCCACCGCGACCAGCTTCTTCCCGGCCAAACCGCTCGGCTGCTTCGGCGACGGCGGCGCGATCTTCACCGATGACGACGAACTCGCCGCGACGCTGCGCAGCATCCGCGTGCACGGGCAGGGCGTGGACAAATACGACAACGTCCGCCTCGGCCTGACCGGCCGGCTCGACACGATGCAGGCCGCGATCCTGATCGAGAAGCTGAAGATTTTTGACGACGAGATCGCCGCCCGCAAAAAGGTTGCGGAGCGTTACGCGCGTGGCCTGTCGAACGTGGTCACCGTGCCGCGGCTTGCGCCGGGCAACACCTCGGTTTGGGCGCAGTACACGATCCGTCTCCCTGAGGGCACCGACCGCGACGGCTTCGCCGCCGCGCTGAAGGCCCAGGGCGTGCCGACCGCGATCTATTACGGCAAGTCGATGCATCAGCAGACCGCCTACAAGCAGTATCCGGTCGCCGACGGCGGCCTGCCGGGCTGCGAGAACCTGTCGCAGGACGTCATCAGCCTGCCGATGCACGCCTACCTGACGGAAGCCGACCAGGAGCGAATCATCGCCGCAGTCCGCGGCGCGATCGCGGGCTGATTTCGCTGTTTTGCCGCGCTGGTCGTCATGCCCGGGCTTGTCCCGGGCATCCACGTTCTTTGTGTGCGTGGCAAGGCGTGGATGGCCGGGACAAGCCCGGCCATGACGCTGTGGAGACTGTCGGCGCTCCTGGCGCACACCTCATGTGCGATTGCCCTCTCCCGGGAGGGGGCACACCTCTGCCGCGGCTTGCACCTAGACCTAATCGCGCCATGCTCTAAAACAGACGCATGCTCGGACGCATCTTCACAGTTGGTGGTTACACGCTGCTCTCGCGGCTGACGGGATTCGCCCGCGACATCATGCTTGCGGCGATCCTGGGCGCCGGCCCCGTGGCCGACGCCTTTTTCGTGGCGCTGCGGCTGCCCAATCATTTCCGCGCGATCTTTGCCGAGGGCGCCTTCAATGCCGCCTGGGTGCCGGCCTATGCGCATGTCCATGGCGAGCGCGGGGAGGGGGCGGCAAGACTGTTCGCCGATCGCATCTTCACGCTGCTGCTGGCCTCGCAGGTGCTGCTGCTGATCATCGCCTGGCTGTTCATGCCGCAGGCCATGAGCATTCTGGCGCCGGGCTTTTCCGAGGATGCCGAGCAGCGCAAGCTCGCGATCGAGCTGACCCGGATCACCTTTCCCTATCTGCTGCTGATCACGCTGGTGACGCTCTATGGCGGCATGCTCAACGTGATGCAGCGCTTTGCCAGTGCCGCGGCGGCATCGATCTTCCTCAACATCTCCATGATGATGACGCTGGCGCTCGCCGCCTGGTTTCCCAGCGCGGGCCACGCCGCCGCCTGGGGCGTCCTGATTTCCGGCTTCCTGCAATATTTCCTGCTCGCGGGCGATCTCGCGCGCCATGGCGGCCTGCCGCGCTTTGCGCCGCTGAAGCTCGACGAAGACGTCCGCAGCTTCTTCAAGGCGCTTGGGCCGGCGACGCTGGGATCGATGGGCACGCAGGTCGCGCTGTTTGCCGACACCATCATCGCGACCTTTCTGCCGGCAGGCGCGCTGTCCGCGCTCTATTATGCCGACCGCCTCAACCAGCTGCCGATCGGTGTGATCGGCATCGCGATCGGCACGGTGCTGCTGCCCGAGATGTCGCGGCGGATCACCGCCAACGATCATGACGGCGCGATGAAGGCGCAGCGCCGCGCCTTCGATTTCACGCTGCTGTTCTCGGTGCCGTTCGTGGCGGCCTTCATCACCGTGCCCGACGCGATCATGCGTGCGCTGTTCGCCCGCGGGGCGTTCTCGAAGGCCGATGCCGCCGCCGCCGGCGCCACGCTCGCGGCCTATGCCATCGGCCTGATCCCCTTCGTGCTGATCCGCAGCGCGGTCGCGACCTTCTATGCGCGCAAGGACACCGCAACGCCGGTTCGCGCCTCGCTAACCGGCATCGCGGTCAATGTCGCCCTGAAGGTCGCGCTGATGGGATCGCTCGCCCAGATCGGTTTGGCGCTGGCAACAGCCGTCGGTGTCTGGACCAATCTGCTGCTGGTGCTCTTCTTCGCCGTGCGGCGAGGCTTTCTCGTGCTGGACCGCGCCTGGTTGATGTCGCTCGCCAAATTCCTGCTGACCGGACTGATCCTCGCCGCCACGTTCTGGCTGATCGCGCGCTTCAGCGGTTCTATGCTGGGCTCGATGCACTTCCGCGATGAGCTGATGCTGGTGCTGCTGGCCGTCGGAGGCACCATCGTCTACGCGCTCGCGATCCTCATCCTGTTTGGTCGCCGCTGGTTGGTCTCGCTGGTGCGTGGCTAGGCCTGTATCAATCCGACGGGCCAAAGCCTGCTGCAGCAGGCGAGACACGCCGGAAGGAGCCATCACGTATATGGCTCTCCTCTGGTTCCCGGTACATGGTAACGTTTAACCTCGGTCGAGTTCGAAAGGGTGCGGTCTCACCAACGGTTTTGCGATGACCAGACGGGCGAAAAAGGCGACCTCGCCGCGGAAAGGGCGGGTTGGTGCTACCCTTGCGTCCCCCAGTTTGCAGGGTCGCGCGCAGGACATTGCGCTGATCGATCACCTGATCGAACGGATCGACCAAGGTGGATCCACGCTTGTTATCAGCGGTGAGCCCGGCATCGGAAAATCTGCGCTCCTCGATGTTGCCAGGCACAGAGCCAGTGAACGCGGCTTCTCCGTCTTGAGCATGACCGGCGTCCTCGCCGAAGTCCATTTGCCGTTTGCAGCACTTGAACAGGCCTTGCGTCCGCTGATGAAAGGGGCCGAGGGCCTTGTCCCTCGCCAGCGATCGGCCTTGCTGGCCGCTTTTGGCATGCATGACGACGCTGGGCCGCCCGATATCTTCCTGGTTGCGCTCGCGACGCTGTCTCTTCTGAGCGAAAGGGCGACGCGCGAGCCTCTGCTGCTTGTTGCCGACGATGCCCAATGGCTGGATCAGGCGACCTTTGAGGTGCTGGCCTTCGTCTCACGCAGGCTGAGCTCGGACCCGATCGTTCTCGTGGTCGCCATGCGCGACGACTTCAAGAGTTCGCTTGGCGACGCCTCCACCCTGAGGCTGCGCCTTTCAGGGCTCGATCAAGCCGACGCCGAGCATTTGCTGGACGCCAACGCGCCGGGCCTTCCGGCGGAGCTGCGCAGCCGCTTCCTTCGGGAGGCCTCGGGCAATCCGCTGGCCCTTGTGGAACTGCCCCGCGGAGAACGAGCCGCTGGAGATGCGCCGTGGCTTCCGCTGACCGACCGGCTCGAGCGCGCCTTCTCCAGTCGCTTGTCCGACCTCCCGCACATCGCGCAATTGCTGTTGTTCGTGACGGCGGAGAACGACGGGACATCGCTCCACGAAATCCTTTCCGCCGCCGAAGCCGTGTTGGGCGAGCACGTGGGTATCGCTGCCATCGCGCCCGCGGTCGCCGCGAAACTCATCGAGATCAACGGGACGGAGGTGAGGTTTCGGCATCCGCTCGTTCGCTCCGCCATGCACCAGGCCGCCGACCCGGCGACCCGCCAAAGGATCCACGCCGCGCTTGCTGCCGTGATTCACGATCAGCTCGACCGCCAATTGTGGCATCGTGCCGCAGCAACGATCGGACCTGACGACGAACTCGCCGGCGAATACGACCTGATGGCGGCGCGCGCGTTGCGGCGCGGCGCCGTGGCGATGGCGATCGAGGTTCTGGAAAGCGCGGCACGGCTGAGCAGCACGGCGAAGGCGAGAGGCGACCGGCTGTTGCGGGCAGCCGAACTCGCCGCCGATCTGGGGCAGCCGGAGCTCATGGAGCGCCTGCTGCGGCAGGCCGACATCGACGAGACGAACCAGTTGGCGCTGGTCCGGATCGCCTGGTGCCGTGAGATCAGCCAGCCCCCGGCGGTCAACGATCCCGCGAAGATTCTCGCATTGATTGGGTTTGCCGCGAAAGCCCACGCCGCCGGCGCGATCGATCTGGCCGCCAATCTTCTTTGGCGAGCCGCGCAACGTTGCTGGTGGAGCAGCGCAAGCGATGAACTCTGCGCAAGGGTTCACGATGCGGCCGCGCGGCTGGAATTGCCTGACGGGGACCCCCGCCTGATCGCGATATCCGCTTACGTCGAGCCGCTGCGGCGGGGGGCGGACTTGTACCTCAAGCTTCAGGGGCTTGCGGGAACGGCGCACAGCGACTCCACCGTTGCGAGCATCCTCGGCAGCACCGCCAATGTCATCGGGACCTTCGACATCGGCGTGAACTTTCTCGCCGAGTCCAGTGCCGTGCTGCGCATGCAGGGACGGCTCAGCGATCTCGCCCGGGTGCTTTTCGCCCAAGGGTGGGCGGAAATGGAAGTCGGTGACTGGCGGGGCGCCATGAGGGAGGCCGAGGAATCCGCCCGGCTTGCCGAAGAGACCGGCGGGCTTCCGTGGATTGCCGCAGCCACGATCCTGAAAGCCAGGCTCGCAGGAATGCAGGGCAATCTGGAGCAATCCGAAGCGTATGCGGCGCAGGCGGAAGCCCTGGCCCTGTCCATCGGCGCGAGTTTCCTGCTGGCCATGTTGCAGATCGCACGAGGCGTATCCGCAATCGGCGCGGGCCGTCATTGGGAGGCCTTTGAGCATCTGCGACGCCTGTTCACGCCGGCCGATCCCGCTTTCAATTTCGGCCTTCAGTTCTTTGGCCTCGCGGATTTCGTGGAGGCCGCCGTGTCGTCCGGCAATGCGGACGAGGCGAGCCGCGTGCTTGATGAGATCGAGCGCGCCTCGGCTCCGACGCCGGTGCCGTGGGTCGGGACGATGCTGCAATATGGCAAGGCGTTCCTCGCTGCGCCGGAAGACGCCGAGCCGTTCTTCCTGCAAGGTCTTGGACTGCAAGGTCCTGGGCCGGCCGCGAAGAAATGGCCGTTCCTGCGAGCCCGTTTTCTCCTGGCCTATGGCGGATGGCTGCGCCGCCAGCGCAGATCCGCCAATGCGAGGGCTCCGTTGCGCGAGGCACGCGACATGTTCGATGCGCTCGGCGCTTCGCCCTGGAGCGATCGGGCCCGCGAGGAACTGCGAGCGTCGGGCGAAACCAGCCGCCGGCGAACCGAACAGGTGTGGGACACGCTGACCCCGCAGGAGCTTCACATCGCGCAACTCGCCGCTGAAGGTCTCTCGAACAAGGAGATCGGCGCCAGACTGTATCTGTCCCACAGAACTGTCGGATACCACCTGCACCGGATATTTTCGAAGGCCGGAATCACCTCGCGGTCCGGGCTACGCCCCGTTCTCGCAAGCATCAGCCGCCCCGCGGACTGATCGCCGTCCCGTCATCGGACTGGTCATTTGACAGAAGCGGCAGCCCCTCCGCGCGGGCTAGCTGTGCGAGTGCGTCTACCCCCAAGCAAAAGTTGACCATGAAACTGTTCTCTTCACTCGCAATCCTCAGCCTCGGAGCAATCCTCATGACCCAAGCCGCCGACGCGGCCCCAGACGCCGGGACCGACCCCCGGATCGATCCCCAGGTTCGCGCCTTCCTGCGCGAGATCAACAAGGATCCGAGCCCGTTCTGGGAGCTGCCCCAGCCCAAGCCGCAGGACATCCTGACCGAGCTTCAGAACAAGACGCCAGTCGACATGTCGGGGGTGAACACGACCGAGCAGACCATCAGCCAGGATGGTCAGTCCGTGAAAATCTACATCATGAAGCCCGAGCACATGACCGGAAAGCCCGGCGTACTGCTGTTCATTCACGGCGGCGTCTGGATCGTCGGCAATTTCCAGAACCATCAGCGTCTGTTGCGCGACCTGGTGGTCGGCTCCGGCCAGATCGGTGTTTTCGTTGAGTACACGTCCCTGCCGAAGGCGCGCTTCCCCACGCAGCTCGACCAGTCCTATGCGGTGCTGAAATGGGTGGCGAGCCACGCCGAAGAGTTCGGCGCGGACGGTAGCCGGATCGCGGTGGCCGGCAATTCGGTTGGCGGCAACATGACCGCGGCATTGTCGCTGATGGCCAAAGACCGCAGCGGACCCAAGATCAGCTATCAGGTCATGATGATCCCGGCGACCGACGCCAGCGTCGACACCGCATCCTACCACGAATATGGCACGGGACGATTTCTCGCCCGCGCCTTCATGAAATACGGCTGGGATCTGTACGCGCCGGACGCAGCGACGCGCAACAACCCCTACGTCTCGCCGCTGCGCGCCAGCCTGCAGCAATTGAAGGGGCTTCCCCCGGCTCTTGTCATCACCGCAGAGAACGATCCGCTGCGCGACGAAGGCGAGGCTTACGCGCGCAAGCTCAAGGAGGCCGGCGTGTCCGTGATCGCGACCCGCTACAACGGGATGATCCACGACTTCGTCCTGCTGAACGGCATCCAGAGCGACCCCGAGCCCCAGGCCGCGATTCGGCAGATGTCGGCGGAGATCAAGGCACATCTCGCGCCTTGATCTGCCTTGGAAGAGCAGGCGGCGACATTGTCGCCGCCTGCTGTTTGCCGGCCGATCCCGAATTGATGATTGCCGCGCTTTCGCGCAATGCCCCGCTGACTGAATAAGTCCAGTCGGGTGGCGTCTGCAGCAACTTGCCAAGCCCAGTTTTGCGATTCTCGTCGGCTCACAGTCTCAAGGCCGACATCACGGCATCGGTTGGTACAGCCAGAATCCTCAATCTTGGTACTTTTTTATAGCCAGGCGCAACGCATCTACTCGCTACGACCATGGATCGGAGCGAGCCCGATCCATCGGGCTTGGCGGGAGTTCCGATCAGTGCAGACAACTCAATCGCCGACACGGAGACAGGAGTTCCACACTGCCTGGCATTTTGTGGAAAGCCGGCGCGTGCGCGCTCCCTCACATTTCCACCGAAGAGACCAAGGAGAAAATCCCATGAAGGCGATCGTTGTAACGGAGCAAGCCGCGGGAACGGGCGGCATGAAGCTGGTGAACCGGCCCGAGCCGCAGGCAGCGATAAACGATGTCGTCGTCCAGGTTCATGCGTCGAGATTTATCCCGACTGAACTTGCGTGGCCCTCGAGCTGGGCCGATCGTCTTGATCGCGACCGAACGCCGTCGATCCCTGGGCACGAGCTGGCCGGAGTGGTCTCTGCCCTTGGATATGGAACGACGGGGCTGTCGGTGGGACAACGGGTGTTCGGCCTCGCGGACTGGTATCGCGACGGCACGCTGGCCGAGTACGTGGCAATCGAGGCGCGCAACCTTGCGCCGTTGCCGGGCGACGTCGACTTTACCGTGGGCGCGAGCCTGCCGATCTCGGGCCTCACCGCGTGGCAAGGGCTGTTCCAGCACGGTCGCCTTCAGGCGGGGCAGAGCGTGCTGGCACACGGGGCGGCAGGCGCAGTCGGGTCTATGGTGACGCAACTCGCACGAGCGGCCGGAGCTTATGTCATCGGCTCCGGACGTGCCGCCGATCGTCAGACAGTGCTCGACCTCGGCGCGAAGGAGTTCGTCGACCTCGACAACGACGCACTGGAGGACATCGGCGAAGTCGATCTGGTGTTCGATGTCATCGGTGGTGAGATCCAGAAGCGGTCCACAGGACTCATTCGAGCCGGGGGAACACTGGTGTCCATCGTCGGGCCGGTGGAAGCGCGGCCTTCCAACGGGCTGGCGATCGACTTCGTCGTCGAGGCTGATCGTGCCCAACTGAGTGAGATCGTTCAGCGGGTGCGGGACGGACGACTGCGGACTAACATCGGCAACGTCTCGACCCTCGACGATGCCGTCGCCGCCTTAAATCCGACCGAGCGAGGCAAGGGGAATACGATTATCCGCGTTCGTCCCTGAGCGACGCACGTCCGTTGATGCGCGCAGCCGGCCGGCTCGTCCAGGTCGGCCGGCTGTTGAGCATGTCCCCGCGGGTCAATAGCCGCCCTCGCAGAGCGGCCCGCAAACGTCCGCTTTGGAATGCCCCTCGCGTAGGGGGCATGAACCGTCGCGTCGAATGAGCGAATTCGTCGGAGCGAGGGACTCGCCTCCAAGGTGCAACCGACCTCCGCACATCCCTTGATTTTGCACGATTGCCGTGGTATTGGCGCCGCATGATCAAATCGTCGCGCCAATTCAACCGCAACCACATGACCCGCTTCGGCTGGGCCGTGGAAGGAGTCGCGCGCTAGGAATTCGACGACGACATCTTTTCCACCAGGCCCCGCCGGCATCGGACGGGGCCTTTTGTTTGGCCACGCTCCCTGCCGGCACAACAGCAGGAGCATCCGATGCCACCCCAACAGACGGACATCTCATCCGAGATTGAGCGCGATGCCGCGAGGCTTCGGCTCGACCTCTCCATCGTCTTGAGACTGATCAAGCGATACTGGCGTGCGTTTCAGGAGCTGCGGCAGCGCCCGCAGGTCGCATTGCAGGACCTGAGTGACAGGGAGCTGATGGATATCGGCTTGACGCGTAGCGAGATCGACTACATCACGCCTGAACGCGCTATCGATACGCTGAGAGATCGCGCCACGGATCTTTGGAGGCGGGGCGTGATATAGGTGATCAACCGTCAGAAGCGGAGATACGCTTTGCGAACAAGCGGCAGTCAGCACGACTACTTCTTAGGAGTGCACCGCGGGACGAGTTCGGCAACTATCGTGCCATCAACCGGACCGTTCCTCACAGGGAAATGACCAGGCTGCGGCGTTTTCGTCGCATCCCGCTCTGACAGGCGAGGCGCCGGGCGAGTCTTCGCGGCCTGTGCACGCCTAAAGCCGTTTGCCTTGCCACTTTTTCCACGGCAATATGCCCGCAAAACAACCATGAGGACGGGATAAGAAAATGGCGGCTCCCATCAAGTTCGGCGTTGGCCAAAGCGTGCTGCGCAAGGAGGATGACGCGCTCATCCGCGGCAAGGGCCGCTATACCGACGATTATGCGCCGCAGGCCGCGCTTCGCTGCCTGATGCTGCGCTCGCCGCACGCGCATGCCAAGTACACCATCGATGCGAGCCGGGCCCGCACGCTGCCGGGCGTTGCGCTGATCCTGACCGCCGATGATGTGAAGGATCTCGGCAATCTGCCCTGCCTGTTCAATCTCGAGACCGATCCCTTCACCGGCCCGCCTTACCCGATCCTCGCCAAAGACGAGGTGCGCCATGTCGGCGATTCCATCGCCTTCGTGGTCGCCGAGACCATCGACCAGGCCCGCGACGCGATCGAGGCGATCGAGGTCAAGTGGAGCCCGCTACCGGCGGTGACCGGCGTCGTCAACGCGGTCAAGAAGGGCGCGCCGCAGGTCTGGCCGGACAAGGCCGGCAACGTGCTGTTCGACGTCTCGATCGGCGACAAGGCGGCGACCGAGGCTGCCTTTGCGAAGGCGCATGCGGTGGCCGAAATCAACATCGTCAATCCGCGCGTGGTCGCGAGCTTCATGGAGGCGCGCGCGGCCGTCTGCGAATACGACGCCAAGCGCGATCATCTGACGCTGACTGTCGGCAGCCAGGGCAGCCATCGCCTGCGCGACATCCTCTGCCAGAACGTGCTCAACATCCCCACCGAGAAGATGCGGGTGATCTGCCCCGACGTCGGCGGCGGTTTCGGCACCAAGCTGTTTCCGTACCGCGAATACGCCTTGATGGCGGTCGCCGCGCGGCAGCTCAAGAAAGCCGTGAAATGGGCGGCCGACCGCACCGAGCACTTCATGGGCGATGCGCAGGGCCGCGACAACGTCACCACCGCCAAGATGGCGCTGGCCGAGGACGGAAAATTCCTCGCGATGGATTGCGACCTGATGGGCGACATGGGCGCGTATCTGTCGACCTTCGGGCCCTACATTCCGCATGGCGGCGCCGGCATGCTGCCGGGCCTCTACGACATCCAGGCCTTCCACTGCCGGGTGCGCACCATCTTCACCAACAGCGTGCCGGTCGATGCCTATCGCGGCGCGGGGCGGCCCGAGGCCGCTTACGTCATCGAACGCCTCGTGGACGCCTGTGCGCGAAAACTCGACATGACGCCGGACGCCATCCGCCGCAAGAATTTCATTCCGCCGAAGGCGCTGCCGTACAAGACCGCAACGGGCAAGGTCTACGATTCCGGCGACTTCGCCGCGCATCTCAAGCGCGCGATGGAGATCGGCGAGTGGAAGGAATTTCCTAAGCGTGCCAAGGCGGCGAAGAAGAATGGCCTGATCCGCGGCATTGGCCTTGCGAGCTATGTCGAGATCTGCGGCGTGATGGGCGAGGAGACCGCCAATGTGCGGCTCGATCCCAACGGCGACGTCACCGTCCTGATCGGCACACAGTCGAGCGGGCAGGGCCACCAGACGGCTTATGCGCAGATTGTCGCCGAGCAGTTCGGCCTGCCCCCGGAGCGCGTGCACGTGCGCCAGGGCGACACCGAAGAGATCGCCACGGGGCTCGGCACCGGCGGCTCGGCCTCGATCCCGTCAGGCGGCGTCAGCGTCGAGCGCGCCACGCGTGAGCTCGGGCAAAAGCTGAAGGAGATCGCGGCGCAGGCGCTGGAAGCCAGTGCCGGCGACCTCGAGCTCTCCGAAGGCGTCGTGCGGATCGCCGGCACCGACCGTTCGATGTCGTTTGCCGATCTCGCCAAGCGCGGGAGCGCCGATCCATCGAAGCTTAACGGCAGCGCCACCTTTGCCAGCGCCGACGGCACCTATCCGAACGGCACGCATCTGGCGGAAGTCGAGATCGATCCGGCCACCGGCATCATCAAGATCGTCAACTACGTGATCGTCGACGATTTCGGCAAGACGCTCAATCCGCTGCTTTTGGCGGGCCAGGTGCATGGCGGCGCCATGCAGGGCATCGGCCAGGCGCTGATGGAGCAGGTGGTCTACGGCGCCACTGACGGGCAGCTGATCACCGCGACCTTCATGGACTACGCGCTGCCGCGCGCGGCGGATGGTCCGGACTTCGTGTTCGAGACCAGCAACGTTCCCTGCACGACCAATCCGCTGGGCGTGAAGGGGGCGGGCGAGGCCGGCGCGATCGGCTCCTGTCCGGCCGTCGTCAACGCCATCGTCGACGGGCTCTGGCGCGAATACAAGATCGACCACATCGACATGCCGGCCACCCCGGAGCGGGTGTGGATCGCCGTCAACGAGCACCACCGCCGTCACAGCCTTTAATCTCGAGCTCGACCAAATAATCCATAGTGCGACGATCTATCGCCGCGCTTTGGATGGAATGAACTCTGCCAATCGGTGTTGGCCCAATGTGGGGTCAGCACGATCCTGTCTCAGGGAAAGGGATTTTGCGAATGAAGCGAGTGTTGGTTGTTGGGGGCGCGCTGCTGCTCGGCATGGGCGCGGTTTGGGCGCAGCAGGACTCCGTCAAGGAGGTCCAGACCCTCATGAAGGGCAACGGCAAGAACGCCGGCGCGGTTGCGGCGATCGTCAAGGGCGAGAAGCCTTACGACCAGGCCACGGTGGATAGCGCGCTGGCGCAGTTCGCGGATACTGCCAAGAAGCTGCCGAACCTGTTCCCGGCGAGCGCAAAGGGCCAGAAGCCCGAGGGCGACTACAGCGCCTCGCCGAAGATCTGGGAGGACAAGGCCGGCTTCGACGCCAAGATCGCAAGTTTCGCCAAGGTCGTCGGCGAGGCCAAGGGCAAGATCAAGGACCTGGATTCGCTCAAGGCGACTTTTCCCGCGGTCGGCAAGGAATGCGGCGGCTGTCACGAGACCTTTCGTGTGAAGAACAGCTGACGCGGAGCCGGCAAAAAGTGAGGGCGGATGCGCACGGCATCCGCCCTTTTTGCGTTGTATGCGGGCGCCTCGGTTGACTCGTACGCCTTTTCGGTCGGACGCGCATCTGGGCGGATCGAAGGCGAGCGCAATTGCTCAGCCGGCTCCCGAAGCTTTTCGAGCGGCAGGCTTGCGAGTCTCTTTTTCGAGTAACCACCCCAAAGCCTTGGCTGGGTTCAACCAGCGTGCCTCATCGATCTGTTCGGCGAGCGTCAGCGCATGAACGGTCAGTACCTCAATGTCCTGAGGATCGACGTCCGCCTTTTCCAGCACGTGTATGCACCGGTTGATCGCCGCCAGATCGAGCTGAAGTTGCTCGACACTTGAGTGGTGATGTTTGGCCCCCACGACTTTCCATGGTCTCCTTGCGCGCACTTTTTTCTCCCCATACGCGGTCACGCCTTCGTGAGTGCTGTTTGTGGCGGCAACACGAAAATGGATGGACGGAATCGGGGATGTTTGCGGGCGGCCCGTCAAAGGTAGGGCCGCAGCGGGGGAGGCTCGGACCATTGCGTTGAGGTGCCTCGGTGACCGAGGCATCGATTCGTCGAACCACACCAAGGGCAAAATTTGTTGGCGAGGCCTGGCTGATCGCTGTCGGGGCGCCACGTATGAGCTTATCTTCAACCGCAGCCGCTGCGACGTTGACGAGAGTTGTTGGATGCAGGCGCATCCGAGTCGTGTGCTCGATCGCAGAGTTCCAATTCGCGGCGAGAATCTGAATCAAAACAGCGAGGCAGGCCATGGTCAAACCGTTCCCGTCGAAGACGCACATCGGCAACCATATGCTGCATCCTGAAACGCTGATGCTGACCTATGGCTATGATCCGCAATTGTCGGAAGGCGCCATCAAGCCGCCGGTGTTCCTGACCTCCACCTTCGTGTTCAAGACGGCCGACGACGGGCAGGACTTCTTCGATTTCGTCGCCGGCCGGCGCGAGCCGCCGGAAGGGATGGGCGCGGGGCTGGTCTATTCCCGCTTCAACCACCCCAACAGCGAAATCGTCGAGGACAGGCTCGCGATCTACGAGCGCACCGAGAGCTGTGCGCTGTTCTCATCCGGCATGGCGGCCATCGCAACCACGATCCTGGCGTTCGTCCGCCCCGGCGACGTCATCCTGCACTCGCAGCCGCTCTATGGCGGGACGGAAACCCTGCTGACGAACACGCTTGCGCGCCTGTCGATCGGCGCCGTCGGCTTCGCCGATGGCGTTGATGAAGCGGCGGTCAGCCAGGCCTCGGAGGAGGCCATGCGCAAGGGCCGGGTCTCGATGATTCTGATCGAGACTCCGGCCAACCCGACCAACGGGCTGGTCGACGTCGCGATGATGCGCCGCGTCGCCGAAGCCATCGGAAAGACCCAGGGACACATTCCAATCATCGCCTGCGACAATACGCTGCTCGGACCGGTGTTTCAGCGGCCGATCGAGCATGGTGCGGACATTTCCCTGTCCTCGCTTACGAAATATGTCGGCGGTCATTCGGACCTGATCGCGGGTGCCGCGCTCGGCGCGAAGGCGATCGTGAAGGGCATCAAGGCGCTCCGTGGCGCCATCGGCACCCAGCTCGATCCGCATTCCTGCTGGATGATCAACCGCTCGCTCGAGACGCTGAGCCTGCGCATGGAGAAGGCCGACAGCAACGCGCGCCTCGTGGCGGACTATTTGCGCGATCACCCCAAGGTGGCCAAGGTCCACTATCTCGGCCATCTCGAAGAGGCTTCGCCGGCCGGAATGGTGTTCGCGCGGCAATGCCTGGGGGCGGGCTCCACCTTCTCGTTCGACATCGTCGGCGGCAAGGAAGCGGCGGTGAAATTTCTCAACGCGCTGCAAATCCTCAAGCTGGCGGTGAGTCTTGGCGGAACGGAGTCGCTTGCGAGCCTGCCTGCGACCATGACCCATTCCGGTGTTCCCGCCGACATCCGCATGAAAATCGGCGTGCTCGATTCCACGATCCGGCTGTCGATCGGCATCGAAAACCCGACGGACCTGATCGCCGATCTCGCGCAGGCGCTGAGTGGAGCTTAAAGGCGATGGGGTAGCGCAGGGTGCGCACACTGTCCGACGTCAGGGAGCTATGACGGATTCGGCGTCGGGCACCTAGAGATGATTGCCATGGCAGGTTCGTTGGAAATTGTGCGGCGCCAAATGAAGCAAGCAGCTGCTGTTGCAATTGGGCTTTCAGAGCGATCGATGGGTATCGTCTGGTCCGTCCGTCCTCGTAAAGGCGTCCGAGGCTGTCAGGTTACAATCGAGCGGTGAGGGACGACAGGCAGCCATCGTAATAATCAAAAAGCACCGCTCTCCGCCTCATCAGGAGTTTTCTTGCATCCTAAAGTTGCGTATATTCGTACCGCTTCATGAGATTGGGCAATTGCGATGCAAATCCATATTTCCTGGCAACTCCCAGCTTCTTTGGCCAGCGAATTGGGACGGCTAAGCTGGGATGGCCAAATCTATGTTCGATGTTCGCAGTGCCAATTTGAGAGCCGATGCGATCCGGCGTTCATTTCCGAAGACACCAGCATGGAGTTGCGTTGTCCGGGGTGTTCGAAGGAAAAGGTGCTTGAGACAGTCGTACATGCCGTGCTGATCGAAGCAATCTGCAATGATTGCGGTTTCGCCGACGAATACAAGAGTATCGAGTTCGGCTTGGTACGTTGCAGTCGTTGCTTGTCACAGAACGTCTTCGCGTTTCGACGAGGATTTCATCCGTCGTTTCCAAAGGTGTTCTGCGATCTTCTTACTGGTGAGAGGATGGGCGAAGACGCGTCGGCAGATTTGAAGAGGGTGCTCGAAGAACTACAGTCAGTGCAAATACTGCCGGACGGCGTGCAGTACATGCTCGTTGGGGCTCGTTTCATCGAGCGCCTCGCCGACACCAGTTATCACGACGATCGGAGATCGCTCTTCTTCCTGGAGAACGTAAGGGGAAATCTGTATCGAGACTACTTTCGGCGCACTTTTGTTCTGGAGGCAGGGCTTAGAGCCGTTCGATGTTTTGAATCCGCGATTGAGCTCGCTCCAGAGGACGAGATGAAAGCTCCGGTCGAACACAACGTCGCGATGGCCGTCTATAGCTTGATTGCAAAGTACCCAGACGAGGTTGTGGAACTGCTCGACAATCGGACGAAGATACGAGAGCTTGGCATTGAGGCGGCAAATCGAGCCTTGGCTGGATACGCGCGCCAGGTGGATTTGGAAACGCGCTCAAGGGAGCTGGGACGAGTTCATCATCTTCTTGGCGACTTGTTGGCCGCGGGACTCGAGCGTAGCGAAGCTGACCTGCGCGCGTCGATTGTGCATTATAGCCGGGCGCTCGCCTTTTTTCCCGATGGCTCTCGCTTCGCCGTCAATGTGCGAGTCTCCCGTGCAAATGCAATCTGGGAGCTGCCCCAGGCGACCGCAGAAGAAACCCAAACGGCTATCGATGATCTGGAGGCGGGACTGGCGCAGCCTGATGTGCGGCTCTGGCCAGAGCAGCATCTGCCAAGATACATGTTGGGCGCATATTATGCTAAGAACGGAAGAGTTGGCGCAGCTATTCGCGAGCTTGAAAAGGCCTCAGCGCTTGTGTTGTCCGATGCCGGTCGCATGCTGGATGAAGCTCTACTTTATGCGCGCGTCAGAGAATATGTTCCGGTCCTTTCGTGCCTGGCCTGGCTCTATGGAAAAGAGCAGCGGGCGGAGGATGCTTTGCGTGCGACCGAAGCGCTGCGAGCGGCAACTATACATGCAAACACAATGTCGGCCGCCGAAAAGGCGACCCGTTCAGGGCAGGCCATCGAACGGTCGATCGAGCACCTGCTCGGCCTTTATCGTCCGTCAACGCTCAAGCTGCCTAAGGTGAACCAGCAATTGAAACGGTTGCGTTCCTCGTACCCTCAGGCGTCCTACGTCACACTCGACATATACGAAGGAAAAATCACGTGCGTGGCGGATGCTCCAGGGCGATTTTGGCGTCGTCTTCGGTTGATCGAGCAGCAAATTACGGGTGACAGGAAATACATTATTGACATCCTGAAGAAATATCGCCTGGCTTGGGGGGAGCCAAGCGCCTTCCGAGAAAGGAGGCTTTCGAAATTCTTCAGGGAGATGAATCAGTACGTGCTCGGTCCGCTTCGCGACGAATTGATGAGCTTCGGACTTAAGGACCTGATCGTCACGGCCCCTGGTCCACTTTATGGAATCCCCTTAGATGTCCTGGAAAGACCGAACGGTTCCGGTTATCTCGCCTCTGCTGATTTGCGGACCCGATTTGTGCCCTCTCTCTCGGTGGCTTGCGACATTGCCGCGCGGCAGATTTCCGGCACCGGAAAGCTTCTTGCAATTGGTTATTTGGGCACCGACCTTCCAAACGTTAGGAGCGAGATCGGCGCGATCAGGAATGCCTGGGGGAAGAACGCCACCGTGATAGAGGGGACAGGGCTCAACAAGCGCGATGTGCTGGCTGAATTGACCCGAGGCTATGATTTCATCCACTTCGCATGTCACGCGACATTTGATGAACTCGCACCTGCGCAATCTGCGCTACACTTGCTTGCCGATAGCGATAACGACGCGATGCGGATCACGGCTGAAGATCTGCGAGGGCTCAAGCTGGAGACGAACCCGTTGATTACCTTATCGGCATGTTCATCTGGGGTAGCTTCCAGTGATGTAGGCAACGACCTTATTGGACTAAGTGGAGGCTTTCTCAGAGCTGGAGCTGGTGCGGTGATCGGAAGCCGCTGGCCGGTTTACGACGATTTTTCAAGGGCGTTCATGTCCGAGCTCTACGCCGCCTTTAAGAAAAGTCCGCTCGATCCCTCCGGTGCATTCCATGAAGTTAGAAACCGACGAAGCCTGTCGGATCCTTTGGAAAACTGGTGTGCTTTCAGCTACCTGGGACTTTGAAAAGGGCAATACAGGGAGGAGTGCTATGACCGAAGTGAAAGAAATCGAACTCGTTCTACATACCCAAGATGAGCGAATTGTGCAGTCTGCCCAGAGCGCATTGCCGGAAACCGTCACCACGGAGCGTGTGCCGACGGTTCGCATGCTCGACATCGTCTCAATTCTCGTGACTGCCACTGCGGCCGTCAAATTGCTGTCAGCGCTGATTGAACTCAAGAATAAATGGAAGGCGCGCAATGAGACGACGAAGATCGAGGTCAAGAACGAGGTGGGGGATGTGCTGGATTTACTTGATGCGTCAGAGGAGGCGATCAAGCAATTCGTGGGTGCGCCCTAGGAAGTTAGCTGATCGCGCAGCTCTTTTCAGAGAGCAGATCAGCGGCCTGCGCGTCGGCGAGCGTTGCGCAGCTTTCGGTCAGGCTGGTATCCCCTGGCAGGCCGAATGGCTCCGGACTTACGCTCCGCGCGAATGGCTCACGATGTCTCGCGGGTCGATATCGCGGCTGGAGGCAACGTAGTCGATCTCGCCGCGCGTCGTGCCGATGTCCATCAACTCCCGGTCACTCAAGCCGGACAAGGTGCCGCGCAATCGCTGGCGATCGCGACGTGCCTGAAAGACATCCCAGTACTTCCGGATCAGGCTGCGGACATGCCGGGACGATATGGACGCCCGTTCCGGCCACATTGTACCTTGGATCAGGGTCATTGCAGTGCCTTCGGAGGGTGTTTTTCACACCGAGAAGGTGCCCGAAGACCGACGCGCGTGCTTGACCGACAGCTTACATTTTTCCTACCGGCAGCTTATTCTTGCGACGTCCAGCGGGCCCAAAAGCCCACCCCGGTCGCCCCGGAGGGCTCACCCAAGGGATTCGCACCGTGCGCTATCTCTTTGAGGAGTATGCATTCGACGCCGGTCGGCGAGAGCTGCATCGCGGAGCGGATCGGATCTCAGTTACGCCACTGGTGTTCGATCTCCTCGATTACCTGATCCGCAACCGGGAGCGCGTCGTAGGCAAGGATGAACTCATCGATGCCATTTGGCAGGGGCGCTGCGTGTCCGATGCTGCGCTGACGACCCGCCTCAACAGTGCGCGATGCGCGATCGGGGATTCTGGCGAAGAGCAGCGGCTGATAAGAACACTGCCACGCAGAGGCTTCCGCTTCGTGGGTCAGGTCCGGGAAACGCTTGCCGCCGAGGGCGCAGCGGCCGCCGACGGCGGAGCCGAGACGCCGAAACCAGCGCTCTCGCTTCCCGACAAACCCTCGATCGCGGTCCTTCCATTCGCCAACCTGTGCCCGGATCCGGAGCAGGACTATTTTGCCGACGGTATGGTCGAGGACATCATTTCGGGACTGTCGCGTTCGAAGTCTCTTTTCGTCATCGCGCGACATTCGACTCTGGCCTACAAGGGCAGGGCGATCGACGTCAAACAGATCGGTCATGAGCTGGGCGTTCGCTACGTGCTCGAAGGCAGTGTGCGCAAGGCCGGCAATCGAGTCCGAATCGCCGGTCAGTTGATCGACGCGACGACCGGCCTGAATCTCTGGACGGACCGGTTTGACAGCGAGATCGAAGATCTTTTCGACCTGCAGGATCGGCTGACGAGCAGCGTCATCGGCGCAATCTCCCCGCGACTGGAGCGCGCCGAAATCGAGCGCGCCCAACGCCAGCCGACCGACAACCTTCAGGCTTACGACTATTATCTTCGGGCATTTGCCTCCTTCTTCAAATTCACCGAGGAAGCAAGCATCGAGGCTATAGAGCTCGCAAAAACTGCCCGCGAGATCGATCCCGAATTCGCGCGTGCATACGCGCTCGGCGCCCGTTGCTATGTCCTGAGGAATGTTTTCGACTGGATCACTGATGAAGCCCATGAACACAGTGAAGCCGCGCGGCTGGCGAGGCGGGCGGTCGAGCTTGACCCGAATGATCCGTCGGTGCTTGCGATGGCCGGACACGCGCTCTCCCAGGTGGCAGGCGAGGTCGAGGAAGGCGATGCTCTTCTCGTGCGCGCGATAAAGCTGGACCCAAACCTCGTCATCGCACGACATTGGAACGGTTGGAGCCAACTCTGGCTTGGTCGTGGTGACGCCGCAATCGAGCAATTCAACACCGCATTGCGTTTGAACCCGCTTCATCCGCACGGGGGCGCCAATGCCCAGACGGGCTTGGCTTACGCTCATTTTCTTGCTGACCGTCATGATGACGCCTTGGCTTGCGCGGCAGCCGCCATCAGGCTGATACCGATCTTTCCGCCTGCGCAATTCATTCTGGCGGCATGCCATGCGGCGTCAGACCGGGTTGGGGAAGCCCGGCGGATTTGCGACCGTGCGATGCAACTATGTCCCAATAAGCGTATCGATGCGTACACACGGCGATACCGCCGACGGGACGATGTCGAAAAGCTGACGCAAGCGCTCCGGGTTGCCGGCATGCCGGAATGAGCGTGCGCGGCCACCTCGCGGCGTGCGGAATCGAAAAGGCCGGACGCTCCCTCCGGCGCCCGGCCTTCGCGTACGAAGCAGCCTTGAGGTTACTTCGTCACCTGGCCGCGGATCTCGCCGCCCGGATTGGCCGCGGTGTGGATGTTGACGTAGAGCTTGCCGGCGAGCAGATCGGCGGCCTGCGCATCGGTCAGCGTCGCCGAGCCCTCGACCGGGCTGGAGGTTGCATTCGGAATCGCGACCGCGACGCCGGCGTTCTTGCCGGCCTCGGCCGGCCCGTGGAAGTGGGCGGCCGTTGCCGGGCCGGACAGACCGGAATAGGTGACCTTCCAGGACAGCTTCTTGCTGGCGGCATCATAGTCCAGATCGGCGGTTCCGGTGCCGCTGGTGGTGGTCGCGGGTACCTCGGACTTGCCGTCGAGCGTTGCTTTCAGCTTTTCGGCGCCGGCGGGGGCTGCAAAAGCTGCGGCGCCCAGCGCGACCATGGCGATGACGGTCTTGTTCATGACATTCTCCCTGAGGCCTCGTTGGCCCTGCCAACCTTCCAACATTGGCCGTTTCAGTTTATTCCCGAATCCGGCCGGGGCGGGCTAAATTCTTCGTGGCTGGAGCCGCGTGGACATCGGTCATAAGTTCGCGGCAAGCAATGAATGGATCTGCATGTTGCAACGAACAATTGTCGTGGCGCTGCTTGCCGCGGTCGCTGCTGCGGGCGTCTATTGGTGGCTCAGCGCGCCGGTGGTGGCGGCCGGTGCCGCCGCCGCGCCTGCCCATGTCCCCAATCTCGCCAATGGCGAGGTGATGTTCAACGCCGGCGGATGCGCGTCCTGCCATGCCGTCCCCGACCAGCCCGATCGCACCAGGCTCGGCGGCGGCGTCGCGATCAAGTCGCCGTTCGGAACGTTCTACGCGCCGAACATCTCCTCCGATCCGACCTACGGCATCGGCAAATGGACCGACGCCGATTTCGTCAACGCGGTCATGCACGGGGTCTCGCCGGACGGACAGCATTATTTCCCGGCGTTTCCCTACACGTCCTATCAGCACGCCAGGCGCGAGGACGTGCTCGACCTCTTCGCCTATCTGAAAACGCTGCCGCCCGTTGCAGGTAAGGTGCGTGACCACGACGTGCGCTTTCCGTTCGACATCCGGCGCAACATCGGCATCTGGAAATTCCTGTTTATGGACGGAAAGCCCTTCGTCGCCGACGGCACGAAGTCGCCGCAATGGAATCGCGGCGCCTATCTCGTCAACAGTTTCGGCCATTGCGCCGAATGCCACAGCCCGCGCAATGCGCTTGGCGGCATCATCTCCGGAGAACGCTTTGCCGGCGGCCCCAATCCGGAAGGCGAGGGCTGGGTGCCCAACATCACACAGAAGCGTCTCGGCGAGTGGAGCGCGAAGGATATTGCCTATTTCCTCAAGACCGGCGAATTGCCCGACGGCGACAGTGTCGGCGGCGCGATGACGCGCGTGATCAAGAACACCTCGCAATTGCCGGACGAGGATCTCGCGGCGATGGCGGATTACATCAAATCGCTGCCGCCGGTGGACGGGCCGCCGCGGCCGAAACGCAAGGAAGCCAGCTAGGGCGTGTATTCCTAAGGCGATAAATATCGCCCCATTAGGCCGCAGCCGCCGAGTGCCGTATTCATGTCCGCTATTGGAGAACAGGCTGACCAATTTCAAACGCCAACGCACTTCCGAATCTGACGACCCAAAGCTGTCGTCGGACAGGGCAACGGTTTACGACCGCTACTGACCTTCCATACCTGTGGTGCAAGGCGAACGTTGTTCAAGTATGTTACAGAACTCGATGAAACCTGGAGGCTATGATGAAATTTCTGGCGCTGGCGTTTTGTTTCATGTTTGGTGCTTCTGGAACGGTTGCGTTTGCGGGGCCCGCAGAAGAGGCCAACGCTGTGATCGATCAATGGTCAGCGACGTATAGTGCAAACGACCGCGACGCGCTCGTAGGTCTATACGCCCCCGACGCGGTTCTGCTTGGAACCACAAGCCCAGTAATTTCCGAAGGAACAGAGGGGATACGGAAGTATTTTCAGGAATTGCCGGGAAGCGGTCGCAAGAACTCGATTGTCGAGAGACGAACGCTCGTTCTCAGCGAGACATCCGTCTTGGGAATCGGATTTTACAATTTTGCTCGAACTGCAGAGAACGATACACCCCGGCCATCACGCTTTACTTTCATGCTTGTGAAGCGCGACGGTCGATGGATGATCGCGCACCACCATTCGTCACCGCTGTCGGCCGCACGTCAGTAGCTATCGGAATTTTGGGAGACATCCTGCAACGATAGCAAGCGTGTGCTCATGGCCCGTAACGGGTTCGGCCGCGGTTCGGACCGATGTCAGCTAATGGCCCCAACTCGGACCATAAGTGAATCCGCCTTTGCGCCGCTGCCGAGCCATAGCGGACATCGAAGGGGACTGATCTACGCGTCGCGATTTATGAAAACGCGCCCTAGTCTAGGGTATGTAGCGGAAGTACGCGGCTTTTTGGGGAGGCTCAGGGAAGCCCCGGATTTCAATTAGCCGTGGTGGAGGCTTGCCTTCCATAAGTAGTATCGCAAGATCGTTAAGCACATTTCGTGTTGTGGCAAACGTGTTATGATTTAGTCCGAACAGTTCATCTCCAATTAGACTGACATCAATCGTCCAAAGTCCAGGCAAAACAACTGGCCCGGCATCAGGTACATCTCCCGCGCGCGGGATACCTCCGGCAATACGCTTCGATAGCTGCAAGGCCTTGTCGTTCTTGGATGCGTAAAGTGTAAGCCCCTTAGTGACCTTTGCAACGCCGGAAATGTCTTGAACAAACATGTCTCGGTCCACATCGGGGGCGACCATGATCAACTGCGCGATAGCCGTGGGTGATCGTGTCGCGGCGCTATTTGATAGGGCCTCAACTGCGATCAAGTTCCCCATACTGTGAGCTATCACATCGATGTTGTCATATCCGGCTTTGTAAAGATCGTCGATCACGCGAAGAAAGGCCGTGCGCGAAGCCAACGCGCTTTCTTTGTCATAGAGATAGTCCGCGATATCCCCGCGAGACGGCCATGAGAATAAGATTGTGGTGCCTCTGAACTGAAGATCCCAAGTTATCTGCGCTGCCCGGAAGACGGCGTCGCGGAATTTGGTATTGAAGCCATGGACAAACACGAGAGCCTTTTTCTTCTTCGTTGACGCTAGCGTTTTTATCCATTTCGCTTCGTCTGTTTTCTCGATGCTGCGAATAGTAAAATGCTTCGTTGGGTCAAGTGTGTCTCTTCTCAACTCAAATCCGAAGAGCTTAAGGCTCGGGGGCAATTCTATGTTTCCGATGTGGTGTCCTTCAGGCACCCGGACGCGAACGACCCCGACACTCAGATCAGGGTTGCGCTCGCCTGTGTAGCCGCTGACAGCAGTCCAGCCGTTCAAGCTGTAGACAGGAGGTCCATCGCTTGTGAGTGCGGGCTGGGGATGGCCTTCGACATCGGGGGGAGTGTCCGACTGTTTGCGGTTCGTTGCATAGAAAAACTCAACGATACGTGTGTCGATTCTGGAGTCTTGAATCGCGCCGCCTTGGATATCCGGGTCTATTTTGGTGCCGCCGGGTTTAATCGTTGGCCTGATCGGGGCTGCTGTCACATCAAAAGGCGCGCGCCATGGCTCATCATCTGCCAGCGTGACGGGCCTAAACCTCTCGATAGAAATCCATTGAACTGAGTCGGAATCAGTGAGGAACTTCCAGTAACTCTCGTACTGTGTGTTCTGAATCAAAAAAGTCACGCTATTTGGCTCGCGCTCGCGCTCCGATGCCGATAGGCAGCCTCGTAGCCGGTCCGAAAAGCGAGCGTATCTCCCAACGAAATTTTTGGCAGCTTCCGGCTGAACAATTGCCGGCATTCGCTCTGGGGCCTTCCGCGAAAACGCTTCGCAGATCTGAAGGACGTCTCGCTCGGCGACGATCGGTTGCGCGTAGCTGCTCCCGAAGCTCGTTGCGAAAGCAATTGACCAAACAGCCAAGTATTTTAACCAATGCTGGGGCACGGCACTCCCCTCAAAATGAAAATGCAAGGGACCGAGCAGGCGTTCGTCGCGGAGTTTCTCTTCGTCCAGTGGGGCTCCCCGGCGGCCCCGCTCGGTAGTATGCAGTCGTCGTCGGACTTCGGCTGTTGAGAGTTGGGAAGGTCGGGCCTCATTGCCGCGCTCCAGCAAAGGTGTTGCAGCTCTTCACCAATCCAGTTGCGTAACCGACATCGAACCAATGATGGCGCTGCGCGGCGCTGCCATGAGTGAACGAGTCAGGCACTACGTACCCCAAGGCACTTTTCTGCAGGGTGTCATTGCCCAGTGCTTCTGTCGTTCGAATTGCCGCTGCTATGTCGCTCGCGTTGATCTTCGCTTTCTCTTTAATTTTATGCGCCCAAATGCCGGCGAGACAATCGGCCTGCAACTCGAGAAGAACTTGTAACCGGTTTCTCTCCGCCTCCGTTTCCAAGCTCCCTTGAAGCTCGCGCACTTTTGGCATAATTCCCAGCAAGTTCTGAACGTGGTGTCCGATTTCGTGGGCTATCACATAGGCCTGAGGAAGTTGACAGTCGGCACCGCTCGAATCGCAGGCGTGAAGTTCAGTCTGCATCTCTTGGAAGAACGAAAGGTCGAGGTAGACTTTCTGATCATCAGGACAATAGAATGGTCCCATGATTTTCTCGGCTAATCCGCAGGCTGCGTAGGTGGCGCTTGTGTACAGGACGAGACGGGGTGGCCGATAAGTTAGGCGATCGGATGCGAAGATTGCCTGCCAGACCTCCTCCGTGCTGCCCAGAACTCGCGAAACGAAGAGATACATCTTGTCGCGCGGTGCACCGGTCTGGTCGCCCGACTTCGCTGGAAGCTCAGCATAAAGCCGCTCGGCTTGCGCGTCATCGCTACTCGTTGTTGCCGTGAATCCTTCACCGAATAGGCGGGCCCGCATGAAGCTGCCAACCTCGATCTGTTCAGTTTGAGCCACGCCATGACGTTGGTGCGGCCGGACGGTTATTGGCTCCTGATAGCCGACCGTCATTTCCGTCGGAGGATTAAAGACAACTGAACCCGGACCAATCTTGTCGACTTGGTTACGGAGGATGGCAGCGGGGTCTATCGCTGCTGGGCGAACCGCCCAGGCTAAGCCGCCTGTGCAAAGCACCCAGACAGCCACTGCTATCGAAACAAGCGGTCCTTTGGGCATTGCCGGCCCCCGGCGCTCACGATCCGTGCGAAAAGAGCATTCCAGGGTTGTATGTTCAATGAAATATTTCACACTTTGCGCGCGGCATAGGTGCAAGCGATCGGGCCGCCGAATTGTTCCTCCGCGGACCTAAGCGCGTGGGCTACGATGCAAAGGCCCCAACCACTTGGAGACTATCCGTTTTTTGACCGGACATTGGCGCGATGTCGACGCGGCCGTCATCGATGAAGCGCGTTGGGCCTTGCCAGCGCGAGAGGGTGTCGAGCGCTGGATGATGTGCGCGATGGTCAAAATCCGAAGAACTCACTTTGAGCACAATTGGTCCGCTGCGCTGTCTCGGAAGCGGACTTCCCATCCGGCCCTCTGTGAGTGCACACCCTAGCTCGCGCCAAACGCCTTGAAGGTGATGATGGTCAGGGTGTCTTGGATGCCCGGCAGCACCTGCACCTTCTCGTTGATGAAGTGGCCGATGTCGGTGTCCTTGTCGACGTAGAACTTCACCAGCAAATCGTAATGGCCGGCCGTGGAGTAGATCTCGGAGGCGATCTCGGCTTCGGCAAGCGCGTTGGCGACCGTGTAGGACTGGCCGAGCTTGCATTTGATCTGGACGAAAAAAGGAACCATTGCAGTCACTCCGAAGCTTATCTGGCGGATAATAGGCCAAAATCGGCCGGATTTAGCAAGCGAACTTGCGGGCCACCGGGGTGCGCGCTAGGACGGGCGATGGTCTCAAAAACGCGGAAAATCGCCCCATGACGACGCCCGTGGCGCTCACCATCGCCGGCTCCGATTCGAGCGGCGGCGCCGGCATCCAGGCCGACCTGAAGACCTTTGCCGCGCTCGGCGTCTATGGCGCCTCCGCGATCACGGCCCTGACCGCGCAGAACACGCGCGGCGTCACCGGCATCCACGCGGTGCCCGCCGACTTCGTCACCGCGCAGATCGATGCCGTGTTTTCCGATCTCGAGGTTGGTGCGGTGAAGATCGGCATGGTGGCGCAGGCCGCCAGCATCGATGCGATTGCAGCGGCGCTGTCGCGCTGGAAGCCCGAGCATATCGTGCTCGATCCCGTGATGGTCGCAACCTCCGGCGATCGCCTGCTCGCCGCGGAGGCGGTGGAAGCCCTGCGCAAGAAACTGATGCCGCTGGCGTCGGTGATCACGCCTAATCTGCCCGAGGCCGCGGCTCTGCTCGACGAGCCCGTCGCGACACGCGAGGCCGAGATCGAGAGCCAGGGACGCCGGCTGCTGGCGCTGGGCTGCCGCGCGGTCCTGATCAAGGGCGGGCACGGCGAGGGCGCCGAAAGCATCGACTATCTCGTCGAGGCCGAGAACACGATCGCGCTTGCGGCGCCGCGCGTCGCCACCCGCAACACCCACGGCACGGGGTGCTCGCTGTCCTCGGCCGTCGCGGCGGGGCTTGCCCGGGGCGAGGATCTCGAGCGGGCCGTGCGGAGCGCCAAGGCCTGGATCAGCGCAGCGATCGCGGCCGCCGACCGCTTCAGCGTCGGCCACGGCCACGGGCCGATCCATCATTTCCACAAATTTTACTGATCCGGGCCGCCAGCGGCGCGCGGGACCGCTGCCGTTAACCTGATCAGCCATCGGTTCCGGGGTCTTGCGGAGGCCGTTGCGGCGTCATGTCGCCTGATTGTCGCATGCGACTGATATTCGCGGGACGGGCGAGGCGAGGTTTGATTCGTATCCGAGGGTGCCTCAAAGGTTCATTGGTCATCCCCCTGTCACGGGATATTGTTACAGGCTGTCGCATGGGAAGTTACGATGTGAGTGACGAGAGCCCTGAAAGGCGCTTTCGCACGTTGTTCATCTCCGACGTTCATCTCGGAGCCCGCGGTTCTCAAGCCGACCTGCTGCTCGACTTCCTGCGATACCACGATGCCGACACGATCTATCTCGTCGGAGACATCGTCGACGGCTGGGCGCTGAAATCGAGCTGGCACTGGCCGCAATCGCATAACGACCTGGTCCAGAAGCTGCTGCGCAAGGCGCGCAAGGGCGCCAAGGTCATCTACATTCCCGGCAATCACGACGAGTTCCTGCGCAACTATTACGGCACGCATTTCGGCGGCATCGACGTGGTCGAGAACACCGTCCACACCGGCGTGGACGGCAAGCGCTATCTCGTCATCCACGGCGACATCTTCGACCTCGTGGTGCAGAACGCGCGCTGGCTCGCCCATCTCGGCGACAAGGCCTATGACTTCGCGATCCAAATGAATCGCTTCGTCAACTTCTTCCGGCGCATGTTCAAAGTGCCGTATTGGTCACTGTCGCAATGGGCCAAGCAGAAGGTCAAGAACGCCGTCAACTATATCGGCGCGTTCGAGCAGGCGCTCGCCGCCGAGGCGCGGCGTCACGACGCCGACGGCGTGATCTGCGGCCACATCCACTATGCCGTGATCCGCGACGAGGGCGGCATCCGCTACATGAATTGCGGCGACTGGGTCGAGAGCTGCACGGCGCTGGTCGAGCATGACGATGGTCATTTCGAGATCATCACCTGGGCGGATCAGGCGCGGAAGCCGGCACAAGTCCCGCAGGTCGCAGCAAGGGCCGCTTGATGCGCATCCTGGTCGCGACCGACGCCTGGCACCCGCAAGTCAACGGTGTGGTTCGGACGCTGACCAAGCTCGCAGACGCCGCCAAGGGGCTTAGCGTTGAAGGTCTTAGCGTTGAAGGTCTTGGCGTCGAGTTCACGTTCCTGACGCCGCAATCGTTCCGCACCTTCGCAATGCCGAGCTATCGCGACGTGCGGCTCGCCATGCCGCGCCCGGCGCGAATCGCGAAGCTGATCGAAGAGGCGCGCCCTGACAGCATCCACATCGCGACGGAGGGGCCAATCGGCCTGATGGTCCGCCGCTACTGCCGCCAGCGCAAGCTGCCGTTCACGTCCAGCTTCCACACCCGCTTTCCCGAATATGTCCGCGCCCGCGTGCCGGTTCCGGAATCCCTGATCTGGCGGGCGCTGCGCCGATTTCACGCGCCCAGCCGCGCCGTGATGGCGGCAACGCCTGCGCTCGCCCGCGAGCTTGGCGAACGTGGTTTCGACAATGTCGTGCTGTGGCCGCGCGGCGTCGACACCAGCCTGTTCCACCCCCGCGCCGTCGATCTCTGCTTCCCGGCGCCGGTGTTTCTCTCGGTCGGCCGGGTGGCGGTAGAGAAGAATCTCGAGGCGTTTCTCGATCTCGATCTGCCCGGCACCAAGGTGATCGTCGGCGACGGCCCGGCGCGGGTCGCGCTGGAAGAAGCCTATCCGGATGCGATCTTCCTGGGCGAGAAGCACGGCGAGGCGCTGGCGGCAATCTATGCTGCGGCCGACGTGTTCGTGTTCCCCAGCAAGACCGACACGTTCGGCCTGGTCCTGCTGGAAGCGCTCGCCAGCGGCCTGCCGGTTGCGGCCTTCCCGGTGAAGGGCCCCCGCGACGTGATCGGCGATGCACCGGTCGGCGCCCTCGATCACGATCTGCGCAACGCCTGCTTCGCGGCGCTCGACGTGTCCCGGCAGGACTGCGTCGAATTCGCCGCCAATTACACCTGGGAGGCCTCGGCGAGGGCATTTGTGGACAGCATCAAGGCGGTTGGCGCGGTGCTTCCAGGCAGGAATGGGGCGGAGCCGGTTAGTTTCGTAGCCTGAAAACCAAGGTTCATCGCGCGCAGGTGTCTTGCCCCGCGCCTCGTCCGGCGCGATAACATTAGGCATGACCGAACAGCTCCTCCCGATCGGCCCTGCCGATATCGATGCAGCAGCACGCGTGATCGCGCCCTTCGCCATCCGCACCCCGCTGTTGTCCTTTCCCGTGCTCAACGAGCGCGTCGGCGCAAAGGTCTTCCTGAAGCCGGAGATGCTCCAGCGCACCGGCTCCTTCAAGTTCCGCGGCGCCTTCAACAAGGTCGCCTCGATCCCGCAGGACAAGCGCGCCGGCGGCGTCGTCGCGTTCTCGTCCGGCAACCACGCCCAGGGCGTGGCGGCGGCTGCAAAGATCCTCGACATGCACGCGACCATCGTGATGCCTGCGGATGCGCCGCTGTCGAAGCGAGAGCGCACCAAATCCTACGGCGCCGAGGTCGTGCTGTACGATCGCGACCGCGACGACCGCGAGGCGATCTCGCGCGGCATCGCCGAGAAGCGCGGCGCGACGCTGGTCAGGCCCTATGACGATCCCTTCGTGATCGCGGGGCAGGGCACCGCAGGTCGTGAGATCGCGGAGGACATGGCTGCGCTCGGCCTCAGCCCCGACATCGTGGTGGCGCCGGCCTCCGGCGGCGGCCTGATCGCGGGTGTCGCCACGGCCGTGAAGGCGCGCTATCCGCTCGCCGAGATCGTGGTGGCCGAGCCCGAGGCGTTCGACGATCACGGCATTTCGCTGACCGCCGGCCACCGCGAGCCGCACGGGCCCGCGGGCCGCACCATCTGCGATGCGCTGATGGCCCTGATCCCCGGCGAGATGACCTTTGCGATCAACAGCAAGCTCTTGGCGCGCGGCGTGACGGCATCGGACAAGGAAGTCGGCGCGGCCGTGGCGTTCGCCTATCGCGAGCTGAAGCTGGTGGTCGAGCCGGGCGGTGCTGTCGGTCTTGCTGCGCTGCTTGCCGGCCGCCTCGACGTCGCCGGGAAGAACGTCGTCATCGTGCTCTCCGGCGGCAATGTCGATGCGGATCTGTTTGCCGAGCTGGTTGCTTAGGTTTCGGACCTTCTAACATGAGGAAGGGGCAGAGCGTCGCCGCTCCGCCCCTTTGTCGTTTCGCTTGTGGCGATCAGCGCATGAAGCCGCGGTGGTTGTTGCCGCCGCCCATGGAGGGCGCCTGGTTCATCGACTGCCGGAAGTTGTTGCCGCCGTTGTTGACCATTCGGTTGGTCGTATTGAATTGCGGGCGGTTGTTCTGCTGGTTGTTCTGGACCTGCACCTTGTTCACCGGGTTGTTGTTGAGCTTCACGCCGTTGTTGACCCGGATCGGGTTGTTCTGCGTCTGAACGACCGGCTTCGTATCGACAGTCGTGCCACCCTTGCCGACATTCACCGGCATGCTCACGATCTTGCCAGGCGTGCCTTTGGTCGTGCCGTTATTGTTGCTGCCGCCGTTCTGCGTATTGTTGGTCGCGGGCAGGGTGACGATCTTGCCGATGCCGCCATTGGTGTTGGTCGTGTTGGTCGGCGCAGGCAGGGTGACGATCTTGCCCGGGGTCTGCGACGGCGTGCCGTTCGGCTGGTTGTTGCCCGCCGGCAGGTTGACGACCTGACCGCCATTGCCGAGCTTGCCGATGACGTTGCTGTCCACCGGCTTCTGCACGACCGGCAGATTGCCATTCATCTGCCCACCGCCATTGCCCTGCTGCATCAGCGGCATGTATTTGGGCTGGCCGAGATTGCCGATCTTGAACGTCGGGGCAATGTTTTGCGGCGCCAGGAACTTGGTCGCCTGCATCAGGGGGATCAGCTTCGGCTGGGCCTGCAGCTTCAGCGCGGATTGCGCATAAGGGCTGTTGCCGTAGCTGTCATAGAAGCTCTTGTAGCCGAGCGGGGAGTTCGCGAGCACCGCCTTGTGCCAGGCCTGCGTGATCAGCAGGTTGTTGAGCAGCCAGCGGATGTGGTCGCACAGCGGGTCGTGCGGGTACATCTGGATGAACTCCTGATAGTACTCCGGACGTCCCTCGGACACGACGTAGTCATAGGCCTGGCGCGTCGAACGGCCCGGCAGGTTGGAGGCCAACTGCACGACAGGCGCATTCACCGGCGCGCGGGTGGCGGCGACAGCGGTGTCGCCGAAGAAGGTGAAGTCCGAGGTCAGCGACGAGCTTTCCCACGGGATCTGCGCGCCGCTGGTGGTCTGGTTCACTTCCAGACGCACGCGCTTGAACAGCTGCTCGATCGGCACGTTGGGTTCGCGCGCGACGTTGAGGAAGGCCTGGGTGTAGGGGCTGTGGCCGTTGGTGCCGTCCTGAGCTTCCGCACCCGGCGCGGTCGAGTAGCCGACGATCGAGCCGTTCGGCGCATCGACGATGGCCAAGCCGCGGCCGGCGTCGTTGACATCAGGGAACGGATTGTTGCGGCAGGCATCGAGGATGACGATGCGCATGCGGCTCGGGATCGTCTCCAGCGTCGACATCACGTCGACGAGGCGCACCGAGTTGCTCACGAGCTCGGTGGGGTTCGAAACCTTGGCATCGACGGGAACGAGATAGTTCTCGCCGGCGAGCTGCACGCCGTGACCGGCGTAGTAGACCATGGCGACTGTGTTCCGACCCCGCGCGGAAACCTTGGCGGAAAAGTCTTGGACGACGCGGAGCATGTCGTTCTGGGTCAGGTCGGTCGCGGCGACCACCTCGAAGCCGGCGGAGTTCAGGAACTGCGCCATCGACTCCGCGTCATTGTCGGGATTTCGGAGCTGCGGCGCGTTCTTGTAGTTGGAATTGCCGATCACCAGCGCCACGCGCTGCTCCGGGCCTTGCAGCGCGGTCGGGGCAGACTGGACCGGGGCGACCTGCGCGGAAGCAGGGCCGCAGGCGAAGCCGAACAGGCTTCCCACGAGGCTAGCCGTCATCAGGAAAGGCTTTAGGCGGAACATGGCGTGCTCCTCTGGCACTCATCTCGATGCGAGATTGGTTGCGAGGAAGCTTGGCCGCGTTCGAGCCCGTGGTCCGTGATCGCAATCACTAGCGTAGGCTGCGTGATCTGAATCACGCTTGGAACCGATCCCGATCCGGTGCGCGTGATGGCGCCGGTCGACGATCCCGATCGCGTCCCCGACGTGCAGCGCGCGGTGTTGGCGGAGATCGAACGCGCGGTCGGCCGCGCCGTTGCTCCCGGCAAGCTCTCGCGCCCGGAATTCTATCGCGCGGCGGCGGCGAGCTTTGGCGTCGTGCAGGTCGGCGACAGCAGGGGTTATGGATGCTTCCTGATCCGGAAGGGCGTGATCAGCTAGGGCGATGCATCAGCCCTGACGGCCAGCCGATCCTGACGAGAAGACCGTCAGGTCCGTTGATGCCCACCTCATACATCCCCCATTCGCGGTGACGCAGCACGCCACCGGGGCGAATGATCAGATCGTCCACGCGCGCGGCGATGGCCTCGACGTCGGGCGTGCGAATGAAGACGCCGAAGGGATTGTGCTCGGGCACGCGCCACGGGCCATCGCCGGCTTGCGTGAGATGCACTTCGCAGCCCCAACCGGTCATGATCACGTAGCCGGCGTCACCGCCCGCGCGCGCAAAGCCGAGGCGCTCCCAGAACGGAATCGCTGCGGCAAGGTCGTTGCTGGGAACGATGGCGAAAGCGCCGACGCGCGGGGTTTCAGACATTTTGCTAAGTCCGGAGTATGCAAATTTCCCGCGCAGCTCTCATGCTGCGCTTTCGCGAGCTTATCGGGAGAAGCCAATGAATCGAAGCGGCGAAAAGTCTCGCACTCGGATTTGAATGGCCTTCTCGCAAGCGCCTGTTTATGGTCGGTTCATGTCGCGCCTTATGTGTCTATCTATTGCTGTCATCCTGTCCCTGCTGCCCGCCGTCGCGCCGGCTGCCTCAGTTCAAAAACGCCCCAAACAGGCCTGGCATGGCTACGGCTTCCTGCCGGGCTATCGCCAGCCGCTGAGCAACAGCATTCCGCTCTACAAGCAGAAGGAAGCGATGCGGCGCCTGTCACGCAGCGACCGCCGCCATTGGTACATCGACCCGGTGCCCCAATATTACGGCTGGGATGGCGAATGGCGCTATTTCGGCCGGCCCGGCTTCGGCGGCGGCCGCTACAATGGCGGCAGCTTCGGGCCGTGCTGGACGCGGACCCCGATCGGCGCGGTCTGGAATTGCGGCTGATCGGCCTCGCATCGCCTCGCGGAACGCTTCGCGCGATAGATTTCAATCGTAACCGAATCCGGTTCGGCTGAAACCGGGCTGTCTTTCCGGTGTCCTAGCTCTTGTCCGGACCTCGCGGTTTCGGATGGAGTTATTGGCATGAATGATCGGTTCAAGGATAAAGTCGTCATCGTTACGGGCGCCGGCAGCGGCATCGGCGCCGCAGCCGCAAGGCGCTTTCACGGCGAAGGCGCCATTGTCGTGCTGAACGGGCGCCGGGAAGTCAAGCTGGCTGAAGTCGCTGCCGAACTCGGCACCGATCGCTGCATGATCCGATCCGCCGACGTTTCGATCGCCGCAGATGTCGAGCGCCTGGTCGCCGACGTGGTCCTTCAATTCGGCAGGATCGACATCCTCGTCAACAATGCCGGGACGGGTGCACTGATAGATTTCCTGGGCTCGCCGGTCCAGCTGTGGCGAGATCTCTTCGCGGTCAATGTCGACGGTGTCCTCTACATGACGCGCGCCGCGCTTCCGCATCTGATCGAAAGCGGCGGCTCGATCGTCAACGTGTCGTCTCTCAGCGGGCTTGGCGGCGATCGGGGTTTGAGCTTCTACAACGCCACGAAGGGTGCCGTCAGCAATCTCACACGCAGCCTGGCGCTCGACTTTGGCCCGAGAGGCGTGCGCATCAATGCGGTGTGCCCATCATTGACCCTCACCGACCTGACGACGCCGATCATGGAGCAATATCCGGAATTGTTCGCGAAGCTGGTGGAACGTATCCCCCTGGGGCGCGGAGCCCGACCCGAGGAAGTCGCGAGCGTCATCGCATTTCTCGCAAGCGACGACGCCAGCTTCGTGAATGGGGTGAACCTGCCGGTCGACGGCGGCGTCGACGCATCGACCGGGCAGGCCCCCTTCGCGTAGCGCGGTTAGGTTTGCGAGAACACCCGTGCAACAGCCTGGGTCCCGGCTCTGCGCCGCAACGCCTACGCGTTGCAGCTTGTCCGGGACACGAGAGAGGGCGCGGTGATTCACCTTGCTCCGTCATTGCGAGCGTAGCGAAGCAATCCAGAATCCCTCCGCGGAACGCCCCTGGATTGCTTCGCTGCGCTCGCAATGACGATGTGGAGCGAGCGTGCCCCTTACGAGAAGAACGCGATCTTCTCGGCCTGGGTCATGCGGCGGATTGGCGCCATGGGGTCGTTGGCCGCCGCGCGGGGCTTTTGCAGGATGCCGCTGGCGAGGATGGTGGCCCCGAGCGAGGGCTCGGGCAAGGAGGCAGACAAGGGCGAGGGCATCGGAAGCGTCGCGGTCGGGGCTGCGCCGAATGTCGCGGCGGCCGCCATGGCCGGAGCCGGCTGCTCCATCACTTCGGCGGCGGCCTCCGCAATGGCGTCGGTGAGGCGCGCGAGCGAGTCCATCGCGATCGGCGCGTCTTCGGCGGGCTCCTCCGCGACTGCGGTGGCGGCCGGCTCGGCTGCGACCGGCTCCGGAAGCTCTGCCGCAATCGGGGCTGCGACCTCCGCAGCCATCGGCGCCGGAATGGCCGCTTCCAGCTCGACCGGTTCGGTGATCTCGTCGTACTCCGGATCGGGCGCGGCCATTTCCAGCGCGATGGCATCGAGTATGGCTTCGTCCTCGGCTTCCGCGGCCGCGTCGAGCGAGGCCCCGTCAGTCACCTCAGTGAAGGCGGCGGCCTCTGCGACCTCCTCTTCGGGTCCGACGTGATGGCCGGCGATGAGCTCCGGCTCGGTGGCAACGTCCAATGCCTCCTCGCCAACGGCGCGTGCTTCGGCGGCGCTGGCCTCGATCGCTGCTTCAGGCGCGGGAGTCGCTGCGATGTCCTGCGGCGCCCCCGTAAAAGCCACGGGTGCTTCAGTGGCCATCGCGGCAGGCACAGCCTCTGCGACGGGCGCTTCCTGCACCGGCACAGGCGCGGGATGCACCGCCGCTTGCGGCGCTGTGTCGCCGTCACCATCGAGCTGCTCGACCCGATCCCTGAGCAGATCGAATGCGGCCTTGAGCTCGACGCGGGGGTCGACGGTCGATAGCTGCCCGCAAGCCGCCTCGATGGAGGCGAGCTGCGAATCAATGAGATCGCAGATTCGCCCGTCGGCGCCGATCTCGCGCCAGCGCCAGGAGATCTCCTTGATGATGCGCACGCCGCGCGGAATCGGCGCGAGGCTGGCCTCGATCGCCGCGGGATCGAAGGCGGCGATCGCGATGGTCTCGGCTTCGCGGATGGCGCGGCGGATCTCGACCAGCGCCTCGGGCAGGCGATCCTCGACGACCGGTAGTCGCTGTGCCGCAAGGGTTTCTTCGATTTTCGCGACCGCATCGAGCACCATGCGGGTATCCGCATTGCGGTTGCGCTTGGCATATTCGCCGAGGAACCAGCGGCCGCGCGCGGTCTCCATGAAGGCTTCGCGGATCGCGTCGTAATCCTGCTCGTTCGGCTCGGCCGCACGGGCAGACATAGGCGAGAGGGCGAATGCTTCGTTGGCCATGACAATCTCGTCGCGCAAATCACTACGCGTTACTGTAACGATCACCACGATATCGACCGAATCGCAATTGGTTTGATGGCAGGCGAATCACAAATCCCCACGCAAGCCGCCGTGAAGCGGCGATTCGCCGTGAGTCTGGCGCTGTTCTATTCGGCGGTGTTCGCGGTGTCGGGCACGCATCTGCCGTTCTTTCCGCTCTGGCTGAAGGCGATCGGCATCGACGCAAGCTGGATCGGCCTCATCAACGCGCTGCCGGCGATCACGCGCTTCACCACGCTGCCGCAGATCACCGCACTTGCCGAAAGGCGACATGCCATTCGCGCCGGCATGATGGTCTCGGTGCTGGCGACTGCGATAGGGTTCACGGCGGTCGGCCTGCAGCAGCAGCCGCTGGCGCTGTTCCTGATCTATGCGCTGACCTGTATGATGTGGACGCCGACGACCCCGCTGACCGATGCCTATGCGCTGCGCGGCGTCGCCCGCTACGGGCTCGACTACGGACCGTTGCGGTTGTGGGGGTCGGCGGCCTTCGCCGCGGGCTCGCTCGCCTGCGGCTTTCTCGTCGACCACATCGCGGCGCGCGATCTGATCTGGATCATCGTCGCGTGGGCCGTCGTTGCGGTCGCCGCCAGCCTGCTGCTTCAGCCGCTCGACGATGTCAGGCGAAGGACGACCGAGACGCATGCCGGCAAGGCCTTGCTGCGTGATGGCGGCTTCTGGGCCGTCATCGCGTCGGCCGCACTGATCCAGGGCAGCCACGTCGCCTATTACACGTTCTCGGCCATCAACTGGCAGCTCCACGGCTTCGGCGGGCTGACGATCGCGGGCCTCTGGACGCTGGGCGTGATCGCCGAGATCGTCGTCTTCGCGCTGTCGCCGCGGTTCTCGCTGCATCCGTCCACGCTGATCGCGATCGGCGGTGTGAGCGCCGTGGTGCGCTGGATCGTCACCGCGCAGGAGCCGCCGCTCGCGCTGCTCGTGATCGTGCAGCTCGGCCACGGCCTCACCTTCGGCATGACCATCGTCGGCACCATGAATCTGCTGGTGCAGCGCGTGCCATCGCATCAGATCGCACGGGGGCAGGGCTATTACGCCGCGTGCAACGGGCTGCTGGGTGCAGCGACATCGATCGCGTCAGGTGCGATCTACGCCCGCATCGGCGACAGCTTGTACTACGTCATGGCGGCGATGGCCGCGGCCGGCGCGCTCGTGATCTGGTCGGCGCGGCATCGACTCATCGCTCATCCCCAGAGCGAAGAAGCCGGCGGATAGACCAGGCTGTCGTCGTAGCGCAGCCCGTGATCGCGATCGCGCGCCAGCAGCAGCGGGCCGTCGAGATCGACGAAGCGCGCCTGCGGCGTCACCAGCATTGCGGGGGCCATCGACAGCGAGGTTGCCACCATGCAGCCGATCATGATCTCGAAGCCGAGCGCCTGCGCCGCATCGGCCATCGCCAGCGCCTCGGTGAGCCCGCCGGTCTTGTCGAGCTTGATGTTCACGGCGTCGTAGCGCTCGCGGAGCGGCGCGAGCGAAGGGCGGTCATGCACGCTCTCGTCGGCGCAGACCGCGAGTGGCCGCCTGATCCGCGCCAGCGCGCCATCCTTCCCGGCCGGCAGCGGCTGCTCGACCAGGGTGACGCCGACGGCGTCGCAGGCGGCGAGATTCTGCTCCAGATTGGCCTCGGTCCAGGCCTCGTTGGCATCCACGATCAGCTCGGATTCGGGGGCGGCCTTCCGAACCGCCGCGATCCGCTCCGGATCGCCGTCGCCGCCGAGCTTGATCTTGAGCAGGGGGCGGTGCGCCGCCCTGGCGGTCGCCGCCGCCATGGCCTCGGGGGTGCCCAACGAAATCGTGAAGGCGGTGGTGCGCTCGCCCGGCACGGGGCGGTCCAGCAGGTTCCAGGCCCGCAGGCCGGTCGCCTTGGCCTCGAGGTCGATCAGGGCGCAATCCAGCGCGTTGCGGGCGGCACCCGGCGGCATGGCGGCCTGCAGGGCCTCCCGCGAGAGGCCGCCCGCGACGGCCGCCTGCATGGCCTGGATGGCCGCAAGGGTCGCCTCGGGGGTCTCGCCATAGCGCGGATAGGGGACGCATTCGCCGCGGCCGGTGAGGCCGTTCCGGCTCACTTCGGCCACGACGGTCACGGCCTCGGTCTTGGCGCCCCGGCTGATGGTGAAACTGCCGGCGATGGGAAATCGCTCGATTCGCGCCGCGAGGGCCGGAACTTTGCTGGAAGTCATTTTGAACTCTGGCGAAATCTGAACCTGCTAGTTACCTCTAGCAACTAACATTAACCAGTTGGGGATACCTTCTCCGGGTAAGGGCGTGTGCGCAACCATCTGATTCTACCCGTTTCTCGCGCCCCGGCACGGGAGCGGACACATTGAGCGGCGATCCGAAGCTGGAACGGATTGCCAGGGGCAACGCGCTGGCACTCTGCGCCACCGGAACCTGGACCGCGAGCTTCGCGCCGGTCCTGGAGCGGATGGTGGCTGACGCTGAAAAGCTCGCCGGCAGTTCGCAAAGCATCTTCATCGACGTCTCCGAGGTCGCCAAGCTCGACACCTTCGGCGCCTGGCTGATCGAGCGGCTGCGCCGCAGCCTGACCCAGGGCGCCGTCGAGGCGCAGATCGCGGGGCTCTCCGCCAATTATTCGAGCCTCGTGGACGAGGTGAGGCGGGTCAGGGCGACGCCGGTCGTCGACAGCAGCGCGGTCACCATCACCGGCATGCTGGAGCAGATCGGCCGGGCCGTGGCCGGGGTCGCTGGCACGGTTGCGGGCCTCGTCGACATGCTCGGCGCGGTGCTCGCGGCGGGGTTTCGCGTCTTGATCCACCCGCGCTCGTTCCGCCTGACCTCGACCGTGCACCACATGGAGCAGGTCTGCTGGCGTGCGGTGCCGATCATCGTGCTGATCACGTTCCTGATCGGCTGCATCATCGCCCAGCAGGGCATTTTTCATTTCCGCCGGTTCGGCGCCGACATCTTCGTCGTCGACATGCTCGGCGTGCTGGTGCTGCGCGAGATCGGCGTCCTCCTGGTCGCGATCATGGTCGCGGGTCGCTCGGGCAGCGCCTACACGGCCGAGCTCGGCTCGATGAAGATGCGCGAGGAGATCGATGCGCTGCGCACGATGGGTTTCGACCCGATCGAGGTCCTGGTGCTGCCGCGCATGCTGGCACTGGTGCTGGCGCTGCCGATCCTCGCCTTCCTCGGCGCCATGGCCGCGCTCTATGGCGGCGGCCTCGTCGCCTGGCTCTATGGCGGCGTCGATCCCGAAGCCTTCCTGCTGCGCCTGCGCGACGCCATCTCGATCGACCATTTCATCGTCGGCATCGTCAAGGCACCGGTGATGGCGGCCGTGATCGGCATCGTCGCCTGCGTCGAGGGGCTCGCCGTGCAGGGCAGCGCGGAATCGCTCGGACAGCACACCACGGCCTCCGTGGTGAAGGGCATCTTCTTCGTCATCGTCATGGACGGCGTGTTCGCCATCTTCTTCGCCTCGATCGGGATGTGACGATGGCGCAAGAAACTCAAAACGCGATTCAAGATCCGATCATCCGCGTCCGCGACATCACCGTGCAGTTCGGCGCGACGCGCGTGCTCGATGGCCTCAACCTCGACGTCAAGCGCGGCGAAATCCTCGGCTTCGTCGGCCCATCCGGTGCCGGCAAGTCGGTGCTGACGCGCACCATCATCGGCCTCGTGCCGAAGGTCGCGGGCTCCATCGAGGTGTTCGGCGTCGACCTCGATTCCTCCAGCACCGCGCAGCGCCGCAGCGTCGAGCGCCGCTGGGGCGTGCTGTTTCAGCAGGGCGCGCTGTTCTCCTCGTTGACCGTGCGGCAGAACATCCAGTTTCCGATGCGCGAATATCTCCGGGTCTCGCAGCGGCTGATGGACGAGATCACACTGGCCAAGCTCACCATGGTCGGGCTCAAGCCGGAAGTCGCGGATCGCTTTCCCTCGGAACTGTCGGGCGGCATGATCAAGCGCGTGGCGCTGGCGCGCGCGCTGTCGCTCGATCCCGATCTCGTGTTCCTCGACGAGCCGACCTCGGGCCTCGATCCGATCGGCGCCGGCGATTTCGACGAGCTGGTCAGGACGCTGCAGCGTACTTTGGGCCTGACCGTTTTCATGGTAACGCACGACCTCGACAGCCTTTACACAGCCTGCGACCGCATCGCCGTTTTAGGGAACGGTAAGATCATTGCGGCAGGGTCGATCGCCGACATGCAGGCCTCGCAGCATCCCTGGCTGAGACAATATTTCCACGGCAAGCGCGCCCGTGCGGTGATGGGCTGAGGTGCCGGAGTAGCTGATGGAAACGCGGGCCAATTACGTACTGATCGGATCGTTCACGCTGGCGGTGATCGCCGCGGCGATCGGCTTCGTGCTGTGGTTCCAGTCGCTGCACACCACCAAGCAGCGCAGCCCCCTGCGCGTCGTGTTCGAGGGCCCGGCGGCGGGCCTGCGCAACGGCGGCAGCGTCAACTTCAACGGTATCCGGGTAGGTGAGGTGGTCTCGGTGAAGCTCGACAACCCGCGGCGGGTTGTCGCACTCGCCATGGTCGAGAACAACACCCCGCTCCGCAAGGACACCCTGGTCGGCCTCGAATTCCAGGGCCTGACCGGCGTCGCCGCGATCTCGCTCAAGGGCGGCGAGGAGGCGGCCCCTCCGCCGCCGCTCGACGAGGACGGCATCCCGTCGCTGACGGCCGATCCCAACAAGCTCCAGGACGTCACCGAGGCGATCCGCGGCACGCTCCAGAACATCAACAAGATCGTCGCGGACAACCAGGAGTCGGTGAAGAATTCGCTGAAGAACCTCGAGACCTTCACCAACTCGCTCGCGCGCAACTCCGAGAAGATCGACGGTGTGATGGCCAAGGTCGACGGCGTCATGCACAAGGCCGACAGCCTCATGCTCGGCCTCAACACGCTCGCCGGCGGCAAGGACGGCGGCGAGCTGTTCCAGGCGGTGAAGTCGATCCGCGAGCTGGCCGATGATTTCGACAAACGCTCCGGCGCATTGATGACCGACGGCCGCCGCACGCTCGGCGACATCAGCCGCGCCGTGAACAATTTCGACCGCAACCCGACCCGCGTGCTGTTCGGCGCCAGCAACAGCGCCCCGGCCGCCGCGCCGTCGCCCGCAGAGCCGCCAAGGCCGGCGCCCGCCGCGAGCGGCAGGCGGCAGTAGGCGTTTAGTACACGGACCTCACCTCGTCATTGCGAGCGTAGCGAAGCAATCCAGATCGTCTCCGCGGAAGCAGTCTGGATTGCTTCGTCGCAAGGACTCCTCGCAATGACGGGCTCAAATGAAAACGGAGGCCGTGAGGCCTCCGTTCTCATTCGCTGTTCGTTGTCGCTACGGGCTGATCACCCCAGCCGACCCGCCGCGTGCGCGAGCAGGGTGTAGACCAGACCCGTTTCCGAGGTCAGGTGGCTGCGCAGCTCCTGCGGACCGCGGCCGTCGCGGGCGACTTCGTCGAGCAGACGCTCGAACTCGGCGACGTAGCGGTCGACCGTGCCCTTGAAGTTGCGGTCGGCGCGGTACTTGCGAGCGACCTCGTCAAAGGCCTTCTGGCCGGCGGGCGTGTAGAGACGCTTGGTGAAGGCCTTGTTCTCGCCGCGCTGGTAGCGGTCCCACATCTCGGCGGCGAGGTTGCGGTCCATCAGGCGGCCGATGTCGAGCGACAGCGACTCCAGCGGATTGCTGCCACCCTGCGGAGCCTGCGGCTGCGGCGCGGGTGTCGCGCGGCCACGCGGGGCCTCACGTCCGGTCGGAGCGCCCTGGTTGGCGTCCGTGCGGTTCAGGAGGTCCGACAGCCAGCCGTCGCGGCCCTGGTCGTTGCCCGCGGGCGCGACCGGCGGCGCTTCGGTGCGGCGCGAGGGGGCGGGCATGCCGAGGTCCGGCGGCGGCAGCGTCGAGGCGCTGCCGGTGTCGCGGCCACGAGTCTCGGTGTTGCGCGTGCCGACGGCTGCCAGCAACGGCTCTTCCTGGCGCTGCGCGCTGGCGCGGCCCGTCGTGGAGACGTCGAGGCCACGGCCATGCTGGGCCACGATGCGGTTGAGCTCGGCGAGGGCCTCGATCTGGTCGACGATCACCTTGCGCATCTGCGCAGTGCTCTCGGCGGCCTCCTGCGGCATCTCGAGCACGCCGCGGCGCAGCTCATTGCGGGTGGCTTCGAGCTCGTTGTGCATCTCGAACGCCATCTGCTTCATGCTGGAGACGAGGTTGGTGAACTTCTCGGTCGACTGCTTGAACATCGTATCCGCCTCGTCCGTGGTCTGGCGGTAGATGTCGTGCATGGCCTCGATGGTCTGGCGGTGCTCCTCCTCGGACGCCACGCGCACCGCCTCGAACTGGCGGGTGATCGCGGCGGAACCTGCGCCGGCGGTCTCCGCGACGACGCGGGCAATGTCGCGGGCACGCTCTTCGGCGGCGGCCAGCGATTCATCGAGCAGGCCGGTGAAGCGCGACAGACGCTGGTCGAGATCGGCCGTGCGCAGGTCGATGGTCGTGACGAGCGATTCCAGCGCCTGCTTGCGTTCGGCGAGGGAAGCGGTGGTGTTCTTGTTGCTCACCTCGACGACCTGCGCGGCCTCGACCAGCGCCTTGCCGTGCGCGTCGAACTGGGTCGACAGCTCGCCGAGGTCCTGCAGCGCCCGTGTGGTCTTCGTGTTGAAGACGTTGAGCTGGTCTTCCAGGTTCTGCGTTGCAGCGCCGTTGCGCGAGGTGACGTCGTTCATCGCCGAGACGAAGTCGGCGACGCGAGTCACCAGCGCCCGCTCGAGCGAGTTGAGGTTGTCGTGCGCACCGGTCAGCACCTCCTGGAGCAGGATATTGCCTTCGCGCAGACGCTCGAACAGGGCCACCGTGTCGGTACGCAGGATCTTGCTGGTCTCCTGCATCTCGGTGACGGCCGCGATCGAGACCTGGCGCGACTGGTCGATCGCCGAGCGGGAGGCCTGCTCGAGGTCCTTGAGCGACTTGCCGACCGCGCCGGTGGCCATCTCGCTCGCCGCGTTGATGGTGCGGGCGACTTCGGAGCCGTTGCCCATCATCGTCTGCGAGAACGCATGGCCGCGCGTCTCGATCGACTTCAGCGCATCCGAGGTGACGCGGTCGATGTCGAGCGTGAGCTGGCTGGTCTTCGAGCCGATCGCATCGACCAGCGCGCCGCGCTTGGAGTCGATCATGTTCGACAGACGGTCGGCCTGCTGCTGCACGTAGGTGACGATCTCGTCGGTCTTGCCGGTCATGGCCTGGCCGAAGCTGCTGCTGGCGGCGAGCACCGAACGCTCGACGTCGGCCGAGCTCGACTTGACGCGCGAGCTTGCCTCGTTGGAGGCGTTGATCAGCGCGTTCTGGGCGTTGAGCGCGCTGGTCTGGATGTCGTTGGTGGCGTTGGTCGTGGCCGTGCTCAATACGCGCTCGATCTCGGTCGAGATCGTGCGGATCTGGCTTGCGGCATCCGCCGACGTCGACGTCAGCGAGGTCTGTGCCTCACGCGCGCTGTTGAGGATGGTCGAGGCGGTGTCGGCGCCGACCGAGGTCAGCGTGCGCTCGATGTCCGTGGTCAGCGACTTGATCTGGCTTGCCGCGTCCGTCGAGGCGGTGATCAGCGTGCCCTGGGCCTCGCGCACGCCGCTGGTGAGCGCCTCGATGGTGGCGCCGCCGGCCGTCGCCAGCGCGCGCTGCATCTCGGCCGCCAGCGAACGGACCTGGCTGGTCTGTTCGGCCGAGACGGAGAGCAGGGTGCTCTGGGCGTCGCGGGCGCTGGTCGTGATCGTCTCGGCGGTCGACTGGCCGACCTGCGAGAGCGACCGATGCACTTCGACCGCGAGCGACTTGACCTGGGTCGCCGCATCCGAGGACGCGTTGACGAGCGTGGTCTGGGCTTCGCGGGCGCCGGTCATGATGGTCTCGGCCGTCGAGGTGCCGGCCATCGAGAGCGAGCGCTGCACGTCCGAGGACAGCGCCTTGATCTGGTTGGCGGTCTCGGTCGAGGCCGCGATCAGCGCGCTCTGCGCATCGCGGGCGCCGGCGGTGATCGATTCCGCCGTGGTGGCGCCGGCCAGCGACAGCGAACGCTGCACGTCGGCGGTGAGGGTCTTGACGTGGTTGGCCGCGTCCGAAGACGCCGTGACGAGCGTGGTCTGCACCTCGCGGGCGCCGGCCAGGATCGAGGCCGCGGTGGCAGAACCGGCCGCCGACAGCGTGCGTTCGACGTCGACCGCGAGCCCCTTGATCTGGTTGGAGGCATCGCCCGAGGCCGCGACCAGGGTCGACTGCGCCTCGCGGGCGCTGCTCAGGATCGAGTTCGCAGCACCGGTGCCGACCGCGGTCAGCGCGCGCTCGACCTCGGTGGAGGTCATCTTGAGCTGGGCGTTGACGTCGGAGGAGACCGTCATCAGCGACTGCTGGGCGGTACGCGCACCGGTCTGGATCGTTTCGCTGGTGTTGACGACGAGGTTGGTGAGCGAGCGTTCGGCGTCCTCGACATGCGAGCGGATCGCGGTCGAGATCATCTCGGCGCGGGACATCATGTCCTCGCTGGCCTGACGGCCGCTGCTTTCGATGCGGCCGGCGACGGCTTCGACACGCGAGCCGAGCAGGTCCTCGAACTGCGCCACGCGCACGTCGATGTCGTTGGCGACCGAGCCGACCTTGGTCTCGATGGCCTGGTGGATGTCCTGGAAGCGCGCCGTGACCGTGTCGGTCAGGTGCGTGCTGCGGCCGTCGATCATCTCGGCGACGCCGGTGATGCGGCGGTCGACCGCCTCGATCGCCTGCGCGGTGCCGTCCGTGAGCGTCGACGTCAGCAGGGTGAGGCGCGTGTCGATCGACTGCACGGCCTGCGAGGCGCCGTTCGTCACCGCAGTCGTCAGGTAGGTGAGGCGCGTGTCGATGGATTCGAGCGCCTGCGAGGCGCCGCCCGAGAGCGTCGTCGTGAGGTGCGTCAGCCGCGTATCGATCGACTGGATGGTCTGCGATGCGCCATCGGTGAGCGAGGTCGCGAGATAGTTGAGGCGGGTATCGATCGTCTCGATGGCCTGCGATGCGCCGTCAGTGAGCGACGTCGTGAGGTGAGTGAGGCGGGAGTCGATCGACTGGATCGCCTGCGCGGCACCGTCGGTCAGCGACGAGGCGAGGGTGTTGAGGCGTCCGTCGATGGTTTCGGTCACCGACTTGGCGCGGGTGTCGAACGACTGCTCGAGCGCGGCGACGCGGCCGACGAGCTGGTCGTCGAAAGTCTTGATGTGGCCTTCGATCGTGCCGTCGAGGCTGACGATCTTGTCGTTCAGCGAGGCGTCGAGGTTGGTGACACGTTCGCCGACCGTGGTCTCGAACTGCACCAGGCGCTGGTCGAGCACGGCCGTGATCGCCCCGCCGTTCGAGGTGAAGCGGGTATCGAAATTGTCGACATAGGTCTTCAGGCTCTCGGCGATGTCCTGGGTGCGCTGGCCCATGCGATCGACGATATCACCGCCGAACGTCTTCACGGTGCGGTCGAACTCGGAGATGTGGCGGGTGATCAGCGCGCCGAGCGTGCCGGAGTCGCGGGCGAACCTCTCGACCAGCTCGGTGCCCTGGTTCTTCACCAGCTCGTCGAACGCGCTCATCTGCAGCGACAGCGAGTCGTGCGCGGTCTCGGTCTGGCTGACCACCTTGGCGACGAGCGTGTTGACGGTGGCGTCGAGCGCCTCGCTCGCCTTGTCGCCGGAGGTCATGATGTGGCCGGCGAGCCGGTTGCCGGCATCGTCGATCTTGGCGGAGAGGTCGTTGGAGCGTAGCTCGAGCTCGAGCAGCAGCGAGTCCGACGAATTCTTCAGGCTGTCGTGCACCTGCTCGGTGCGCTCGGAGATGCCGTCGACGATCGCGGCGGAGCGCTGCTCGAACTCGCCGGTGATGCGGTCGATACGCTCGTTCAGCATCTCGTGGACGCGGTCGGCGAGGTCGACGAACTCGTCGTGGACGTGGCCGGTCTTGAAGTTGAGGCTGGTGGTCAGCCGCTCGCTGGCGTCGAGCACGGCGCGCGTGGTCTCGTTGCTGGCCTCCTCGAGGCGGTCGAGCAGGTCGCCGCCGCGCTCACCGAGCGCGAGGATCATGTTGTCGCCGGCGTTGCTCAGTGCGCCAGTGATGTGGGCGCCGCGCTCTTCCAGCGCGCCGGTGATGCTCTTGGCAACCTCGTCGACGCGCGAGGCGATCGCGTCCGAGATCAGCGCGATGTCGTGGCGCAGATCGATCTGCACGCCGGAGATGGCGCTGCGGACCTGCTCGGCCTGGCCGACCAGATTGTCGCGCTGGTGCGCGATGTCCTGGAGCAGCGAGCGGATGCGCACTTCGTTGTCCGAATAGGCGCGCTCGAGCGCCGCAACCTCGTTGGCGACCAGCGTCTCGAGCTCGCCGGCGCGCGCGATGGCGCGCTCGATGCCGTCGCCCATCGCCGCGACCTCGCGGCGGATGGCCTGGCCGACGGTGACCATGGAATCGGACGCCGAGCCCTCGGGCTCGGAGAAGCGGATAGCGACCTGCGCCATCGCCTGCGCGATCATGCGCATTTCCTGGCCGCGCCAGACGAGGCTCGCCAGGAAGTAGAACAGCATGATCGGCGCGAAGAACATCGCGATCAGGCCGGCGATGACGAGCACGCCGCCGCTCTGGCCCATGGCGGCCTGGATCGAGGGCAGGAAGCCGACGGTGAGCGCGGCGCAGGCTGCGAGCCAGACGCCGGCGAAGATGGTGGCGAAGGTGTAGACGCTGCGGGCAGGGCGGCCCTTCTGAAGCGCCTGGAGCAACTGGCCGATGGTCTCGCGGTCGTCGTTGGCGGCACGGCGCGAGCTGCGCGGCTCTTCGATCGTATCGAACACGGTGGCGCGCTCGTTGGCGGCAGGACGCGGCTCGAAGGTCGGCTCGTCGAAGATCGGGGGAGCCGGCGGCCCCACCGGAGACGACGTTTCGTTGCGCATCGAGGCGTTGCGGCTGGTGTCCGCGGCCGTGTCGCTGATGTTCAGGGCTTCCTGGATCGCAGAAAGCGCAACTTCTGTCGGGTCTTTGACCTTTTTCGGAGTGTTCGCCATGTTCAGTCCGAGCCCTCGTTACTTGTACGCGTCCCCCCGCGAGCCCAGCGCGCTACGCAAGCCCACAGACCGGATCATGCCGCTTACGCGGATTCCCAGCCGTCCCCACCCGGACGGCTTGTCCGCCAATTTCCGCAACATCCTATTGGCAGAGCGTCGCGAATGAAATGCCCGGGATTAAGACAATCTTAATCATCGTTAACAGGATAGCGCCGTAACGCCTTAGCAATAAATGGAATTCTCCACCGGACTCGCCGGATTGCGGCAACTTTTCGTCAATAAACGGGCGGATTTGCGTAAAACGGCCCAAACACTTCGTTAACCATTTCCATGCTTCGGTGGGGGGAACTTGACCGCCGGATCGGCGGACATCGCGCGATGCCGGGGCCTGCGCCATGACGCCTGAACTGCAACGGATGGACTGGATGCCTTCGCCCCCGCTTGCACCCATCGACAGCCCGCTCGACCTCGATCACCTCTCGCGCATGACGCTCGGGGACACTGAGCTGGAACAGGAAGTGCTCGCGATGTTCGCCGAGCAGGCGGTCCGCCTGGTCGCGGCGATGGCAGCACTGCCGGCCGAGGCCGGCGCACTCGCCCACAAGCTCAACGGCTCGGCGCGCGGAATCGGCGCCTTTGCGGTGGCCGATGCCGCGGCCAGCCTCGAGACCGCGGTCCGGACCGGCCATGGCCAGCCCCACGCCTTCGCCGCGCTGAAAGAGGCGGTGACCGAGGCTCGCGCCGCCATCGAGGCGATCCTGAAGCCCTAGGGCGACAGGGCGAGAAACCGCGCTCTAGTCTTTTGTTTTGACGCGTTTTCTTCCCGCGAAGCGGGATTCACGTCGCTTCAAAACCCTATGGCGCCGGGCGGATCGACCCGTTATAGGACAGCCCGGACCCTCCTTCATTCGCAACATCGCGGCAGCACGAGCACACATGGCCAAGATTAACTTTGTCGACCACAAGGGCGAAACCCGTACGGTGGAAGTCGAGAACGGCGCGACCGTGATGGAAGCCGCCATCCGCAACAGCATTCCCGGCATCGAGGCCGAATGCGGCGGCGCCTGTGCCTGCGCAACCTGTCATGTCTATGTCGACGAAGCCTGGCGCGAGAAGGTCGGCAGCCCGACGCCGATGGAAGAGGACATGCTCGATTTCGGTTTCGACGTGCGCCCGAACTCGCGGCTGTCCTGCCAGATCAAGGTCTCCGACGAACTCGACGGGCTCGTCGTGGCGACGCCGGAACGGCAGGCCTGATCGTCCCTCACTATACTAGATGCTCGGCGGCGCGACCTCGATACCGCGCTTGTGCCAGGGCCTGAGCTTCTCGATGATCTCAGCGGTGAGCGGTGCGGGCCGCCGCGTCGCCTCGTCGAGCATGACGCCGACCGACATCGCCGATGCGATGCACTTTCCTTCCGAAAACACCACCTGTTCGAAGGTCACCGACGTCCGTCCCAGCTTGACCACGCCGAGGCCGAGCTCGATCGTGTTCGGCCAGTGCAGCTCGGCGCGGAAATGGATGTCGAGCCGCACCATGATCCAGGCGAGGCCCGGCGGCGTCAGCCCGTATTCCGGGCTCTTCATCAGCGTGACACGGCCGGTCTCGAAATAAGTGGCGTAGACCGCGTTGTTGACGTGCTGGTTCGGATCGAGATCGCCGAAGCGGACATTGTCGCCGAGGCGATAGGGATAGTCCTCCAGGCGCGGCGTCGTATCGAGGCGGCTTGGTGCGTTCACCGATTGATCTCCGTCATATAGCATCCCGTTACAGCCCAGTTATCCTGACCCGGCAAGTGGGCGCGGCTGCGGGGTGCTCCCGCTTTTATGCCTTCCCTGATCCATCCCCGTTGGCTAGACAGGCAGGGTCACTTCTGCCCCCGGGCGGCGTCCAACCGATAACGATCGATAAAGAGACGACATGAGCGACGTGATCAAAACCGATGTGCTGATTATTGGCGCCGGCCCCTGTGGTCTGTTCGCCGCCTTCGAGCTTGGCCTTCTCGACATGAAGGCGCATTTCATCGACATCCTCGACAAGGTCGGCGGCCAGTGCGCCGAGCTCTATCCGGAAAAGCCGATTTACGACATTCCCGGCATTCCGCACGTTTCGGGGCAGGGCCTCACCGACGCGCTGATGGAGCAGATCAAGCCGTTCCATCCGACCTTCCATCTCGGCGAGATGGTGGAGACGGTGGAGAAGATCGGCGATCCCTTGTTTCGCTGCACCACCGACGCGGGCAAGGTGTTCGAATGCAAGGTGGTGGTGATCGCGGCCGGCGGCGGCTCGTTCCAGCCCAAGCGCCCGCCGGTGCCGGGCATCGAGGCCTATGAAGGCACCTCGGTGCACTACGCCGTGCGCAAGATGGAGACGTTCCGCGACAAGAGCGTTCTGATCGTCGGCGGCGGCGATTCCGCGCTCGACTGGACGCTCAATCTGCATCCGCTCGCCAAGCGCATCACGCTGCTGCACCGGCGCGACGATTTTCGCGCCGCGCCCCACAGCGTCGAGCAGATGCGCGCGCTGGTGGCCGACGGAAAGATGGATCTGCGACTCGGGCAGGTCACCGCGCTGTCCGGCACCGAGGGCAAGCTGACCGGCGCCACCGTCAAGGGCAACGACAACAGCGTGAGCGAAATTTCCTGCGATACCATGCTGCCGTTCTTCGGGCTGACCATGAAGCTCGGTCCGGTCGCGAACTGGGGCATCGCGCTCGAGAACAATCTGGTGCCGGTCGAGACGTCCGCGTTCGAGACCAACGTATCCGGCATCTTCGCCATCGGCGACATCAACACCTACCCCGGCAAGATCAAGCTGATCCTGTGCGGCTTCCACGAGGGCGCGCTGATGTCGCAAAAAGCCCATCGCTACGTCTATCCGGAGAAGCGGCTCGTGTTCCAGTACACGACCTCGTCCTCCAGTCTGCAAAAGAAGCTCGGTGTCAACTGACGGCACCGGGTTCGGCAGGCCATGCCCCATGTTTCTGGCGCTGGAACCGTTCGCGAAATCGCCGTAGTCTGCGGCCATTGCAGTGGCGGCTTAGCAAGGTGATCATAATGCGGACTCTCTTTTCCAGCTTTCGGCTGCTCTCGCTCCTCGCGCTCGCTGTTGCGCTGACGCTTGGCGCGGTTGGGCCGGTAGCCGCTCAGGCGCAGCAGCCAACCGCCGCGGGTCTTTGGCAGAAGATCGAGGACGGCAAGACGGTGGGATGGTTTCTCTTCGTCGACCACAACGGCATCTTCGAAGGCGTGATCGCAAAAACCTTTCCGCGCCCCGGCGACGACCCGAACGAGGTCTGTGCGAAATGCACGGACGATCGCAAGAACGCGCCGGTGCTCGGGCTCTCCTTCATCCGCGACATGAAGCGCGACGGCCTGAAGTATGACGGCGGCAACGTGGTCAATCCGCGCGACGGCAACATCTGGAAGGCCAAGATGTCGGTCAGCGCGGACGGGCAGACGCTGACCATGCGCGGCTTCCTCGGCATCTCCCTGTTTGGCAAGGACGAGACCTGGACGCGTCTTCCCGACGCCTACATCGCCCAGGTCGATCCTGCCATCGTCGCCAAATATCTTCCGGCACAGGCGACCGCCGCGACGACGAAGCCTGCGCCCGCGCCTGCGGCGAAGAAGGGCGGCGCGATGATGGCGCCGGCGCCGAAGCAGTAGGGCTCCTCCGTATCCTCGCGCTGTCTCTGGAATACTGGATCGCCCGATCAAGTCGGGCGATGACAGTTGAGTGTGTGGCTCGGGCGTGCCTCAGCAACGACGGTCTCGACGACCGTCAATACGTCCGTGCCTTCTTGCAAGGCGCGTAGAACGTGCCGTTGCCGGCGACGACCCGCTCGAGGCATTGCCGGGGATCGGTGATCTCGCCGTCGACCTGGAAATAATAGGCCTGCGATCCCAGGCTCAGGACGTAATGTCCCGGCGCAAGCTCGAGCCCTGAATCGCCAGTGTGTAGCTCGTACATCTCGGGCTTCCCCGGGATCGGCGACACCCGGAACGGATAGGCGAAGTTTCGGATCACCCCGACGTCTTCTCCGCCGCCCAGATTTTTGCCTGCAGCATCGGTCGAAAACTCTCTGGCGATCTTCGCGACGACCCGAACCTCGACGCGCTCCGGGATCACGTTCGCGGCGTCCCGCCGAAACACGATGAATTTGACGCGGCCGTTCGGCAGATGCGGGCGATCGGGCTTCTTGAACTCCGGTGAAATCGCGATGCGCATGTCCGGCGCCATCACGCCGGTCGCATTCAATTCCGCCAGCGATTTGTCGTCGATCAATGCGTAGATGCCGTAGTCGGTTGGCAATACGCGCGTCGGGGGAGGCGGAGCGGGGGCGACCATCTCCGGCTTGGCGACCGTGATCGTCGCCTCCGGCTTGGGCGATACCTGCGCGATCTCCTGGGCCTGGGACGAAATCTGCCGGCGCAGCGCGGCGATGTTGTCTCGCTGCGAGACGATCAGGATGACGGCGCCAACGGCAAGCAGGATGGCCGCCGTACGCTTGATCACCGGTAGGAGCGAGCCCGAGATCGCAGGCAGCTTGTTGCGGGATATCTCGATCCTCGATCGCAAAACGGTCGCGTCGCCGGACACCAGGAGGCCGCCTGTCTCAGTCGCCTTTGACGACGTGAGCTGTTGTGACGGCAAGCGCTCCAGCGGCGCCTCGTCGCGCGAGAATTTTTCGACCTCCTCGATCGCGACCTCGAGCGCCCGCTTCATCTGGTCGATGTTCCGGGCGTCGGCGTAGGTGAACTGCTCCTGGAGCTTGTAGCGGGCAAGGTCGTAGACCATCTGCCGCCTGGCATCCGCGTCGTCCTTCACCGTCTCGAGCATGCGCGAAATCACGAGCGCAAACTGCACTTCGCTTGCGGGCAAGTCGGTCGAATCCTGCTGGCCAGGAAGCAACTCTCTCGAACTCATAGCGCTGACGGTCCAATGCCAGTCACGCCAACACCTGATTTCTCTAATTGAAACAGTTGATTAAACGATGCGGCGCGCGTCCGCGGCCGTTTCGTACACGTCCTCGCGGAACAAGGAAAGCCTCCAAAACAGCTGCGGCAAATTGCCGGCGCGTTCGACATGCAGGACGTGCGCGCCGGCCGGGGCAACACCGTGCGGCCGTAGTTCTCCGGAATGCACGCTGGCGCCGGATTTGCATAGCTGTCGCAAAGCCGCTGGGGAGCGAGTCGCCGTCTCCACGCCCGCCGCCACCGTGCGGAAGGCGGACGGCGGTGTCTGTCCCTCGCGGCGCTGATCGCGATCCGCGGAGACGACATGCGACTTGCCAGACTATGTGCGGCGGCGCTGCTAGGGGCGACGGCGCTGCTTGCGACCTCGGCGCTGGCGCGCGACGACGGCCGCTATGCCAACTCGCCGCTAAAACCCTGGTTCGAGAGCCTGCACAGCAAATACGGGCAATGCTGCTCGGATGCCGACGGCTACGTCATAGCCGACGTCGACTGGGAATCCGATAGCGGCCACTACCGCGTACGCATCGACGACGAATGGGTCGTCGTGCCCGACGGCGCGGTGATCACCGAGCCGAACAAGATCGGTCGAACCATGGTGTGGAAACACTATGTCGACGGCCATCCCCGCGTGCGCTGCTTCATGCCCGGCAGCATGACTTAGCGGTCGTTCCTAAAGCGCGATGAGATTGGGATGAATCGTCATCGCGCTTTAGATTATTGTTTGAGCATGATCTGTGCGGAAAACCGCTACACACTTTTCCGGATCATGCTCTAGAATTTGTACGTCACGCTGCCGAGCACCGTGCGGCCGATACCGAGAAAGCAGTCGCCGCCGATCCGGCAGGTGGTGAGGTGACGCTTGTCAAAGAGGTTGCTGGCATTGACCTGAAGTCGCCAGGGGCCGTTGTCATAGCGGACCATGGCGTCGAACAAAGTGTAGTCCGGCGTGCGGATGGTGTCGGTGCCGTCCCAGGATTGGCCGATGTAACGCACGCCGCCGCCAACGGTGACGCCCGGCAGGCCAAACCAGGCGAGGCGGTATTTCGCCCATAGCGAGGCCTGGTGATCCGGTACGGTCTCGACATGCTTGCCGGCATTGTCGCCGCTCTCCACGCGGGCATCGATATAGGTGTAGGCGGCGATCAGGTCGAGATCCGGAGTCAGGCTCGTGAGCACCTCGAGCTCGGCGCCCCGGATACGGACCTTGCCGGTCTGGATCGAGAGCAGGGGATTGTCAGGATCGCTCGCCAGCCGGTTCTTCTCGGTGATGTCGAAGATCGCGCCGTTGATCGCATTGCGCGGTGTCGGATTGTACTTGAAGCCGAGCTCGACCATTTCGCCACGCTGAGGCGCGCATACCGTGGCGCAGATTCCAGCGCCGAAGATCGGGTTGAACGATTGCGCGTAGGTGACGTAGGGCGTGAGGCCGAACGGCAGTTCGTACATCAGCGCGGCACGGCCGGTTGTCGCCTGATAGTTCTCGACCGGAGATCCCTGCGTGTCACTCGTGACGTAGTCGTGGCGCAGGCCGAGGACCGCGAGCCACGGTCCGAGCCGCAACTGGTCCTGAGCGTAGAGGCCGAACTGGCTCTGACGGAGGTTCGGTTCGGGTGACATCGCCGGGGCGGTCACGCCGTTGTAGACCGGCGTGTAGAGATCGAAAGGTGTCGGGTCAGTAGCGAAGCCGGATTGCGCGCGCTCCCTGGCCTCGCGGTAGTCGGCCCCGAGCAACACCTTGTGTGCGACCGCCCCGGTCTGCAATTTCAGCTCGGCATTGCTGTCCGAGGTCAGGCTATCCTTGACCGTCTCCCGGCTCCACACGCTGCGCGCCATGGTGCGCCTGCCGGAATCGAGAAACGGATAGTTCGGATCGCTCGGATCGACAAAATTCAGATCCGGCCACATCGACCGATAAATGCCTTCGACATGGGCGTAACGCAGGTTCTGCCGGATCTTCAGGCCATCGCTGAAACTGTGCTCGAACAGGCTGCTGATCGCGCCGGTCTCGGTCTGGTATTTGTCAAAGCCAGGCTCGCTGGCAAAACGCTGCACCGGAATGAAGCCGTTGGGGCCGGGATAGAGCGTGCCCTCATGCGGCAGAAACGCCGTGGAGGAGCCCGTGGTGTCCTTCTGATAGGTGCCGAGCACGGTCCAGCTGGTGTTGTTGGTCGGCCGCCAGGTCAGCGACGGTGCGAGCACGATGCGGTCGTCCTTGACGTAGTCGGTCTGCATGTTGCTGTCGCGGAACACGCCGATGAAGCGATAGAGCCACTCGCCGTCCTTGGTCAGCTTGCCCGTCGAGTCGAGCTGCAGCTGCTTGCGGTTGAAGCTGCCGTATTGGACGCCGATCTCATTGGCGGATTCGGCCTGCGGGCGCTTCGAGACCAGGTTCAAAAGGCCTGCGGTCGAGGTGTCGCCGTAAAGCACCGAGGAGGGACCGCGCAGCACCTCGATGCGCTCCAGCGTATACGGCTCCGGCCGCCACTCATTGAAGTTCCAGGTGTTCACCACACGGGTGCCGTCGAGATAGATGTTCGGGTCCTGGCCACGGATGCGCGGATAGTCGCCGCGCGAGTCCGCGCCGTAGGCGTCCGCGAACACGCCCGGAACGTAGCGCAGCGCATCCTGCACTGTGGTCGCGCCTTGGTCGATGATGCGGTCGGCGGTGACCACGGTGATCGACTGCGGCGTCTCGCGCAGCGGCGTGTCGGTCTTCGTGCCGGTGCCGCTGCGGGTCGCGACATAGCCGCGGACGGGGCCTGTCGCGGTCTCTGCGCCCGTGCTCGCGCCGGCCGCCTGTGTATCGGCGTTCGATGGTGCGCGCTCGGCCTGACGACGGCGGCTCGCGGCTTGCGCTGCCTGCCGGGAGCTAGATGGACGTGTGCGCGCTGCCGGCCGCGACGATTGCTCGACCACGACGGCGGGCAATTCCTGCGACGATGATTGCGCCTCGGCCGGCGCCGCATCCATCAGGCCTGCCAACAGCGGCAGCGCGCCGCCGATCAATCCTGCCGTCGTTCTGAGATATGTAGTCATTCGCGACCCCATCATTTGCGGGGCGGACGACTAACAAGCGCAGTCGAAGGCTTGAAGTGCGGGAGGGGCGCAATGGTGCCTCCATCATCAGATTTGGAATTAGTATTTATATAAGTAGAGCGCGCGCCGCTTGATGGCGGTGCGCGGATGGCCTCATGTGAGGATGGAGAATCGTGTCTCGTCGCGGCGTAGACCGATGCCGTCTTGATCGGCGAGTGCGATTTACTTGCCGTCGCCGCAAGGCATCGTGGAAACGCAGAGGACCGCCTACGCGCGGCCTGCCGGCAGGCTCCGTCTGACCCGCGGCGAGAGCGAAACGGCGCCGTTGACCGCGCCGGCACGGGCAGCTTCCGTCGCGAGATACTGATTGCCCCATGTCCAGAGCATGCGAACGACCGGTTCGAGCGAGCGCCCAAGCGCCGTCAGGGAATACTCGACCCGCGGCGGGACCTCCGCATAGATCTCGCGATGAATGAGGCCGTCCGCCTCGAGCTCGCGGAGCTGGCGCGTCAGCATGCGCTGCGTGATCCGGGACAGGCGCCGCTTGAGCTCGTTGAAGCGAATCGTATCGTCGAGCAGGTGATAGAGAATCACGCCCTTCCACTTGCCGTCGATCAGATCGAGGGTGGCCTCCACGGGGCATCCCACGGCACAATCATACGTCTTGCTGCCGAGCTTCTGCATGGTTCACTCCGTGATACTAGAGGCCTGGCCTGTGCGTAATTGTCAGTCCCCAAATTAGCGCGCATCGTGGCTCTCGCAAAGATCGATATCGGCGAGGCGGTGATGAACGAGCGACCGCTTCGGCTCGCATTGGGTCTCTGCATTCAAATCCTGCGGCGGTTGCCGGCGCGGACCGGGCGCACGCGCGCCGGAATAACCGTAGAAAACAAATGGAGGGAGCGGTGCGAAGCGTGAGGAGAGGAATTCGACTCGTCATTTTTCTGTCGGCGGCAATCGTCACGGGCGCAGCCTGTGCGGAGAGCGGAGGCGGCAACGCGGAAGTCTTCGCGAAGCTCCCTCAGTCGGTCGGCAACATTGCGTTTACGCCGGACAATCAGCTGATCTTCAGTCACCATCCATTCTTCAGTCCCGACGTTCGTGTGGCGCGGCTGACATCGCCGACGACGTTCGAGCCGTTTCCAAATGCGGAATGGAATACGCCACGAAAAGGCACCGATCAGTACCTGGATAACGTCCTGGGTCTTCGTTCCGACGAAAGCGGTGTCGTGTGGATCATCGACATGGGATTCCGGACGCAGATCACGCCGAAGCTGGTCGGCTGGAACACGCGCGCGAACAGGCTGGAGCGCATCTACTACATGCCGGAGCCCGTGACCGTGAAAGGCTCGCAGCCGCAGGACATCGTGATCGACCAGAAGAACCGGAAATTCTACATCGCCGACGAAAACATCGGGCCCGGTGGCGATGGCTCTCACGCTGCGATCATCGTCATCGACATGGATACGGGTGCCGCCCGGCGCGTGCCGGATGGCGATCGATCCACCGTCCCGGAAAATGTGCCGATCACCGTGGATGGCAATGATCTGACGGTGCCTGGCAAGGACGGCAAGCCTTCACTCATCAAGGTCGGCTGCGACGGCATCACGATGGATGCCAGGTCCGAATGGGTCTATTTCGCGCCACTCAGCGGCCGGTCGCTGTACCGCATCAAGGCCACCGACCTCGGCAACGAGAAGCTGCCCGCCGAAGAGCTGAGCGCGAGGGTGGAACGCTACTCGGACAAGCCGAACAATGGCGGCCTGTCGATCGACTATGCGGGCAACATCTACCTGACTGCGGTCGAGACCAAATCGATTGGAATCATAGGAGCCGACCGGAAGTTTCGCACTTATTTGAGCGATCCGGACATGGTGTGGCCGGACGGGATTACTGCCTCTCCCGACGGGTACATGTACGTGTCCGCGTCTCGGGTCTCCGCAGCCGCCATGTTCCATGGCGGCAAGGCGGAAAACAAGACGCCGTATCTGATCTATCGGTTCAAGCCGATCGCAGCAGGCTACATCTCACGCTGACGGCGGGAGCGACGACCCCGGCAAGGCCAGCCGGGGTCGAAAACTGTCTCAGCGTTCTTCGCTCGTGGCGTTGGCGCTCGCCAGCCGCTTTACGCGCGGCGACAGCACCGACATCTGCGCGGGCGAGGCGGGCATGCCGGCGACGATCATCGCGGGCGCGGCCGACTGCTCCTCGACTCCGGCGCCGCCGAGAACCTGCACTTGGGTCGTCGAAATCGGAAACGACTTCACTTCGTAAGAGGGAAGCTCTCCGGCAAATGCACCGGCCGAGCTCGCAATCAGGGCGCCGGCGACGGCAATCATTGAAAGAACGCGCATTGGAAAATCTCCGTGGAAGATGGCAATCGGAGGTTTGGTCGCGGCGATACCGCGCCAGGTTCGCTTGTGTGCCAACATTCGACCGCCGCCGGCGGATCTATTTGATTGCGTGATGCGACCGACGTGAAACGCGGAAGAAGTTTTCTACGCCAATGTTTCCGGACGGTTTCGCCGAAGGCTCGAAACGACTCGTCAGCCCGTTTGCAGATCGAGGTGCGGCGATCTGGTCGTCGCGGTGGCCTCGGGAAAGCGCAAGCTCATCGTCGTACCGCGACCCGGCGCGGAGGAGATGACCAGCTCGCCGCCGTGCGCGGCCATGATCTCGCGGACGATCGACAGGCCGAGGCCGGCGCCGTCGCCCGCGCTGTTGCCGGTCTGAAATGGCTCGAGCAGCCTGTGCTCCGCACCGTCGGGCAGGCCCGCGCCGTCATCGTCGATCGAGATGTCGCCGCGGCTGAGCGTGGCGACGATGCGCCGCGCACCGTGGGCGTGGATGAGGGCGTTGCCGACGAGATTGGCAAGCGCGCTGCGTACCGCGGCGTCGACGCCCTGCACCAGGAACGGACCTTCTTCGGCGTGCTCCAGCGCAAGCTCTATGTCGGCGTCCAGCGCCGAGGGGCTGAAATCGGCCAGCACGTCCAGCGTGATCTCGGCAAGATCGATCGGTCGCTTCTCGATCGCGTGATTTTGCAATCGCGCGAGGTCAAGCATGGCGGAGACCAGCGACGTCAAGCGGCGGACGTCGCGCACCAATTCCACCTTCAGCGCCGGCTCGGGCACGTCCTCGATTTTCGCGCGCAGCAGGGTGAGCGGCGTGCGCAGCTGATGGGCGGCGTTGCCGAGAAAGCGGCGTTGCATCCTGATGTAGGCGTCGATCTCGCCGAAGGCGCGGTTCAGCGCCGCGACCAGCGGCTTCAGCTCGGTGGGGACTTCGGACAGGGATATCAGGCCCTGCGGGGCCGATGGGTCGATCGCGAGCGCGCGACGCGCCACCCGTTCGATGCCGCGCGAGACGAAACGTGCGGCCAGCATTGAGCCGATGGCGACCGTCGCCGCAAAGGCCAGCGCCAGCGTGATGATCGCGAAAATGCTGCGGACAAGGAAGTTCCTGGCAATCCGGCCGAAGCGGACCTTGGGTTCGCCGACCATCATCGTAAGCTGCAACGAGCCCCGTTGCGCGACGGCGAGACAAAAGGTGTTCTTCTGGTCGAGTGTGCTGAAGACGGACGAGCCGATCGGCCCGTGATAGGGAAACGCGAAGGGGAGGGTGGGCCGGCGTTCGCTCCCGTATTCGCTGACCAGATCGCCCGCGGACACGACGTACCAGAGGTTCGGGCTGTCCGCTTTGAGCTCCTCGAGGGCCGGAGTCGGGCGTACCGTCAGGTTTTGCCCTTCGATCACCGTAGCGCGATCGAGAACTGCGACCACAATGCGGCAAGCCCTGAACTCGCGCTCCTCCATCGGGTAGCGCCAGATGAAGACACCGAGCATGATCAGGAAGATCGTCGTCGCGGCGATGCCAAGCGACAGCGCAAACGTTCGGGCAATCGACGTCATCGCGGTGTTGCCAGCCGCAGGATGTAGCCGATGCCCCGCATGCTGCGGATCTCGACATCGCCGCCGAGCTCGGTCAGTTTCTTCCGCAAGCGCGAGACCTGCGCTTCGAGCGTGTTGGATTCGATCTCGTCGTCGAAGCCGTAGATCTCCTCGATCAGGGCGGCGCGGGTGATGACGCGGTCGCGGCGCATCAGGAGCGCTCCGAGGATCAGCGCCTCGCGCCGGCGCAGCAGGATTTTCGTGTCGGCGACCACCGCCTCGTTGCTGCCGAGATGCAGCTCGACATTGCCGAGCGACAGCACCGAGGGCGCGAGCTGCCGGGGGCGCCGCAACACAGCGCGCACCCGCGCAATGAGCTCCTGCGGCTCGAACGGCTTGCCGAGATAGTCGTCGGCGCCGCCATTGAGACCGTCGACGACATCCTCCTTGGCGTCCTTGGAGGTCAGCATGATGATCGCGGGACGGTCCGCCGATCGGCTCAGCGCCGTCACCACCTGGAGCGCATCTCCATCGGGCAGCATCCGGTCGATGATCGCGAGATCATATTTGAAATTGTTCAGCGCCTGACGGGCATCGGCAATCGAGCCGACGACGTCGACAATGCCGTGCAATTGTCCGAGCAGGCGGCTGACATAGGCGCCGATCTGCGGTTCGTCTTCGATTACGAGGGAGCGCACGGGACGTCCTTGACTCTGCTGGGGCAACAAGACCCTGAGCGTGACGCCCCCTGGCCGAAGTCTGGCGTTCCGGCTCGTGCGCAGGGTTCCCATTAAGGCAGCGAGCTTGGCGAATAAAAGGCAGGAACGCGGGCGCCGACCGGCCCTAGCGCGCAAAGTTTGCGAGCGCGAGCGCGGCCCGGCAATGTTCGGGCAACATTGATCCGGCGGCGCGCCCGGCATGCGCCGCGAATGGATCGGGGCGCTGCTTGCCCCTTGCAATCTTGGGGCAATTTTGCCGGACCACATGCTGTGGCTCCTAACCACACGAGTCGACCAGGCCAGCAAGGCCGGTCCGGGGCCCCGTAAATGAAGCATTTTGACGAAGCTGCTCTCGATCCTGCGGCGAGAGCGCAGCAAACCTTGCTGACCGCCTTCCTCGCCGCGTTCGGCGCGATCCTGGCAATCCCGCCGTCGGCATCGGCGCAGACGGCGTTCACACTGCCAGCCCCGCCGTTCGACGTGCCGATGCTGCCGTCACCTTCCGGCAACTGGACCGTCATGGTCGGTATCGGCGGAGAGTACACGCCGGATTTCGTCGGATCGAAGAACGGGAAGCTCATGCCGATCCCAATCTTCTCCATTCGCCGTGCCGGATCGGTCGACCAGTTTCGCGGGCCCCGCGACAGTGCCAGCATCGCGCTGCTCGACGTCGGAAATTTTCGCGCCGGCCCCGCGTTCAAATACGTCGCGTCGCGCAAGAGCGACAAATATGCCGAGCTGACCGGCCTTGGCGACGTCAAGGCCGCATACGAGCTCGGTGGGTTCGTCGAATATTTTCCGGTCGACTGGCTGCGCCTGCGCAGTGAATTGCGCCAGGGCATGGGCGGTCATACCGGCACGGTCGCCGATGTCTCCGCCGACGTCATCGTGCCGCTGATCCAAAGGCTCACGATCTCGGCCGGCCCGCGCTTCACCTGGAAAAGCACCAAGGCGACCGCGCCCTATTTCGGCGTCGACGCCACGCAGGCGATGGCGTCGGGACTGCCGATGTACGACGCTAGGGGCGGTGCGCATTCGGTCGGCTTCGGCAGCCAGATCTCCTATCGCATCAATCCGCAGTGGGAAGTCCATGCCTATATCGAGTATGAGAAGCTGCTGGGCGACGCCGCAGACAGCCCGCTCGTGAAGCTGCGGGGATCGTCGAACCAGACGACGATCGGCCTCGGTGCGTCCTATTCGTTCGATTTCAGGATTCGATAGGTCACCATGCGCCGCATTGCTTTTCTATGGGTTGGCCTGGCGATCGCTTGCATCGCCCTCGGCGCGGCCGCGGCGTTCGAGACGCGCGCGACCCGGCTCCAGGCGATCAAGACCGTCGGCATCGTCTCGGCCATCGGCGAGGAGATGAGCCTGACGCAAGCCGGCCTGATTGCGCTCGGCAACGCCGGGCAAAGCCTCTCGATCAGCGCATGGGGGCTGGACGAACTGATCGTCCAGCAGGCGACGAAGCTGCTCGGCGGACGCTTTCGCGTGCAGGCGGTGAGTTACCGGCGCGCGGCGTTTGCCGCGATCAGGGATTCGGCGGTTGCGCCCGTCAATCTCCTGCGCAGCGATCCGTTCAAGGAGCTGGTTCGCAGCGATGTCGCGCCGCAGGGGTTGGATGCGTACATCGTCATCACCCGGGCCAGATCGAAGCTCGGCAACGGCCGCAACGTCGAGGGCATCGGGCTCGCCCAATATCGGACGCTGCTTGCGGACTACGGCCTGATCCACGCGCTCTACGAGGTGCGCGTGATCGACGGCAAGTCGTTCGACGTGATCGAGAAGCGGGCAGCCGCGCCGCTCGATAACACGGGGACCATGCGGCTCGCCGGACCCAGCGGGCCGATCGACGCGACGTTCGAGGGGCCGGCTGCGAGCGAACGGCTACGCGCGGCGATCACGGATCTCATCACGCGCAGCTTGCCCGTCACGCTGGGCGACATGCACCTGATCGACGGTCAGTGAGGCCGGTTGGCCCGGCCTCAGGTCACCGGCGCCGGATTGAACAGCGTGAGGTCGTTGTGGATGCCCCAACGGTCCGACCACGGTTTCGTGCGGCCAGAGGCAACGTCGAGGATCAGGCGGAACAGGTCCCAGCCGGTTTCCTCGATGGTCTTCTCGCCGGTGGCGATGCCGCCGGCATCGAAATCGATCAGGTCCTTCCAGCGGCGTGCGAGCTCGGTGCGGGTCGCAACCTTGATCACGGGCGCGGCCGCAAGGCCATAGGGCGTGCCGCGGCCGGTGGTGAACACCTGCAGCGTCATGCCGGAAGCGAGCTGCAGCGTGCCGCAGATGAAGTCGGACGCGGGCGTTGCTGCGAACAGCATGCCTTTCTGCGTCGCCTTCTCGCCGGGCGAGAGCACGCCGGTGATGGCGGACGAGCCGGACTTGACGATCGAGCCGAGTGACTTTTCGACGATGTTGGCGAGGCCGCCCTTCTTGTTGCCGGGCGTGGTGTTGGCGCTGCGATCGGCGCCGCCGCGGGCGAGATAAGAGTCGTACCAGGCCATCTCGCGCACCAGCGCGCGGCCGACGTCCTCGTTGATGGCGCGGCGGGTGAGCAGCTGGATGGCGTCGCGCACCTCGGTCACTTCCGAGAACATCACGGTCGCGCCGGCACGCACCAGGAGATCGGCGGCGAAGCCGAGTGCAGGGTTGGCCGTGACACCGGAAAACGCGTCGCTGCCGCCGCATTGCAGGCCGATGACGAGATCGGCCGCGGGGCAGGTCTCACGGGTGCGCTTGTTGAGGATCTTCAGGCGAGCCTCAGCCTGGGTCATGATCGCATCGACGATGGCGCCAAAACCGTCGAAGGCTTCGTCCTGCATGCGCACGATGGCATCGCTGACGCCTTCCGGCACCAGCCGCTCGGGCGCGAGCTTTTCGCATCCAAGGCTGATGACCAAAATCTCGCCGCCGAAATTCGGGTTCTGCGCGATGTTCTGCAGCGTGCGGATCGGAACGACCGCGTCGGGGGCATTGATGGCGACGCCGCAGCCATAGGCGTGCGTCAACGGCACGACGTCGTCGACGTTCGGGTATTTCGGCAGCAGTTCGGCACGGATGCGCTTCACGGCGTATTCCATCGTGCCCTTGACGCATTGCACGGAGGAGGAGATGCCGAGGATGTTCTTGGTGCCGACCGAGCCGTCGGTGTTGCGAAAGCCTTCGAAGGTGAAGCCTTCGAGCGGCGGCAGCGGCGCGGGGACGGCGGTCGAGATTTCCAGCCTGTCGAGGGCAGGGGCCTCGGGCATGCGGATGCGCGCTTCGTCGACCCATTCGCCGGCCAGGATCGGCGAGAGCGCGTAGCCGATCACCTCACCGTAGCGGATGATCGGCTGATCTTGCGCGATATCGACCAGTGCCGTCTTGTGCCCCTGCGGCACGAAGGCGCGCAGCGTCAGCCCGCTGGCGAAGCGGGAGCCGGCGGGAAGCCCGAAATCATTGACCACGATCGCGACATTGTCGCGCTCGTTGAGCTTGATGTAGCGGGGCTGCTCTTTCGCTGCGACGTCCTGGTCCATCTGCTTTGCCTCAGAAGCTGAAGTCGTAGGGTGGGCAAAGGCGCAACGCGCCGTGCCCACCATGCTTCACACCGAAGGGTAAGCGGTGGGCACGCTTCGCTTTGCCCACCCTACGATATCTTCCCCGTGGTTAGCCCGGATAGGTATAGGCGGTCTTCACCGTGGTGTAGAACTCGCGCGCATAGGAGCCCTGCTCGCGGGCGCCGTAGCTCGAACCCTTCCGGCCGCCGAACGGCACGTGATAGTCGACGCCGGCGGTCGGCAGATTGACCATCACCATGCCGGACTCGCTGTTGCGCTTGTAGTGCGAGGCGTATTTCAGGCTGCTCGTGCAGATGCCCGAGGCGAGGCCGAACTCGGTGTCGTTGGAGATCGCCAGCGCCTCGTCGTAGTTCTTGGCGCGAATGACGGCGGCGACGGGGCCGAAGACCTCCTCGCGCGAGATGCGCATGTTGTTGTTGGCTTCGGTGAACAGCGCCGGCTGGAGGTAGTGGCCGGGCGTCTCGCGCTTGAGCAGCTCACCACCCCACGCGAGCTTGGCGCCCTCGTCCTGGCCGATCTTGATGTAGCGCAGGTCCTGGTCGAGCTGGCTCTGGTCGACGACGGGGCCGATGTGCACGCCGGCCTTGAGCGCGTCGTCCACCGTCAAGCCCTTCAGGCGCTCGGTCATTGCAGCTACGAAGCTGTCGTGGATGCCTTCGGTGACGATCAGGCGGGAGGAGGCGGTGCAGCGCTGGCCGGTCGAGAAATAGGCGCCGTTGACGGCGACTTCGACGGCGGTCTTGAGGTCGGCATCGTCGAGCACGACCAGCGGATTCTTGCCGCCCATCTCGAGCTGGAACTTCTTCATCGGGTTCGAGAGCACGCAGGCCTGCGCGATCTTGCGACCAGTCTGCACCGAGCCGGTGAAGGAGATCGCCGCGACATCCGGGTGCTCAAGGAGCGTCTGGCCGACGACGGAGCCGGAGCCGACCACGAGGTTGAAGACGCCGGCCGGAATGCCGGAGCGAGTGATGATCTCGGACAGCGCATGCGCGGAGCCCGGCACCAGCTCGGCCGGCTTGAACACCACCGTGTTGCCGTAGCAGAGCGCGGGCGCGATCTTCCAGGCGGGAATCGCGATCGGGAAATTCCAGGGCGTGATCATGCCGATGACGCCGACCGGCTCGCGGGTCAGCTCGACGTCGAGGCCGGGACGCACCGAGGCGCCCTTTTCGCCGATCAGGCGCAGCGCCTCGCCGGCGAAGAACGCAAAGATCTGGCCGGCACGGGCGACCTCGCCGATGCCCTCGGGGAGCGTCTTGCCTTCCTCACGGGCGAGCAGGCGGCCGAGCTCTTCCTTGCGGGCGATGATTTCGAGAGAAATCTTGTTCAGCGCATCATAGCGCACCTGCGGCGTCGACTGCGCCCAGGCGGGGAAGGCGGCCTTGGCTGCCGCGATCGCCTTTTCGGTCTGCGCCTTGTCGGCCTTGGCGTACTCGCCGACGAGATCGTTGGTGTTGGAGGGGTTGATGTTCTTGGTGACGCCGGAGCCGTCGACCCATTCGCCGCCGATGAAGTTCTTCAGGATCGCAGTCATGTAGTCCTCCGAGATTTTCTTAACGCACGAGGCAGGGACGCTTGTCGTCAAAGGTCCAGCCGGGGATCAGGTCCTGCATGGCAGTAGCGTCATCGCGGGCGCCGAGTCCATGCTTCTTGTAAAGCTCATGCGCGGCTTCGATGGCCGGGCGGTCGATTTCGATGCCGAGGCCCGGCCGCTCGGGCACGGCGATCTTGCCGTCCTTGATCTGGAGCGGCTCCTTGGTCAGCGCCTGGCCGTCCTGCCAGATCCAGTGGGTGTCGATCGCGGTGACCTTGCCGGGCGCGGCGGCGCCGACATGGGTGAACATCGCGAGCGAAATGTCAAAGTGATTGTTGGAGTGCGAGCCCCAGGTCAGGCCGTTGTCGCGGCAGGTCTGGGCGACGCGCACCGAGCCCTGCAGGGTCCAGAAGTGGGGATCGGCCAGCGGAATGTCCACTGCCCCCAGGCGCAGCGCATGGGAGAGCTGGCGCCAATCGGTTGCGATCATGTTGGTCGCGGTCGGCAGGCCCGTGGCACGGCGGAACTCGGCCATGATCTCGCGACCCGAGAAGCCGGCTTCGGCGCCGCAGGGATCCTCGGCATAGGCAAGAATGCCGTGCATGTCCTTGCAGAGGCTGATCGCCTCGTCGAGCGACCATGCGCCGTTGGGGTCGAGCGTGACGCGTGCGTCGGGGAAGCGTTTTGCGATGGCGGTGACGGCCTCGATCTCCTGCTCGCCGCGGAGCACGCCGCCCTTGAGCTTGAAGTCGGCGAAGCCATAATGGTCGTGGGTGGCTTCCGCGAGCCGCACCACGGTCTCCGGCGTCATCGCCTCCTGGTGGCGCAGGTTGAACCATTCGGGCTTGCCGGTCTCGCCCTTGGTGTAATCGAGCTTCGACCTGCGGCGATCGCCGACGAAGAAGAGATAGCCGAGCGTCTCGACGCTCTTGCGCTGCTGGCCTTCGCCGAGCAGCGCCGCGACGGGCAGGTTGAGGTGCTGGCCGAGCAGGTCGAGCAGTGCGGACTCGATCGCCGTGACCGCATGGATCATCACGCGAAGATCAAACGTCTGCTTGCCGCGGCCGCCGGCGTCGCGATCGGCGAACGCCGTGCGGGCGTCGGCAAGGATGTTGTTCATCGCGCCGACGGTCTTGCCGATCACGAGATCGCGGGCATCCTGGAGCGTCTGCCAGATCTTTTGCCCGCCCGGCACCTCGCCGACGCCGGTGTGTCCGGAATTGTCGGTGAGGATGACGATGTTGCGGGTGAAGAACGGCGCGTGTGCGCCGCTCAGGTTGAGGAGCATGCTGTCGCGGCCCGCGACCGGGATCACCTGCATCGATGTGACGACCGGTGCGCCAGAAACCTCAGTCTGGGCCATTGCACGCTCCTCCCTGTTGTTGTCTGTTATTCTGCAGCTTGTTGTGACGATCGGATGGCGGGGAGATTCTTCACCAGCGCGGTCAGCTCCGCGACCTCCTGCTCGGTGAGATCGGTCAGCGGCGGGCGGACCGGGCCGGAATCGCGGCCGATCACCTTCATGCCGGCCTTGATGATCGAGACCGCATAGCCCTTCTTGCGGTTGCGGATTGCGATCAGCGGCAGGATGAAGTTCTTCAGGCCGGCATGGATCGTCTCATGGTCGCGCTTGCGCACCGCGGCGTAGAAATTGGTGGCGAATTCCGGAACGAAATTGAACACGGCCGAGGAATAGGTCGTCACGCCCATGTCGAGATAGGGCAGCGCGAAGGTTTCCGCGGTCGGCAGGCCGCCGATATAGGTGAGGCGGTCGCCGAGCTTGGTGTAGACGCGGGTCATCAGCTCGATGTCGCCGATGCCGTCCTTGTAGCCGACGAGGTTCGGGCAGCGCTCGGCGAGGCGCGCCAGCGTATCGGGCTGCAGGATGGCGTTGTCGCGGTTGTAGACGATGACGCCGATCTTCACGGACGCGCACACCGCTTCCACGTGGGCGGCAAGGCCGTCCTGCTCGGAATGGGTCAGATAGGGCGGCAGCAGCAGCAGGCCGTCGGCGCCGGCCTTTTCCGCGCCGATCGCGATCTCGCGCGCGGTGGCGGTGCCGTAGCCGGTGCCGGCGAGCACGGGCACGCGGCCCTTGGTCTCGTCGACGGCGATCTTGACCACCTGCGGAACCTCGGTCGGCGTCAGCGAGAAGAACTCACCGGTACCGCCGGCGGCGAACAGGCCGGCAACGTCATAGCCGCACAGCCAGTCCATATTGGCGCGGTAGGTCGCCTCATCGAACGAATAGTCCGCCTTGAAGGGCGTGACGGGGAAGGACAGGAGGCCCGATCCGATCTTCTGGGCCATTTCCTGCGGGGTCATTTTGCTCATGGGCGCTGCTCCCTTAATTGCGTGTTGTGGAGGACGCGGGCCGAAGGCCTGCGCGTCCATGCGCCGTTGTTTAGGAGACCGTTCGATGCGCGTCCAAGCCAAAGCCTATATCGACCGATGCGGATTGAGCATCAATCGTCCGCCACCTCCGCGGAGGACAATTCGCCTGCGATTTTGACCAGAGCGGAGAGAAGCGGATTCTCGTCGTCGCGGCGCCAGACCATGAACAGCTCGACAGGAACGCGCGTGCGCAGCTTCAGCGGCCGCAGCCGCACGTCGGCGATCTTCAGGCTCGCAGCCGCGGCCGGCACGATGGCAAGGCCGAGCCCGGCGCGGACCATAGCGAGGATCGAATGGATCTGGCTCAGATGCTGGACGTAGCGCGGCAGCACGTCGGCGCGGGTGAACAGCGCCACCAGGAGATCGTGGAAATACCGGCTCTCATAGGGCGAGTACATCACGAAGGGCTGGTCGTCGAAGTCCTTGATGGTGATGGTCTCGGCATTCGCCAGCGGATGCTTCTTCGGGATCGCGGCGAGCAGGGGTTCGGCGACGACACGGCGGCTGGCCACTTCGGGGCGCGCTATCGGCGGCCGCAACAGCCCGGCGTCGATCTGGCCGGAGCTGAGCGCCTCGAACTGATCACCGGATACCATCTCCTTCAGCGAGAAATCGACCTCGGGCAGCTTGGCGCGGCAGGCGGCGACGAGCTCCGGGAGGAAGCCGTAGGCGGCAGCCGCCGTGAAGCCGATTTTCAGCGAGCCGGTTTTGCCGAGCGCAATGCGGCGGGCGACCTGCGAGGCGCTTTCGGCGAGCTTCAGGATGCGCCGCGCCTCCGGCAGGAAGCTGCGCCCAGCCGGGGTCAGGCGCACCGAGCGGCTGGTGCGTTCGAGCAAGGGCGCGTCGATGATGTGCTCGAGCACCTGGATCTGCCGTGACAGCGGCGGCTGGGTCATGTTCAGCCGCGCGGCGGCGCGGCCGAAATGCAGTTCTTCGGCCACCGTGACGAAACAGCGGAGCTGGTTGAGGTCGAACATCAATACATGCCTTAGATGGATAAGGCGTTTCCCCGGCGCTTCTAGCATCGATCATCCCCAAAACAAAGACGGCGGCTGAGGAGCCGCCGTTGAGTTGCCTGGTCAAGCTCCCGTGGGAGCCCTCAGGAGGAACGTTTGAGCACCACCCGCTCGATCTTGCCGACCACCACGAGATAGGCGAACGCGGCCACCAGCGCATTGGCGCCGACGAACAGCAGTGCGCCGTTGAATGAGCCGGTCGCGGCCAGGATGTAGCCGATCACGATCGGGGTGCTGATCGAGGAGAGGTTGCCGAAGGTGTTGAACAGGCCGCCGGAGACGCCGCCGGCTTCCTTGGGCGAGGTGTCGGAGACGACCGCCCAGCCGAGCGCGCCGATGCCCTTGCCGAAGAAGGCGAGCGCCATGAAACCGACCACAAGCGCCTGTCCGTCGACATAGTTGCAGGCGATGATCGACATCGACAGCAGCATGCCGCCGACGATCGGGATCTTGCGCGCCATCGTCAGTGAGCCGGTCTTGCGCAGAATGGCGTCGGAGATGACGCCGCCGAGCACGCCGCCGATGAAGCCGCACAGCGCCGGCAGCGTCGCGACGAAGCCAGCTTGCAGGATCGACAGGCCGCGCTCCTTGACGAGGTAGACCGGGAACCAGGTCAGGAAGAAATAGGTCAGCGTGTTGATGCAATACTGGCCGAGATAGACGCCGAGCATCATGCGGTTGGAGAGCAACTGGCGGATGTGATCCCACCCGGAGCCGGACTCGGGCGCACGCTCCTGCATCAGATCGTTTTTGGGCGCATCGAGATCGACCAGCGCGCCGCCTTCCTTGATGTAGTCGAACTCGGCCTCGTTGATGCCGGGATGCTCCTTCGGGCCGTAGACGGTCTTGATCCAGACCAGGCCCATGATGACGCCGAGCCCACCCATCACGAAGAACACGAAGCGCCAGCCGTAATCATGCGCGATCCAGCCCATCAGCGGCGCGAAGATCACGGTGGCGAAATACTGTCCCGAATTGAAGAAGGCCGATGCGGTGCCGCGCTCATTGCCGGGAAACCAGGCGGCGACGATGCGGGCGTTGGCGGGGAAGGACGGCGCTTCCGCGACGCCGACGAGGAGGCGAAGCGCGAACAGCACGATGATGGCAGCGCCGGCGCTGAGGAAGCCGACCCAGCCCTGCATCATCGTGAACAGCGACCAGACGATGATGCTGAAGGCATAGACGAGGCGCGAGCCGTAGCGGTCGAGCAGCCAGCCGCCCGGCACCTGCGCCGCGACATAGGACCAGCCGAAGGCCGAGAAGATCCAGCCCATGGCGACGGGATCGAGATGAAGCTCCTTCGAGAGCGCGGGGCCCGCGATCGACAGCGTGGCGCGGTCGGCATAGTTCACGGTCGTGACCAGGAACAACATGGTCACGATGAACAGCCTGACGCGAGACCTCCTCACGTCCGCTGCGGACGACACCACTGCGCTCATCACGCGCCTCCTTAGAACTCGAAATGTTTCCTCACTGCGACTCCTAGAGGCGCGCGCGGCAAAGTGTCCAAGTTCAAGGGAGTATCGATCGATGCCGTTTTTGGATCGATGGAACGGCAGGTGCGGGGAACGATCACGAGGTGACGAGAATGTGCGATCGTGATGCGCGAGGTCGTGCTCCGCACACCACTGTCATTCCCCGCGAAAGCGGGGAATCCAGTACGCCGCAGCCTCTCGATTCAATCACCGCTGTCACGGAGTACTGGATCGCCCGCTTTCGCCGGGCGATGACACCGAGTATGTGGGAGCAGTGTCGTGCTATTGCTGCGTGCCCAGCAGCGGCGCCAACAGTCCGCGTGTCACGCCGGGCGGCACGGCATCGAGGCCGAGCACGCTGCTCGCGGCCGGCAGTGCGGCGTCCGCCATCGCGGCGTGGCCTTCCGCGCTTGGATGCACGGCGCCGCCGTAGACGGCGGAGAGCACGCCCCAGGTGGCGTCGTGGATGTCGGTCGGCTGGCTCGCCGCCGGCAGGCCTTGCGGATAGGTCATCGCGGCAAAATAGCTGTCATTGGCATCGCGGATCCAGCGCGCGCGCGGCAGGTAGGCGCGATACTCCGAGGCGCCGCGGCCGCACAGCATCGGCTGGCTCGCCGCGCTCACGATATCGGGATTGAAGCTCTGGCCGTTCTCGGCGAAACACGTGCGGTCGAATTCGGGATCGTTGCCCGCATGGGCGCAGAAGCCGTGATCGGCGAACACTGCCTGGTGCGAGTCCACGAAGGTCATGCGATCGGCTTCGGGATCGCGGCACAGTGCGCCGCGCGTGCAGGTGGCGAGCCCCTTCAGCTGCGGCAGGAATTCGGTGTCGACGAAGGTCGACACGCGAGCGAGGCGCTGCGGATCGGCGTTGAAGGACGGATGGATGTCGAACCCGGCGCGGCCGCCGCGGCAGGGCACGCCGCCATCGGCGAGCGCGGGATTGGCGTAGGAGACATAGACCACGTGCGAGAGGTCGCCGCCGACGAGCGGCTTCAGCGCCTCGCGCAGCTTGGCGAAATTCTGCGGCAGCTCGCGCGCCAGTGCATCGCGGGAATCGTCGACGCTCGCCATCACGCCGGAACGGCGGAACAGCGCGCGCTCAGTCGCGGTGTCGACGATGACGTCGGCGACGAGGCCGGAGAAATAGACGTCGTTCGCGCCGACCGAGAGCAGCACGAGATCGAGCGTGCGGTCCGGCTGGCGCTTTTTCGCCGCGGTGAGCGCCTCGCGCAGCTCGGCGACCTGGGCGTTCACGCTGGTGTTGCAGACGCCCGTCTTGCCGGGCGGGCATTCGCGGGCGCGCTGCGAGCCCAGCAGACCGTCGCCGATGCTGGCGCCGGTGCAGGCGAGTGGCAGAAAGGTCACCGCGATGTGGGTGTAGCGCACCGCGAGCGCGAGAGCCGTGCGGGCCTGGTAGCTGTAGAGCGAGCGGTGGCAGGGCGAGTTGAACCAGAGCGCGCCGTAATGCTGCCAGTTGGCGAGCGTGTCGGGTGCTTCGCAGGCGCGGCCACCTTTATAGCCGGCACGGCTCGGCCGGTAGTATTGCGCACCGGCGGTACCGAGATAGGAGCGGAAGCAGAAGCCGTCGTCCGACAGCGCCAGCGGCCGGTCGGGATTGCCTTCGCCGGAGGCGATGCTGTCGCCGAGCCCGGCGACGAAGATGTCGCGGACCTGGATCTCGGCCTGGACGCGCTGGGTCGGATCGGAGCCGGAGGAGACGTCGACGCTCGCGACCGTCTGCTTGCCGTAGCGGACGCGCAGGTTGATCGGCTCGGCGCAATCGAAAGTCGAGGTCTGCGGCCCGTCGCCGTCGTCGAACGACCAGGCGCAGGTGGCGCCGACCGGCACTGCGCCGGTCAGGCGCACGGTCACCGGATGATCGGTCGGGGTGAGGTAATTCTCTTTGACGTTGTCGCGGGTGCAGGGCTGGTTGACCCGGCCTTGGAGGTCGATGCAGAGCCGGTTGACCATGTTGCGGGCCCAGCCGCGGCCCTCGCTCTGGAGCTCCAGCGACTGCTCGGCGGCGAGGATGCTGCGGTTACGCGCGTTCTCGACATGAAGCAGGAAGTCGCGCTCCTCGCGGAACAGGCGGAAGCGGTTGCGCACCTCCCAGGATATCTGCATCGCACCGGCGTCCTGCGCGGCGGCGCGCTCGAGCGGCAAAGACGTCAGAATCCCGGCAAGCAGCAGGAGGCCCGCGGGAAGGGTACGAAAGGAAAAAGGGATCATGGCCCGCGTGTTCAACGGCAAAGTTGAGGCGGAAATAAGAGAGCATTGCTGCCCCGCCCGCAACCTCTGTCTGACGGTCGCCCGCCCGCCTTACCGCTTGCTGGCCTGTCGCAACGACCGCTCGCGTTCCATCGCTGCTACCTGCTTGGGTAGGTTGCCTTGCGCGCAGGCCTCGGCCAGCCGCCGCCGCTCCTGCCAGGGCTCGACCACGTTCATCCAGAGCTCGCGCGCGCCCATGATGGAGATGGCGAGGCCGAACGGGATCACGAAATAGAGAATGCGGAAGACCAGCAGGGTCGCCAGAAGCTGCTCGCGGCCGAATTCGGGCAGCGCGACCAGCATGGCGACATCGAACACGCCGATCGAGCCGGGCGCGTGGCTGGCAAAGCCGATCAGCGTCGCCAGGATGAACACCACCGCCAGCGACATGAAGTCGATCGACGGATTGGCCGGCATCAGCAGGTACATCGCCGTGGCGCAGAAGCCGAGATCGACCACGCCGATCAGGATCTGGACCAGCGTCAGCGGCGCCGAGGGCAGCACCACCTTCCAGCCCTTCTGGCCGAGCTCGCGGCGCTTCTCGCCCATGCAGAGCCAGACCAGATAGGCGCCGATCGAGGCGAGGCCGCCGAGCCCGATCAGCCGGTTGATCGACGACGGCAGTTGATCCATCGATGAGGCGGCATCCGGATGGATGACCATGCCGATCGAGAGCACGAAGATGTTACCGAGCCAGAAGGTCAGGCCCGACAGGAAACAGATCTTCGCGACGTCGATCGCGTTCAGCCCGTAGTCCGAATAGATCCGGAAGCGGATCGCGCCGCCGGTAAAAACGGTGGCGCCGATGTTGTGGCCGATCGAATAGGACGTGAAGCTGGAGAGTGCTGCGATGCGATAGGGCACATGCTTCTTGCCGATCGTTCGCAGTGCAAAATAGTCGTAGAAGGTCAGCGTACAGAACGCGAAGACGACGCAGATCGCCGCCAGCCCGATATTCCCGCGGGGAATCTCGGTCAACGCGGTCAGGATGACGCCGGTATCGATGTCCTTGAGAGTGCGCGCAAGCGTGGTGATCGCGAAGGCGATGATGAAGACGCTCGCAGCAACACCGAGCCGTCGCCAGCCGATCCATCTCTTGAAGCCGCGCTTCAGCGCGGGCAGCAGTCCGTGCATTCATCCTCCCGGCGGGGGGCAAGACCGATCGGCCAGACATTGGCCGGTCGGGTGCGATCACTGCCCGAAATGGGCTTCGACCGCTAGGCATGATGTAGCTCATTTAAGGCAAAAACAGCGACTTGTGCAGCCCTTGACAACGATAGGTTCTGCGTTCGACCGATAGGTTCTGCGGTGGACCGCCGCTTTTGTCATATGTGGTTCATATCGGGCGCGCGTTAAGCATATGAGTCGGGGCACCTGCCTGGAACGCGCGTCCGCATCTTGACATGATTTCGTGTCCGCCCGCAGTCGGCATTGTTCCAACGCAAGCGATGCGAGCTTTTTGGGAACGTCGGTACCGTGCGCCGGTTAGCGCTCCATCAGCAATCGAACACGGCGGAATCATCGGCTTTTCGTGCGAGCCGACGCCTCCGTGTTCCCGAAACTGCGAGGATCGGAACGATGGGACTGTTCACAAAAGACATCAAGACCATGAACGACCTGTTCGTGCACCAGCTTCAGGACATCTATTACGCCGAGCAGCAGCTCACCAAGGCGCTGCCGAAAATGGCAGATAAGGCCACCGATCCGCAGCTGAAGCAGGGCTTTTTGACGCACCTCGAAGAAACCAGGCAGCACGTCAAGCGGCTCGAGGAAGTATTCAAGATGCACGGCACGCAGGTAAAGGCGGTCGACTGCCCGGCGATCGACGGCATCATCGAGGAGGCCGACGAGACCGCCGGTGAAGTCGCCGACAAGGCGGTGCTGGACGCCGCCCTGATCAATGCGGCCCAGGCCGCGGAGCATTACGAGATCGTCCGCTACGGCAGCCTGATCGCCTGGGCTAGGCAGCTCGGCCGCAACGACTGCGCCACTGTGCTCGCCAAGACGCTGGAAGAAGAGAAGGCGACCGACAGGAAGCTGACCACGCTCGCCGAGAGCAAGGTCAACCTGCGCGCGGCGAGCTAGGGCCGGCGTTGCTGCGCAAGGCGTCGCGCGGTCATCCCGCGCGGCGCTCGCGTATGACGCATCCATCATTCGGTCATTGTCGAAGCATGACGGCGGGCTGGAAGCGTATGTTTCGCATGGGGCTGCAACCGAGGCGGCAACATGCGAGCCAGCACCATCAAATATGAACCTCTCGACGGCGGAGCCAGTGCGCAGCGTGCCGGCTCGCGCCTTGCAACCTCCCTCACGCTTGCCGCGATGAGCCTCGGCTATGGCGTGGTCCAGCTCGACGTCACCATCGTCAACACCGCGCTGGATGCGATGGGCAAATCGCTCGGCGGCGGCGTCGCCGAGCTGCAATGGGTGGTCAGCGCCTACACCATCGCCTTTGCCGCTTTCATTCTGACCGCCGGTGCGCTCGGCGACCGCATCGGCGCCAAGCGCATCTTCATGGCGGGGTTCGCCATCTTCACCGCAGCCTCGCTCGCCTGCGCGATGTCGCCCAATGCGGCCGTGCTGATCGCAGCGCGGCTGGTCCAGGGGCTGGCGGCGGCGATCCTGGTGCCGAATTCCCTGGCGCTGCTCAATCATGCCTATGTGGACGCCCGCGAGCGTGGCCGCGCCGTGGCGGTCTGGGCCGCCGGAGCGAGCCTGGCACTGACTGCCGGTCCCTTCGTCGGCGGCGCGCTGATCACGCTGGTCGGCTGGCGCGCGATCTTCCTGGTCAATCTGCCGATCGGTCTTACCGGCTTGTGGCTGAGCTGGCGCTACGCCAGCGAGACCACGCGGTCGCGCGCGCGCGAGATCGATCTGCCCGGCCAGCTCGCCGCGATCGCCGCGTTGGGCACGCTTGCCGGCGCGATCATCGAAGCTGGCGCGCTCGGCTGGAGCCATCCAGCCGTGATCGCAGCATTCGTCGCCTCAGCCGCATTCGCGGTGCTCTTCGTCTGGCGCGAGAGCCGCACCGTGCAGCCGATGCTGCCGCTGTCGCTGTTCGGTCACCGGCTGTTTACCCTGACCACGATCGTCGGCCTCCTCGTCAACATCGCGATCTACGGCCTGATCTTCGTGCTGAGCCTGTATTTCCAGAGGATCAACGGGCTGTCGGCCTGGTGGACCGGGCTCGCCTTCGTGCCGATGATGGGGGCGGTGCTGCCCGTCAACCTGCTGGCGCCGCGTGTGGCCGAGCGCATCGGCTCGTGCCCGACCATCGTGGTCGGCGCCTGTATCTCGGCGCTCGGCTGTCTCGGGCTGCTCTGGACCGAAGCCGGGACCAGCTACTGGGCGATCTTTGCGCAGATGATCGCGATCAGCGGTGGACTTGGCCTGCTGGTGCCGCCGCTGACCTCCACCTTGCTCGGCAGCGTCGACAAGGCGCGCTCCGGCATCGCCGCCGGCGTCCTGAACGCGACGCGGCAGACCGGCAGCGTGCTCGGCGTCGCGCTGTTCGGCTCGCTGGTGGCCTCGGACAGTGCATTCATGATGGGCCTTCACCAGTCGCTAATCATATCGGCGGCCGTCCTGCTGCTCGCCGCCGCCGTGATCGGCCTCGGCGCAAATGCACCTGACGCAAGGACGTAAGGGCACTCAATGTGAGCGATCCCACACATTCTCTGTTCACCATTCCCGAAACCGGCACATAGCCGGTTACCGACTGTCCATCTCTGCCGGCTCTAGTGCGGCTGGAATAGGGGCCGGCAATGTATCAAGTTCTTTACTGCCTGACGGATCAGCATGATTGGCGTCTGGTCGCACTCGGCGGAGCGGTGTGTCTGCTCGCCAGCGCGGCGGCGATCAGCCTGTTCCACCGCGCGCGTGCGGCGCGCGGGGGAGCTCGCGTATCGTGGGTCGCGCTTGATGCCGTCGTCGCCGGCGGCGGCATCTGGGCAACCCATTTCATCGCGATGCAGGCTTACGGTCCTGGTGCGGGCGGCGCTTACAACATTCCGTTGACGGTCCTGTCGCTGATCTTCGCGATCGCGGTCACCTTCATCGGGCTGAGCATCTCGGTGTCGGTGACGCGGGCGGGCCTGGTTGCGCTCGGCGGCGCCGTCGTTGGTGGCGGCGTTGCCGCCATGCATTACACCGGCATGATGGCGCTCGAAATTCCCGCGCACATCGGCTGGACGACCGGCACAGTGACGGTCTCGATCGTGCTCGGCATCGTTCTCGGGTCGCTTGCCCTGGTGGTTGCGGGCCGGCGCGACAGCCTTGCGGGCGCGCTCGGCGCGACGGTGCTGCTGACGCTTGCCATCGTCTCGCATCATTTCACCGCCATGGGCGCCGTGGAGCTGACGCCGGATCCTGCGGTCGTGATCAGCGGCCTGTCGATCCCGCCGGCCTCATTGTCCATCCTCACCGCCAGCGCCGCCGCTGCGATCATCGCGATCGCGCTCGCGGCGGCTCTGCTCGACCGCCGCGCCAAGGGCGAACTGGGACGCCAGCAGGTCGTGCTGGATACCGCGCTCGAGAACATGTCGCAGGGACTGTGCATGTTCGATGCGGACGGCAAGATCCAGCTCTTCAACGAGCGCTACGCAGCGTTGCTCGGCCGCACCGACATTCTGCTCGCCGGCCGCCTGCTCGTCGACGTGTTGCGGGAAGAGCAGGCCAAGGGCCAGTGGCAGGGCGATGCGGGCGAATTCTTCGCGCGCCTCGTGGCCGACGCGCGCGAGGGCCGCACGACCAGCCAGGTCGTCACCCGGTTCGGTCGCTCCATCCGCGTCGTCAACCAGCCGATGCAGGGTGGCGGCTGGGTCGCGACTTTCGAGGACATCACCGAATGGCTGGAGGCGCAGGCCAAGATCTCGCACATGGCGCGCCATGACGCGCTGACCAATCTGCCGAACCGCGTGCTGTTCCACGAGCAGCTCGAGCAGGGACTGGGCCGGGCGAAGTCGGGCGACCAGCTCGCGGTGCTGTGCCTCGATCTCGATCACTTCAAGGACATCAACGACTCGCTCGGCCATCCCATCGGCGATGCGTTGCTCAAGGAAGTCGGTCGCAGGCTGAAGGCCACTGTCGGCGCGAGCGACACCGTGGCGCGGCTCGGTGGCGACGAGTTCGCCGTGGTCCAGATCGGGCGCTCCGAGGAAGCCGCGGCGCGAGCCCTTGCCGGCCGCCTCGTCGAGGTGATCTCTGCGCCTTATGAGATCGACGACCATCAGATCGTGATCGGCGTCTCGATCGGCATCTCGCTGTCGCCGCAGGACAGCGATAATCCGGACGAGCTGTTGAAGAACGCCGACCTCGCGCTGTACCGCGCCAAGGCGGACGGCCGCGGCACCTATCGCTTCTTCGAGACCGGCATGGATGCGCGCGCGCAGGCGCGGCGGCTGCTGGAGATGGACTTGCGGGCGGCGTTGCTGCGCGACGAGTTCGAGGCGTACTACCAGCCGATCCGCGACGTCGCCAGCGGTCGCGTCGTCGCCTTCGAGGCGCTGTTGCGCTGGAACCATCCGCAGCGCGGCCTGATCGCCCCCATCAACTTCATTCCGGTGGCCGAGGAGACCGGCCTCATCGTCCAGCTCGGCGAGTTCGTGCTGCGCAGCGCCTGCAGTGACGCCGCCACCTGGCCGGACGATGTCGATGTCGCCGTCAACCTGTCGCCGGTGCAGTTCAAGAGTCAGAACCTGATCGCATCCGTGACCGATGCGCTGGCCGCCTCAGGGCTCGCAGCGCGGCGGCTCGAGCTCGAGATCACCGAATCGGTGCTGCTCCAGAACAGCGAGGCGACGCTGACCACCCTGCACGAGCTGCGCGCCATGGGCGTGCGGATCTCGCTCGACGATTTCGGCACCGGCTATTCGTCGCTGAGCTACCTGCGCAGCTTCCCGTTCGACAAGATCAAGATCGACCGCTCCTTCGTGTCGGAGCTTGCGACGCGCGAGGATTCCATGGCGATCATCCGCGCCGTGACCGGCCTCGGGCGCAGCCTCGGCATCGTCACCACGGCGGAAGGCGTCGAGAACGACGCGCAGCTCGAGCTGCTGCGGCGCGAGGGCTGCACCCAGGCGCAGGGCTATCTTTTCAGCAAGCCGCGGCCCGCATCCGATGTCGCGTTGATGCTGAACCGGCCGCGGCTGCTCGCCTCGGCCTGATGTCTAGCCGCGGCGCAGCGCGAAGTGCGCGCCGCAAAACGCCATCACGGCGCCAAGACATAGCGCGGCGAGCCCGGCGAGCACGCCCGAGACGGACGGGATCGGGCTCGGCGCCGAGGCCACCTGGCCCGCACCGGCAAGCAGCAGCACGCCGACCGCGATCAGGAACTGCCGCATCCGCTGCGGGATCTGCCCGGAGACGGCGCTCTGCATCAATGTCGCCGTGAAATAGCCGCCGGAGAAACCGACCGTGGCAATCAACCACCAGGCGATCGCTGCGCCCGCGGGTATGAATTCATGCGAGTCGGAATGCCAGAGCCCGCCGAGGTCGAGCCCGTAGCGCGCGCCCAGCATGTGCACCGCGAGCGCGAGCAGCACGCCGGAGATCACGGCGGCGCCGAGAATCAGGCGGCGCGGAAAAAAGGTCGTCTCAGCCATGCCCCGCTTGTAGGATGGGCGAGGGCGATCGCGCAAGCCGATCGCAGGCGGGATTGCGCAGACGGGATTGATTGTGGGGATGCAGGTTTCGGGAGCGCAAGGCCCGTCGGTCACGAGCTACGCCTACAAGGCGTCGCTGATCGGCTCGGCGCATCGTTTCGATCTGACGGACGAGGGCCTGTCCTGGCACATCGCCGGCCGCTCCGGCCTGTGGCGCTATGACGAGATCTCGGCGATCCGGCTGTCGTTTCGCCCGGTGTCGATGCAGCAGCACCGCTTTCGCGCCGATGTCAGCCACACCGGCGGCGGCCGCATCAGGATCCTGTCGACGAGCTGGCAGACCGCGGCGCTGATGGCGCCGCAGGACAACGGTTTTCGCGATTTCATCATGGAATTGCACGCGCGGATGGCGCAAGCCGGCAGCCGCGCCGAATTGACCGCAGGCCTCGGCCGCAAGACTTATGCGGCGGTGCTGGCCTTCCTGGCGGTGCTGACGGTGGCGATGACGGGGCTTCTGATCCGCGCGCTCATGATCGGGGAGTTCGCCGGCGCCCTGTTCATCATCGGCTTTGCCGCGCTGTTCGCCTGGCAGGTCGGCGGCTTCGTGCGGCGCAACCAGCCGCACAGCTACAGTTTTGATCGTGTGCCGAGGGCGTTGCTGCCTTAGGTGCAATCGGCCGCAATCAAACGTGACTTCGCGCTCCTGCGCCGGTGTCGCATCGTGCTGTAATGCCAACCATGGATCGCAACAGGCGCCAGCCTACAGCGGATGAGATCGTCGAAATCAACCGCACGCATCTGATCGATACGCCGCTGCGGCCGGCCGATCTGTTGTTCATGTTCGGCACCCGCGAGGACGTTGGCTTGCGCGCCGACACCGCCGCGAGGCTGTGGCGCGAGGGCCTTTTCCGCTGGTCGATTGTCAGCGGTGGTGTGACGCCGGGCTCGGAGCAATCTGAGTGCACCATCATCAAGGCAGCGATGGTCGCGGCCGGCATTCCGGCGGACCTCATCCTCGAGGAACATCGCGCAATGAACACCGGCGAGAACGTGATCTTCTCGCTGCCGATCGTTGATGCAGCGCTTGGACTGCGAAACATCCGGAGCGTGATCTGCCTCGGCAACACCTGGACGGCGCGCCGCTACCCGATGACGCTGCACCGGCACTGGCCTGAAGCCGAGAAGATGCTGCTCACCGTCGACAGCTTTGCGACGCCGCGCGCGCTCTGGCACACCGATGTCGAGTTTCGCCGGCGTGTCCTGCACGAATGGGACAAGATCGAGCCGTACAAAGCGAAAGGCTTTATCGCGGAATGGCCGGCGGCCTGAGCAGCGAAGGGCCGGATCTTTGTCGTGACGCGTTTTCGAACCGGTATCACTTCGCTCGCAACGCTCTGGCTTACTCCGTCGATTCGAAATCCTCTTCCTTGGTGCCGAGCAGCGACACGAGCGTGCGCAGGCCGGAATCGAGCTGCTCGAGCGAGGGCGGGGCGAGCGCGAGCCGCACCGCGTTCGGTGCATGTCCGTGGGCAATTGCAAACGTCGAGGATGGCGTCAGTGCGATGCCGCGCCGGGCTGCTGCGGCGACGAAGGTCTGCGAGCGCCAGTGTGGTGGCAGCGTCAGCCACAAATGATAGGAGCGGGCGTCGGCCGCGATCTGGTAGCCGGCAAGCAGCCTTGCCGCGGTCTGCTGCCGGCGCGCAGCGTCGATCCGTTTCAGCCGCGTCAGCTCGGCGACGGTGCCGTCGGCCATCAGCCGCTGCCCGGACGCCAGCGCGTGGCCCGAGGCGATCCAGCCGCCGGTCCGGACTGCGCTCATCACGCTCTCGCGCAGATGCGGCGGGGTGACGAGGATGCCGAGCGCGAGGCCCGGTGCGACCTTCTTGGACAGGCTGTCGATCACGATGCAACGGTCCGGCCCGAGCGCTGCCAGCGGCGTGTCGTCGGCGAGGAAGCCGTAGACGGCGTCCTCGATGATGGTGAGATCGAGCTTCTCGGCGACGCGCATGATGTCGGCGCGCCGCGTCGCGTTCATCGTGACGCCGAGCGGGTTCTGGATGATGGGCTGGAGATACAGCGCCGACAGATGCGCTTCGCGATGCGCCTTCTGGATCGCATCGGGCCTCGCGCCGTATTCGTCCATCGGAATCGGGACCAGCGTCACGCCGAGCCGCGCGGCGATGCTCTTGACGTAAGGGTAGGTCAGCGCCTCGACGCCGCAGCGGCCGCCGGTGGGAACGAGGGCGGCGAGCGCGGCGGCGAGCGACTGCTTGCCGTTGGCGGTGAAGACGATCTGCTCGGCCTGCGGCGTGAAATCCTTGCGCGCGAGATAGGCGACGGCCGCATTGCGCGCGCTCTTGGTGCCGGTGCTGGTCGAGACGCGCAGGGCGGATTCGAGCGCGTCGACGCGCTCGAGCCCGGCAAGGCTCTTGGCGATCATGGCCCATTGCTGCGGCAATAACGGATAATTGACCTCGAAATCGATCCGCGCGTCGCGCGGCTCGCTCAACGCCTCGACCTCGCGCTTGATGTCGCCGGAGATGAAGGTGCCGCGGCCGACCTCGCCGACGACAAGCCCGCGGCGAAGCAACTCCGTATAAACCCGGCTCGCGGTCGAGACCGCGATGCCGCGGTCATAGGCAAAGTTGCGCTGTGGCGGCAGCCGGTCGCCGGGCCTTAACGTGCCTTTAGTGATATCGGCCGCAATGGCATCGGCAAGCTTCACGTATTCGAACTTGGACATTATTGCACCGAGAGCAATGTTTTACTTGCTCCGAGTAGTGTACTGGAGCATTTAAGTTCCATCAAGTTCCGCGATTGAGCCGAGGAGAGCGAGAGCAATCCGATGGCAAATGAGGTGCAGGCGCTCACAGCGTCCGCGCCAACGGCACCTGCTTCGCTGCGCGGACAATAGGCCGGAGAAGAAAAATGACCACGATCTCGCAAACTGCCGGGCGGAGTTTACGCCCATCCTCGTCGGGCGGATTTTTCAGCACGCTCGCCAACGCCGCCCATGCGCTGTTCGATCGCCTGGAGCGCCGCTCTGCCGTCAAGACGCTGAACGAGCTCGACGACCACGCCTTGCGCGACATCGGGATCACGCGCAGCCAGATCGAGGACGCCGTCTACGGGCAGTTCAAGGCCGAGCTGACGCGGTATCTGTGAGTTCATTCGGCCGCCACGCCCGCAAGTCCGGGCGTGGTGACAATGCCTCCGCGTCGTCATTGCGAGCGGAGCGAAGCAATCCAGACTGCCACCGCGGAAAGACTCTGGATTGCTTCGCTGCGTTCGCAATGACAGCGTTTGTTGTGGAGCTCAGTGCCTGACCACCAGCACCGAGCACTTGGCGTAGCGCACGACGTGCCCGGCATTGGAGCCGAGGAAATAGGTGCGCATCGCCGGCCGGTGCGAGGTCATCACGATCAGGTCGGCCTTCATGTGCATGGCCTCCTCCAGGATCTCATGATAGATGCCGCCCTGTCGCACCACGCTGGAAATGCGCCCCGTCTCGATGCCTGACTCCCGCGCGACGATGGCGAGCGCTTCCTCGGAGGTCTGGCGCTGCTGCTCGTCGAAATCGGCCGGGACGTATTCGGCGAGCATCACCGGCGTCATCGGCAGCACGTTGAGCAGTCGTATCGATCCGCTCCAGGTCTGCGACAGCGTTATCGCGGTCGCGAGCGCCGGCTTGGCCAGATCGGTGTCGGCGAGGTCGATGGGCACGAGGATGGACTTGAACATCTGCGCCTCCCAATTGACCAAGCTAGGATCAACCGGTCGAGACGGCGCGCCCCGCGCGTCTCAACCCGATCGAAGCAGCTTGGGGCTGACGAACAGCACCAGTTTGCCGCGGCGGTAGGCCACGTCACCCCAATCCTTGACGTCAAAGTCGAAGACCGCAAGCCCCGACGTGGGCAGATTGTGAGCGAGCGCCTTGGCGCCGGCCGGATCGCCGCCGCCCATCAGCATCAGCGCGGCCTCGTGCATGCCGGGATTGTGGCCCACCAGCAGCAACTGCTTCGGGTTGGCCGGAACGGTTGCAGTGCGAATGGATTCCAGGATCTGGGCGGGATCGGCGCCGTAGAGTTCGGGCAGGACCTCCACCTGCGGCGCTGCGACGCGGTCCTTCATCGTCTCCCAGGCAATGTCCCAGGTCTGCCGGGCCCGGACGGCGTGCGACACCAGCACGGCCTTGGGGAAGGGGGGATGGGTGGCGAGCCAATCCCCGATCTGCGCGGCATCCTTGTGGCCGCGGTCGTCGAGGCGACGATCCTGGTCACGGCCGCTCGGCGCGTCAGTCTCGGTCTTGGCGTGACGCAGCAGCATCAAACGGCGCATGGCATTCTCGAATCGTTACGCGTCCAGAATAATCTACAGGCGCCGGTTGAGGACAAGGTGACAAGGGCCCGATCGGTCCTTTAAGGAAACGACATGAGCGAGACTTTCACAAGCGTGTCCCAGGAAGAAGCCGGCTTTCGTGAACGTACGCGACTGTCGTTTGATCTCGACGCCGACATCTGCGTGATCGGGGCCGGGCTTGCCGGGCTCTCCATCGCGCTGGAGGCAGCCCGGCTCGGAGCCAGCGTCGCGGTGCTCGAGGGCCGCCATGTCGGCTGGAACGCCTCCGGAAACCAGCTCGGCACCGTGATGCCGGGCTTTGCGCTGCCGCTCGCCGATCTGATCGAGCGCATCGGCTTCGAGGACGCGCGCGAATTGTGGACGCTGGCGAAGGAGGGCGCCGAGTTCGTCCGGGCCAACGCCACCGAAGAGAACATGCCCGGCATTGGCCCGAGCGATGGCGTGCTGGAGGTCTCCAACGTCGATGCCGGCGACCGGCTGATCAGCCGGTTGCAGATGCTCCACGAGGATTTCGACACGGAGGTCGAGGGCTGGCAGGTGGATCGCGTCCGCGAGGCGCTCAAGACCGACCGTTACTTCCACGGCGTCTATTATCCCCGGGCGTTCCAGGTTGACGGCCGCAAATATGTGCACGGCCTCGCGGCGCTGGCGCGGCGAGCGGGAGCGCGCATATTCGAGGATACGCCGGTCGTCAGCATCGATCATTCCGGCATCCGCAAGCGCATCGTCACACCCTCGGCGCGGCTGCGCGCCACCCACATCGTGCTCGCCGGCAACATCCACCTCGGCGCGCCCTTGAAGCGCCTGTCGGAGACGCTGCTGCCGGTCTGGCGCTATGCCGGGATTACCGCGCCGCTCGGCGAGCGCGTGCACGAGATCGTGGCGTTCAAGGGATCGGTGATGGATTCCGACGGGATCGACCATTTCCGTGTCGTCGACGGCGACCGGCTGATGTGGGAAAGCCCCGAGACCACCTGGGCCGCGCGTCCGCAGCGCTTTGCGGGCGCGGTCAGGCGGCGGATCAGATCGATTTTCCCCCAGTTCGGCGATGTCGAGATTACCGACATGTTCGGCGGTGTCACCGGCCAGACCGTGCACGGCATGCCGCAGATCGGCCAGTTGCGCAAAGGCCTGTGGGTGGCGAGCGGGTTCGGCCGCCAGGGCATGAACACCTCGGCCATGGCCGGACAGCTGATCGCGCGCAGCATTTTGTGGGGTGACGACCGCTGGAAGCTGTTCTCGCCATTCGAGCTGGTCTGGGCGGGCGGCACGACCGGACGGGGCGCGGGCCAATTGGTGGGAGTCTGGGGCAGGGCAAGTTCCGCCGCCGCAGGCTCTCTCGCCCGCTACCGCGAGCGTGCCCGAGTCAAGGACTGGGAACGCGAGGCGCGCCTCGCTGAAGCCAACCGGGCCGCCGGCACTGGTCCTCGCCGTCCGCCGCCCAGCGTCCGGCCGCAGCCGGCCCCTCCGCCGAAACCTGTGGCCGAGGATGTGGAACCGGCCTCGTAGGACCAGGGTGTCTCGCGATAAGTTGAGAAAAACCCGCCCGGACGTGTAACGTCGGCCGTTAGAGCCCGTATCTCAGAGCGTGGACTCCCCCGCGCACGGAGAATCAGATGTTTGACCGCCGCATCCTGCTGACAACTGTTGCCGGCCTGTTCGGCCTTTCGGCCTTCCGCTGGTTGAGAGGAACGCCCGCCGAGGCTGGAGAGAAGGCCGCGCAAAAATTCGAGATCGAGAAGACGGACGCCGAGTGGCGCGCCCAGCTCACGCCGCAGCAATATGAAATCCTCCGTAAGGAGGGCACCGAGAGGCCAGGCTCCAGCCCGCTGCTCAAGGAACACCGCAAGGGCATCTTCGCCTGCGCCGGCTGCGACCTGCCGCTGTTCTCGTCCGAGACCAAGTTCGAGAGCGGCACGGGTTGGCCGAGCTTCTACCAGCCGATCGAAGGCAATGTCGGCAAGACCGAGGATCGCACCTTCGGCATGGTGCGCACCGAAGTGCATTGCCGGCGCTGCGGCGGCCATCTCGGCCACGTCTTCGACGACGGTCCGAAGCCGACCGGATTGCGCTATTGCATCGACGGTTTCGGGCTGGTCTTCCACCCGGCCGCCGCGTCGGCAACGTAGGTCTCGCTGGAGACATTCCGAAGCGATGCGTGAGCATCGAATCCGGAATCTCGAGCTTCTCAGGTGCGCAATTGCGCACCTGAGTTCGGTGCTGCGGGCCGCCCCGGAATGACCCGATGCCCCGGCAATTGTTGCCGGCCCGGCAATTGTGCCCCGGTCATCGGACCTGGGCTTGCCCATTCAAGTCATTGATTTCCTGAGAATACCCGCATTGGCATAGCCCTTGCGACTGTCTCTTCCGACTGCGGCCATGGTCGACCGGCCGCCGAGATCGGATCTGGAGACAAAGTTATGGGTATCTTCGATGCAATGAACACCTCGGTGGGTGGCCTGCAGGCGCAGTCCTACGCGCTGCAGAACATTTCAGGCAACATCGCGAACTCATCCACCACCGGTTACAAGGGCATCGGCACCAGCTTCGTCGATCTCATCCCCGACGCTTCGGTCCCGAGCAAGCAGGTCGCGGGTGGTGTGACGGCCAACGCCAAGGCGACCATCACCACCCAGGGTACGATCTCGTCCTCCTCCGTCGCGACCAACATGGCGATCACCGGCGACGGCTTCTTCTCGATCCAGAAGGCGACTAACGTCGTCGACAACTTGCCGCAGTTCAGCGGCGTCACCTACTACACCCGCCGCGGCGACTTCCAGCTCAATTCCAACGGCAATCTCGTCAATGGCGCCGGCTACTACCTGATGGGCGTCACGGTCGACCCCAAGACCGGCAACCCGACCGGCAATGTGGCGTCCGTCCTGAAATTCCAGAACAACTTCATCCCGGCACAGGCGACAACCTCGATCCAGTACGCCGCGAACCTGCCGAGCGTGCCGAACACGGGGGCGAGCTCGACCGCGGCGAGCGGCACGCTGCTGGCGGCCGGCGGCCTGAACCCGTCCGATTTCGCCGCCAACCCGCTGATCGTCGGCACGCCGCCGCCGCCTTATTCGAATGCGACGGTCTCCGGCGCGGCGGCCACCGGCAATCTGCGCTCGGCCTATACGGCGACGACTGCGACCGGCACGGTGGCGCTGCAGGACAGCGCTTCGGCGGTGGCAACTGGCAGCACGTCTCTCGATGCGGGCTTGGGCACGCATCTCAACACCAGCCTTCTCACCAACCTGGCCGGCAAGTCGTTGACGGTCAACGGCCAAACAATCAACTTCGACAACACGGTCTCGGGCGTTTCGACGGTTGCGGGCCCCCCGGCGGTCACTACGATTGGTCTGAAGTCGCCCACCAGCGCACTGATGTCGGATGTCCTCAGCGCGATCGCGTCTGGAGCCGGCGTTCCCGCCTCCAGCGTGACTATGAATGCCAGCGGCAACATCCAGATCACGACCAGCACCACGGCCGACGTGACGATCGGCGGCACTGCGGCAGGATTGCTCGGCGTCAGCAGCGTGACGCGCGGCGGTAACGTGCTGTCCACTCCCGCGATTACGAGTGGTACACAGCTCGGCGGCACCGCGACGCCCGGCGGGGCGGAAGTCCTCTCGACGCCCTTCGTGGTCGGCAACACGATCCAGGTCAACGGCACGGGAGCTGCCAATACGATCACCTTCGTGGCCTCCGGCGCTACCCCTCCGAACCAGATCAACATCACCGACTCCATAGCGACTCTGCTCAGCCAGATCGACACGCTCAGCGGTGCGAGCGGTTCTTCGATCAGCAACGGCGTGATCACCCTGAATACCGGTATCGCCAATCCCACCTTGACGGTGACGAGCCCCAACAACAGCAGCGCCTTCGCCGCGCTCGGCTTCACGTCGTCCATCTCCAAGAACCGCGGCGGTGGCGGCACTGCCGGCACCGGCGGCGTGATCGGCAACGACATCGCCACGTTCACCAAGGAATCGATCAGCGGCGGTGCGGTCACCGCCTATAACGCCGCGGGCACGCCGGTGAACCTGCAGCTGCGTTGGGCCAAGACCGACAGCGCCTCGCTGGGTACCGGCCATTCCGACACCTGGAACTTGTTCTACCAGACCGATCCGAATGCGACCGGCACGACGGTCGGCTGGGTCAACACCGGGCAGGCCTTCACCTTTGCCAGCGACGGCTCGCTGACCTCGCCGAGCGGATCGGGCATCACCATCAACAACGTCAGCGTCGGCGGCCAGTCGCTCGGCTCGGTCGCCTTCAACATGTCCTCGGGCGGGCTGACGCAATATGCCAGCACCAGCGGCGCGGTGACGATCAACACCATCACGCAGAACGGCTACGCTGCCGGTCAGCTCCGCTCGGTCGCCGTCAACAACAGCGGCCTCGTGGTCGGCACCTTCTCCAACGGCCAGAACCTCAACCTCGCCCAGGTGACGCTGTCGCACTTCAACGGCACCAATTACCTCAAGGCCCTCGACGGCGGCGCTTACGCCGCGACCGAACAGTCGGGCACAGCGATCGACGGCGCGTCGGGCAGCATCAGCGGCTCGTCGCTGGAAGGCTCGAACACCGACATCGCCGACGAATTCACCAAGCTGATCGTGACCCAGCAGGCCTATTCGGCCAACACCAAGGTGATCACGACAGCGAATTCGATGGTGCAGGATCTCTTGAACGTGTTGCGCTGATCGGCGCGTGACGTAACCAAAGGCGGCTAGTGATATGGGTTTGAGTTCAGCCCTCGCCAGTGCGATGAGCGGTCTGCGTGCCAACCAGGCCGCGCTCTCGATCGTCTCCTCGAACGTCGCCAACTCGCAGACGCCGGGTTACGTCGTCCAGAGGCCGAACCAGATCGAGGTCACCACCGGCGATTTCGGCTCGACGGCGATGACGACCGGCGTCAGCCGGGAGCTCGACACCTTTGTGCAGAACCAGCTGCGCACCGAGACCGGCGGCAGCGGTTACGCCGACCAGATGGCCAACATCCTGAAGCAGCTTCAGAGTGTCTACGGCACGCCCGGCAACAGCGGCACGCTCGAAACCGCGCTGAACAAATTCACCACGGCGTTGCAGGCGCTGTCGACCAGCGCCGGCTCGTCGTCGGCGCAGACGGTTGCCCTCGGCGCGGCGCAGGCGTTGGCGAAGCAGCTCAACGTCACCACCAACGGCATCCAGTCGCTGCGCTCCAATGTCGAGCAGGATCTCGGCACGTCGGCACAGCAGGCCAACGCGGCGATGCAGAAGGTCGCCGACATCAACACCAAGCTTCAGGGCTTGTCGGCAAACGACCCATCCGCCGCGACGCTGATGGACCAGCGCGACCAGGCCATCAACACGCTGTCGAAATATGTCGACGTTCGCGTCACAACCGACGGTTCGAACCAGGCCAACATCTACACCACGACAGGCGTCCAGCTGGTCGGCGCCGGGCTCGCCTCGCAATTCACCTTTGCCTCCGCCGGCGCGCTGTCGGCGACCTCGCTCTACAACGCCGACCCGGCCAAGTCCGGTGTCGGCGCGCTCAACATCAAGCTGCCGAACGGGTCGCAGGTCGACGTCGTCGCCAACAACGTGGTCTCCTCCGGCCAGATCGCGGCTGATCTCAAGCTGCGCGACCAGACGCTGGTGCAGGCGCAGAACCAGATCGACCAGCTCGCCGCGACGATGTCGAGCGCGCTGTCGGACAAGACCACGGCCGGCAGCACGGTCTCGGGCCCGCCGGCCGGATTCGATCTCGACCTTGCCGGTGCGCAGCCGGGCAATACGGTCAACATCACCTACAAAGACACGGCGACCAACACCCAGCGCCAGATCACGCTCGTCAACGTGACCGACCCGGCGGCGCTGCCGCTCCAGAACGCCACCAATGCCAACCCGATGCGGGTGGGCGTCAATTTCTCCGGCGGCATGAATGCGATCGCCGCTGCGCTCAACACCGCGCTCTCAGGCTCGCACCTGACGTTCTCCGCCGCTCCGTCGCCGGCGACGGCCACGACGCTGCGGGTGACCGATGACAATACCGGCCTTGCCCAGGTCAATTCGGCCTCGAGCACCAAGACGATCTCGTCGCTGACCTCGGGCAGCCCGCAGCTGGCGGTGTTCACCGACGGCGGGCAGGCGCTCTACACCGGTGCGATCACCGCCTCGGGCTCGCAGATGACCGGCCTTGCCGGGCGCATCGCCGTGAACACGCAGCTGGTCAGCGATCCCACGCGGCTGTCCGTCTACAACACCTCGCCGGTGACGCCCGCCGGCGATACCACGCGCTCGGACTATCTCTATTCGCAGCTCACCAATGCGGTGTTTTCCTATTCGCCGACGACCGGCCTCGGCTCGGCGAACCAGCCCTTCACCGGCAGCGTCTCGAACTACCTCCAGCAGTTCCTGAGCGTCCAGGCCAACGCCTCGACCCAGGCCACCCAGCTCCAGCAGGGCCAGAGCGTCGTGGTCTCGACGCTCCAGGCCAAGTTCGACTCGACCTCCAGCGTCAATCTGGACTCGGAGATGTCGAACCTGATCCAGCTTCAGAATGCCTATGCCGCCAACGCCCACGTCATGTCGGTGGTGCAGAGCATGATGAACACGTTGATCCAGGCTCAAGTGTAACCAGTACAGGGTTCTGAAAGATGTCGATCAGCAGCATCAACTACTCTTCGTCGGTCCTCGGCGCGCAGATCCGCAACATCAATCAGCAGCTTACCGACCTGTCGACGCAGCTCGCAACCGGCAAGCTGTCGCAGAACTATTCCGGGATGGGCACCAACGAGGGCTTTGCGATCGCCGGGCGTTCGCAGCTCTCCAACATCGCCGCCTATACCGACACGATCACGAACGTGAACGTGAACATCAACCTCGCCAATACCGCGCTCCAGTCGCTCACGACGATCCGCAACACGGTGCAGACCGGCTCCGCAAGCACCGCGCAGGATCTCAACGTCAACGGACAGACCGTCGCGCAGAACACAGCCGCTTCGCAGTTCGGCTCGATGGTCGGCGTTCTCAACACGCAGTCGGGCAACCGCTATCTGTTCTCCGGGACGGCGTTCAACACGCAGTCGGTTGCCAATGCCGGCGACATCATCAACGGCACGACCACGCAGGCGGGCTTCAAGACCGTCATGGCGGAACGCCAGGCCGCCGACCTCGGTGCCAACGGCATGGGACGGCTGGTGCAAACGCAGCCGACGCCGAGCTCGGTGCGGGTATCCGAGGACGTCGCCGGATCGCCGTTCGGAATGAAGATCGCGGCGGTGTCCTCGACGCTGACGGGTGCGACGGTCACCGGCCCGAGCGGCTCGCCGGTGTCGTTCTCGGTCGATCTCAACGGCCTCAACCCGAACGACGGCGACAAGCTGAGCGTCCAGTTCACGCTGCCGGACGGCACCACCGGGCAGGTCGACCTGACCGCGTCCTCGGCCACGCCGACGCCGATCGGCAGCTTCGCGATTGACGCGACGACTCCCGGCAACACCGCCACGAATCTCAACACGGCATTGAACACCGCGATCACGAAGCTCGCCAACACCTCGCTTGTCGCGGCATCCGCGATCACGGCCGGCGACAATTTCTTCAACACTGCAAGCTCCGCGATCGGTGCGCCCGCCAACAACCAGGCGGCACCGCCGGCGCCGGTCAGCGGAGCAACGGCGCTGTCCGGCGCGAGCCCCTCGAACTCGATCTCGCCGGGCTTCGTCGCCGGCGACACCATCACCGTGAACGGCACCACGCTGACCTTCGTCAGTTCGGGCGCGACCGGCAACCAGCTCAATGTCGGCGACAGCATCCAGACGCTGATGAGCAAGATCGACCAGATCACGGGCACGTCGAAGCCTTCGACGGTGCATGGCGGCTCGATCACGATCAACACGGACGACGCGGCGAGCCTCAACATCACGACCTCAAACACGGGCGCACTCAACGCGCTCGGTTTCGGCTCGACGCCGGTCACCGCGACGCAGCCGCCATTGCGCGTCGGTTCTTCACCGGCAAGTTCGGCGACGACGCTGGTCAACGGCTCGGCCAATACCGTGAAATGGTACACCGGCAATGACGGGCCCGGCTCGCCGCGCTCCACGGCGATGGCGCGGGTCGATGATTCAGTCACGGTGCAATATGGCGCGCAGGCCAACGAGGACGCGATCCGCCAGCAATTGCAGGCGATCGCCGTGTTCGGGACGTTCTCGACCTCGCCGACCAGCCAGTATGCGGGCGGGCAGGTCTCCGCGCTGAGCCTGCGGGTGACGCAGTCGCTGACGAAGCAGCCCGGTCAGCAGCACATCGAGGACATCCAGACGGACCTCGCGATGGCCCAGAACACGATGAAGGACGCAGGCACGCGCCAGACCCAGGCCAAGGCGCAGCTCCAGTCCATCATCGACCAGGCGGAATCGGCCTCGCCGGACCAGGTGGCGAGCGAGCTCCTGTCGCTCCAGAATGCGCTTCAGGCGTCCTACCAGGTTACCTCGAAACTCGCGCAGCTGTCGCTCGTCAAGTTCCTGTAACGGCGTATTAAGACGCCGTTAACCATGCCTCTTTACCTTTTGGTGAGGAGTTGAGCGGGGCGGGGGCCGTCGATGTCGGACAAGATGCAGCTGGTGGTGGCCACGCCGTGCTTCGGCGGGCAGGTCTCGAGCATCTATGCGAGCTCGATCTTCGCGCTCCAGCGCGCCGTGCACGGCATGTCCAATCTCGAGCTCAAGGTGCTCCTGCGTGACGGCGATGCGCTGATCACGCGCGCGCGGGCCAATCTGGCCGCGATGTTTCTCGACGATCCAAAGGCGACCCATTTCCTGTTCATCGATGCCGACATCGGCTTCAAGCCCGAGCAGGTGTTCAGGCTGATCGAATGCGGCGCGGATGTCGTCGCCGGCTGTTATCCGATCAAGCGGGTCAACTGGGACAAGGCGAGGCGGGCGATCGAGTCCGGCCGCGCGGATGTGCCGGCGGCCGCGCTCGATTATGTGCTCGAGATCGAGGATCCCGACCGCATCGTGGTGGTCAACGGTTTTACCCGCGTGCGCTACGCCGGCACCGGCTTCCTGATGATCCGCCGCCACGTGCTGGAGGCGATGTGCCGCCATCCCAACTACGCCGGTCTGCAATTCTTCCGTGAGCATTCGCACGACACGCTGGCGGCGAGCCAGAACCGCTTCGCGCTGTTCGAATGCATGATCGATCCGGCGACGGGGACTTATCTTTCCGAGGACTTCGCCTTCTGCAAGCGCTGGACCGACATCGGCGGCGAGATCTGGGCCGACATCGAGAGCTCGCTGGATCACGTCGGGCCGTCGGTGTTCCACGGCGACATCGCCTCGCAATTCGCAGCCGCGCCCGCGGCAGCTGCCGATGCGGCGTGAGCCTTCCGGGATGAGCGCCGGCGCATCCGGTCTGTCAGTCCCCGAGCGCACATTCGACGGCGGCTCGCGCTACCGCCTGCGCGATCTCTTCACGCCATTGGACACGCTGCTCGTCTCCGGCGGAGATCCGCGGCTGGCGCTCGACGCTGGGGATCGCGTCAATGCCTATGGCTGTGCGGCCTCGCCGGAGCCGGAGATCTGGAATTTCGCCTCATCGACGGCATCGACGATCTCGCAACTCGCCTATGACCGCGCCGCGCTGGCGCGCGAAGAGCTGATGCACAGGTGCCTGTTCGACGAGGTCGAGATCGCCTTCGATGCGCGCTGCGAGGACATGCGCGAGGAGTTGCGCGGCCATCTCCAGCTCTCGCCGCGGGTCGACGTCGTGTTCTCGCCGTCTGGCACCGATTCCCAGCTTCACGCCCTGTTCCTGGCGCGCGCGGTGCTCGGCGCGCCGCCAGTGACGATCGTGGTCGGCGCCGACCAGACCGGTAGCGGCACGGCCCATACCGCGCGCGGTCACCATTTCAGCTCCATGACGGCGAGCGGCCTTGCCGTGCGCAAGGACGGCGCGGTTGCCGGACTCGCCGGCGCCAGTGTGCCGTTGCCGCTGCTTCGCGCCGGGCCGGGGATCGCGATGCGCGCCGACACCGATGCCGCGGTGCTGGGTGCGATCGAAGCGACGATCGCGCAAGGTGCGCCCGTGCTGCTTCAGATCATGGATTCCTCGAAGCTCGGCTGGCACGCGCCGGGCGTGGCCTGTCTCGACGAGATCGCGCGGCGCTGGCCGCGCAAGGTTCAGGTCGTCGTCGACGCCTGTCAGGCGCGGCTCGGCCGCCGCCGGCTGCGCTCCTATCTCGACCGCGGCTACATGGTGCTGATCACCGGCTCGAAATTCTTCGGCGGCCCTGCCTTTAGCGGTGCGCTGCTGGTGCCGAAAGGGTTTTCGCGGTCGCTCGACCGGATTGAGGGGATTGCGCCGGGCTTCTTCGACTATGCCGGCCGCTGCGATTGGCCGGTGGCCTGGACGGCGCTGCGCTCACGCTTCGAGCGCCGGCCGAATTTTGGACAATGGCTGCGCTGGGAGGCGGCGCTTGCGGAGATCGGCAGCTACTACGCCGTGCCCGGAGCTTTCCGCGTCAGGGCGCTGGCCGAGCTTGCCGCCGGCATCGACAGCATGATCGCGCTGTCCCCGTCGCTTCAACCCGTTCCAACGGCGACCGAGAAGACTGCCGGAGACGACGAGGAGTTCGCGTACGCCACGATCTTTCCGTTCATGCTGCTGCGCGACGGCAAGCCGGTCTCGATGGCCGAGACCGGCGCCGTCCATCGGGCGCTGCGGCGTGACATGAACGACGAGATCAGCGGCAGCGCGGCGGACCGGCAGGTCGCCGTCCAGCGTAGCCTGATCGGCCAGCCGGTCCGGCTGGAGCGGCTGGACGACGCGCCGCAGGCCGTGCTGCGCCTCTGCGTCGGCGCCCGGCTCGTGACCGAGGCCTGGTCGCCGGATATGGCGCAGGCACGACGCAATGTGCAGCACCTGCTTGATCGCATCGCCCATGTCCTGGTGAAGATCGAGCTGCTGCTTGACCGCGGCGCAGCCGCAACCGCACCGGAAAAGTCCGCGTTCGAGGTATGAGATGCAGCATCCAGTTTCCGCGCCGATCGGCGTGACCGTGCCGAACTATGCCGACCGCATCGGCTTCGCGCAGCTGACGCGCCAGGCCTTCGAAGGTGTCGATCTGCAGCCACTGCGCGATCAGCTCGTCACGCGGATCACGGAAGGAGCAGCGCACGCGGGCGAAGGCCTTGACCTATCGCTGATCGTCCAGCTACTCGGCGACAAGGCGGCGGGGCTGGCGATCCAGTCGGAGGTGCTGACCTTCCATCAATTGTTTCGCACGCCCGCTGCGGCTCCGAAGCCCGGCTTGCGCGTGCTCGCCCTTGCGGCCGACATCGACATGGGCGGCAACACGCCGATCGAATTCCTGCTCGAAGGCTCCGATTTCGAGCTGCTGACGCTCTATGTGACCAAGGATGTCGGCTTGCCTGAAACGTTGCCCGATCACGACGTTGCCATCGTGGTTGCATCCGATTCCGAGGAATGCCGGGAAACACTGGCCCTGATCGAAAAGGCTGCGCCGCGCTGGCCGCGGCCGCTGCTCAATCGCCCCGATCTCATCGGCAACCTCGATCGCGACAAGCTGTATCGGCTGCTGGCGGGCATCCCTGGTCTCGAGATTCCATCGACCATCCACGCCACGCGAGTGCAATTGACGGATCTCGCGCAGGGCCGGATCGCTTGCGAGGACATCGCCGGCGAATTACGCTTTCCGATGATCGCGCGGCCGCGCGGCACGCATGCCGGTGTCGGGCTCGCGAAGCTCGACGATGCGCCGGCACTCGCGGCCTATCTCGCCGAGCGCGAGGAGCAGGATTTCTTTGTCGCGCGCTTCGTCGATTATGCGAGCCCCGACGGGCTCTATCGCAAATATCGTCTCGCAATGGTCGACGGCAAGCCCTACGCCTGCCACATGGCGATCGCCGATCGCTGGGACATCTGGTATCTCAACGCCTACATGGCGTTCAGCGAGGAGAAGCGGGCTGAAGAGGCCGTCTTCATGCTGGACTTCGACCACGCCTTCGCCGCGCGCCATAAGGCCGCGCTCGACGAGATGAGCCGGCGCGTCGGCCTCGATTATTTCATCGTCGATTGCGCCGAGAACCAGAACCGCGAGCTGCTGGTCTTCGAAGCCGACAACACCGCCGTCGTGCACAACATGGATCCGCCGGTCGTGTTTCCGTACAAGCCGCCGCAGATGCGCAAGATCTTTGCCGCGTTCACGGCGATGCTGTCGCGGCACGTAGGAGAGGGCAAGGCGAGCGCAGCATGAACGAGATCATCCGCAACGCGCAAAGCTCCGTCGCGCAGGCTTCGCTTGATCCGCAGGACTGGAGCGAATTTCGCACGCTCGCCCATCGCATGCTGGACGAGGCGATCGACGGCATCGCCAATGTCCGCGCGCGGCCGGTGTGGCAGCCGATTCCCGACGGCATCCGCGCGGCATTGAAGGCCGACGTGCCGCGCGAGGCGAGCGACCTTGCCGATGTCTATCGCGAATTCGCCGAGCATGTGGCGCCCTATGCGACCGGCAATGTCCATCCCGGGTTCATGGGCTGGGTGCATGGCGGCGGCACCGCGGTCGGCATGCTCGCGGAGATGCTCGCAGCTGGCCTCAATGCCAATCTCGGCGGACGCGATCACATGCCGATCGAAGTCGAGCGCCAGATCGTCGCGTGGATGCGGCGCCTGTTTGATTTCCCGGAGAGTGCGAGCGGCATCTTCGTCACGGGCACGTCGATGGCCAATTTGATGGCGGTGCTGGTGGCGCGTACGAGCGCGCTCGGCACGCTCGCGCGGCAGCACGGCATCGGCAATGACGGCGCGCTGCTCACGGCCTACACGTCGCAGGCCGCGCATGGCTGTGTCTCCAGGGCGATGGACATCGCCGGGATCGGCACCGATGCGCTGCGCAAGATCGATGTCGATGCTGATCATCGCATCGACCTCGATGCGCTACGCGCGCAGATCGCGATCGATCGCGAAGTCGGCTTCAAGCCGTTCCTGGTGGTCGCTTCCGCCGGCACGGTCGATATCGGCGCGATCGACGACCTCAAGGCGATCGCTGCGCTGTGCCGCGAGGAAGGAATCTGGTTTCACGTCGATGGCGCCTTCGGGGCGCTCGCGATCTTCTCGCCCGAGCTCGCGCCCATGCTCGGCGGCATCGAGCTCGCCGATTCCATTGCGCTCGACTTCCACAAATGGGGGCAGGTGCCCTACGACGCCGGCTTCCTGCTGGTGCGCGACGGCGAGCAGCACCGGCAGGCCTTTGCGCAGCCGGCGGCCTATCTGCGCCGCGAGGCGAGGGGGCTTGCGGCGGGTGCAGTCTGGCCCTGCGATCTCGGCCCCGACCTGTCGCGCGGCTTCCGCGCGCTGAAGACCTGGTTCACGCTGAAGACGTTCGGCACCGACCGGCTGGGTGCGGTGATCGCGCGAAGCTGCGCGCTGGCGAAGTATCTGGAGACGCGCGTGCTGGCCGAGCCGCGGCTGGAATTGCTGGCACCGGTGAACCTCAACATCGTCTGCTTCCGTTACCGCGCCGACGATGCGGTCAATCGCGAGATCGTCGCCGATGTCCAGGAGTCCGGCGTTGCGGCGCCCTCGAGCACGACGCTGGACGGCAGGTTCGCGATCCGCGCTGCCATCGTCAATCACCGTACCGACGAGACGGACATCGACGCGCTTGTGGCTGCGGTGCTCGAGTTCGGCGCGCGGCGGACCGGCGATGGTCTGATCGAGATCGAGGCGCCGCCGCTGGCGGCGCAGTGACCAGGAACGCAGGTGAAACGACAACGGCCCCGGAGATGATCCGGGGCCGTTGTCGTTTGGGCAGGCTGATGCGTGCCGATCAGGCGGCCGAGCTGACGTCGCCCTTGGGATGCGTCGCTTGGTACTGGTCCCGCAGCTTCTCTTCATAGGCGATCAGCTTGCGGGCATCCTTCAGCGCCCGGTAGAGATCGCCGCTCATGATGTTGTTGTTGATGCTTTCGATGATCGGCCAGGCGCTCGGCACCGCGGTGACGATGTCGCGCACCAGGTTGAAGTAGGTGCCGTGCTGGCTCTGCGGATCCGGCGAGATGTACATGAGCTGGACCGCGAGATAGACGAGCTTGGCCGGCGTGTCGGCGGTCTCCGGCGTGAGGATGTCGCGCTCGCGCAGGATCGGCACGTTGTCGCCGTCGATCAGGAGGCGGGCGCGCTGGTCGGTGTTGGTGATCACCGAATTGCCGACGATGATGCGTTCGTGCGGTTTGAGCTCAACCTTGAGAGCCATGCCTGTTCTCCATCAACCCTTTTACAACGATCCGTCGCGGCGTTCGTGCGATGAGGGCGATCGTTCGTGATTTGGAGCCGATCCTTGCGCAACATGGTTAACAGGTCGTAAACGACGGCGCCGGGGACGGAAAATGCAACAATTTCAAGGCCGATAGCGGCATGTCCAGCCGTCTGCCGCGGCCTCGAAGGGGGCTTCCGGCGTCGCGGCGGGAAAAACTGCGGGTTTCATTTCACGGATTGTTAGAGGCTTGGACGCACGGTCCGGCGGTCGTCTGATCAATTGGTCAGATAGGACGCGTAGCTACCAGAAAGGTAACAGTATGTCCGTCGTTCTCTCCGCATCGGTTCGCCAGAACCTGCTCTCCCTCCAGTCCACCGCCGACCTCCTCGCCACCACCCAGTCCCGTCTGTCGACTGGCCGCAAGGTGAACTCGGCTCTGGATAATCCCACCAACTTCTTCACCGCCCAGGGCCTTGATAACCGCGCCAGCGACATCGGCAATCTGCTCGATGGCATCGGCAACGGCGTTCAGGTTCTCCAGGCAGCCAACACCGGCATCACCTCGCTGCAGAAGCTGGTGGACAGCGCCAAGTCGATCGCCAACCAGGTGCTGCAGAGCCCGACGGGCTACTCCACCAAGTCGACCGTGACCTCGACCGCCATCACCGGCGCGACCGCTAGCAACCTGCTGGGTACCGCTTATACCAACAGCACCGTCGCCGGCACCGCCGTGCTGAACGACAACACCGGCACTGCGGTCAACATCACCGCTTCCACCCAGCTGGTTGGCACCGCGGGCGCGACGTCCGACGACCTTGCTACGGCCATCACCAACGGCTCGGTCCTGACGGTCAACGGCAAGAACATCACGTTCTCGACCGCGCAGACCACTTCGACCACCGACACCGCCGGCAACGTCACCATCGGCATCGGCACGGGCAGCACCTTGACGGTGCAGAGCGTGCTGAGTGCGATCGACGGCATCACCGGCGCCGGCACCGCCTCGACTGTCGCCGCTGGTAAGCTCACGCTGAGCACCGGCACGACCTCGGATCTCACGATCGCGGGTTCGGGCAACGTGCTCGCCGCGCTCGGTCTCACCGCCGGCACGACCGCCCGCGTCCCGCCCGCCATCTCGGGCCAGACGCTGACGATCGCCGCCACCGGTGGCGGCACCGCGAGCAGCATCACCTTCGGCACCGGCGCTGGCCAGGTCAACACGCTGAACGGGCTCAATTCGGCGCTGGCGGCCAACAACCTGCAGGCCTCGATCGACTCGACCGGCGTGATCTCCATCACGACCACGAACGACGCGGCCTCCTCGACGATCGGCACGCTCGGCGGCTCGGCCTTTACCGCCACCGGTCCGTTCCACAGCGTTGCCATCGGGGCTCCGGTTGCCGATCCGACCTCGCAGACCCAGCGTGCTGGCCTGGTTGCGCAGTACAACAACGTGCTCGCGCAGATCAACACGACCGCGCAGGATGCCTCCTTCAACGGCGTCAACCTGCTCAACGGCGACACGCTGAAGCTGACGTTCAACGAAACCGGCAAGTCGACGCTGAGCATCACCGGTGTGACCTTCAACACCGCGGGTCTCAACATCTCGACCCTCGCCTCGGGCACCGACTTCCTGGACAACGCCTCGGCCAACAAGGTCCTGACCACGCTCAATGCCGCCAGCAGCACGCTGCGTTCGGAAGCATCGACGCTGGGTTCGAACCTGTCGGTCGTGCAGATCCGCCAGGACTTCAACAAGAACCTGATCAACGTCCTGCAGACCGGTTCGTCCAACCTGACGCTGGCCGACACCAACGAGGAAGCGGCCAACAGCCAGGCGCTGTCGACCCGCCAGTCGATCGCGGTCTCGGCGCTGTCGCTGGCCAACCAGTCGCAGCAGAGCGTGTTGCAGCTCCTGCGCTGATACGCGGCGAAAATCGTCAAACAAGGCATTACGGCGGGGCTTTTGCCCCGCCGTTTTTTTGCGCGTGATGCGGCGTGAGCCGGGTTTCAGGGAACCCTGACCGGTTAATACCTTGTTAACCCTGTGGCTTAAGCGGCCATTAACCTTAATTTAAAGGAGTGCGCCTAGAACTAGACAAAAGCCCATTTGCCAGACCGGCGGGCTCCGATTCGTACGCGTCGCGCTCCAAGAGGAAGATCTGCCAATGTCCAACATCGTTCTCTCGGCATCAGTCCGCCAGAACCTGTTGTCGCTGCAGTCGACAGCCGACCTGCTCGCTACCACGCAGGAACGTCTTGCAACCGGCAAGAAGGTCAACACGGCGCTGGACAATCCGACCAACTTCTTCACCGCACAGGGGCTCGACAATCGCGCCAGCGACATCAGCAATCTCCTGGATGGCATCAGCAACGGTGTGCAGGTGCTGCAGGCCGCGAACACCGGCATCACCTCGCTGCAAAAGCTGGTCGACAGCGCCAAATCGATCGCCAGCCAGGTGCTGCAGAGCCCGACAGGGTACTCGCCCAAGTCCAACGTGACGGCGGCCGCGGTCCCCGGTGCGACCGCCAACAACCTGCTGGGCACGGCATACACGAACAACACGGTCACCGGCACCGTCGTTAACAATGACGATACGGGCGGCGCGCAGCCGATTACGGGCGCGACCAAGCTGGTCGGTACCGCCGGTGCGGGTTCGGACGATCTCGGTACGACGATCACCAACGGTTCAGTCCTGACTGTCGACGGCAAGACGATCACCTTCTCGACCTCGCAAACCACCTCGACCACCGACTCGTTCGGCAACGTCACGATCGGCATCGGTGTCGGCAGCACACTCTCGGTGCAGACGGTACTGAGCGCGATCGACGGCATCACGGGTACGGGCACGGCCTCGACCGTTTCCGGCGGCAAGCTCGTGCTCAGCACCGGCACGAGCCAGGATCTGGCGATCTCCGGCTCGGGCAACGTGCTCACGGCGCTCGGCCTCACTGCCGGCACCACCGCCCGCGTTCCGCCCCCGCTCAGCGGCAAGACGTTGACGATCGGTGCGACCGGTGGCGGCACCGCCACCAGCATCACCTTCGGCGCCGGCGCCGGGCAGGTTTCCACGCTCAATCAGCTCAACGCGGCGCTGGCGGCGAACAACCTGCAGGCGACGATCGACACGACCGGTCATCTCAACATCGTGACCTCCAACGACTCGGCGTCCTCGACGATCGGCGCAATCGGCGGCACGGCCGCGGCGAGCGGCCAGCCCTTCTATGGCCTGATCGCGCAGGCGCCCACCGTCGACCCGGATTCGCAAGCCACGCGCGCCAATCTGGTCGGGCAGTACAACAACGTGCTCGCGCAAATCAACACCACGGCGCAGGACTCTTCCTACAACGGCGTGAATCTGCTGAACGGCGATACGCTCAAGCTCGTGTTCAACGAAACCGGGCGTTCGACGCTGAACATTCAGGGCGTCACCTTCAACGACGCCGGCCTCAACCTTGCTCCCTTGACCTCGGGCGTTGATTTCCTGGACTCGAAATCGGCGAACGCCATTCTGACTTCGCTCAACTCGGCCAGCACCACGCTGCGTGCCGAGGCGTCGACGCTCGGTTCGAACCTGTCGATCGTGCAGATCCGTCAGGACTTCAGCAAGAACCTGATCAACGTGCTGCAGACCGGCTCGTCGAGCCTGACGCTTGCGGACACCAACGAGGAAGCGGCCAACAGCCAGGCGCTCTCGACGCGCCAGTCGATCGCAGTCTCCGCGCTGTCGCTCGCCAACCAGTCGCAGCAGAGTGTGCTTCAGCTTCTCCGCTAAGCGCGACGCTGACGTACACGATGAATCATTCAACGGCGAAGCCTAGGCTTCGCCGTTGTTTTGAGCGAGATCGCTAACTGTCGATTAGCTCAGATCAGCGCATGATGGATGCAATCGTTTACAGTGCGCGCACTCGGATTTAGCCTTGAGGTGAAGGTGGATGCCGCGACCCGTAATTGTCCGGAGATCGTCCGCACTCTCACGTAAGCAAATCTTAAGCGGTGCTGCCTAGGGTTGGGAAAGAAATCCTTAAGCCTGTACAACGGGCGAGGAAACCTCCAGGGTGATCGATGTCGAGTTCTGCTGCTTCGGCCTACGCGCGTGTAGCCACGACCACTGCGTCTCCTCGCGATATCGAGGCGCAGACGCTCCTGAAGGCCGCCAACAAGCTGCAGGACGCCATCAACAGTGCCGATCCCTTCAACGAGCAGACGACGCAGGCGTTGATGTTCAACCGCAAGCTCTGGACCATCTTCCTGAGCGAGGCGATGCGCGACACCAATCCGCAGCCGCTCGACGTTCGGCAGAGGATCGCCAATATCAGCGTGTTCGTGCTGAGCCAGACTGCTGCGCTGTTGATGAGCCCGCAGCTCGATCACTTCCGCCCGCTGATCGAGATCAATCGCAATATCGCGGCCGGTCTTTCGGGACGGTCGTAACGCGACCGGTTCGAACGACCTCGATACGGCCGTCGCGACCCCCGGCGTGAACGTCAGGCGCTGCGATCGGTGCTGAGTGGACGCGGGGGCTCGGACTTCATGTCCAGTGCGTGGAAATAGGCCCGCCGCCGCAGCATCGCTTCGTCCGGAAACTGATCGACAACCGCATCGGTCCTTTCGTTCACGACCTGGAACACGAAGGACGCGGCGGGCTGGTTGAAAACGACCTGGCGTGAAACGCTGTCGTTGGTGCTCTGCAAATCATTGCGCGCAGCCGCGCTCGTATCGCTCGCGGCGACCGTCTGGCTCGCCGGCAAATCAGTTTGCACGGCCTCGTTCGCCGCCGCATTGGACGTCGTTATGATCTGCACGGGGGCCGGTATCCCCACCGGCCTGATGCTGAAATCTGTACTCATGGCAGCCTCCTGGTTGCCTCGTCTGAGTCAAATCCCAACCCCTCTCAATACGCAACCATGGAACACCAGGATTGAAGACCGGGTAAGCAAACGTGACTAACCGCGCGACGATATCGCCGCGCGGTTTTTCGTAAAATTGCAGGGAGTTTTCGCGTGCGCTCAGAGCGAGCGGCTGACCGCGAGCGGGGTGATGTGGCGTGGGCCTGGAGCCGCGCGGCGTCCCGCCGCCGTGTAGGTATTCGGCACGTTGCGCTTCTGGATCTCGGCGTTGACGCCGCGCACCACGCTCTCGGAGACCGCGTGTGCGGTCGCGAGCACGGTGAGATTGACCTGGAGCATCGCGCGGAACGCATCGTGATGCCGATGCAGCGTCGAGAGCAGCTCGGGCGCGGATTTCGCGAGCTGGGCCTGGTTCGTCTTCAATTCGCTGACGGCGCTGACATAGTTGCGCGACAGCTCCTGCTTCTTGCTCTCGAGCGTCATCGCTTCGCGGACCTGGCCGGCGCGAACGAGCTCGGTCTCGCGCTCGACCAGTCCGAGCAGGGCGTTCATCGCATCCATCAGCTGCTCCGCGACCTTGCGCGCCTCGGCGTTGCCGGGTGCGGTGTTGGGGCGCTGCGCTTGCACCGGCTGACGTGAGGCGTTGAAATGGTTCATCTTGGTTGACCTTATGCCGTGCGGATCGTTTTCGCCTGCTGCATGATGAGGGTGCGGTAGACTTCTGTGGCGACACCGACACCGCCGGCCTTGGCGAAGTTCTTGGAATATTGCTCGGTCAGCATCGAACGCCACACGCCGGTGCCCGGGGTGTCGCCGAACGGGCCTTCGCCCTTCAGGCCCGAAGTCATCTGCGAGAACATGCTGTTGAGGAACATCGCCTCGAAATCGGTGGCGGTCTTCTGCGCCTTCGACTGCCGCTGCGGCGAGACCTTCTGCAACGCGGCGGCGAGCTCGAAGTCGGGCCGGCCGTTGCGGCTCTCCACCGAGAAGGCCGAGGAGGTGACGACGTGCGGGGTATTGATCATGCTGGTCTGCATCACATCACCTCGATGTCGGCTTCGATGGCGCCGGCGGCCTTGATCGCCTGGAGGATGCTGATGAGGTCGCGCGGGCCGATGCCGAGGCCGTTGAGGCCGTCGACGAGCTGCTGAAGCGAGACGCCGTCCTTGACGACGGCGAACTTCTTGCCGTCCTCGACGACGCTGACGCCGGTGCGCGGCGTGACCACCGTGCGCCCGCGTGACAGCGGGTTGGGCTGGCTGACCTGCGGGCTCTCGGAGATGGTGACGGTGAGGTTGCCTTGCGCCACCGCGACGGTGGCGACGCGGACGTCGCGGCCCATCACGATGATGCCGCTGCGTTCGTCGATGACGATCTTGGCGGCGAGATCAGGATCGACCTGGAGCTGCTCGATCTCGGTGAGGAAGGCGACGACGTTGCCCTTGAACTCCGGCGGGATCGAAAGCTGCACCGTCGAGGGATCGATCGGTTCGGCGGTCTTGACGCCGAGATAGTCGTTGATCGCGGCCGCGATCCGCTTGGCCGTGGTGAAGTCGGCGTTACGCAGCGCGAGCCGCACGTTCGGCAGCCGATTGAGCGCGAACTCGATCTCGCGCTCGATGATGGCGCCGTTGGCGATGCGGCCGACGGTCGGAACGCCGCGCACGATTTTCGCGGCTTCGCCTTCGGCCTGGAAGCCGGAGATCGCGAGCGAGCCCTGTCCGACCGCGTAGACATTGCCGTCGGCGCCGAGCAGGGGCGTGACCAGCAGGGTGCCGCCGCGCAGATCCTTGGCGTCGCCCAGCGCGGAGACGGTGACGTCCATGCGCGTGCCCTGGGTGGCGAAGGCCGGCAGATTGCCCGTGACCATCACGGCGGCGACGTTGCCGGTGCGGATGGTGGCACCGCGGATGTTGACGCCCATGCGCTCGAGCATCGCTTGCAGCGACTGCTTGGTGAAAGGGATGTTGTTGAGCGTATCGCCGGTGCCGTTGAGGCCGACGACGAGGCCGTAGCCGATGAGCTGGTTCTGCCGCACGCCCTCGATATTGGCGAGGTCCTTGATGCGCGACGTCGCGCTTGCGGACGCGACCGAGAGCGCCAGCGCTGACAGCGCGGCGCAGGCCACCCCAACAATCCTCACCCAACGAACGCCTGGCATCCTCTGCTCCCCGAGGCTCCTCACATCTCGGACCATCCTCGACACTCCCATGACGAGCTGGTCCGACGCTTTCCTTGCGAGTGCTGTGCCAACGCGGGGCAGCGGGGTTACGCGATTGAATAGGTTGAATAAACCTGTTTCCACCGGTGTCAGGGAGCGTTCTCCCTGAGGAGCGAAACTGCCGCCTCTCGGCAGATTTTGCCGGGCCGTTTACGCGCCGTTAACCATAAGACGGCGAAGGTGACGGCATCGATCACCCGGATTCCTGCGATGCGCATCTACGGACCGAACGGCACCACGCTTGGTACGCCGGCCAGCCAGGCCAGGCGGACGAGCTCCGGCACCTTCGTGCTGCCCGACACCTCGTCGGCGCAGGAGACGCGGGGCGCTGCCGCACCGAAGGCGGCCGCGAACATCGATGGGCTGCTCGCACTGCAAGGCATCGAGGAAGATCCGGTCGAGCGCCGCAAGCGCTCGGTTGCCCGTGGCAGGACCGCGCTCGACGTGCTCGACGATCTCAAGATGGGATTACTGTCCGGCAATCTCGACGCCTCGACCGTGATGCGGCTGCGCGATGCCGCGGCGAACCTGAAATCATCCTCGGGCGATCCTGGTTTGGATTCCCTGCTGTCCGAGATCGAGCTGCGCGTCGAGGTCGAGCTGGCCAAGGCCGGGCAGGCTTAGGCCGCTTCGTCCTTCTGCTGCGTGTCGTAGCGGCGCTGGGCGGCGAGCACGTCCTTCAGGTTTTGCTCGGCCCAATCGCGCAGGGGATCGACGGCGGCCGCGAGCGTCACCCCGAGCTGCGTGATCGAATACTCCACCGTCACCGGTACAGTTGCGATGGCGTGACGCTTGATCAGGCCGTCGCGCTCGAGCGACTTGAGAACCTGGCTCAACATCTTCTGCGAAATGCCTTCAATCGTTCTGCGCAACTGATTGAAGCGCATCGGCTCCTCGCGCAGCAGCAGCAGGATCAGCACCGCCCATTTGTCGCCGACGCGGTCGAGGATCTGGCGCGTGGGGCAGTTCGCAGCATAGACGTCTGGCTTCATCGTCAACTCCTCACGATCCGTTTGGCCCCTTGCCGGCTCGCGCGCCGGTGACGGGTCCCGGTTACTCTTGCGTAATCAGGTAAGCACAAAGTGCTCTCTTAACACCAGCATCCTTTGCGATATCTAGTAACCGATAGTTACCAAAAGAAGCAAAGGAGCCTTCCATGAAAATCGCAGTCGCCGGCGCCTCGGGCCGGGCCGGGTCGGAGATCACCAAGGAACTGTCGCGCCGCGGCCATGCCGTCACGGCAATCGCTCGGAACCCCGAGAAGATCGCGACCCTGCCGAACGTCACGTCCACCAAGGGCGACGTGCTCGACCAGGCCGGCCTTGCCAAGCTGTGGGCCGGGCATAACGTCGCCGTGAGTTCCGTGCACTTCCTGGCCAGCGACCCGCTCAAGCTGATCGGCGCGGCGAAGGCGTCCGGCGTTGGTCGCTACCTCGTTGTCGGCGGTGCCGGCAGCCTGGAAGTCGCTCCCGGCGTCAAACTGGTTACAACCCCGGGTTTTCCCGCCCAATACAAGGCCGAAGCGGAAGCGGGCGGGGCTTTCCTTGACCTGCTGCGACAGGAAAAGGACCTGAACTGGACCTTCATCTCGCCGTCGGCCCTCTTCATCGAGGGCGAGCGAACCGGCAAGTTCCGGCTCGGGACCGATCAGCTTCTCGCAGATGCGAACGGGAAAAGCTGGATCAGCTTCGCCGACTACGCCATTGCGCTCGTCGACGAGATCGAGCGGCCGGCCCATCCGAAGCAGCGTTTCACGGTCGGTTACTAGGCCTTCGGCCGCCCCCGGGTTCTCCAGGATAAACCTTCCTGTGCAAGGGCTTGGGGGCGCTAACCGAACGATCAGGGAAATATTGTCTGTCACAGGAGGCCGCTATATAAGCCCGGCTTAACGGACCCCGTTCCGTTGCGAGTCGTTGCTTAGACAGATAGGCCGCCCTTGGAAAAGTTGAAAAACTACCGACCGACCGAAAAAGAGCCTTTCATGAACGACCGGCAGAAGGAGTACTTCCGTTTGAAGCTCCTCGCCTGGAAGGATGAGATCCTCAAAGAGTCCAAGCTCACGCTGCAGGCTCTGCAGGAGGAGAACGTGAACCACCCCGATCTCGCCGATCGGGCATCGTCCGAAACCGACCGCGCCATCGAACTCCGCGCCCGCGACCGCCAGCGCAAGTTGATCGCCAAGATCGACGCCGCGCTCCAGCGTATCGAGGACAACACCTACGGCTATTGCGAGGACACCGGCGAGCCGATCTCTTTGAAGCGGCTCGAAGCCCGGCCCATCGCGACGCTCTCGGTGGAAGCGCAGGAGCGCCACGAGAAACGCGAGAAGGTCTACCGCGACGAATAGAGTCCGAGCCGCAGCGATGCGGCTCTTTGTTTTTGGACTCACGGTGCCGCTTGAGCGCCGTGATCAGCATTTTGTCTGCCGCTTGCCGTGATGCGCATAAGCGCAGGCGCGATCACGAAAAGTGAATCGCGATCAATGGGCTAGAGTCACTTCCTCCGAGCTCACGTAAGTTCGGATGAGAAACAGCCTTCACTTCAGGTGCGGGAGGTTTTGCGAGTCGCATCAACGAGATCGACTCGAAGGCTGAGGCAACGATCCGGCAGCTTCACACATCGCTGCAATCAGGCTTGGCTGCAATCAGGCTTGCTGCGACGCCACAAGGCGCGCATCGCCATAAAGCCTGGACCAGCTCAATATTTCCTTAAACGCCGGCAACAGGCCGTAGGCCGCATCCGTCAACTCGTACTCGACCCTCAAAGGTTTCTCCGCGAAGACGGTTCGCGACACCAGGCCGTCCTGCTCGAGCTCGCGCAGCTGCGTGGTCAGCACGTGCTGGGTGATGCCGCCGATCGCTCGCCGCAACGCACCGAAGCGAACGGCGCCGTTCATCAGCGCGAACAGGATCTCCAGCTTCCACTTGCCGCCAAGCGCATGAATGGCCCGCTTGAAGTCGGCGAGCAGGGCAGGGTCGGGGCTGCAATCGCAGTCGCCGTCGCAAAGGATGGTCAGGTTTTCCATACCGGTCTCGAAATCCATTCTACTTGTTCCCCGGGAGATAGTGACCAGATGCGGCCTTGAGCAGGGTGGCGGAACCAATTCGCCCGCCTGCGCAAGGAGGGGAATTCGGCAATGAGCATTGTTCTGGTCACCGGCGGGTCCGGCTTCGTCGGCGTCCATGTCGTCCTGCAGCTTCTGGCCGCCGGCCATCAGGTGCGGACCACGGTGCGCCGCCCGGACCGGCAGGCCGACGTGCTGGCGATGTTGCGCGAGGGTGGGGCTGCGTCGCCTGAAAGCCTGTCCTTTTTCACCGCCGATCTCACTGCGGACGACGGCTGGCGCGACGCCATCGCCGGCTGTGATTACGTGCTCCATGTCGCCTCGCCATTGTCGACCAGTGTTCCCAAGGACGAGAACGAGATGATCATCCCGGCCCGCGACGGCACGCTGCGGGTGCTGCGTGCCGCGCGCGAGGCCGGTGTCAGGCGGGCCGTCGTCACCTCGTCGCTGGGCGCGATCGGCTATGGCCATCCGGCGCGCGACAGGCCGTTCGACGAGACCGACTGGACCAATCTCGACGGCGCCGACGTGCAGCCCTACATCAAATCCAAGACACTGGCCGAGCAGGCGGCCTGGGATTTCGTCGCGCGCGAGGGCGGTGGGCTCGAATTGTCCGTCGTCAATCCCGCCGGCATTTTTGGCCCCGTGCTGGGGCCGGACTTCTCCGGCTCGATCGAGATCGTCAAATCGCTGCTCGACGGCGCCATGCCGGCGGTGCCGCGGGTCTATTTCGGCGTGGTCGACGTGCGCGACGTGGCCGATTTGCACCTGCGCGCGATGACGGCGCCCGAAGCGAAAGGCGAGCGCTTCATCGCGGTCTCGGGTGAGACGATGTCGATCCTCGATATCGCCAGGGTGCTGCGGCGGGAACTCGGACCCAGGGCGCGCCGGGTTCCGCGGCTCCAGGCCCCGGACTGGCTGGTGCGGCTGGCCGCGAACCGGATTCCGCTGCTGCGCGCGGTCGTGCCGATGCTTGGAAGGGTTCGGCATTCCACCAGCGCCAAGGCGAGGTCGCTGCTCGGCTGGCAGGCCCGTTCCAACACTGAGGCGATCCTCGCGACGGCCGAAAGCCTGATCCGGCTCGGCCTCGTGAAGCGCTGAGGGCGCCCCGTGGGCCGCCTTTGGTCCGCGCTTGTCACGCCCCGGCGGGAATGCTGAACTGCCGACCTCAATTGCGTAGCGTGGGAGCCGGCGCCGATGGACAAGATTCTCAAAGCCGCAAAGGCGATTGCGCTCGCGCGCCGTAACCGCGCGCCGCTCGCGGCCCTGGACCATCCGCCGGCCGACGAGGCCGAGGGCTATCAGGTCCAGCGCGCGCTGCACGATCTGCTGCTGCCGCATGTCGGGCCGCTGGTCGGCTACAAGATCGGCTGCACCAGCCAGGTGATGCAGGACTATATCGGCATCCCGCATCCCTGCGGCGGCAGCGTGTTCCAGAAGGGCGTGCACGAGAGCGGGGCCAAGCTCGCGGCTGCCGACTATGTCCGTGTCGGCGTCGAGTGCGAGATCGCGGTGCGATTGAAGCGCGACCTCGCCGCCGGCGAGGCGCCGTTCACGGCCGAATGGGTCGGCGAGGCCGTTGAGTTCTATCATCCCGCGATCGAGATCGTCGACGACCGCTATGTGAAGTGGGAGTCGATGGGTGCGCCGACGTTGATCGCCGACGATTTCTTCGCCGCCGGCTGCGTGCTGGGTGAGGCGGTGCCGCGCTCGTCGGTGCCGGATCTGAAGGCGGTCAAGGGCCGCGCCATCGTCAATGGCGAAGAGGTCAGCCACGGCACCGGCGCCGATGTGCTCGGCCATCCCCACAATGCACTCGCCTGGCTCGCCAACCACCTCGCCGCCGAAGGCAAGGGTCTGCACGCGGGGCAACTCGTGCTGACGGGGAGCCTGGTGAAGACGCTGTGGCTGAAGGCCGGCGACAAGGTGCGGATGGAGCTGGACGGGCTGGGCGTGGTGGAGGCGGAGTTTACGTGAGGCTCCTACGGCAATCCCCGCCGTCAGTCGTCCCAATCGGCTTTACAAAATACATGCGGCCCTCGCCAGGGGAGCTAGCGAGGGCCGCGTAGTACATCGTCGTTCGCGCCTAGGTTCGCGAACACGATGTGGGAGCTCGGGAGAGGCTTAGAAGGGCAACAGCACGTCCATGACCTGCTGACCGTAGCGCGGCTGCTGCACGTCCGTGATCTGGCCGCGGCCGCCATAGGCGATGCGGGCCTGTGCGATCTTGCTGGAATCGATGGTGTTGTCGCTCTGGATGTCTTCGGGGCGGACGATGCCGGCGACGATGAGTTCGCGGATCTCGTAGTTGACGCGGATCTCCTGCTTGCCTTCGACGACGAGGTTGCCGTTCGGCAGCACCTGGGTCACGACCGCGGCGACGTTGGTCTGCAAGGCCTCCGTGCGATTGACCGAGCCCTTGCCGTCGGCGGAGGATGTCGAGTCGGTGGTGAGAAGGCGGCCGGGCAGGATCTTGAGCGGCTGCGTGACCGTCTTGCTGCCGATGAAATCGGTAATCCCCGAATCCTCCTTGGCGGTTCGGCTGCGCTGGGTCTCGTTGGCGATGTTGGCCTTGTCGGTGATGTTCACGGTCACGGTCAGGAGGTCGCCGACATGGGTCGCGCGCTGGTCCTTGAAGAAGGCGCGGCTGCCGTTGCGCCACAATGAGTTCGGATTGTAGGAGGCGACTTCCGGCTTCGGCATCGGCATCTGCACCGGCTTGTAGCCGGGCTGCGTCGTCGGATTGTCGATCGCCGACAATTTCGGTTGCTCGCCGATCTGCGACAGGCGGTCGATCGAGGAGCAGCCGCTCGCCAGCGCGCAAACTGCCAGCAGCAGACCAGAGATCGCGACGCGACGAAGACGGGAAGCCGAACTGAACCTGGACATAACTTACTCTGACTTGGCTGGAGCTTGCGGGACGCGAACTTGCGGAATATGGGCTTGGGCGATCTGAGCAGGAGACGCGGGGGCCTGGACCAGGCTCTGTGCGAGCGCTGCAGCAGCGGCCGCGGGGGTGGGCGTTTCGTCGCGCTTGAGCGAGGAGGTCTGCTCGACCGCAGGCGCCATCGGCGCGGACTGGCTCGCGCCCTGGATCGTCACCTGGCCGCGACCGGTGACAATGCCTGCCAGCGTGCGCTTGGTCTGGAGATTGAGCACGCTCACGGTGTCGCCCTCGGCGCCGCTCTCGAGCGCCTTGCCGCGCGTGGTGAGGTAGATCCCGGGGACCTGGTAGATGACGGTGACGCTCTGGTCGCGCGACACGAAGTCCGGCTTGACGATGTCGGCGACGCGGATCGGCATGCCCGCCCGCATCGGCCGGCGGAGCTGCATGCCAATGGTGCGGTCGCGCGAGGCGGGCTCACCGGTGACCTCGGCCTTGGGCCGGCGCTCCAGCGTGACGTCGGAGGATTTCAGGAGGTCGGCGCGGTCGATGTCGCGCGTCAGCACGGCCACTTCCACCGTCTCGATCGCGATGCCGGTGAAGCGCAGCTTGGTCGGCGTCGGATTGTTGTCGTTGTTGATCTCGAAGGCGATGTCGAAACGGCCGTTGCGGGCGTCATAGCGGGTTGCGACTGGCTGGAGCGCACCGGTGTTGGAGGCATCGAGCCGCATGTCGGCGACGCCGCGGTCGAACGTGACGGCGATGTTGGCGGCTTCCCCAAGGCCGAAGCGGCGCTCGAGCGCCGAGGCCACCGCGGTTTCGAGGTCCTTGTTGGCGAGCGTGCGGGCGAGGCGGGTGACCTGGACTTCCTTGATGTCGCCGGTCATCACGCCGATCACCTGTTTTGCGCGCAGCACCGACAGCACATGGGCGACCGGCAGCGCGCCGGTGGTACCGAGATCGGGCGAGCGGTAGACCGGGATCAGCGCGGCCGAGCCGGCATTGTCGATGAGATCGCCGACCCGCACCACGTCCGAGGTCACGGTGACGCTCGCGCGCAGCGTCGGCGCTGCGATGAAATCGTCGGCGGCCTGCGCCGGCAGCGCCAGCAGCAGGAGAGCGGAGATCGTGGCGAGGGTGGTGCGGATCATCGTCATCACCTCAGCGGAACAACGCCGTGGTCGATTGCATCATCTGGTCGGCGGCGCTGATGACCTTGGCGTTCATCTCGTAGGCGCGCTGTGCGGCGATCAGGTCGCTCATCTCCGAGACGACGTCGACATTGGCCTGCTCCAGGCTGCCCTGCGTGACCTTGCCGTAGCCTTCGGAGTTCGCGGTGCCGTCCTGCGGCGGGCCGGAAGAGGGCGTCTCGACGAACTGATTGTTGCCGACGGGCTGGAGGCCCGCCTTGTTGATGAAGCGGGTCACGCCGATCTGGCCCTGAACGGCCGACGTCGACGAACCCGGCAGCGTCACCGAGACCTGGCCCTGCTCGTTGACGGCGAGGCCGGAGGCGTTGTTCGGGATGGTGATGGTCGGCTGCACCGGGTTGCCCTGCGCGGTGACGACGCGGCCCTGGTTGTCCATCTGGAAGGTGCCGTCGCGGGTGTACTGGAAGGTGCCGTCGGGCATCAGGATCTTGAAGAAGCCTTCGCCCGAGATCGCGAGGTCGAGGTCGTTGCCGGTCTGCGACAGCGTGCCCTGTGTCATGCTGCGCGGCGTGCCGACGGTCTTGACGCCGCCGCCGATGTCGACGCCGACAGGCACGATGGTGCCCTGGTCCGAGGCCTGCGCGCCGACGCGGCGGACGTGCTCGTAGATCAGGTCCTGGAACGCGGCCGTCTGCTTCTTGAAACCGGTGGTGCGCAGGTTGGCGATGTTGTTGGAGATGACCTGGACGTTGAGTTCCTGGGCCGCCATTCCGGTCGCAGCGGTGTGGAGCGCTTGCATGTCAATGATCCCCTAATCAGGCCGGAACGTCGGCGAGCTTCTCGATCGCCGATTTGTGGAGGTCGCTCTGCTGCTGGAGCAGGTTGGCGATGGCGGTGTAGCTGCGCATGACTTCGACCATGCGGCTCATCTCGCCGACCGAGTTCACGTTGGACTTCTCGATGTAGCCCTGGCGCACGGTCGACCTGGTGATGGCCTGCGGGGTCGCGGAGCCGACGTCGTAGAGGTTGGCGCCGAGCTTGGTCAGCTTCGCCGCGTCGTCGAACGCAGCCATGCGGATCTTGCCGCGGATCGAGTCGGTCTTGGCGGTGCCCTCGAGCACCGTGACGGTGCCGTCGGGCGCGACGTTGATGTCGTGGTCGGTGGGCTGGAAGGTGATCGGGCCGCCGGTGCCGAGCACGAGATTGCCGTCGGAGGTGACGAGCTGGCCGGTGCTGTTGAGCGAGAATTTGCCGTCGCGGGTGTAGCGTTCGCCACCATTGGCCTGCACCGCGAAGAAGGCGTTGCCGTCGATCGCCATGTCGAGCGGGTTGTTGGTCGGCTCCATCGGCCCCTGGCCGACGTCGCGGAAGGTGCCGCGGTCCTGCACATAGGAGACCCGGCGGTCGGACGCGATGAAATTGTCCTCACGCGCGTTCGAGTTGAGAAACTCCTCGAACAGCGAATGGTCGGCCTTGAAGCCGTTGGTGTTGGCATTGGCGACGTTGTTGGCGATGACATCCATCTGCCGTTCCAACGTCATCTGCCGTGACAAGCCGATCAGAAGCGCGTTCTGCATCGGAAATCTCCCCTGAGTGAGCCTGCCACCTCGCTCTCCCAAGCGCCTTGGCCGACCCGTGAACGAGACCGCCAGGTTCTCCCAAACCCTCCGGCCTCGGTCCTCTCTCAGCGAAAGCCGTGCCAACTCGAAAAAATACGTAATTTCAATGTCTTGTCGATTTTTGAGGGGCGCCGGGAGGCGGCAGAAAGGTTCTGTTAGCCATGTTTGCCCGGCAGATTTTTCCTAGTGGAGGCCCAATCGAAAGATTCCGTTAACCATTATTACCGTAGCGTTTGCGTGTAAGAGGAGCGCACTGCGCTGGGGCATTTGTATCGCGTCACTGTCTGCCAGGAGGCTTCGCTCTTTCGACCCCTTATGAGATGAGCGAGCCTATCGACCATGGCAGACAATGAAGCGGAAGGCGGCGGAGCCGCCGAAGGCGCGGAAGCCGCCCCGCCGAAGAACAAGCTCAAGCTCATCATCATGGCCGTCGGCCTGCTCGCCGTCCTCGGCGGCGGTGCCGCGACCTGGTTCTTCTTCTTCCGTCATGGCGACGACGAGCATCACGCCGAGGCGGCGCCGCCGCCGAAGCCGCCGGCCTTCGTCGACGTGCCCGACATCATGGTCAACCTCGCCGGCGCGCCCGGTGAGCGCGTGCAATATCTCAAGCTCAAGATCGTGCTGGAGCTCAAGGAAGAGAAGCAGATCGAGGCGATCAAGCCGACGATGCCGCGCATCACCGACATCTTCCAGACCTATGTGCGCGAGCTGCGCTCCTCCGACCTCAACGGGTCCGCCGGCGTCTTCCGCCTCAAGGAAGAGCTGACCAAGCGCGTCAACGCGGCGGTCGCCCCGGTCCAGGTCAGCGCAGTGCTGTTCAAGGAAGTCGTGATCCAGTGAGCATGACGGGCTAGGGATCATGGCAGGCACCGACCAACCAGACCAGGATGCAATTGCCGCCCAATGGGAGGCCTCGCTTGATTCCGAGGATCCCGCGGAGGCCGCGAAGGCTGCTGCCGAAAACGAACTATCCGAGACCATGGCCCTGCAATGGGCGGCCATGGTCGAGGACGGCAGCCGCGATCTCGGCGCCGGCAAGAATTCCGGCGAGCGGGTGCTGTCGCAGGAGGAGATCGACAATCTTCTCGGCTTCGCGGTCGGCGACGTCACGCTCGACGACCATTCCGGCATTCGCGCGATCATCGATTCAGCGATGGTCTCCTACGAGCGTCTGCCGATGCTCGAAATCGTCTTCGACCGCCTGGTGCGGTTGCTGACGACCTCCTTGCGCAATTTCACCTCCGACAACGTCGAAGTCTCGCTCGACCGCATCACGTCGGTGCGCTTCGGCGACTACATGAACTCGATCCCGCTGCCGGCCGTTCTCTCGGTGTTCAAGGCCGAGGAGTGGGAAAACTTCGGCATGGCGGTGGTCGATTCCAGCCTGATCTATTCGATGATCGACGTGCTGCTCGGCGGCCGCCGCGGCGCGAGCCAGCTCCGCATCGAGGGCCGGCCCTACACCACGATCGAGACCGAGCTGGTCAAGCGGCTGGTCGAGGTGGTGCTGGTCGACGCCGAGCAGGCGTTCCGGCCGCTGTCGCCGGTCACCTTCACGATCGACCGGCTCGAGACCAATCCGCGTTTCGCCGCGATCAGCCGTCCCGCCAACGCCGCGATCCTGGTGCGCCTGCGCATCGACATGGAAGATCGCGGCGGCAACATCGAGCTGCTGCTGCCTTACGCGACCATCGAGCCGATCCGGGGCGTCCTGCTCCAGATGTTCATGGGCGAAAAATTCGGCCGCGACACGATCTGGGAGGGCCATTTCGCCACCGAGATCAACCAGGCCGAGATCGCGGTCGATGCCGTGCTCTACGAGGCCGAAATCCCGCTCAAGCAGCTGATGCGGCTCAAGGTCGGCGACACCCTGCCGCTCGACATGCGCGCGGATGCCAACGTGACCGTGCGTTGCGGCGACGTCACCCTGACCGAGGGGCGGATGGGCCGGGTCGGCGACCGCGTCGCGATACGGGTGACGAAACCCCTGCGCAAGCCAAGTACGACACTTGCGATGTTCGAGAAGGTGGACGAGCAGAACAAGATGATGGAGGCCCCATGAACCACTCCCTGGGAATGGCGATCGAGACGCTGGTGGCTATCCTGCTGATGCTGACCATCGTCTACTGTGTCATGCTCAACAAGCGGCTGACGCGGCTGAAGGCGGACGAGCATTCGCTGAAGGCGGTCATCGGCGAGCTGATCACCGCCACCGAGATCGCCGAGCGCGCGATCGGCGGGCTGAAGCTCGCCGTGCGCGACGTCAACGAGAACCTCGGCAGCCAGCTGGCGGCGGCGACGCAGATGTCGGACCAGCTCTACAAGCAGCTCGGCGAAGCCGACAACGTGGTGCGGCGCCTGTCCAAGATCGCGATCGCCGCGCGCCCTGCGGCGAGCCCGGAAGCGGCCGCGGTGCCCGCGGCCAAGCCGTCATCGGCGAAGGCGGTGGCGGCTGCGGCCGAAGCCTTCTCCGAGCGACGACGATCCAACGGCCTTGCGGCATAAAGTCAGGGTATGAAATCCTTTCGTAACATCCGCGTCATTCCAGTCGTCCTGGTCGCCGTCGCAGGGCTCGCCACGCTCAAGGTCGTGGGCCTCGTGATCAATGGCGGCTATGTCTTCGACTACCAGCCGAGCCAGATCAAAAAATCCTGGGCGCAGGAGAATCTGAACTTTCCGACGGGGCGGGAAGACCCCGATATCACGGGATCTACCCACGGCGCGCCGAAGGAGGCGCCGAAGCCCGCCGCGCCCGAGACCAAGCCCGAGGGCACCGTGGTCAAGATGGACGAGGCCCAGCCGCAGGTCTCGGCCTCCGAGCGCGCGATCCTGGAGCGCTTGCAGGCACGCCGCCAGGAGATCGAGTCCCGCCAGCGCGAGATCGACATCCGCGAGAGCCTGCTCAAGTCGGCCGAGAAGCGCATCGAAAACAAGGTCGAGGAGATGAAGGCGGTGGAATCCCGCATCTCCGCGACCCAGGCCGAGCAGAAGGCCGCCGAAGCCCAGCGCATGAAGGGCCTCGTGACCATGTATGAGGGCATGAAGCCCAAGGACGCCGCACGGGTGTTCGACCGGCTCGAGATGGGCGTGCTGATCGAGATCGCCTCGCAGATCGCGCCGCGAAAGATGTCGGACATCATGGGCGTGATGTCGCCGGAGGCCGCCGAGCGGCTGACGGTCGAGATGGCCCGCCGGGCCAATGGCGGCGGCGATCAATCGGCCGCGGCCGGCGACCTCCCCAAGATCGACGGCAAGCCGACGCAAAAGCCGAATTGAAGGCTCCGGAGGCGCGGCGCGCTGCGGCAGCCTGCGCGCAATCGCGCGGTCGTTCGGCCTGTACGCGGCTGGACGCCTTGCGTGTCTAGTTCGCGAACCGCTGTTGAACCCTGGGACCCGTCGCGCTCAGCGGCTTCTCGACGGGAAGGAGGGTCTCGCAGTGCTGCCTGATCAGCGCAGCCTTCGTCGTGCGAGTCACGAGATGAAGGGTGCTGTGGCAGCAGGAACACTCGTATACCTTTAGTGCATAGCCCCGCGCGATTGGAAAGACGGCTACGACCGCTCTTGCCTGGCTACATACAATGCAGTTGGCTTCTCCGCTCATTGATTGCTCCCCCAAAAAAGTTGACCAATCGCATTCGCATCGCAATGATCACATTTGATTCAGAGTCGTTGATGGACCGCAACACCTCTGAGGTTGTGCGAGCCTACTCGGCAACCAAGTACGCAGATCAAACGCGCCGGGGAGTGGGGTAATCGCCACGAGCTTGACGTCTTTGCCGCACGAAGCTCGTCGGCTCGCGTTGCAGATGCAGCTGAAGCAAGCGGCATCTTCTAAGGCTGCGATGAGTTGACGCGTGCAACTGTGAACTGGAGTACAGTGGTGCTGGAGAGTTCGTCCTAGGCTTCCGCCATCGGCAATCAGCCGCGCGGGCGGAAGCCATGAATTACTCGTCCGTAGCAGAACGCGCAATCGAAGCCGTCAATCGGCTGCTCATCGCGGCGATGACGTTGGCCTGGACATCCGCGCTTGACCATCAGCATGCATTGCCGCCGCAAGAAGAGGATGGCGACACTGACGATGTTTGTCCCGAGCGGGACAGCTCCGCCGCATCGGATGGCACCGGAAAACAACACTGAAGATCCAGTTGCCCTGCGGACATCACACGATCAGATCGTGGGGCACGTGGGCGTGAGCTGAGCCTGCGCCGTGAGCCGGATCAATATGCGGCGGGGACGGCTCAGGCATCGACGCCGCCCTGAATCCGTGGACGACGCCAGCATGTTCGTGATGACCGGACGGGTCCGAAGGATCGTCCCATCCTGCGCTGAGCTCTGAATGGTGGCCATGCACAGCGCCATCCTTGATGGCGTAGGGTTCGACTGCCGCGTGCCAGGGCACGGGCGCAATGTCACCCGAACCGTCAGAGCCCTGCTGCTTGAAATGAAATGAGTCCCCGAGGTGAACCGAAGCAACTCGAGGAAGGCCGTTCTCGGCTATCGGGTCCCCATGATGATGCTCGCGCAAGTGATTTTCGTGGTGTGACGCCTCGATGGAGTCTGGGCCGGACTCGATGCTTGGGTCGACCGTGGACGGTATGACCGGGCCGCTGTCCTTGGCGGCCACGCTCTCTGGAACGGGCGCGATCTCCTTGCCGTTGTCGAACGGTGTCAACTTGTCGAATACGAACCTATTCTCCGCGACTGCCGTGGGATGAAGCTGGTTGACGGGCTGCACGTGGCTCACCGCGGAGGCCACGTTCCCGCCGGTGGGCGCGTCCGATCGCGTGTTCGTATCGTCGGGCTGAACGAACTGGGTGTGCCCGACCCGGACAACCCGTTCGCAATCGGCATCGAATGTGCACCCGCTCGCCTTCGCAGCTTGCCCGGGCCCGTTTCCGTCGATCAGGGCGGCTCGCTCATGGACGGTTTCGCCTGATGAGGGGCTGGTCGCCGTCGTCGGGCTACCGGTCGCGTCGTTGCCCGCGCCCGGTTCCAGATTGGCCGGCGCGGCTGCCATTGCATGACCCGACGTTTCCAGCGCGAGCATGAAATCCGACGTCTGGACGGTGGAGAAGCCATCGAGATGGATTTCCACCAGACTGGAATCGCCGATGCTCAGGCTTTGATCCGTCGGATTGACGTAAACGATGGTCTGGTTCGCCGAGCTGTCGTAGAGCCAGGCGATCGTATGTGCGGGCACTGTCGTGCTGGAGGGGTCGAGTGCCAGAACGGAGAGGGTGAGCGCGCCGAGCGCTATCAGGTCGCCCCGCTCAGAGTCTGCCTTGAAGCCAGAGATGATATCAGGGCGCGCTGCACTGGAATTTGACGTCGAGGCAAAGACGAAATGATCGTCTCTGGAGCCGCCGGCAAGAAGGGTCTGTTCGTGCCCGTCGTGAGAGGTGTCGCGACCGCCGTTTGTGCCGATCTTGCCATGATCCGGACTTTCGCCGGAGGCGCCGATGCCATCCGTGTTCGCGTCATGGGTGCTCGCAGCCACCGTCGGACCGGCGGCAAAGGCTCTCGCAGCCGCATTGTCTTCGGGGGGCGCGGTGGCGTGGGGCGGATCGGCGGCATTGAGAGCTGCCGCGTGGCCGAAATGGTCGCGATCGTCGGCGCCGTGGATTGTGATGGCTATGGTCTGTTCCGTCCCATCGATGGTCGTGACCGTGAAGGTGTCGGTCAAAGTCTCGCAGGAAGGAAGCGCCTGCACGGCACAGTTGGTGGTGTCGAGCGTGTAGGTCCACACACCGGCGGCGGTCATCGTGAAAGCGCCGTAGCCGCCCGCGCTCCGTGTCGCGCAAGTGACCGGCGTGAATGTGTTCGGCGTGTTGTCGACGTCGGTGTCAGTCAGTCTGCCGCTCGCCGTCGGCTTGCCGTGTTCCCTGCAATCGGGCTCGGTCACCGAGCCGGTGATGCAGCCGTGGATGATGGCCGGATCGTTCGTGCCGTGGATGGTGATCGTCACCACCTGCGCGGTGCCGTCGATGGTGGTCACGGTGAAGGTGTCGGTCAGGGTGTCGTAGACGTTCAGCGCCTGGACGACGCAATTGGTGTTATCGAGCGTGTAGGTCCAGACGCCGTCAGCCGTCATCCGGAAGCAGCCGTAACCATGGTCGCTCGCCCTTGGCGAGGTCACCGGCGTGAAGCTGTCGGGAGTATTGTCGACATCCGTATCTGCAAGCTTGCCGGTCGCGATCGGAGTCCCGGGCTTCCAACATGCGGCTTCCGTCACGGTGCCGGTCGTTGTCCCGGAAATGATGGCAGCGTCGTTGGAGCCGTTGATCGTGATGGTAATCAACTGCGGGGTCCCGCCGATGCTGGTCACCGTGAAGGTGTCGGTCAGCGTCTGGCCGACGTTCAGAGCCTGCACTGCGCTGTTGGATTGATCGAGCGTGTAGCTCCAGACGCCGTCGGCGGTCATGGTGAAAGTGCCGTAACCGTGTGCACTCTTCGTCGGGGAATTGACGGCCGAGAAAGTGTTGGCGGGGTCGTCGACGTCGATATCCGAAAGCTTGCCGGTTGTGACAGGTGGGCCGGTTGTGACAGGTGGGCCGGATGGGGCATTGGCGACGCCGCCGGATTCGATTGACAAGCCGGTCGTCGTGCCGGAGATGATCGCCGCGTCGTCGGCTCCGTTGATGTTGATCGTGAAGGCCTGTTGAGCCGAAAGCGATCCGTCGGACACGGTGATCACAAAGCTATCGGTGGTCGGCGTCTTCAGCGCGTTGATCGCGCCACTGTTGGGAACGAAGGCATAGGCGCCAGTCGAGCTGTTCAGATAAAGCGTGCCATAAGAGCTGGTCTTCGATACGTCGTAGATCGCTCCCTCCAGCGCGGTAGCGCCCGTAGCGCCTCCGCTGATGCCGAAAGTCAGCGCGGCGCTGGAGCTGCTGGCGCTGAAGGTTCCCCTCGTTGCGGCGAAGACGTCGAACGCGACCGTGTCGAGTTCAAGCGGGCCCGCCTGCACATTCAAGATCGGCGGCGTCCGCACGGGTGTCACGGGTGTGATGATGTCGGGCACCGTGACGATGATCGGCTGCAACGGTAGCAGTGCGTTTGGCGCCGCGGGCGCTATGAAATTGGTCGGCTCTAGCGGCAGAGATTCGACGAACGGAGGCGTGCCGGACCCGTTCTTGCCAAATCCCTTCGAGAAATTTTCGAGCGCCTCCTGCTGGGCCACCCGCAGCTCCTCCATGCGGGTCGCGCTGTTGTCGAGCTGATTCATGGTAAGCCCGGAGCCGACCTTGCTCAGCACGACCGTTTGTCCGGGGTCCTCGACGATGATGTGCCGCGGGGTTGATTCCTTGGTCGTGAGCTCGAACGTGCCGTGTGCAAAGTCCTTGTATGTAATCGTATCGTCGTCCAGGAACGTTGCGTTCGGGTCTGCGGCCCTGACCTCTTTGATCATCGAGAAGAGCAATGCGGTGAGCGACAGCATCCCGAAACGGCCGGCAGAGGCTCGCTCATGAGATTGAATAGCGGGTACATCAGGAGGATTGCTCTTCGCCGTCTTCACGCGGGGATGCAGGCCCGCAGCGGCTTCGCGCTCGCCCCCGTGCTCTGCAGTGGACGTGACGGCCATTTTTTAACCTCGATTGCCCTAGCGGTCGGCCTCAGGCGTCGCCCTATGCCGCCGCTTCTTGGCCGGCTTGCCGCGTCACGCGATCGGGAACAATTTTGTGCCGGCAACCTCAGCCATGCCCGCTAAAAAGTTGTCGTTTCTGAGAATTCCGCCCAGGCTGATCACGGCAGAATTGCTGTCGTTTCGCCTGACGATACCGCTTTCAGCGCTAAAAGCTGTTTGAAATTGCCTGGCGCGGATAGTGACTCTTTTGGACACGGCGATCAGCCATTCGGATTACCCCGGAATAACCATTTTGGCTGTCGTGGTTTGCTGTGGCTGGTCTGCCATTATCCCCGATGGCTTTCGTCGGCGCTGTCGGGGCCGTTCGGATGCTCGAGGATCATATCTTCGAAAAGGAGGAAGCCATGGGCACTCGTGCAGCGATTGTTCTCGTGGCAGGTCTCGTCCTTGCGCTGGCCGCTTCGTCACCCCGCCCGGTTCAGGCGCAGGACGATTCCCCGCGGCGTGCCGTGCTGGACTCGTCGTCAAAGCCGATCGGGAAAGTTGTGACAGCCGATGGCTCGGTCATCATCGAGCATGCGGGCGCCGCCATTGTCCAGGCAAACGTCGGGGGCGAATCCATCCAGACGAAGATCGGTGATCTCGTCTATTTGGGCGATTTGGTTCGAACCGGTGCCGACAGTCGGGTCGGCATCAACTTTGTCGATGGAACTTCGTTCAACTTGTCGAGCAACGCCCGCATGACATTGGACGAATACGTCTACGAGCCGGGTGGAAAGTCCAATTCGACAGTCATCAACCTGACCAAGGGTACGTTCGTTTTTGTTGCCGGCCAGGTTGCGAAGACCGGCGACATGAAGATCGAAACGCCGGTCGCGACGATGGGCATTCGAGGCACCACACCTCACGTCGAAATCTCGGACGACGGAACCACCAGGTTTTCCACTCTCATCGAAGAGGGCAAGAACAAATATACGAAGAAGCCCGGCGCTGCGGGGACACGCCAACCCGAGCAAAGGGCCGAGCAAAGGCTCAATCTGAACATCTGCCGCGGCTGCTAGAGAATTGGTCCGAGCCCGTGCAATCGCCAGATCTCAGAAGATCGGGAGCCTGACATGAAACCAGGATCCTCCGTTGCCGAAGGCGGACTGGCGCTTGTCGTCCTGATGTTGGTCGGCTTGCCGGTCGTGGCCCAGAACTCCAGCGTGAAGGACAGCTATCTCAGCAATATCGAACTGTGCAACGGAACGGGTACCACCTCGCTCGATGCCCGGATCGGTGCCTGCACGACTTTCATACAGGCGCGGCCAGATTCGACGGCAGCTCTGGCAATCGCGTACAACAATCGCGGCAACGCCTACACGGCAAAGGGCGACTACGACAGCGCCATCAGCGATTTCGATCAGTCGATCGCACTCAATCCGACATACGCAAAGGCCTTCAACAACCGCGGCGTGGCTCACTTGAGGAGACGCGAATATGAGCTCGCGATCGAAGCCTTTGATAATGCGATCAAGCTCGATCCCGGCTATGGCGCTGCCTTCGTCAACCGCGCCGGAGCCTACCTGAAGAAAAACGACCACCAGCGCGCGGCGCAGGATTATGACGAGGCAATCCGTCTCCAGCCCGCCTCGCAGGCGGCATGGAGCGGACGATGTTGGACCCGTGCGGTTCTCGGTGCCTCGCGAGAAGCGCTGGAGGATTGCGACCGAGCGCTTCAATCGGGATCGACCCGCGCTGCCGTGTACGACTCGCGTGGGCTGATCCACCTGAAGATGGGTGAGTTCGGTGCGGCGATCGATGACTACAATTCTGCCCTGCGAGCCGCCCCGGAATTGGCGAGCGCGCTGTTTGGCCGCGGGCTTGCCAAGCTGAAGCAAGGCGATGCGATCGGCGGAAAATCTGACATTTCGACTGCAAGGACAATTCAGAAGAACATCGGCGACGAGTTCGCGCGTTATGGCGTCGATTACGACTGAGTTGGCTCGGTGAGGCGGAACGAATCGGAGGTGAATATGGATGCAAGGTTCGCGCTCATTCAAGCTCACGACGATAGCATTCGCCGCTATCAGCGGTTGTTGAACACACAGCTGACCGATCTCGAGCGTGAGTACATCGAGAGCCGAATCTCGGAAAAGCGATTGACCTTGCAGTCAATTCGCGAAGCGCGAGGCAAGTTGAATGCCTTGCCGGCCAATCGCGGGGTTTGATTGGCATTCCTGACGGGTGCGGACGACGAGGTGTTAACACCTCCTTAACCACTTGCTCTCCAGATTTCGAAGCACGAACGCCCGCGCCCGCAAGCAGGCGTCGCGACGCACTGTGCCGGATGAATTCGTCATTACAGCATTAACAAGTCCTTAATTGGCAAAACCTACAGTCGACGGCACGGGCCGGCGCCAGTGCCGGCATGGACCGCCGAATTGGAAGAAACGCCGCCAATGGCGCAGAAGGCTGCCGCTGGATTTATGTCGCGAGCCCGCGCTTTGGCGCGAGGGCTGTCGCGTCATGTCCGCAAGGCACCCGCGCTGGCGGCCTGCCTGCTCATCGGCCTCGGTGCGCCCGCCCGCGCCGCCGATGTGGTCCGGGGCGAGGCGACTTTCTCGGCCGGTGGCGGCTTTGCCCGTCTGGTGATCAAGCTCGGCGAGGACGTTCCCTCCGAGGTGACGACGGCCGGCTCCATTCTCATCATTCGCTTCGACCGGGCGGTCGACGTTCCCGTCGATCGCGTTCCGGAAGGTGCGCCCGACTACGTCAATTCTGCCCGCCGCGATCCCGACGGCAGCGCCATCCGCCTGTCGCTGGCGCGGCGCGTCACCGTCAACACCATGAATGCCGGCGAGCGCACCTTCATCGACCTCTTGCCGGAGGGCTGGAAGGGACCGCCGCCAAGCCTGCCCATGGACGTGGTCAAGGAACTGGCCGAGCGCGCGCGCGTCGCCGAACGGGCCTTGCGAGCCCAGCGCGCCGCGGCAGAGACCAAGAAGCGTCCGCAGATCCGCGTGCGCGCCTCGGTGCAGCCGACTTTCGTGCGCTTCGTGTTCGAGATGCCCGACGGCGTCGGCGTGTCCTCCGTGCTCAATGAGCAGAAGCTCACGCTCGCGTTCAATGCCGGCCTCAATTTCGATCTGGCGGACGCCGTCGTCGCCGCGCCCCCGAATGTCGCCTCGATCAAGCAGAAGTCCGACATCGACCAGACCAGTGTCGAGATCGCGCTGATCGGCGATTCGGACGTGCACTCCTTCCGCGACGAGAAGAATTACGTCGTCGACGTCTCCTTCCAACCCGACAAGGGCAAGACCGCCGCGACGGCTGAGGCGGTGATCGCGCAGGCGAAGCCTGCGGCCCAAGGCCATGGACCGGCTCCGGAAAAGCCGGCGGCCGAGAAGCCGAAGGAGGTCCATCGCGAGATCGCACCGCCGACGTCCGAGACGATCGCGCGCGAAGCCAGGATCGAAGCCAAGATCGAAGCGAAGCCCGAGGTGAAGCCGGAAGCTCCGGCGGCGATGCCGCCGGCCGAAGCACCGAAGCCTGCGCCGGCTCCAGCGGCCGAAGCACCGCATGCCGCGGAACCGCCCAAGGACGTGTCGAAGCCTGCGGCGCCGGCAACGGAAGCTGTGGTCGCGCCCGTCAAGCCCGCTATGTCCGAAGCGCCCAAGGAGGTCGTGAAGGAGGCTGCGAAAGAGCCGGTCAAGGACAGCGTCAAGGCCGCACCTGCCGAGGCGCCGGCCGCGCCGCAGCCCACCGTGGCCAGCGTCGATGTCCGCCGCGACAGCGATGGCTTGCGCGTGATCTTCCCGCTTCAGGTGGCAACGCCTGCGGCGGCGTTCCGCCGCGGCGATACGGTGTGGCTGGTGTTCGATACGCCGAAGCCGATCGACGTCGAGGCGATCCGCAGTCGGGGCGGTGCGATGATCGGCGAGGTCAGTCGCATGCCGCTCGACAAGGGGCAGGCGGTCCGCATCCGTCTCACCCGGCCGCTGGTCTACTCGCTGACGAGCGAGGAGGTCGGCAAGGAGACCAATTGGCTCCTGACGCTCGCCGACAAGATCCAGGCGACGCCGCTGCCGCTGATGATGTCGCGCAACATCACCGACCCTGCGCTCGCCAATATCGCGATCCCCTTCGCCAATCCGGGCCTGTTGCACAAGCTGACCGATCCCGACGCCGGCGACACGCTCTATGTCGTGACCGGGCAACGGCCGGTGCGCGGCTTCATCAAGCGGCAGGATCTCGTCGATCTCTCGCTGCTGGAATCCGCGCACGGCATCGCGATCCGGCCGAACTCCGACGAGGTCGGCGTCGAGGTCGGATCCGACAAGGTCATTCTCGGCAAGAAGGGCGGACTGACGCTGTCGCCGGTCGATATCTCCGCCGAGCGCGCGCCGACCGCGGTGCGGCCGGTCTTCAGTCCGGAAGGCTGGCGCAAGGGCCAGTCGGAGGATTTTTGGACGCGCCAGGGCAGTTTGATCACGGCGATCGCAGCCGTCGAGCCGGCACAGCGCTCGCTGCCGCGGCTCGATCTCGCGCAGTTCTACATGTCGCGCGCCATGTACCACGAAGCCAAGTCGGTGACCGATCTGATGCTGGCCGATCCCCTCAACAAGGAGGAGAGCGGCGCGCTGATCATGCACGCGATCGCGAACATCTTGATCGGCCGGCCAGCGCAGGGCTTGAAGGACCTCGCCAATCCCGTGATCGGCAACAGCCACGATTCCCAGCTCTGGAAGGCGCTCGCCTATGCGCGCCAGGGCAAGTGGGCGGATGCGCGTGAGAAGTTCAAGAACGTCGAATTCGCCATCGCCTCGCTGCCGATCGACATCCAGCGCATCGTGACGATGGAAGCGATGCGTGCCTCGCTCGAGGTGAAGGATTATGCCGGCGCCTCCAAGCGCCGCAGCGAGATCGAGGTGGTCGGCATATCGCCAGAGGCGGCGCCTGGCTTCGCCGTGCTGCGCGGCCGGCTCGCCGAGGCGCTCGGCCACGACAAGGACGCGCTCGACGACTACAAATTCGCGGTCGCGTCGACCGATCGTCAGGCGGCGGCCGAGGCGAAGCAGCTCGAAGTGGCGCTGCGGCAGAAGCGCGACGAGATCAGCAAGGAAGACGCGCTGCGTGAGCTCGAGACGCTGTCGATGACCTGGCGGGGCGACTCGATCGAGGTCAAGACGCTCCAGATGCTGTCGCAGATATATGCCGAGAACGGGCGCTACCGTGACGCGCTCAGGGCGGCGCGCACCGCGACAAGGCTCCAGCCGAACGCCGAGGCCTCGCGTCAGGCGCAGGACCTCGCCTCCGACCTGTTCACGCAGATCTTCCTGGGGCCCAAGGGCGACGAGCTGCCGCCGGTCGAGGCGCTCGGGATGTTCTACGAGTTCCGCGAGCTGACGCCGATCGGCCGCCGCGGCGACGAGCTGATCCGCCGCCTTGCCGACCGTCTCGCCTCGATCGACCTGCTCGACCAGGCCGCCGAGCTGTTGCAGTACCAAGTCGACCATCGCCTCGAAGGTGCAGCCCGCGCCCAGGTCGCCGCGCGCCTGTCCATGATCTACCTCGCCAACCGCAAGCCCGACATGGCGATCTCGGCGCTGCGCGCGAGCCGCATCAGCGATCTCTCCGGCGAGCTGCGGCAGCAGCGGCTGCTGCTGGAGGCGCGCGCGCAGAGCGACGTCGGCCGCCACGATCTCGCGCTCGACATCGTCTCCAACGTTTCCGGACGCGAGGTGCTCCGCCTGCGCTCCGACATCTTCTGGGCGGCGCGGCGCTGGCGCGAATCCGCCGAGCAGATCGAGCTCTATTACGGCGACCGCTTCCGCGACTTCAAGCCGCTCAACGCGGTCGAGAAGAGCGACATCATCCGCGCCGCCGTCGGCTATGCGCTCGCTGACGACTCGATCGGCCTGTCGCGCTTCCGCGAGAAATATGCGCCGCTGATGAGCGAGAGTGCGGACCGGGTCGCCTTCGACATCGCGAGCAAGCCGGCAGCGTCCTCCAGCGCCGAATTCGCCGAGATCGCCAAGCTCGCTGCCAGCGTCGACACGCTCGACGGCTTCCTGCGCGAGATGAAGCAGCGCTTCCCCGACGCAACCGCCCGCGCGCCCGCCTCGCCGCAAGCCAAGGACGAGGCCGACCACACCGGCTCGCTGCCCACGATCCCCGTCGTGCGGCAGATCAAGATGACGCGATAGGAACCCTGCTACCACGAGGCCTCTCGACAGGTGCCCGTTGAAGCGGCAACCTGCGCGTCTTCATGCCGGGAGAGCGTCGATATGAGCAAGCCTGCCAAGACCGAAGCCGAACTCATCGCCATGGCGCGGGCCGAATTGAAGGTGCATGCCGATGGTCCGGATGACCTCGTCATCTCGATTGTCCGCGACGGCGACAGCTGGGAATTCCGCGCCGATGCCGACCAGGCCGCGACGGATAAGCCGGGCTTCCCCGAAAGCGTCGCCATGTTGGTGCAGATCGGCGATCACCTCAGCAAGCAGTATGACGTGAAGGGGTAGGGCGCTGTCGACGCCGTCTCACTGTACGCCACGTTCTCGGTGTCATCGCCCGACTTGATCGGGCGATCCAGTATTCCAGAGACCGCAGTGATGAAATCGAAAGGCTGCGGCGTACTGGATGCCCCGGTCAAGCCGGGGCATGACGGCGGATGGAGCCGCAGTTATCCGCCCCCGTAACTCTGCACCAGGCTTCCCGCCACCAGCGACCAGCCATCGACCAGCACGAAAAAGATCAGCTTGAACGGCAGCGAGATCGTTGCGGGCGGCAGCATCATCATGCCCATCGACATCAGCACGGAGGCGACGACGAGGTCGATGATCAGGAAGGGGAGAAACAGCAGGAAGCCGATTTCGAAGGCGCGCTTCAACTCGGAGATCATAAAGGCGGGGACGAGGATGCGCAGGGCGAGGTCATCCGGCGTGGCCGGCGGCGGCTCGCCGGAGAGATCCAGGAACAGCTTGAGGTCCTTCTCGCGCACGTTCTTCTGCATGAAGCCGCGCAAGGGGACGGAAGCGCGCTGGAGTGCGTCCTCGACGCCAAGCTGGTTGGCGACGAGCGGGCGGATGCCTTCGTCGTAGGACTTCTGCAGCACAGGTCCCATCACGAAGAAGGTAAGGAACATCGCGAGCGCGATGATCACCGAGTTCGGCGGCGCGGTCGCCGTGCCCATCGCGGTGCGCAGCAGCGACAAGACGACCACGATGCGCGTGAATGACGTCATCATGATCAGGATCGACGGCGCGATCGACAGCACCGTGAGCAGCGCGATGAGCTGGATCGCGCGCTCGGTGACGCCGCCCCCCTGGCCGCCGAGATTGATGCTGATGTCCTGCGCATGCGCAGGCATCGCGAGCAAAGCCGCGGCGATCAGGACAGAAAGAAAAACAACTCTACGCGGGAGGGCCGGCAGCCTCACGAAGACGGCTTCGGACGGCCGAGCAGCGAGGCCATCTCGTCTTCGAGATTTTCAAAGCTGGTCTTCTCCGCGGCCGGCTTTGCGGGCGGAGCCGGGGGGGCCGGCGGCTCGCTGCGTGCGGCTCGGGGCGGCGGTGGCGCGGGCGGCTCGGGCGCAACCGGAGGCGCGACCGTCTCGCCGGCGGGGCGGCGCAGCGCGGCTTCGAGCCGCTGCGCCATCTCGGCGAGATTCTGCTCGGCGTTCGAGGGCGCGGCAGGAGCGGGGGCCGGCGGCGGAACTGGCGGAGCCTGCGGCACGGGCGGAGGAGGCGGTGGCGCGGCCGCGCGCTCGGCGCGCACCGGGGGCACTTTCACCGGCTCGGTCTGCCGCGGGGGACGTGGCATCAGCGGAGGCTCGTTGCGGGCGATGCGCGGCGGAACCGGCTCGGGGCGTGCCTCGCGCTCGGGGCGCGGCGGCAGGATCGGCTCAGGCGGAAAGCCGGCCAGTGGCGGTTCGTTGCGGCGCTCGGCCAGCGCGGGAGCGGGCCGGCGTACCTCGTCGGCGAAGGAGGGACGCGGCCGCGGCGGCGGCTCGGGCATTTGCGGTTCGGGATGATCGAGCAGTTCGGGCCGCGGAGCTTCGTCGGTCCAGCTGCTGGTATCGGGCATCGGGGCAAGGCGCGGCGGCTCGGCGGCATTGGAACGCTGCGGAAGCTGGTCGCGGCCGGGCGCGGCGCGCACGATATTGGGCTCGACGACGATGTCGGTGGGGCCGCCAATCATCAGGAGATGCTCGACATTGTCACGCCGGACCAGCACCAGGCGGCGCCGGCCATCGACCGCGGCGGCATCGATCACGGCAAGCCGGGGCATCCGGCCGCGCTGGGTGTTGGCACCGAGCCGGCTGCTGGCGAATCGGCGAACCAACCATGCGGCGACGCCGATCAACGCCAGAACGACGATGAACGCCACGATGAAGGTGATTGGGCTGCCTTGCATACTTGTCCCCGACAAATGGCGCTTTTCTCGTGCCCATGGTCAGACGCGCCAACCATCGGCGTGGGATGCCCCAAACTGCGATTTCTTAACGTCCCACGGCAAGTTTTGCCGTCCCCAGCTCTTAATAACCTATGAATCGCTCGATCCAAAACGACTTCTTGGCCTGTGCATGGCTCGCCAAACGGTTGGGTTAATGCCGCTTTTGGATGCGTAGAATCACGGGGGGCGCAAAGTGGTGTTCCATCAAGGGACATGCATCGACGCCATCTTTAACCACCTGTTAACCATACACGCGGCAAATTCTGCCTAGCTACGGGCCTCTGGTCCGAGAGGCGGAAGGAGCCGCAACGATGTCCATCAACGACCTCCCGGTGCTGTCGGCGCTTCGCACCAAGATGCAGTGGCACCAGGAACGCCAGCGCGTCCTGTCCGAGAACGTCTCCAATTCCGACACGCCCAAATTCCGGCCGCGCGACCTGGTCGAGCCGAAGCTCGACAAGGCGGGAGCGGTCACGGGCTCGATGGGCCCCCTGGCGCTCACCCGCACCAGCGGCTCCCACATGACGCCATCCGGCGCGGCCTCGGGCTTCGACCAGAACAGGAATGCGGGTTTCGAGACCCGTCCCGCGGGCAACGCCGTCAATCTCGAGGAGGAGATGATGAAGGCCGCCAGCAACCAGATGGACTACGCGGCGGCGACCTCGCTCTATTCCAAGAGCCTGCATCTGCTCAAGACCGCGATCGGCAAAGGCTAGAGCATGATCCGGAAAAGTGTGCGGCGGTTTTCCCTCGCGACAAACGCGGAGCGTTTGCGCGGAGATCATGCTCAAGAGCTAAGGGAAGCGCATCATGGCGAATGACAGCAGCGACTTTGCCCGCTCGATGGCGATCGCGACCTCCGGCCTGCGCGCGCAGGCCGGGCGCATGCGGGTGATCTCGGAGAACATCGCGAACGCGGATTCGACCTCGCAGACATCAGGCGGCGATCCCTACCGGCGCAAGGTGCCGACCTTCTCCTCCGCGCTCGACCGCACGCTCGACGCGCAGGTCGTCACCCTCGGCAGGATCAAGCCGGACCAGTCGAACTTCCGCACCAAATACGAACCGAGCAATCCGGCCGCCGATGCGACCGGCAACGTCAAATATCCCAACGTGAACTCGGTGGTCGAGATGACCGACATGCGCGACGCGCAGCGGTCCTACGAGGCCAATCTCAACATCATCAGTGCGACGCGCCGGATGATCCAGCGCACGCTCGACATCCTCAAGAGCTGAACAGGACAATTAAGCCATGGCATCACCGACAATCGCAGCCAATGCTTATGCCAACCTCGCCCGCGTGCTGGAGAACAGCGGCGCCGGCAAGGGCAGCGAAGCGAGCGGGCAGTCCTTCGCGTCGCTCCTGAAAGACGCTGTCGGCAGCGTCATGGAGTCCGGCCGCAAGTCCGACGCGCAGACGGTGGCGATGGCCGCCGGCAAGGCCAACGTGATGGACGTGGTGACGGCGGTCGCCGACACCGACGTCGCGGTGTCCACGCTGGTCTCGGTCCGCGACCGCGTGATCGCGGCATATGAAGACATCATGAAGATGCCGATCTGATTTTTGGCGCCCGCGCTCGCCCCAATCGTCTTTGCGAGCGCAGCGAAGCAATCCAGAAACTTTCCGCTGGCGGCAGTCTGGATTGCTTCGCTGCACTCGCAAAGACGGGGATAGGCCTTTGCTTCGCTCGGAACAGCGGTGAGGAGGCGAGAGATGAACAAGGAATTCTGCAATGACCGGACCTGAAACCCTCGACGTCGCGCGTGACGCGATCTGGACCATCGTGATCGTGTCGTCGCCGCTGATGGTGGTCGGCCTCGTGGTCGGCGTCGTCGTGTCGCTGTTCCAGGCGCTGACGCAGATCCAGGAGCAGACGCTGATCTACGTGCCGAAGATCCTGGCCATCTTCGCCACGATGCTGCTGGCGCTGCCGTTCATGGCCGACGCACTCCATTCCCACATGATGCGGATCTCGTCGCGAATCATCGGCGGCTGAGGCACAATGCGCCCGTCATGCGCATCGACGTCTCGCTGCTGCCGGCGCTCGCCGCTTCCTTCATGCTCGCCTTCGCCCGGGTCGGTGCGATGGTGATGCTGTTGCCGGGGCTGGGCGAGACCAACATTCCGACGCGGATCAAGCTGGCGATCGCGCTGCTGCTGACGCTGATCATCCTGCCGCTGCATCGCAACGCCTACCACGTCGACATGGGCTCGATCGCGCCGCTGCTGGTCATGATGCTGCATGAGATCGTGATCGGCATCGTGCTGGGGGCGACCGCGCGCGTGACGTTGTCGGCGCTTCAGGTCGCGGGCGCCGTGATTGCGCAGCAGATGGGGCTCGGCTTCGTCACTTCGGTCGATCCGACACAGGGACAGCAGGGCGTGCTGGTCGGCAATTTCCTGACCATGCTCGGGGTGACGCTGCTGTTTGCCACCGACAGCCATCATCTGGTGATCGCCGCGCTGAACGACAGCTACACGATCTTCGCGCCCGGCGAGACCGTATCGAGCGGCGACGTCGCTTCGCTGGCGACGCGCGCCTTTGCCGCCGCGTTCAGCCTGGGCTTGCAACTTTCCGGACCGTTCCTTGTGTTCGGCCTCGTCTTCAACATCGGGCTCGGCGTGCTGGCGCGGCTGATGCCGCAGATGCAGGTCTATTTCGTGGGCGTGCCGCTGTCGATCTTCGTGGGCTTCCTGGTGCTCGCCGTGGTGCTCACCGCGATGATGGGCACGTATCTCGACTATTTCATCGGTGTGATGCACCAGATGATGCCGCTCAAATAGGTGATCGATGGCAGACGACAACGATCCCGACAGTCAAACAGAAGACCCGACACAAAAGCGTCTCGAAGAGGCGCTCGAACGCGGCGACGTCGCCAAGAGCCAGGAGATCAACACCTGGTTCATGATCGCGGGCGGCACGCTCGTGGTCTCCACCTTCTCGGGCTCGGTGGGCAGCGGGCTGGTGACGCCGATGCGCAACCTGCTTGCCAATTCCTGGATGATCAAGACCGACGGCAGGGCTCTGCTCGCGCTGATGCAGCAGATCGAGGTCGCCGTGCTCGCGGCGATCGGCGTGCCCCTGCTGATGCTGGTGCTGGCGGCGATTGCCGGCAACGTGCTCCAGCACCGCCTGGTCTGGTCGGCCGAATCCCTGAAACCCAAATTCAGCAAACTGTCGCCGGCCGAGGGCCTCAAGCGGATCTTCGGCAAGCAGGCGGCCGCGAACTTTCTCAAGGGGCTCGGCAAGCTGATCGTGCTCGGCGCGGTCATGACCGTAGTCCTGTGGCCGGAGCGTCATCGCATGGAGGCGATGGTCAGGCTCGATCCGGCCGCCATGCTGGGCGCCAGCACCAGCCTGACCATTCATCTGCTCGGCGCGGTGGTCGCGGCGCTCGCGATCATCGCCATTGGCGACTATTTCTTCCAGTATCGCAGCTGGTTCCAGCGGCAGAAGATGTCGCTCCAGGAGATCAAGGAAGAGTTCAAGCAGTCCGAAGGCGACCCGCACATCAAGGGCAAGCTCCGGCAATTGCGCCAGCAGCGCTCCAAGAAGCGCATGATGGCGGCGGTTCCCAAGGCCTCCGTGATTATCACCAACCCGACCCACTATTCGATCGCGCTGTCCTACGAGCGCGGCATGTCTGCGCCGATCTGCGTCGCCAAGGGCGTCGACAACCTCGCCTTCAAGATCCGGGAGATCGCGCGCGAGCACGACATCCCGATCGTCGAGAACGTGCCGCTCGCCCGCGCGCTCTACGCCACCGTCGAAATCGACCAGGAAATCCCGACCGAGCACTACCATGCAGTCGCCGAGGTCATCGGTTACGTCATGCGGCTGAAGCAGGGATTCGGCGCCGGACGCGGATAAAATGCCCGAAAAGTACCGGAAATGGCCGTAATCTGGGAATCAGCGTACCTTTCGCCCTTGCTGCCCTTGCGCCTGCGGGTCCGATTCAGGCAGGGAGGACCCCACGCGCCCCGTAGCGCGTTGATTCTCTGCCGACAGGCTGTGCCAGCTTGAAATGACTGCCGAGACCGACCACGACCTCACACGCGAGCCCGTTGCGGCGCACGAGCCGTCGCCGCGCTCGGGCAGCATTGCGCTGGTGCTGCTGGTGGCCGCCGGCCTCGTCGCCGTCGCCGTCGGGCTGATGACGCTTGGGCGCGCGCAGGCGCAGCCCTATATCCTCGGCATCCTCGCTGTGCTGGCGATGGTCGGCCTGTTCAACCTGTTCGCCTTCGCCGCCGGCATCATCCGCTTCGTCGACCGCAGTCTCGACGATCCCGTGATGGGGCGCATTGCCGACCACGCCTTCGACGGCCTGGCCGTGACCGATCCCCGCGGCCACGTGGTCTATTCCAACGCCGCCTATCTGACGCTCACCGGCGCCAGCGGACCGCAGGAGGTGCGGCCCGTCGAGCGCGTCTTCATCGGCAACCCCGACGTCTCCGAAGCCGTGTTCCGCCTGCTCAAGGCCGCGCGCGAAGGAAAACGGCAGCAGGAAGAGGTGCGCATCTCCGGCCATGACGGCAGCCAGGGCCGCTGGCTGCGCATGCGGGTGCGCCCGCTTGGCACCGGAAAGCGCGAGGCGAAATACGCGGTGTGGTCGATCTCCGACATCACCCGCGACCGCGAGCGCCAGGAGGACGTGTTCCAGGAACTCCAGCACGCGATCGAATATCTCGATCACGCGCCCTGCGGCTTCTTCTCGGTCAATCCGGCAGGCGAGCTTGCCTATGTCAACGCGACGCTGGCGAACTGGCTCGATTACGATCTCGCCGAGATCGGCTCGGGCGGGCTGAAGCTCACCGACATCGTCTCCGGCGATGGCGCCTCGCTGCTTACCGGCATCGTGGCGGTGCCGGGCGAGGTGAAGACGGAAGTCTTCGACATCGACCTGCGCATGCGCACCGGCAAGACCATGCCGGTGCGGCTCTATCACAAGCTCGCCTTCGGCGCCGACGGCGCGCCGGGGCCGTCGCGCACGCTCGTCATCAGCCGCGCCCGCGACGAGCGCAGCGATCCAGATCGCGCCGCCGAAGTGCGCTTCATGCGCTTCTTCGACCATACGCCGATGGCGATCGCGACCGTCGACCGTGGCGGCAACGTCGTCCGCGCCAACGCGCGCTACGCCAAGCTCGGGCAGGCTCTCGGGCTCGACAGCGCCAGCAAGTCGATCTTCCGCGCGGTCAATTCGCGCGACCGGCAACTTTTGATCGCGGCCATCAACCAGGCCGCGGAGGGCCAGGCCGACGTCGCGCCGGTCGAGGTGGCGCTTGAAGGAACCAAGGAGCGCTGGGGCCAGTTCTTCGTCACGCCGGTGGATGCGGCCGAGAACGACGCCGAAGCCGCCATCGTGCACATGCTCGAGACCACCGAGCGGCGCGCGCTGGAGAACCAGATCAACCAGTCGCAGAAGATGGAGACGGTCGGCCAGCTCGCCGGCGGCATCGCCCACGACTTCAACAACGTGCTCTCCGCCATCATGATGGCGAACGACTTCCTGCTGAACGCGCACAAGCCGACCGATCCGTCGTTCCAGGACATCATGCAGATCAAGCAGAACGCGACGCGCGCGGCGACGCTGGTGCGGCAGTTGCTGGCGTTCTCGCGGCGGCAGACGTTGCGGCCGCAGGTGCTCGACCTCGGCGATGCGCTGTCCGATCTCGCCATGCTGCTGCGCCGGCTGATCGGCGAGAAGGTCAAGCACGAGACCATCCACGGCCGCGATCTCTGGCCGGTGAAGGTCGACGTCTCCCAGTTCGAGCAGGTAATCGTCAACTTGGCGGTGAACGCGCGCGACGCCATGCCCGACGGCGGCAAGCTGATCATCCGCACCGCCAACGTCACCGCGGAAGAAGCGGCCAAGCTCGCCTACAAGGGCATGCCGGCCGCGGACTATGTGCGGATCGAGGTCGCCGACACCGGCACCGGCATCCCCGCCGATATCCGCGACAAGATCTTCGAGCCGTTCTTCTCGACCAAGGAAGTGGGCAAGGGAACCGGCCTCGGGCTCTCCACCGTCTACGGCATCGTCAAGCAGACCGGCGGCTTCATTTACGTGGACTCGGAACCGGGGCAGGGGACTTCGTTCCATATCTTCCTGCCGCGCCATCACGCCGAGCCCGAGGTGCAGGAGCAGCCCGCAGCAGTGGTCGGCGCGGCCAATGGCGCCGCGAAGGAGACCGCACCTGCGGCGGCGGAGGCCAAGCCGCGGACCGATCTCACCGGACAGGGCACCATCCTTCTCGTCGAGGACGAAGAGGGCCTGCGCGCGCTGAACGCACGCGGCCTGCGCTCGCGCGGCTACACCGTGGTCGAGGCCGAGAACGGCGTCGAGGCCATGGAGGTCCTGGAGGAACAGAGCGGTGCGATCGATCTCGTCGTCTCCGACGTCGTGATGCCCGAGATGGACGGCCCGACGCTGCTGAAGGCGATGCGCGAGAAGAATCCCGACATCAAGTTCATCTTCGTCTCCGGCTACGCCGAGGACGCCTTCGAGAAGAGCCTGCCCGAAGGCCAGCAATTCGACTTCCTGCCAAAGCCGTTCACGCTCAGCCAGCTCGTGGCGGCCGTAAAGGAGACGATGGCAAAGGCGGGATGACGGCGACTACCACTGTCGATTTGCGAGAGTTCCTCGAAATGACGAGGAAAAAGCGGCATTCCTGTCGTAAACCCGCCGGTAACCCGCGACCGCAGTTCCTCCGACTCCCCGGCCAAACCCCCGCCAAATATGGGCTTTTGCCACATCCCCGCGACTGAGGGCCGCAGCCATAAGTTCCGAAACCGGCTTCACTTTTCGGGAAGTCTGCCCATCTTAGGAGCACGTCCCCATGCCGGGGATTTGGGAAACGCACATGACTTTCTCGCAACGCTCCCGCACTCTCTTCAAGACCCTCGCCGTCATGCTGGCGCTTGCGCTGCCGACTGCGCTGGTGATTTCGTCCGCCGACGCCCGCGTCGGTGGTGGCATGTCGTCGGGTTCGCGCGGTTCGCGCACCTATTCGGCGCCGCCGTCGACCACGACCGCGCCGGGCTCGACCTCGCAGTTCAACCGCACCTATACCCAGCCGGGTGCCGGCATGAATTCGGCTGCCGCCGCACCCGCGCGTGGCGGCCTGTTCGGCCGCGCCGGCGGCTTCATGGGCGGCCTTGCGGCCGGCTTCCTCGGCGCAGGCCTGCTCGGCATGCTGTTCGGCGGCGGCCTGTTCGGTGGCCTCGGCGGCCTGTCGTCAATCATTGGCCTGATCATCCAGATCGCGCTCGTGGTGTTGGTGGTGCGGCTGGCGATGTCCTGGTGGCAGCGCCGCCACTCGCAGCAGGCGGCCTATGCCAATGCTGATGCAGGCAGCGGTCAGGGACCGCAGCCGAACTATCGCAGCGGCCTCGGTGGCGGTAGCGTCGGTGGTGGAATTGGCGGTGGTCTCGGCGGCTTCGGCTTCGGCGGCGCCAACAACGCGCCGCTCGAGATCAAGCCGGATGACTATGAGGCGTTCGAGCGCCTGCTCGGCGATGTCCAGGCCGCCTGGTCGAACGAGGACGTGGCCAAGCTGCACACGCTCGCGACGCCGGAAATGGTCTCCTATTTCGAGCAGGACCTCGGCCAGAACCGCGCGCGCAACGTCGTCAACAAGGTGACCAACGTCAAGCTGTTGCAGGGCGACCTCGCGGAAGCCTGGCGCGAAGGCGAGACCGAATACGCCACGGTGGCGCTGCGCTTCGCCCTCACCGACAAGACGCTGGACCGCAACAGCGGTGCGGTTGTCGCCGGCAGCGAGCAGCCGGGCGAGGCGACCGAGATCTGGACCTTCGCCCGCCGCCCGGGCAGCGGCTGGGAATTGTCGGCGATCCAGCAGACCAACTGATCGTACGCAGATTAAAGACCAGGGCGTCGTGCTTCGGCACGGCGCCCTTTTTCTTTGAGCCGCTTATATCCTGATACGGCCGACCATTTTGCGCGAAGCACTTAATTGCTTGTTGCCCGCGCAGAGCTCCCGCAATTTCGCGCCTGCCGGTTAGAGAGGGAGATATTCGGTGAGCCAGTCTGTCGCGCGCTCCAGGACAAATCACGAAACCATTGCCAGGAATTCGTCCCTGCCGCTGGAGGCGATCGAAACGGCGTATGACCGGATCGAGGCCGAGCGCGATCGCAATTGCTGGATCTATCTCCGCCCCCGGGAGGAGGCGCTCGAAGCATGCCGGAAGCTCGTGGCGCGGGCGCGGACGGGCGAAAATCTTCCGCTGCTCGGCATTCCCTTTGGTGTGAAGGACAATATCGATGTCGAGGGAATGCCAACCACCGCCGCATGCCCGGCGTTCAGCTACACGCCCTGGCATTCCGCGCACAGCGTCGAACGCCTCACCGCAGCCGGCGCAATTTGCCTCGGAAAGACCAATCTCGATCAGTTCGCCACAGGCCTGTCCGGCGCGCGTTCGCCCTATGGCCCCTGCGCGTCGGTTGCCGATGCGCGCTATATTGCGGGCGGCTCCAGTTCCGGGTCCGCGGTCGCCGTCGCGGCCGGGCACGTCGCGTTCGCGCTCGGCACCGATACCGGCGGATCCGGCCGCATACCTGCCGGCTTCAACAACATCGTCGGAATCAAGCCGACCGTTGGGCTGGTGTCATCACGCGGGCTGGTGCCGAATTGCCCGACGATCGATTGCGTTTCGGTGTTCTGCAACACCGTCAGCGACGGCGAGGCGATCATCGAAATCATCGAAGGGTTCGATTTCGAAGATCCCTACAGCCGCTTGCCCCGGGCCTTTTCTTTCGCCACAGGGACGGTGCCATCCTTCCGCTTCGGCCGTATCGCGTCCGCCGATCTCGAATGCTTTGGCATGCCGGAATGCGGCGAGCTCTATGAGCGCGCCTGCGAGCGTTTCACGCAGATCGGGGGAACGGCGATCGAGGTGGACTTCGCGCCGTTCCGCCAGGCCGGGGAGTTGATGTTCAGCGGGCCCTGGGTCGCGGAGCGGCACTCGGCCATCGCTTCGCTGATGGACATCGATTCCGGCTCCCTGCTTGATGTCACGAGGACCGTGCTGGGCTCGGCCGCCGGCTATTCAGCGATCGATACATTTGGTGCCATTCACCGGCTGCACCGGCTTCGCCGCGACGCCGAGGCGATCTTTGCGGGTATCGATGCGCTGGTGGTCCCGACCGCACCGCGGCCGTTCACGCTGGAGGAGATGGATCGCGATCCGATCACCCTCAACAATCGCCTCGGCTACTACTCGTACTTTGCCAATCTGCTCGATCTCTGCGGCGTGGCGGTCCCGAACGCGACATTGCCGAACGGCATGCCCATGGGCGTGACCCTGCTGGCGCCGGCCTGGCATGATCGCGCGCTGATCGGACTGGCGCGGCGGTTCGAGGCCAGTGCAGGCCGAGCGGCGTTCGAATTGAAGCCTGGCGGCTGACGGACGGAATTTATTCCATCTCTTGCTCGAGCGTCGAAAGATCCAGGATCGAAATCACGGATCTGTCGTACTTGATCACGCCGTCCTCCTGGAGCCGCGCGAGCTGTACTGTCACCCATTGGCGGGTGGATCCGATGAGATTGGCGAGATCGCCGTGGGTAAACGGCATCCCGATGACGACCTCGCCGTCGCGCTTCACGCCGTAGACATGCGACAGGAAGATCAACAGGCTATGCAGCCGCTCGGTCACCGAGCGCGTCCCGAGCATCTGGGCCATCGCCGAATAGCATCGCGCCTTGAATGCCAGGGCATCCAGCAAGGCGACGGCGATCGCCGGCGATTCCAGCGCAAGCCGCCGCAGCGCCAGTCCCGGCATGAACGTCAACAGGCTGGGTTCGGCCGCAACCGATGACCACATGTGCGGGCCCGTTCCGAATATATCGGGGCCGCCGACGAAGTTGCCGGGAAACCAGTAGGCGAGCGTGACCTCGCGCCCCGACGGCGCCGCATAGTAGCTGCGTATGCGTCCCTCGCTGATCAGGTAGATCCCAGCCTGTGTGTCGCCCTGAGACCAAACCAGTTGGCCGGCTTCCAGGGCCTTCTCGCGTCCGATCGCGCGCAGCCGATTGCAATCAGCCCGGTTGAGACCATCCAGCAAGCCGGGCAGCGGCCTGACGAGATTGTCCGACTCGGCCAGCATCACGCCTGCCGCTATCGCGCTATTCGCCCTGTGCATCGCCGGCTCCACGGTGAGACCCGGCATCGATTATTCAAGAACCATGCCAGCGCGCTGCGGGCTGCTTCGCGATTTCCAAGTTCTGGGGGATCAGCTCGCGTCCGACTGATTGAACGCCCGCAACCCTTCCGCGCGGATGACGTCGAGACAATCCTTCTTGAGGGAAAGATAGGTTGGCTCGACCATGACAGAACTCGATCGCGGGCGCGGCAGCTTGACCGCGACTTCGCGCAGGATGCGGCCGGGTCCCGCGCTCATGATGAGAACACGGTCGGCCAGCACGATGGCCTCATCTATGTCATGCGTGACGAACACGATCGTCGCCTTGATCCGGTCGCGCAGCTCCAGCAGATTGTCTTGCATCACCGCCCGGGTCTGCGCATCGAGGGCCCCGAAGGGCTCGTCCATCAGCAGCACGCGGGGCTGATTGGCCAACGCTCGCGCGATCGCCACGCGCTGTTGCATGCCCCCGGACAGCGTGTTCGGATATGCGTCGGCGAAACGCTTGAGACCGACCATCGCGATCAGATCGTCGGCGATGGCATTCGCTTCCGTCCTGGACTTCCCAAGCATCCTGGGGCCGTGGGCGATGTTCCTGCGGACAGACTTCCATGGGAAAAGATGCGGCTGCTGGAACACCATGCCGACATCGGGTCGCGGGCTGTAGACACGCGAGCCCTCCACCAGGATGTCGCCTTCAAACGGCACCTCCAGTCCGGCGATCGTATTGAGCACCGTCGACTTGCCGCAACCGGAGGGCCCGACGATGCAAACGAACTCGCCAGGTGCCACGTCGAAGGAAACGCGATCCACCGCGATGGTCTGCCCGCGGCGGGTGTCAAAAACGATGCTCAGGTCTGAGACTTGAATGGCCGGTTGTTTCCGCGCCGATTCGACGGGGGCTGGCGAACTTGCCAGAGCCAGTTTCATGATCGATCGAGCTCCCGACATCAACGCCACCAGACAGTACGTTCTGCAAGAGCCGAAAACAGCCGGTCGGCAATGAACGAAATCAACCCGAGCGCTGCGAGCCCGCCCATGACCTGGCCCGTTTGCAAATTCTGCTGCGCAATCTCGATCCTGTAGACGATGCCGGCGAAAGCGCCTGCGAGTTCGGCGGCGACAAGCGTGTAAAACGAGATGCTGACGGCGGTGCGCAACCCGACCACGATGTAGGGAAGCGCGCCCAGCAGCACGATCTCCTGGAGCATCTGCCGCCGGGGCGTGCCGAGCATCAACGCCGCCCGAATCAGGCCGCGATCGACCTTCTGCACGCCGATGTGGGTCGAAAGCCAAACCGTGAAGAACACGCCCCATACGACGAGGAACAGTTTTCCCGCCTCCGACAGGCCGAACCACAGGATGACAATCGGCACGAAAGCAATCGGCGGAATTGGCCGCAGGATGTGGAATAGCGGGGACAGCAAGCTCGAAACAACAGGGAATTGGCCGGTAAGGATACCGAGCAGGATGCCGAGCGCGCCGCCTAAGATGAACCCCGTGGTGACACGAAAGAGGCTGGCCAGCAGATCGCCAAGGAACTGTCCGCTTCGTATCCACTCAAGGACCGCTGCAGCAACCACCGTCGGCGGCGGAAACAGCACCATGTTGACGGCCCCGGAACGAGAGACCAGTTCCCAGAGGCCGATGAACAGGGGAAGCGAAAGCGCCCCGACCAGAATATTGAGGCGGCGAAGACGAGCTGAATCCGGCCGCCGACCGCGACCGTCGGTGCGGAGAGCAATTTCTTGTCCTGCTGAAGTGCCGTCCTGCATGGCTGTGCGGGTGCCTATTTCCACGAGAGCGTGACGCGTGCGGGGTCGACCTTCTTCAGCGGCTCGGCGACGACGACCTTGCTGAAGTCGGGCATCACCGCTCCCGGAGGATGGTTGCCGCTCTCGAGGCGCCATGCGGAGTGGGTCTTGAGAATCTCGATCAGCCGGTCGTCGAGACGCACCCGGTAAACATAGTCGGCCCAGATCGGAGCGAGGTCGTCCCGCTTCATGCCGACCGCGTCCGCCACGACCGTGATCGCTTCATCCGGGTGTGCTTTCATCCAGACCTCGGCGTCGATCAGCGCGGCGATGAACTTCTCAACCAGCGCAGGGTTGGCATCCAGATAGGGTCTCGTGACGACGATGTTGAACGTCTCGGAGTAAGTGCCCGTTGTATCGAGCTCAGCGACGGCTTCGCCGAGGGCCTTCTTGGCGTTGGCGATGTGGGGTTCCCAAGTGTCGATCGCGTCGATGCTTCCTGCTGCAAGTGCCGGCAGCATCTCCTGCGGCCGCAGGTTGACGAGGGTGACATCCTTGGGAGTCAATCCCGCCGACTTCAGCAAAGTCGCCGTGTAGACCTCGCTGCCGGTGCCGGCAGTGAATCCGATTCGCTTGCCGCGAAGATCTGCCTTGGTCTTGACGCCGGCCTTGGCCACGACGACCGTCTTGAGGTCGGAATATTCCATGCCGGCGACGAAGGCGATGGGCTGGTTTGCCATCGCCGAAGCGGTGACCGGCGCCTCCGCCGTCGTCGCGATGTCGGCGCCGCCCCCGATCACGGTGTCCAGGCACTGCTTGCCGGACGTGAAGTTCGAGACGGTGATGTCCAGTCCGTTCTTTTCGAAAATCCCCTTCGATTTGGCGACGATCGCAAGGCCGGAGATCGGTCCGAGGTTTTGCGCAAGCCGGGCTTTGAGCAATTCCGCGGCCGAGGCGCGGCCCGGACTGATGGCAAGGCAGCAAAGCGCGGCATAGCCGGCAATTGCCGCGATTGGGCGGACGGTGTTCCAGTGCATGACGATCTCCCCTCGCGCCGCGCCCGGCGGCAGCCCCGATGTGATCGCGGATGCCGCCCTGAACGGCCCCACAGCAGACTCCCGCGTCCTCTCCTGGGCGATCTCTTGAGGATCGGCCCCACGTTGGTATGCTCGCCCGGCGCTACGGTCTCGGGAAGCAATTAATCGACATGGCCCCCGGGGCGACCGGTCGTGCGCCGCCGCTCGAGGTGATGCGCGTGCGGCGGATGGCCGCTGGAATAATGTCTGTCGTGACGGGTTCATGTCAGCGGATCAAAGACCGTCCAGCGAGGCGCAATCGCAGGAACAATCGGGAGGATAGGATGAGCATTCTTGCCAGGGTCATCGTGCCAGCAGGCGTTGCGTTCGCGGTCTTCGCAAGTCCATCGGTGTGGGCGCAGTCAGCCGACATGACCTTCTTCGTGACTTCGAGCGGGCCGGGCAAGGGCGCCGATCTCGGCGGCCTGGAGGGAGCCGATGCGCAGTGCCAGAAGCTGGCGCAGGCCGGCGGCGCCGGCGGCAAGACCTGGCGCGCCTATCTCTCGACGCAGGCCGCCGACGGCAAGCCCGCCGTCAATGCCAAGGACCGCATTGGCAAGGGACCGTGGCAGAATGCCAAGGGTGCGGTGATTGCCAAGGACGTTGCCGACCTGCACGGCGCGGCCAATAACCTCACCAAGCAGACCGCGCTCAGCGAGAAGGGCGAGGTCATCAACGGCGCCGGCGACACGCCGAACCGGCACGATATCCTCACGGGATCGCAACCGGACGGCACCGCTTTTGCCGCGGGCGACGACAAGACCTGCAGGAACTGGACGTCGAGCACGCAGGGCGCGGCGGTCGTCGGCCATGCCGATCGTAAGGGCCTGCGCGACGACGAGCCGTCAAAGTCCTGGAACAGCTCTCACCCCTCGCGCGGCCCTGACGGCGGCTGCTCGCAGGCCGATCTGAAGAGCACCGGCGGCGACGGCCTGCTGTTTTGTTTCGCGGCGAATTGAGTTAGGGCGCGCAGCTCTCTCCCCGCGACATTGCGAGCGTAGCGAAGCAATCCAGACTGTCTCCGCGGAAAGATTCTGGATTGCTTCGCTTGTGCTCGCAATGACGGGGTATGTGGTGCCGCCGTTCCGTCTCGCTCTCACGGAACCTTCGGCCTCATGTTACATTGGTCCGACCGCTTCCACGCTCACGGACCCCTCCCATGAAATACGAGCTCTACTACTGGCCCGAGATCCAGGGCCGCGGCGAATATGTGCGGCTGGCGCTGGAGGAGGCGGGGGCGGCTTACGTCGACGTCGCGCGGGGGGCGCGCGGCACCAGCGCCATGATGAAGATGATGGACGCGCATGGCGGTACGCCGCCCTTCGCGCCGCCGTTCCTGAAAGCGGGCAAGCTCGTCATCGGCCAGACCGCCAACATCCTGCTCTATCTCGGCGCCCGTCATGGGCTCGCGCCGAAGACGGAAGCGGGCAAGCTTTGGGTGCACCAGCTTCAGCTCACCATCACCGACCTCGTAACCGAGATCCACGACACCCATCACCCGCTCGGGCCTTCGATGTACTATGAAGATCAGAAGGCGCCGGCGAAGAAGCGCACGGCCGAGTTTTGGGACGAGCGCGTGCCGAAATATCTCGGCTATTTCGAGGAGCTTCTCGCCGGCAATGGGGGTGCCTATGTCACCGGTCGCAGGCTGACTTACGTCGATCTCTCGCTGTTCCAGATCGTCGATGGGCTGCGCTACGCCTTCCCCAAGCGCATGAAGGCGTTCGAGGGAAATATCCCGGGCCTCGTCGATCTGCATGACCGCATCGCCGCGCGGCCGAACATCAAGGCCTATCTCGAAAGTGAGCGCCGCATTCCCTTCAACGAGCAAGGCATTTTCCGCCGCTACAAGGAATTGGACAATTAGCCGGTCCGGATAGCGGCTCACCACACGCCGGGCAGCAGGCGATAGCGCACGCGCGTCATATAGTCGGAATAGCCCGGCAGGCCCTCACGCAGCGTGCGCTCCTCGATGCCGATGCGGACAGCAAACAAAACGACGATGACCGGCGCCATAACGAGGCCCCACCACGAGCCCAGCAGCAGCGGCACGCCGGCGAAGAACAGGATCATGCCGCTGTACATGGGATGGCGCACGTGCGCGTAAGGCCCCGTCGAGACCACGCGTTGTGCGCGGTCGGCCTGGAGCTTCACCACGGGCGCGGCGAACGAGTTCTCGCGGAACACCCACAGGATGAACAGCGTCGAGAGGACGAACAGCACGAGACCGAGCGCCTGCAACGCAACCGGCATGTCGGAGGATTGCGTGCGCCGGTCGAGCCCCATCGCGGCCAGCCAGGCCAGCATCGCAATGACGAAGACGATCATGAAGGCCTTGTCGGCGGCAGGCTGGTCCCTTTGCAGGACCGGCCGCAGACGTTCGGCGAGCAGCGCCGGATCGACCCGATAAAGCCACCAGCCGCAGAGCGGGCCGAGCAGGGCGCAGGTGGCGAGGAACACCCAGGCCGAAGGCCAATGCATCGTCCCGGCGCAAGCGAACAGCAGCGCGCTCATGCCGGCGGTGGTGATCGTGTTCTGCAACAGCAGTTTTGCGATCATGCGCAGGTCCCGGGTCAGCCGCGCACGATATTGGTCCCGCTATCCGGCGAAGATGCGGCCGGACACGCGAAAAGCCCGATCGACCGGATCGGGCGTTTCATCTTTGACCGGCCTGATCAGGCGAGCTGATCGATCCGCGTGCCCTGACCCGGCGGAAGCGGCGCGGGCGGCGGCGGCTTGTAGGTCGGGTCGTTGTCCTTGGTCTTCTGGTCGTCCTGCTGCTTGGTCGTGTCGTAGCTCGGCACCACGATCGCGATCGGCGGCGGCGCAACGGTAGAAACGCTCATCCACAAATCCTCACACATGGAAACGATTGACCTTGCGCTGTGAGGAGCGAAGCTTCCGTCAAGCCAATCGTTAAAATGCGAAGGAGTTGGTGCGGTGGGATGCGCTGTTTTCGTGTCGGGTATCGCTCGATGTGGGGGAAGCCGAATCTCTCCTCGTCATTGCGAGCGCAGCGAAGCAATCCAGAGTACCTCGGCAGAGACAGACTGGATTGCTTCGCTACGCTCGCAATGACGAAGTGTGTGGCGGGCGGCGTCGCGATGCTTGCGTCGCCCCGTGCGTGGAAAGAGCGCGAAAAAGTACCCCGTCTATTCGTCCTTGCCGCGCGTGATCGCGATGGATGCGTCCGTCTTGGTGCGGGTGCATTCCATGTTGAGGCGGCGGTAGCGCATGACGACCTTGTCGCCGCGCAACAGTCCCATCCGCTTCAGGCAGCGTGTCGCGCCCGTCGTAGTGTCGTCCTTCGTCACGGTGAAGACGATCGCCGCCATCGACCCCACCAGTGAAAAGAACTCCGGTGTCGGCTTGCGATCGCCCTTGGCATAGAGCTCGATGGAATATTTGTCGCCGCGGCAACCCACGGACAGCTCCTTGGCCGCGGGGTGCGAGAGGTAGACGATGTTGGCGGCCCGGAAATTCACCTTGAGGCGCTCGACCTGGTTCGTCAGCTCCTTGGCGCTGTCATCGCAGCGATCCGCGCGGGCAGGCGAGGCGAGGGTCACAAGGCCGGTGATGGCGGCGGCGACCAGGATCGCGCCGCGGACGTTCAGTTTGAAAATCATGATGAAAAGCCCCTTAGGCCGCGCATTCAACCTTCGTCGCGCGCCGAGCGCAAGGGGTGCACCCAGGGCTTGCCGGGGACGGTCATCGCCACCTTGCGTCCGGCCGACGGCAACCAAAAAGGGCCGTCGTGACGCCGAATCGGGATGCCTCGGCCGCGCCAGAACGCCTTCCATTCGCGGCAAAAAAGCTTAGAACGCTTCTACGCTTAGAGGCCCGCGAGGGCTCCAAAACCCCGAGATTTGCCCATGAACGCTCCCACCGCCTTCCCCGATCCCGCAAAACCCGTTCCGCCCTACAAGCACACCCCGCTGTTCCCGCTGGGCAAGGACGAGACGCCCTACAAGAAGGTCACGGCCGAGGGTATCAGGGTCGAGAAGGTCCTGGGGAAGGACATGCTGGTGGTGTCGCGCGAGGCGCTGCGGGCGCTGTCGGAGGCGGCCTTTGGCGACATCAATCATTATCTGCGCCCCGGCCATCTGAAGCAACTCCGCGCGATCCTGGAGGACGGCGAGGCGAGCCCCAACGACAAGTTCGTCGCGCTGGACTTCCTGAAGAATGCCAACATCGCGGCCGGCGGCGTGCTGCCGATGTGCCAGGACACCGGCACCGCGATCATCATGGGCAAGAAGGGCTGCAACGTCATCACCGATGGTGACGACGAGGCGGCGCTGTCGGAAGGCGCGCGCGACGCTTACCTGCGCCGCAATCTGCGCTACTCGCAGGTCGCGCCCTTGTCGATGTACGAGGAGAAGAACACCGCCAACAACATGCCGGCGCAGTGCGAGATCTACGCCGAGGGCGACGACGCCTACAAGTTCATGTTCATGGCGAAGGGCGGCGGCTCAGCCAATAAAAGCTTCCTGTTCCAGGCCACGCCCTCGGTGCTGACCAAGGACCGGCTGCTCGCCTTCCTGAAGGAGAAGATCCTGACGCTGGGCACCGCGGCGTGCCCGCCCTATCACCTCGCCATCGTGATCGGCGGCACCTCGGCCGAGCTGTGCATGAAGACGGTGAAGCTGGCATCGGCCCGCTATCTTGATGCGCTGCCGACCCACGGCTCGCCCGACGGCAACGCCTTCCGCGACGTCGAAATGGAGCAGGAAATTCACAAGATGACGCAGTCGCTCGGCGTCGGCGCGCAGTTCGGTGGAAAATATTTCTGCCACGACGTGCGCGTGATCCGCATGCCGCGCCACGGCGCCTCGCTGCCGATCGGGCTCGGCGTGTCGTGCTCGGCCGACCGCCAGGTACTCGGCAAGATCACCAGGGATGGCGTCTATCTCGAGGAGCTCGAGCACAATCCGGCGCAGTATCTGCCGCAGGTCGAGCAGTCGCTCGGCGGCGAGGTCGTCAAGATCGACCTCAACCAGCCGATGAAGGACATCCTGGCGACGTTCTCGAAGTACCCGACCAAGACGCGGGTCTCGATGACCGGCACCATGATCGTCGCGCGCGACTCCGCGCACGCCAAGCTGCGCGAGCGCCTCGAGAGGGGCGAGCCGCTGCCGGACTATTTCAAGAACCATCCGGTCTACTACGCCGGTCCCGCCAAGACGCCCGAGGGCTACGCCTCCGGCGCGTTCGGCCCGACCACCGCGGGCCGCATGGATTCCTTCGTCGACCAGTTCCAGGCCGCCGGCGGTTCAATGGTGATGGTGGCGAAGGGCAACCGCGCGCCTGCCGTGCGCGAGGCCTGCAAGAAGTATGGCGGCTTCTATCTCGGCTCGATCGGCGGTGCGGCTGCGAACCTCGCCGAGCACTGCATCAAGAAGGTCGAGGTGCTCGAATATCCCGAGCTCGGCATGGAAGCGATCTGGCGCATCGAAGTCGTCGACTTCCCGGCGTTCATCATCATCGACGACAAGGGGAACGACTTCTTCAAGGAATTGAATCTGGGCTAGCGCTCCGCGCAGTTGAACGGCGGTCCGCCGCTGATGGTGCGCTTTAGCGCGGCACCAGATACTGCGTCGGCGCGCCATTTTCGGGCCGATCGAACATTACGAGCACGCGCCATGGCTCGCCGCTGATGTCGCTGAGCACCAGAAGGGTCTCTGCCTTGGCGGTGCTGTCGGCGACGCTGAGCGTGTGGCTCGGTCCAAGCTTGCCGCTGCTGGTATCGTAGAAGACGACGGCGGGCGCGATCTGCTGTTCGTTGACCGGCCCGGTCAGGAGAAGCAAGCCGCCTGACACGGCGGCGATGTCCCTGATACCGGTCGTTGTGCCAAGCGGCAGCGGAGGGTCGATGAGCTTGGCCTTGAGCGGCATGTTCTCGGTGAAGACGGCCTTTGCGTCGACCGTGAGAATATAAGCATTGCCGCCTTTGGAGGGACCACGGAAACCAAGATACATCAGGTCCGCCTTGACCGCGATGCCCTCGATGTTGGCGCCGTTGTCGCCGAGGGGCTTGTCGTAATCCGCGGGCAGTGCGTCCTTGATTGCACCGCGTAGGCGCGTCACGGATGCTTCGACGCCGATCACCTCGTCCGCGGAGATCGGGAAGGGCGGCTCTCCAGTGACCTTGTCGACGGGAAAGCGAAAGAGGTGATAGCTCGTCGGATTGCTGTCGTCGGGATCATGACGTTTGCGGCCGTGCGATCCGACCACGTAGAAATAACCGTCATCGTAAGCGGCGCCCTCGGCATCCGGATCGCCGCTGGCCTGATCGCTCAGCAGGCGGATCACCTTGCCGGGATTGATCGTCGTGCCTTCGATCGCAAAGAACTGCGCGTATTTCTTTTCGTCGTTGACGACGAGGCAGGATTTGAGGGGCGGGGATGTGGTCGCGCACGCCGCTCCGCTGATGTTGGTGCGGGCATCCGCGCTCTTCTTGAACGGCTCGCTCAGTTGCCACGCTGGCGACTGCGGCTCGAGCACATCGGCACTCGCCGGCGCTGCTCCGGCAAGTGCGGCGACGGCGGAGGCCAGGAACAGGTGGATGCGATTGCGAGCGGGGAGGGAGACCATGCAAATTCCCCTTCTGCTGAAAGTGTGTTGAGATCAATAAAAATCTTTAGTTGTATGCTTTATCCTGCTCGTGAAGCCGGCTGTGGTCAACGACCTGAGCGCCTTGGTCCCGTGGCCAATGACCGCAGATCGACAGCAGCCCGTCAGCTACAATTCGTAACCTGGTTCGAGCACAGCGAGCGCCACCAGCCGCGGACGCCGTCCTGGCTCTCGACGAGGCCCCAGAGCCCGCTACAGGCAAAGATGCGCTTCGGACCGCCGTCGGTGTCGATTGGGCCGCCGAGCTCGCGCTGGGCCGGCATCCATTTGGCATCGACGAACGGCGCCTGGAAAAGTCCGCCCACGCGCGTCGCGCCGTTGGCGTAGGATGCGCCGACCTTGTTGGACGCGACCCAGCCGCGCCCCGCATAGGGTTTTGGCGCGCTGCGCGGATATCTCTTCTCGTCCTCGTAGTCCTTGCCCGGCGGTTTTGCGCCTTCGATCAGAAACCAGCCATCCTTGAAGCCGATGATGCGGAATTCGGTGAGCCAGCCGCCGTCGGGCGTGTTCTCAGCACCGCCAAGCTTCAGCCGGTAGGGCGGCGGCAGCGAGCCGAGCACGCGCGCTTTCGCCGAGGGCTCGGGGCGCACGTTGAGGCCATCAGGATCCTTGTCGATGGACCAGGCGCCGAGATCACACGGCTCGGTCCCATCGGGCAGCGTTGCGCGCTTGGCGGAGAGATCGGCGTGGAGCTTTGCGAAGTCAGTGTCGTCGTTATCAGGGTCCGGCCCGCTGCGCGGCTTCAATTCGGCCGAGACCGCGCGCGTCGCATCCGGTGTCAGCGTGACGACGAGGGCCTGGCGTGCAGCGAACACGCTTGCCGGTGTCTTCGGATCGTTCGACGAGGCCGGATAGACGGCGAGGGTGCCGGTCGATCCTTCGGTCCGGTAGGCCGTGCCGGCGACATAGCCCGCCGGCACCATGGCGAGCGCGCTTGCGCGCCACGCCGGTTCGGTGTCATCCGCGCGCGCCGCTTGCGTCGCGACACACAGGATCGCTGCCGCGATGAGACGGAGCACGCGCATGGTTCGCAACGTGCCTACGCGCGCGCGCCCGTGAACGGAAAGCTGCCCATCGGGCCGATGCCCATCTCGCCGCTCATGCTGTCGCCAGAGACCGTTCCGATGAACTCGAGCGTCAACGGCATCGGATTGGTGATCGAGACTTTCCAGTTGACGGCGTCGCCGCTGATGGTGCCGTCGAAGATCTCGGCCGAATTGCCGTCGGCGCCCTGCGTTCCGGTCAGTGTGCCGCCGGAGTTCAGCAAGGTCAGCGTGGCCTTGCGCTCGCCCATGGGCGTCGTCATGGTCAGAGTCCAGTTGCCGTCCACGGCCATTCGTGTCTCCCATAAATCCCGGCGGGCAGCGACGATCCGCGGCCCGTCCCTGGCCGAGCGTATAGCGCAACTCGCAGCAGCTGCCTAACCCTCCCTTGGAGGCATTTAGGCGCGGGCGGCGGCACGGCGCCGGCTGGTGACAATGAGGCGAAGCACGACATACTGCACGGCAAAGGCGAGGATCTTGGCGCCGCCTGCGACCACCGTGATGTAGAACGCCCATAGCTTCAGATCGCCGGTGGAGGCGACCGCGATCATGCCGGCGCCGATCACGAACATCAGCAACGCCCAGGCATAGCCCGCGGCCGTCACATATTCCGGAACGGTCTCGACGACGATCGGCGGCATGTAGCGCAGCATCCAGCCGCGCTTGAGCATGATGGCGCCGATGGCGAAGTGCGCGATCGAGGGCTTTGCCAGCATGAAGCGGGGATCATTGGTCAGCAGGGTGACCGTGCCCAGCACGACGACGAGCGCGAGGCTCGCATAGGTCATGTAATTGAGCTGCTGCCCCTTCACGCGCGCGTAGATCACCTGCGCGATCGCTCCGGCAATCGCCACCGACGTAGCCAGGACGACGTTGTCGGTGATGAGGTAGATGACCAGGAAAACGATGGCGGAGAGGAAGTCGGAGGCGAGGCGGGCGAATACGTCCTTCATCGTCTGTCCTGTTCAGCGAGTGTTGGGCATTGCGCTGGCCGGCGCACCGTACTTGATCTGGCGATACTCGGGATACCATTTTGTGAAGTAGATCGCGCTGTTGCGGGCGGCGAAGGCGACCGCAAGGCCCGACCAGAGCGGCAGGCCGGGGACGTAGAGCAGCGCGATGTTGGCGGCCATCATCAACAGCGCGGCGGTGGTCCAGGCGCCGGTGATGACGTAGTTGGCGGTGAGGAAGCCGGGCATCGCCGCCGTCTCGGCCGGGACCGTTTCAACCGCATATTGCAGCGTGAACGGGTGGCGGACCAGCATCGAGCCGAGCGAGATGACGAAGATGCCGATGTCGACCGACAGCTTGACTCCCAGCGTGCTGAGCTTCGGGTCGATCAGCGCGAGGTAGAGGCCGATTGCGGCGAATACGATCGCCGAGCCCGTCGCCAGGATCTTCACGGAGCGGCCGCGCGCGACATCGACCGTGATGGTGGCGAGGCAGATCGCAGACGCGGCAAACACGCTGATCGTGGCCGACGTCACCAGCATCAGGAAAGTGTAGGCGCCGTAGGGCGCGAGGATCAGGAAAATCGCCATGAGCCGCCTCGGTCTGGCTAATCTTTACGATGTAAAGATCAATAATTCAGGAGCGATGCTGGGTCAAGCGAAATCTTTACAGTGTCAAAATAACGTAGGTGACTTCCAAAAAGTGAAGGGCAGCAATGGCTTGGTCGGACGCCTCGTCGGCGAATTCCGCCCAGGGCAGGCGCGACAGGATCGGCAGCGCGGCGGCGAGCAGGAGGCCGACCGAGAGCAAGATGCCGCCGTTGAAAATGACATGGCCGCTCCGTCGCAGCCGGATCATCCGGAGTGCGAGCGCTGCGCAGGCCAGGGCGAGGACGGCAAGGCAATCTGCGGTGATCGAGGGCATATGCATGCGAGGCCTCTTTGGTGACATCCGCGATGTCATTCCGGGGCTCGCGACGTCGTCGCGCCCCGGAATGACAAGAGTTACTGCGCGCCCACCCAATTGCCGTGAAAGCCGTCGGGCACGCGGTGGCCGAGCTGCACCAGCGCAACGGGGCCGGCTTCGACATCGGTGGCGTTGAACACCGCGAGGTCGCTGCGGTTCTCCCGCGCGCGCCAGACCACCGCCAACAGCCAGCCGTCGCCTTCCGTGGCATCCGTCGCGCGCTCGACGAACACCGGCTCGGAGATGGTATCGCCGGCCGGCAGCAGATAATGACCGAGCCGTCTGCCGTTGCCGTCGACATGGACGACGCCCGACAGCGCGCCGAACATCGGCAGCCGCGGATTGGCGCAGGCGTACCAGCCGTGACGGCTTTTCAATCCGGCGCGGCGGTCGTCGATGCGGGGGAATTCGCCCGTGAGATCGTCGAGGTAGGTCTGCTGGAAGCGGTCGGTCTTCCCTGAGAGATCGAACGTCCAGCGGCAATGGCGGGCGCGTGATTTCTCCGGATCCGTCGGCCGGCCATCGGGATGCGGAAACAGCGGCGCTTCCTCGAACTGCATGACGTCGGCGATGATGCGGTTGCCGTCCTCCCACGCATTCATGATGTGGAAGACATAGCAGGTTTCACCGCGGAACCAGACGATGTCCTTCGCCGTGCCGTTGCGCTTCATCACGCCGACATAAGCGCCCTTGTCCGGCTCCCAGGCATAGGGCGGCCGTCCGCTCATCGCGCGCTCCATGCTGCCGGTGATCGGGAGGATCGGAAACAGCGCGTGGTTCTCGGTGACGATGAAGTCGTGCACCATGCTGGCGTAGGGCGCCTCGAAACGTTCGAAGCGCGTGGCCTTGCCGGAGGCGTCGATCGATCCGTAGGAGAGGGCAGGGGTCAGCGGACCCGCGGCGTTGTAGCCAAAGAACACGAGCTCGCCGGTGACCGGGTCGACCTTCGGATGCGCCGTGAAGCTGCCGGCGACACGACCCTGATAATCGTGATAGCCGCGCGTCGCCAGCGTGCCCGGCTCGATCTCGGTCGGCAGATGCGCTTCTTCCAGCGCCAAGAGCTTGCCGGCATGAAAGATGATGTTGGTGTTGGCGACGCCGCCGTCGGTGAGGTTTTGTGGCGCATCCGGCAGCTTGCGGCCGAAGCCGCCGAACAGCGCGCGGCCGGCATCGTGCTCGGCCAGCCATTTCGGCGTGCGGACCCAGCGGTTGCGATAGCTGGCGCGGCCGTTCTCGAGGTGGAAGGCGTGCAGCATGCCGTCGCCGACGAACCAGTGCGCACCGGGCGCATCGAACTGCGGATTGGGACCGTTGCGATAGAGCACGCCATTCAGATCGCGCGGCAATTCCCCGACGATTTTGAGGAATGGCGCGTCGGCTTCGAATGGAATCGGACCGAGGTTATGGCGGCGCTCGGTGACGGCGTCGTGCTGCACGGCGTATCCCTCCCTATCTTTACATCGTAAAGATCGAATAATGCCGATCACCGCATTCGTCAAGTGAAATCTTTACACTGTCAATATTGCGTCATATAGCTTGCAAATGGCCAAAAGCGACACCAGGAGCGAAACAGCGCGCAAGCCGCGTACCCCGAGCAAGACATCGTCGGCCGCGAGCGCGCAGGCGCGTTCCGCACGCCGTCCGGCAGTAGCGAAGACGGAGACGCCGTATCATCACGGCGCCCTGCGCGAGGCGCTGCTCCAGGCCGCCGAACGGGTGCTGGAGCGCGACGGGCTCTCCGGCCTGACCTTGCGCGCGGTGGCGCGGGAGGCGGGCGTCTCGCATGCCGCGCCGACCCATCATTTCGGCGATCTCACCGGTCTGCTCAGCGAGCTCGCGGCCGTCGGCTTCCGCCAGTTTAACGCGGCGATGGCCTCGTCCTGCGACGCCGCCACCACGCCGCTGGAGCGCGCGCTGGCGCGGCCGAAGGCCTATGTCGCCTATGCGCAGGCCCATCCCGGCATGTACGGCATCATGTTCCGCACCGAACGGCTGGACTATTCCAGGCCCTCGCTGCACGAGGCGGCCGAAGCCTCCTTCGCCGGGCTCGCCAATGCCATCGGCATGATGCGTCAGGAGCAGATCAGCGAAGATTCGCTGACGCTGAACCAGGGCGCCGCGATCGCGCGCGCCTGGTCGATGGTGCACGGCTTCACCATGCTGTTGCTCGACGGCCGTCTCGAGGACATTTTGGGACGGCTGCCCGAGGGGACGACGGCCGAACAGTTGCTCGAGGCGATGCTGACGGCGCCTATCACGGCGAAGCTGCCGGCATAGCGCCTTCGGGCGGGCGCGGCCCTAGCGCATCGTCGCGAGTTCGACCGCACGTCCACGCGTGCCGACAATCTTCACCTCGTCCTTGCCGCAAGTGAAGCTGCGGGCGAAATCGTCCGCCGCCTTGCGCGCGAGCTCATTGGCGGTGGGGTTGGCGATGGGATCGACATAGGCGACGTGGCAGACCGGCCCCGGCGGCAGCCGCGTCACCACGAGCATGGCCTTGGTGTTCGGCCGTCCCTGCTTGTCGGGATCGGTGCCATCGGCGATGTGCCAGCGCTGGATCATGGCAATCGGCTTGGTGCCCGCGCTACGCCATTCGACGGTGGCCTCCGACGAATTGAATGGCGCGAACCAGACCTTTGCCGCCGGTTCCTCCGCTGCGGCCTTGCGGTTGCGGCCGACCGAGACGATTTCGCGCAGATCATCCTCGGCGATCAGCACGATCAGGCCGTTTTTTCCCGGGCAGACCCGTGTGGTGCTGCCGTCGAGCTCGCTGGGCTTGCCGATCTGGCGGCAGTCTTTTGGCGCCGTGGAGGAATAGGTGCTGCCCATGGATTGGGCGGCGACGTGACCCGCGCTCAGGCAAGTCAGCAGCACGGTCAGACAAAGGAACGCGATACGCCTCATGACGACGCCTTATACAGAGGGAACTCCCTCCATCAGACGTCTTCATTGTGGGCAAGGTTCAAACAGAGGCGGGATGTACCTGACAGCGGCGCGGAATCGTTCTAGAAGGGCGCCTTCCGCTGCGCCTACCGCGCTTCGTCCGCGACATATCTCATTCGATCATGCCAGCCATCGCTTCCAGCAAATCCTATCGCGTCGGCCGTTCCAAGACCGGACTTGGCCTCTTCGCCACCATGCCGATCAAGAAGGGGACCCGGATCATCCGTTATTTCGGACCGATCCTGGACTCCAGAATTCCCGCGCATGACGAGATCGAGAACAAATATCTGTTCGAGCTCAACAACCGCTGGACCATCGACGGGTCGGTGCGCAAGAACCTCGCCCGCTACATCAACCATTCCTGCCGCCCCAACGCCGAGTCCGACGTCCGGCCGCGCGAGCGCAAGGTCTTCATCCGCGCCATCAGGAACATCGAGCCGGGCGACGAGATCAACTACGATTACGGCACCGACTACTTCAAAGCCTATCTGAAGCCGATTGGCTGCAAATGCCCTTCCTGCGAGGCCAAGCGCAAGAAGCTGCGCGCCGAGGCCCGCGCCGAACGCACCAAGGTGAAGGCGCGCACGGAAGCCAAGGCCAAAAAGGCGGGCGCGAAGGCCGGCAAGAAGAAGCTCAACGGCCATGCCGTTGGCAAGAACGGTCGCGCGCGAGCATAGCACGAGGTCGAGCCCCATCTCCGCTGTCATGCCCCGGCCTTGACCGGGGCATCCAGTACGCCGCAGCCATACGCCTACTTTCTCTGGAATGCTGCGTCGCCCGGCCAGGCCGGACGACGACTGCGCGTGGTGTGCCGGTCGAGCCGAACCTCACACCGCCACCACACTCCCGCTCTTCCGCAATCCCACATATTGCAGCTCGGCAAACACGCCGGTCGCAATCGCCTGCGCGACGACCATGAGCTCGCCGCTGATGTTCGGCGACACCGCGCCCGAGAACAGCAGCGCGATGCTGCCGACCGTCCAGGCCGCGTTGCCGACCACGACCAGCAGCACGAGCGACCTCGCCATGGAGGCACGCGAGGCAAGCCAGCCGACCAGCGCGGTGTAGGCGATCAGGAACAGGCCGGTCTCGCGCAGCAGCGCTTCAGGCAGGTTGAACAGCGATGCGAACGCGCCGGCGCCGAAGGTGAAGCCGAGGGCGGCGACGCCGCTGAAGATGGCGTCGGCGAGAAGCGCGCGGCGCAGGAAGGTGGATGCGTCGATCATCGTGGTCTCCATGGTTGGGTTGGGCTTGGGGGTGAATTCAGTGCCGTCCGTGCCACCAGGCGCGGAGCAGGCGGGCGATGCGGAACGGGCAGAGGCTCTTGCCGACGCCGTGCTCGAAGGCTGTGACCTGCGCGACGACATAGTCGCCGGTCGAATGCACCAGCGGCTCGGGCATGTTGAGGCTGCGTGCCAGCATGCGGGTCGCGAGCGTCACGGCCCAGGGAACAAGGTGGTCTGCGATGGTCCGGTAGATCAGCAGCGCGATCATGGTCATCTCCTGTTGCGACCGAAGATGCGCCATGGCGGGGGCCAATTCGATTACCTCGCGGGTAAAGAATGCGCCCGTTCGCGACAGTCCTAAGGTGTTCGATGCAGTTCGCGAGGCGCGCGCAGGCTGGTCACCGTGCGCAGTCCCGAGACCATCGCTCTACTAGAAAGATGGGCCGGTTATTTGAAGAAGCGTTTCGGCAGGCTCTACCGGCAAGACATCACGCGCCCTAACGGGCGTGGCAGTTGGTTGAGCGTGTGTCGCTTGCCAAGCGATGCTCTTGTTGCGCAGGAGCTGCAATCGAAAATTGGAAGGCTGTAGACGCGTGGGTGACGGTGGGCGGGGCAACTATCTGCAGAATGATCGATTAAGGAATGATCGCTCTCAGCCTCCTGCGATCGCGCGATGGACGAGCGCGATGACCTCGTCGGCTTCCTGTTCGGTGCTGTCAAAGCGAGCCACGAACCGGATTACGTCCTGGCCCCGTCGCGCGAATTGCAGCCCGCTCGCTGCAAGACGGTTGATGGCCAAAGCGGGCAGGTTGATGAAAACCAGATTGGCTTCCACTGGCGCAATGAGCTGAACGTCGGGTAGCGCAGCGAGACCCGCTCCAAGACGCGCGGCCACGGCATTGGCCTTCGCCGCGAGCCGCAGATAAAGGCGATCCTCGACGTAGGCGAGCAGCTGTGCAGACGCAAAGCGCATCTTCGACGAGGTCTGGCCGGCGCGGCGAAGCCGATAGGACAGGGATTCGACGAGATCCTGGTCGAACACCACGATCGCATCCGCCGACATCGCCCCGTTCTTCGTCGCCCCGAAGGACAGGATGTCGACGCCAGCGCGCCAGGTCATGTCGGCCGGGCTGCAATCGAGCCGCGCCAGCGCGTTGGCGAACCGGGCGCCATCCATGTGCAGCGACAGATTCCTGTCGTGGGCGATTGCTCCGATTTCGGCGATCTCGGCGAGGGGATAGATTGTTCCATATTCGCTGGCCTGAGTGATCGACACCGCATCGGGCTGGGAGCGATTGCGGACTCCCCAGGCCGCCTGGCCCAGCGCCTGGCGCAGGCTCGACGGCTCGATCCGAAAGTTTCGGCCGGACATGGCGACGAGCTTCGCGCCGCCTGTGAAGGCTTCGGTCGCGCCGCCTTCCGCGGTGTGGATATGCGCCTCTTCGTGACAATAGATGGCGCCATAGGGCCGCGCACAGCTCGCGAGTGACAAGGCGTTGGCCGCCGTACCGGTCGAGACCGGGAACACGGTGACCGCGGTCTCGAACAGCTCCGAGAAGCGCGCATTCAACAATCTCGAATAATCGTCGTCCCCATAGGCGGCGGCCGGGCCGCGATTGGCCTCGGCGATCGCTCGCAGAATCTCGGGGCAGACCGGCGCGACATTGTCGCTGCGGAAATTCGGGAGCGTCGGGGCTGCTTCGTTCATACCGTCCTGTCCTGCCGTCATATCACGGTTGATTCCTGCTTGTTGATGCGCCGATTGATCAGGAGCAACGGGATTGCGGTGACGAGGATAAGCACCGCGGCCGCGGCGGCCGCTAGACCCGCGCCGGTGCCCTCGATGGCATGGTACATCACGACGGTCGTGGTCACCCAGCCGCTCGCATAGAGCACAATGGTCGCGCTCAATTCGGATGCCGCCGTGATCCAGACGAGCACCAGCCCGCCGACAAGGCCGCTCGTCATCAACGGCACCGTCAGGGTCGCGAAGGTTTTGCTCGGCGAGACCCCGAGATTGATCGAGGCCTCCTCGAGCGAGGGATCGAGCTGGTGCACGATTGCCGAGGACGACCGGATCGCGAAGGGGAGCTTGCGGACGACATAGGCGATGACCAGGATCAGCCAGCCGCCGGTCAGAATCAAGGGACCGCTGTTGAACGCGATGATGAGCCCGATCGCCAGGATCGTGCCCGAGACCGCAAACGGCACCATGCCGACGAAATCGAGCAATCCCGACAGGCGCGAGCGGTGCCGGGCCACGACATAGCCGATCGGGGCGCCGATCAGCATGGTGGCGACGGCCGCGATGCTGGCGAGCGTCAGCGTGTTGAGCAGCGGCCGATAGGAGCCCGACAATAGGGTGGCGTAATTGCCCAATCCGAACTCCCAGGTCAGGACAGGGCCGCGAAAGCGCAGGAGGGAGATCATCAACACGGCCGCGAACGGCAGCAGCGAAGCAATCACAATGCCCCAACTCACGATCGTGGCCGTGAGCCGCAGTCCCGGCGTCAGAGGCAGCTTCGCGGGCGCGCTGCGGGCATTGGTCGAAAACCGGCGCTTGCCGAGGTAGTGCCGCTGAACGAGCAGCGCGATCGCCGTGCAGGCGATCAGGAGCACGCTGAGTGCGCCCGCCGCGGCCGGGTTGGCATCAGATTCGCCGGCGAACAGCTTGAAGATGTCGACGGCCAGGAACGGCCGGTCCTCAGCCAGCACCGCTGGCACGCCGAAATTCTCCAGTGCCTCAATGAACACCAATAGTCCGCCGGCAAGGATCGCCGGCATCACGATGGGCAGCAGCACGGTGCGGATCACATAGGGCCGTGAGCCGCCGAGATTGCGGGCTGCCTCCTCCATCGAGGCGTCGACGGCCTGGAAGCCGGCCAGCACGGGCATGACGACGTATGGATAGAGCGTCAACGTGAACACGATGACGATGCCGGGCACGCCGTAGATCGATCCGATCGGGATGCCGATCCCGCGCAGAGCGGTGGTGACGACGCCAGCATGGCCGAACAGCAGCACGAGGGCGTAGGCGCTGACGAACGAGGGCAGGACTAGCGGCAAGGACGCAAGCGTCAGCAGCAGCGCGCGGCCCGGTATGTCGATCCGGGCAAGACAGAAGGCGAGCGGGATGCCGATCGCGCATGCGAAGGCCGTCGCGAGCGCGGCGCAAAGCAGACTGTTGCCGATGCTGCCGAGATAGTAGCGGCTCTTCACAATCGCCGCATAGTTCCCAAGTGTCAGGCCGCCCGTGCCGTCGATCCGAAAGCTTGCATCCAGGACGAGCGCCAGCGGGTAGAGCAGAAACACCGCGAGCAGCACCAACGCCGCCAGCGTCACGATGGTGGCGAAGCGTTTCATTGCGCTGGATACGCCGTGATCTGGGCAGGGTCGTAGGCAAGGGTGAGCGGTGCGCCGGGCAAGAGATCGAGCGCCTGGCCGCCGAGCGCCGAGATCCGAATCTGGGTGCCGTCCGGCAGGGTTGCGTGGAGGCGTTGTACCGGGCCGAGAAATTCACGCAGCGCCAGACGCGCATGCACAAGCGAGCCACCGGAACCGTCTCGCAGCTGCAGGGCCTCCGGCCTGACCGACAGCAACACCGGCGCGCCCGGCGCTGCGACCTCGCCTCTGACCGTGAATTCCGTTCCGGCTGCTGCGACAGGAGTGTTACGGCCGTCGAAAGCTCCCGCGATGCCCGGCACCATATTGGTCGAGCCGAGGAATTCGGCGACGAAGGCAGTCTGCGGCATCCGATAGATGCGCTCCGGCGTGTCCACTTGCTCGATCTTGCCGTGACGCAAGACGGCGATGCGATCGGAGATGGCGAGTGCCTCCTCCTGATCATGCGTCACGTAGATCGCAGTCAGGCCGAGCGCCTGCTGCAGCTGTCGGACCTCGATCCGCATTTCGGTGCGCAACTGCGCGTCGAGGTTGGACAGCGGCTCGTCGAACAGGAGCACGGCGGGCTCGATCACGAGTGCGCGGGCGATTGCCACGCGTTGCAGCTGACCGCCGGAGAGCTGGTGTGGTGACCGCGGACCGTAACCTGCAAGGCGCACCCGCTCGAGCGCCTTGTCGACGCGCGATGCGATCTCGGCAGCCGGAACCTTCCTGGCCTTCAGCCCGTAGGCCACGTTTTCGGCGACGGTGTGGTTCGGGAAGATCGCGTAGTTCTGAAACACCATGCCGGTGTCGCGGCGATGCGCGGGCAGAGCATCGATGCGCCGGCCGTCGAAGCAAATGGAGCCGGATTCGACGTCGATGAAGCCTGCGATCATGCGCAGCAACGTCGTCTTCCCGCAGCCTGACGGCCCAAGCAGCGTGAACAGCTCGCCATGCTTGATGTCGAGCGAGATGTCGTCCACGGCCCGCACCGCGCCGAAGGTGCGGGTCAGGTTTTCAATCCGGATCGCGGTCATCGGATCAGCGCGTGTTCTGGATCGTGGTCTTCAGCCGCGCGAGGGTGTCGCGACGGGCCGCTTCCCATTTGGTGTCGTCATAGGGCAGCACCTTGACCGCCGAGAACGGCAGCATCCCCGGTGCGACTGCCTCGAGCTCGATATCCTGACGGGCAGGGCGCCGGAACGTCGCCTTCAGCAACATCTCCTGGACTTCCTTGCTGGCCAGATAGTCGACCAGCCGTTTGGCGGGCTCGGGGTTCGGTCCGCCTTTCAGGATGGCCGCGCCCTCGACGCCCGCATAGGTGCCCTCGGCCGGATAGGCGACGCTCACCGGCGCACCGTTATGGGCCCACAGGAAGCCGGCATATTCGAGCGTGATGCCAAGCGGATATTCGCCGCTGCCGATCCCGTCGAAGACCTGGGTCGAGCGGTTGAGCACCTTCGCATTCGCAAGCAGCCCGTCCATCTTGGTCCAGGCTGCGTCGTCCGCGCCCCACAGCGAGAGAAGCGTGGTCGCGGCCGCGTATGAGAATCCGGAATTGGCAGGGTCGGTAAAGGCGAGCTTGCCTTTCCATTTCGGATCGAGGAGGTCTGCCCAGGCTTTGGGCCCGCTGGCCTTGTCGATCGCCTTGGTGTTCTGGCCGATCACCACGACCTGGATGTTGGTGCCCAGCCAAAGGTCGTTTGGATCGCGAAATTGCGCCGGCACGGCTTCGCGGCCCTTCGCCGCGTAAGCCTGAAGGTGCGGGCTCGCCAGCCGCAGCAGCGTCGCACTGACGCCCCAGATCACGTCGCCCTGCGGATTGGCGGCCTCGGACGCGACGCGGCGCACCAGCACACCTGATCCGGTCGAGACCACGTCCACCTTGATTCCGGTCGCCTTGGCGAAGCCTTCGGCTACAAGCTTGTTCACGGTGTCGTCGTTGGCCGAATAGAGCACGACGCTCTGCTGGGCCGAGGCCAGCCCGGCCGCGAACAGCGATGCCGCGAGCGTCACGACTCGGGCGAGGATGGAGGCAGGAGATCTCATCGTGGTTCGCCCTCGTGGTTTCAGCGATTGCTCATGCGGTTGCGGCGAGGTACTCGGTGGCCGCCTTGAGCCCGGCGCCGGGTTCGATCGGCAGGCCGAACTTCGTGAGTGCGTCCTCGAGATGCAGAAGGTCGGTCAGAATGGTCCCCGCGCTCAAAGCACCCATCGTGCCAAACCGGATGACACGGCCGGAGAGACGGTTGCGGGCGCCTGCGATCACCGTGCGGTGATCCTGGTAGAGCTGCCGCACGATGGCTCCGCCTTCGAGCCCGTCGGGGACTTTGAAAACCACGACCGTGTTCGAGCGTGGCTCATCGCGGCAAAAATCTGCGAGTCCGAGCGCCGCGCCGCCGGCGCGCAACGCGGCGGAGAGCTTCTTGTGGCGCGCGAGCACATTGGCGAAGCCTTCCTCGTGCATCATCGTCAAGGCCTCACGCAGGCCATAGATGAGGCTCACCGGTGCCGTGAACGCGGTCTCGTTCTGCTCTGCGGATTTCAGCGCGCGACGGAAATCCCAGTAGAAGGCCGATCGCTGCTCGTCCTGCCCGATCACGCGCCACGCCTTGGCGCTGACGCTGGCAAGTGCGAGGCCGGGCGGGCACATCAAGGCCTTTTGCGAGGCCGAGACAACGATGTCGACGCCCCATTCGTCCTGCCGCATCGCGATGCCGCCGAGACCGCTGACGGAGTCTGCGATGAGCAGCGTTGGCCGGTCGCGCACCAGTGCGCCAAGCGCCGCGAGATCGGCCACGATCCCGGTCGAGCTCTCATTGTGCACGACGACGACGGCGCGATAGGTGTGCTCGCGCAATCGGGCTTCCACCGCGGCGACATCGATCGCCTGGCCCCATTCGATTGCGACCGTGTCGACGGTGATGTTCATGGCCTTGGCGATCGTGGTGAAACGCTCACCGAACTGACCATGCTCGACTACGAGGATCCGATGGCCCGGTCCGGCCACGTTGACGAGCGCAGCCTCCATACCGCCGGTTCCGGAGCTCGCAAAGAACAGGATGCGGTTCGTCGTGCCTAAAATCGGGCGGATCATCTCCTCCGCCTCGCCGATTGCAGTCCGGCATTCGGGTCCGCGATGGTTGACCATCACCCGAGCCATCGCCAGCCGCACCCGCTCGGGCACTTCGGTTGGACCGGGAAGCCGAAGACGGTATCCCGTCGAAGCAATGGCGCTCGGAGTGTCTGTGGTCGTCATAGCTTGAAGTCACCGTTTTGACGCATGTAGGGAACGAGGCCGCCCGCGTGCAGGATCGCCAGCATGATCGGCGGCAGCGGCTCCGGGCTGAGCGTCTCGCCGCTGCGTTCGTTGCGGATTGCGCCGGTGCCGTCGGAGATCAGGATGTCGCCCTCGCGAATCTCGCCGGTTTCGCAGACAAGCGGCAGCAGGCCGTTGTTGATCGCGTTGCGGTAGTAGGTGCGCGAGAAGCTTCGCGCCATCACCGCCGGAATGCCGGCCCCGAGCACGGTCGTGACGGCAACCTCCATCGCCGAGCCGCAACCGAAATTCTTGCCCGCCACCAGGATGTCTCCGGGTTGCACAGAGGCTGCAAATGTCGGATCGACATGCTCGAACAGGAATTGCCTGAGAACGGCGGGGTCGAGGCTCTCCCGCTTGCGGGTCGAGCTGATGATGGAGTCGGTGTTGACGTCGTCGCCGACGAGTCGCGCGCGTCCTCGCAGGGCTGTCATCGCGACACCTCGCGAGGATCGGTTACGGCACCGCGGGTCGCGGCGGCTGCGCAAGCTGCCGGGGAGGCGAGATAGATCGATGCCTTGGCGTTGCCCATGCGGCCTTTGAAGTTGCGGTTGGCGGTCGAGATCACCGAAACCCCGTCTGCGGGGATCACCCCGCAGGTCCCGCAGCAGGAGCCGCAGCCCGGCTCGACCACGGTGGCGCCGAAGCCGATCAGGGCGTCGAGCGTGCCATCGCCCGCCATGGCGTCGCGGACCTCGCGCGATGCCGGCGTGACCACGAGCTGCACGCCGGGCGCGACGCCTCCACCCGCCTCGAGCACGGCGAGGGCTTGATGGAAGTCGCGTAACCTGCCGCCGGTGCAGGTGCCGAGATAGACCATCTGTACCGGCGTGCCGGCCGCATCCTCGAGCGCCACGACCTGATCCACCAGGTGCGGCAACGCGATCCGCGGCGTGAGGGCGTCGAGCGCGATCTTCACGGTCCGGCTGTAGTGCGCATCCGGATCCGCTGCGACCGGTTCGAAAGCCCGGCCGGTGCGGCCCTGCAGATAGGCGACGGTTTCAGCATCGGCCGGGAAGATGCCGGTCTTCGCGCCCATCTCGACTGCAAGATTGCTCAGGACGAGGCGGTCCTCCAGCGCGAGGGTGGCGACACCCGGTCCTGCGAATTCGAGTGCCTGATAGGCGGCACCGTCAGCGCCGAGCATGCCCGCGAGGGCCAGTGCGATATCCTTCGCATAGACGCCGCTCGGCAGTTGTCCGGTCAGGACGACGCGGATCGAATCCGGCACGCGCAGCCAGATCCGGCCACACAGCATGACCGCGGCGAGATCGGACGAGCCGATCCCGGTCGCAAAGCAATTCAGTGCCCCGTATGTCACGGCATGGCTGTCGGCTCCGACGACCAGACCACCCGGCAGAGCGCGGCCCGTCTCCACGATGAGCTGGTGACCGATTCCTTCACCGGCTTCATGCAGCGTGACGCTGAACCGCCTGGCGAAGTCCCGCATCACGCGGTGCAGCTCGATCGTCTGCGGGCTTGTCGGCGGCACGTAATGGTCGAGCGCAAAGACCAATCGGGCGGCATCGCGCACGTTCTCTCCGCCCATCGCCTTGAAATAGTCGAGCGCCATCGGGACCGAACCGTCGGTGCCGAGCGCGCAATCGACCTCGCAGACCACGAGGTCCCCGGCGTGCGCATCCTGCCCGGATTTTCGAGCGAGGATCTTCTCGGAGATCGTACGCCCGGCCATCGCTAGACCTCTGGCATCTCGCAGCCGAGACGTCGGAGCGAGGCGTCGACCCAGCTACGATCGAGCGTACCGGCTTCGATCGCCGCCATTTGCTTGGTCTCGGCAGACTGCTTGGCTTCGGCTGCCTCGATCACCGCTCGGCAATCGTCGATGGCGACGGCTAGCACGCCGTCGTCGTCGCCCAGCACCAAATCGCCGGACTGGATGACCATGCCGCCGATCGCGATCGGTCCGTTGATCTCGCCCGGACCGTCCTTGTAGGGACCGCGATGGGTGACACCCGCCGCGAAAACGGGAAGGGGGTTTGCCCGGATCGCAGCGGCATCGCGGATCGCGCCATGGATAACGATGCCGGCGACGCCGCGCCGGGCGGCCTGCGCGAGCATCATCTCGCCGAAGATTGCGTTGCTGAGGTCGCCGCCCGCATCGACCACGATGACGTCGCCGGCAACCGCGATGTCGAGCGCTTTGTGGACCATCAGATTGTCGCCGGGGCGCGTCTTCACGGTCAAAGCGGGACCGGCCATGCCGCCAGCCGCATGCATCGGCCGGAGCGTGGCGCCGCCCGCGGCCATACGCGACATCACATCGCTGATGTTGGCGACCGGAAGGGCGCGAGCCCGTTCGACCCATTCGCCTGCGACAACACGCTTGCGGGAAAGGATCCTGAACCCTACGGCCATATCAACCCCATTGAAAATGGAACGGCGTTACGCATAGTGTAACGGTGACGAGCCGAGGTCAACCGAAAATCGGCAGGACAGGGATTTTCGATGCCCAAGACGCAAGGGGTCGCCGCCGTGCAACGGGCGTTGGCGATCCTGGATACCTTCGCTGGAGCCGGGTCGCGCAGCCTGGCCGACATCGCCAAGATCACGGGCTTGGCGAAACCGACCGTGATGCGCTCGCTGGTGTCGCTGGATGAAGCCGGCTACGTCGTCCGCCTCAGCGACGGCCGCTACGCGCTCGGCGCAAAGACATTCCAGCTCGGCACCACCTATCGGGCCAATTTCAATCTCGAACAGCATGTGCTGCCGGTCCTTCAGCGGCTAAGCCAGGAGACGTTGGAGAGCAGTGCGTTCCACGTGCGCGAACGCGATAGCCGGCTCTGTCTGTTTCGGGTGGATTCGCCGCAGCTCGTGCGCGACGTCGCGCGGCCCACAAATCTCGCGCCACTCGATTTGACCTCGACGGGACAAGTGCTGCGGACGGCGCGCTGGGCAGACCGCACGGATGGCGGCGTGCAGGTCTTCGTCAGTTCCGGAATCTACGACGCTGTGACGGCCTCCCTCTCCACCGCCGTTTTCGGCCACGACGGAGCGCTGGTGGGCGCCATGACCGTGAGCGGCCCAATCGAACGCATCCGTCAGGCCGACCTCCAGGCGCTGGCGTCCCGGCTCACCGACGCCTCGTATCGGCTCTCACTTGTGCTCGGCGCGCCATTGCCCCGCGAGGTCGGCGCGCCGCGGATCATCAGTCTGCCGTCGGCCGAAACAGGCTCTCCCTGACGCCGCTCCGTTCTCCATCAATCCTGATGGTTCTCACGATCATCCGCCCGAGACGCTCGTGCGGCGGCACAGGGCCGGCTTTCGCTGCTACTGGCGTTGGAAGTCGCATAGAGGGAGATCGGCCGATTAAAGCCGCCCCTGCGGAGGGGCTCGGCGTCTTTCTCGGGGGCGTTGTGGGTGGTAGGGCTTCCGCCCTCCTCGGAGGATGGAATCGAAGTGAAATTCTTTCCTAATTCTCGCTCGGGCAAATTTCTGCGAGGCGCGGCCGCCGCGTCCGACGATACGCGGTTTTGCCGAGGCGGTGAGGAATACACACGTATGGAAGTGAGCTAGCCGGTTGCGCGCGGGAGCATGCCCTTGGCGGTAATCTCCGCCGAAAGCTCTTCGATCGTCTTGCGTTGTTCCATGGCGGCTTTGCGGATCAGCGCAAAGGCGGCTGGTTCTGCGAGCGCGTGCGAGTGCATCACCTGGAGAACGGCGGCGAGCACGACGCGACGCGACCGAAGACGCTGCTCGAGCTTAAGCACCTGCTGCTTCAATTCGCTGGTGCGTTCGCTTCGCTCGATTGCCATGACGAGCGCCGCGTAGATGCCGGCCGAGCGCAACGGCTTGACCAGGAACGAGGCTGGATCGAGCTCGAACACTAGCTTCAGCCGGCTCGGCGTTTCGGTGCCGAGCAGGGCGATGACCGGGCAGCGTCCCGAGAACGCGCGTCGTGCCGGTTGCGTCAAAGGCAGGAACTCGTCATCGATCAACGCCAGATCCGGCGCGAAGTCGATCGCCTCTGTCGGCTCCCACGCGATGCTGTCGACCCCAAGACGCTCGAACTGGCGTCGCACGATGGTTGCGTCGCGTTCGTCCTTGATGGCGACGATTGCCTTACGCCCGCGCAGCGAAAATGAAGACGGTCTGCTCATTTTACAACCCGCAAATGCGGCGCATTCGGCAATGCGCCGCCCGCCGAGGTCTCCCTCGAAGGGCTGACGGCAACGTCGAGCTGCGTCAGGTAAGGATCAGGCTTAACAGGCGCGTCGGCTTCCCAGAAGATATCAAACTGTCCTCGCGGATTGGAAACGGCAAGCCGCGGTGTAAGGACGCAATGATTGTTGCCGCCGTCGATCCAGACCGGTCCTTGCGGCGAATTGTAGCGATGGCCGGCCGCGGCGCGCCGCACCTCGGCGATACTCGATGTGCCAGCGCGCTGCAACGCGCGCGCCAGCAGATAGACGGCGACATAGGCGGACTGCCCGTCGACCGAAGGGCTGCTGTCGTCGCCATAGCGCGCCTTCCAGCGTGCAACGAATGCGCGGTTCTCCGGCAGGCGGATGCTCTCGAAATAGGCCGATGACGTGATGCAGCCGGCCGACGCCGGTCCGACGATCGACAGTTCCGGTTCGCACAGGCTGCAGCTCAGCATCGGAATCTCGAGCCCGGCGGCCTTGGTGCCGGCGTGGAAGGCGCGAATGAAGTCGTAGCTCGAGCTTCCGACCAACGTGTTGAAGACGATCGGCGGCTTGCGGCGGACGATCTCGTCGACGATGTGCCCTACGGCGCTTTCGCCGAGTTCGAGCAGCCGTTCGGCCAGGATGTGGCCGTCTGCCGCGCTGACCAACTCCCGGGTGACGCGATTGGTCTCCCATGTCCAAACGTAGTTGGAGCCGACGCAGAAGATCTCCCGGGACAGATTGTCGAGCACGTACCGGACGAGCGGCAGGACGTTGTGATTGGGCGAGGCGCCGACATAAATGACGTTGTCGGAGCACTCGAAGCCCTCGTAGCGCGCAGGATACCAGAGCAGGCGATCGGTGCGCTCCACGATCGGCAGAACTTGTTTGCGCGACGCCGACGTGTAGCAGCCGATGATGTGCTCGACGCCGACATTGCGGATGAGATCGTCGCAGACCGTATGGTATTCGGAGATGATGCCGCGAGGATCGCGGATATGAGCGGCAATCGAGAAGCCGAACTCCGTCTGGTTGTTGATCTCGTCGACCGCCATCATCGCGCTCTTGAGGATCTCGCGGCCCATAGCCTGATATGGCCCGGACTGCGAGCAGATGATGCCAACGGGAACAGACGGTTTTGTCATTGACGACTTTCGGTAGTGCAACGCGAAGATGAAATCATCATCGGCGATGACAGTGCAAGTGGCTTGCCGTTTTGCTGCGCAGCACTATCGAAATTTAGGCAGAGAGCATCGTTGACAATGCGATGGGCAGTTACTTAGACTTTTCTCCTACAGGGCTACCTGTCGAACCTCGCGTGCGCCGATCTGGCCGATGACGTCCAGCTCCTTGCACTAAGTGCTTCGTTCGATTGCGGCCCCTAAGCGATAGATCATAGCCGCGGCATTTGAGCCATTCGTCGCCTCATTCGGGAGGGACGGGTGGCTTTTTTCGTTTGCCGCCAAGGAAGCTGGCGATGCGTCCGCGTCGCCAGAACGGTGACGCATGCGCGGAGACGACCGCGCGTCACATCGAGTGCGAGGATGAAGAACGATGGCGGCAACAGATCTCCACTATCTCGGACTCGTCGACGTCGGGCGGAAGATCCAGGCGAAGGAGCTGTCGCCGGTCGAAGCAACCAAAGCGATGCTCGGGCGGATCGAGAAGCTCGACGGCAAGCTCAAGAGTTTCGCTTATGTGATGGCTGACTCGGCGCTCGCGGACGCTGCCGTGGCCGAGAAGGAGATCGCTTCCGGCAAGATCAAGGGGCCGCTGCATGGTGTGCCAGTGGCGGTCAAGGATCTCTGCTGGGCCAAGGGCGCGCCGGCGGCCCATGGCATGACCATTCATCGAGATTTCCGTCCCTCCGAGGATGCAACGGTAGTCGCGCGGTTGAAGGATGCCGGCGCCATCATCCTCGGCAAGCTGCAGCAAACCGAGGGCGCCTACGCCGATCATCACCCGAAGATCGACCCACCGAAGAACCCGTGGAACGCGGATCTCTGGCCCGGCGCATCCTCGAGCGGCTCCGGCGTCGCTACTGCGGCGGGCCTCTGCTTCGGCTCGCTCGGCACCGATACGGGCGGATCAATCCGCTTTCCGTCCGCGGCTAACGGCGTCACCGGGCTCAAGCCGACCTGGGGACGCGTCAGCCGCTACGGCGCATTCGAGCTTGCGGCGACGCTGGATCATATCGGCCCGATGGCAAGGAGCGCGGTCGATTGCGGCGCCATCCTCGGCGTGATCGCGGGGCAGGACCCCAAGGACACGACGTCGGTTCCGCTGCCCGTGCCTGACTATCTCGCCAGTTTGTCCGGCGACCTTCGCGGCGTGACGATCGGCGTCGACCGGCGCTGGACCAGCGAAGGCACCGATGGCGATGCGGCCAAGGTGTTGACCGAGGGTCTGCGTGTAGCGGCCGATCTCGGCGCGAAGATCAAGGAGATCACGTTCCCAGATCCCAAGGCGGTCATCGACGACTGGTTCCCGCTCTGCGGCATCGAGGTCGCCGTCGCGCACGAGGACACCTATCCCGCGCGCAAGGACGAGTACGGCCCGGCGCTCGCTGGCCTGCTCGATCTCGGTCGGCAGCAGTCCGGCATGGACTATCAGAAGATCGTGCTCCGGCGCGAGGCGTTTCGTGGCGCCGTCCGCCTTCTGTTCGAATCGGTCGATCTCCTGGCAGTGCCGGCCCAGGCATTCGCCGCGCCCACGCTCGCCAAGATGGCGTCGCTTGGCGAGGACGCCTCGCTGATCGCAGGCCTGCTTCGCTTCACATGCCCATTCGACATGACGGGAAGCCCGACCGTAACGCTTCCCGGCGGCTTCGCTGCGAATGGCGGTCCGGTCGGCTTCCAGTTCGTCGGTCGTCATTTCGATGAGGCCGGCCTCGTTCGCGCGGGCGATGCGTTCCAGCGCGTCACCGACTGGCACAAGCGTCATCCCGGGATCTGAGTTGAGGAGCCAATCATATGCCCGCAGAAGACTGGTTGAAGAATTCCATCATGGCCAAGCGTGCGGTTGCCAAAGGCGCGACCGGGGCGACGCATAGCCTGACGATCGAAGAGCAGGGCGGCTTCCACTACGTCTACGGTCCCTATGCAAAGCCGACCCTGTCGATCGACCCCGGCGGAGTGGTGGTTGTCGAGACGGAGGATGCGTTCGGCGGTGTGCTCACCAGCGAGAGCGACAGCCCCACCGCCAAACTGAACTTTCCCTATCTGAATCCGCAATGCGGACCGATCGCGGTTAAGGGCGCCAAGAAGGGCGATTGCCTCGCGATCTACATCCGCGACGTCGAGACCCGCGGCGAGCAGCCGGCCGGCACGACCTGCATTATTCCTGAGTTCGGCGGACTCGTCGGGACAAGCTCGACGGCACTGCTCAATCCGCCATTGCCGGAGCGCGTGAAAAAGCTGCATGTCGACAGGAACGGCGTGCGCTGGAACGACAAGATTACGCTGCCCTACGAGCCGTTCATCGGTACCATTGGCGTCTCGCCGGAGATCGAGGCGATCTCCTCGCTGCAGCCGGATTACCACGGCGGCAACATGGATCTGCCCGACGTCGCCCCCGGCGCGATCATCTATTTCCCGGTGCATACCGACGGCGGGATGCTCTACGTCGGCGACTGTCACGCGACGCAAGGCGACGGCGAACTCTCCGGCGTGGCGCTGGAGCAGCGCGCGACCGTCACGTTGCAGGTCGACCTGATCAAGAACTGGAGCTTCGCCTGGCCGCGGCTCGAGACAAAGGACTTCATCATGACGATCGGCAGCGCCCGCCCGCTCGAAGACGCGGCCCGTATCGCCTATCGCGAGCTCGTGCGGTGGATGGCGGCCGACTACGGCTTCGACGAGATCGACGCCTACATGCTGCTCAGCCAGGCCGGCCGCATGCGCCTCGGCAACATGGTCGACCCTAAATACACGATGGGAGCATCGATCCTGAAGAATTACCTCAAGCCATGACATCCAGTCGCTTTCAGAAACAGGGGATATCACGATGAGTTCGGGACGCAAGTTAGGGATGGTTTTGCTCGGCGCCATGCTCGGTACCGCAGCGGCAATGACCGTTGCTCGGGCCGCGGAACCACCGTTGAAGGTGGGTCTGCTCGAGGACGTGTCGGGCGATCTCGCCTTCATGGGCATGCCGAAGCTGCACGGCTCGCAGCTGGCCGTCGAAGAGATCAACAAGAGCGGCGGCATCCTGGGGCGGCAGATCGAGCTGATCCATCTCGATCCGCAGGGCGACAACGCCCGTTATCAGGAATTCGGCCGACGTCTGCTCAATCGCGACAAGGTCGACGTGCTGATCGGCGGCATCACATCGGCCTCGCGCGAGGCGCTGCGTCCCATCGTCGACCGCACCTCGACGCCTTATTTCTACACCAACCAGTATGAAGGCGGTGTCTGCGACGCCAGCATGATCAGCATGGGCGCGGTGCCGGAGCAGCAATTCTCGACGCTGATTCCATGGATGGTCGAGAAGTTCGGCAAGAAGGTCTATGTCATCGCCGCCGATTACAATTTCGGTCAGATTTCGGCGGAGTGGAACCGCAAGATCATGAAGGATCTCGGCGGCGAGGTCGTCGGCGAGGAGTTCATTCCGCTCGGCGTGTCGCAGTTCGCGCAGACCATCCAGAATATCCAGAAGGCGAAGCCGGATTGGTTGCTCACGATCAATGTCGGCGCTGCCCAGGATTCATTCTTCGAGCAGGCGGCTGCGGCCAACCTCAATCTGCCGATGGGATCGTCGATCAAGGTCATGCTCGGCTTCGAGCACAAGCGGTTCAAGCCGCCGGCGCTCAACAACATGCATGCGACTGCGAATTGGTTCGAGGAGATCGACACGCCAGAGGCTACCGAGTTCAAGAAGCGCTGGCACGCGAAATTCCCTGACGAGCTCTACATCAACGACATGGGCTACAATGCCTATAATGCGCTCTACATGTACAAGGCGCTGGTCGAGAAGGCGAAGTCGATCAAGCTCGACGACATGCGCAAGGTCATCGCGACCGGCGATGCATGCATCGACGCTCCCGAAGGCAAGGTGTGCATCGATCCGAAGAGCCAGCACACCTCGCACCGCATGCGCCTGATCTCGGTCGGGCCGAAGCATGAGGTGAAGGTCGAGAAGGACTATGGGACGATCCAGCCGTACTGGCTTGGCGAAATCGGTTGCGATCTCACCAAGAAGAACGACAAGGACCAGTACACGCCGAGCCATCTCCCGAAGAAATCGTGACGCCTGGCGGGCACGGATTTTGCTCGTATTGAGAGTTGCGCACTTGAACAAGGCCGGCGCCGCAACGATGCGGCGCCGGGATCGACAAAGGGACCAAGATGTCGGCTGAAGTATTCTCGGTATTCTATCAGTTCGCCGACGTGTTCGCGTTCCTCATTCTCTCGGCCGCAGGTCTCGCTATCGTGTTCGGCATGATGGGCGTCATCAACATGGCGCATGGCGAGTTCATCATGTGCGGCGCCTATGTCACCGTCGGCCTGGTGAATCTGGGCGTTCCGCTCGCGATTGCCCAGATCCTGGCCGCGCTGACGGCGGGGCTCATCGGTGTCGCCGTCGAGTTCCTGATCGTGCGGCGCTTCTACAAGCGGCCGCTGGATTCTCTGCTCGCCACTTGGGGGCTCAGCCTCATCGTGACGCAATCGATGCTCCTGATTGTCGGTTCAGCCGTGCGGGGCATCGGAACGCCCGAAGGAAGCTTCGCAATCGGCGGCTACACGTTTTCGACCTATCGTCTGGTTCTGTTCGGTTGCGCGGTGGCCGTGCTGGGCGGTCTCTACATCGTTTTCATGAAGACGCGCTTTGGTGTGATCGCCCGGGCGACGATGCAGAATGCGGCGATGGCGAAGGCGCTGGGCGCGCGAACGGGCCGAATCTATTCGATCAGTTTCGGGATCGGCACCGGCCTTGCCGGACTTTGTGGGGCGCTCTACGCGCCAACGATGACGCTGATCCCGACCATGGGGGCGACCTTCGTGGTCGAAAGCTTCGTTACGGTCGTCATTGGAGGGGCAAACGTGCTGCTCGGAACAGCGCCGGCCGCTGTGTTCCTGGCGATAATCCGGATGGCGCTAAACGCGAGCTACGGCCAGATCATCGGACAGATTGGCATGCTGGTCGCCGTTATTTTGATCATTCGGGTGTTGCCCGAGGGGCTCTCCAGCGTTCTGGTTCGTCGTGGGCGCTAAAGGGAATTTGTGATGTTCAAGCTGCTGGAAGGTCCGCAGACGCTCGGACGTGGCAAGGTCTTCTGGTCCTGCTTCCTTGCAGTGCTCGCGGGCGCACTGACATATCCGCTGTTCGCCGACTCCTATGATGTGGGGAATTTCGCCTATTTCCTGATCTGGATATTCATGGCGCTCGGCCTCTGCCTGATGTGGGGCTATGGCGGGATGCTGTCGTTCGGCCAGACCTTGTTCTTCGGCATCGCCGGTTACGGTTATGGCGTGCTCGCGATTAACATGGGCGGCGGCACCGCAACGATCGCCGCGCTTGCGCTGTCCGTTGTCCTTGCGATGGTGGCGGCCGGCATCCTCGGCTATTTCATGATCTGGGGTGGCATCAACGGCATCTTCTTCGGGATCGTGACGCTGTCTGCGACGCTGGTGCTTGCCTTCTTCCTCGGCCAGACGGCGGGGCCGGAATGGCACATCGGCCCGGCGCGGCTGAATGGCTTCAACGGCATGAAGGGCATGGACCCGCTCGCCGTCGGCGACTTCTATATCGAGGGATCGGCGCTCTACTACGTCATGATCGCGCTGATCGTGATCGTCTATCTCGCGCTGCGCATGCTGGTGAATTCGGGCATCGGCAACGTCATCGTGGCGACGCGCGAGAACCCGCAGCGCGCCGAGATGCTGGGTTATGACGTCCGGAAATACCAGCTCCTGACCTTCGTGATCGGCAGCGGCCTCGCAGGGCTGAGTGGTGCGCTGTATACGTCCTGGGGCCAATTCATCACGCCGTCCAGCATCGGCCTGCCTGCGGCGGCGATGCCCATCGTATGGGTGGCTTTCTCCGGACGGAGCGATCTGACCGCAACTCTGGTCGGATCGTTCCTGCTACTGTTCGGCTTTCAGACCATCACGGTCTACAGCCAGCAGGCAGCACTCGTGCTGATGGGGGCGCTGCTGCTCGCCACGGTGATGCTGGCACCGCAGGGTTTCGTGCTCGGCATCGGCAAGCTTGCTGCCGACTGGTGGAGCGGGCGTCGGCGGCGCGATGATAGCCCCGTCATGGCGGAGGCTGGTCGCTTGCAGTCGGAAGAGCCCTGATCATGGCGCTGGTCGAAGTCAAAGGCGTATCCAAGCGTTTTGGCGGATTGACCGCAGTCGCCGACGTCGACCTCACGGTCAACGCCGGCGAGGTCCACTGCCTGATCGGACCCAATGGCGCCGGCAAGAGCACATTGTTCAAGCTGATCGTGGGTCTCTACCCGCCGAGCCAGGGCAGCATCCTGTTCGATACCGTCGACATCACCAAGGAGCGTCCCTACGCACGCGTGCAGCGAGGCATGAGCATCAAGATGCAGGCTCCGAGCGTGTTCAAGGAGCTGCCGGTTCGGCAAAACATCCAGACTGCGCTCCAGGCACGACTGTCCGGCGCGGAACGCATCGCCGAGGAGGATCGCCTGCTGACTCTGCTCAACCTGGGGCCGGACAGCGATAAGCTCGCGGGTGCGCTGTCGCATGGCCAGCAGCAATGGCTTGAGATCGGGATGGCGCTGGCTCTGAAGCCGCAGCTCCTGCTGCTGGACGAGCCGACTGCCGGCATGTCGCCGGAGGAAACCTTCAAGACCGGCGAGCTGATCAAGTCGTTCAATGCAGAGGGCATGACGGTCCTTGTCGTCGAGCATGACATGGCCTTCGTGCGCCAGGTCGCCCAGCGCGTCACGGTGCTGCATCTCGGCAAGATTTTCGCACGCGGCGATCTCGAAAGCATTTTGCAGGACGCGAAAGTCGCGGAAATTTATCTCGGTAAGACGCATGCTCACTGAACCCAATCCTACGGACCGGATTTTGGACGTATCGGAATTATGGGCGGGATACGGTGCGACGCCGATTCTGCAGGGCGTCACCATGTCGGTCTCCCGCGGCGAGATTGTCGGCGTGATCGGCCGTAACGGTGTCGGCAAGTCGACTCTGATGCGGTGCCTGATCGGTTTGCTGCAAACCTGGCGTGGCACGATCAGCTTCATGGAGCAGGACGTAACAAAGCTCGAAGCCGACGCGCGGGCGAGGGCGGGCTTCGGCTATATCCCGCAGGGACGCGATGTCTTTCCGCAGATGACCGTCGAGGAAAACCTGCAGGTCGGCGAGTTGATCGGCGGTCCCGGCGGCAAGAAGCTGCCTGAACTCGTCTATGAGTATTTTCCGCGACTGAAGGAACGCCGGCGGCAGGCCGCAGGCACGATGTCGGGCGGCGAGCAGCAACAGCTCGCCATAGGCCGCGCGCTGATCGGCAATCCGTCCTTGATGATCCTGGACGAGCCGTCCGAGGGTATCCAGCCCTCGATCGTCCAGCACATCTGCGAGGCGCTGAGATCGTTCCGGAACGAGCTCGGGACCACCATCATCTTCGTCGAGCAGAACCTCGACACGATCCTGGCAATCGCCGAGCGTTGTTACATCATGGAGAAGGGCAAGATCGCGCAGTCGCTGGCGGGTGGCGAGGTTAACGAGGACAATGTCCGCGAGCAGCTCCTGCTCTGAACGGCCGCATGGCATGTTTTCAAGTCGTCAATAGGGAGGGAATGGACATGGATCTGGGACTCAAGGGAGCAAAGGTTCTCGTCACCGGCAGCACCAAGGGGATCGGCAGGGCGATCGCCGACACATTCGCGGCGGAAGGCGCGGATGTCGGCATCTGCGCGCGCAACCAGGCCGACGTCGATAGCGCAGTCGCCGCGATCAAGGCGAAGGGCGTCGCTGCCTTTGGTCGTTCGGTCGATGTCTCCAACGGCCCGGCGCTCAAGGCCTGGGTCGAGGACATGGCCTCGAAGCTTGGCGGCATCGACGTCGTGGTCGCCAATGTCAGTGCGCTGTCGATCGGACAGGACGAGGAGAGCTGGGAGAAGGAATTCTCCACCGACATGATGGGCACCGTGCGGCTGGTCAATGCGGCGATGCCGTATCTCGAGAAGAGCAAGGCCGCGGCGATCGTGACCATCTCCAGCGTTTCAGGGCGGGAGGTTGACTTCGCGAGCGGCCCCTACGGCACGTTCAAGGCCGCGATCATCCACTATACGCAAGGTCTCGCCTTCCAGCTTGCCAGCAAAGGCATCCGCGCCAATTCGGTGTCGCCGGGCAACACCTATTTCGAGGGCGGTGTCTGGAATCAGATCAAGGACGGCAATCCCGAGCTGTACAAGACCGCGCTGGCGCTGAATCCGACCGGCCGCATGGGCACGCCGCAGGAAATGGCGAACGGTGCGGTGTTCCTTGCCAGCAAGGCAGCGAGTTTCATCACGGGGACCAACCTCGTGGTCGACGGTGCCCTCACGCGCGGCGTGCAGTTCTAGGCGCTCCCTGAGTAGCACAGTCACGAAACCGGGCCGTCTGCGGTGCCGGTGGGCGAAGCCGTTTCCGACGACAGCAGGACAGTCAGATGTCAGCAGATCCAATTCACTACAAGTCGATCATCGAAATCTCCGAGCTGTTCCGCCGCGGCGAGCTTCTACCTTCGAAAGTGACCGAGGTGATGCTGGGCCGGATCGCGAAGCTCGATCAGAAGTTTCACGGCTACGCGCTCGTCCTCGCCGAGCGAGCCATGGCGCAGGCGAAGCGCTGTGACGCCGAGCTTGCCAAGGGCATCTGGCGCGGGCCGCTGCACGGCGTGCCGATCGGATTGAAGGATCTCTGCTACACCACTTTCGCGCCGACCGCTGGAGGTACCACGATCCACGCTAGGTTCGTCCCCTCCTTCAACGCGACGATCGTGGACCGGCTCGAACACGCCGGCGCCGTCACGCTCGGCAAGCTAAAAATGACCGAGGGCGCCTATACGAGCCATCATCCCGACGACCAGGCGCCGCTCAATCCCTGGGGGACCGATTACTGGGTCGGCTCCTCCTCAAGCGGATCGGGCGTGGCCACTTCGGCGGGACTTTGCTTTGGCTCGATCGGCAGCGACACCGGCGGCTCGATCCGGTTTCCGTCGGCGACGTGCGGGCTGACCGGGATCAAGCCCACCTGGGGACGTGTCAGCCGCCACGGCGTCTTCCCGCTGGCTGACTCTCTCGACCATGTCGGGCCGATGTGCCGGAGCGTAGCCGATGCCGCGGCCATGCTCGGCGCCATCGCGGGCGCAGACGTCAATGATCCGACCGCCCTTCAGGCGCCGGTGCCGAACTATCTGGCGGGGATCGGTGAGGGCGTGCGGGGCTTACGGATTGGCGTGGACCGCAGCTACACGCAGGACGGGATCGATCCGCAGGTGGTCGCCGCCTTGCTGGAAGCAGAGCGTACGTTTGCGGACCTCGGCGCCGATATTCGTGAGGTCAAGTTCCCAGCTTACGAGAAGCTCGTAAGCATGTGGATTCCGATGTGCTCCATCGAGACCGCAGAGGCGCATCTCGAGACCTATCCGTCGCGGAAGTCGGAATACGGTCCCGATCTGGCGCAGCTGATCGAGCAGGGCAGATCGATCAGCGGCCTCGAGATCGCTCAGATCCATCATGAGCGGTTGAAGTTCTGCGGCAGCCTCGCGGCGCTGTTCGGCGATATTGACCTGCTCCTGATTCCCACCATGCCCGTGCCGATCCCAACGCTGACCAAGATGGGCGAATACGGCGCCGATCCGAACGTGCTGCTCAGCATCCTGCGCTTCACCGCGGTGTTCGACTTCTCGGGCAGCCCGACCATCACGCTGCCGAGCGGCATGGCGTCGGACCGATTGCCGCTCAGCATGCAGCTCGTCGGTCCGCATCTGTCCGAAGATACGCTTGCTCGCGCCGCGTATGCCTTCCAGTCAGTGACGGATTGGCACACGCAGCGTGCTTCCATCGAATGAAGGACATCAAAAGGCATTGTAACGTGTCTGAAGTCGAAGGCGCAGCGCTGGCTGCATGCCGAAGCGCTTTCTGGCGTTAGCGGCGATGAAGTCCTGCAGTGCCGACGAGATCTCAGCGTCGGTGTCGGCTGCACGCCGAGCCAGTGCGTCGGCGACCTCGGAAGTCGCATCCCGCGACTACCCCTGGACGGGATTGAAGGATACAATTCGGACCGGATAGGCGTACTGGCCGGACCGCAGATTTTGCAGGATGATCTCGAGGTTGGTGTCAGCCTCGTCGGTCTCGCGCCGGGCGCAACCAGCTCGCGCCGACGTCTTCAAGCACCAGATAGATGTCGCGGTCGATGCGGTCGGCCGGCACGATCGAGGGCGAGGAACGTAATCCTGCGCGGCAGGAATGACGCGACGAGCACGACGTATCGCAGGGATTGTCATCCACAGAATTGGAGCGAAGTGTCGCGCGCGGTCTAGTGTGCTTGGCTAAGGCCGCCTCATCGCCATGGCTGTCACGCGTCGCCTATGCGTCTACCTTTCTGTCGGCACACGCTTGCGCTGATCGATCGCGGGGCCTGCCTCCTCTAGCTTGGATGATCGGGTGCTTGCCGCCAGGACCGAATGGAGCGCGTCGTGAAGCCTTGGTCCGTTCCTGATGTTGAACAGATCCGCGCTGGGAAGGTCGGCTGTCTGACGTTCGCAACCGCACAAATCGAGATAGGGCAGGGCTAGATCCGGCCCCGCGACGTGATCCGCCATTGACAGGTCGGCGGAGATGATAGAATTATAACAGGATAAGTTGCAAAAATAACAATATGTCACCATCGTACCAGCGTCTTGCGGGGCGACGGGAGGAAAGTTTGGAACTGTCCGGTTCGGTTGCAGCAGAACCTCGGTCGTCGACCTCGCTTGTGATGGTCAGTGGCATCAACAAGCGCTTCGGCGGCGTGCGAGCGCTGCGTGACGTCAACCTCGAGGTTCGCGCCGGCGAGGTCCATGCGCTACTGGGCGAGAACGGCGCGGGAAAATCTACCCTGATCAAGATTCTCAGTGGTGTTCATGCCCTCGACAGCGGCACGATCGAGATCGCCGGCAGGCCGGTGGAATTCGACAGCCCGGCGAAGTCGCGCGAGGCGGGGATCGCTGTCGTTTATCAGGATCTCAGCCTCGTCGAATCCTTGAGCGTTGCGGACAATCTGTTGCTCGGCCGTGAGCCGCGTGCGCGTTTCGGCTTCGTCCGGCAGCGCGCGCTGATGGCCAGGGCCGAGGCGTTCCTGAACGCGCTCGGCATTCCCCTGGATGCGAGTGCGGCTGTCGGCTCGCTGCCTTTCGCCTATCGCCAGATGACGGAGATCGCCAAGGCGCTGATGGGCGAGGTTCGGCTTCTGATCCTCGACGAGCCGACCTCCTCGCTGACATCGGATGAGGTCCAGATTCTGTTCGATGCGATCGGGAAGGCGACGCGCCGCGGAGTCGGCGTGATCTATGTGACCCATCGGCTCAACGAGGTGTTCGAGATCTCGCAGCGCGTCACGGTGCTGCGCGATGGCGCTAACGCGGGCACGTTTGTCACAGCCGAGACCGACATGAAGCGGCTGGTGAACGCGATCGTCGGAACCGATCGATCGGCACCCACGGGCCCGCGCACCGAACCCGTCGCGAAGCGTGAATTGGATCCGTCGCCGGTTCTGTCGCTGTCCGATGTATCCAACGACCGGCTTCGCGCCGTCGATCTGTCCGTGCTGAAGGGCGAGATCCATGGCCTCGCCGGATTGATCGGCAGCGGCCGCACGGAGATTTTGGAGACAGTGTTTGGCCTCCGGCCGCTCGAGAGCGGCGCAATCGAGATCGAGGGCCGGCGATGGCTGCCGAGAGGGCCTGCCGATGCGATCGAGCAGGGCATCGCGCTGGTGCCGGAAGACCGGCATGTGCAGGGTCTGGTCCTGGACCATTCGATCGAGCGAAACGTCACCTTGCCGCGAATTCCCCATTTCTCGCGCTGGGGCTGGATGCAGCAACGCGCCGCCGCCAGGCGTGCGGAAACCGCGGTCGCCAGGCTTTCGGTGAAAGCGCCAGGCGCGTTCAGCCTGGTCAGGACGCTCTCCGGCGGCAACCAGCAAAAGGTCGTGTTCGGAAAATGGAATGATCCGCGGCCGCGCGTGCTGCTCCTGGATGAACCGACGGTCGGCGTCGACGTGGGCGCACGCGAGGAAATCTATGCCGTGATCCGGAATGCCGTCCGCGACGGCAGCGGGGTCCTGGTCGTCTCGTCCGATCTCGTCGAATTGATCGAGCTCTGCGACCGCATCTCCGTGATCGTCAACGGGCGTGTAGCTCGTACGCTGTCGCGCGGCGAGATCGATGATGCCGAAGAGCTGCATCATCTCCTCCAGATGTACCAGGCCTCCGGGCCGGGCCACTTGCAAGAGCTTCCCGCATGACCGAACTGACTGCTCCCAACGTGGTCGCCTCGTCGACCCGATCTGATCGCCGCCGCAAGATTCTCCAGAATTTGCTGCGGGGCGAGCGGCCGTACATGCTGTACATCGCCTTCGTGATCCTGTTGGTCGTGTTCAGCCTGTCTTCGCCCTGGTTTCTCTCGGTCGACAATTTCCTGAACATCGGGCGCCAGACCACGCTGGTGTCGATCATCGCAGTCGGCATGACCTTTATTATCATCGCGCGTCAGATCGATCTGTCGGTTGCCTCGACGCTGGCGCTGTCGGGCATGGCGGCTGCTCTCGCGATGAGCCAGATCAACAACAGCTGGATCGTGGGCGCCGCGGCCGGGCTCGGTACCGGCGCGCTGGTCGGGCTGCTCAATGGCATCCTGACCACGCAGCTATCGATCCCGTCATTCCTGGTGACGCTGGGCTCACTGAGCATGGCGCGGGGACTGGCGATGATGGTGACCAACACCAAGCCGGTGATCATCACCAACGAGACCTATTTCGCGATCTTTGGCGAAGGCACGTTCCTCGGCATACCGGTTCCGATCGCCTGGACTATGGCGGCGATGATTATCGGCATCCTGCTGCTGCACTATAATGTGTTCGGCCGGCGCATCTATGCGGTCGGCGGCAACCCGACCGCGGCGCTCTATTCCGGCATCAACACCAAACGGATCACGACTGCGGCCTTTGTCCTGACCGGCACGCTGGCCGGATTAGCGGCGCTGGTGCTGTCGGCGCGTTCACATGCAGCGCGGCCAGATGTCGTGCAGGGCATGGAGCTCGACGTCATCGCCGCGGTGATCCTCGGCGGCTGCAGCCTGTTCGGCGGGCGCGGCTACATCCTGGGAACACTGTTCGGCAGCTTGATCATCGGCACGCTCAACAACGGCCTTGTTCTGCTCGGCGTGAGCTCGCCGATGCAGCTCGTGATCAAGGGCGCGATCATCGTGGCCGCGGTTGCTTTCACGAAACGCTAGTCGACGTCAGGCGCGGCGCATGAACAAAAAGTTCATTGCGCTGCGTGGGTAGGGGCAAGGTCGCTGGCCCTCCGGTGAATCGGCGACCGAAAAATGGAGGAAACAATGAAGCCAATCTTGCGACAAACCTTGCCTTTGACTGCGTTGGTGGCCGCTGCCGCCCTCTCGATGATCCCGTCGGCTCGCGCCGAAGTGCCCGCGACCTGCGTCAAGGGTGTCGATCTCGCGAAGCTCGGGCCGAAGTCGATCGTCGGCCAGGGACCCCACGGCGAAAAGGCGGCTTCCCCCGAGGTGCTCGCGCTGTCGGAAGCCGACGCCGCCAAGATCAAGGAGAAGAACTTCAAGGTCGGCATCTCCATGCAGACGGTCAACCTCGACTGGTCGCAGCTCCAGATCCAGGGCATCACCGATACGCTGAAGAAGTACGGCGTGACGGTGACGGGCGTCGCGTCCGCCGAATATCAGGTGGACAAGCAGATCGCCGATATCGAGAACACGATCCAGCAGCATCCGGACGGCATCATTTCGATTCCGGTCGATTTCACCGCGACCGCGCCGACCTACAAGAAGATCGCCAAAGCCGGCATCAAGCTCGTGCTGATGGACAGCATCCCGACTGGTCTGAAGCATCCCGAGGAATATGCGACGATGGTCTCGGCCGATAGCCAGGGCAATGGCCAGATCGCGGCACAGATCCTGGCATCCTGCGTGGCGCAGGCCGGCACCATCGGTCTCGTCAATTTCGGCGTCGACTATTTCAGCACCAACGAGCGCACCAAGGGCGTGCGGGAGTGGATGAAAGCAAACCGCCCTGACATCAAGATGAAGCAGGTCGACTTCACCGATCCGCCGAAGGTCTCGCAGATCGCGGGCGACTTCCTGACCGGCAATCCCGACGTCAAGGGACTGTACGCGGTGTGGGATCAACCGGCGCTCGACACGCTGAGCTCGATGCGGGCTCAGGGCATCGATATTCCCATGACGACGGTCGACCTCGGTCTGCAATCGGCGATCGAGATTGCCAAGGGCGGGCCGCTGAAGGCGACCGGCTCGCAGCGTCCCTACGACCAGGGCGTCGCGGAGGCGATGGCGATGATGAACGCGCTGCTGGGTAAGGAAACGCCTGGCTGGGTAGGTGTGCAGTCGCTGCCGGTGACGCAGTCGAATGTGCTGGAGTCCTACAAGACCGTATTCAAGAAGGACCCGCCGGCCGAGCTGACGGATGCCTGCAACAAGGCGAAGCCCGCCTGCAACTAGCCTGAAACAGCGATGCGCGATCCACCGAGACCGCGCATCGTTCAGTCAGCCTGATCCGGGCGAACCAGCCCCCGTCCGGATCAGGCTGTGCTGGTGACGTATTCGACGGGAAGGCTGCGGAAGTGCTTGCGCGTGTCTGCCGACACGGAGCCACCGACGATGATCCGCGAGAATGAGCTGACGTCGGAGAAGAACGCCGGCTTGAGGCTGCCGAGCTTGCTGGCGTCGACCACGAGGATGCTCTCCATCGCGGTAGCGATGACGGCCTGCTTGATGGCGACTTCGTGAAAATTCGAGCAGCTGGCGCCGCGGGTCCAGTGCAGGCCGCCGGCCGAGATGAAAGCCTTGTTGACCCCGAGCCGCCGCAGGTAGGACAGGCCGTCATCCGACGAGAAAGACTGCGACGACGGATGGTAGAGCCCGCCCATCAACATCACCTGCGTCGCTGGCCGGTGGGTGACGATCGAGGCGACGTTCAGCGAATAGCAGATCACCGAAAGAGGCATGTCCTCAGGCAGGCAATCCGCCAGCGACTGCATCGTGGTGCCGCAGTCGATGAAGATGGTATCACCTTCCTTGATCGAGGCGGCTGCGGATCGGCAGGCGAGGCGCTTGTCCTGTGTGTGCTGGTCGATTTCCTGTTCGAATGTGTACTTGATCCCGGTCGGCGACGCCGCGTTGACGACGTAGCCGCCGAGCAGGGCGAGCGCCGCCTCGGGCCCGGCAAGGTCGCGCCTGACCGTCATCTCCGACACCTTCAGCAGCTCTGCGGCGTCCTTCAGATGCAGTGCGCCGCTCGTCTCGACGGCGCGTCGCAGCCGTTGCAGTCGTTGGACGCGGGTCTCGCTGGGGCGTGCGGTCGGTGTTTCAGTCATTTTCGTCACCGAGCTTGCTTATCCGGTTGACAATGATCTTACAATGATGTGAGTTTAGCAACGTCAATCTGTTACAATAATAACATTTGGCCCGAAAGGCGTTTCGCTGTCGGCGACGGGAGCAGCAGAAGCGCCGGCGGCCAAGGGATGGGAGGATCGCATGTTGCAATCGGCACATTCAGTCTATCTGCCGTTTCAGCCGATTCGCTAGCATTGCGCGGCGTACCGATGGCGCGGGGCGTCTTGATATCAAATCCATCCGCGGTGCCGGCGCAGCCCCATGCGCGGGATCACAATCATCCGCATCCGATCGCGCGCAACAGCGGCCGCGCGCTCGAGATGGACTGGGTCGATGATATCCGGATCAATCTGTCCGCCGCCGAGCGCCGCGTTGCGAGCCTGCCGGGCCGGCGCACCGTCAAGAATGACGCGCAGGCGGCGTGGTTGCTCAAGGCGATCACCTGCATCGACCTGACGACACTCAACGGCGACGATACGGCCGAACGGGTGAAGCGCCTCTGTGCCAAGGCGAGGGCCCCGATACGAAGAGACCTCCTCGAGGCACTCGGCTTTGCCGGGCGCGGGCTGCACACGGGCGCGATCTGCGTCTATCACCGCTTCGTCGCAACCGCGGTCGAAGCGCTCGATGGGCATGACATCCCGGTCGCTGCGGTTTCGACTGGATTTCCGGCAGGCCTCGTGCCTCACGATCTGAAACTCAAGGAGATCGAGGCGTCCGTCAGGGACGGTGCGCAGGAGATCGACATCGTCATCACGCGTGAGCATGTGCTGACCGGAGATTGGCGCGCTCTCTACGCCGAGGTCCGGGATTTCCGCGCAGCCTGCGGCGATGCGCATCTGAAGACGATCCTCGCAACCGGCGACCTCAAAACGCTGCGCAACGTCGCCAAGGCGTCGATGGTCTGCATGATGGCCGGCGCTGACTTCATCAAGACCTCCACCGGCAAGGAAGGCGTCAATGCCACGCTGCCGGTGACGCTGGCGATGCTGCGCATGATCAGGGTCTATGAGGAGCGCACGGGCTTCAAGATCGGCTTCAAGCCGGCCGGCGGAATCTCGACGGCGAAGGATGTGCTCAACTACCAGTTCCTGATGAAGGAGGAGTTGGGACGCGATTGGCTCGAGCCGGATCTGTTCCGCGTCGGCGCCTCGAGCCTGCTCGCCGACATCGAGCGCCAGCTCGAGCATCACGTCACCGGCCGCTACTCGGCCTTCAACCGTCATCCCGTGGGCTGAGCATGAGTATCGCACATTACTTTGAGACCATGGATTATGGTCCCGCTCCCGAGGCGGACGGCGAGGCGCGCGCCTGGCTGAAGCGGCACGACGCGACGTTTGGGCATTTCATTGCCGGTAAATTCGTCGCGCCGGCTTCGGGCAAGCATCTGGCAACGATCGAGCCGGCCACCGGAAAGACGCTGGCCAAGATCGCGCAAGGCATCGCAGCGGATGTCGAGGCCGCCGTCGGCGCCGCGCGATCGGCGCAGTCGTCATGGGCAAAGCTCGGTGGTCACGGTCGTGCCCGTCATCTCTATGCGCTGGCGCGCATGCTGCAACGTCATGCTCGTCTGTTCGCGGTATTGGAAGCGATCGACAATGGCAAACCGATCAGGGAAACCCGCGATCTCGACGTGCCGCTCGCCGCGCGCCACTTCCTGTATCACGCCGGCTGGGCACAATTGCAGGACCGCGAATTCGCCGACCATGTCCCGGTCGGTGTGATCGGCCAGATCATCCCATGGAACTTTCCGCTGCTGATGCTGGCCTGGAAGATCGCGCCCGCGCTGGCGACCGGCAACACCGTGGTGCTGAAACCGGCAGAGTTCACCTCACTCACCGCGCTGCTGTTCGCCGAGCTCGCGGCGGAAGCCGGCCTGCCGCCCGGCGTGTTGAATGTGGTGACGGGTGATGGCGCCACCGGCGCGTTGCTGGTCGAAAATCCCGGTGTCGACAAGATCGCCTTCACGGGGTCGACCGAGGTCGGGCGGTTGATCCGTCAGTCGACCGCAGGCAGCGGGAAGTCGCTGACGCTCGAGCTCGGCGGCAAGTCACCGTTCATCGTGTTCGACGACGCCGACATCGATGGCGCCGTGGAAGGCGTGGTCGATGCGATCTGGTTCAACCAGGGCCAGGTCTGTTGTGCCGGATCGCGGCTTCTGCTGCAGGAAGGGATCGCAGAGACATTCCGCAAGCGCCTCATCCGCCGCATGGAGACGCTGCGCGTGGGGCCGCCGCTCGACAAGGCGATCGACATGGGCGCGGTGGTCGCACCGGTGCAGCTCGAGCGGATCAAGGCGCTGGTCGAAACCGGCGTCAAGGAGGGCGCCGAGAAGTATCAGGCGCCGGGGCCGATCCCCGCTGAGGGATGCTTCTATCCCCCGACCTTGCTTTGGAACGTACATCCGTCATCGACCGTGGCGATCGAGGAGATCTTTGGCCCGGTGCTGGTTGCGATGACGTTCCGCACGCCGGACGAGGCGGTGATGCTCGCCAACAACACGCGTTATGGCCTTGCCGCCAGCGTGTGGAGCGAGACTATCGGGCTGGCGCTCGATATCGCGCCGAAGCTTCAGGCCGGCGTGGTCTGGGTCAATGCGACCAATTTGTTCGATGCCAGCGTCGGCTTCGGCGGCTATCGCGAGTCCGGCTTCGGTCGCGAGGGCGGCCGGGAAGGTCTCTACGAATATCTCAAGCCGAAAGCCTGGAGCGGGCGGAAGGCGCGGGCGAAGGTGCCGCCGCCGTCCCCGGCGGCTTCTAACGACGGCGCCGGATTTGGCACGCCGTCGATCGACCGGACCGCCAAGCTGTTCGTCGGCGGCAAGCAGGTTCGTCCCGACGGAAATTATTCGCGCGCGGTGCTGTCGCCGAAGGGGAAGCACCTCGGCGAAGCCGGCGAGGGCAATCGCAAGGATATCCGCAACGCGGTGGCCGCCGCGCGCTCGGCCGAGGGTTGGGCGCGGGCGACGACGCATAATCGCGCCCAAATCCTCTACTACCTTGCCGAGAATCTGTCCGCGCGTGGCGACGAGTTCGCCCGGCGCATCGGGGATATGACCGGCGTTTCGCCCGCCAAGGCGCGCGCGGAGGTCGAGGCGAGTATCGAACGGCTGTTCAGCTATGGGGCCTGGGCCGACAAATACGAGGGGACGATCCATGCACCGCCGTTGCGCGGCGTGGCGCTTGCCATGCACGAGCCGATCGGCGTGGTCGGGGTGGCCTGTCCAGACGAGGCCCCGTTGCTGGGCTTCATCAGCCTGGTGGCGCCGTTGATCGCGATGGGCAACCGCGTCGTCGCCGTCCCAAGCGAGCGGCATCCGCTTGCAGCGACCGATTTTTATCAGGTGCTGGAGACGTCGGATGTGCCGGCAGGCGTCGTCAATATCGTCACCGGCGAGCGCGATGCGCTCGCAAAGGTCCTTGCCGAGCATGACGACGTCGATGCGCTCTGGGTGTTCGGCTCGCAGGAGGCCTCGACTGCTGCGGAGCGGCTGTCGATCGGCAACCTCAAGCGCACGCTGGTCGACCACGGGCTGGCGCTCGATTGGTACGACCGGGTGGCGAGCGAGGGGCCGATTCTGCTCCGCCACGCGGTGCAGGTGAAGAACATCTGGATTCCCTATGGGGACTAAAGACGTCACCTTGCGGTGATACGGGTTGGCATCCGGACCATCAGAGTTCGGGCGATTTTTTGAAGACAAGGGAGGGACGGAACATGCTCAAGGGCATCAATCCACTGCTCAATGCCGACGTGCTTTATGCCTTGCGCGCAATGGGGCACGGGGACCGCCTCGTGGTGTGCGACACCAATTTTCCTGCCGACTCCATTGCGCGCCAGACCGTGTTCGGCGAGCTGCTTCGCATCGACAACGTCAGTACGGCAAAGGCGATCGAAGCCATTCTCTCGGTGCTGCCGCTCGATACGTTCGTCGACGATGCCGCAATCCGCATGGAGATCGTTGGCCAGCCCCAGGAGGTGCCGCCCGTGCAGCGCGAGGTGCAGGCCGCGATCGACCGCGCCGAGGGACGCTCCTGGCCGCTGGTCGGGGTCGAGCGCCATGCCTTCTATGAAAAGGCCAAGACGGCCTACTGCGTGATCGCCACGGGAGAGCGGCGCTTCTACGGCTGCTTCCTGTTTTCCAAGGGCGTCATCGCGCCGGACGGAGAGTGACGACCATGAGCAAGACTGGCGTCGCAGTGCTCGGCATCTTCGTCGTCGATCTGGCCTTCCGGGCCGGCAACATGCCCGCGATCGGTGAAACGGTCGCCGGCTCGGGATTTGCCATGGGACCAGGCGGCAAGGGGTCGAACCAGGCCGTGGCCGCTGCGCGCGCAGGCGCAGATGTGACCTTCATCTCCCGGATCGGCCGCGACGCCTTCGGTGATCTTGCCATCAAGACGTGGGAAACCGAGGGCATTCGACCGCGCGTCGCCAGGACTGCGGAGGCGCCGACCGGCGCGGCCTTCATCTATGTCCACGAGACACGCGGCGACAACGCCATCATCGTGGTGAGCGGAGCGGCCGACGGTCTCAGCCCCACCGACGTCGATGCGGCGGCGGATGCGATCCGCGCCAGCCGCGTCTTCGTGACCCAGCTCGAGCAACCGGTCGCGGCCGCGCAGCGCGGGCTCGAGATCGCGCGCGCTGCGGGCAGCATCACCGTGTTCAACCCGGCACCTGCGGTCAAATTCGACGATGGCCTGTTTGCCTTGTGCGACTACGTCGTTCCCAATGAGACCGAGGCGGAAGCGCTGACGGGGATCGCGGTGAGCGATCTTGCCGGCGCCCGCCGCGCCGGCGAAGCGTTGGTGGCCAAGGGAGCGGGCACCGCGCTGATCACGCTCGGCGAACGCGGGGCGCTGTTTCACGGGCGAGACCGCTCGCTACACGTGCCCCCGTTCGCCGCCGGCAAGGTGGTCGAAACCGCGGGCGCGGGCGACGCATTCGTCGGCGGCTTCGCTGCAGCGCTTGCGGGCGGCGCCGATCCCCTGGAAGCGGCGCGCTTCGGTTCCGCTACGGCGGGGATTTCCGTGACGCGCGCGGGGACTGCGCCTGCCATGCCGCGGCGCGCTGAGATTGAAGCCCTGTTGAAGGGATGATCTGCTCATGATGCGGAACGATCCGATCAAGCATGTCTTCATCTGGCCGGCGGTGCTCGTCGTGCTGGCGATCTCGATCTTTCCGCTGATCTATTCGTTGACCACGAGCTTCCTCAGCTATCGCCTGGTTCCGCCGATCCCGCCGCGGGTCGTGTGGTTCGGCAATTATGCTACGCTCCTGCAAGAGCCGCGCTTCTGGAATGCGATCTTCACGACGACGCTGATCGCGTTTATTGCCGTCGGGTTGCAATACGTGATCGGGTTTGGCGTTGCGCTCGCGCTGAACGCGCGCGTTCCGGGCGAACGGCTATTTCGCGTGGCCTTGCTGCTGCCCATGCTTCTGGCCCCGGTTGCCGTCGCGCTTGTTGCTCGCATGATCTTCAATCCGACCATGGGGCCGCTCAACCAGTTCCTGTCCATGTTCGGCATGGCGAACCTGCCGTTCCTCACCAACGGTCATTGGGCGCTCGCCTGCATCATCGCTGTCGAGATCTGGCAGTGGACCCCGTTCGTCATCCTGATGATGCTGGCTGGCCTGCAAACGCTCCCCGAAGATGTCTACGAGGCGGCCGAGCTCGAGAACGCCAGCGCCTGGCAACAGTTCTGGGGCATCACCTTTCCGATGATGCTGCCGATCTCCGCCGCGGTCGTCTTCATCCGCCTGATCGAGAGCTACAAGATCATGGACACCGTATTCGTGATGACGGGCGGCGGACCGGGTGTGGACACCGAGACCCTGACCTTGTTCGCCTATCAGGAGGGTTTCAAGAAGTTCAATCTCGGCTACACGTCGGCGCTCAGCTTCCTGTTCCTGATCGCCATCACGATCATTGGCGTCACTTATCTGGCGCTGCTGCGGCCGCATCTGGAGAAGCGCCGATGAGCGGGCAGGGCCTTACCGGACTGTCGCGCTGGAGCCGCCGCCTGGTCGCGGCCGGTGTCTTCGCATGGTGCCTGATCACGGCGTTTCCGCTCTATTGGGTGGTCGTGACGGCGTTCAAGACCCCGCCGGGCGTGGTCGGCGGCCCGACCTATATTCCGTTCGTCGATTTCACGCCGACCCTGCAGCCCTTCATTGATCTCTATCAGGGTATCCGTGGCGAGTTCTTCCGGACCTTTTTGAACTCGACAATCGTTGGCTTGTCGGCGGCAGCGATCGCGACTGCCGTCGGGGCAATGGCGGCCTATGCGCTGGTGCGGTTCGAATTCAGGGTGCGCTTCGGCGCCGGCCTGATCTTCTTCCTGCTCGCGCTCGGCGGCTATCTGCTGTTCAACAATTCGCTCGGATTCACCCGCGCGCAGGCGCTGCTGCTGGCGTTCCCGATCGCGCTTGCCGCTGCAATCCTGGCCAACCGCCTGCCGCTGCCGGGGCCGATCCTCGGCAATGAAGACATCCTGTTCTGGTTCGTCAGCCAGCGCATGTTTCCGCCGATCGTCACGGCCTTCGCGCTGTATCTCCTCTACAGCGAAATCGGCCGGCTCGGCTTCCAGCTCATCGACAGCTATGTCGGCCTGACGCTGTGCTACGTCGCATTCTCGCTGCCGATCGTGGTCTGGCTGATGCGCGACTTCTTCGAGGCCATTCCGATCGAGGTCGAAGAAGCCGCGATGGTCGACAACGTGCCAAGTTGGCGCATCTTCCTCGGCATCGTGGTGCCAATGTCGATGAACGGACTGCTGGCGACTTTCATGATCACGCTCGCCTTCGTCTGGAACGAGTTCCTGTTCGCGCTGTTCCTGACCAATTCCAGATGGCAGACGCTGCCGATCCTGGTGGCGGGACAGAACAGCCAGCGCGGCGACGAATGGTGGGCGATCTCGGCCGCGGCGCTCGTCGCCATCATTCCGATGATGATCATGGCAGGTCTGCTCAGCCGCATGATGCGGTCGGGCCTGCTGCTCGGAGCGATCAAATAGCAAAAACCTATGTAGGGAGGACTGGACGATGTTGCGACGGACGTTTCTGATGCTGACCACCTCGCTCGCGATGGCTTGCACCGCGAGCCAGGCGAACGCTGCTTGTAGCCCGGATTACTCCGGCGTCACCCTGACTGTGGCGTCGCAGACCGGACCGTATATCGCCTCCGCGCTCAAGCTCGGCGCGGACGAATGGACCAAGAAGACCTGCGGCAAGGTCAATGTGGTCGAGTTCCCCTGGTCGGAGCTCTACCCGAAGATCGTTACATCGCTTACCGGATCGGACGCGGCGTTCGATCTGGTCAGCTTTGCGCCGGCCTGGCTACCCGACTTCGTCACCTATCTCAGCGAGATGCCGAAAGAGATGCAGTCCGGCAAGGATTGGGACGATGTCGAGCCGGCCTACCGTGAGCGCCTGATGGTGTGGGAAGGCAAGATCTATTCGCAATCGATGGACGGCGACGTTCACACCTACACCTATCGCACCGACCTGTTCAGCGATCCAAAGGAGAAGGACGCCTTCAAGGCCAAGTACGGCTACGACCTGGCGCCACCAAAGACCTGGAAGCAATATCTCGACATCGCGGAGTTCTTTCAGCGCCCCGACAAGGGACTCTGGGGCACGGCGGAGGCCTTCCGTCGCGGTGGCCAGCAATTCTGGTTCTTCTTCAGCCACGCGGCGGCCTATACCAACAACCCGAACTATCCGGGCGCGATGTTCTTCGACCCCGAAACGATGGATGCCCAGATCAACAATCCGGGCTGGGTGAAGGGATTGGAGGAATATATTCGCGCTTCCAAGCTTGGCCCGCCCAATGCGCTGAACTTTTCGTTCGGCGAGGTCAATGCCGCCGTGGCCGGCGGCCAGGTGGCCGAATCGATCGGTTGGGGCGACACCGGCGTGATCGCCGCCGACCCCAAGCAATCGAAGATTTCCGGCAAGGTGGGCTCTGCAGTGCTGCCCGGCTCTGACGAGATATGGAACGCCAAAACCAAGAAGTGGGACAAGTTTCCGGCAGTGCTGCCGGCACCCTTCATGGCGTTCGGAGGCTGGCAGATTGCCGTGCCAAAGGTGGGCAAGAACCAGCAGGCGGCATGGGATTTCGTCAAGACGCTGACAAGCCCTGAAGTCTCCGGCAAGGCCGCGATTACCGGTGGCACGGGTGTCAACCCATACCGCAAGTCGCACACCACGAATCTGGAGTTGTGGAGCAAGATCTTCTCGCCGACGGAAGCCAAGGAATATCTCGGCGCCCAGGCCGACTCCATTAACGGCAAGAACGTTGCGCTCGACATGCGTTTGCCCGGCTATTTCTCCTACACCGAGGTTGTGGAGATTGAGCTTGGCAAGGCACTGGCCGGCCAGACCACGCCGCAGGCCGCGCTGGACGCGGTCGCGAAGGAATGGAATCGCCTGACCGATGAGTTCGGCCGCGCGAAGCAGCTCGCCGCCTATCGCGCGGCGATGGGCCTCTCACCGAAGAACTAGCTTCCCGCGGAGACTGCCCCGGATGATGCGTGAGCATCATCCGGGCTTTGTTGGCCGTCGATATAGGGGACGGAAAAAGGAATCCATGGCGCACGTCGAGATCGAGAACGTCAGCAAGGCATATGGGCCCTATAAGATCATCGAGGGGCTCAATCTGAGTGTGGCCGACGAGGAGTTTGTCGTGCTTGTCGGACCGTCCGGCTGCGGCAAGACCACGACGTTGCGCATGATAGCGGGACTGGAGACGGTCACCAGCGGAACCATTCGTATCGGTAATCGCGATGTGACGCAGCTGCGCCCAGGCTTGCGTAATTGCGCGATGGTGTTCCAGAATTATGCGCTCTATCCGCATATGACTGTTGGTGAGAATATCGGCTACGGCATGAAGGCGCGGGGCGAGTCGCGCGCCAATATCGCGAAAGCCGTCGAGGACGTGGCGCGGGTTCTCGACCTCGAGCAATACGTGGACCGTCGGCCCAAGCAGCTCTCCGGTGGGCAGCGTCAGCGCGTGGCGATCGGCCGTGCCATCGTGCGCAGCCCGGACGTGTTTCTGTTCGACGAGCCATTGTCAAACCTCGACGCCAAACTCCGCATCGAGATGCGGACCGAGATCAAGGCATTGCATCGCCGTCTCGCCAAGACGATCGTTTATGTCACACACGATCAGGTCGAAGCTATGACCATGGCCGATCGGGTCGTGGTGATGAATCGCGGCCGCATCGAGCAGGCGGCTGATCCGATCACGATCTATGAGAAACCAAGCAATCTCTTCGTCGCGGGCTTCATGGGCGCGCCCAGCATGAATTTCATCCACGGGGAGATTGCCGCTCGCGACGGTGTACTGATCTTCACCGAACCCTCGGGTACGGCGTTGAGATTGCCGAAATCCCGAGAGGCGGCCTATGCAGGGAGCATCGGCAAGCCGGTTGTGCTCGGCGTGCGGCCCGACCACGTGCTGCGGCAAGATGCGCCATCGGGCTCCTCCGTCCGCATGATGGTGAAAGACGTGGAGCCGCTCGGGCCGCATACTCTCGTGATTGGAACCGTGGGCGCATTTCCATTCACGGCGCAGATGCAAGTCGGTGTTTCTGCGGCGCCGGATTGCCCAATAGATGTCGCCATCGATCTGGAGCGAACGCACCTTTTCGACAAGGTTTCCGGGGCGGCCGTTTCATAGCCGGCGGTCCTCTGGCGGTGCAGGTCATCCCTAATCTTTACTTCCAGCGTGCGCATGCCTCATCGCAGTCACTTGCGCTGCGGCGAGCTCGCACGTGATGCGGGCGACGTTGCACCCTTCTTCGCAAATTTTGCTCGTCCGGTATTGGTGTCGAGCAGAGTCTGCGAAAAGAGATTAAGCGATTTCAGATGGTTACATCCAATATTCATTACCTCGCGGGTAATGGAAGGGCTGAAATCCGCATGCTAGGTTTTCAAGCATGAACGCACATGCATCCACGGCACAGGCCGAACGCAGCCAGCCCGTCCATATCGGCGACCATTTGCGCGAATGGCGGCAGCGTCGCCGCATGAGCCAGCTCGATCTGGCGGGCGAGGCCGAGATTTCCGCGCGGCATTTGAGCTTCGTCGAGACCGGCCGCGCTGCGCCCTCGCGCGACATGGTGCTCAGGCTCGCCGAACGTCTCGAGGTGCCCTTGCGCGAACGCAACGTGCTGCTGGTCGCGGCCGGCTATGCGCCGGCGTTTCCGCAGCGCCCGCTGGAGGATCCCGCCTTGAAATCAGCTCGCCAGGCGATCGACCTCGTTCTCAGGGCGCATGAGCCCAATCCGGCGCTGGCCTATGACCGGCACTGGAATCTTGTGTCCGCCAACCGCATGGTGGCGCCGCTGCTCGACGGCATCCCGCAGCGGCTGCTCGGCCAGCCCTTCAACGTGCTGCGGCTCGCGTTTCACCCTGAAGCGCTGGCGCCGCGCACGGTCAATCTCGCGGAATGGTGCGGGCACCTGCTGGAGCGGCTGCACCGGCAATGCGAGGCAACGGCCGATCCCGAGCTGATCAAGCTCTATAACGACCTCAAGAGCTATCCCATCCCGGCGCGCTCGGGGCCGCTGTCGAGCGATAATGTCGCGATTCCCTTCAAGCTGCGCCATGGCGGAGAGATACTAAGTTTCTTCTCCACCACCATGGTGTTCGGCACACCTGTCGACATCACGCTGTCGGAGCTGGCGCTGGAGACATTCTTCCCGGCGGACGAGCGCACCGCCGAGCGGCTGAAGCAGATGGCAGCAGCTATGACCTAGCGCCCTTGCCTCGGGGCGGGTTCTGCTTATCTTGGGACAAACCCGCATCGCCCGAAGGAGGCGCTATGAGCACGTTGAAACCGCTCCAGATCGATGTCGTCTCCGACGTGGTGTGCCCCTGGTGCTATATCGGCAAGCACCGGATCGAGAGCGCGCTGGCGCTCGTTCCCGACGTTCCCGTCAAACTCAATTTCCGTCCCTTTTTCCTCAATCCCTGGGTGCCGCGCGAGGGCATCAGCCGCGAGGACTATCTCACCACCAAGTTCGGCTCGGTCGAGGCCTATAAGGGCATTGCCGGCCGCGTCGTCGCGGCTGCAAGCGAGGAGGGCCTCGTCTACAAGCCCGAGCTGGTCGCGCGCCAGCCCAACACGACCGACTGTCACCGCCTGATCCTCTGGGCCGAGGCGATCGGCAAGGCGCCCGAGATGAAGCAGCGGCTGATGGAGCTGTATTTCCGCGACGGCGGCGACCTCACTGACGTGAACGTGCTGGTGCAGGCGGCCGTCGATGTCGGCCTCGATGCCGACGACGTGCGCAAGCGCCTCGCCACCGACGAGGACGTCGCGCGCGTGTCGGCTGATGCGCAAGAGGCCGCCGAGAAGGGCATCTCTGGCGTACCGACCTACGTGTTCGCGCAGAAATACGCCGTCTCCGGCGCGCAGGATCCGAACCTGCTCGCCCGCGCCATTCGCGAGGTCTCGGCGGAGATCAACGCGCAGGCGGCAGAGTAGCTTTTGCTTATTTGCGGAGCAGACGCACCACGCGTCGCGCGCCGTCGTGCGCGACGTTGAGGCCAACCAGCGCCGCGTGAATGAGCGCGACGACCGGATCGTGACGCCGCAGCGGAATCAGCACGTCGCCGATGGCGAAGCGTCCGCGCCAGATCGGGTTGATCATGGGGTGGTCGGCGCTCGCCGTGGAATCCGCGCTGGCGATAGCCGGATCGGCGCAGAGATGCCGCGTGAGGTCGAGCGTGAGCTGCACGCCTGGCGAATATCTCGCAAAGCGTTCGTCGATACCGAGCTTGAAGAAGAAGGCGCGGTCCTGGTGGCGTAGCACGATGCCGGCTGCCACCGGCGTCGTGCCGGCGCGCAGCGTGATGACCTCGCACTGCGCGGTCTCTGCCAGCGCAAGAACCGCGCGGCGAATGAAGGTCGCATCGCCCGCATGCTGGATCAGCGCGGTGCCGCGTTTGCCTTTCCAGCCACTGGCCTCGAGTTGCAGGAATGTTTCGAGTGCCGGCCCGATCTCGTCGGGCTTGCGCGCGACCTCGAAGGCGACGGGCCCGTGCTCTTCGAGGCGATGGCGCTGGCGACGCAGCTCCTTGAGTTTTTTGGCGCCGAGCGCGCCATGCAACAGCGTTTCACCATCCTGTGTCGCGTCGAGGCTGGCGCGGATGTAGGAGGAGAGGATACGCGGCCTCAGTCCGTCGCGATTGAGAACCTCATTGAGCGAACTCATCGCCGCGCCGTCGAGCGCAACGTCGTTGAGCACGAGCGCATGCGCGCCGGCCTCGCGCGCCTGCTGCAACAGGCGCGTGGCCGCTTCGATCGGCGCGTCGCGGTCGATCAGCGGGCTGCACAGGGTGCCGTAGGGATGCGCGCTCACCAGCGCGGGCAGGGGGATCTTCCAGGCGCGCCAGAGCGAGACCACCGGCATCAGCCCGATCAGCCGCGCCGACGCGCCGTCGAATGCGGGTAGCGCCGAGGCGTCCGTGCGGCCGCGTGCGGCCTCGCTCACGGCGAGCTCCCAGCCCGGCAGGTAATAGCCGTTCGGCTCGATCACGCGCTGGGCGAGCGCGCGCCATTGGCCGGGATCGATGGACGTGAGGGGGACGAGCGCGCGCGTTGCCGCGGCAGCCCTTGCCGATGCCGGATTGATCGCTGCCTGATGCGCGATATCGACCACGTCCCGTCGTTCCCCGTTCAGAAGGTCATGCTTAGCGCAAAGATTGGAAAATTCCGTTGGGACGCCGCTTCAATTCGAATGGTAATATTAACGTCTCATTGAGCATTCGGGCCGCCGCGGCGTGCCATGATGGAAGCTCTCGACCTGGAGGATCACAATGATCGCCACACCTTTCACGCCGATGGCGTCGCTCCTTGGTGGCGCGTTGATCGGACTGTCCGCCGTGCTGCTGATGTGGGCGACGGGGCGGATCGCCGGTGTCAGCGGCATCGCGGCGCGGCTGTTTCCGCCTTACGAGGATCGCGAGTTCGCCGGCCGGCTCGCTTTCGTCGCTGGCCTCGTCGCCGCGCCCATCCTGGTGCGCATTGTCAGCGGAAGCCTGCCGGTGCAAACGATCGCGGCGGGAACGCCGGTGCTGATCGTCGCCGGATTGCTCACGGGCTTCGGTGCGGTCTGGGGCAGCGGCTGCACCTCCGGCCATGGCGTCTGTGGCCTGTCGCGGCTGTCGCTGCGGTCGTTGGTCGCGACCATCTCCTTCATGTCGGCGGGCATCGCCACTGTCTTCGTGATGCGGCACTGGGGCTGACGACGATGGCAATCCTCATTCAATTCGCGATCGGCCTCGTCTTCGGTATCGGGCTCATCGTCTCCGGCATGTCGAATCCGGCAAAGGTGCTGAACTTCTTGGACGTCGCCGGCATTCCCGCCGGAACGTGGGATGCGAGCCTCGCCTTCGTGATGGCAGGTGCGGTCGCGGTGACCTTCATCGGATTCAGCCGTGTCTTGAAACTCGCGCGACCGTTTTTCGCGGACCGCTTTTACCTTCCGACGCGAAAGGACATCGATCCGAGAATTATCGCCGGTCCCGCCATCTTCGGCATCGGATGGGGGCTCGCAGGCTTTTGTCCGGGCCCTGCGCTCACTGCGCTCGGATTCGGCTCGGCGTCCGCTTTCATCTTCGTCGCCGCGATGTTTGCCGGCATGGTGCTCGCCCGCTTCATCGCGCAGCTCCCGTCGTCAACGCGCTTCGTCGCGCCGGCCGATCCGCTCGAAACCTGACATGGACGGGACCGGGCGAGTGGATCTCGTCCGGTCCTGCCTTGTGACAGCTTCAGTGACTACCAGCGGTCGCCGCCGACACCGACGCCGACACTGACTCCGGGCGCCCGAATGCCGACGCCGCCGCGCGGACCATCGTCCCAGTCGCGATAGGTGCGACGCTCGTAATAGCGATCGCGCGGCATGGCGTTGTAGGAGTCGCGCACGATCACGCGCGAGCCGCCACGGGTGCGATAGCAATTGCCAGCATCATCGCAGACAAGCCGGACTTCCTGAACGAGCTCAGGGTTGGCGTATTCGCTGGTCGTATAGATGTCCGCGGCCTTCGCGCCGCTCGCCGCAGCGAGGGCGCCGACGCCAGCCAGTAGTGCGATCGTGAATGTCCTCATCGTGTCCTCCTCCGAAACTGCCCTCGGGGGTAACAAGAAGGGGAGGCGGTGATCGTTCCGGGTCGAACTACAGGTTTTTCCCGGAACCGGAGCGCGTGTCGGCGTGATTTGTTCCTAGATCGGCTCGTAGGTTTCCGTCCCGCAGATGTCGTCCGCTTCCGCGCGGCGGCGATCGACCACCTTTCCCCCTGAGATCGTCACGATGTAAATCTGGGTGCCGAGCGTGGAGCCGGTGGCGGAGGTGAGCTGCGCGCTGACGCAGGCGGTCCAGCCCGGTCCCCGCACCTCCCGATGGGGCGGGGCGACGTGCACCTCCCGCGGATAGGACGTGTTGAGGAAGACCACGTTGATCTGCTCGCGGACCACGCGCTTGACGTCAGGGGCCGCTTCGGGAGGCGGCTGCTCGGTTTCCTTCAGGCGCATGAACTCGGGCACCGGCGCGCGGCTGTCGGCGAAGCCGCAAGAACCGAGTGCGAGGGCGCTGGCCAGCAGCGCCGCATGAGCAACAATCCGCAACATCCGTGAAGGTCCCCTGCGGGCCAACAGATAGGCAGGAATGCGATCCGGCAAAGTCCCGGCCGATCAAGATTTGCTGAAATCCCGGCCCCCCGGCATTTGCTATTACGGGATTGCAGGCTAATTTGTGCCCCAGACGAGGGGGATTGCATCAATGCGGATTTTGGTCATCGCGGCCGCCGTGCTCGCACTAACGGCTGCGTCGGCGCAGGCGCAGGGCCGCAGCAGAGGCCAGCCGAACGAAGCGAAGTCGGACAATAAGCCCAAGGTCGACGAAAAGGCCTACAAGGCCGCGCTCGAGCGCATTCCGGAGCCCAAGGAGAAGTACGACCCGTGGGGCGGAGCCCGTCCGGCTGAACCTGCCAAGAAGCCCAAATAAATGAGGGGGGCGTTGGCGAGCCGTCTGTGTCAGTCGGCCGCCGCCATCGTGCTCCTCCTGTTTTCCTCGTGGCCAGGCATCGCCTGGGAGAGCTGGGGTGGCGATCCCGGCGGCTCACGCTTCTCGCCTTTGCGGGAGGTCACGCCCGACAATGTCGGCAATCTGGTTCGGGCCTTCGAATTCCATACCGGCGATCTCGCGGCGCGGCCGCCCGAGGTGATGCGGCGAACCAAATTCCAGGCGACACCGTTGTTCGTCGAGGACAGCCTGATCTTCTGCTCGCCCTTCAATGAGGTGATCGCGCTCGATCCCGGCACGGGCGCGCAGAAATGGCGCTTCGATCCAAAGATCGCGACCAATCAGCGGCCCGCCAACCGCTATGTTTGCCGCGGCGTGACCCATTGGATCGACGATGAGGCGCCCGCGAATGCCGCCTGCCGATCGCGCATCTTCATGGGCACGAACGATGTCCGCCTGATCGCGCTCGATGCAAAGACCGGGATTCCCTGCGCCGGTTTCGGCACTGGCGGTGAGGTCAGGCCGGATATCGGCATGAAGCTGGACTGGCCCGGCGAATTCCAGATCACCTCGCCGCCGGCGGTCGGCCGCGGTGTCGTCGTGATCGGCTCCGCGATCGGCGACAACCGCCGCGTCGACGCGCCAAGCGGCGTGGTGCGCGCGTTCGATGCGCGCAGCGGCCAGCCGCGCTGGACCTTCGAGCCGCTCAAGCGCGACGGTGTCGAAGCTGGTCACGCCAATGTCTGGGCGCCGATGTCGGTCGACGCGGCCCGCGGGCTGGTTTTCCTGCCGACATCCTCGCCGTCGCCGGACTTTTGGGGCGGCAAGCGGCCGGGCAACAACGAACACGCCAATTCGGTGGTCGCGCTGCGCATCGAGACCGGCGAGCTCGTGTGGGCATTCCAGACCGTGCATCACGACGTCTGGGATTACGACCTGGCGTCGCAGCCGACGCTGACGCGTATCGACACCGGAGACGGCCAGCGCGATGTCGTGATTCAGCCGACCAAGCAGGGATTTGTCTTCGTGCTCGACCGCGATACCGGCAAGCCGGTGTGGCCGGTGGAAGAGCGCGTGGTGCCGCAAGGCGGCGCGGAAGGTGAACGACTGTCGCCGACGCAGCCATTCCCGACGCATGTGCCGCCGCTGACATCGCAAAGAATCTCGACTGAGGATGCGCTCTCGCTCCTCCCTGGCCTGGGTCGCTCCGCTTGCGAAAGGCAGTTCGCGGAGGCACGTAACGAGGGGTTGTTCACCCCACCCTCGACGCAAGGCACGGCGGAGTTTCCCTTCACCGGCGGCGGCGTCAACTGGGGTAGCGCAGCCTTCGACCCGGTCAACCAGATCCTCTACGCCAACACCGCCCGCGCCGTTCATCTCATCAAGCTGATCCCGCGTGCGGAGGCGGCTGGATTCGATCCGCCTCCCGGTCATGATTTCGGCCAGCAGAAGGGCGCGCCGTTCGCGATGTCGCGCGCGGTGGTGATGTCGCCGCTCGGGCTTCTTTGCAACAAGCCGCCTTGGGGCGAGATGGTCGCGGTCGATCTGAAAGCCGGCAAGATCCTCTGGCGTTCGACGGTCGGTACCACGGAAGACCTTGCGCCGCTCGGCGTGCCGCTGCCGTGGGGCGCGCCGCTCGTCAACGGGCTCGCGGTCACCGCAGGCGGTCTCGTCTTCACCGGCGCGATGGATGCCTATCTGCGCGCCTTCGATGCGCGAAGCGGCCGGGAGTTGTGGCAAGGCCGGCTGCCGGTGCCCGGCGTCGCCAACCCCATGACCTATCTCTGGAAGGGCGAGCAGTATGTCGCGATCGGCGCGGGCGGCCACTCCGAGGTCGGCACCTCGATCGGCGACAGCGTCGTTGCATTTCGCCTAGCGCGGCCGGGTGAAGGGCCGTCGCTGTGGTCGCGCACCATCGATCGTCCGGGCGGACGATTTTGGGTGTCGTCGTCAGCAATTGTGTTCGCGATCATCCTGTTGATCATCGCGAGCCTGCGCTGGCGTCGTCGACGTCGTATAAAGCAAGCATGATGCTGCGTTGTGTATGCGATGCGAACGGTTGTTCACATCGCGCGCGCGCTATCGTACGAAAGCGAGGCCTATGCGCCTGTCATTGCGCCATACGGTGCGGCAATTCCGTACGAAATTGTCGCGCGCGATCGAGAGCGTGAATGATTTCGGCAATATGACGGGGGAATCGAGCTCGATCGCCGCGCCGCCTTCCGACATGTTTCGCACCGTGCACGCGATGCCGCTGCTTTCAAAGGTGATCGTTCCACCCTTGAAAACACGGTAACGCTGCGCTGCACGTTTCTCGATCATCCGCATTAATCCATAACGATGATTGTGAAGTAGTGCATAGAAATTACGTTGAAATAAACTCAATACTGGCGCTACTTGCACAGCGCTTCAGACTTCGTTTACGACGTTGGAGCGGTGAGTCACTTCCCGCCGACTTCCCTCACAAGCCCTTCCTTTATGGCGTTACGCGCCGATGGAGATATTGATGAAGACCACGCTTTCGCTTCTGTTCGCCGCAGCGCTCTCGCTGTCATCGATGCCCGCCCACGCCGTCAAGTGGGACCTCTCGACCATGACCTGCAAACAGTTCCTCGAGAGCGGCGAAGACAACATCGCGGTCGTGCTGACCTGGATGGACGGCTGGTACAAGGGCGACGAGGACAACGCGATCATCGACACAGAGGTGTTCATCGAGAACGCGAAGAAGTTCGGTGCCTATTGCGGAAAGAATCCGACCGTCAGCGTCGTCACCGCGGCTGACGAAATTCTCGGCAAGTAATTCCTGAAGCTGACCGAAGCGCGGACGCAATCGCGCTTCGGTCCCTCGCTTCGATGCGAAATTGATTGGAGAGCCGCGGAGCGCCTTGCGCGCTCACGCGGCTCTCTTCCTTTTGGATGATGCTCAGCCCGGCAGCATCGCGAACGCGCTCGACACCATCGCCACCTGTTTGTTGTCGGTGGCCGAGAGCAGCGTGACGCGGCCAAAGCTCATGGTGCGTCCGAGCCGCACCACGCGGGCGTCGGCGAGCACATCCGAGGAGGAGACCGCGCGCATGAAATGCGTGGTCTGGTCGACCGTCGTCATCGGACGATAGCCGCGATTGGCGGCGAGGTTCGCGATCACCATCGCGGTATCGGCAAGCGCCATCAGCGCCTGGCCGCACACCACGCCGCCGTTGCGGCACAGCCGCTCCGAGAATGGCATGCGCAGGAGCGCGCCCGGCTGCCAGTCCGCCACGTCCGACGGCGGCAGGTGCTCGAGGCGCTCGACGGCGAGGTTGAGATCCTGGACCCAGGGCGCAAAGACCTCGCCGAGTATGCGTCTGGCCTCAGCGATGCCGAACCCGGCTTCTGGCTGCGATGGCATTGCTGTTGGTCCCCCCTGTGTTGCTGGATGTTTCGGCTATTCTGCGCGCATCGGCGCGGCAAAGTCACCCGGTCTTCGGTCGGCTCTGTCGGCTTGAAAATGCCTGACTTGGCCCGATATGATACCGGGCTTGGGAACGGGTGGGCGATGTTGCGTCGGTGTGTCCTTGTGTTTGGGTTGATAGCGCTGGGTCTCGCGCTGGACGGGTGCACCAGATGCGGCCCGATTTGGGACGACTGGCTGCAGGCGCCGAAATCGTGCAGATCGGACCGGCTCTAGCGCGCCATTCGGCCCTGGCGGGCCGTTGACAAGAACGACAAGGCGCGGTTGACCCGCCCTTCATGGATGATCAAGGAGTCAATGATGAAGCTCTTCCGTATGGCGGCGGTGCTGCTGGCCGTGCTGGCGGGACCGGCCTACGCGCAAATGCCCAATCTCAATTTGCTGCAGGAAGGTCCAGGCAAGACCCCCGAGGAAAAGGCCGCGGAAGCCGAGCGTGACAAGGCCTACAAGGAAACGCTGAAGAAGATTCCGGACTCCAAGGCGTCCAACGATCCCTGGGGCAACATGCGTTCCGACCCGCCGAAGCAGGCGGCTGCGCCGAAGGCATCGGCCGCAACCAGCGCGCCCAAGAAGAAGTCCGGCACGACCGCCAATTGACCTTGTCCCCGATCGGAGGCGGCTGATGCCTCCGGCCGGGACTCCTCTTCTGCCGGCCTGCTTCCTACATCTCCGAGAGCGTATTGCGTTGAGGAGGAACGGCATGGCCGATCGTCCGCGGGATCTCGCCGAGCGGATGGCGCGCCGGCGCAAGATGGGCGGCAAGCCGGGCGAGCGCGGCGGCGACGGCTTCTTGCGTGAGACTTTCACCCTGCCGCGCCCGGCGGCGCGGGCGAGGGCGGAGGCTTTCTTCGCCCGCTACCCCAAGGCCGGCTATATGAGCGCGGTCGAGACCTGGCGCGAACTGCCGGGCGGCGAGATCGAATTCACCATGCGGCGGCTGCCCAGCGCCGACTAGGCCTCAAGTCTCCTCGAAGGATTCCGCGATGATGCGGATCCGGAACACGGGCTCCTTGGCCTCGTCCAGCAGCTCCATGTGCCATTCGGAATTTTCGTTGAGCTTGCGCGCGAGGCCGGCGGCCATGTCGGCGCAGATGCTGGTCATCATCTTCCAGGCCGCATCGCGATCGGCAAATTCCGTCGCCTGGTCCGCGCAGCCGGAATAGCGGCCGTTCCGAATTCGAAAGAAGTAGAGCGGCATGGCTGGCACCGGTCACATGATGGTCCCGCCTCCCGGGCCATGGGCGCGCGCAGTGCAGTCCCAAACCAGGGACAGATCAATTCCGGGCCGCTACGGACGAGACCTCGCGGGGCGCGGGTGGCTCCGGCATCCGGCTCGGGTCGTTTATTCATGCGGTCTTGCGCCCGATCGCCTTCAGCTCCCGATCGATGCGCAGCTGCACGCGCCGGATCGCCAACAGATCGATCTTCGTCTCGGTCTTGCCCGTCCTGATCTCGTCACCGATGCGGAACTGCCACTGCCAGACTCCGGGAAGCGCCGTCGTGGCAACTGTGAACTCAACGCCCCTGTGATTCATGGTCACCTCCACGATTCACCCTCCATCACCGGTGAACATGTTGGGCGTCGCCCTATTCCTGCGACAAGCGAAATTTGGCGGTAAGCCTTGGATAATTCACGGTAATCTTTGGAACCGCGCGCGGTCCGAAACAAACGAAATTAGGTTCCGAAAACCGTGCACGGAATCCGGGCAAGGCATCGCAAATTCACCCGGTCTTGCCGTGCAACGGTCCGAACCGCGGAACCCTGTTCATGGTCGGAGAACCCCGGAACGCGAGATCCGCGCATTTGACACGTCGCTGCGAAGCGCGGTCCGGATTCCATCCCGCATCTTGTGGAACCCAAAGCGGCGCGCGTTGCTGCCGCCATTCGAAGCGAACAGGTGCGGTGGATACTTTTCCACTTTTGCGTGTCATGTATCTATGCTCTGCTTGTGAACGACGGTTCGAACGCGATGTCACGAAGGGGAAGGTGTGAGCTGGCTGAGACATCTTGTGCTGCGCTGGGGTGCACGGAATTTCTCGCTGACCTGTCCCCATTGCCGGCATCCCGCGTCCTCATCGAGCTTCAAGCGCGCGCGTTTCATGCTCGGTGACGAGAAGCTCGTCTGCGAAGAGTGCGGCGAGACCAGCGTCGTCACGTTCTGGCGTTTCGAAGGACTATCGAGCCGGCCCGATTGCACTGAAGCGAGGCGACGCGCGCCGCTGTCCGATTCGCGGCACTGATCCAACGCCGGCGGTGTGCGTCGAAGTCCACTCCTTGCGTGCTGCGGCACATGCCTTGCTTGGCCTCATGACGGCAAACAACATGGGCGCGTCATGCTCGGCATTCCCCGCCGCTACTCCCATTTCGTCTTCGGTGTCATCCAGTCCGGCCTGACCTCGCTGATCGCCGCGGGCATCGCCAGCTTTCCCGCTCCTGGCGCGACGGTCTTCCTCGCGCACTGGATGATGTCGTGGCTGATCGCGTGGGCCGCGATGCTGCCGATCGTGCTGCTCGCAGCGCCTGCGATCCGCGCCTTCTCGCTGCGGCTGACGCGAGAGGAGAGGGCTCGGTGAGGCGGCCGGCAAGCATGAAAAAAACCCGCTTGGGGAGAGCCAAGCGGGCGAAAGGTTATTGGAGGCTGAGGTGCTGGGCTGCAACACCGTAGCCCCACGACCCTAGCCGGTTGAGCTTACGACAGCCTGACAGGGCCGGCAGATCGGCTTTCAACCTGCCGCACCTCCGTGCCTGCAAACAGAAAACCCCGCTCGGGGCAGAGCGGGGTCCTCGACTGTGTATGGAGGCCCGGTGTTGGTCCACCGGGCACAGCCAGACTAGGAGACCAGGCTTACGGGTGCCTGACGGTCGGCACCGAAATCCGCGTCGGGAGGCCGCAGACTGGCCCCGCACGCGTCCCAATTTGGCCACCCGATCGCACCACTGGAGCCACACCCCTCGGCGAGATTTCGTATCGTCGGCGACGCCATGGGGGAAACGTGGTGCGCCGGCAGCGGGGTGGCATCATGGATAACGTAGAGCGGTCATTCGCCGCCGCCACGGCGGCTGGCTTCGTCGTGCTGGTGATCGGCCTCGTGCTGCTGGCGCTGCTGTAAGGCGTACCGGCGGACGGCAGCCAAGGCCGGACCGGGCTAAAGCAGGCGCTTCGATCCTGGGTGGGCACCCAGGACGCCGCCGCGCCCTTTCAAAACATGGAAAACAACCCCATGCACAGTAGGGGGTCGGGCGATTTCGTTGTGCGATCAATGGCTTATTTGTGGTATTTAGATACCTTAAATGCCACGCAACGGCTCCGGGGCGCACCCCGAGCGCAATGCCGGATCCTCGACATGAACAGGGGCTGGCTCTGCCGGCCCAATCCTGCGACGCGCATTCCCGACGGCCGGTACGGCGGCTAGCCGCCCATCGCGGCGCAGCCTTGGTCAGATCGGAAGCCCGTCGGCAGGCTCAGTGGACCTTGATCTCACCGAGGGGAAGGCGGAGTTCGGCGGCGCGCTCTTCGCGGTCCTTCTTGCGAAACTCGTTTTCCTTCCGCTCGAACTTCACCATCTCCTCGTGCGCCGCCTCCAGGAGGTGAGTGCGCCTGACAGCACCGGCGTGCGTGTCTTCCGTCATGTTCCAGGTCCCCATCGTTGCGATCGCATCCCGAAGAAAGCCGGACACCGCAGAATGGTTCGATGCCGCAGGATTGCGGAATTATGACGGCGCACGGCGGCCGCGTCTTTGATGCGCGTCATCTTCAGTCGAAGGGTGACGAATGCGGAGGATCGGCAAAAATCAAAAAGGCCGCCAACCGAGGCGGCCTCTCATCATCTTTGAATCACTTGATCTTTGAATCGGTTGCCGCGCTAGCGGCAGGGCCTCTAGCGGCAGGGCTTGCCAATCATCTGGGCGTGCCGGCTGTGGCAGCCGTCGTGCAACTGAGACTTCCTCGTCACCTTTGCGCCGACCTTCGGGGCGCCCGATGCCGTCGCGGCATTCGATATCTGGGCTTGCGCCGGCACCGAGCCGGCGAGGACAGACAGCGCCAGAGCGATCTTGAGGATTGCCTTCATCGTGCCTCCTGAGGTTGTTCGAACGGTACGCAGAGTAACGCTACTTATATTAGCGTTACACACTGTAGCGTTCAATTCAAGTTCGATCGGAGGCATGACGACGAACCGCCGTCCTCGCGGCGGACCGAGATGGGGCAAAGTGAGGTAGATCGCAGATGAGGCGGGGCGAGCGCTCCGCGGAATGGACCGATCAGGCGGCCTCGGTCCGTCGCGACGTGCACGCCCAATGTGGCGAGCCGTGGTGGCCTATTGCTTCGTTGTCGGCGGCTCGAAGATGAGGGCGGCTTGGAACACCCGCCCGGCGTCGGTGCGGACTTCGATCGCAACGTCTGTTCGATCCTCGTGTCCCGCCAGGTCGCGCGCAAGGCCGCTCAATGTCTGCGTCGCCTCGATCTCTGCTTCGCGCTGGGTTCGAAACTCCAGTCCCTCATCGTCGGCATAGAGGCCGGTGTCGTCTCGGATATCGAAAAAGTACCGGACCATGGCGCCGCCTCTCAGAGAGAGTATCGCCGCCAACCCCGCCTTGGGAGGACCGTTCCTAATTATTTCGGCGGCTGGAATCCGGGTACTGTCCCAATCCCCGGGCGTGGTTGGCGTCCCGTTGGCCGGCGAGAATGCCAGGACCGCCGCTTGCAGGTTGGGCAATCGTAGACCTGGACGCCGAGCGCCGTTGAACCAGGTCAATCATAGCTGTCTTTACGGACGGTCTCGATCCGCCTTGCGTCCGCCTACATCTGTGGCGGCGTGACCCTTGCTTCGTCTCTCGTCAGGGCGGCAAGCCTGTCCAATTGGCTAGCCACGCCAGTGAGGCTCCGGGCGATGTTCTTCAACAGGAAGGCCCTGTCCGCCGAAACCCCGGACGATTGAGAGAGGACCTTGTAATGATTTGCGAGTTCCTCGCATTTAGCAGCGTCGATCATAATTGAGCCCATCTATGAAACAGGTCAACAGCTCAACCCTAATACGGTTCCCACGCGGGGCGCTGACGACCCTTGGCGTTGCAATGCCTCGCATCCTACCACAGCTATTCGTCGTCAGGTTGTGTTCTGCGCCACAAATCGCGTCACTCCCGAAATCAAAGGCCACCACGCCAGGAAACAGGCTCGTCCCTGAAGACGGCCCCGGCCGGTGGGGCTTGATAGGGGTGAAGGCCGGGGCCGCTTGGGGATGCTTGGCCCTTGGCAAAGACCAAGCGAATCCGAGTTTAGTCGACCCTCACCGCGCCTCTGTTCGTTTCAGCACATAATTGCCAAATTTTCCTGCCCCGCATTCGCATGCGCAAATGCATCTCGAGGCCGGCACGGTTTCCTTATCGTCTTGGATTGGCAGACCACGGAGACGTGCGTATTGCCTGACCGGCACCCTCGCAGGGCAGATTTTTTCATTCGGATAGGTGGCGTCGGTTGGATGATGTCCGACCGAGAGCGCAAGGGCCTGGCGATCATCGAAACAGCTGCGCCCGATGTCTATGCGGGCGCGCGGCAGTCAAGTCCGCCGCATTGCCAAAAATTCCCGCGACCGATGGGCCGCGGCATACTCCCGTCCGGCTTCCTCGGTGCGCTCCGGATCGGGAGACGGGAGCGGCTTTGGGAGGGACTGATTTTCGGTCACCTATCTCGGTGTCTCAAACGCACCTGTGGCAACTCTGACACCGGGACTGCCGAATGAGCTCACAGGAAATCCGTGCAATGAGCGATCCCCGGTAAGGTTGCAATCGCACCCGGTGCGCGCGCCCAGGCTCGGATCGCCAGGTTGGCCGCCTTCAAAACCGAGGGGCGCAAGATTTGAAGCGCATCGCGGATCGTTGCGCTCAGGGGCTGCTGACGGATCCGTGTGCGCAGCCGGGCAACCCGCAATGCACGCACCATCGTTTCAGGATCGGGAAGTCCGCGCTTATCCTCCAGAAGGCTCCAGGCGAGGTGCTTGAGTTCGATGGTCTCCTGGTCAATCTGAGGGAACGATCCCAATGCCGTGATGCTCGCGTGGTTGGTCGTGTCGTAGAACACAAGACCGTCGTCGATCGCCACCATGTCGCCCTGGCAGGCGAGATCGAGAAAGAACAGTTGGTCGACGCCCCAACTGATCGACTTGTAGTTTCGCATCAGGCAACCGGCCCGGATGACCTTGCCGTTGATCAGCAGGGTCGACGGGACAATCCCAAGCAATCGGGTCTTGCCCGCCAGATAGAGATCCGCCAGGCACTGCTGGCCCGAATACAGATAAACCTGGCGTCCTCGCCGGTACCTTATGCCGCTGTCCTGAACGAGATGAGATGTGGAGGTCATGAACGCAGCGGCGGGGTACGTCCTCGCCAATTCCGCAAAAGTCGCAAGCGATCCTGGCGTGAGCCAGTCGTCATCGTGCAGCACTTTGATCCAGTCGCCGCGACATGCGAGCATCGCGTTGTTGGTATTCTCAACCTGGCCCCGGCCGCGGTGGTTCTCGATAACGCGAATGCGCGGGTCGCTCCGCGCGTGCTCGGACAGGATACTCCAAGTCGCGCCTTCCGGACCTTCGTCGTCGCTGATCACCATTTCCCAGTCGGCGTGCTCCTGCTGCAGCACGCTTTCAATCGCACGGCGCACCATCTCCGGTCGGCGGAAGGTGGGTATTGCCACCGAAATGAATGGGCGGTGTTCCGAACTCTGGGAGCTATCGAACCGCTCGGCGTACAATTGATCCATTCATCGTACCTCGTTGATCGAAGCGGTCGTGGCTGGAAGTGGCAGACCCTTCTTCGGTTTGAGCCTGTTCGCAGAACATCTTGAATCGAACCGAGCGAACGAGGCGCGTGAATGCTAGCGAGACGATCTCGATGCGGTCATCGTCCATTCGCATGAACTTTGTTCCCGCAGGCCGCGACGTTTCGAAGCGGCCGCTTGTCCGCCTTGGTGAAAGAGTGTTCTGGTTCCTCTCGGTTTCTGTCGCCGCAGCAGCCGTGCCAACGCGGTGACGGGTCAAGACGGGGGCGGCCAATCGAGGCGGCGTTGGTTCAGTTTCTTGCGGAGCGCCTGAAGGATTTCGCGAAGCTCTGCCACGTTGCTTCTTTCCAAGAGGGAAGCGAGGCGCGAGCGTGATGGCGTTTTCAATCACCGGTAGATTGCCAAGGGCCGCTCGGTGACAGGTGGAGGGTGACTGCGTCCTGCCGCGACGTGCTGTCTCACCTCGCGACAATTGAACGACTTCAAATCCGGCCACGGCTCGTTTCAAAGGCTCGTTTCAAAATCGGACAGTGAGGTCGGAAACAGACCACGCCCAAACCCGGGTGCTGTCCCAATTGGGACACTCGGAACATCAAGTCAGGACAGGTTGCTTGTTGGGCTTCAGAAGCAAGAACGCCGTCCGCTTAAATGAAGCGCGGACGGCGGCTTTCCAGCCCCGGGAGGGAAATTGTAAAATCCCGATACCGTTATGTCAGCACGTCCCGTGCCAAGGTTCATCGGGACACCCGCAGAATTGGGAAAACCTTCATCCTGAAGCGTTGGTGCCGCCAACGTGAATGACCACGCCGGGACGACTCCGGATCAATGCCGGCAACGCGATACCTCAGGCGCCGTCTGCTTCTAGGCTGGCTTTGGCGGTTGAAGCCCCGGCGATCTCAGCCACTCGCTCATGTGCGAGCCGGTCTCGGCTTGGCGCGCTTTGCGTAGGAGGATTTCGCGCTCAGCCCCGGCGGGGAGCTTCCTGGCTTGCTCTCTGAGACGTTCGGCTTCTTGGGCAAGGCGTTCTTCGAGGGATTGAGTTTGCTTGAACCGGCGGCGCTCCATGACACAACCTCGTCTTACGGGTCCTAACCGCAGGGTTTGAGTTCCAATGAACTTAGTATGCCGACGGGCCACCTTCAGTTCTAAAGTGAACTTTCAAGATCAAGCCGCTTCGAAATTCACTTGGGCCAGGAGGTCGGAAACAGGCCAGTACCAAAATCCGGGTGCTGTCCTAATTGGGACAGCGGGGCTATCAGATTGCGACATCAATAAAAACGCCGCCCGCTTAAATGTTGCGCGGGCGGCGGCTTTCCAGCCCCGGAGAGGTGGATGCAAAACCCCGGTGATGATGAGTGTGCACAACCTGTGCCAAGGTTTTATGTCACGCTGCGGGACACCTCAGAGGGGAGAGGGGATCGGGTCACCGCCTGCAACGGCCGCGATCTTCTGATCATCAGAATATCCGGATGAAAGGACGTTGTGGGCCGGGCGTGCCGCGATGGCTCGGGAGGTCGGCGAGCTCTCCGCCCATCTGGTGGTCTAGGCCGAGGTTGGACGGAGAGCCGCGCGCCGGACCCCCGTCGCGTGACAATGCTAGGAACGTGCCATGACACTCGTGTGAAACTGTCGGCGCCGCTCAGTGGACGTTGATCTTATCCAGAGGCAGACGAAGCTCCGCCGCGCGCTCCTCGCGATCTCGCCTGCGGAACTCATTTTCCTTCTGTTCGAATTTGATCATTTCGTGCGCGGCGGCTTCCAAGAGCCGATTGCGCCTGTCCGCCTGCTGCGTGTTTTCCGTCATCACCCAGACTCCCTCAACAACTGGCGGCGCCATCCTCAGACAGGCCAGACACCGCAAAAGATTCGCTGGTGATTGCGGATTTATGACGGCGACGTTCCGCTCGCGGATACACCGCATGGCTGGCCCAGAACAAAACAGGCCACGTGTCATTTCAAACTAGGCCAATGTCGCCAGAAACAGGCCAGCGTCCGATCCCGCCGCCACCCGGCGACGCCGAATATCGCAAGGCCAACGGGTTGCCACCGCGCGAAGACGTCATGAAATGAAAGAGGCCGCCAACTGAGGCGGCCTTACTCTCTCACGGGGTGCAAGTCGGAAGGCTGCACAGTGAGCCGATAGGCGATCTCCCGGGAGCCGTCGAAGATCTCTAGGACACGTTCACAGATTAGGCATTTGTAATGCCCGGTCTTGCCCTTGCGGGATTCAAGCTCAATCCGCCGGTAGCCAGCGAAGCAGTCAGGGCAAGTAACGTCGCCTTTCTTCATGTGGACAGTTATGAGGCAGGCCGCCGGAAGGGTCAAAGACGTTCGTCTGACGGAACGCTCGTTCTCTAAGCGTTCGATGGGTCCAAATTCCTTGATTCATCTCATGAGCGGCCGTTGTGGAAATTAGGCCACTGCGGAATTCAATTTAGGCCACTGGGGGTTAAACAGGCCAGCGCCCAAATCCGCGAAAGAACATATTGCGAACCTGGAACAAATAGGGTACATTGTTTTTATCGCCGGCCCGCCCCGCCAATCGTTTGTCCCTCTAGCGAATCCTCGCCATAAGGAGCACGACCCAATGTCCAACACTGCCCTGCGTATCGTCGAAGGATCTTCCATGGACAAGAGTAAAGCTCTGGCCGCCGCGCTCTCCCAGATCGAGCGCCAGTTCGGCAAGGGCTCGGTGATGAAGCTCGGCAAGAACGACCGGTCGATGGATGTCGAGGCGGTGTCCTCGGGTTCCCTCGGGCTCGACATTGCGCTCGGGATCGGTGGTCTGCCGAAGGGGCGCGTCGTGGAAATCTACGGGCCGGAATCCTCGGGCAAGACCACGCTGGCGCTGCACACGGTGGCGGAAGCGCAGAAGAAGGGCGGAATCTGCGCCTTCATCGACGCCGAGCACGCGCTCGACCCGGTCTATGCGCGCAAGCTGGGCGTCAACATCGACGAGCTCCTGATTTCGCAGCCGGACACGGGCGAGCAGGCGCTGGAAATCTGCGACACGCTGGTGCGCTCGGGTGCGGTGGACGTGCTGGTGGTCGATTCGGTCGCGGCTCTGGTGCCGAAGGCCGAGCTCGAAGGCGAGATGGGCGATGCGCTGCCGGGTCTCCAGGCCCGTCTGATGAGCCAGGCGCTGCGCAAGCTGACGGCCTCCATCAACAAATCCAACACCATGGTGATCTTCATCAACCAGATCCGCATGAAGATCGGTGTGATGTACGGCTCGCCGGAAACCACGACCGGCGGCAACGCGCTGAAATTCTATGCCTCCGTCCGTCTCGACATCCGCCGCATCGGCGCGATCAAGGAGCGCGACGAAGTGGTTGGCAACACGACGCGCGTCAAGGTGGTGAAGAACAAGCTGGCGCCGCCCTTCAAGCAGGTCGAATTCGACATCATGTACGGCGAGGGCGTCTCCAAGATGGGCGAGATCCTCGATCTCGGCGTCAAGGCCGGCATCGTCGAAAAGTCCGGCGCCTGGTTCTCCTATGACAGCCAGCGCCTCGGCCAGGGCCGCGAGAACTCGAAAGCGTTTTTGAAAGCCAACCCCGACATCACCGCCAAGATCGAGACCTCGATCCGCCAGAACTCCGGCCTGATCGCCGAGCAGATTCTCGCCGGTGCACCGGAGCGTGACGCCGACGGCGAGGAGCCGGCGGACGAGTAAGGCCTAACGCGAAGAACTTTCGCGAGGAGCGGGCGCTGAGGACGTTGAGTTGCCGACGTCGTCAGTGCCCGTTTCGTTTTGTGGGGCGCGTCGGCAATGAAGCGTGTGATCCTGACCAGTTCGTCCGGCGTTGGTCTTGCCCATGCGGATCGCGCCGACATGGTCGTCCCGTTCATCTTTCGCTTCGTTTCGGGGCCACTGCCTACCTCGCATCACCTCGAGCAATACCTGACGGGAGGCTATGTCAGAGGCGATCCGGAGGTGCGTTGGTCCGATCTTGTTGGCCGGTTGCCTCAGACCGGTCTCGCGCACAAGGAGACAGGCCTGATTTGGTTTTGCGAGACCTATGGCGTCGATCTCATCGAGCTGTGGTTCGACCCTGAGCCCAATAGTCAGTTGCAACTGATCTGGATCCTCGATTATTTGCGGTCCCATCCATCGATCACCGATCGTCTGAGATTGCGACGTGTCAATTTCGATCTGCGCGGAGCGGACGGCACAGAGCTTCGCGATCGTATGGTGCGGGAATTGGAGGTCGCGGACTGCGACTTCGAGATCGCCAACATGGCCTGGGAAGCCTACCGGGCGCCAACGCCGGAGCTCTGTTTCGGATTGCTCGGCAGGGATTTCCCCAGGCTGCCCTTCCTGAAGCCTGCGATGGAACAATTGCTGGCAGAACTGCCATCACCAATCACCGGACTAGGTACGACGGAAGCGCGGCTTCTCGACCTGATTGCGCGGGGGCACAACCGTACCAAGGAGCTGTTTCAACCGGACGGTCCGCTGCAAACGCGCGTGTTCGATCAATGGGAATTGGGCCCGCTGCTCGAAGGGCTTGGGTCCGGCCCAATGCCGGTGATCACGGGTCTCGATCCGAAACTCGCGACGCTGGCCCCGCACGATGCGCGAGGCCGCAACGCGGCCTTTCGCCGAAGCCGGCTATCGCTCACCGAATTTGGGGAAGCGGTCCTTGAAGGCCGGGAGGATTTCCGCCGTCAAAACCCGATCAGACGCTGGTGGGGCGGTACGCTTCTCACCAACGAACGGCTTTGGCGGTGGGACCGTAAGAACCGTTCGCTCCTTGCACCCTAGATACGCGTTCGGGGCCGTAGGGTGGGCAAAGGCGCGCAAGCGCCGTGCCCACCATATTCCAACGCGCACAAAGGTGGTGGGCACGCTTCCGCCTTCGCTCTTCGAGCTACGGCGGACAAGTCGCTTTGCCCAGCCTACGAAGCTACGATCCCTTACTCCGCGGCCTCCGCGTAATCGCTCACCGGCGGGCACGAGCACACCAGGTTGCGGTCGCCGTAGACGTTGTCGACGCGGCCGACCGGGCACCAATATTTGTCGGTGCGCGAGGTGCCCGCGGGGAAGCAGCCCTCGGCGCGGGTGTAGGCGCGCTTCCAGTCGTCATCCGCGATGTCGTGCACGGTGTGCGGGGCGTGGCGCAAAGGCGAAGCCTCGATCTTGAAGCGGCCGGCCTCGACCTCGGCGATCTCCTTCCGGATCGCGATCATGGCGTCGCAGAACCGATCCAGCTCCGCCTTCGATTCCGATTCGGTCGGCTCGATCATCAGCGTGCCCGGCACCGGAAAGCTCATGGTGGGGGCGTGGAAGCCGTAATCGATCAGGCGCTTGGCGATGTCGTCCACGGTGACGCCTGAGGTCGTCTTCAGCGGGCGGGGATCGACGATGCACTCATGTGCGACGCGGCCCTTCGCGTTCTTGTAGAGCACCGGGAAGTGCGCATCGAGGCGCGCGGCAATGTAGTTGGCGTTGAGGATCGCGATTTCGGTTGCGCGCTTCAAGCCGTCGCCGCCCATCATCAGAATGTAGATGTAGGAGATGGTGAGGATCGACGCCGAGCCGAACGGCGCGGCCGAGACCGGGCCGACCGGAGCTTCGGCTTGCGTCGCCGGGTGACCGGGCAGGAACGGCGCGAGATGCGCCTTCACGCCGATCGGGCCCATGCCGGGGCCGCCGCCGCCATGCGGGATGCAGAAGGTCTTGTGCAGGTTGAGATGGCTGACGTCGGCGCCGTAATCGCCGGGCCGGGATAGGCCGACCTGCGCATTGAGGTTGGCGCCGTCCAGATAGACCTGGCCGCCATGGCCGTGGACGATGTCGCAGATCTCGCGGATGTGCTCCTCGAACACGCCATGCGTCGAGGGATAGGTGATCATGACCGCGGCGAGATCCTTCGAATGCTTTTCCGCCTTGGCGCGGAGGTCATTGACGTCGACGTCGCCGTTCTTCTCGCAGGCGACCACCACCACGTCCATGCCGACCATCGCGGCCGAAGCCGGATTGGTGCCGTGGGCGGAGGAGGGGATCAGGCAGATTTTTCGGTGCGTCTCGCCGCGCGCGGCATGATAGCCGCGGACCGCGAGCAGTCCGGCATACTCTCCTTGCGCGCCCGAATTCGGCTGCAGCGAGATCGCGTCATAGCCGGTGATGTCGCACAGCCATTTCTCCAGCCGCGCGAACAGCGCGTGATAGCCCTTGGCCTGCTCGCGCGGCGCGAACGGATGCAAGGACCCGAACTCCGGCCAGGTCAGCGGCATCATCTCGGTGGTCGCGTTCAGCTTCATGGTGCAGGAGCCGAGCGGGATCATGGCGCGGTCGAGCGCGAGGTCGCGATCGCTGAGCTTGCGCATGTAGCGCAGCATCTCGGTCTCCGAGCGATGCGCGTGGAACACGGGATGGGTGAGGAAGGCGGTGGTGCGCTTCAGCGACTCCGGCAGCGCCTCGCGCGTGGTGGCGTCGATTTCGGCGTAAACAAGGGTGCCGCCGAACGCGCGCCAGACCGCCTCGACGGTCGCCGGGGTCGTGGTCTCGTCGAGCGCGATGCGGAGCGCGGTTTCGCCAACGCCGAGGTTGATCTTCTCGGCGGTAGCGCGCGCGACGATCTCGGCGCGCTTGGCACCGGCGTCCACGCTGAGCGTGTCGAAGAAGCTTTCGGACTGCGGCGCGAAGCCGAGCTTGCGTAGGCCGGCGGCAAGCACGGCGGCGCGGCGATGCACGTTGCGCGCGATCTGCGCAAGCCCCTCGGGGCCGTGATAGACCGCGTACATCGAGGCGATCACGGCGAGCAGCACCTGCGCGGTGCAGATGTTGGAGGTCGCCTTCTCGCGGCGAATGTGCTGCTCGCGGGTCTGCAGCGCGAGGCGATAGGCCGGCATCCCGCGCGAGTCCACGGAGAGGCCGACGATGCGGCCGGGCAGCGAGCGCTTCAGCGCATCGCGCACCGCCATATAGGCCGCGTGCGGCCCGCCATAGCCCATCGGCACGCCAAAACGCTGCGCCGAGCCGATCGCGATGTCCGCGCCGAGCTCGCCGGGCGAGGCGAGCAGCGTCAGGGCCAAGAGATCGGCGGCAACGATCGCGAGTGCGCCCTTGGCCTTCAACGTCGCGATCGCGGGCCTGAGGTCGCGCACGGCGCCCGAGGAGCCCGGATATTGCAGCAGCGCGCCGAGCACGTCTGATTTGTCGAGATCGGCGAGGGGATCGCCGACGATCAGGGTCCAGCCCAGCGGCTCGGCGCGGGTGCGCATCACCGCCAGCGTCTGCGGATGCACGTCCTTGTCGACGAAGAAGGCTTTTGCTTCGACCCGCGAGTGGCGCTCGGCGAGCGCCATGGCTTCGGCCGCGGCGGTCGCCTCGTCGAGCAGCGAGGCGTTGGCGACGTCGAGCCCGGTGAGGTCGCAGATCATGGTCTGGAAGTTGAGCAGCGCCTCCAGCCGGCCCTGGCTGATCTCGGGCTGGTAGGGCGTGTAGGCCGTGTACCAGGCGGGATTCTCCAGAATGTTGCGCTGGATCACCGCGGGCAAAACCGTGCCGGAATAGCCTTGGCCGATCAGCGAGGTGAAGACCTGGTTCTCGCGCGCGAGCTCGGCCATGTGTGCGATCGCCTCGGTCTCGCTCAAGGGCTTGCCGAGATCGAGCGGGGCGGTCTGCCGGATCGAGGCCGGCAGCGTCTCCGCCATCAGGGCGTCGACGCTCTTGGCGCCGACGGCCTCCAGCATTGCGGTGACGTCGCGTGCCGACGGGCCGATGTGGCGGCGAACGAAGGTGGCGGCGGTATCGCCGTTGGATTTGCGGTGCGCGGTCATCATGGGTCCTCGCTTTAGATTTCGCTGTCGCCGTCATGCCCCGCGAAGGCGGGGCATCCAGTAAACGCAGGCGTCACGGCTTGAGCCGAGAAGCCGCGGCGTACTGGATCACCCGCCCCAGTGCGCAGTGCGCACAAGGCGGGTGATGACACCGAATATGAGGTCAGAGTTCGCTTCATCTCACGCCGTATGTGCCTTGTAGGCGGCTTCATCCATGAGGCCGCCGAGCTCGCTCTTGTCGGCAATTTTGATCTTGAAGAACCACGCCTTGCCTTGCGCGTCCGAGTTCACCAGTGCCGGCTCGGCGGCGAGCGCGTCGTTGGTCTCGAGCACTTCGCCCGTAACAGGCGCGTAGACGTCGGAGGCGGCCTTCACCGATTCCACGACGGCGGCGGCTTCCGCCTTCTTCAGGGCACGGCCGGCTTTGGGCAGCTCGACGAACACGACGTCGCCGAGCTGGGACTGCGCGTAGTCGGTGATGCCGACGGTGGCGACGTCGCCGTCGATGGCCAGCCATTCGTGGTCGGAGGTGTACAGCGTCGTGGTCATTTTCTCAGTCCTCAGCGTTTGTAGGTGTTTTTCACGAAAGGCATGGCGGCGACGGTGAGCGGCAGGCGCTGGCCGCGCACTTCGGCGAAGAGTTTTGTATCGAGCGCGCTCGATGCCGTGGGCACATAGCCCATCGCGACCGGCGCGTTCAGGCTCGGGCCGAAACCGCCCGAGGTGACCTTTCCGATCGGCTCGCCGCCGGCGTCATCCGCAAACAGCAGCGCGCCCTCGCGCACCGGCGCGCGGCCATCCGTGCGCAGGCCGACCCGGCGGCGGCTCGCGCCGTTGTCGAAATGGCCGAGGATCGCATCAGCGCCGGGAAAACCACCGGCGCGGGCGCCGCCGCTGCGGCGGCTCTTCTGCACCGACCATTCCAGCGCAGCCTCGACCGGCGTGGTCGCGGTGTCGATGTCGTGGCCGTAGAGGCAGAGCCCGGCTTCCAGCCGCAGGCTGTCCCGGGCCCCTAAGCCGATCGGCATCACGTCGGGATTGTCCAGCAGCGTTTTTGCCAGGCGCTCGGCATCGGCCGCGGGGACCGAAATCTCGAACCCGTCCTCGCCGGTGTAGCCGGAGCGCGAGACGAAGCAGTCGAGACCGGCGACCTTGTGCGGGCCGGCGTCCATGAACTTCATGGCGGGGGCCTCTGCACACAATTTCGCCAGCACCGCTTCCGCCTTCGGGCCCTGCAGCGCGATCAGCGCACGGTCTTGAAGCGAATCGATGATGCAGTCGTCCGCGAGATGCGCGCGCAGATGCGCCTCGTCCGCTTCCTTGCAGGCCGCGTTGACGACCAGGAACAGGTGATCGCCGAAATTGGCGACCATCAGATCGTCGAGAATGCCGCCGTCCGGATTGGTGAACTGGGCATAGCGCTGCCGTCCCGGGGCAATCGCCACGATATCCTGCGGCACCAGCCGTTCCAGCGCGCGGGCAGCGTCCTCGACCTTGCCCGACTTCGGCCGAAGCGCGAGCTGGCCCATATGGGAGACGTCGAACAGGCCGGCCTGGCTGCGGGTATGGAGGTGCTCTTTCAAGACGCCCGCAGGGTACTGCACCGGCATGTCATAGCCCGCGAACGGCACCATCTTGCCGCCGAGGGAGACATGAAGCCCGTGAAGGGGCGTACGTTTGAGGGAATCTTGGTCGTCGCGCGCAAGCATCACGGGGCCCTCGGCGGTTCCCCGGGGACGATTCCCCGGTAGCAACCAGTCGAAGCCCCATCTGTCGCTGTGCCTGAGAGTATTATCCCGTCGGCGGACGCAGTCCGGGTTTTATGCCCGTCGGCGCCTCTTTCCAGATGTCGTCAAAGCCACGCGGTCCTTTTGCCTGAGAGTTTCCGGGGCGGTTGCTCCTTCGGCGCCGGCACCAAAGCCGGTCTCTCCCGACGTGGCCGTACGATACAGATGGGTACAGACCACAGGCCGGCCAAGCCTGTCAACGCGCACCTGGCGGCTTTCAACGGGATTGCAAACGGGATTGCGCGCCTGCGGCAACTCACTGATCTCCTTGCACAGTTTCTGGACAGCGCAGCTGGCCTTGTCTAAAAGCGCTTTGACCCGCAGATATCAGCCCAAATGCCCGGTTTGGATGGCGTATCGCGGGTCCAAGCACACCCGATTGGATGAACATGAGCGGCGTCAACGAGATCAGGTCGACCTTTCTGAACTTCTTTGCCGAGAACGGCCACGAGATCGTGTCGTCCTCGCCATTGGTGCCGCGCAACGATCCGACGTTGATGTTCACCAATGCCGGCATGGTGCAGTTCAAGAACGTCTTCACCGGCGTCGAGAAGCGGCCGTACCAGCGCGCCACCACGTCGCAGAAATGCGTGCGCGCCGGCGGCAAGCACAACGACCTCGACAATGTCGGCTACACCGCGCGCCATCTCACCTTCTTTGAGATGCTCGGCAATTTTTCGTTCGGCGACTATTTCAAGGAGCGCGCGATCGAGCTGGCCTGGACCCTGATCACGCGGGAGTTCGGGCTGAAGAAGGACAAGCTGCTCGTCACCGTCTACCACACCGACGACGAGGCGGCCGGGCTGTGGAAGAAGATCGCGGGCTTCTCCGACGACCGCATCATCCGCATCCCGACCTCGGACAATTTCTGGGCGATGGGCGACACCGGGCCGTGCGGGCCGTGCTCGGAAATCTTCATCGATCGCGGCGATCACATCTGGGGCGGACCTCCGGGCTCGCCGGAAGAGGACGGCGACCGCTTCCTCGAATTCTGGAACCTGGTGTTCATGCAGTACGAGCAGGTGACGAAGGAGGAGCGCGTGGATCTGCCGCGTCCCTCAATCGACACCGGCATGGGGCTCGAGCGCATGGCCTGCATCATGCAAGGCGTCGACAGCGTGTTCGAGACCGACCTGTTCCGCCATCTGATCGACGCGACCGCGTCCGCGCTCGGCAGCGGGCCGAACGAGCAGACCGTCGCCTCGTTCCGCGTCATTGCCGACCATCTGCGCTCCTCGGCCTTCCTCGTCTCCGACGGCGTGCTGCCCTCGAACGAGGGTCGCGGCTATGTGCTGCGCCGGATCATGCGCCGCGCGATGCGCCATGCGCAGCTGCTCGGCGCGAAAGAGCCGCTGATGCATCGCCTGGTCTGGGCGCTGGTCCGCGAGATGGGCCAGGCCTATCCCGACCTGATGCGCGCGGAAAACCTGATCGAGGAAACGCTGCGGCTGGAAGAGACCCGCTTCCGCAAGACGCTGGTGCGCGGCCTTGCCATCCTCGACGAGAAGAGCGCGTCGCTGAAAAAGGGCGACATGTTCGACGGCGACGTCGCCTTCACCCTGTACGACACCTACGGCTTCCCGCTGGATCTGACGCAGGACGCGCTGAAGTCGCGCGGCATCGGCGTGGATCAAGCTTCGTTTACCGACGCGATGGAGCGCCAGAAGGCCAAGGCGCGCGAATCCTGGAAGGGTTCTGGCGAGGCAGCTTCCGAAGCGATCTGGTTCCCGCTGCGCGAGAAGCTCGGGGCCACCGAATTTCTGGGCTATGAGACCGAGAGCGCCGAAGGCGTGGTCTCCGCGCTGGTGAAGGACGGCCAGGAAACCCCGAGCCTCAAGGCCGGGGAGACCGGCGCGATCGTACTCAACCAGACGCCGTTCTACGCGGAGTCCGGCGGCCAGGTCGGCGACACCGGCGTGCTGACCGGTGAAGGCGGAATCAAGTTCCGCGTCACCGACACGCAGAAGAAGCTCGGCGATCTCTTCGTTCACGTCGGCACGGTGGAGAGCGGCGAGCTGAAGCTCGGCACCGCGCTCCAGCTCGAGGTCGATCACGGCAGGCGCTCCTCGATCCGCGCGCACCATTCGGCAACGCATCTCATCCACGAGGCGCTGCGCCAGGTGCTCGGCGATCACATCGCCCAGCGCGGCTCGATGGTCGCGCCCGACCGCCTGCGTTTCGACTTCGTGCATCCGAAGCCGATCACGGCGGAAGAGCTTGCCCGTGTCGAGGACATTGCCAACGACGTGGTGCTGGAGAATGACGAGGTCACCACCCGCGTTATGGGCGTGGACGAGGCCCGCGAGGCCGGCGCACGCGCGCTGTTCGGCGAAAAGTATGGCGACGAGGTCCGCGTCGTCTCGATGGGCCGGACCGCGCGTGAGCGCGGCGCCAACGCGCTCGGCTGGTCGGTCGAGCTCTGCGGCGGCACCCATGTGAAGCGCACCGGCGACATCGGCCTGATCACGCTGACCGGCGAGAGCGCGGTCGCCTCCGGCGTGCGCCGCATCGAGGCGCTGACCGGCAATTATGCGCGCAGGCACGCCAACGACACCATGGCGCTGGCGAAGACCGCGGCCAACGAGCTGCGCACCTCGATCGACGACGTCCCGGCGCGCATCACAGCCCTGATGGAGGAGCGCAAGAAGCTCGAGCGCGAGCTCTCCGACGCCCGCAAGAAGCTCGCGATGGGCGGCGGTACATCCGTCGGGAACGGCGCAGCCGCAGGCGTGCGCGAGGTCGGCGACGTCAAGCTGATGGCGCGCGCGGTCGAGGGCATCGAGATGAAGGATCTCAAGAGCCTTGCGGACGACGGCAAGAAGCAGATCGGCTCCGGCGTGGTCGCCATCGTCGGCGTCACCGAGGACGGCAAGGCCGGGATCGTGGTCGGCGTCACCGCCGATCTCACCGCGCGCTTCAATGCCGTGAACCTGGTGCGCGTCGCCTCCGAGGCGCTCGGCGGCAAGGGCGGCGGCGGCCGGCCGGACATGGCGCAGGCTGGCGGTCCCGATGGCGCCAAGGCGCCCGAGGCGCTCGCGGCGATCGAAAAAGCGATGGCAGGCGCGTAAACGGCCATGCGCCTCGTTCCGCGAGGACGTGGCTCGGCCGATCCCAACCTAAGGGATCGCCTGTACGAATTGCTGGAGCACGATCCGCTCGCCTACTCGATCGGGTCGCGCTTCATCCAGGTGATCATCAGCGTCATCGTGCTCGACGTGGTCGCGATGATCCTCGCCTCGGTGCCGGAGCTCGACGCGCGGTTCGACACGCTGTTCAGCGCGGTCGCCGTCCTCGCCGTCATCGTGTTCGCGCTCGAATATCTGGCGCGGCTGTGGACCGTGGCGGGGCACACCCAGCGCAACGGCTCCGCGCTGTCCGACCGGCTCTCTTATGCCTTCTCCGCGCTCGGCATCATCGACCTCATGGCGTTCCTGCCGGCCGCGATCGTGCTGGCCACCGGCCGGCACGCGACGCTGGCTGGGCTCGGCGTGCTGCCGTTCTTCAAGCTGATCCGTTATTCGCCGGCGATGCGCTCGCTGCTCGCGGCCATCCATGCCGAGCGGCGTGCGCTGATCGGCTGCATCGTCATCCTGATCGGTGTGGTACTGACCTTCGCCTCGCTGCTCTACGCCATCGAGCGTGATGTGCAGCCCAGCAAGCTCGGCACCATTCCGGACGCGATGTGGTGGGCAATCGTGACGCTCGGCACCGTCGGCTATGGCGACGTCGTGCCGGTGACGCCGCTCGGTAAATTCATCTCGGTGTTCGCGATCATCTCAGGCTTCGCCATGATCGCGCTGCCGGTCGCGATCATCTCGACCGCCTTCGCCGAGGAGGTGAGGCGGCGCGACTTCGTGGTGACCTGGGGCATGCTGGCGCGGGTGCCGCTGTTCTCGCATCTTTCGGCCGCGGAGATCGCCGACATCATGCGGTTGCTCCGGGCCCGCACCATCGAGCAGGGCGAAATATTGGTGCGCCGTGGCGATACCGCCTCGTCGATGTATTTCATCACTGCCGGCGAGGTCGAGATCGCGCTGCCGAGCCAGCAGGTGCGCCTCACCGACGGCACCTTCTTCGGCGAGATCGCGCTGCTACATAAGACCAAGCGCAGCGGCACGGTGACGGCGACGCGCAAGACGCGGCTGCTGGTGCTCGACGCCCAGGATTTTCACGCGCTGATCGAGCGCATGCCGACGCTCGCCGCCCACGTCCACCAGACCGCGAAGGCACGGCTCGAGGAGACCGGCGATCTTGCGGCGGCAGAATTGGCGCAGGCGGAGCGCGACGACACCGCCCCCTAAGCGGTCAGCCCTTCTTCAGGAAAATGTAGTCGGCCGAGTAGGGCGCGCTTTTGAAATCGCCGGCCTTGTCGCAAGAACCCTCGAGCTTGCCGCCGTGGGTGTTGATGCGCTGGACGGTGGTGACCGGCGTCAGGATGCCGCTGCCGCGGCGGGAGGCGACTTCCAGCTTGAGCCAGGGGATATCGGCGGCGGTTGCGCCCGGCGCGTTGCCAATGGCCTTGCCGACCACGGCGCTGCTGTCGGCCAGCTCCCAGTTCGGACCGGCGTAGTGACGGCCGACGGTCTTGCCCTCGGACAGCAACGTCGCGACCGGTTCGCGGAAGGCCCAGGCGAGCTTGCCGTCGGCGGCGGCCTTGCACTCATAGACTTGCGCGCCCTCGGCGTGGACGCTGAGCACGGCGGTCTCGCCGAGGGCCAGGATCGCTGCTGGCAGAGTGTAAAGCTTGAGTTGTCCGCGTGGCGCCTCGGTCGATTCGGGCTCCGCAGCTCCGGCCGGTCCGATCAGGGCCGCTAGCAGCAGGGTGGAGGCAGCAAGCTTGATGAACATGATGGTCTCCGCAAAAGCTCTCAAAAAGAAACGGGCCGCGCTTTGGCGCGGCCCGTGATGATGTCTGGCCCAGTCGGGCGAAATTGCGGACGATGGCTTACGCCAACGCTTTCGTGAGATTCTCCGCGACCTTGTCCAGGAAGCCGGTGGTCGAGAGCCAGCGCTGGTCGGCACCGACCAGCAGTGCGAGGTCCTTGGTCATGTAGCCTTCCTCGACGGTGTCGACGCAGACCTTCTCCAGGGTGCTCGCGAACTTGGCGAGCTCGGCATTGTTGTCGAGCTTGGCGCGATGCGACAGGCCGCGGGTCCAGGCGAAGATCGACGCGATCGAGTTGGTCGAGGTCTCCTTGCCCTTCTGGTGCTCGCGGTAGTGGCGGGTCACCGTGCCGTGGGCGGCTTCGGCTTCCACGGTCTTGCCGTCGGGGGTGAGCAGCACCGAGGTCATCAGGCCGAGCGAGCCGTAGCCCTGCGCGACCGTGTCGGACTGCACGTCGCCGTCGTAGTTCTTACAGGCCCAGACATAGCCGCCGGACCATTTCAGCGCCGAGGCCACCATGTCGTCGATCAGGCGGTGCTCGTAGGTCAGGCCCTTGGCCTCGAATTCCTTTTTGAACTCGCGGTCGTAGATGTCCTGGAAGATGTCCTTGAAGCGGCCGTCATAGACCTTGAGGATGGTGTTCTTGGTCGAGAGGTAGACCGGGTAGTTGCGCAGCAGCCCGTAGTTCAACGAGGCGCGGGCGAAGTCGATGATGGAATCGTCGAGATTGTACATCTGCATCGCGACGCCGGCGCCCGGGGTCTTGAACACTTCCTTCTCGATGACGGTGCCGTCCTCGCCGACGAACTTCATCGTCAGCGTGCCCTTGCCGGGGAACTTGATGTCGGTGGCGCGATACTGGTCGCCATAGGCGTGGCGGCCGATGATGATCGGCTTGGTCCAGCCGGGAACGAGGCGCGGCACGTTCTTGCAGATGATCGGCTCGCGGAAGATCACGCCGCCGAGAATGTTGCGGATGGTGCCGTTCGGCGACTTCCACATCTGCTTGAGGTTGAACTCCTTCACCCGGGCCTCGTCCGGGGTGATGGTGGCGCACTTGACGCCGACGCCGACCTTCTTGATGGCCTCGGCGGCGTCGATGGTCACCTGATCGTTGGTTTCGTCGCGGTACTCCATGCCCAGGTCGAAATAGAGCAGCTCGACATCGAGGTACGGGTTGATCAGCTTGTCCTTGATGTACTGCCAGATGATCCGGGTCATCTCGTCGCCATCGAGTTCGACGACGGGGTTGGACACCTTGATTTTTGCCATGATCGGGGAAGCCTCTTGGGAACGGCGCTTTGGCGCGCCACGGGAATATCCGCCGCCTCTTAGCACCGGACTGCAGCGGGCGAAAGCCAAGGGATTATGCACTTTTAGCTCATCCAGCTTGCCCAGATGGGGGGCGGGGCGGGCCCTGCCGCGGGGGCGGGCCTCAGGCTTCAGAAGAGATTCAAAAGTCGAATCCAACCCGTTATTTCCCTTGAGAATTTCGTCAGGACAGGCAAACGACAGGCGAACGGGCAGCCGGCCCCAACGGATCGGGGCAGGCCGGCTTTGAATCAATTCCTGAAGAGCGCCTTGCCAAGGCCTTGAGAACCAGTGTGAAAGCGAAGCGAGATGTCGGGGACTGACAAGAGCAAGGCGGGCCTTTCCCTCGACGGTCCCATCGTGATCCTGGTCGAGCCGCAGCTCGGCGAAAACATCGGGATGGCCGCGCGCGCCATGGGCAATTTTGCGCTCAGCCGATTGCGCATCGTCAATCCCCGCGACGGCTGGCCCAACATCGCCGCCCAGCGCGCCGCGGCCGGCGCCGACTATATTCTGGAAAAGGTCGAATTGTTCGACACGGTCGGCGAGGCGGTCGCGGACCTCGACCTGCTGTTCGCCACCACTGCGCGCCCCCATGACCAGGCCAAGCCGGTGGTCGGGCCGGAGGCGGCCGCGGCCGAGATCTCAGGGCACGTCGCGACCGGGGGCAAGGCGGGCATCCTGTTCGGCCGCGAGCGCTGGGGGCTGACCAACGAGGAGGTCGGGCTCTCGAATCGCATCATCACCTTCCCGGTCAATCCGGGCTTTGCCTCGCTCAACCTCGCCCAGGCCGTGCTGCTGATAGGCTATGAATGGTTCAAGCGGGCAACGTCAGGCGAGCTGCCGCACAGCATGCCCGAGCGGTCCGAGCGCGCCTCGCAGCACCAGATGCAGGCCTTCTTCGACAACCTCATCCGCGAGCTCGACCGGGTCGAATTCCTGCGCCCGGCCGAGAAGCGCGACACCATGCTGGTCAACCTGCGCAACATCTTCAGCCGGATGGAGCCGACCAAGCAGGACATGCACACCCTGCACGGGGTGGTGATGGCGATCGCGGAAGGGCGCAAGGGCCCGGCCAAGGGCGGCGTGCTCGACGGCGAGCAGGCCACGCGCCTGCGCGCGTTGCTGGCCGAGCACGGCCAGGGCGGCGGCGTGCCCGACAGCGGCTCGACGGTGCGCGGGCTCGCCCGCCTGCTCCGCCGCAATCCGACCGATGCCGAGCGCCTGCTTTGGCAGGCGCTGACCCGCGACCGCCGCTTCGCAGGAGGGTTCAAGCGCCAGACCCCGGTCGGCCGGCACATTCCCGATTTCGTCTCGTTCCCGCACCGGATCGCGGTCGAACTGGTGAACCCGGGCGAGGGTGAAGCCATCGCCGCCGACCGCGCGTCGCGGCGAGCCTGGCTCGAGGCGCGCGACTATCAGGTGATAGAGATCCGAGCGGCGGATGTGGAGCGGGATATCGAGGCGGAGCTGGTGCGGTTGCAGGGGATGATCGAGGGAATGACCTGACCTCGATCTGGCTGGGTTTTTGCAACCAAGAGCTGTGCAAGAGCCCTTCCGATTGCTATGACGAACTGCTTGATATCATCGGGGGCTCCATGATCGGAAGGGTAGGCCGCGTGCTCTCGAGTACGGTAGCGACGTTGGCAATGATCGCGCTTGTTTCGCCTGCGGCTGCAAACTCTGCTGACGAACAGAAGTGCAGCGCCCAGACCGAAGTCTCGCCCGACGAACGAATTGCGGCCTGTACTTCGCTACTGCGGCTGGGCGAGTACGATCGGCAGAACATTGCTCGGATTTATTTCAATCGAGGCAGTGCTAACAACATCAAGGGTGAGTACGAGCTCGCCATTGCAGACTACAGCGCTGCAATCGAAGCCGATCCGACGGCCGAACGCGCTTACTACTGCCGAGCCGTCGCGCATTATCATCTCGGAGATTTTGACCGCGCTCTCGCCGATCTCGACCGCACGATTCAGCTGAACTCAAGGAATCGCATTGCCCACTACGCCCGAGGTCTCATCTATTCAAGGAAGGGAGACTATGAAAGGGCGATTGGCGACTACACCCGGTCGGTGCAACTCACATCTCAGGATCAGGCGCTTCAAAAGAATCAAAATGAGCCAAATCGCAAGGGCGACGATCTTGCCGCTCCCGTCGGCGGAGACGCCGCCGCGAGCGAGCCGGAAGGAATTGATGGCCGTATATTTCTGGCGCGCGGCGCCACGTACTATGAAAAGGGGGACATCGATCACGCTATTGATGACTACGATCAAGCGCTTCGGATCAACGCAAGAGATAAGGACGCGTTTGATTACCGAGCCAGAGCTTACAACGCAAAGGGCGACTTCGCCCGCGCAATCGTCGACGCCGACCGGGCAATCCAATTGGACCCAAAAGATGCGTTGGCCCATCGGTCACGGGCGCTCGCTTACTTCCAGAGCGGCTCACTGACCAAAGCTCTCGCGGATTTCGATCGAGCAACGTCGCTCGATCCCAGCGATGTCTACGCAGCGTTGTGGCGAGAGATCGTAAGCATGCGCAGCGGAGCGCCGAGCCGGCTTGCGGCCGCGACGATGAAGCTCGATATGACTGCTTGGCCTGCTCCCATTGTCCGACTATTTCTTGGAGAAGTGACGGCAGAGGAGGTGTTGCGAGCAGCCAACGATCCGCTTCCTGCTAAGCGGTCTGGCCAAATATGTGAGGCGAACTTCTACTCCGCCGAGTTCGCCCTGCAACGCGGTGCGAAAGAGCAGGCGCGGCGGCTTTTCGGACTGGCGCTTGCCGATTGCCCGCCGACCTTCGTTGAAACACACGCCGCCACGGCGCAGCTCAAGGCGCTCGGTGCGAGTCCCTAGCGACGTTTGGGCACGGTCCAGTCTGGTTTAGACGACAGCGTAGGGTGGGCAAAACGGAAGCGTGCCCACCATCAATCGACGTGCCGGGACAGCAGTGGTGGGCACGTCGCTACGCGCCTTTGCCCACCCGAGATCGCGTTTGTGGGGTGGGTTAGTCGTACTGCGTCAGGCGGCGCTTGCGACCGGGGCTTTCGGGCCGCTCTGCTGGAGGCGACGTAACGCGGCGAGGTTGGTCTCGACCGAGGCCAGGCAGCAACGCGATTTGCCGCCTGACTTCGCCTCGTAAAGTGCTGCATCGGCGACCGCGAGCAATTCCTCGACTTCGGCGCCATGATCCGGCGACATCGCAATGCCGACGCTGGCGCCGACACCGGCGCGCACCTCGCCGCCGAGCTCATAGGAGACGGCAACCTCGCTGATGAGGCGGTATCCCGCCTCCTGGGCCATTTCGGCCGTGACGCCGTCGACGAGCACGACGAACTCGTCGCCGCCCATCCGGGCGACCACGGCGCCGTCCGGCAGCGCCCGGCGCACGCGCCCGGCCACCGCTTTCAGCACCTCGTCGCCCGCCGCGTGTCCGAACGTGTCGTTGACCGGTTTGAAGTCGTCGAGATCGAAGAACATCACAGCGAACCGTCGTTCGGCGTGGGCGCCAAGTCTGGCGCTAAGTGCCTCGACGAAGCCCGCGCGATTGAGCAGCCCCGTGAGTGCATCATGATGCGCGCGATGGCTGTTCTCGCGTTCGGCGCGCATGGTGGTGATCAGCATCCGATTGAGGCGGAAGGCGGCGGCCGTCATCGCGGCCAGATACATCGGCACCTGGAGGTAGACGATGTAGAACAGCGGCTCGCCCGCGAACGCGGCGCCGGGGATGATGGGACCGAGGCTCAGCAGGATCATGGTCCCGGCCAGCCGCGGCGCGCCGAAATTGCGGAAGCAGATGCCGCCGACCATCGCCGCCGCCGAGAGCGAGGCCAGCATGGCGACGACCCAGTCCCCGCTGGCCAGGCTGGCAACGACGCCAAATCCAACGCTGGCGCTCCAGGCGACCGCGAGCAGGAGATGAAGGTCGGTCGGCGTCGGGCGGTGGGCACGCGCCCTGCGATGCGCGCTGACGAGCACGGCGAGGCGGGCCAGGCAGATCGCGATCTCCATGACCAGCCAGACAATGAATGGTGCAGTCTGCTTGCGGCCAGCGATCACGGCGGCGACGGCAATGGTGTTGACGGCGCCGGCAGCAAAAACCGGCAGCGATCCATAGAGCTGGACAATGAGCGCGGCGCGGATGTCGTCGGGAACACCTAGCCCCGGCTCGGCGAGCCAGCGTGTCAGGCGCCAGCGTGGCGCACTGTAGAGTCCCTCGTCCGATTGCATTGCAGAGCGTCCCCGTATGCCGGGCGCCAACAACGATGACCGCTCCTAACAAGCCTTTTAAGACAGCCATCGATTGCCGGGCGTGCTTGACGCAAGGTAAACCGTCGCAAGCGCGGCCGCGGGCGTGCAGGAGAATGCGGATTGGTGCAGGCCGAAGGTGCGGCGACGGATGTGTTGCGTTATTAGAGGCAGGGAGGGCAAAGCGACTTGTCCGCCGTAGCTCGAAGAGCGCAGGCGGAAGCATGCCCACCATGTCGCTCAACGGAGCTGAGACAGAAGTGGTGGGCACGGCGCTGCGCGCCTTTGCCCACCCTACGAGAGGTGCTCCGCTAATCCACCCTACGAAATACGCCCGAGCTGCACGTTGCGGTCGACCGCAATCCACGTCGCCCTTGCCACCGCCAGCAACCTCCCGGCTTCATCGTGCGCGGCAGCCTCGGCGATGCGCTTGCGGCCGTCGCGGCCGGTGGGCCAGGCAGTGATGATGCAGCGTTCGCCGGGACGCGGGCGAGACTCGATCCGGGCCGACATTCGTCCCAGCAGGAGCGGGGCCTGGTCGAAGCCATCGGTCTCCTGATTGTAGTTGCAGGCATAGCCGGTGGGGCAATCGAGCGCTGACCAGAGAAATTCGGGGGCGACCAAGCCATCCTCGGCGACCAAATTCGGATCCGGTGTCCAGCTCGCTGCGAGGACGGCGTTTCGCGAATGACGCCCGAGCGGCCCGGCAAAAATGCGCAGACCATCCCCTTTCGCCCGTGCAGGTCCGCAGACGAAGCATGTCGGCAGCGGATGCTCGTGCGGTTTCACAGGCGTCAGCAATTCTGCGGCGCAGGCTTCCTCAAAACTGGCTGTCTCTACGAGCGTGAGTTCAACGCTCGTCGCGCGCCCCGTCGCGACGACCTTGGCGCCGTCGCGAAGCTCCCATGTGCCGTCGTCCGTAGCGACAGCATCGAGCGGCTTGTCCAGGGGAGGCGGTGCGCGCAGCGTCACCTCCGCGCCGCCGGAAATGTGGCGGGCCAGCCGGCCGCAGACATAGCCGCCGTTCCCGGAGTTCGGAGGACCGCAAAAGCGCTTGTCGATGATGATCTCGGTCATCGGTTCTGTCCAATCTTCCTCGTCGGGCCCAGCCTACCTGATCTTGAGGACAATTCGTCCCTGAACCGTGCGATCGGCCACGGCGCGCATGGCGTCGCCGGCCTCCTCCAAAGGGAGGACGCGATCGATGTGCGGGCGGATCTTTCCGTCGGCCAGCAATTGCATCAGCGTGTCATTCATGCGCGCGGCTTCCGCGGAGAATTTCTCCGCCCAGGCGCCGACAAAGACGCCGATGATGGCGTAATTTTTCAGGAGAGGCAGGTTCATCGGGATCTGCGGAATCTCGCCGCCGGTGAAGCCGATCGGCATCAGCCGTCCGTCCCATCTCATCAGCCGGGCCATCTGTTCGAAGATAGCGCCGCCGACGTTGTCGAGGCCGACATCGATGCCTTCTCCCGATGTGATCGACTTGATCCGATCGCGCAGATCTTCGCTGCGATAGTTGACGACATCGCTGGCCCCGTAACGCCGCACCAGGGCGGCCTTGTCGTCGGAGCCGACACCGGCGACGACGCGCAGGCCGAGATGACGGCCGAGGTCGACGGCGGCAAGGCCAACCCCGCCGGCTGCGCCGGTGACGAACAGCGTTTCGCCGCGTTGCGCCCGTGCCCGCTCGACCAGCGCATAATAGGCCGTGCCGTAATTGTGCAGCACCGTCGCCCCGGCTTCGAACGCGACGCCATCCGGCAGCCGCACGCTCTTCGATTCCTTCGCAATCATCCGTTCGGCGTAGCCGCCGGTCCAGGCACTGCACGCCACACGATCGCCGGGGGCGAATGTCGTGACCTTGTCGCCGACCGCGACGACGACGCCGGACGCTTCAGTGCCGGGCACGAAGGGTGTCGCCGGCCGCATCTGGTAGAGGCCCGAGACCAGCAACTGGTCCATGAAGCTCACGGACGCCGCATGGACGTCGATGAGGATCTCGTCGCCGGCAGGCCGCGGCGCATCGATCTCACCGAGGCGCAGATCCGCAGGGCCCGTGAACGAATTGCACAGAATCGCTTTCATCGGGGCGCTCCGAAAATGCGCGGCAACAGCATCGGAACGCGTCGGCGATAGTCCTGGTAGGTCGCGCCGAACTCGGCGATCAGGTCCCGCTCCTCGAACTGCAGGGCGACCAGGATGTAGGCCGTGTTCGCGATCGCGAACAGCAGATGGCCCGCGGTCATCTCGGGCGTCGCCCAGAACGCGAGCAGAAAGCCCAGCATGAGCGGATGCCGCACGATCTTGTAGAGCAGCGGCGCCCGGAAGGATTGACCTGATATCTCGGCTCCGCGCAACGCGACGAGAGCCTGGCGCAGGCCGAACAGATCGAAATGATCGATCATGTAGGTCGAGGCGAACGCAATCAGCCAGCCGAGCCAATGTACGCCGGTCAGGAGCCACGCCGTAATGCCGCTGGCCTGCCAGATCGGCGCCGGGATCGGACGCCACTGCCAGAACAGCAGCAGGAGGATCAGGCTGGAGAGCAGCACATAGGTGCTGCGCTGGCAGGCGATGGGAAGGCTTCCCGCCCACCAGCGTTTGAAGGCCGGGCGTGCCATGACGCTGTGCTGGATGGCAAACAGGCCCATCAGCAGCAGGTTGACGACGATGGCCTCACCCAAATTCGCAGGCGCGCCGACGTCGATCGACGTGTCGATTGACTTGGGCACGACATAATTGCCGACGAAACCGAGCGCGTAGAGGAATGAAGCCGTGAAGACGGCGTAGCTCACGATGGCGTAGAGCAGGATTGCGAGGCGCGCGAACATGGTTTTTCCTATTGTGCCGATGGCGGCGGTGCCGCATTCAGGAACCTGAGCTGCTCGCTGGCGAGTGGGCTCGATCTGGCCTGACTGCTATCGCTGGACCGTCCCCTGCGCGTCCCCCGGGGGCGCCGACCGGGGAGGGAGGATCTCCATGACGGCCTTTTCGCTGGGGACGTTCGGGTTCCCCGAGGTCCATGCCGATGACCGCCCGATCAAGCTGGCCTTGCGCAAGGGGCTTGCGCTGCTGGTCTATCTCGCGGAAGCCAAAGGTCCCGTGGCGCGCGACGTCATCGCCACGCTGCTGTGGCCCGAGACGTCCCGCGAGACGGGCCTTGCGCGATTGCGGCGTCTGCTTCACCGCGTCGAACTCACGCTCGGCCAGGCGGTTTTCGAGACCGACCGCACAAGCTTGCGTTGGTCTCCGGAGGTCGAGCTGAAGATCGACTCGCTTCAGTTCGAGCGCGCCTGCGATCGCGGCGACTTTGAAAAGGCCTGCCGGATTTATCGCGGCGACTTCCTGGCGGGCTTTTCTCCGGACGACTGTCCTGAGTTCGACGATTGGGCGTTCTTTCGCCGCGAGGCGTTGCGGGGACGGCTCGTGCAGGCGCTCGAGCGTCTGGTGCAGGACAGGAATGCCGCGGGCGATCATCTCGCCGCGACAGTGCATGCGGGCCGTCTGGTCGAGCTCGATCCGCTCAGCGAGGTGTATGGCCGGCATCTGATCCGCAGCCTGCTGCTCGCGGGAGACCGAAGCGCGGCGGAACGGCGTCACGCTGCACTGGCGCAGCGGCTGCGCGACGAGCTTGGCATCGCGCCGGAAGCCGAGACTGAGGCGCTCATGAGCCGCGCGGCCGCGCCGCTGCGCGATGCTCTTCCAGCGACACGCTACGTGAAGGGCGCCGGCGTGCATCTGGCCTATCAGACCTATGGCAGCGGTCCGCTCGATATCCTGGTCATGCCCGGCTTCGTGTCGCATGTGGAGCGCGCCTGGGAGCATCCGGCGAGCCGGACGTTTCTGGCCTCATTGATGAGGCTTGGGCGTCTCATCGTTTTCGATCGCCGCGGCATCGGGCTGTCCGACCGGGTCGGATCGGCCCCCGGCATCGACGTCACCGCGGAAGATATCGGCACCGTGCTACGGGCGGCCGACTCGCGCCGCGTCGTGCTGTTTGGCGCATCCGAATGTGGGCCGGCCTGCATCAAATTTGCGGTCGAGGAATCCCGCCATGTGGCCGGACTCATTCTGTTCGGTGCACTGGCCAAGGGCTGCTGGTCGGAGGACTATCCGCATGCGCTGCGCGCCAGCCAGTATGACGCCTGGAGCAAGCACCTGATTGCGCAATGGGGCGGCCCGGTCGGGATCGAAGCCTTCGCGCCGAGCCTGGCCAATGATCCGCAGGCGCGCGCCTGGTGGGCGGGGCTGTTGCGCGCGGCGTCCAGTCCCGGCGGAATCTCCGCCGTGCTCGAGGCCTTTCGCGACGCCGACGTGCGACACCTTCTGGCGCAAATTGCGGTGCCAACGCTGGTGCTGCATCGGCGGGACGACAAGGCCGTGCGGATTGCGGCCGGGCGCGACATCGCGAGCCGGATCGCCGGTGCAGAATTCGTCGAGCTCGACGGCAATGACCATTGGTTCTTTGCCGGCGATCAGCAGCCGGTGCTCGAGGCGATCAAGCGGTTCACGGAGGCTTTACCGCGTGAGGGGAGGTCGAGGCGATGACGCCTCAAGCCTCATTTATTGGCACGTTTCGTGCCTCCCAAAGCGGCACAAACGACGTGACACGATGCCTGGCCAAGGGAGACCCTGACATGAAACGCGAAGACCTCACCGAAAAGCTGCTCGACATCAAGCGCGAGAACGGCTGGAGCTGGAAACACATCTGCGACAAGGTCGGCGGCTATTCCGAGGTGCTGATCGTCGGTGCGATTCTCGGCCAGATGAAGCTGACGAAACCGCAGGCCGCCAATGCCGGCGAGCTGTTCGGCCTGTCGAAGGCAGAGACCGCGATGCTCAACGAGGTGCCGATGCGCGGCACCGGCACGCCGATGCCGCCGACCGATCCCCTGATCTATCGCTTCTACGAGATGGTGATGGTCAACGGTCCGGCGTGGAAGGCGTTGATCGAGGAGGAGTTCGGCGACGGCATCATGTCGGCGATCGACTTCGACATGGCCATGGAACGCGTTGCCAACCCGAAGGGCGACCGCGTCAAGATCACCATGAGCGGCAAGTTCCTGCCGTACAAATATTACGGCGCCAGCGGCAACGTGCCGGAATACGGCTTCAAGGAGGGGTGAGGGACGCGAATGGCGAATCGCGAGTAGCGAATGGGGTTCATTCGCTACTCGCCGCTCCCTATTCGCCTATTTGCCGGCCTTCACCTCGGCCGCTGCCACGGCGATCAATTCGCTCATCTTGGCGCGAATCGCCTGCTCGGTGATGGCGACGTTCTTGGCGGCGAAATCGGCCATGACCTTGCGCAGGACGTCGGCGTCGCCGGCCTCCTCGAAATCGGCCGCGACCACTTCCTTGGCGTAGGCGGTGGCGGCCTCGCCGGTGATGCCGAGCTTCTCGGCGGCCCAAAGGCCGAGCAGCCGGTTGCGGCGGGCTTCCGCCTTGAATTTCTGCTCCTCGTCGAGGGCGAACTTCTTCTCGAAGCCTTCCTCGCGCTTGTCCAAACTGCTCATGCCTTTTCCAATTCCCTGCTGACTGGATCCGGTGGCCGTCGTTGCGACGGCCCCGGCGCATGCCTAGATAGGGGGCACGAATCGGCAAAACAACGAGCCGTTAAGCCGCAGGCAAGACGGTATAAGTTGATGCCGGGCGGCCGGATCGATTGTGCTGGGACAGCCAATCGGATAGGTTGCCTGAAGGCTTGGTTCCCGTTCTGTTTCCAAGGGGTTATAGACGGGTTCCCAGCCGTTCACGGCAGCTCCGCTGTGGGTCGTAACCTGGTAACCGGAGCACACCAAATACATGGATTTCAACAAAACACGGTACATCCCCATGAGCCGTCGGCGTCGTATTTATGAAGGCAAGGCAAAGGTTCTTTACGAAGGCCCGGAGCCCGGTACCCTGATCCAGCACTTCAAGGATGACGCGACCGCGTTCAATGCGAAAAAGCATCAGGTGATCGAGGGCAAGGGTGTCCTCAACAACCGGATCTCGGAGTACCTGTTTCAGCACCTCAACGACATCGGGGTGCCGACCCATTTCATCCGCCGCCTCAACATGCGCGAGCAGTTGATTCGCGAGGTCGAGATCGTGCCGCTGGAAGTGGTGGTGCGGAACGTCGCCGCCGGCTCGCTGTCGCAGCGCCTCGGCATCGAGGAGGGCACGCAGCTGCCCCGTTCGATCATCGAATTCTACTACAAGAACGACCAGCTCAACGACCCCATGGTGTCGGAAGAGCACATCACCGCGTTCGGCTGGGCCACCCCGCAGGAGATCGACGACATCATGGCGCTCGCCATCCGTGTCAACGACTTCCTCACCGGCCTCTTCCTCGGCATCGGCATCCGCCTCGTCGACTTCAAGATGGAGTGCGGCCGGCTGTTCGAGAACGAGATGATGCGGATCATCGTCGCCGACGAGATCTCGCCGGATAGCTGCCGTCTGTGGGACATCAAGTCGAACGAGAAGCTCGACAAGGACCGTTTCCGCAGGGACCTCGGCGGCCTGCTCGAGGCCTACACCGAAGTCGCAAAACGCCTCGGCATCCTCATGGAGAATGAGCGTCCGCAGGGCACTGGCCCGGTGCTGGTGAAGAGCTAAGAGGGATTTGACGTGAAGGCACGTGTTACCGTTACCCTGAAAACGGGCATCCTCGATCCGCAGGGCAAGGCCATCGAAGGCGCGCTGAAGTCGCTCGGCGTCGACGGCGTCGCCAGCGTCCGCCAGGGCAAGGTGTTCGACATCGAGCTTGCCGGCGCCGACAAGGCCAAGGCCGAAGCGGCGCTGAAGGAGGCCGCCGACAAGCTCCTGGCGAACACCGTGATCGAGAACTATCGCGTCGAGATCGTCTAACCCGCGCGGCGCTTCACAGCCATCCGACGCGGTGGAAGCGCCAGTACAATGCGAGGCAGGCGAGCGCCATCATCCCCATGACGACGAAATAGCTGTACTCCCATTGCAGCTCGGGGATGTACTTGAAGTTCATCCCGTAGATGCCTGCGACTGCGGTGGGCACGGCGAGGATCGCCAGCCACGAGGCGAGCTTCTTGGAGACCGCGGTCTCCTGCGCCTGTCCGACCAGCAGGCTCGCCTCGAAGGCGAAGGCCAGCACCTCGCGCATGGAATCGATGCGCTCCTGGATGTTCCTGACGTGGTCGGTGACGTCGCGGAACAGCGGCTGCATCGTCGCACGCACCATCGCAAGCTCGTCATGCTCGAGGCGGCGGCAGACTTCCACCAGCGGGCCGATCGCGGTCCTGAGCCGCAACAGGTCGCGGCGCAGCATGTAGAGCCGCTCGATCTGCGCCTTGCTGATCGGCTTTGAGAGCACGTCGTCCTCGATGCCCTCGACCTCCTCGTGGATGCTCTCCAGCACGGGCGAGTAGTTGTCGACGATGAAATCGAGGATGGCGTAGAGGATGTAGTCCTCGCCGCGCGCGAGCGCCCGTGGGCAGCTTTCGCAGCGTTCGCGCACCGGCGTGTAGGATGTCGAGGCGCCATGGCGCACCGAGACCAGATAGCCTTCGCCGACGAATATGTGCGTCTCGCCGAAGGCGATCCGGCCCTCGAACAATTGCGCCGTCCGCGCCACGATGAACAGGGCCTCGCCATATTGCTCGATCTTCGGCCGTTGATGGGCGTTGTTGGCGTCCTCGATGGCAAGGTCGTGCAGGTCGAACTGCTTCTGCACGGCGCCGAGCAGCGCCATGTCAGGCTCGTGCAGCCCGATCCACACCACGTGGCCGGGCTTGGCCCGCCAGCTCGAAGCCTCGCTGATGGCGATATTGGCGACACGCCGGCCGTCGACATAGGCGCCGGCAGCGATGACGCCCTGAGTGGACACCGGTTCGGAGAGGGAGGCGGGCAGCGACGGGACGTTCATGGCTTCAATCCCGGGCAAAATCGTCAGGCAAAATTGCCGTGGCTATGGCCTGTGTACAAGGCCGCCCGGCGAGGCTAGCACTGGTAAAATCCCCGTCAAATGGCTATGTCTCCTGACGAATTGGCCCTTTGGCCAGCCCGATTCCCAGCACCGTCGGAACCCGAACCATGAAAGCCGCCATCCTCGTCTTTCCCGGAATCAACCGCGAGCGCGACATGGCGCGCGCCTTGAGGCTGATCTCCGGCAGCGAGCCCGCGATGGTCTGGCACGCCGAGACGTCGCTGCCCGCGGGCACCGACCTCGTCGTGGTGCCCGGCGGCTTCTCCTACGGCGACTATCTGCGCTGCGGCGCGATCGCGGCGCGGTCGCCGGTGATGGACGCGGTGCGCGACTATGCGGCCAAGGGCGGTCTCGTGCTCGGCGTCTGCAATGGTTTTCAGATCCTCTGCGAGTCCGGCCTGCTGCCCGGCGTCCTGATGCGCAACGCACGGCTGAAATTCATCTGTCACGACGTGCATCTGCGCGTCGAGCGCTCCGACACGCCGTTCACCCGCGGCTATAATGCGGGCCAGGTGATCCGCGTGCCGGTCGCCCATGGCGAGGGCAATTACGAGGCGGATGAAGAGACCATCAAGCGGCTCGAAGGCGAGGGGCGGGTGCTCTATCGCTACTGCTCGGCCGACGGCGTGGTTGACGAGGCCCATAACATTAACGGCGCGGCGCAATCCATCGCCGGAATCGTCAACGACAGGGGCAACGTGCTCGGCATGATGCCGCACCCGGAGAACCACGTCGAAGACATCATGGGCTGCACCGATGGCCGCGGCCTGTTCGCCGGCCTTACTGCCCATCTGGAAAAGGCCGCGTGATCTCGTTCGTGGGGAAGCGGGCTCTCGCCGCGATCGCGGCGCTGTCGCTCGCGACATTTTCGCTCGCGACCGCAGCCTTCGCGCAGGATTTCCCCAAGCGCCCGCTCACGATGATCGTGCCGTTCGCGGCCGGCGGCACGTCGGACGTGATCGCGCGCACGGTCGCCGAGCAGATGGGCATCGCGCTCGGCCAGACCATCGTGATCGAGAACGTCGCCGGCGCCGGGGGCTCGACCGCGCTGGCGCGCGCCTCCCGCGCCGAGCCTGACGGCTACACCATCGCGATCGGCAATGCCGGCACCAACGCCGCAACCTACACGATCTATCCAAAACTGCCGTTCACACCTGAATCCTTCGTGCCGATCGCCATGGTCGCGAAGACGTTCGGCATCATCGCGCTGCGCAAGGATTTCCCGGCGAAGGACCTGAAAGAGTTCGTCGCCTACGCCAAGGCGAACCCCGGCAAGATCAATCTCGGCCACGCCGGTGTCGGCTCGTCGAATTACCTCATTTGCAAGAGCTTCGTGACGGCCGCCGGGATCGATGCGACGCTGGTCGGCTATCGCGGCGCGGCGCCTGCGCTCACCGACGCGGTCGGCAGCCAGATCGACGGCGTCTGCGATGCTGCGGCCTCCGTCTCGCAGTCGATCAACGAGAAGCTGGTGAGGGGCCTCGTGGTCGGCTCGACCGTGCGGCTGGCCACGCTGCCCGATCTGCCGACGTCTGCCGAGGCGGGCCTGCCGGACTTCGAGGCGCAGGGCTGGAATGGCCTGTTCGCACCCAAGGGCACGCCGCAGGCCGTCATCGCCAAGCTGAATGCCGCCGCGCGCACGGCTGTCGAGACCGACGCGGTGAAGAAGCGTTTTGCCGACCTGTCGACCGTTGCGCCTGATGACAACGAGCATACGCCCGAGCTGCTCCAGCAACTCGTGACGCGCGACGTCGAGAAATACCGGAAGATGCTGGCGGACGACGCCAAGTAGCAGCCGCCCAAGGCACAGCAAGTCATGGCGGTTTTGGGCTTGCTGTCTCATGAACCTCAATCGCGTTTGAGACGACTGACTCCTCGTCGCCATCAAGGCGCGCGCGTCCGGGGTCGCTGATTTCCGCGCGGATGGAAGCAACTCAAAGTTGTTTCGCCGCGCAAGTTGCGATATCAGGAAGCGTGTGCTGTCGTTGTGCTCCCGGATGTCACATGCCCGTCGCTTTGGTCGTTCTGCTGCTCGATATCACACTGATTTACCACGCGTCGCGAACCGGGCGGTTGCAGCCCTGGGCCTTCATCATCCTGATGGTGCCGCTGATCGGCGCGCTCGCCTACATCGCGGTCGAACTCGTCCCTGAATGGTTTTCCAGCCCCGGTGCGCGACAGGCGCGTCAGCGCGTTGCCAATCGGCTCGATCCGGAGAAGCGTTATCGCGAGCTGTGCGACCGGCTGGCGGCCACCGACACCATCGCCAACCGTGCGGCGCTGGCCGAGGAATGCGCGAAGGTCGGCCGCTTCAGCGAGGCCGAGCAGCATTACGGTCACATCCTGAGCCTGCCGATGGGCCACGACCCCGCTTATGCCTTCGGCAAGGCGCAGGCCGAGTTTTCCGCCAAGCGTCCGGCCGATGCGCTGGCGACGCTGGACGATCTTCAGAAGCAATGGCCGGACTTCGATTCCGCCGACGCGCATCTGCTCTACGCCCGCGCGCTCGCCGAGGTCGGCCGGCTCGACGAGGCGCTGGAGGAATATCACGCCGTCGCCGGCTATTTCCCCGGCGCCGAGGCGCGGGTGCGCTACGGCATGCTGCTCCAGATGGTCGGCCGCAGCGCCGAGGCGCGCGTGGTCTTCAACGAGCTCCTGATCCAGATGCGGCGCGCGCCCAAATATCTGCGCGACGCCCAGGCCGATTGGCTCTCGATCGCCGAGAAGCAGATTTCGACCTGAGCGGTCTTATTGTTTGAGCATGATCTTATCGGAAAACTGCTGCGCACTTTTCCGGATCATGCTTTGCGCAGCTTGAACTTCTCCGCCGGCACCGTCATCGCGGCGACGCCGGCCATGACCAGCAGAAGTCCCAGCGCGAGGTTCGACGGCACGCTCTCGCCGAGCAGCAGCACGGACAATCCGACGCCGATCGGAATGCGCAGATAGCCTTGTGCGTTCGTGGTCAGCGTGCCGAGCCGGCCGAGGCAGACGTAGAACAGCATCAATCCCAGCGCGCTGGAGACGATGCCCATGACGATGGTGGCGACGATCGCCGTCGGCGTCGGGTGCAGCGTCCAGGGCTGGTCGATGATCAGCGAGGGCGGCAGCAGCACGAGGCCGCCGAACAGCAGCGAGCCGGTCGCCACCACCATCGGATCGTATTCGGAGAGCCGCAGGCCAAAGATCGTCGCGCAGGCAAAGGAGATGGTGGCGAGCAGGATCGCGATCTCGGCAATGATCTCGCTGCCGAAGCCGCGTAGCGCGTCGAGACCGACGATGGCGATGGTGCCGGCGAGGCCGAGAATTGCGCCCGCGAACTTCAGCAGTGTCGCCGGCTCGTGCCGTGTGATCAGCGACGTGATCAGGAAGGCGAAAATCGGCGTCGTCGAGGCCAGCACCACCGTGTTCGAGGCCGGGACATATTGCTGCGACCAGGTGATGACCAGGAACGGAAAGGTCGAGTTGATCAGCTGCTGGGTCGCGAACAGCTTCCAGGCCTTCGCATCCGTCGGGAGTTTGAGGCCGCGCATCCACAGGATGGCAAACAGGAAGGCGAACGCGATCAGCGAGCGCGCCGAGATGAAGGTGATGGGCGGGATCGTGGGAAGCGCGAGCTTGGCCAGCGGATAGGTCGAGCTCCAGCAGCAGGCGAGCGCGAACAGCAGCGCATAGTCGCGCCAGTTGCGCGCGCCGGTGGCGATGATGGATGGCGACGATGATGCGGCGGCCGCCGTGCGGCCCGACGATGTGCTCTTCGGCACCTTGTTCCTGCTCCCCCGCGCCAACGCGCTTGTCGCAAGTCTGGGCGAGGGGGCGCGAAAAGGGAAGGCGTCGAGCTATGCGTTTGCCTGGAGTGCAGGCTTCCGCTTCACCCGCTTGATCGTGCCGGAGAAGGTAAACAGCGGCCGCCCGGCCGAGGTCAGCTTGCCCCGCAGGAAGATCAGCGAGCCGCCGGCGCGGGACACTTCGCCGATGCATTCGACCAGCTCGCCCTCGCGGGCCGCGTCGAGGAAATCACAGGCGAAATTCGTTGTCACGGCCGGGCCATCCAGCTCGTGGGTGGCGATCGCGAACAGGCAATAGTCGGCGAAGGCCATGAAGCAGCCGCCATGGACGTTTCCGGAGCCGTTGAGGTGCTTTTTCTCGACTCGGAACGCCGAGCGGACGCTGCCGTCGTCCTCGATTTTGTGCCAGAACGGGCCGATATGGCTCTCAAAACTGTCGCGAATCCAGGTCCGCCAGCCCGTGAACTCGCCATCGGTGGCGACGTGCAGGTCCGGGCGACGGGTGGAGGGGACTTTGGTCAATTCGTGCAAGGAAATGGGCCTTCAATTACGGGTCTTTAGTCCTTAAATCCGATCCGTCAGCGCCTTGCAATTCCCGTTCCCGCCGACCGCCTGCCCGCAAAACGTGGGACAGCGGGAAAATGGGCCATAAAGGGCTTTTCGTAGGCCCCCGATCTTCCTAAGAACGGCAAAACGCCGCCGAAAGCCCCGAATCCATGAAGAACGAACCCAAGATCACCCCCGAACTGGTTGCCGCCCACGGGCTCAAGCCCGACGAGTACGAGCGCATCCTGAAGCTGATCGGGCGGGAGCCGACCTTCACCGAGCTCGGCATCTTCTCGGCGATGTGGAACGAGCACTGCTCGTACAAATCCTCGCGCATCCATCTGCGCGGCCTGCCGACCAAGGCGCCCTGGGTGATCCAGGGCCCCGGCGAGAATGCCGGCGTGATCGACATCGGCGACGGCCAGGCCGTGGTCTTCAAGATGGAGAGCCACAACCACCCGAGCTACATCGAGCCCTATCAGGGCGCGACCACCGGCGTCGGCGGCATTCTGCGCGACGTCTTCACCATGGGCGCGCGTCCTATCGCCTGCCTCAATGCGCTGAGCTTCGGCGCGCCCGAGCATGCCAGGACACGGCATCTCGTCTCCGGCGTAGTGGCCGGCGTCGGCGGCTATGGCAATTCCTTCGGCGTGCCGACGGTCGGCGGCCAGGTGCGCTTTCACACCCGCTATGACGGCAACATCCTCGTCAACGCAATGGCGGTCGGCCTCGCCGATGCCGACAAGATTTTCTATGCTGCCGCCTCCGGCGTGAACATGCCGATCGTCTATCTCGGCTCCAAGACCGGCCGCGATGGCATTCACGGTGCCTCGATGGCCTCGGCGGAGTTCGACGACAAGTCCGAGGAGAAGCGCCCGACCGTGCAGGTCGGCGATCCCTTCGCCGAAAAACTGCTGCTCGAGGCCTGCCTCGAGATCATGGAGAAGGGCTGCGTCATCGCGATCCAGGACATGGGCGCGGCGGGCCTGACCTGCTCGGCGGTCGAGATGGGCGCCAAGGGCGACCTCGGCGTCGACCTCGATCTCGACGCGGTGCCGACCCGCGAGACCGGCATGAGCGCCTACGAGATGATGCTCTCGGAAAGCCAGGAGCGCATGCTCATGGTGCTCAAGCCCGAGAAGGAAAAGGAAGCGGAGGCGATCTTCAAGAAGTGGGGCCTCGACTTTGCGGTCGTCGGCTACACCACGCCGAGCAAGCGTTTCGTCGTCAAGCATGGCGGCGACGTGATGGCCGACCTGCCGATCAAGGAGCTCGGTGACGAGGCGCCGCTCTACGACCGTCCGCACGTTCCCTCCGCCGCGCTGCCTGTGGTGCACGCGCGCGAGGTGCCGGCGCCGATGGGCGTCGGTGCCGCGCTGGAGAAGCTGATCGGCACGCCCGACATGTGCAGCAAGCGCTGGGTCTGGGAGCAATACGACCACGTCATCCTCGGCAACACCTTGCAGCGTCCCGGCGGCGATGCCGCCGTGGTGCGCGTGCAGGACGGGCCGAAGGGTCTGGCGCTGACCGTCGACGTCACGCCGCGCTATTGCGAAGCTGACCCGTTCGAGGGCGGCAAGCAGGCGGTGGCGGAAGCCTGGCGCAACATCACCGCGGTCGGCGGCAAGCCGCTCGCGATCACCGACAATCTCAATTTCGGCAATCCTGAACGGCCCGAGATCATGGGCCAGTTCGTCGGCTGCCTGAAGGGCATCTCGGAGGCCTGCCGCACGCTCGACTTCCCGGTCGTGTCCGGCAACGTCTCGCTCTACAACGAGACCAACGGCCGCGCGATCCTGCCGACACCTTCGATCGGCGGCGTCGGCCTGCTCGACGATTTCACCAAGTCCGCTTCACTGGCCTTCAAGGCCGAGGGCGAGGCGATCCTCCTGGTCGGCGAAACCCACGGCTGGCTCGGCCAGTCGGTCTACCTGCGCGACATCTGCGGTCGCGAGGAGGGCGCGCCGCCGCCGGTCGACCTCGCGGCCGAGAAGCGCAACGGCGACTGCGTGCGCGGCATGATCCATGCGGGCACCGCGACCGCGGTGCACGATCTCTCCGACGGTGGCCTCCTGATCGCGCTCGCCGAGATGGCAATGGCGAGCGGCATCGGCGCAAAACTGCTGGCGGCGCCGGCGGCGCTCGTGCCGCAGGCCTATTGGTTCGGCGAGGACCAGGCGCGCTATCTCGTCACCGTGCCGGAAACTGAAGCCGGCCGCGTGCTGGCCAAGATGCGCGGCTGCGAGGTGCCCTGCGTGCGCATCGGCACCACCGGCGGCGATGCGATCGCGATCGCGGGCGAGGCGCCGGTCACGATCGATAGCCTGCGGAAATCGTTCGAGCGCTGGCTGCCGGAATATATGAGCGGGAAGGCGGCGTAAGGCGCCGCCACACACTCCGTCATTGCGAAGAGCAAAGCGACGAAGCAATCCAGACTGTCTCCGCGGAGAGGCTCTGGATTGCTTCGCTACGCTCGCAATGACGGGCGGAGAGACCTCGGCCTTACAAAACGTGTGACGCGCCCGGAATCTTCCGCAACATTGCCGTCAGTCCCCAGCTCAGCATCACCGTGAGCACGAAGCCGATCGCGGCCTTGAAGATCGCAGGCCACGAATAGTCGAACAGCACATACTGGATCCACAGCGCGATCGGGTAGTGGACCAGGAACATGCCGTAGGCGTCCGCCTGCATGCGGTCGAGCAGGTTCGGCCCCGGCGACTTCTGGTGCAGGAAGAAGGCGAGGATCGCGAGCAGGATCGCGGCCGAGAACAGCACGACGAACGTGCCGTAGATCGCCTGATACCAGTCCGGCAGCACGTTGGGATTCCCGAGGATTGCGCGCTTGATGTAGATCATGCACCACATCAGGCAGTAAGGGACCAGCGTGGCGATCACCCATATCCATCGGTTCTTCGGCAACTGGCCCTCGGCGCTGAGGATACCGCGATCGAAGTTGGCGGCACCGACGCTGACGCCAATGAAGAAATAGGCGAAGTAGAGCAGGACGCGGCTCGCCTGCACCGAAAACGGTCCGAACTCGAACCATTTGTTGGCCCCGAAATGGACCAGCGCGGGCACGTAGACGACGGCAGTGACGACGGCGAGCAGCAGCCAGAACACGGCCGGCTGGTCAAAACCGCGCAGCGAAACGCGGTTGACCGGATCGACCAGGTGGGCTGAGACCCGGTAGAGCAGGCTCGCGGTCAGGTCGAACGCCAGCAGCACCCACACGAACCAGATCGGCCCGCTCGGCCACGGCCCGACGGTGATCGTCTTCCACCAGAACGAAGCGAAGGTCAGCTCGGGATCGTGCCGCAGCGCGATCGCGTAATAGGCGATCGGGATGACCGTGAAGGCCGCGATCACGAACGGCAGCCCGAGCCGCAACAGGCGGTCGCGCAGGAAAACCTGTGGCGCCTTGCGCGCGATGCCGGACCACGTGAACAGTCCCGACAGGAAGAAGAACATCGCCATGAAGAAGCTGTCGGTGCAGAGCACGACGACGTCGAAGCCGATCCAGGACGCCGGATCGGTGTGACCGAAATAGGTGTAGGGAATGACGGCGTGGTGCAGCAGCACCACCAGCGTGAGGAAGGTGCGGGTCCGATCGAGCGACAGATTGCGCGTCTTGGCTTTCGGCGCGGCGTGCGCCTCCGCGCCGATCGTCGCGGAATGTGACATCGTCATCATGGTCGCCCCGATTGCGCTCCTGCCCTGGCCGGACTGTGCCGCCGGGAACCGGATTCAGCAAGCGCCGTTTGTGCCGCGCCTTGCCCGCGGAGCGCCCTCAGGAACCAGTTCCGCGCAGCGAAGTTAGCGTTCGCGAATAGGTTGAGGGCCGCACGTGCGGCATTTTAGTCGGAGTTGGTTATGACGATCCTGAAATGGGCGCTGATCTTTCTCCTGGTCTCGATCGTGGCCGGCGTGCTCGGCTTCACCGGCCTCTCGGCCGCCTCGGCCGATGTCGCTCGCTTCCTGTTCTATATCTTCGTCGTGATCTTCCTGGTGCTGCTGATACTGGGGCTCACGATCTTCAGGGCGTAGCCGGGCTGCCGAATCGGACGGCCGGCGCGCCGGCCCTCAATTGCCTGCGAATGGCATGACGCGGGCCATCAGCTCGGCCAGGAACTCATCAGGACGATCGAACGGAATGAAATGATCGCCGCCGCGAACCCACACAAATTCCTTATGCGGGGCCGTGATCTCCTTGAAATATTGCTCGGCGGGTTCGCCCGGCGTCACGCCGTCCGCGTCGCCCTCGATGAAGAACATGGGGATCGAAGATCTGAATCCCATCGAGGCCATGTCGCTCTGAAACATCGGCCCGTTCCGTCCGGTCAGATATTTGGCCGAGAAGGCAACGCCCTTGCGCCAGTTGTACAAGTCGAGCAGCGAGACATCCGGCATGAAGAGCGGCGGGATGGGGCCGGCGAGCTGGAAGCCGCCGGCGGGCGGCAGACCCAGCGCGTTGCTCCATCTGTCCGCAACCAGGCGATTTTCCGGGGTGAGGGTCGGCTGTGATGCGACCGGCGCCAATTCCGCCAGGGCTTCACGATTGTTGGCGGATGCCGCAAGCCGTTGCAGGCGTGCGATCGTGAGCTCGAATGCCTTCTCGAAGGTCGTCCTGCCAACCACCTGGCCTGTGCCGACATAGGCCGAGAACAGATCCGGGCGTTGCTTCACCATGTGAATTCCCAGGAACGAGCCCCACGAATGCCCGACCAGGACGATCCTGTCCTTGTGCAGATGCGTGCGCAGATGCTCGGCCAGCTCGACGCCATCCTGCGTCATGCGCTCCAGTGTCATGGTTGGCGCCAGCGTGTCTCCGGCGGCGCCATACGTGCGGCCGGTGCCGCGCTGGTCCCATTGCACGATGGTGAAGTGCTTCTCCCAGGGGCGCCAACCCGACGACATTGGCCAGCTGGAGCCTCCGGGCCCGCCGTGGACGAACAGGAGGACCGGGTTATCCCGATCCTCGCCGCGGATTTGAATCCATTGCTTGATTCCGCCGATGTCGACGAACCCTCCCTCCTGCACGCCCTTCGGTGAGCGGATCGCGAGGGTTTCGGCAGCAAGATGCTGGCGATAGGCGCGAAAACCCAGTCCGGCGGCGGCCACCACAATGAGGATACCGGCCACGCCCAGCAACGAGACCCCAATCAGTCTTGCGGCTTTGCGCGGCATCCTGAGCCTTGTGTCGACTGAGAGGAAGCGACCTGCGATCGCCCCCGGCGCGATGAGCCTACCCCACTTCCTCGATCTTCACCTTGTCCGGATAGAAGGCGAGATGGCCGGAAATCTCCGTCATCGCGGGGAAGGGCGTCTCGTAGGTCCAGATCGCGTTGTCGAGCGTCTTGCCGTCGGCCTTGACGCTGTAATAGCTCGCGTCCCCTTTGTAGGGGCAATGGGTGACGCGGTCGGTGCGCTCCAGCAGCGCCATGTTGGCGTCCTCCCGCGGCACATATTGCACCGCCGGATATTTGGCCTCCTTCAAGATCAGTGCCTTGCTGGTCTCGGCGATCACGATGTCGCCGGCCGTGACGCGGACGCGTCGGGGATTTTGGGTAATGGTGATGGGGTGGTCGGGCCCTGGAAGCTTCATGATTTCACGCCTTTTCGATCAATCTTGCGCGCGCGGCACTTTGTCGTGCCTTTATCCGGATGGGATCAGGGATATAGTGCCGGAATGCGTGACGTAGAAGGCCGTTCACGCTAAGTTTGGCCCTGCCGGTCCGGGGACCCCGGCAAGCGATTCGAAGCCGAGACAGGAGCAAGACCCGAATGCCCATGGACGCCCACGATATCGAGGCGATGATCAAGGCAGCGATCCCCGATGCCGAGGTGACGATCCGTGACCTCGCCGGCGATGGCGACCACTATGCCGCGACCGTGATCTCGGAATCCTTCCGCGGCAAGTCCCGCGTCCAACAGCACCAGATCGTCTATCAGTCCCTGCAAGGCCAGATGGGCGGCGTGTTGCATGCTCTGGCGCTGCAAACCGGGGTACCGGGGGCCTGATCTGATCGCGTGACGGGGGGATGACGATGGCTGCGGACAATCCTCGCGGCGCGATGTTTCGCGTCATCGCTCCGAACCAGCACAGCCGCGTCACCAATGCCGAGCTGTTCTTCGACCTCGTCTTCGTCTTCGCCGTCACGCAGGTCTCGCATACGCTGCTGCACCATTTCACGCCGCTCGGCGCGGTGCACGTCACGGTGCTGTTCCTCGCGGTGTGGTGGGTGTGGGTCTACACCGCCTGGGTCACCAACTGGCTCAATCCCGAGCTGACCCCGGTCCGCATCCTGATCTTCCTGATGATGCTGGGCGGCCTCGTGCTGTCGACGACGATCCCGACCGCCTTCGAGGGGCGGGGCCTGTGGTTCGCGATCGCCTACGCGACCATGCAGGTCGGACGCACCGCCTTCTGGCTGCTCGCGACCCCGCGCCATCGAACGGCCGTCCGGCACAACGCGATCCGCATTCTGGTCTGGCTCTCTGGCTCCGCGATCTTCTGGATCCTCGGCGGTCTCGCCCATGACGAGGCGCGGCTGTGGTTCTGGATCGCGGCGCTCGCGATCGAATACGTCTCGCCCGCGGTGCGCTTCTGGGTCCCGAAGCTCGGCTTCTCGTCGGTCGAAGCCTGGGCCGTCGAAGGCGGGCACATGGCCGAGCGCTGCGCCGGCTTCATCATCATCGCACTCGGTGAAGCCGTCGTCGTCAACGGCGCCACCTTTGCCGAACTGGACTGGACCGCGGACAACATCCTGGCCTTCGTCTCGGCGCTGGCCGGGGCCATCGCGATGTGGTGGGTCTATTTCCACAAGGGCGCGGAGGCCGGCTCCGAGCGGCTCTCGAAATCCACCGAATCCGGCCGGCTGGCACGGATGGCCTATACCTATCTGCACATGCCGATCGTCGCCGGCATCATCCTGACCGCGGTGTCGGACGAGCTGGTGCTGAAGCATCCGACCGGCCATTCCGATATCAGGACCATCGTGAGCACGGTCGGTGGTCCCTTGGTGTTCCTGGTCGGCACCATCCTGTTCAAGCACGCGATCCGCGGCTTCCTCCAGCTCTCCCACGGCATCGGCATCATCCTGCTACTGGTGCTGTGGTGGTTCGCCGCCGATCTCTCACCGCTCTGGCTGTCGGTCGCGTCGACCGTGATCATGATCGTGGTCGCGGTATGGGAGTCGGTGTCGCTGGGATCGAAGGCGGAGGAGGCAGAGCAGCATTGAATTTGGAGCGGTCTGAGCAAGCGCCTCGTCCTTCGAGACGACCGCTGCGCGGTCTCCTCAGGATGAGGCTAATCGGCATAGGCGCCCGCTGAAACTGCTGCCGCGCGCTCCGCCCTCATCCTGAGGAGCCCGCCGAAGGCGGGCGTCTCGAAGGATGTGCCGCAGGAAAACGCTCTGAAATACATAGCTCTCTGGACGGCCAGTCGAGCGGGAAGCGCCGGAGCGTTTACTCCGCCGCCTCCAGCGCGTGCACCGAAAACATCTTCGCCGCGTCCGTCCAGCTTTCGCGAACCTGCCAGCCCGCGCCCTGCGCCAGCGCAGCAAAACGCTCGAGGCTGTATTTGTAGCTGTTCTCGGTGTGGATGCTCTCGCCGGGACGGAACGAGAAGCTGGTGCCGAGCAGGCGCACGGTCTGGCTCTTCTTGCTGATCAGATGCATCTCGATCCGGTGCCGCTCGCGGTTGTAGATCGCGCGATGGGTGAAGGCGGACAGGTCGAAATTGCCGCCGAGCTCGCGGTTGATGCGCACGAGCACATTGAGGTTGAAGCGGGCGGTGACGCCGGCGGCATCATTGTAGGCGTCGTGGAGGACGCGCTCTTCCTTCTCGAGGTCGGCGCCGATGATCATCTGCGCGCCCTTGCCCAGGATCTTGCGGGCGCTCTTCAGGAAGGCCTGTGCCTCATGCGGCTCGAAATTTCCGATGGTCGAGCCGGGGAAGAAGCCGACCTTGGGCATCGATGCGACGGCCTTGGGCAACTCGAACGGCGTGGTGAAGTCGGCCGCCACCGGATAGATGCCGAGCGTCGGGAAGTCTCGCTTCAGGCCGTTGGCCTGCGCCTTCAGGAAGTCGCCGGAGATGTCGACGGGTACATAGGCCGCGAACTTGCAGTGATCGAGCAGCAGGCGGACTTTCGTGGTTGCTCCGGCGCCGAACTCGACCAGCGCCGCATGCTGCGGAATGATCTTCGCGATCTCGCTGCCGCGCTCCTTCAGGATCGCAAGCTCGGTGCGCGTCGGGTAATATTCCGGCAGGCGCGTGATTGCCTCGAACAGCTCCGAGCCGGTCGCGTCGTAGAAATATTTCGGCGACAGCTTTTTCGGCTGCTGCGAAAGGTCCTCGATGGCCTCGCGGGCGAAGGCGGTGGTCTGCTCGTCGGGGAGATGGGCTTCGGCCAAAGCGCTGGCGTGCACATTCATGATACTCTCCTGAACGCGCTGTCCGGCGCGCATTTATCGTCGGATGAAAACTAGACGTAATCGGCGAGCCGCAGTCCGGTGAACTGCCAGCGATGGTGCGGATAGAAGAAATTGCGATAGGTGATACGGCTGTGGCCCTCGGGAGTTGCAAGCGAGGAGCCGCGCAGCACTAACTGATTGATCATGAACTTGCCGTTGTACTCCCCGAGCGCGCCTTCGATGGCGCGGTAGCCGGGGTAGGGCGAATATGAAGAACGCGTCCACTGCCAGACGATGCCGAAGGCGTCGTTGAGCTGGCCGGCACGCGCAGCAACCTCCCATTCCATCTCGGTCGGCAGATGCTTTCCGGCCCAGCGCGCAAACGCATCGGCCTCGTAATAGCTGACGTGGCAGACCGGCGCGTCCAGATCGACCGGCTTGAGGCCGGCGAGCGTCATCGTGTGCCACTGGCCGTCGATCTCGCGCCAATGGCCGGGGGCGTCCCAGCCTTCGTTGTTGACGGTGGCAAAGCCGTCCATCAGCCACAGCGTTGCGGTCCGGTAGCCACCGTCGCGCATGAAGGCGAGCCACTCGGCGTTGGTGACGAGGTTGCGTGCGACCCTGACCGGACCGACGAGGGCGCGATGTGCCGGCTTCTCGTTGTCGAAATGAAAACTGTCGTCGACATGACCGACGGTGTGGATACCCTCGTTCAGCGTCAGCCAATCCTCCCCCGCGCGTGTCGAAGCCGGGAAGCGCCAGTCCGGATCATAGGCCGGCGGGATCGGGTTCTGCGCGAAGGCATGCAGGATGTCGGTGAACATCAATTCCTGATGCTGCTGCTCGTGATTGAGCCCGACCTCGACCAGCGGCGCGATCTCGCGAAGCTTGTCCGGGCCGACCTCGCGGAAGAATTTGACGACGGCCGCATCGACATATGTTCGATAAGCGCCGACCTGATCGGCGCTGGGGCGGGTGATGTCGCCGCGGTGATTGCGGGAATGACGCGGGCCGGCGCTGACGTAATAAGAATTGAACAGGAAAGCGAAATCAGGGTGGAAGGGCCGGTAGCCGGGACAGTGCTCGCCGAGCAGAAATTGCTCCCAGAACCAGGTGGTATGGGCCCGATGCCATTTCGTGGGGCTCGCATCCGGCATGGATTGAATCTGCTGGTCTTCAGGCGACAGCGGCGCGGCCCAGCGCTCGGTCTCGTTGCGGACGGCGAGAAACGCCTCTTCCAGCCCCTGGGCGAGGCCGCGCGGGTCGGCCGACGGTGACGAAAGCGGCGGGGTGGCCGTAGCGGAGGCTTGTTTCGTCACGTTTTTCTCCAGACAGGACAAGAGAACGTTGTTGGCGTTGCCCGGTTCCAAAACCTGGGTTCGTCCTAGATAGGGGCTCCGTTACGGTATGAAAGTCCTCCCCGGCGATGATATTCGTGGCATCATGTAATGGGGCCGGCGTGGCCTGGACCGGCCCCAAGGGGCTGTTCGCCGCCATTTTACTTTGGATGCACAACGGTTTGGGCTACATATATAGGCAGGTATCGGGTTAAATCGGCTGGGCCGGCCCGAGGGAATCGTTGAGGGCTCCGCCCCGGAAGGACATGGATATGAGCATCGAGGAATTCATCGCCAACGAAGTGAAGTCGAACGACGTGGTTCTGTTTATGAAGGGTACGCCGCAATTTCCGCAGTGCGGTTTCTCCGGCCAGGTCGTCCAGATCCTCGACCACATCGGCGTTGGTTATAAGGGCCTCAACGTCCTCGAATCCGCCGAACTGCGTAACGGCATCAAGGAATATTCGAACTGGCCGACCATTCCGCAGCTCTATGTGAAGGGCGAGTTCGTCGGCGGCTGCGACATCATCCGTGAGATGTTCCAGGCCGGCGAACTGCAGCAGCTGCTCTCCGAGAAGGGCGTCGCCGTCGCGGCCTGACACGTGACCCAGCTGACGCGCCGCATTGGCGGCGCCGAGCTCGAGGTTATCGTCGCTGACATCACGACACTCGGCGTTGACGCCATCGTCAACGCCGCAAATTCGTCTCTCCTTGGCGGAGGCGGCGTTGATGGCGCAATCCACGACGCTGCCGGTCCCGAGCTTCTGGCCGAGTGCCGGACGCTCGGGGGATGTCCGACCGGCGATGCCAAGATCACGAAGGGCTACCGTCTGCGCGCGCGACATGTGATCCACGCAGTCGGCCCCGTCTGGCACGGCGGCAGCCGCGGCGAGGCGGATTCGCTGCGTTCCTGTTATCGCCGTGCGCTTGAGCTCTCCCAGGCCAATAGACTGAACTCTCTAGCCTTCTCCGCGATCTCGACCGGGGTATATCGCTTTCCGGCCGACCAGGCCGCGAAGATTGCGGTCCACACGACCATTGAAGCCCTGCCGGCTACGCCGCTGGTCACCCACGTCATATTCTGTTGTTTCTCGGAGACAAGCGCCGCGCTCCACACGGACGTTCTGGCGCGGTACAGCAGCCCTTGTGCCTGATGACGTGGTCAGTACACTCCGCTCGGCCACCTTCCGGGGAGGGGATATGAATTCACATTTCGGACTGCGTGCGTTGATTTGCGGCGCACTGGTGTCGCTGGGTGCGATGTCGCTCGCGCGCGCCGAAGGCACCTACGAGATTCCGGCCGGCGCGCATTTCAATCAGGACAAGCTCGCCAAGGTCAGCGAGTTCTTCAAGAACGAGGTCGCGACCGGCAAGATCGCCGGCGCGACAGTGCTGATCAAGCAGCACGGCAAGCCCGTCTTCCGCGAAGCCTTCGGCGTGCAGGACGTGGTGAGCAAGGCGCCGATTACGGACCAGACCATCTTCCGCCTGTTCTCGATGAGCAAGGCGATCAACTCCGTCGTTGCGGTGCAGTTGATCGAGGACGGCAAGATCAAGCTCGACGATCCCGTCTCGAAATACATCCCGTCCTTCGCCAATGTGAAGGTCGGCGTCGAGAAGAAGGCCGACGACGGCACCAAGTCGCTCGAACTCGCGCCGCTGAGCCGGCCGATGACGGTGAAGGATCTGATGACGCACACGTCTGGCGTCACCTATGGCTTCTACGGCGACAGCCTGGTCCGCAAGGCCTATCGCGACGCCAAGATCTACGACGGCGATTTCGATCTCGCCGAGTTCGCCGAGCGCATCGCAAAACTGCCGCTGCACAACCAGCCGGGCGCGCTGTGGCAATACGGCCATTCCACCGACATTCTGGCGCGAGTTATGGAGGTCGCAACCGGCAAGCCGTTGCTCGAGATCGAGCGGGAGAAGCTGCTCGATCCGCTCGGCATGGTCGACACCGGTTTCTTCGTCACCGCGCCCGAGAAGCAGAAGCTTCTGGCGCAGCCGGTGCCGAATGACGCCGATTTTCGCGTCGGCCGCATCAACGATCCGACGGTTGTCAAAAAAATTCAATTCGCCAGCGGCGGCATGGTTACGACCATGGCGGACTATGAGCGCTTTGCGCAGATGCTGCTCAATGGCGGCAGCCTCGACGGCAAGACCATCCTCAAGCCCGAGACGTTCAAGCTGATGGTGACCGATCAAATCGGCCCGACCTCGGGGGTCGGTCGCGACTATTTCTATTTCCCCGGCGACGGTTTCGGCTTCGGTCTTGGCCTTGCGGTCCGCACCGATCCCGGCAACGCCAAGCCGCCACCGCCCGGCGATCTCGGGGAATTGAAGTGGGACGGCGCCTCCGGTTGCTATTTCGTCATCGACCCCAAGCAGGACATGTTCTTCGTGCTGCTGGAGCAGACCCCGACCGAGCGCCAGCGCGTGCAGCGGACATTGAAGCAGTTGGTCTATGAAGCCATGGAGAAGTGACATGTTCGGGCGCCGCGCGCTGATTGCGGCGCTCGTTCTCTTGTTCGGTGCAGGTGGTGCGCAAGCGGGCTCCGAGGCGCGCGCCCACACTTTCTCGCCAGAAGGTCTGGCAAAGGTTTCCGACTACATCAGGGGCGAGGTCGCAGCCGGTACGTTTCCGGGCGCGATCCTGCTGCTCCAGCAGCACGGCAAGCCGGTCTACTACGAGAATTTCGGCGTCCGCGATGTCACCACCGAGATCTCGATGAGCGCGGACACGATCTTCCGGCTCTATTCGATGTCGAAGCCGGTCACGACAGTCATGGCGATGATGCTGGTCGAGGAGGGCAAGCTCTCGCTCGACGATCCCGTCGCAAAGTACATTCCGGCCTTTGGCGCGATGAAGGTCGGTGTCGAGACGAAGGCCGAGGACGGCAAGGCTGCGCTGGCGCTGGAGCCGCTCAGTCGCCCCGTGACGATCAAGGATTTGATGCGCCACACTGCCGGGCTGCCCTACGGCTATTATGGCGGGGGCTTGGTGAACAAGCTCTATGCCGACGCCGGTCTCTTCGACAACAAGGCTTTGACCAACGCCGAACTCGTTGCGAAGATCACCACGCTTCCGCTCGCCGAACAGCCCGGCACGAACTGGGACTATGGCCACTCCACGGACGTGCTCGGCCGCATCGTCGAGGTCATATCGGGGAAATCGCTGTTCGCGTTCGAGAAGGAGCGGCTGCTCGATCCGCTCGGGATGACGGACACTGCATACTATGTCGCTGATCCTGCCAAGTGGCCGCGCATCGCCGAGCCGATGCCGCAGGATCGCGCGATCAGCCCGATGACGCAGATCCGCGATCCCAGGAAACCGCTGAGGTGGGAGTCGGGCGGCGGCGGCCTTGTCGGTACGGTCGGTGACTACGCGCGCTTCTCGCAGATGCTGCTCAACGGCGGCAGCTATGAAGGCCGGCGCTATCTCAAGCCGGAGACCATCGCGCTGATGGCGTCGGATCATATCGGCCCGGAGACGAAGATCGCGCGCGATCAGAATTACTATCCGGGCGGAAGCTCCGGCTTCGGCCTCGGCTTCGCGGTGCGCACCTCGGTGCCATCAGGGACATCGTGGCCGCTTGGCGAATATCGCTGGGACGGCGTCGGCGGCACCTTCTTCTTCATCGATCCCGAAGACGATCTGTTCGGGATCTTCATGGTGCAGACCCCGTCGCAGCGTGGCCGGATTCAGCTGGCGCTGAAGACGCTGATCTATCAGGCGATGGGGCGGTAGCTAGCCGCCTTCGTAGCCCGGATGGAGCCAACGGGGCGGCGCGAAGCGCCGCCCGATGACAGGCTCCGCGCAATCCGGGAAAATCTTTCCGCGAGGCGAGGACCCCGGATTTCGCTGCGCTCCATCCGGGCTACGGACTTACGCCCCGCGCACGATCTCTCTGATGTACCCGATCGTTTCCTCGACCTGGGCCGCATTGACGTCGAGATGGGTGCAGGCGCGGATGCGGCCGTCCATCATCGCGAGCGTCACGCCGCGCTGGCGCAGTGCAGCGACCATCTTGTCGCCGGCAATTCCGGCGCCATCAGGCTTGAAGAACACGAGATTGGTCTCGGGCTCCTGCACCTCGACGCCTGCGATCTGCGACAGCCCGCGGGCGAGCGCGCGCGCATTGGCGTGGTCGTCGGCGAGGCGATCGACGTGATGATCGAGTGCGTAGATGCAGGCGGCCGCGCAGACGCCGGCCTGCCGCATCGAGCCGCCGAGGCGCTGCTTCCACTGCCACACCGCATCGATGAAGGCGCGGGTGCCCGCGAGCACGCCGCCGATCGGCGCGCCCAGGCCCTTGGAGAAATCGATCCAGGCCGAATCCCACCCCGCGGTCATGTCGCGCGGGGAGATGCCGCTTGCGACGGTGGCGTTGAGCAGGCGCGCACCGTCCATGTGGGTGACGAGGCCGTGCTGCTTGGCGATCGCGACGATCTCGTCGAGCGCCGCCTTCTTCCAGATCGTGCCGCCGCCGATATTGGCGGTCTGCTCGACGCTGACGACGGTCTGCGGCGGCTGGTAGCGCGTGCGCGGATGCAGTGCCTTGCGAAAGGTCTCCGGCGTGAACTGGCCGTCAGGTCCCTTGAGCTGGGTGACTTGGAAGCCGCCGATCGCGGCATGCGCGCCGCCTTCGCGGGCGATGATATGTGCGCTCTCGTGGGCGAGGATCTCGTCGCCGGGACGGCAATGCACCAGCGTCGCGGTGACGTTGCACATCGTGCCTGAGGGCATGTAGACCGCGGCCTCCTTGCCGAGCAGCGCGGCAACGCGCTCGCACAGCGCATTCACGGTCGGATCGTCGCCGACCTGCTCGTCGCCGACCTCTGCCCGCGCCATCGCCTCGCGCATCGCAGCCGTCGGCTTGGTCTGCGTGTCCGAAAGCAGATTGATGCGCACCGGCGGCGCCTTGGGATCGATCGGGGGAGGGGTATAGAGCATCAACTTGCTCCCTGAGGGGAATGGCACTCGCTCGCGGTCAGCGAGCTCTGGGTGGACGCCGGGCGGCGTGACGAAACCGCATAATAACGATTTCTGTCTCGGTCACACGATAATCGATCAGATAGGGATAAGGGTTGACCGGCAAGCGACGGACGTATGCACGCGTAGTCGTTCGCCCTGCGTGGGGGTAGGTCTCTAGCAATGCTATGAGAGCGACAATGCGGCCGCGCACGTGGCCTGCGCCTTGGGGCGAGTGCGCCTCGATCTAGGTCAGAATTTGGTCGATTTGGGCGAGCGCCCGCTTCGTATAGCGGACCTTCACAGCCCGTGCTTAGCCCACATCGCGCGGACTTCGTCGGCGCTGGTCAGCTCGCCGCGGGCGATTTCGGCTTCGGCCTCGGCGAGATCTGCCTCTTCCGCCGCCGTCAGCTGGATTGGTGGCTGATCGACCCCGGCAAGCTCAAGCAGGGTCCGCGCCAGTTCGTCCTGCTCTGAATCGGGCAGGCCGGAAACTTTGCTGAAGGCCTCTTCCAGAAGACGAGTCATGCTCAACTCCGCGATGTGCAATCATAGCACAGATGGCCTGAGACATGGGAATCGCCGGCTCAAACAAAAAGGCCCCGGTGAACCGGGGCCTTTGAATGTCGTTCTGCCGAACTGTTAGCGCGAATAGAATTCGACGACCAGATGCGGCTCCATCTGCACCGGGAACGGCACGTCGGAGAGGCCGGGGATGCGCACATACTTGGCGGTCATCTTGCCGTGGTCGACTTCGAGATAGTCGGGGGTGTCGCGCTCTGGGAGCTGGCTGGCTTCGAGCACGTGGGCGAGCTGCTTGGAGGCTTCCTTGACCTCGATCACGTCGCCGATCTTGAGCTGGTAGCTCGAGATGTTCACCTTGCGGCCGTTCACCTTGACGTGGCCGTGGTTGATGAACTGGCGCGCGGCGAAGATCGTGGAGACGAACTTGGCGCGGTACACGACCGCGTCGAGACGACGCTCCAGGAGACCGATCAGGTTCTCGCCGGTGTCACCCTTGAGGCGGCTCGCCTCGACATAGATGCCGTGGAACTGACGCTCGGAAATGTTGGCGTAATAGCCCTTCAGCTTCTGCTTGGCGCGCAGCTGCACGCCGAAGTCGGAGAGCTTGCCCTTGCGGCGCTGGCCGTGCTGGCCGGGGCCGTACTCGCGGCGATTGACGGGGCTCTTCGGGCGGCCCCAGATGTTCTGGCCCATACGGCGATCGAGTTTGTACTTCGCCTCACTGCGCTTAGTCATCGCGTCCTCTTCAGGTACATGGTTTGAGGAAACGCGCCCTCCTGTGTGACGGGCTGGGCCCGGCACTGACAGGTCCGATCCCCAAAGCTTAAGGGAGAGGACCACGGGTCGCGAAACGCTTCGCGGGCCGAAATCGGCCCGCGAGCAGGCGGCTTTTAGGTGAGTTTGGGCCGTTCTGTCAATGCGAATAGCCCCGAAATCATGTCCGGACCGCCCGGATCGGCTTCGGCCCGGCCGCGCGCAATTCGGCAGCGATTTCAGTGTTCAGGACCTGTTCCAGCCGGGTCAGGACCCGGGCTATGGGGGCGGCGTCGGTCACCCGGTGGTCCCAGCGGATCACGACATGGATGGTTTGGTCGGGCTCGACCACCCCATAGCTGACGATGAATGGGCCCGGCGTGATGGGATGGAGCTCGCCACCGCCATAGGCGGCCACCGAGCTCACCGCAAAACTGCCGAACCAATTGCCGCGCTGTCGGCCGAAATTCAGCCCGACCGCCCAGCACAGCCGCCGCAGCGGCAGCGGCAGGCGGGTGGCCCGCATGATCTTGCGGAACATCGGGATATCGTCGATCGGGGCCGTCTTGGCACGCCGAATTTCGGCGTCCACCGCGGCCAGCGCCATGGCTTCGGGAGCCGCGATTCGCTGCGGCATCACGCATTCCTCGCCGTCTTGGACCCGGGCGATCGCCACCGACGCCACGCTATTGGGCAGCTCGTAAAGCATCGGCCAGGGCCATTTGGCGTAGACGGTGCGCAGGACCGGCTCGTCACTGGCGACCAGGGCAAAGGCCTTGACGAACATCGCGGCCCAGCCGGCGGGCGCCATCGCTCCGGCACGCGCCTCCAGCAGGGGGCGGATATTGAGGGGGCGGGAGAGCGAGACGAACGGCACGTCCATCGACGCCCGCATGAGGTCGCAAATCAGGCGGCGCGGCAGCGAAATGGTCTTGGGCGTCCCGCGCATGGGTCTTTCGGTTCCTGCGGACTAAAATATGTGCAGCGAGCGGGTGGCCCGCTCGCCGCGTGCTCTAGCACGAACCAACCCGCCTGGCGCCGGTCGGTTCGCCGCATCAGGGCGCCGGCGAGGCTAGCGGCTTGGTTTTGTCGACGATGTAAACCCCGAGTACTTTCATGGCCTTGTCGCCATGAGCCTTGGCGTCGTGCACGACGCCTGCCGGGATCTGGTAGGAATCCCCGGCTTTGAGGGTTTTCTCCGGCTGGCCGTCGATGAGGAGATTCAGCTCGCCTTCGAGCACGTAGCCGGTTTCGACCCCAGGATGGGTATGGCGTCCGGCCGCGCCGCCCGCCGGGACCTCTGCGATGGCGGTGATGGTGTTGTAACCGTCGGGAAATTCGACCTTCTGGAGCGGGGTCCGCTTGATGCCGGTCTGCTGGGCGAAGGCCGCAACGGCAAGGCTGGTAAAGGCGAGAGCGAGCAAAGTCTTTTTGAGCATGGTTCTTCCTCCCTAGAACCGCCGACCCTAGCAGCGCCGCAGTTCCGGGCAAGGCCGCGATCGGCTCGTTCAGCGCTTGATCCCCTCGAACGCCGCCATGATGCCGCGCTGGAACAGCGACCAGTCGAAACCCAGCGCGATCGCGCGATAGCCGCGATCGACCAGGGCGTTGGCCTGGTCTGCGGTGCGGGCCACGCCGCCGATCGGCACGCCGCTTTTGAGGATGCCGGCCTCGGCGCGGGCGACCAGCTCCAGCAATTCCGGATCGTCCATCTGCCCGCGCTTGTTGATGGACGTCGCGAGATCGCCGGGGCCGATCACCGCGACGTCGATGCCCGGCGTCGCCATGATCTCGTCGATGCGATTGACGGCCTCGACATGCTCGATGGTGATCATGCAGATCATCTCGTCGTCGGCACCGGCCATGTAGTCCGGCATCGACTGGCCCCAGCGGAACGGCGCGTGGAACGGACCCCAGAGACGATCGCCGCGCGGCGGATAGCGCACGCTGCGCACCGCCTTCTCAGCTTCGGCGCGATTGGTGATCATCGGGAAATTGATGCCGAAGGCGCCGATGTCCATCGGCGCTTTCGCAAGCCACGGCTCGTTCGCCGCGATCCGCACCAGGGGCGTGCACGGCGTGCCTGTCGTGGCGGCGATCATCGCATGCGCTTCGGTCAAGCCAATCGGGCCATGCTCGAGGTCGACGATGATCCAGTCGAGCGAGCGCGCCATGATCTGTACGGTCTGCACGCTCGGGATCGTCGCGATTGCGCCGAAGGCGGGGCGCCCTTCGCTCCAGAGCTGGCGGAGACGGTTGAGCGGCGCTGCGGGGACCGACATGGGGATGAACCTGCGAAGATGGCGACGGCGAAACCTAGCAGCGCGCCGTCGAGGCGCAAGGTCAGGCCAGTGCGCGTCCGCCGAAGAACGGCGTCAGCGTGGCCGAAAGCCCATGTACGCGGTTCGAGGTGAAGATCATCTCGGCGCCGGACTGCGCGATGCCGCCGATTTGCGTGCCGAGCAGGTCGGAGACGCGGCGGGCGATGGCCGGCGCGGGGTCGATCCATTCGACCGGCCAGGGCGCGAGCGTCTTCATCCGGTCGAGCAGCAGCGGATAGTGCGTGCAGGCGAGCACCACGGTGTCGGTGCGCGATGTCGCGTCCGCGGGATCACCGACGAAGCAGGGGGCGAGTTCGGCGAGGATGTCGCCGTCGCTGATCGGATGGCCGCTGAGCGCGGCTTCTGCCAGAGAGGCGAGCTCGGGCGAGCCGACCAATGTCACCTCGCAACCCAGCGCGAAATCGCGGATCAGTGCCTTGGTGTATTCGCGTTTCACCGTGCCCTTGGTGCCGAGCACCGAGACGCGGCGGCTCTTCGACTGCGCGCAGGCGGGCTTGATCGCCGGCACGGTGCCGACGAAGGGCAGGGAATAAGCGGCGCGCAAGTGAGATAGGACCAGGGTGGACGCCGTGTTGCAGGCGATGACGACGAGGTCAGGATCGTGCGTGCCGATCAGTTCGCCCATCAGAGGCACGACGCGGGCGATGATCTCGTCCTCGCTGTGGTGGCCATAGGGGAAGAAGGCATCGTCGGCGACATAGACGAAATGCGCGTCCGGGCGCGCAGCCACGACCTCGCGGAGCACCGTGAGTCCGCCAAGGCCAGAATCGAACACCAGGATCGTCGGGGAATAGGTCACGTCGCTACCTTAAGGGCACCATGGTTACCATTCGGTTTTTGGGGCGGTTTTGCGGCGGGGCCCGCTTGGGACCAGTTTGGAACGATTCAATTTCACGGTTGCCGCAAGTTCCCGCTATCAGCAGCTGCGCTGCGGACGGGGACATATCCGCAAAACTCCGGAGAGCCGACATGATCAGAAATACCAGTAGCGGCTGGGGCAGCGTTTCCCGGTGGCTGCACTGGATTTTGGCGCTGGCCATCCTCGCCATGATCGGCTTCGGCTGGTGGATGAACCACATCCCGGCGCGTCCCGACCGCTTCTTTTACCGCTCGATCCACGCCGATATCGGCTATGTGATCCTGCTGCTGACCGTGCTGCGCCTGGTCTGGCGCGCCGTCAACCCGACGCCCGTGATGCCGCCTGAAACCTCGCGCTGGCAGAAGATCGCGGCCCATGTCAGCCACGGCGTGCTCTATCTCGTGGTCATCCTGGTCGCGATGCTGGGCTGGGCGCATTCCGGCGCGCGTACGCCTGATTATTCCGATTTCTTCGGCCTGTTTCACGTGCCGCAATTCACCTCTCCCGACCGTGTGGCGGCGGGCGCCTATGAGGATCGCCACATCCTCTTTGCCTATGTGCTGCTGGCGCTGATCGCGATTCACGTGGTCGCTGCCCTCTGGCACCACTTCATCCGCCGCGACCGCGTCGTGGCGCGGATGGTGGCGGACGAGGCGGGGTAGGGCGGTCCCTCCACGTCGTCATTGCGAGCGCAGCGAAGCAATCCAGAGTCTTTCCGCGGTCGCAGTCTGGATTGCTTCGCTGCGCTCGCAATGACGGGTTAAGATGCGGACATCACGGCAGGTCCAACTCACGGTCGCAGGAGGCGCCATGCTCACCGTCCACCATCTCGGCAAGTCGCAATCCGAGCGCATCGTCTGGCTCTGCGAGGAACTGGGAATTCCCTACGAACTGAAGCGCTACACGCGCGATTCCGTCACCATGCTGGCGCCGCCCGACTACAAGGCGCTGCATCCGATCGGGAGCGCGCCCGTGATCACCGACGGCGACTTCGTGCTCGCCGAGTCCGGCGCCATCGTCGATTACATCATGGCCAGATACGGCGATGGGCGCCTTGCGCTCCGCCCTGATCATCCAGATTTCGCGCAGTTCCTGTACTGGTTTCACTTCGCCAACGGCACGCTGCAGGCCGGCATGGGCCGGCTGATGATCCTGAACCGGCTCAAGCTCGCCGAGGACAATCCGATGCTGGCCGCGAGCAGAGGGCGTACCGACCGCGCCTTCGACCTGGTCGATGCGCGCGTCCGCGACGCCGAATATCTGGCGGGCGACACCTTCACCACCGCCGACATCATGATGGGCTTCTCGCTCACCACGATGCGCTACTTCCAGCCCTATGACCTGTCGCGCTGCCCGAATGTGATCAAATATCTCGGCCGCGTCGGTGCCCGCCCGGCCTACCGGCGCGCGATGGAAAAGGGCGATCCGGGAATGGCGCTGCTGCTGAGCTGAGCCGCGGCGCCGGTCACGCGATCCGGTTCGTGGTCGTTGACCGCTCGCTCGCCAGCTGCTTCTGCAAGCGGTCGATGTTTTGCAGCAGGCGCTGGCTGGTCAGCACCAGGAAGTAATAGCCGAACTGCGGGTCCTGAAAATAGATCTCGAGCAAGCGGTCATAGGTGATCGTCAGCACCTGTCCGTCCTCGACGCATTCGATCGTTCCGGTGCGCCGGTTGTCCGGCGTGAGGAAGCCGAGCTCTCCCATGAGAGCTCCGGGCCCGATCTCCACATTGATCTCCTTGACCAGGAACTTGCCGGTGACCGTGAGGAGCATCTCCTTGGCCGGATCGCCCAGTTTGAAGAGCGTATCGCCACTGCGATATCTGCGCTCGGTCATGAACGGCTTGAGCCACTCGATCGACATGTCGCCTTCGGCCGCATGGCGCGCCTTCTTGACCAGCTTGAGCATCTGCCGCAGGCGCAGGGCGTTGATCGGAAGCAGCAACAGATAGAGGAGGAAGGTCGAGACGTTGGCCGAGAGCGCGCCGAAAACGGCGAAGAATGCACAGCCGACCATGTTGGCGACGCGCAGCGGCACCATCGTCCGCATCAGGAGGGTGGCGACGAAGAAGCCGGCGCCGACCGCGGCGAACAGATTGGCCAGCGTAATGTTTTGGACAAAGATCTCCAGCAGGCGGTTGAAGATCGCGTCGTAGGTGACGTTGTTGGGATCGAGGCCCATCTGGACCAGGATCTTTGCGATCCTGAGGTTGTCCGTCGCCGCATCGAGAATGCGGTCGAGGATCGAGGAAATGTCTGCGCTGCCGGACGGCATGTACTAACCCCGCGTAAGGCCTTCAGTCCTGGTCGGTATGCTCGACACGTATAGCCGAAATCGAATGACGACCGCTTGAAATGAAGCCTTCGGCCGCCATGCCGCAAGAGGCAAATTTTAGCCTGATCGGGCGTTTCGGCAATTGCCCGTTGGTTGTGCGCATGGCCGTGGCGCGCCCGTGATTCGGGGCCCCCGGGGGGCGCGGGCTTCGGCGTCGTGGACCGTGGCGCCCGACGGGGCGGGGGCGCAGGGCGACCGGCCCTTACGGCTTGGCGGCGGGCTGCACGACCTCCTGCTCGACGAGGTCGAGGTGTCCCGGCAGCGAACCGGCGCGCAGCAGCATCGCGACGCTATTGGCTTCCTCCAGGGTGAAATTGCCGGAGATCTGGCCCGAGCCGCCGGTGATGGGCTCGCGGATCACGGGGGCGGAGATCACCTTGCCGTCTAGCACGATGGCGAAGGGCCTTCCGATGTTCTCTTCGGTGACGTGGGCGAAGCGCCGCGTGCCGCGGCCGTTGAAGCGGAACGAGGCGATCGGGTCTTTCGTGCCGCTGGCAAATCCCGGGCCGGCATAGCTGATGTCGTCGCCGTCGAGCGCGCTGTCCTTGGCGACCAAGTAATGGCGCTCGTCCTTGAAGCCGGGCAGGACTTCGGTGCCCGTGGGCGGCGTACCGGATTGCGCCTGCTCCGCCGGCATCGAGACGTCGATCAGGCGGAAGCTGACCTTGACCTTCCTGGCGAAGACCGCGGTCACGCGGGCGGGCTCCATCATGCCCGGGATGAAAATGCGGATGCGATCCGTACCATCCGGCAGGACACTGGCGAGGTTGATGCCGGCATCCTTGAGGCGCTGCTCGATCATGGCGATGGAATCTTCGACGAGATCGCGCAGCCGGGCCGCGGATGCGGCATCGGTCGGAGCGAGCCTGACCAGTCCGTCGCCGCCATCGGTCACCGTGAGCGCATGCGACGGCAATCCCTCCGCGGCCGACGCGAGCTTGCGTGCGAGCTGTTCGCGGCCCTTGGCATCCGCGATCTTCACCTCCACGCCGGCGTCGCGGATCGCAAGACCGGAGAAGGCGATCTTGCCCTCGCGCAGGGTCTTGTAGACATCGTCGCGCAAATCCGTGACGACGCTTTCGCGCAAGCCGTCGGTATCGACCTTGTAGACGATGCGCGAGCCGCCCAGCTTCTCCATCTTGTCGGCGACGAAGGCGGCGATCCTGGCACGCATCTTGTCGAACTGGCCGTCCTCGGCGCGCGCCGCGCGAGGCAGGATGATCGCCGAAGTCATGATCGCTGAAGTCATGATCGCCGAGGTCACGGCGAGCGCGACAATCAGCCGTGTGACGCGATCCCGCGGGGGCGTGGTCATGATTTCCTCAAGTCTTGCGGCAGGACGCTGGCAGGGGAGTCCGATGCATGTTCTTGGTCCCCGGATCGGGCGGGGAGGTTCAATGGCCTCGAAGACGCGTGCTACGGCCGTAGCCGTTCGGCCATGGACGAACGCTCAATCATCCATCATTCTGTCCGCGCTCGACCGGCCATCGGCCGAGGCCTCGCCGACCAAAATGTCAAAAAGACAGGGGGCGGGGAAATGCATCTGAGGGAGGACGGAATTCCATGGCGGGCATCCACGCGCTCGATCGGTTCATCGGCAACGACTATCCGGACTTCGCGACGGACGCAGAGGTCCGGGCCTTCGAGCAGGTCCCTTACGCCGATCGCGTCGCGGCCGAGAGCACCTATGACGCCATCAGGCTCGGTGCGGCGCGCAATCCCGACGGCGCCGCGATCCAGTTCCTGCAAAATGCCGATCCGGCCGATACGCCTGTGATGGTCACCTATCGCGATTTCGTCGCGCGCGTCACGCAGGCCGCCAACATGTTTCACGCGCTCGGCGTCGAGAAGGGCGATGTCGTCAGCTTCATGCTGCCGCTGGTGCCCGACGCCTTCGTGACGCTGTTCGGCGCCGAGGCCGCGGGCATCGCCAATCCCGTCAATCCGCTGCTCGAGCCGCACCAGATCGCGGAGATCCTTGAGGCCGCGAACACCAAGATCCTGGTGGCGCTCGGGCCGATGCCGGGCACCGACATCTGGCAAAAGGTCGAGCAGATCCGCCCGCAGCTGAAACATCTCAAGGCGGTCGTGCAGGTGTTCGGCGGAGGCGATCCGGACAAGGGCATCTTCGCCTTCAACGACCTGATCAAGCAGCAGCCGTCCGACCGGCTTATCAGCGGGCGCAAGATTCTGGGTGGCGACATCGCCGCCTATTTCCACACCGGCGGCACCACCGGCACGCCGAAGCTTGTGCGGCACACCCACGCCAATCAGGTCTATCAGGCCTGGGCGCTCAATCTGCTGCTGAAGTCGAAGCCCGGCGCCAACATGCTGTTCGGCATGCCGCTATTCCATGTCGGAGGATCGCTGACGCAGGTGCTGCTGACGCTGTCCGCCGGCGGCTCATTGGTCGTGCTGTCGCCGAGCGGCTGGCGCAACCCGAATTCGGTGAAGAACATCTGGGGGCTGGTGGAGCGCTTCAAGCCCGAGGCGCTGTCGAGCGTGCCGACGGTGCTGGCGGCGACGCTTGCGGTGCCGCAAGGCAATGCGGACATCTCCAGCCTGAAATATGCCGCCGGCGGCGGCTCGGCGATTCCCGTCGCCGTCGGCTCGGCGATCCAGGAGAAGCTGGAGCTGCCGGTGGTCGAGGTCTACGGCATGACCGAGACCTCGAGCGTGCACACGCTCGCTTATCCCAGCCGGCCGATCCGGCTCGGCTCGGTCGGTCTTCCCATGCCTTACGCGCGCGTGCGCATCGTGCAGCTCGATGCCGACGGTCGCCTGATCCGCGACTGCGCAGCCGACGAGATCGGCGTCGTCATCATGGCCGGGCCCGGCGTGTTCGGCGGCTATCTCAACGACGAGCACAACAAGGGCGCGTTCGTCGACGAGGTCTGGGTCAACTCCGGCGACCTCGGACGTCTCGATGCCGACGGCTACCTCTGGATCACCGGCCGGGCCAAGGATCTCGTGATCCGCGGCGGCCACAATATCGATCCGGCGCCGATCGAAGAGATCATGTTTCGCCATCCCGCCGTCGGCTTCGCCGCCGTGGTTGGCCAGCCCGACGCCTATGCCGGTGAATTGCCGGTCGGTTATGTGCAGCTGAAGCCGGGCGCCACGGTCGAGCCGGGCGAGTTGGAAGCCTGGGTGCGCGAGCGGACGCCGGAGCGCGCCGCCGTTCCGGTGCAGGTCATTCCGATCGACCCGATGCCGGTGACGGGCGTCGGCAAGGTGTTCAAGCCGCAGCTGCGCTGGGACGCCGCGCAGCGGGTGTTCACCAAGGTGCTGTCGCCGATCATCGCGCGCGGCATCGACTGCAAGGTGAAGGTCGGCGCGCATGGCAGCCACGGCTCGATCGCCACTGTGACGCTCGCGGGCCTGCCGGCAGACCAGCGCGAACTAGTCGCTGGCGAGGTGCACACGCTGCTCGATCCGTTCGTGATGCGGCACGAGGTGGTGCAGGCGTAGGTAAGGGCACGCGAGGCTTGCGCGCCTCGCCGCGAGCGCGCATCATCTTCTCAAAAAATGGGGGGAAGCCGATGCCTGAACTCTCTCGCCGCCATCACCTTCAACAATTGTCGGCCGTGTTCGGATCCGCTGCGCTGTCCGGATTGTCACGGCCGGTATGGGCGTCAGAGCCGGACATTCCGCCGGAGGGCATCGGCAAGGGCATCAAGCATATCTCGTACAGCGACGTCGGCGGCCGGCCCGACACCGTGCAGGTGATGTTCAACCGGCAGCACGTCTATGTCGGACACATGTTCAGCGACGGCGTGACGGTCCTGGACGCGTCCGATCCGCGCGCACTGGAACCGGTCAATTTCTTCACTGCCGGGCAATACACCCGCACCCACCATCTGCAGGTGGCGGAAGACCTGCTGCTGCTTGCGAACGGCGCCAACATCGTCGCGATGCAGTCCTACGACAGCATGCGCGGCTATTTCGAGAATTCGCTCGCCGACAGCATCACCAAGGCCAAGAAATTCCGCTCCGGCCTGTCGATCCACGACATCTCGAAACCGGGCGAGATGCGCGAGGTCGCGTTCCTCGAAATGCCGGGCTTCGGCATCAACCGGCTGTGGTGGCCCGGCGGCCGCTATGCCTATGTGTCGGCGCATTTCGACGGCTTCACCGACCACATCCTTTGCGTGGTCGATCTCAAGACCATCACCAAGCCGGAGATCGTCGCGAAATGGTGGCTGCCGGGCATGAACCGCGCGGCCGGCGAGCCGGCGACGCCCAAGGGCAAGCGCTTTGCGCTGCATCACATGATCACGGCGGGCGATCGCGGCTATGCCGCCTGGCGCGACGGCGGCTTCACCATCCACGACATCGGCGATCCCGCCAATCCGAAGCTGCTCTCGCACATCAACTGGTCGCCGCCCTTCGCCGGCGGCACGCATACGCCGCTGCCGCTGCCCAAGCGTCAGCTCGCCATCGTCGCGGACGAAGCCAATGCGGATCAATGCGCCAAGGGCCTGTTTCATACATTCGTGCTTGACGTGCGCGCGCCGCAAAATCCGGTGCCGATCGCGACGCTGCCGACGCCACGCGATCGCGACTTCTGTGCGAAGGGCACCTTCGGTCCGCATAATCTGCATGAGAACCGCCCCGGCTCCTTCCAGAGCGAGGAGACGATTTTCGCGACCTACAACAATGCCGGCGTCAGGGTGTTTGACGTCAGGGATCAGTTTGCGCCGAAGGAGATCGCGTATTGGGTGCCGCCGGTACCGAAGAAGCTGATCGATCCCCGGCCGAACGTCGCGCTCGCGGCCAAGACCTGCGACGCCTATGTCCGGCCTGACGGGCTGATGTTCGTGTCGGACTGGAATGCCGGAATGCACGTGCTGCAATATCAGGGGTAATCGCCGCGCAGCGGGAGTCGGCGACTTGTCCGCCGTGGCCACCTCTTCCGATCGGGCGACGCCTCGCCGTTACCCGCGGATCGCCGCATTGGCCCTTTCGGCTGCGCCCGTCATCGCATCCTTGGCCGATTTCGCACCGTTGACCACTTCATTCACGCCGATCATGAAGGCGTCCAGGATCAGTCTTGATTGCGGATGGAAAAGAATCGCCTTGGCGCGGTCGACGTCGGCATTCTGCAAATTGATCAGCGCCGCCTCGGCGGCCTGCGAACCGAACGCCTTCCTGAAGCCCTCGCTCGACCAGGCCGACACGCGTGTCGTCGCCAGCCCTGCTGCAGCAGTCTGCAGCGAGGTCGCCTTGCTCGTCGCCCAGAGCAGGAACAGGAAAGCCGCGCGCTTGTTTCGCGATTTGGAATTGATGCACGCCTGCCAGTGCGACATGAAGGGGACGGGGCCGCGACCGGCGAGATGCGGAAAGGTTGCAAACCCGGCCTGCTTGGCGACACGGCTTTTCGCTGGATTGGAAATGTCGGTCGCGAAGTTGCTGCTGTCGATCGCCATGGCCGTCCGCCCCTGCAGGAAGTCGTCCAGCACGTGGTACCATTCGTAGCTGCCGACGCCGGCAGGCCCGGCCTGACCGAGCAACTGTCCGTACATCTCGACGGCCGCGATCCCCTCCGGGCTCGCGAAAACGACCCTGTTGTGCTCGACCATGGCCCCACCGTAGGAGAACAGGAAGCCCATGGCTGGCGGGGAGGAATTGCCGCTCGCCTGGGCCCGCATCGCGATCCCCGACATCCCGTTGCTCTTGACCGCCTTGGCGGTGACAAGCAGCTCGTCGAAAGTCTGGGGTACCGGCTGGTCCTTGGCTGCCAGCGCATCGCTGTTGATGAACAGGGTCGTCGCCTCTGAGGTAATCGGGACCGCGTACCGTTCGCCGTCCGACCACAGCGGGAAGGCGCGGGCCGTCTTGAGCAGGTCGCTCTCGTCATACCAGGCGGGGTCGGTCAGCGACTTCATGGAATAATAGCCGTTCAGTGGCTCCACCCATCCGTTCGTGATGCCCTGGCCATAGGTCGTGAACATGAAGACGTCGGGCGTGCTACTGCCGCGAGCGAGCCTGATCGGCAGCGCGCCGAGGTAGGTGGTTTCCAGCTGGAAATCGATGCTGACGTTGATGCCGGTGAGGATGGTGAACTCCGGCAACAGCGGCGCGATCGCATTCGACCACGGATGGATCGCACCCGAAAGTGCGATGGTCTGTCCCGCAAATTGCTTCCAGTCGATCGCGGCGTTGGCGTTAGCCGCAGCGGAATCCTCGGCAAAGCTCCATCGCGGCAGCGCGGTCAGGCCCGCGCCAGCCGCCCCCAGTCCCTTGATGAAACTGCGGCGGCTCGCCGGATGGCTCAATGAGTTTTCACCCTGTGCCATGATCATGCTCCTTGAATCAACCAAGGGCATTCATTCATAGCACACGAACGGGGCCGCAGCCCTGCGACATCACGGCCCGACCTCCGGCGTATCCGATGAATGTCGGGTTTCCGCCCTCTCTATCCGTGCTATTGTCCCATCATGCTCTGGCGTCGGCACCAGAACACGCGCGGTCACACGAGCATCGAAGACCCACGGTCAATGTCCGTTCCTGTTCGGACCCTGCCTCTGCGATGGTTTGCTCGTCCGCTGATCCTTGCGGTCGCAGTGCTTGTGACCCTGTTTGCCGCGACCAGCTTCCTCGGCCTGCAATATTGGCAGGAGCGGCAAGCAGCTCATCACTTCATCGAGCATAGCCGCCAGGTCCTCGAAACGCTTGATCGGCTGCGGGCGATCGTCGCGGAACTGGAGACTGAAAGGCGCGGGTATCTCATGACCCTCGACCCCGCCTATCTCAAGGCCTACGGCGTCTCTGATGAAAGTGTACGGCGGGAGGCTCAGGCGCTGCAGATGTTGGTGGCGGATGATCCGTTGCAGGGCCTTCGGGCCGGACATCTGGCGCTGACCGTTACTGCCACGCTGCGCGAGATCGACGAGCTGCTGAAGACGGCCGGCACGTCCGGGCTGGCCGCGCTGGCAATGATCCGCAGCATGGACGAGATCCGCTCGCAAATCGACCAGATGGTGGATCACGAGCGCTTTCGGCTCGCCGGCCGGGAGGCGCGCGCAGAAGCATTCGAGCAACGCTGGACCTGGCTGATCGCCGGCGCCGTTGTCCTCGTCGTCGCGCTGGCCGCAGCGGCGCTAGCGCTCGCGCGGCTCGAAGCGAAACGGCGGAGAGAGGCGACCGAGGAGAACATCCAGCTCCAGAGTGATGTTGCAGCACGGGATATCAAGATCAGGCGCCTGTTCGATGCCAACATCATCGGCATCATCATCTGGGAAGTCGAGGGGCGCATTCTCGAGGCCAACGATGCCTTCCTGCGCATCGTGGGATACGACCGGGAAGATCTCGCCGCAGGGCGCCTGCATCGGACCGACCTCACGCCGCCGGAATGGCGCGACCGCGACTTGCATACCGTGGCGGAACTGAAGCGGATCGGGACGGCCCAGCCATTCGAGAAGGAGTATGTGCGGAAGGACGGAAGCCGTGTTCCGGTGCTGATCGGCGGGACCATGTTCGGAGAAGGTACGGATCATGGCGTCGGCTTTGTCCTTGATCTGACGGCTCTCAAGAGGGCGGAAGCCGAAGGCCGCGAACACGAGCGGCGCTACCGTGAAGCGCTGATGGAGCTCGCGCACGCCAATCGCGTCACCACGATGGGACAGCTAACCGCTTCGATCGCCCATGAAGTCAACCAGCCGATCGCTGCGATCGTGGCGAACGCCGAGGCCGGGCTGAATTGGCTGGAGGCGCGACCGCCAAACCTGGAGCGGGTTCGACAGACCCTCGACTGGATCACCGGTGATGGTATGCGAGCCGGCGACATCATCGGCCGGATCCGGGCGCTCATCAGGAACGCGCCCCCGCAAAAAGAGACCCTGGAGATCAACCCGGCGGTGCTTGAGGTCATCGCGCTGACACGCAGCGAAGCGTTCAAGAACGGCGTCTCGGTGCGAATGCAATTTGCCGAGGGCTTGCCGCCGATTCAGGCCGACCGGGTTCAAGTTCAGCAAGTGGTGCTCAACCTGATCGTCAACGCGATCGAGGCGATGGCCGCGGTCGGCGAGGGGGGACGGGAGTTGCTGATCAGCACCGGTCGGGATGCATCCGACGGCGTCCACGTCACCTTGCGGGATTCCGGTCCGGGGCTGGATCCGAAGAACGTGGATCGCCTGTTCGAAGCCTTCTACACCACCAAGCCCACAGGCATGGGGATGGGTCTCGCCATCTGCCGCTCGATCATCGAGGCGCACGGCGGGCGGATGTGGGCCGGCGCAAACGAGCCGCGGGGCGCCTTCTTCCAGTTCACCCTGCCTCTCGCCTCAGACGAGACCGCATCTCGCCCGCTGGAGGCGGATGAGCCAACGGGCCAACGCTCTGCGGCTCGATGACCGGCTCCGCGTGGCCGTGGCCCTTTGGCGGGATTGTCGCCGGGGCCACGATTGCAGCGAAGCGGCGCTAGCCCGCCGGCATCCGCGTCTCCACCAGGCGCGCCCAGTAGGAGGCGCCGTGGCCGAGGATGTTGTCGTTGAAGACATAGGCCGGGTGATGGCACTCGTTGCCGTCGCCCATGCCGACCAGGATCATCGCGCCGGGACGCGCTTCCAGCATGAACGAGAAGTCCTCGGCGCCCATCATCGGGATGAACTTGTCGTTGACGCGCTCGGCACCGACGATGTCGCGGGCGACGTCGGCGGCGAGGCCGGCCTCGCGCGCATGGTTCATCGTCACCGGATACATCCGCGTGTACTTGGTCTCGGCCGAGCCGCCATACGCGCGGGCGACGCTTTCGGCGACCTCGCCGATGCGGCGCTCGACGAGATCGCGTACTTCAGGATCGAGCGTGCGGACGGTGCCGCCGAGCTCGGCGACTTCAGGGATGATGTTGAAGGCCGTGCCGGAGTGGAATTGCGTGATCGAGATGACGGCGGACTTCAGCGGATCGACGTTGCGCGCGACGATTGACTGCAGCGCGTTGACGATCTGCGAGCCGATCAGCACGCTGTCGACGGATTTGTGCGGACCGGCGCCGGCGTGGCCGCCCTTGCCGTGGACGGTGATCTGGATGTTGTCGGACGAGGCCAGCATCGCGCCGGGCGTGGTCGCGAAATGGCCCTCGGGCAGGCCCGGCATGTTGTGCATGCCGTAGACCTCCTGGATGTTCCAGCGCGTCATCAAGCCGTCCTCGACCATCGCCTTGCCGCCGCCGCCGCCTTCTTCCGCAGGCTGGAAGATCATGATCGCGGTGCCGTCGAAATTGCGCGTCTCGGCGAGATATTTGGCGGCACCGAGCAGCATGGCGGTGTGGCCGTCATGGCCGCAGGCGTGCATCTTGCCGGGGACCTTGGAGGCGTAGGCGACGCCCGACGTCTCCATGATCGGCAGCGCGTCCATGTCGGCACGCAGCCCGATGGTCTTGCCGGAGGCGGACTTGCGGCCGCGGATCACGCCGACGACGCCGGTGCGGCCGATGCCGGTTACCACCTCGTCGCAGCCGAATTCGCGCAAGCGATCAGCGACGATGCCGGCGGTGCGATGGACCTCGTAGAGCAGCTCCGGGTTCTCATGGAAGTCATGGCGCCAGGCGGCCATTTCGTCGGAGAGGGCGGCAACGCGGTTGACGATGGGCATGAGGGGATCCGTTTCTTGTTCGTGGGGTGGGTTAGCGTAGCGTAACCCACCGCCGTGTCACGAGGAATGGTGGGTGATGCCTGCGGCTAACCACCCGGCAGCTTCTACGGACGCGCGCTCAGCTCTCGCCGAACACGCGCTTGAAGATCGTATCGACGTGCTTGAGGTGATAGCCGAGGTCGAACTGCTCCTCGATCTCGGCGTCGGTGAGATACTTCTTCACTTCAGTGTCCTTCTTCAGGAGCTGGAGGAAGTCGCCTTCGCCGCGCCAGACCGGCATCGCGTTGCGCTGCACCAGCTTGTAGGCGTCCTCGCGGCTTGCGCCCTTCTGGGTCAGTGCCAGCAGCACGCGCTGCGAATGCACGAGACCGCCGAGGCGGTCGAGGTTCTTCTGCATGTTGGCGGGGTACACCAGCAGCTTGTCGATCAGGCCGGCGAGGCGCACCAGCGCGAAGTCGAGCGTCACGGTCGCATCCGGGCCCATCATGCGCTCGGCGGAGGAGTGCGAGATGTCGCGCTCGTGCCAGAGCACGACGTTTTCCAGGGCCGGCGTCACATAGGCGCGGACCATGCGGGAGAGGCCGGTGAGGTTTTCCGACAGCACCGGGTTGCGCTTGTGCGGCATCGCGGACGAGCCCTTCTGTCCTTCCGAGAAGAACTCCTCGGCCTCTAGCACCTCGGTGCGCTGCATGTGGCGGATCTCCACCGCGATACGCTCGACCGAGGAGGCGATCACGCCAAGCGTCGAGAAATACATCGCGTGGCGGTCGCGCGGGATGACCTGAGTGGAGATCGGCTCGGGGACGAGGCCCATCGCCTTGGCGACGTGCTCTTCGACGCGCGGGTCGATCTGCGCGAAGGTGCCGACGGCGCCGGAGATGGCGCAGGTCGCGACTTCCTTGCGCGCCGCGATCAGGCGCTCCTTGGCGCGCGAGAATTCGGCATAGGCATAAGCGAGCTTGAGGCCGAAGGTCACAGGCTCGGCGTGGATGCCGTGGCTGCGGCCGATCGTCGGCGTCATCTTGTGCTCGAAGGCACGCTTCTTCAGCGCGGCCAGCACCTTGTCGAGATCGGCGAGCAGGAGGTCGGCGGCGCGGGTGAGCTGGACGTTGAGGCAGGTGTCGAGCACATCGGAGGAGGTCATGCCCTGGTGCACGAAGCGCGCCTCGGGGCCGACGATTTCGGCAAGGTGAGTCAGGAAGGCGATGACGTCGTGCTTGGTCTCGCGCTCGATCTCATCGATGCGGGCGACGTCGAAAGTGGCGTCCTTGGCCTTGGCCCAGACCGTCTTCGCGGCCTCCTTGGGGATCGTTCCGAGCTCGGCGAGAGCGTCCGCCGCGTGCGCCTCGATCTCGAACCAGATCTTGAACCGGGTCTGCGGCTCCCAGATCGAGGCCATTTCCGGGCGGGTATAGCGGGGGATCATCAGACTGCTCCAGGAAGGTGGGCGGGCGGCCCAAGGGGGCGGCGACCGGCCAAAATGCTTTTTACGCCGTGATTTAGCAGAGCGGGCAGGGCGAAACAAACGATCTGGACCCCAGGCGAGGGGGATCGGCGAGCTATCCACCGCCCCTGGACCAGCCCAAGCTGAGGAGACGCCGCCCACAAAAATTAACTGTCAATCACGGATCATTGACTGACAGATATTGAAATCTGTCAGCGAGACGTGTATATCCGTTCTCGGACGCTCCGATTGGGCGTCCCGCGGCGACCCGCCCGGGGAGCCCGAGGTCCGAAACAGTTGCGGATCGCGGGACATAAGGAGGTTGGGACCGCGGACGAATGGAGACTTAAGACAATGACGACCGAAATCATCAACTTCACCGGAACGATTGGGCATTGGCTCAATTTACTGGTTGCGCGCCAGATCGCGGCGCAGGCTGCAAAACTGCCTCATTAAGGCGAGAGCTTTCCGAAACGACCGGCACGGGCGCTTCGGAAGCAGCTCCATCGCCGGGTGAACCCTGAACGGGAACAAGGTGCTGGCATGAATGAAGCCGTTGTATTGACGCCGGAGCGGATCCTCGAAGTCACCGAGGACGTTCTGCGGCGCTACGGACTCGCCAAGGCCACCGTGGTTGACGTTGCCCGTGCGCTCGATGTGAGCCACGGCAGCGTCTATCGCCATTTCCCGAGCAAGGCCTCGCTGCGCGAGGCCGTCGCCAAACGCTGGCTGGATCGCATCGACGCGCCGTTGCTGGCGATCGCAGAGGAGCAGGGGCCGGCGCCGGCGCGACTCGACCGCTGGCTGCGCACACTGTTCGCCGCCAAGCGCTCGCGCGTGCTCGACGATCCCGAGATGTTCGACACCTATCTGACGCTGGCGCGCGAAGCTTGCGCTGCCGTCAAGTGCCATAAGGACACCATGATCGACCAGATCGCGTCGATCCTGACCGACGGCGTGAAGCAGGGCGTGTTCGAGGTGGGCGACGTCAAGGCCACCGCCCGCGCCATCTTCGATGCCACCGTCCGCTTCCACCACCCGGCACATGCCGACGAGTGGAAGGACGCCGATCTGCCCGCTCGTGTCGATGCGACCCTGGCGCTGGTGCTGCGCGGGTTGAAGGCGGCCTAGACCGACACGGTCCCGCCAAAGCGTGTAACTGTCGATTCAGCCTTTCGCCTTGTGCAAAAGGGCCTCCTCGCGAAGGGCAGGCGAGTGGGTCGATTGCCTTCCGTTGGAAGATGGGACAACCGGCGGGCTCTCCGGATATCTGTTCACCGCGATTTCGACAGCGTCCTTCGACCGCTTCCGAATGCGGTAGAATGTAAGCTCCTGATCGAGTGCGGGGCAGCGGAAGTGGACGACGGCCGTATCCGGCAAGCGGCAGAGTTCGTCGATGAGTTCGCCCACGGTGAGGAGCGGAGGATCGACGACCGTTCGGTGCATGGCCTTACTCATGGCGCAACTCCCTTCACTCTGCTGCTAACCAAAGCGCGACGGTGTCGGTTCCATTCCGCTCGCCTCACGCGCTGGATAAAGGCGCGAACCGCGCGCGCTAGAGCGCGGATCCCGACCGCTGGCTGCGCGACCGCAAGATGCCGAACGGGTCTTCGCGCCCGGCCAGTTTCCGATATGTCGCAAGGTCGTCAAGCGTTGGACCTTCCCCGCGTCTGGCATTCCCACTCGTTCCAACCGGAATCGACGTGCCGAGGCCGGCATAGAGATAGCTGTCGCCGAACGCCTTCTTGAGCGCGGCAAAAGTCGGCTCACCGGTGCAATGCCCCGGTGCTACGGCGTCGACCTTGAACCTGTCCTTGAGAGCGGTAACGACTTTCGCGATTGCATCGTCAGGCGCCACGACCAGATGAAATCCGCCGGCGATGAGATGAATCCTGGGATTGATACCGGTCGCCGCTTCGACAATGCGCTCGATTCCGGGGTGCGAACAACCGACCAGAAGGACTACGCCTTCTGCGGTGTTGACGGCCAGAGACAGCTCCTTGAGCTCTCTTGTTCCGGGCGCGTCGGAGATCAGCGAAATCAGCGTGATCCCAGGAGCAATCTCGGTCGTCTGATCGATCAGTTCGAAGTTTGCGTTGGCCCATGCCGAGCCGAACTTCATCACCGCTGGGGGCTTGCCTCCGTAGTACCGCATCTCCGGCGGCAAGGCCTCGTCCTTCCGGAAGAAGCCGGAGGGCAGCGAAGAGCCGTAGATGCCAAATCCTTCCTTCGGCGCGTAGATCTTGACGGTCGGATTGACGCTCAGGACGTAGGACAAGCCCGCCATATGATCGGAGTGGCGGTGCGAAAGAACGACAAAGTCGAGGTCCGAGAGGTTGACGCCCCTGGCCTTCACGTTTGCCGCGAAGATCTCGGGGTCGTTACCCGTGTCGAACAAGATGCGTTTTCCCGCGACTTCGACAAGGGCGGAAAAACCCCAGTCCTTTGTCATCGCGTCATTTGTGCCGAAGGCGTCATAAAGAATGGTGATCTGGTCTTTCGCCTCGGCTGCTGCGCACTCGGCAGTTCCGATCGCGAAAACGTTGAAGGCGATCAGTGCGGCAAGAAGACTGTCCCTGATCTTCATGGAAGCGTCTCCTGTTGTCGTGCGAAACATACAACGGGAACGAGGGCGGCTTCGAAAGAGCCGGGCCAAAAGGCTCGCGTCAAGATCGGAGCCCAACAGACATACACCGGCGGTCTCGCGCCGGATGCCGTGGCTGCGATCGAGCCTAGCACAATCCGAGAGCGACTGGAGACCTTCGTTGGGGCGGTCGGCCGGAACCGGATAGGCGTCCAGCCGCGAAGCTCTAGATCCTCGTCAGCCCGCAGCTCGCTGCCAGCCGCACCAGTTGCGCGTCGGTGCGCGCGCCGGTCTTGGTCTTGATCAAATAGTGATAGTTCTGCACCGTCTTGACGCTGAGATTGAGATGCGCAGCAATCTGCTCGGTCGTCGCGCCGCCGGCGAATTGGCGCAGGATCTCGATCTCGCGCTCACCCAGTTGGTCCAGCGCCGAGCCCGCCGACAGGCTGTCCTCGGCCAGGATATGTGCGATGTCGTCGCTCATGGCGCGCTCGCCGCGCGCAACGCTACGGATCGCGGTGACGACTGCGGAGGGTTCGCTGCTCTTGGTGACGAAGCCGCTGGCGCCGGCGCTGAAGGCGGCTTTCACCAGCACGGCTTCGTTGTGCATGGTGAAGACGAGGATGCGGGCCCGCGGGCTGCGCGCGCGGATGTTGCGGATCGCCTCCAGCCCGCTCGCGCCGGGCATCGAGATATCCAGCAAGACGACATCAGGGTCGTGCGCCTTGAAGGCGCCGTAGGCGTCGGCCGCGTTGTCGGCTTCCGCCACGACATGGAGATCGCCCTGGCTCTCCAGCACGCGCCGGTAGCCTTGCCGCACGATCGGATGATCGTCGACCAGCAGCACGGAGATGCCTGTTGCCGCAACATCGCTCATGTCGGCCTCATGCGGCGAGCGGGATGGTGGCGGCGACGCTGAGGCCTCCTCGCGCAGGCAGGATCGACAGCGATCCGCCGGCCGCCGCGACCCGCTCGCGGATGCCGGTGAGGCCGAAGCCGGCCGACTGCGCCACGCGCGCGGCGTCGCCGCCGCCGTCGTCCTCGACACGGATCAGCAACGCGTCGTCGTCACCGGCGCGCCGCTCGATGCGCAAGGAGATCTCGCGCGCCGAGCTGTGGCGCAGTGCGTTGGTCAGGCATTCCTGCGCCACGCGATAGGCGGTGGTGGCGGCCGGGCCGCTGATGTCGGTGAGGTCGCCCCTGAGATCGAGCCGGATGGTCGGCTGCGCTGCGCTTTGCGAGCGCCAGCTGTCCACCAAATTGACCAGGCTGGCCTCGAGCCCGAGCTCCTCGGGCAGGGGATTGCGCAGGCGTTTGAGCGCATCACGCAGCGAGGCCATCAGATGATGGGTGGCCTGCGAGATCATGCGCGCGTCCTGCGCGATTGCGTTATCCTTGCTCTCCTTCGCGCTTGCGGTCTCGATCGTGTTGGCGAAGGCGAGGATGGCGGAGAGATTTTGGCCGAACTCGTCGTGCAGCTCGCGGGCGAGCGCGCGGCGTTCGTCGTCACGGATCTCGATCAGCCGCCTTGTCAGCGCCGCGCGCTGTTCGGTGGCTTCCTCCAGCCGGCCGCCGAGCTCGCCGACGGCGCTGCCGATCATCGCCAGCTCCATGGAGCGGAAGCGCGGCAGTTTCGTGCGATACTGGCCCCGCGCCATGCGCTGGAGCGCGGCGACGATGGTGCGCGCCGGTGCCAGCGCGTGCGCGATGGCGAGCGACGCCAGCAGCGCGATCGCCGCCGCCATCAGAAGCGCGACATCGACCACGTTGAGGAGATACTCCCAGGCAAGCGAGATGGCCGCTGCCGCATCCGGCGTCGCGACGACCGTTCCGGCGGCTGCCGCGCGGGGACTGACGGGCCTTATCACTTCGGCGTGGCTGCCGAGGAAGATGGGTACGATCGCGGTGAACCAGTGCGGCGGCGTCTTGCCTAGCCCCACGCTCTGGCCGCAGAGCGGCCTTTCGAATGCGATGGCCGGCTGGAACTCGACGCAGACGCCGGGCGAGATCAGCTTCATCGTCTCCAGGGTGCGCCACTCCGGAACCGGCAAGAGCTGCTCGCGCGTTCTGCTGCTGCGCAACAAGAACTCGTGCCAGTACAGCGCCTGAAGCGCCTGTGCGACCCGCTGCGCCGAGGCCGCGGTCGCCCGGTCGACGCTGCGATAGGCGTCGAACGTGGCCCAGACGGTCGCAGCGCCAAGGCAGAGCGCGACAATGAGAAGCAGACGGGCGACAAGCTGAAGCACGAGGCGCATGCGATCACCCTCAACGTTTGGTAGGGTCAGCCTAACAACGCCGCCGCGCCTTGCCAATTGCGGGGTTTGGGCCGGATTGCAGTTCGGGCAAATTTCCCAAGCCGGATTGGGCATGGCTCTTTGGACCGCGCGCGGCGGCTTTGATCTAATCGGGGTGGAATCGTTGCAGGCCAATCCCTGCAAGCCAGGAGCAGTGCAGCATGAGTTCGATGACGATTGGACCGATCGCGGGGTCTGCTGCCGACCCATCCGAGCGCAGCGCGCTGCTGTTCTGGATGATCTTCACCGGACTGTCGATCTTCGCCGTCGTGCTGCTGTGGCGCTTCGGCCTGATCCGCCTGATGCTGACCTCGGACCGCACCTACATTTCCAGCGTGATCGCGCTGCTCTATGTCCTTACCTGCGGCCACTGCTTCCTGCGGACACGGGCGATCGCCCGTGAAGGCGCGGCGGCGCGGCGGTGCCGGGCGGTGCTCGCGGCGCCCGGGGGCAGCAAGGTGCTCGACGGCAGCGCGGCCGCGCTGCCACGCGGGCTGGTGCGGGACCACATCGAGAGCCTCGTGACGAAAGCGTCCGCGCAGGACTACCGGGCGGTCGACCAGACGCTGCTGCTGCGGACGCTGGCCGACCGGCTGCGCGGCTCCAACGGGTTCGGTGCCTTCGTCTCGGACACGCTGATGAAGCTCGGCCTGCTCGGCACCATCATCGGCTTCATCATCATGCTGGCGCCGATCGCGGGGCTGGACGCCGCCGACAAGGTCGCGATGCGTTCCTCGATGGGGCTGATGAGCGACGGCATGGCGGTCGCGATGTACACGACGCTGGCGGGCCTCGTCGGCTCGATCCTGGTGCGCATCCAGTATTACATGCTGGATGCCGCGACCCAGCGGGTGTTCTCGGACGCGGTGGTGCTGACCGAGACCTATGTGACACCGGTGCTGGAGCGCAAAGGCACTGGAACCGCGTCATGATGGATGACTTTGGTCTCTATCCGCGCGAGGAGCCGTTCGATCCGCTGGGCGTGATGCTGTTCAAGGCGCTCCAGGTGATCGCTTTCCTGTTCTTCCTCGCGCTCCTCGCGGTGTCGCCCGATGCCAAGGACGGCAAGATCGATTCCAAGGCCGAGTTCATGATCACGCTGGACTGGCCGGACAGCCATCCAGACGATCTCGACCTGTTCGTGCAGGATCCCGCCGGCAACATCGCCTGGTATCGCCACCGCGAAGCCGGCTTCCTCACGCTCGATCGCGACGACCGGGGCGGGGCCAACGACTTCATCATGGTCAACGGCAAGAAGATCGCCTCGCCGATCCGCGAGGAGATCGTCACGGTGCGCGGCATCCTCGCCGGCGAATACACCGTCAACGTCTCGCATTTCGTGGCGACGACCGGCGAACCGGTCCAGGCCAATGTGAAGGTGCAGAAGCTCAATCCGACCGCGCAGGTGGTCTTCGACAACAAATTCACGCTCGATCACACCGGCGACGAGAAGACCGCGGTGCGGTTCCGGCTCGATGCCGAGGGCAAGGTCGTCAATGTGGACCAGCGGCCGAAATCGCTGCTGGAGACGTTCCGCAGCAGTTGGCGCAACGGCGCCGATCTCGACCCGCGGACGGGGGTGAGCAAGAACGCTGTGAGGGTGCGCCGTGACTAGCCTGCAAACGGTCATCCTCACGCTGTCGGTCGCCTACGCCGTCATCGGCGCGTTGTTGCTGGTCGTGCTGGTCTATGCGCGGCTGCACTGGTCGTTCAAGGCGGTCGCAGTGGTCGTGACCAGCGCCTTTTATGTCGTCAGCTTCACCGAGATGCGCGGACTGCTCGGCTGGGCCAGCGCCGACCGGCTGCCGGCGACCTTCAAGCTGCTGAAGGCCCGCATCGTCGAGCCGCATTCGCTGGAAGGCGATCCCGGCTCGATCTATCTCTGGGTCGAGCAGCTCGACGAGGACAATCGCCCGAGCGGCATCCCGCGCGCCTTTCGTGTGCCCTACAATGACAGGCTGGCCGACAAGACCCATGCGGCGGAGAACGAGATCGCGTTGGGACATCCGCAAGGCGGCCGTGCCGCCGATTTCGGCGGCGGTGATGGCAGTCTCATTGACATGGTCCGGGAATATGTGACGCCGAAGACCATTTTGGAGACCACCGGCGGCGATTCCTCGACCGGCGAATTTCTGGTACCACCCGCCGGCGCGCAAGGCGCGGTGTTCACCCCGATTCCGCCGCCCCGGATGCCGCCGAAGGACGAGCAATAGGCTCTTCACCATCGCGACAGGGGCACGCTGGAAAACGCACCCGCACTGGCGCATCTTCTTGACGTCCCTCAATTTGGCCTTATCGGCTTCCGATAAGGCCTTTGGGGTGGAGGGTGCGTGCTTCTCGCTGTCTTCTCGGATATCCACGGCAACCGGCAGGCGTTCGAGGCCTGCCTGAAGGTTGCCCGCGCGAAGGGCGCGGAGCGGTTCGTCCTGCTCGGCGACTTCGTCGGCTATGGCGCCGATCCGGAATGGGTCGTGGATACCGTGATGGGTCTGGTCCGGGAGGGCGCCATCGTCGTCCGCGGCAATCATGACGAGGCGGTCAACACCACGACCGAAGCCATGAATGCGGAGGCGCAGATCGCGATCGAATGGACGCGCGGGCGGCTCGACGTCGCGCAGCGGCGATTCCTCGCCGAGCTGCCGATGCTGGTGGACGAGAAGGAGCGCCTTTACGTCCACTCGGAGGCCTCGAGCCCGCAGCGCTGGCACTATGTCCGTTCGACGGCGGATGCCGCCAAGAGCCTGATAGCGACGCCCGCCCATGTCACCTTCTGCGGCCACATCCATCGCCCGGCGCTCTATTCGATGTCGGTGACGGCGAAGATGACGGGCCTCGTGCCCAAGACCGACGTTTCCGTGCCGCTGCTGCGCGGGCGGCAATGGCTGGCCGTGCTCGGCTCGGTCGGCCAGCCTCGCGATGGCGATCCATCCGCAGCCTTCGTGCTGTTCGACACCGTGTCGTGCCAGATCACCTATTGCCGCGCGCCCTATGACATCGCGAGCGCGGCGAACAAGATTCGCGAGAACGGCCTGCCGCCCTGGCTCGCCGACCGGCTGTCGCAGGGACGCTAACGGCGATGCCGCAATCCCTGGTCAAATCAGGCGCCGAGATCGACGGCTACACCATCGGTGAATGCGTCCATGCCGGCGGCATGGCGACGCTGTGGACCGTCACCCATCCCGGCATCGACGTGCCGCTGCTGATGAAGATTCCGCGGGTGTCGGAGGGCGAGGACCCCGCCGCGATCGTCTCGTTCGAGATGGAGATGATGATCTTGCCGCGGCTCGCCGGGCCGCACGTGCCCTCATGTTTCGGCACCGGCGACTTCGCGCACCAGGCCTACGCCGTGATCGAGCGCATTCCCGGGACCACGCTCTACAAGCGGCTGCCCGACCTGCCGCTCCCATACGAGGAGGCGCGGCAGCTCGTCGCGAAGATCGCCGCCGCGCTGGCCGATCTGCACCGGCAGAACGTGATCCATCACGACATCAAGCCGAGCAGCATCATGTTCCGCGATAGCGGCGAGGCGGTCCTGATCGATTACGGCCTGTCGCACCACAACCATCTGCCGGACCTGTTGCAGGAAGAATTCCGCCTGCCTTACGGCACCGCGCCCTACATGGCGCCCGAGCGGCTGTTGGGAGTACGCGACGATCCGCGCAGCGATCTGTTTTCGCTGGGCGTGCTGCTCTATTTCTTCACCACCGGCGAGCGTCCCTTCGGCGAGGGCGAGACGCTGCGCGCGATGCGTCGCCGGCTGTGGCGCGATCCGCACCCGCCGCGCGAATTGCGCGCGGACTATCCGCCCTGGCTTCAGGAGGTGGTGCTGCGCTGTCTCGAGATCGAGCCGGTGCGGCGCTATCCGACCGCGTCCCAGCTCGCCTTCGATCTCGCTCATCCGGACCAGGTCAGGCTCACCGCGCGTTCGGAACGGCTGAAGCGCGACCCCTTGAGCGTCGCCTGGCGGCGGCGCTTCAACCTGGGTGTCATGGCGCCGCGCGCGAAATCGGACGTCGCCGCGCAAATCGCCTCCAGCCCGATCCTCGCGGTCGCGCTCGACACGGTGGAAGGCGCGGGCGAGCTGAACGAGGCGCTGCGCGTGACGACCGAGCGCATTCTCGCGACGCTGCCGTCGGCGCGGCTTGCCTGCGTCAACGTGCTCAAGCTCAACCGCATCGCGATCGACCGGACGCTCGACGAGCAGGGCTCCAACAAGCATATCGACCGCCTGGTCGCGCTCCGGCATTGGGCGACGCCGCTCAAGCTGGACGAGAGCCGGCTGTCGGTTCACGTGCTGGAGGCCGTCGACCCCGCCGCGGCGCTGTTGGAATTCGCCGAGATCAATCAGGTCGACCACGTCATCATCGGCGCACGGCAGAGCTCGTTCCGCCGCACGCTGCTCGGCAGCGTCTCGGCCAAGGTGGCCTCGGAGGCGGCCTGCACCGTCACCGTGGTGCGGCCGCCGCGGATGGCTGCGGCGAAACCGGACGCCGGCGTCGTGTGGGGCTAGGAAAGATCACGCCGCGTGGGCGGCGTGGACGGAGCGCTTGCGGCGGATCGGCCAGCAGAATTGCGGGCCGGGCTCGCCGTGATCCGCGCCGCCGCCGAAATACTGGATGATCTCGCGGCAGGGCTCGCAATTGAAGAGGTTACGCGACGCGGATGCCTTGGTCATTTCCTTCAGGCAGTTCGGGCAGTGCGGTTTCATCGGGCGTGGTCCAGAACAGAATTCAATGCCGGCGCGGTGACCGGAGCGGGTGATCCGGGTCCGCCATCTCGGGCCCGGTGTCGTCGCGCCTCTCGTCTTCGGTGCGTTCGAGCCGACCGAAGAAATAGTCGAGGTCAGGATGCGGGCGCCGCGGGATGCGGCACCTGCGCTTCGCTTGACGCTTCACGAGCGCGATCTGAATGGGCTCAGGCCCGATACCAGTCGCGACGGACGATGCGGGCCGAACGTGCCGGCACCCTCGCCGGTCCGGCCGATGGGCCAAACACAACAAACGCACTGAAACCAAGCCACAACGCCACGCCAGTCCAAACCAGGGTCGTCGTCATGATGTGCTCCCGCGAAAACAGGCAGGAATCACTAGCGGTGATTTGCACGAATCAGGGAAGCCCGGAGGAGTACGGATCAAGGTGCAATTTAGGCATTGCGCGTCGCAACGCCCGTAAGACCCGCAGCTTTTCAGCAAATATGTTGCTTGTGCTTCAGATCGCCTCGCCGCGTGCGCCTGCGGCGGCGTTGCGGATCGCGGCGATGTTGGTCTTGTACGCTTCCTGCGTGCCGCCCCTGAACACGGAGGTGCCGGCGACGAAGGCGTTGGCGCCCGCCGCGGCCAGGGGACCCGCGACATCGGGACCGACGCCGCCATCGACCTCGATGTCGATCGGACGTCCCGCCGTCATCGCGCGGATGTCGCGGATCTTGCCGATCGCAGACGGGATGAAGGCCTGGCCGCCGAAGCCGGGATTGACCGACATCACCAGCACGAGGTCGACGAGGTCGATGACGTATTCGAGCACGCTGATCGGCGTGCCCGGGTTGAGCGAGACACCGGCCTTCTTGCCGAGCGCGCGGATCGCCTGGAGCGAGCGGTGCAGATGGGGACCTGCTTCCGCATGCACGGTGATGTGGTCACAGCCGGCTTTGGCGAAGGCCTCGAGATAGGGGTCGCAGGGCGAGATCATCAGATGCGCGTCGAAGATCTTCTTGGTGTGCGGGCGCATCGCCTTGATGACGTCGGGGCCGTAGGAGATGTTGGGCACAAAATGTCCGTCCATCACGTCGAGATGGATCCAGTCGGCGCCGGCCGCGTCCACCGCGCGCACCTCTTCGCCGAGCCTGGAGAAGTCCGAGGCCAGGATCGAGGGCGCGATGGCCAGGGGGCGGGGAGTGAAGGCTTGGGTCATGGCGCGGTGTCCCGTGGCGGCCGTGAAAGATGATGCTCGCCTAACATGGGCCTCTCAGCCGGGCAATGCAGGGGTGGTGTGCTTCCTGTGGGCGGAAATTTCTGCCGCGACCGGCATGAATTGCCGGTGTTCCCGAGCCGCGCCAGGCGTCGCGAACGCAGATTTCATTGGGCTTTTTGCGCTGGCACGACGCTTGCTGACATCACCGGCAGAACATTGGCTGCGGCGTGCCGCATCGTTGGAGTTGTGCAATGTTGTTTGCCCTTGGTGCCGTATCGAGCGCGCTCGACGCGATCCAGTCGCTGACGAACTCGAAATCGTCCTCGTCGACCCAGAAGTCGGGGTCTTCGCAGAGCGCGCCGACCAATCCGTTCGCGATCGACAGCGGCAGCAGCACGACCAGCGGCGCGACCTCGTTGGTCAATGCGGGCAAAACTCCGCAGATCTCGCCGGAGACGATGAACGCGCTGTTCGCCGCGCAGAGCCAGTCGTCCAGCGGCACCGGCAGCACGGCCAGCTCGACCTCGTCGAGCTCGACGTCTTCGACCTCGACGAGCCGCGACGCCGCGCTGAAGGACTTGTTCTCCCAGATCGACGGGGACGGCGACGGCAAGATCACCAAGTCCGAATTCGAGAACGCGCTCGGGGCCGGCGGCACCAACCTCGCGCAGGCCGATGACGTGTTCTCGAAGATGGATACGAATTCCGACGGCAGCGTCAGCCTGGATGAGATGTCGAAGGCGCTGAAGAGCGGCCATCACGGCCATGCCCACGGTGCCAGCGGCTCCGGCGATGGATCGGATTCCGCCTCGAAGTCGAGCGGCGGATCGACCTCGACCACGACGACCGCTGCCGACGGCTCGACCACCACCACCGTCACCTATGCCGACGGCTTCAAGATGTCGACGACGGTCCCGGGCGCCTCCAGCGCCTCTCGCAATTCGGCCTACGATCTGTTCGCGCAGTTGATGCAGCGGCAAGGCGGGCAGGGCCAAGGCACCTCAGCGACCGCCGGCTCGTCGATGTCGATGAGCGTCTGACGCCCACTCGCTGTCATGCGCCGGCTTGCCGCCTTAGCTAAAGCTTCGGCGGCCGAGCACCCTTGTGGCCCCGGCGTAGCCTTGGCGGAGCCGGGACCGGGGCATCCGGTACGCCGCGGCTCCTCGGTTCAATCACAACTGTCTCTGGAATACTGGATCGCCCGGTCTTCGCCGGGCGATGACGCGCGATATGTGATGGGAGGCGCGTGCGCCTTACGCGCCAAACCGATCCTTCCACGCCGGCAGCGCACCGGGAAACGGCAGCGACGTCGCGCTGTAGACGCCGCGCGCGATCGCGCGCGCGACCACGTTGGCGGCGACCGTGCCGAGTTCGGTGAGGCCGACCAGCGGCTCGATCGGCTTCTCACAGGTCGCAGCCGCAAACAGCACGTCGCCGTCGGTCGGGGCATGCACGGGATAGATGGCGCGGGCAAATCCGGTGTGCGCGATCATCGCCAGCCGCTTGGCCTGGGCCTTGGTCAGCGTGGCATCGGTGACGACGAGGCCGATCGTGGTGTTCTCGCGCGCGCTTGCGGCCGGGCCGCCCTTGATGCGCATCGCCAGCATGTCAGGCGTGAATTTGGATGGCAGGCCGCGCCCGCCGAACTCGCCGTTCTCCTCGAACGGCGCCGCCCAGAACCACGGTCCCTCGCCGACGGTTGCGCTGCCGACCGCGTTGACGACCATGATGGCGGCCACCTTGATGCCGTTGGGCAGGACCGCTGAAGCCGAGCCGAGCCCGCCCTTGAAGGTCGCGGTGGTACAGCCGAGGCCTGCGCCGACGCTGCCCAGCGCGAAGTCGTGGCCCGCGGCCACAGCTGCTGCGTAACCGAGATCGCGATAGGGCGCGAAGCGACCCCAGGCCTTGTCGCCGCCGTTGAGCAGATCGAACACGATGGCGCCCGGCACGATCGGGATCACCGCCTCGCGAATCCGGAAACCGCGGCCCTGTTCCGCAAGCCAGGCCTGGACGCCGCCGCCGGTCTCGATGCCGAAGGCGGAGCCGCCGGACAGCGCGATCGCATCGATGCGCTCGACCGTGCTGGCAAGATCGAGCAGCGCATCCTCGCGCGTGCCGGGCCCGCCGCCGCGCACGTCGATCGCCGCGACCGCCGGGGCATCGAAGATGATCGCTGTCGTGCCGGAGGCGACTTTCGCATCCTCGGCATGGCCGACGCGGACGCCGGCGATATCGGTAAGCAGGTTTTTCAAGGCCGGCACTCCATGCGCTTCAGGCATCAGCGATAGCGCACCGATGCCGCGCGCTCAACTCGCCAGCGCCGTCCTGAGCATCTTGGCAAGCTCGGATTTGCGGTAGGGCTTGGCCAGCAGCAGCACGCCGGAATCGAGCCGGCCGTGATGGACGATGGCGTTCTCGGTGTAGCCCGAGGTGAACAGCGTCTTCAGGTCGGGACGCCGCCGTACCGCCTCGTCCGCGAGCTGGCGGCCGTTCATGTGGCCCGGCATGATGATGTCGGTGAAGAGCAGGTCGATGCCCTTGTCGGCATCGATGATGGTGAGGGCTTCGGCGGCGTTGGCGGCTTCGAGCGCGGCATAGCCGAGGCTCTTGATCTGGGTCACGACATATTGCCGTACCAGCGCGTCGTCCTCGACGATCAGGATCTTCTCGTCGCCGCCGGCGATGGGCACGTTCTGGAGCGACTCGTACTCGCTCTCCTGCACGCCGCTCGAGCGCGGCAGGTAGATCTTCACGCTCGTGCCGTGGCCTTCCTCGCTGTAGATCTTGATGTGGCCGCCGGACTGCTTGACGAAGCCGAACACCATGCTGAGCCCGAGCCCGGTGCCCTTGCCGACCTCCTTGGTGGTGAAGAACGGGTCGAACACCCGCTCCATCAGGTCCGGTGGAATGCCGGTGCCGGTGTCGCTGACCGCGATCATCACATAGCTGCCGGCGACGACGTCGGGATTCATGCTGGCATAGCCGTCGTCGAGGAAGATGTTGCGGGTCTCCAGCACCAATGTGCCGCCGTCCGGCATGGCGTCGCGCGCGTTCAGCGCGAGATTGAGGATCGCGGTGGAAAGCTGGCCCGGGTCGACCAGCGCCGGCCAGGCATCCTCGGTGAGCTGCGGCATGATGGTGATCTGCTCGCCGAGGGTCGGGTGCAGCAGCTTGGCGGCCTCGAGCGCCAGCGCATTGACGTCGATCTCGCGCGGCTGGAGCGGCTGCTTGCGGGCAAAGGCAAGCAGGTGCTTGGTCAGTTGCGCGCCGCGCTCGGCGGCGTCGTCGATCAGCTTGGTGATGGCGGCGAGCTCAGGACGGTCGGCCACCGCATCCGCGAGGATGCCGATCGTGCCGGTGATGACGGTCAGCACGTTGTTGAAATCGTGGGCGACGCCGCCGGTCAGCTGGCCGATGGAGTCCATTTTCTGGACCTGCCTGAGCTGGGCCTCCGCGGCCTGCTTCTCGGTGAGGTCGCGGCCGATGAAGAAATGGCGCTTCACAGGCTCCGACCAGGTGCCCATCCAGTTCAGCGTCACCTCGTGACCGTCGTAGTGGTAGTAGCGCGCCTCGAAGCTGCGCTTGACCGCGCCACGCCGCGCCGCGCGCATCTCGCTGCGGGTGTTGTCGAGGTCATCGGGGTGAATGAACTCGATGGCGCTGTGCCCGATCATGTCCTCCGGCTTGTACCCGAGGATGTCCTTCACGCTCGGGCTGATCTGGATGAAATTGCCGTAACCGTCCGTCACGAGGATCAGGTCCTGCGAGGTCTCGAAGATGCGCTGGCGCTCCTCGATCTCGCGGTTGAGGGCGGATTCCGCCCGCTTCCGCTCGGTGATGTCGCGAGCGACCTTGGAGGCGCCGATGATCTTGCCGTCGGTCGATCGCAGCGGGACCTGGCTCAGCAGGACGTCGATCGGCTGGCCACTCTTGTGCAGCCGCACGGTCTCGTGCTGGTCGATGACCTCGCCGTTGCGGGTGCGGGCCAGCATTTCGGCGACTTCCTCGCGCTGCCCCTCGGGCATGATGATATCGACCTGGCGGCCGATCGCCTCGCTGGCGGAGTAGCCGAAGACGCGCTCGGCCGCCTTGTTCCAGGACGTGATGGTGCCGTCGAGCGACTTCGTGATGATGGCGTCGTTGGAGGACTCGACGACGGCGCTGAACAGCCGCTCGCGCTCGGCATAATAGTTCCGCTCCGAGCTCGACTGCCGCTGCAGCGCGCCGACCATTCCTGCGGTGTTGGCCTGGAGACGCACGTTCTCGATCAGCAGCACCGCGAGCACGAAACTCGACGCACCGAGGCCGTAGAGCCGGCCGGCATAGAAGCCGAGGTCGAAACGCGCGACGTTGACGATCGCCGACAGCGCGATGTCGAACAGCCAGGCGCACATCGTGACCATGAGCCAGATGTCGATCACCGTGTGCGGCTTGCGAAACCACAGCGTGACCAGCGCCGCGAAGCTGAGGGACCACACGAACGACACCACGCCGATCATGGTGGGGGTGTAGTGGCCGTCCTTGAGCAGGACCGGCAGCAGGCCGTGCTGCGCAGTCACCAGCCAGGCGAAGACGGTCAACGCGACGAACACGCCGGCGACGGAAAGTGCGATCGCGGGAGCCGTCGCGCCCGCAACCCTGTTGCCGCCGTTGCCGTCCTTGAGCCAGGCATAGGCCAGCACGAACAGCGGGAAACCGGCGTGCCAGATCATGTAGAGCCAGACTGTGGTCTGCGGGCCTGCACCGAACAATCCGGCCGGGGCGAACAGCCCGGGGAAGGTGAGGGCGTGGGTCACCGCGGCGCCCGCCGTGAACATATAGCCGATCGACAGCAGCAGCAGCGCGCGGCTGCGCAGCACGGCGAACTGCGACAGCAGCAAAACGGCGGTGATGATGTCGCTGACCGCGAGCGCCGACTGGTAGCTCGCCACGAAGGCCGGCACCTGTGCGAGCGGCAAGCCCGCAAACGGTACCGCCAGTGCGAACAGGATCGCGGAGATGCCGACGATCGCCAACGCAGCCCTGCGATCGCTTCGCGTAGCCGGCAAGGTCGACAGGAATGTGCTTCGGTCGTTAGGCGCTAGCACGTCGATCTCTCGTAAGCCGGCATGATGACCTCCTACGTCAATCTCTTCCGGCCGGGAAGCCGCTACCCGCATGGTAGCCCGCTCCGGGCGCGCATCCTGACAGAAAGCGCATGCGACTCAACCGAAGGTTACAGCTTGTTTAACTTGGGGTGGGACTTGGAACAGGTAGCTGGTAAGAGGTGATTTACCGGGACAGACCCATACTGCCTTGCCGGGCACTTGCGGTGAATTGAACCAAATAATGATACGTATCCGGGAGTTGTTCCCATGCGCCGTGTTCTCGTTGTCGACGACCAGAAGGAGGTCCGCGCCATGGTCGCGATCGTGCTTCGGGTCAACCGCTTTGACGTCGTCGAAGCCGAGAGCGGCGCAGCGGGCCTGAAAGCCTTCAGCGAGAGCGCTTTCGATGCCGCGATCGTCGATATTTTCCTGGCCGACACCAGCGGCGTTGACGTCATGGCGGCCATTCGCGAGCGAGTTCCCGGGTTCCCGATCGTCGCGGTCTCCGGCATGACCGCGCTGGATTTCATGGGCGAGGCGCCTGGTCTGGCCGACGTGGTATGCCTGCAAAAGCCATTTCGGCCGAACGATCTCCTGCAAGCGCTCCACAAGGCCCAGGCTGCGGCGGGCGGCGAGCTCTCCGCAGCCGTGTGACCGCACGGCGAAAGAAAACGCCCCGGCGAACCGGGGCGTTGGATTGATCCGGTTAAAAGGTCAGGCATCCTGTCTCAGGTGCCGTTGCCCTTGATCTCGGCGTAGCCGCCCTTGGCGTCCCATTTGTAGACGACATAGTCGAGCTGCTTGATGTCGCCCTTGGCGTCATACTCGATCGGGCCGATCACGGTGTCCCACTTGCCGGCCTTGATCGCCGCCATGACCTTCTTGGCGTCCGTGGTGCCGGCCTTCTTTGCCGCCTGCGACCAGACCTGCATCGCCGCGTAGGTGTAGAGCGTATAGCCCTCGGGGTCGATGTTCTTGGCCTTGAACGCGTCGACGATCTTCTTCGCGGTCGGCTTGTTGCGCGGATCGGGGCCGAAGGTGAACAACGTGCCTTCGCCGGCCGGACCGGTGATGGAGGCGTACTCCTTGTCGGCGAGCGCGTCGCCGGCCATCAGGATCGTCTTGAGGCCCTGGTCACGCATCTGGCGCAGGATCAGGCCGCTCTCCTGATGATAGCCGCCGACATAGACGAGGTCGATGTTGTCGCGCTTCAGGCGCGAGACGATCGCGTTGAAGTCCTTGTCGCCCTTGTTGTAGGACTCGTACATCTTCTCGGTGATGCCGGCCTTGTTGAGCGCCTTCTTGGTCTCGTCGGCGAGACCCTTGCCGTAGGTGGTCTTGTCGTTGAGGATCGCGATGTTCTTGCCCTTGTAGTTCTTGGCGATGTACTGCGCCGCGACCAGGCCCTGCTGGTCGTCACGGCCGCAGACGCGCGCCACGTTCCAGAGTCCGCTATCGGTGAACTTCGGATTGGTCGAGGCGGGGGTAATCTGGAGCACGTTGCCGTCGGCATAGGCTTCGGAGGCGGGGATCGACGACGACGAGCAATAGTGCCCGGCCACGAACGGGATTTTTGCGCCGGCGATCTTTTCGGCGATCGAGCGCGCCTGCTTCGGGTCGCAGGCGTCGTCCTCGACGTTGAGCGCGAGCTTCTTGCCGTTGACGCCGCCGGCGGCGTTGATGTCAGCCACGGCCATCTCGGCGCCGTTCTTCATCTGGCGGCCGAAGGCGGATTCTCCGCCGGTCATCGGGCCTGCGACTGCGACGGTGACATCCTGCGCGAAAGCCGCGCTCGATAGCGCGATCGACGCGCCGAATGCCAGACCGATGAGCTTCAGTGATTTCATGAGATACCTCGCGGGTGGTCGACTGTGGAAGTTGCCGGGTACGCCCGGTCTAAACCGGCGCCATTCTTGAATGAATCTCGGGAGAAGTCACCGGCAAAATACGGGCATTGGCGGAGATATCTCGCCACATTCGGCCGCACGCGCTCCCCGTCGGCAACCTCAGCCGTGCCGGCCGCCCTCCAGGTAGGCGGCGCGAATCTCGGGGCGCTGCAACAACTCGGCGCCGGTCCCGGCCAGCGTGATCAGGCCGTTGACCATGACGTAACCGCGATGGGCGAGCTTCAGCGCATGGTTGGCGTTCTGCTCGACGATCAGGACCGTCAGGCCGTCCTGGCGGTTCAGGGTGCGGATCGCATCGAAAATCTGGCGCGCGATCAGCGGCGCCAGCCCGAGCGAGGGCTCGTCGAGCAGAAGCAGGCGGGGGCGGCTCATCAGAGCGCGGCCGATTGCCAGCATCTGCTGCTCGCCGCCGGACAGCGTTCCGCCGCGCTGGGCGTAGCGCTCCTTCAGGCGCGGGAACAGCGTGAACACGCGTTGCAGCGTGGCCTCGCGTTCGGCGTCGGTGCATCCGGTGGCATCCGCCCCCATCTGGAGGTTTTCCGCGACGCTCATGCGCGGGAAGATGCGGCGGCCTTCCGGCGATTGCGCGATGCGCAAATGGGCGATCTCATGGGTGGGAACGTCGGTGATGTCTCGGCCTTCGTACAGGATCTGGCCGGCGCGGGCGCGCGGCTTGCCGAAGATCGTCATCATCAGCGTCGACTTGCCGGCGCCGTTGGCGCCGATCAGCGCGACGATCTCGCCGGCGCTGATCTCGACATCGACGCCCTTTAGCGCCTCGATCTTGCCGTAGGCGGCGCGCAGGCCCCGGATCGAGAGGAGGGGAGTGGACGCCGACGTCACGACCCGCTCTCCATCACCGCCACGGCCTCTTCCTCGTCGGTGCCGAGATAGGCGGCGATCACCTTGGGATCGTCGCGGATCTCGCGCGGAGAGCCTTCCGCGATCTTGACGCCATGGTCCATCACCACGATGTGGTCGGAGATCTCCATCACGACCGACATATCGTGCTCGATCAGCAGGATCGAGGTGCCGAGCTCGTTGCGGATCGAGAGCAGGAGCTCGCTCAAGGCTGCGCTCTCGCGCGCGTTGAGACCCGCGGCGGGTTCGTCCAGGCACAATAGCGCGGGCTCGGTGCACATCGCGCGCGCAATCTCGAGCCGGCGCTGGTCGCCATAGGCGAAATTGCCGGCGGCATCGTCGGCGCGGTCGAGCAGATTGACCCGCTTCAGCCAGTCGGTGGCGAGGTCGATCGCGCGCTTTTCGGCGTCGCGGTAGCCGGGCGCGCCGATGAGGCCGAGAAAAGTGAAGCCGGAGGCGCGCATCAACGCGTTGTGCTGCGCCACCATCAGGTTTTCCAGCGCGGTCATGCCGGGAAACAGGCGGATGTTCTGGAAGGTGCGCGCGACCTTGGCCTGCTTGGCGATGCGGAAATCGTTCAGCCGCTCCAGCGCAATCACCTTGCCGTCGTCATGGGTGAGGCGAATGGCGCCGCCGCTCGGCTTGTAGAAGCCGGTGATGCAGTTGAACACGGTGGTCTTGCCGGCGCCGTTCGGTCCGATCAGCGCGGTGATCTTCTTCCGTTCGGCCGCAAACGACAGGTCCTGCACGGCGACGATGCCACCGAAGCGCATGGTCAGCCGATCGACGCCAAGAATCTTGTCGCTAATCTTGTCGGCGCTCATCCGTGCCCTTCCTTGACGAGGTCGGAAGAGATCGCCTGCGCCTTGGTCAGATACACGGTCGGCGCGCGATGGCCGATCAGGCCGCGCGGCCGCCAGATCATGATCAGCACCATGGCCATGCCGAACACCAGCATGCGGTAGGTCTCGAGGCTGCGGAACAGCTCGAAGCCGCCGATCATGGCGAGCGCGGCGAGCGCGACGCCGAGTTGCGAGCCCATGCCGCCGAGCACGACGATGGCGAGCACCAGCGCCGATTCCTGGAAGGTGAAGGATTCCGGACTGATGAAGCCCTGGCGCGTCGCGAAGAACGCACCGGCAAAGCCGCCGAACATGGCGCCGGTCGCGAACGCCGTGAGCTTGGTGGTCGTGGTGTTGATGCCGAGCGCGCGGCAGGCGACCTCGTCCTCGCGCAAGGCCTCCCAGGCGCGGCCGATCGGCAGGCGGCGCAGCCGGATCGTCACCCAGTTGGTGAGCAGCGCAAGCGCCAGGATCAGGTAGAACAGGAAGACGATGCGCTGGGTCGGCGAATATTCGATGCCGAGCCTGGCGGCGAGCCCGTTGTCGCTGTTGTCCAGCGGGATGCCGAAGAACGAGGGACGGGGAATGCTGGAGACGCCGTTGGGGCCGCCGGTGAGGCTCTGCCAGTTGATGATGACGAGGCGGATGATCTCGCCGAAGGCGAGCGTCACGATGGCGAGATAGTCGCCGCGCAGGCGCAGCACGGGGAAGCCGAGCAGCACGCCCCAGAACGCGGCGAGGATGCCGGCGAGCGGCAGGCAGACCCAGAACGACCAGCCGAAATTGGTCGCCAGCAGCGCGTAGGAATAGGCGCCGACCGCATAGAAGGCGACGTAGCCGAGGTCGAGCAGGCCGGCGAGCCCGACCACGACGTTCAGCCCCCAGCCGAGCATGACATAGGTGAGCACGAGGATCGCGAGGTCGAGGATATAGCGCTGATCATAGAAGATCACCGGCACAAGCACCGTGAAGATCAGAAGTGCGGGCGCCAAGTAACGGCCCAGAAACGACATGCCGCTGCGTATAGCCGGCGGCACCAGCTTGTCGGTGCCGCTGGAACCGATCCACTGTCGCAACAGCCCGAGCACGATCGAGCCGCCGAACACGGCGGCAACGAGGGAGGCGACCTCGCCGAAGCGGGTCCAATAGGTGAGCTGGCCGTCGGAACCCGCTTCGGTGCGGACGCCGACCATCAGCGAGAACAGCACCAGCGCGATCAGGGCGTTGACGAAGGCCGTCTTCAGCAGAGCGGGGATGTCCGTTGCAGGTTTGGCCGTATTGCTCGAGAGAATTGTCACGCGGCGACCGTCAGACTTTTTCGACTTCGGGACGGCCGAGCAGGCCGGTCGGCATGAAGATCAGCACGACGATCAGGATCGAGAACGCCGCGACGTCCTTGTACTCGACCGAGAAATAGGCCGACCAGAACGTCTCGATCAGGCCGATCGCGAGACCGCCCAGCATGGCGCCAGGCAGCGAGCCGATGCCGCCGAGCACCGCCGCGGTGAACGCCTTGATGCCGGCGACGAAGCCCATGAAGAAATCCACCAGGCCGTAATAGAGCAGGTACATCAGGCCCGCGACCGCGGCGAGTGCGGCGCCGATCACGAAGGTCATGGAGATGGTGCGGTCGACGTTGACGCCGAGCAGCGCCGCCATGGTCTGGTCCTGCTCGCAGGCCCGCATGTCGCGGCCGAGCCGGGTGCGCGACACCAGCCAGGTGAAGATCCCAAGCAGCACGATGGTGGTGAGAACCACCATGATCTGGATGTTGGAGAGCTGGATCACAAAACCGTCCGCGCTTTCGTGCAGCGTATAGCCGCCGGTGATGAAGGGCGGGATCGGCTTGACGCGGGCGCCCTGCGCGACCTGCGAGTAATTCGTCAGCACGAAGGACATGCCGATCGCCGACAGCATCGGGGCGAGGCGGAAGGAATGGCGCAGGGGCCGGTAGGCAATGCGCTCGATGGTCCAGCCGTAGAGCGCGGTGATCGCCATCGACACCAGCAGCACCACCAGCAGGATCACCGGGATCGCGGTCAGGCCGAGCGAGATCAGGATCAGGAAGGTGATCAGGGCGATGAAGCCGCCGATCATGAAGACATCGCCATGGGCGAAATTGATCATGCCGACGATGCCGTAGACCATCGTATAGCCGATGGCGATCAGGCCGTAGATCGAGCCCAGAACGAGACCGTTGATGAGCTGCTGGGCGAAATAATCCATGGGCTGCCGTTACCAAACCTGACGCGGCTCAAAGGGAGCTCTTCGAGAGAAAGTGTGATTGAGTTTCTTCTCGGGCCCCGGCAGCCCCTAAGCATTCTTCCCGTTTTGTAACAGGAGGGAACTGGTGGCTGCAACTGGCCATGCCTCGACACAAAGGCTTGTACAGAGGTCATTTCGCTACGGATGTCATTTCGGTTCCGCAGGTGCGAGGAACCGGGTTCCGCAAAGCAACCAAACTGAATCCCGGCCGTTGTCTCTCCTCTGAGGTCCAACTAGGGAGTTCCCCCAAATGTCGAAGCAGCAAGATCAGAATCCGGGCCAGCAGACTCAGAAACCCGGGCAGCAGCAGGGTGGCGGGCAGAAACCCGGACAGCAGCAGCAGGATCCGCAGCGCCAGGGCGAGAAGCCCGGCCAGCAACAGGGCGGCCAGCACGGTCAGGACAAGTAGTTTCGGAGCCTAGACGTGAAGAGGGCCCCGCCCGGAGGCGGGGCCTTTTTTCGTGGGCGCGCCGCCCGGCGGGCCGGTTAAGGTAAACAAAGGGTTTAAATTGCCGCCATACTCTGATGCGAGTTAGCTCCTCGGCAAAGCCTTCCCATGGAAGGCGCGCAGCGAGCGAAGCGGGAAGCGGCATGTTCAGGAATTGGCGGATCGGTTCGGTCAACGGCGCCCTGCTGGCGGCCTATTTCATCCCGGCCTGGACGCTCGTGGCCTTCAACATCATGGTGGCACCGGTGCATGGCCTCTACGAGCGGCCGAGTGTCGCGGTGGCGCTGTTCCTCAGCGATCATCTTCAGATGGCGGGGATGAGCACTGTGCGTGCCGCCTGGCTGCTGGCACTGGGCCGGCTGACGGTGGTGGCGTTCTTTGCCATCTATCTCGCGCTTCTTTGCATTCCGCGCGTCCGCAAGAATGGCGGCAGCGACGAGGCGCTCGGCATTGCGCTTGCGATCGGCAGCCTCATCTCGTTTACAAGCATGTTGATGGCCTCGAAGGTCGGCGAGATGGCCGCGCTCCGGCTGCATGCCACCGAGCTCCTGCTGCTGCTCGGCGCTGCCATCGTGGTGGTGATCGAACGGCCCGCGCCGGCGCCCAAGAACGTTCGGGAGACCGTCGAGACCGACGCGCCACTAGCTCTTGAGCAGGCCGAGCTCCTGCACAATGGCTGAGGCTTCCTTGACGGCGTGGTTCGCCGCCGGCACGCCGCAATAGATTGCCTGCTGAAGCAGGATTTCCTTGATGTCGTCGGGGGTGAAGCCGCCCTCGGCGAGCGCCGCGCGCACATGCAGGCGGAATTCGTCCCATTGCCCCAGCGCGACCATGGTGCCGATCACGAGCACGCGCCGCGTGCGCTCGTCGAAATGCGGCCGCGTCCAGATCTCGCCCCAGGCATAGCGCGTGATCATGTCCTGGAAGTCGGTGTTGAAGGCATTGCGGCCTGCGATCGACTTGTCGACCCAGGCATTGCCCAAAACCTTCCGGCGCACGTTCATGCCGGCATCGCGGCGCTTCTGGTCGTCCATGTTTTTTCTCCGGCTAGCGCTGCGTCAGGAAACCCACCACCGCGTCGGTGAACGCGTGCGGCTGCTCGACATTGGAAATGTGCGCGGCGTCGATGATGGTCATGCTGGCGCCGGGAATGTTGGAGCGGATCAATTCACCCGCCGAGATCGGCGTCGCCATGTCGTGGCGGCCGGCGATCACCAGCGTCGGGCTCTTGATCTTGGCGAGCATCTCGCGCTGATCGAGCGTCGACAGCGCCTCGCAGCAGGCGAGATAGCCCTCGACGGGGGAGGCGAGCAGCATCGACTTCATCTTCGCCGTGATCTGCGGCTCACGCTCGCGGAAATCCTGGGTCAGCCAGCCCGCGATCACGGCATCGGCCACCGCGGCGATGCCGCCCTTCTTTACTGCGTCGATGCGCTCCAGCCATTTGGTCGGCTCGGCGTAGTAGCAGGAGGTGTTGGCGAGGATGAGCTTGCCGAAGCGCTCCGGCGCATTGGCCCCTAGCCATTGCCCGACCATGCCGCCCATCGACAGGCCGCACCAATGCACCTTCTCGATGTTGAGGTCGTCGAGGATTGCCAGCACGTCGCGGCCGAAGCGCTCCATCGTATAGGGGGCAGGCGGAACGTTGGACTTGCCGTGGCCGCGGCGGTCGTAGCGGATGACGCGGAACACCTGCGTCAACGCCTTCATCTGCGGCTCCCACATCTGCAGCGTGCAGCCGAGCGAATTGGACAGCATCAGCGTCGGCCCGCCGTCGCGGCCCTCGACGGAGACGTTGATCAGGCAACCGTCGGCATCGATCATGGGCATGCTGGGCGTCTCCGTTCTGGAGCATGATCCGGAAAAGTGTGGAGCGGTTTTCCGAAAAAGATCATGCTCAAACAATTAATCGCGCTCGAGGCTGTCGAGCAGCCGGTCGATCAGGGCTTGGGAAGCCCCTTGATAGGCCATCGGCTCGAACAATGCCGCAATTTTTTCCGGCGAAAGATGCGCCGTGACCTGCGAATCGGCCGCGAGAACCTCGCGCAAATGCTTCTTTTCGGCGACCGCGCGCTTGCTCGCGGCCTCGATCAGTTGATGCGCATCGCTCTTGCCGATCTTGTCGGCCAGCGCAAACGTAACGGCTTCCGCCATGATCAGGCCGTGGGTCGCATCGAGATTGCTGCGCATGCGCGCGGTATCGACGTCGAGGCCCTCCGCGATGTCGACGATGGCGGCGAGCGCGCCCGAGGTTACCAGCATCAATTGCGGCAGCGTCGGCCATTCCGCGTGCCAGGGGCCAGCGCTGCGCTCGTGGTCCTGCACCTGGGCTGCAAAGATCGTCGCGGCGAGCTGCGGCGCCATGGTCGCGCAGCCCAGCGCGCTCGCGGCCGCGACCGGGTTGCGCTTGTGCGGCATGGTCGAGGAGCCGCCGCGGCCTTCGCCGGCAGGCTCGAACGCTTCGCCAACATCGGTCTGCATCATCAGCGAGACGTCGCGCGCGATCTTGCCGCAGCTTCCGGCGAGAATCGCAAAGCATGATGCGGCTTCCGCGATCCGGTCGCGATGGGTGTGCCAGGGCGCTTCCGGCAGGGGCAGGTTGAGTTCCTGCGCCAATCGCTCTGCAACAACGAGCCCCTTGTCGCCGAGAGCCGCGAGCGTGCCGGCCGCGCCGCCGAATTGCAGCGCAAGGCCCTCGCGGGAGAGCCGCCGCAGGCGGCAGCGGGCGCGGGCGAGGCTTGATGCGTATTCCGCGGCCTTGAGCCCGAACGGCATCGGCAGCGCGTGCTGGAGCCAGGTCCGCGCCACCATGGCGGTGTTGCGATGGCTCCGTGCCAGGGCGGCGAAGCCCCTGATGGCGCGGCTGAGATCGGCATCGAGTGCATGGACGCCGGCGCGAAGTGTGAGCATGGTCGCGGTGTCGATGACATCCTGGCTCGTCGCGCCCCAATGGACGTAGCGCGCGGCCTCCGCATCGGCCTTGCCGACATTGGCCGTGAGCGCCTTGACCAGGGGAATCGCGAGATTGCCGGATCGCGTCGCGGCCTCGCCCAGAGCGGCCATGTCAAAGCTATCGGCCTTGCACGCGGCTTCGATCGGGCCCACCGCGGATGCGGGAATCACATCCGTGGCGGCCTCGGCGCGTGCCAGGGCTGCCTCAAAATCGAGCATGTTCTGGAGGGTCGACCGGTCGTCGCAGACCGCGCGCATGGCTGGGCTCGACAGCATCGGCGCGAGCAGGGGGGAGAGGGCTGTGCTCATGTTGCGCGGGACCTAATCACCATGCCCCGGCTCTGCCAATCCCAAACCATCAGCGCAAAGCTTTTTGCAGTTGCGAATATGCATTGCACGTGGCCGGGGGCTGCCCTTTCCTTTGCGGCCTCCGTGCGTTACTTGAGCAGCGTATAGCGAAGCATCCGGGAGGTACCCCATGGCCATGACGATGAACGGCGAAGTCCAGCTTGCGGCGCCGCGCGAGGCCGTGTGGGAGAAGCTCAACAATCCCGAGGTGCTGAAGGCCTGCATCCCCGGCTGCGAGGAGCTGGAGAAGACCGACGACGGCGGCTTTCGCGCGACGGCGAAAATGAAGGTCGGGCCGGTGTCGGCGCGCTTCAAGGGCAAGGTGACACTGAGTGATCTCGACCCGCCGAACGGCTACAAGATCTCTGGCGAAGGCGAGGGTGGGGTGGCCGGCTTCGCCAAGGGCGGCGCCGTGGTCAAGCTCGCGGAGAAGGACGGCGGTACGCTGCTCTCCTACGAGGTCGAGGCGCAGATCGGCGGCAAGTTGGCGCAGCTCGGCCAGCGCCTCATCAACGGCGCCGCCAAGAAGCTGGCCGACGAATTTTTCGCGAACTTCGCCAAAGCGGTACAGGGCTAGCGGTACAGGGCTGAAGGCTATCGCCTTTCGGCATGGCGCCTTGCGTCCGGGGCGATGTTGCCCCGGGGCATAATGGCCCATATGATGGGTTGGAATAATTATAAGAACCGCTTCGACGGGACCCGTCGGGGCGCTGATAGAGAGTGCTTATGGCAAAAATCTCCCTCATCGTGAACGGCAATCCTGTCACGGCCAACGTCGATCCCCGCACGCTTCTGGTGCAGTTCCTGCGCGAGAATCTGCGCCTGACCGGCACCCATGTCGGCTGCGACACCTCGCAGTGCGGCGCCTGTGTCGTGCATCTCGACGGCAAGGCCGTGAAGTCCTGCACCACCCTGGCCGTGATGGCCGACGGCCACGAGGTCAAGACGATCGAGGGACTGGCCGCCGACGGCGCTCCGCTGCATCCGATGCAGGAGGCCTTCCGCGAGCACCATGGCCTGCAGTGCGGCTTCTGCACGCCGGGCATGATCATGACGGCGATCGACATCGTCCATCGTAAGGGTCACGAGCTCGACGATCACACCATCCGCGAGGAGCTGGAAGGCAATCTCTGCCGTTGCACCGGCTACCAGAACATCGTCGCTTCGATCTCCGCCGGCGCCAAGGCGATGGCGAAATCCGATCTCGCCTAACCGCGCGCGCATTCTGCGATCAGGACATTCAGATGTACGAATTCAAATACCATCGCCCTGGGACCGTTCGCCAGGCGGCCAACCTCCTGGTGAAGAACGAAGACGCCAAGGTGATCGCCGGCGGCCACACGCTGATTCCCGTCATGAAGCAGCGTCTCGCCAGCCCCCCGCATCTGGTCGACCTCTCCCACATCGAGGGGCTCAACACGATCGAGATGAAGGGCCGCGCGCTCGTGATCGGCGCCACCGCCAGGCATGCCGAGGTCGCAAGCTCTGCGATCGTCGGTGAGGCGATCCCGGCGCTGGCCAATCTTGCCAGCCAGATCGGCGACCCGGCCGTACGCCACAAGGGCACGATCGGCGGCTCGCTCGCCAACAACGATCCGACCGCGGACTATCCGGCCGCGGTGCTCGCGCTCGGCGCCACCATCGTCACCAACAAGCGCCGCCTCAAGGCGGAAGAGTATTTCCAGGGCCTGTTCACGACGGCGCTCGAAGCCGACGAGATCATCACCAAGGTGATGTTCCCGCTGCCGAAGAAGGCGGCCTACATCAAGTTCCGCAACCAGGCTTCTCGCTATGCGCTGGTCGGCGTGTTCGTGGCGCGGCGTCCTTCGGACGTGCGCGTCGCCGTCACCGGCGCCGGCTCCGAAGGCGTGTTCCGCGTCACCGCGTTCGAGGAAGCCCTGAAGAAGCGCTTCGCCGCGAAGGCGCTCGACGGCATCGAGGTGCCGGCGGAAGGCCTCAACAGCGACATCCACGGCAGCGCCGAATACCGTGCGCATCTCATCGGGGTGCTGACGCGGCGTGCCCTCGATGCCGCCAACGCCAAGGAGTGAGTGAACCTCACGCCTCGGCCCAAACTTGTCCCCGGTGAGGGCGTAGCGAGACTGGCATTTTCATGACTCTCACGGCCCTGCCGGCATCGGTCGATGCGATGCTCGAACTTTTGACTTCGCGCGGTTATCTCGCGGAGCGATCGCTGGCGACGGTGACCTATCTGTCGCTGCGCATGGGCCGGCCGCTGTTCCTCGAGGGCGAAGCCGGCGTCGGCAAGACCGAGATCGCAAAGGTGCTGTCGGCGGCGCTGGGGCGGAAGCTGATCCGCCTGCAGTGCTACGAGGGCCTCGACGTCTCCTCTGCCGTCTACGAGTGGAACAGCGCCGCACAGATGATCGCGATCCGGATGGCGGAAGCCGCCGGCGACACCGACCGCGATCAGCTCTCGTCCGACATCTTCGCCGACCGCTACATGATCAAGCGGCCGTTGCTTCAGGCGCTGGAGCCCGACGTCGCCGGGCCGCCGGTGCTGCTGATCGACGAGCTCGACCGCGCCGACGAGGCGTTCGAGGCATACCTGCTCGAAATCCTCAGCGACTTCCAGGTGACCATTCCCGAATTCGGCACCGTGAAGGCGCCGCATCCGCCGATCGTCATCATCACCTCCAACCGCACCCGCGAGATCCATGACGCGCTGAAGCGGCGCTGTCTCTATCACTGGGTCGACTATCCCGAAGCCGAGCGCGAGCTCGCGATCGTCAAGACGCGTGTACCCGGAATCTCCGCCAAGCTGTCGCAGCAGGTCGTGCGTTTCGTCCAGGCGCTGCGCAACCAGGATTTCTACAAGTCGCCTGGCGTCGCCGAGACCATCGACTGGGCCACAGCGCTGTCGGAGCTCGATGCCCGGTCGCTGACCCCGCAAGTGGTCGGCGACACGCTGGGGGCGCTGCTCAAGTACCAGGACGATATCACCCGGATGCAGGGCGATACCTTGCAAAAGGTGCTGAAGGAAGCGACGAGCGAGAATTGATCTCGCGTCAAATTGCGCTCGTCATTCCGGGGCGCGCGTAGCGCGAACCCGGAATCCATCGGGCCGCACGTACTGCGGATAAATGGATTCCGGGCTCGCGCCCAAGCGGGCGCGCCCCGGAATGACGAGAGGATGGATACGAGACCATGGCCATCAACCACCTTGCGCCCGACCAGACCGAGCAGTTCGCCGACAACATCGTCGGCTTTGCCCGCGCGTTGCGTGCAGCCAGCATGCCGGTCGGGCCGGGCGCCGTCATCGATGCCATGAGCGCGCTCCAGGTGATCGACATCGGCAACCGCGCCGACGTCTTCACCACGCTGGAGGCGATCTTCGTCAAGCGCCACGAGCATGCGCTGATCTTCAGGCAGGCCTTCAACTTGTTCTTCCGCGCCTCGGAAGAGTGGAAGCACATGCTGGATTCGGTGCCGTTGCCGGAGCAGGCCAAGAAGAAGCCGCAGGCCGGCTCCCGCCGCGTGCAGGAGGCGATGTCGCAGCCGCGGATGACGGAGACGCCGCAGCACCAGGAGCAGGATTTGCGCCTGTCGGTCTCCGACAAGGAGATCCTTCAGAAGAAGGATTTTGCGCAGATGAGCGCGGCTGAGATCACCGAAGCGCTCCGCGCCGTCGAGCGGATGCGGCTGCCGCAGGCCGAGCTTCTGACGCGCCGGCACCGGCCCGATCCCCGCGGGCTTCGTCTCGATTTGCGCCGCACGCTGCGCGCGTCCTTGCGCACCGGCGGCGACATCATCGACATCCATCGCCTCGGGCGCATCGAAAAGCCGGCGCCGATCGTCGCGTTGCTCGATATCTCGGGCTCGATGAGCGAGTACACCCGCCTGTTCCTGCATTTCCTGCACGCCATCGGGGATGCGCGAAAGCGCGTCTCGGTGTTCCTGTTCGGCACGCGGCTGACCAACGTCACCCGGGCGCTGCGCCAGCGCGACCCCGATGAGGCGCTGGCGAGCTGCTCGGCCTCGGTCGAGGACTGGGCCGGCGGCACCCGGATTTCGGCCTCGCTGCACAACTTCAACAAATTGTGGGCGCGGCGCGTGCTGAGCCAGGGCGCCATCGTGCTGCTGATCTCCGACGGGCTGGAGCGGGAGGCCGATTCCAGGCTCGCGTTCGAGATGGACCGGCTGCACCGGTCCTGCCGCCGGCTGATCTGGCTCAACCCGCTTCTGCGGTTCGGCGGCTTCGAGGCCAAGGCGCAGGGCATCAAAATGATGCTGCCGCACGTTGACGAATTCCGCCCGGTACATAATTTGAGTTCGATCCAGGAGCTGATCACGACGCTCTCCCGGCCGCTGCCGCCGCATCACCGCAGCCTGATCCGTTCCGCAGCTTGAGAGGTTAAGCCATGCTCGATCGCGACGAGGATATTCTGAAGGCGGCAGAGGATTGGCAGAAGGCCGGCCGGGGCGTCGCGCTGGCCACCGTTGTCGAGACCTGGGGCTCGGCGCCGCGCCCGGCGGGCTCGAGCCTCGTCATCAACGATGAGGGCACGTTTCTGGGGTCGGTCTCCGGCGGCTGCGTCGAGGGCGCCGTGGTCACCGAGGCCATGGACGTGATCCAGAGCGGTAAGCCCAGGATGCTGGAGTTCGGCGTTGCCGATGAGACGGCCTGGAATGTCGGGCTGTCCTGCGGCGGCACCATTCGCGTCTTCGTCGAGAAGGTCGGTTAGCCGTGAAGCTCGCAATCCTGCACGAACTCAATGCCGAGCGCGCCGCGCGCCGGCCGGCGATTTTGGTGACCGACACCGAGAGCGGCGAGCAGCGTCTGGTGAAATCCGCGGATTTCGCCAAGGACCCGTTGCGTGCCGAACTGGACAAGCAGCTTCGCATGGGTAAGAGCGCCAGTGTCGAGGCCGGCGGCAAAAAGCTGTTCCTCAACGTCTATGCGCCGACCGCAAAGCTCGTCATCGTCGGCGCGGTCCATATCAGCCAGGCCCTGGCGCCGCTGGCGCGCTCGCTCGGCTACGACGTCACCGTGGTCGATCCCCGCACGGCGTTTGCGAGCGCGGAGCGCTTCCCTGACATTCCCCTGGTCGCCGAATGGCCCGACACGGCGCTGCCGCCGCTCAATGTCGATGCCTACACGGCTTTCGTCGCGGTGACGCACGATCCGAAGATCGACGATCCCGCGCTGCTGCACGCCTTCGAGCGCAACTGCTTCTATATCGGCGCGCTCGGCTCGCGAAAGACGCATGCCAAGCGCGGCGACCGGCTGCGCGCGCAGGGCGCCAAGGACAGCGACATCGCGCGCATCCACGCGCCGATTGGGCTGGCGATCGGCGCTGTCTCGCCGTCCGAGATCGCGGTGTCGATCATGGCCGAGATCACGGCGGTGCTGCGCCTGCCTCCAAAAGAAAAAGAAGAAGCGGCATGAAATTCGGACCGGCGAGCCCCAAGGATGCGATCGGCGGGGTGACCGTCCACACCCTGCGCCAGGGTCCGCTGGTGCTCAAGAAAGGCACGACGATCGGCCCGGCCGAGGTCGAGGCGCTGGAGCGCGCCGGCATCAAGGACGTCGTGGTGGTGCGCATGGAGGAGGGCGACGTCTCCGAGGATGTCGCCGCCGCCAGCATCGCGTTGGCCGTCGGCGGCGAGGGCATTCATGTCGAGCGCGCCTTCACCGGCCGCGCCAATCTGTTTGCCGCGCGCCCGGGCGTGCTGGTGATCGACCGCGCCGCGGTCGACCGCATCAACAATATCGACGAGGCCATTACCTTCGCGACGCTCACCGCCTACAAGCCGGTGGTCGAGGGCGAGATGGTCGGCACCGTCAAGATCATCCCGTTCGGCGTCGAAGGCAATTTGCGCGATGCCGCGGTGAAGGCGGCGGGCAGGGACGTGCTGAAGATCGCGCCCTACGTCGTCAAGCGCGTCGGCGTGGTCTCGACGCTGCTGCCGGGCCTCTCGTCGAAGGTGATCGACAAGACGCTGCGCGTTACCGCCGAGCGGCTCGCGCCGGCCGGCGCCAGCATCATTGCCGAGCGGCGCGTCCAACATGAGGAACGTGCGCTGTCCGCGGCGATCAAGGAATTGCTCGGCCTCGGCGCCGAGCTCGTGATCGTGTTCGGCGCATCCGCGATCGCCGATCGCCGCGACGTGATCCCGGCGGCCGTCACCGGGATCGGCGGTGAGATCGAACATTTCGGCATGCCGGTCGATCCCGGCAATTTGCTGTTGATCGCGCGGGCCGGCGGGGTGCCGGTGCTGGGCGCGCCGGGCTGCGCACGCTCGCCGGTCGAGAATGGTTTCGACTGGGTGCTGATGCGGCTGCTCGCCGGCATCAAGGTGACGCGTTCCGAGCTGATGGGTATGGGCGTCGGCGGCCTCCTGATGGAGATCGTCACGCGGCCGCAGCCGCGCGCAGAACCCGCGATCGAGGGCAACAGCCAGGTCGCGGCCATCGTGCTCGCGGCGGGCCGTTCGACCCGCATGGGCGGACCGAACAAGCTGCTCGCCGAGCTCGACGGCAAGAAGCTGGTGCGGATCGCGACCGAGCAGGCGCTGGCCTCCAAGGCCTCCGAGGTGATCGTCGTCACCGGCCATCAGACCGAGCTGGTCGAGCAGGCGCTGCAAGGCTTGAAGGTGAAGTTCGTCCGCAACCCGGATTTCGCCGGCGGCATCGCGAGCTCGGTCAAGGCGGGCATCGCGGCCGTGCCCGAGGCTTGCGACGGCGCCGTGGTCTGTTTGGGCGACATGCCACTGATCGATGCCGGCCTGATCGACCGTCTCATCGACGGCTTTGCGCCGGACCGCGGCAATCTCATCGTCGTGCCCGTCAGTGACGGGCGCCGCGGCAATCCCGTGCTGTGGTCGCGCCGCTTCTTCAAGGAATTGATGACGCTCGACGGCGACGTCGGCGCGCGCCATCTGATCGCCAAGCACACCGAGGCGGTGGCCGAAGTCCCCGTGGATGGCGAGAGCGCCTTCCTCGACATCGACACGCCGCAGGCGCTGGAAGCGGCACGGCGGGGATAGTGCCATAGGGTGGGCAAAGCGACTTGTCCGCCGTAGCTCGTAGAGCGAAGGCGGAAGCGTGCCCACCAATTTTGAATGATGGTGTGGATGGATGGTGGACACGGCGCTTTGCGCCTTTGCCCACCCTACGGCACTCTCATTCGTTCGATTTCACCCCTCGTTCACCATCTGGAAACGTCCACCGCCTAGAGTCCTCTCCACCTGCCTTGGGGGGAGGGGTTTTTCCATGGCTTCGAATGTCGTCGCGCGCCGTTGCGCGATGTTTTTCTTTGCGCTGTCGGTTTGTGTCGCCGGCGCTCGCTACATCACGGATGCGCATGCCGCCGGTGCGTTTGCGGTCGGCAAGTGCGGGGCCTATGGCCAGGCTTTTGATTACGGCGCCGAGCGCGAGGCCCGTGCAGCGGCACAGAAGCAGTGCAAGGGCGACTGCACGACGGTGACCATGAAGCGCGCCTGCGCCGCGATGTCGGTCGATATGTCTAACCCTTGCGGCGCCTATGGCTATGCCGTCAAGCCGAAGATCTCCGCCTCGCTCAATGCCGCAACGCGCGAGTGCTACAAATACGGCGGCAAGGAATGCGTGATCCGCGCCTGGGCCTGCGACGCCAAGGGGTAATCCTCCTGCTGTCATTGGCGATGCAACGGGAGCCGCGCGATGCGCGGACCGGAGCATTGCGTCAGGAATGACATTCGGGACAGTCCGGCCATGACGATACCGAGACTTCGACACTCCAAATACCGCCGCCTCACCCCGGCGGCATGCCTGCGAACTTCGGCAGGTCTGGATCGAGACGATCCCAATCGTACCCGCGCGCCGCGTAGGTCACCACCTGCGGCTTGTAGCGGGCGGGCTCGTCGAGGCTTGCGGCGCGGATGGTGAAGATGTCGGGCATTGCGGCGAAGGTCATGTAGACCGGCAAGCCGCACTGCGTGCAGAAACCGCGCGTCTTCACGTTGCCGCTGTCGCCGACCATGTCCCAATGCTTCGCCTCGCCAGTTAGCGTGACACCTTCGCGCGCGAAGGTCATGTACGAGCCGTGACCGCCGCCGCTTTCCCGCTGGCAATCCCGGCACTGGCAGTGATTGCTGAACAGCGGCTCACCGAGAATCGAATAGCGGATCGCGCCGCAGGCGCAGCCGCCGGTAAAAGGCCTGGTCATCGAAATATCTCCCACTCACTTCTCGCCACTGATCTCGTCGAGCTGGCGCACGACCTTCTTCCAGCCGCCGCTCATGACCGTGTAGGCGGACTCGTTCCTCGGCATGACGAAGCCCGCATGCACCAGGCGGATCCGCGTGCCGGCTTCGACCGGGGTGAGGGACCACGTCACGACCGTATCGAGCGGCGCGCCGTAGCCGGTGTTGCGTTCGTCGCCGCCCTTCCAGGCATAGACGAGGCGCCGGTTCGGTACGACTTCGAGAACGCGGCAATGGATAACGCCGTCCCAGTTGCCGCCCGGCGTTGTCTGGAAGGTGAAGGCCTTGCCTTCGACGGCTTCGAAGCCGGTCGGCTGCATCAGCCAGCGCGCGATCAACTGGGCGCTGGTCAGCGTCTTCCAGATCGTCTCGGGCGCGTGAGGGAAGACCTCCTCCAAAACGATGTCTTGGACGATGTCTTTTGTCTCGGCTTTGAACTCGGCTGCACTCACGGATCGATCTCCTTCAAGAGGTCACGCAGATTCTGGAAGCGCTCGCGCCAGAACACGCCGTAATGGTCCATCCAGGTGACCAGCGGCTCGAGTCCTTGCGGCGCGGCGCGGTAATAGACGTTGCGGCCCTCGGCGCGCTCGGCGACGAGGCCGGCCTGCTTCAGCGACTTCAAATGCTGCGAGATCGCGCCCTGCGTCACGCCGCTGCCGCGGGTGAGCTCGGCCACGCTGATCTCCTTGCTCTCGAACACGCGCTCGAACACGGCACGGCGGGTCGGATCGGCGAGGGCACGCATCACGGTGGTGACGGGATTTGGGGCAGCTTCGATCATGGATATTCGATTAGCAGGTGCTAATGCATTAGTAAATACTAATTCGTTGCTTGGGTTGGATCTATCTTGATTATGACTGACCGGTCAGTCATAAATGGGGAATGACAAAGAAGCCAACCAAAGCAGCCACGCCAACCACAGCTCGCGCCGATGCGAAGGGCCGTGCGCCCGCCGACGCTGCGCCCACTTCGAACCGTGCCACGCGTGCGGCCGAGCGTCGGTCAGCCATCGTGGAAGCGGCGATGGAGGAGTTCATCGCGCGTGGCTTTGCCGCGACGCGGCTCGACGACATCGCCAAGCGGGCGGGCGTGGCCAAGGGCACGATCTACCTGCACTTCAAGGACAAGGAATCGATGTTCGAGGAGCTGGTGCGCACGGTGATCGTGCCTGTGGTGGCGAAGCTGAATGCGCTGCCGCCGCCGACGGGCTCGGTGCGCGATCTCGTCGAGGCCTTTGCCGGTAACTTCCTCAAGGAGGTCATCGGCACGAGGCGCGGCGATCTCGTGCGATTGATCGTGGCGGAAGGGCCGCGCTTTCCGTCCGTCGCCGATTTCTACTATCGCGAGGTCGTCTCGCGCGGGATCGCCGGCATGCGCGCGCTGATCGAACTCGGCATTGCCCGCGGCGAGATCCGCGAGAAGAACCTCGCGCGCTATCCGCAGATCCTGGTCGCACCCGCGATGATCGCGGTGATCTGGCAGAGCCTGTTTGCGCGGCACGCGCCGCTTGACGCCCAGGACATGCTGCGCGTCCATCTCGATTTGATTTTTGGCGAACGGAGGACGACATGAGGTCGTCGCAAACCATCTCTCACCTCATCCTGAGGAGCGCGGAACGCGCGTCTCGAAGGATGCAGGCCCGGCTGTGGCTCCTCGCCCTTCGAGACGCCGCTTCGCGGCTCCTCAGGGTGAGGGGTCGACAGCAGCATCTGCCGCGCCTCTGTGCGATCGCGGCCCTCGTCCTTGCAACCGTCCTTGCCGGCTGCAAGGACAAGCGCGATCCCGGATTTCAGGGTTGGGTCGAGGCCGACATGATCTTCGTCAGCCCGGACGAAGCGGGCCGGGTGACGAAGCTCAATGTCCGCGAGGGCGACGAGGTGAAGGTCGGCGATCCCCTCTATTCCGTCGACGACGATCTCCAGCTTGCCGACCTCAACCAGAACAAGGCGACACTGGCCAATGCGCAGCAGACCTATGATCGCGCGGCCTCGCTGAACAAGACTGGCTCCGGTACGCAGGCCAATCTCGATTCCGCCGTGTCGTCCTTGCGTGTCGCCGAAGCGCGGGTCGCGACGTCGGAGACGCGAATGGCGCGGCGCAGGGGCTTTGCGCCCGTTGCCGGCACCATCCAGCAGATCTATTTCCGCGAGGGCGAGATGGTGGCGGCGCAGCGGCCGGTGCTCTCGATCATGCCGCCCGGCAACATGAAGCTGCGCTTCTTCGTTCCGGAGACCGAGTTGCCGAAGCTTGCGATCGGCGACACGGTGCGCATCTCTTGCGACAATTGCGCGGCGGATCTCACCGCAAAGATCTATTTCATCGCGACCTCGGCCGAATACACTCCGCCTGTCATCTACAGCCTCGATGAGCGCAACAAGCTGGTCTATTTGATCCAGGCGCGCCCCTCGCGGCCCGATGCCCTGCGGGTCGGACAGCCGATCGACGTCTATCTCCATCCAAAAACGCCGGTGGCGGACAAGCGATGAGCGGCGGCAACGGCATCGCGATCGACGTCAAGGGCCTGACCAAGTCGTTTGGCGGCCGCGAGGTCGTGCACGATCTGTCGATGCAGGTGAAGCGCGGCTCGATCTACGGCTTCCTCGGGCCGAACGGCTCGGGCAAGACCACCACCATCCGTATCCTCTGCGGCCTGCTCACGCCCGACAGCGGCGAGGGCACCTGCCTCGGCTACGACATCAGGCGCGATGCCGAAAAGATCAAGCGCCAGGTCGGCTACATGACCCAGCGCTTCAGCCTGTACCAGGACCTCTCGGTGCGCGAGAACCTCGAATTCGTCGCGCGGCTCTATGGCCTCGCCGATGCACGCGGTGCCGCGCGCGACATGATCAAGCGGCTCGGGCTGTCGGGGCGCGAGGAGCAGCTCGCGGGCGAGCTCTCCGGTGGCTGGAAGCAGCGGCTCGCGCTCGGGGCCTGCACGCTGCCCAGTCCGAAACTGCTGCTGCTGGACGAGCCCACCGCCGGGGTCGATCCCAAGGCGCGGCGCGACTTCTGGAACGAGATTCATGCGCTCGCGGCCGACGGCCTCACCGTCCTGGTCTCGACCCACTACATGGACGAGGCCGAGCGCTGCCACGAGATCGCCTATATCGCCTACGGCCATCTGCTGGCGCACGGCACGGTGGAGGAGGTGATCGCGAAGTCCGCCCTGACGACCTACACCGTGACGGGCGAGGAGCTCAACGGGCTCACGGCCGCGCTCACCGGCAAGCCCGGCGTGGACATGGTGGCGCCGTTCGGTACTTCGCTGCACGTTTCCGGGCGCGACGTCGCCGCGCTCGAGGCCAGCATCGCGCCGTGGCGCGAGAAGGGCGGCCTGCACTGGCACAAATCATCGCCCTCGCTCGAAGACGTGTTCATCGAATTGATGAGCCGTTCCAAGGACAATTTCCAGTGAGCGCCGCCGATCATCCCGCACCCGCGCGCGAGATCAGCGAGCGCTTCGGCTTCTGGAAGCGCTCCTATGCGATGCTGGTCAAGGAGTTCATCCAGCTCAAGCGCGACCGTGTGTCGTTCGCGATGATCGTGATGCTGCCGGTGATGCAGCTTCTGCTGTTTGGCTATGCCATCAACACCACGCCGCACCATCTGCCGAGCGCGGTGCTGCTCCAGGAGGATTCGGATCTTGCCCGCTCGGTGTTGAAGGCGCTGGAGAACACCGCCTATTTCCGCTTCATCTACGAGGTGCACGATGTCGACGATTTCGACAACCTGCTGAAATCGGGCAAGGTGCTGTTCGGCGTCGAGATTCCGCGCGGCTTCGAGCGGGCGGTCCGGCGCGGCGACCGGCCGGCGCTGCTGGTTGCGGCCGACGCCACCGATCCCGTTGCGGCCAGCGCCGCGCTCGGCTCGCTCGGCATGGTCGTGCAGACCGCGCTTGCGCACGATCTCTATATCGGCAATCCGCCCGAGATGCCGTTCGAGATCCGCGCGCATGCGCGCTACAATCCGGCCGCGTCGTCCAGCCTCAATATCGTGCCGGGCCTCGTCGGCACCATCCTCACCATGACCATGCTGATCTTCACCGCGCTCTCGGTCACCCGCGAGGTCGAGCGGGGCACCATGGAGAGCCTGCTGTCGATGCCGATCAAGCCGGTCGAGGTGATGTTCGGCAAGATCGTTCCTTATGTGCTGGTTGGCTTCCTTCAGGCCTTCCTCATCATCGGCATCGGTGTCGGCTTGTTCGGCGTGCCCTTGCTCGGCAATCTGTTCCTGCTCGCGCTGCTGTCGACCTTGTTCATCGCTACAAATCTGTCGATTGGCTACACCATCTCGACCGTGGTGCAGAACCAGCTCCAGGCCATGCAGATGGCCATGATGTTCTTCCTGCCGAGCATTCTGCTCTCCGGATTCATGTTCCCGTTCGCCGGCATGCCGGTCTGGGCGCAATATCTCGGTGAATGCCTGCCGCTGACCCACTACTTGCGGATCGTCCGCGCCATCATGCTGAAGGGCGCGACCATGCAGAATTTGCACTTCGACGCGCTGGCGCTGGCGATCCTGATGCTGGTCGCCATGACCATCGCAGTGACGCGCTTCCGCCGTACGCTGGATTGAGGCACAATGCCCCGGAATCGAGGGGTGGAATGGTCAGGTTTGCCAGCAGGAAGACCCGGCAACATACCGTGATGTCGGAGGAGTTCGAGCGCGAGCTGACGCGAGAAGTGCTGCGCACCGAGCTGTTGCGGGTGAGGGCGCTGATCACGACGGGCTGCGTCATGATCCTGTTCCTCACCGCAACCTACCTGATCGACCCTGCCATCGTGAACCGGGTCTGGCGCGGGACGGAGGGCTTGGTCCGCGAATACATGCTCTTGGGGGGCTTCATCCTCTTCGAGGTCTGGGTCCACAGCCAGATCAGGCGAAACCTCAAGCTCGATCGCGACCTGCCGGTGATCAGGCGCTATATCGGCGCTCTCATCGAAACGTCGCTGCCGACGATCATCCTGATTCTGCAGATTCGCAGCATGGGCGCTGGGCCCGCGCTCGGTTTCGTGCTGCCACTGGCCTATTTCATCTTCATCATTCTTTCGACGCTGCGGCTCGATTTCTGGCTGTCCACCTTCACGGGATTTGTGGCCGCAGCCGAACTCCTGGCCGTCGCGCTGTACTACAATTCGGTCAGCGAGGCTGGCGAACCGCTGATCTACTTTCACGCTGTGCGCAGCACCATCATCCTGATCTGCGGCGTGCTCGCCGGCTCCGTCGGCGCGCGGCTGCGGCGGCAATTTGCCGCGAGCATCGCGGCCGCCACCGCGCGTGATCGCGTCACCAACCTGTTCGGCCAGCACGTCTCGCCGCAGGTGGTGGAACGGCTGATGGCGGCGGGGCCCAGCGCGGGCGGCGACCTTCGCCGCGTCGCGGTGATGTTCGTCGATTTCCGCGGCTTCACCGCCAGCGCGCGGTTGCGCACCCCGCAGGAGGTGGTTGACCGGCTCGACGGTGCGTTCGCCGTGCTGGTCGACATCCTCGATCGTCAGGGCGGCATCGTAAACAAGTTTTTGGGCGATGGCTTCCTCGCCCTGTTCGGGGCGCCGCTGGAGGCCTCCGACGCCGCGCACCGCGCGGTTGCCGCGGGCCGCGAGATGCTGGCCGCGATGGACCGCATCAACGCGCAAACGAGCTGGCCGCTGCGGATCGGCATCGGCATCCATTTCGGCGAGGTCGTTGCCGGCAATATCGGCTCGCCCCGGCGCAAGGAGTACACGGTCATCGGCGACACCGTGAATTTCGCCTCGCGGCTGGAGGCACTCAACAAGGAGTTCGGCTCGCACCTGCTGATCTCCGCGTCCGTGCGCGAGGCGCTTGGCGACGACGGTGAGGACGCCGTCGCGCTCGGCGAGGTCGCGGTTCGCGGCTACGAGCACAAGGTGGCGGTGTTTCAACTGGGGTGAGGGTGCTCGCGTTTCGTTGAAGGCGCGTGATGAAATATCTCACGGCGATTTCCGCTCATATTGTCAGGACGCCGAAACCTCTCGGCTTCCGTTTGCCACGCGGAGAGAACCCATGACCCGATTGACCCTTGTCTCGGCCGCCCTGATCGCCGCCGCCGTCTATCAAACCCAGACCGCAGCCGCCCGCGACGTCGCCCCGCGGCGCGCCTCGCCTCAGGCGGCTGCGGATTGCGTAAGGGCTCCAGCAGAGGGCGCGTTTGCCTCAGCGCCCTACAAGCAGCCGCCCTGCACGCCGAAGGGAGCGAATTAACGCGCAAGGCGAGGTCGGGTTGGCAACGTCCGCCGGCCCGACCTCGCGTCGCCGGTCTCGCAATCGCGGTACCTTGGTAGTGCTTGACTCCTATCTCATCTAGTCATCTATATGACTATATGAATGCAGCTCCGCACGACGACCGCCTGCCACGCTACCAGCGCCTGCGCGACGACCTCGCCGCGCGGATCAACCGCAATGAATGGCGGCCGGGCGAGCCGATCCCGTCGGAGGCCGAGCTTGCGGCGCATTACGGCGTCGCCATCGGCACCGTGCGCAAAGCGATCGATCAGCTCGTTGCGGATGCCGTGCTGGAGCGCCAGCAGGGCCGCGGCACCTTCGTGCGGCGGGCGCGCTTCAACTCCTCGCTATTCCGTTTCTTCCGCTTCCAGTCCGAGAGCGGCGAGCGGCGCGTGCCGAAGAGCCGCATCATCCGGCGCAAGAGCGTTCCGGCGAATTCGGCCGTTGCGTCGGCGCTGCGCATCCCTGTCGGCGAGCCCGTGATCAGCCTGTCGCGTCTGCGCCTGATCGACGATGTACCGCTGCTCGCCGAAGAAATCTGGCTCCAGCAATCGCGCTTCGCGCCGATCCTGGAGATCGACACCGCCGAATTCGGCGACCTGCTTTATCCGCTCTACGAGGAGCGCTGCGGGGAGGTGGTGGTGTCGGCCGAGGAAATTCTGACGGTCGAAATGGCCAACGAGATGCAGGCGCGGCTGCTGCGCCTCGAAGCGCACGCACCATTGATCGTGATCGAGCGCCTCGCGCTCGATCTGGAGCGGCGGCCGATCGAATGGCGCAGGTCGCGGGGGCCGGCCGACCGGTTCCGCTACCACGCCGAGATCAGGTGAGAGCGACCTTTCAACGACATCAAGCAATAACGAATTCAAGGGAGAAACAATGTCAAACTGGTACAGCGAAAGCTCGCCGCTGGAGCGGCGCACGTTCTGGGCAAGCTTTGGCGGCTGGGCGCTGGATGCGCTCGACGTCCAGATGTTCGGCCTTGCCATTCCAGCGCTGATCGCCGCCTTCGGCATCAGCAAGGCCGATGCGGGCCTGCTCGGCTCGGTCACGCTGTTCTTCGGCGCGTTCGGCGGCTGGCTCGGCGGCGCGCTCGGCGACCGTTTTGGCCGCGTCAAGGCGCTTCAGATTACCGTTGCGACCTTTGCGCTCGCGACCTTCGCCTGCGCGTTCGCGATGACTTACAACCAGCTCCTGATCCTGAAGGCGATTCAGGGCCTCGGCTTCGGCGCCGAATGGGCTTGCGGCGCGGTGCTGATGGCCGAGATCATTCGCCCCGAGCATCGCGGCAAGGCGCTGGGCTCGGTGCAGAGCGCCTGGGCCGTGGGGTGGGGCGCAGCTGTGCTGCTCTCGGCCCTCGTGTTCACTTATGCACCCGCCGACATCGCCTGGCGGCTGCTGTTTGCGCTGGGGCTGTTGCCCGCGCTCCTCATCATCTTCATCCGCCGCGGCTTGAAGGAGCCGCCGCGCGCGGTCGCAGCCGACAAGACGCCATTCTTCGCCACGCTCTCGGGCATCTTCCATCGCGACGTGTTGCGCTCGACGCTGATCGGGGGCCTGTTTGGCATCGGCGCCCACGGCGGTTACGCGGCCCTGACCACGTTCCTGCCGACATACTTGCGCGAAGTGCGGCATCTGTCGGTGCTGGGCTCCAGCGGCTATCTCGCAGTCATCATCGTTGCCTTCTTCTGCGGCTGCATCGCGAGCGGCATCATCAGCGACCGCATCGGCCGCAGGGCCAATGTCACCTTCTTCGCCAGCGCCTGCATCGTCACCGTGCTGATCTACATCTTCGCGCCGCTGACCAACGGCGAGATGCTGGTGCTCGGCTTTCCGCTCGGCTTCTTCTCGGCCGGCATTCCCGCCAGCATGGCGGCGCTTTTCAGCGAGCTCTATCCGGCCGGCGTGCGCGGCACCGGTGTCGGCTTCTGCTACAATTTCGGCCGCATCGTCTCCGCCGCGTTCCCCTTCCTCGTGGGCTATCTCAGCGACCATATCGGGCTCGGACCGGCGATCGGCATCGATGCGGCCTTCGCCTATTCGCTGGTGCTGATCGCGGTGGTGCTGCTGCCCGAAACCCGCGGCAAGGTTTTCGAACAAGCCGCGGCGACGCGCGCCTGACGCCGGATGGGGAGCAGTCACCATGATATCCCGCGAGCGTGGCCTGACGCGCCGCCAATTCGGCACAGGCCTTGTATCCCTCGTGTCGGCCACGGCCGTCGCGAGCCGAGCGAAGAGTGAGACGAGCTTGCCAACAATCGATACCCATGCCCATGTCTTCCACCGCGGCCTCAAGCTCGCGCCCGGCCGGCGCTATGCCCCCGATTACGATGCGCCGCTGGCGCTCTATCTGGAGCAGCTCGACCGCAATGGCATGAGCAATGGCGTGCTGGTGCAGCCGAGCTTTCTCGGCACCGACAATTCCTATCTGGTCGAGAGCCTGAAGACTTCCGGCGGACGCCTGCGTGGCATCGCGGTCGTCGATCCTTCCGTGACCGCGGACGAACTACGCGCGCTTGATCGCGCCGGCGTCGTCGGCATCCGCCTCAATCTCGTCGGCCAGCCCTTGCCCGATCTCGCTGCCGGCGAATGGAAGGCGCTGCTCGGAAACGTGAAATCGATGGGCTGGCAAGTCGAGCTCCAGCGCAACGCGTCCGACCTCGCACTGCTGGCGCCGCAGCTGCTCGATCATGGCGTCACCGTCGTGCTCGATCACTATGCGCTGCCGGACCCGAAACTCGGTGTCGCCGATCCCGGCTTCCAGTCGGTGCTGAAGCTCGGCGCGACGCGAAATGTCTGGGTCAAGATCTCGGCGCCGTATCGCAACGGCGCGAGCGGCGAGAGTTTTGCGAGGGAGGCCTATCCGCTGCTGCGCAAGGCTTACGGCCTCGACCGCCTGCTGTGGGGAAGCGACTGGCCGCACACGCAGTTCGAGGCGTCGCAGGCTTACGCGAAAAACCGGCAGTTTCTCGATGCGCTGATCGTCGATGACAGCGCGCGCGTTCAGGTTCTCGCATCGCCGCATCAGCTGTTCCGCTTCTGAGTTTCCCTTCTGATCTCCTCGCGCGATTGCTCCGAATGCTCCGAATTTTGGGGCATGACGAGCGATGTCGTCGGCCTGTAGACTGCCGGCGATGCGGCCGGTTGAGGCCGCGACTTTCATGAGGAAGTGAAGATGCAGCGCCGCTACATCACCGTCGACGTGTTCACCGACCGCGCCTTCGGCGGCAACCAGCTCGCCGTGGTGCTCGATGCCGGCGGGCTCACGACGCAGCAGATGCAGGCGATCGCGACCGAGTTCAACTATTCCGAGACGACCTTCGTGCTGCCACCGCACAACCCCGGCCACGACGCGGAGGTCCGCATCTTCACGCCGGTGAGGGAGCTTCCCTTCGCGGGTCATCCCAATGTCGGCACCGCTTTCGTGCTGGCCCGGCGCAGCAATGAGCCCTGGCCGCGGTTGTTGTTCGAAGAGAAAGCCGGGATCGTGCCGGTCGAGATCTGGCGGGAGCAGGGCAAGGTCGTCGGCGCCGAGCTGACCGCGCCGCAGCCGCTGGCGCGACTTGCAAAGCTGTCCGCCGCCGAGGTCGCCGCGTGCCTGTCATTGACCGCGGACGACATCAGGACCGATCGTCATGTGCCGGAGGTCGTCGGCGTCGGCACGCCGTTCGTCGTCGCGGAATTGCATTCGCGCGACGCGCTGCGGCGGGCGGCGCCCGATGCTGCGGCGTTCGGCCGGACACTGCCGCGCGACGGCGCGTTCTCGATCTATTTCTACACGCGCGATATCCCGGCGGCGCAGGCGCCTTGCGACCTCCAGGCACGGATGTTCATGCGCGGTGCCAGCGGTTTCGCCGAGGATCCGGCCACCGGCAGCGCAACGGTCGCCGCCGCCGCGCTGCTCGCCACGCTCGATCCACTCCGCGACGGCGAGCTGAAGCTCACCATCGGCCAGGGTTTTGACATGGGCCGGCCGAGCATCCTGCGGACGACAGTGGAAAAGGAGGGCGGCGCCCTTCTTGATGCCTATGTCGGCGGCCATTGCGTACAGATGATGGAGGGGACGTTCGAGCTGGCGGGAGAGGGGTAGGGTCTCTCCGCCATGCCCGGGACAAGCCCGTGACGATCACACCTGCCGCCCCGCCAAATTCCTCACCGCCACGCCATCACGCTCCTCGATGATCTCCGCGATCATCTGGCGGTGGCAATGGGTGTGATCGCGCTCGTAGCAGAGCAGGCAGACCGGTCCGGCCTTCATCACCAGCGCCGAGAGCTCGTCCAGCTCTTCCCTGGCCTGCGGCGTCTTCAGGTGCTTTGAATAGATCTTCTCCAGCACATCGTATTGGCCGCTGCGCGCGGCGAGGCGGCCTTCCTTCGGCGTGCCGAGCGCGGCGAGATGGACATAGGCGATCCCGCGCTCATCGAGGCCCGCGGACAGCTGCTTCTTCGAAAAGCCGGGCCGGCGCGAAGAGGTCACCGCGCGCACGTCGACCACGAGCTTGACGCCGGCCTCTACCAGCTCGTCGAGCACCGCCTTGGGCGGCGTCTGTTCATAACCGATGGTGAAGAGCTTTTTCGCCTTTGCCATGAACCATCCTCAGCTCACCCGTGCGATCAGTTCCATGGCGCCGGCCGGTGCGCGCACCTTGCCCTCGTGGATGACATAGGCGAACACGTCACGCGGCTCCTTCTTCGGCTTGGCCTTGTCGACCTTCGGCAGATCGTCGGGTTCACTTCCCTCGGCCCAGTCCTGAAGGCGCTTGGCCCAGGCATCGAGCTGTTTCGGCGGATAGCAGGTCTTGATCTCGTCATTGCCCTTCTGGAGCCGTGCATAGACGAAATCGCCGGCGACGTCGGCGATCGCCGGATATTTGCCGTGCTCGGCGAACACGACAGGCGTCTCGAACTCGCGGATCAGCGCGACGAAGTCCGGCGCGCAAAAGCTGTCGTGGCGGACCTCGACGACATGGCGCAGCGCGCGCCCCTCGAGCTTGCGCGGCAGCAGCTCCAGGAACTTGCCGAAATCGGCGCCGTCGAATTTTTTCGTCGGCGCGAACTGCCACAACACCGGTCCGAGATGGTCGCCGAGTTCCAGCACGCCGGAATCATAGAACCGCTTGATGGAATCGCCGGCCTCGGCGAGCACGCGGCGGTTGGTGGCGAAGCGGGGTCCCTTCACCGAGAACACGAAACCATCGGGCACTTCGCTGGCCCATTTGCGAAAGCTCTCCGGCTTCTGCGAGCCGTAATAGGTGCCGTTGATCTCGATCGAGGTCAGCTTCGAGGCGGCATAGGACAGCTCCTTGGCCTGTGTGAGCTTCTCCGGGTAGAACACGCCGCGCCAGGGCTCGAAGGTCCAGCCGCCGACGCCGATGAAGATGTTGCCGGATTTTTTGGACACGGTTTTTGCTTTGGCCACGGGAGGGTCTCGCATCGACGGGGAGGGACCTCATCCTAATCAAACCAGATGTGATTGGCCAGTTGCGCTGTCCCGTCTAAGGTCGCAACGGGACCCGCGCAAAAGGAGAACAAGAATGCGGATGCTGATGGTGGGAGCGGCGCTCGTCATGATGACATCTGCTGCCATGACGTTTGGTGCCATGGCCGACGATGACGACGATGCCAAGGGCGCGCAGAAGCTCGCCATGCAGGGCCGCGACGATTACTGGCATTGCCTGGCGCGGGAATATTCGCGCGACTCCAATCAGGGAATGTCGGAACAGGATTTCGGCCGCTCGGTCGCGGGCGCCTGTCCGTCGGAGCGGCAATATTACCGGGTGGCGTTGCTCGACTATCTCACCACGCAATATCCGAACATCGATGCCGGCGCCCATCTCGCCACCGCGAACAGAGCGGTCGAGTCGGCGCAGAAGGACATCGTGACGGCCTTCGTCAAGCACAGGCCGCCGACGAAGTAGGGGAGTGGCGAATGGCCAATAGCGAATAGGGCACGAAAGCCAGCGCTCTTCATTCGCTACTCGCCATTCGCTCCTCCGCGGAGGGCTCTTCCAGCTCCGCGCGCATCCATGGTATTGCTGGACGCATCTGGAACAGGGATGGGCTTCCATGTCGTCTGAGTCGGTGGGTGGCATTCTGGGCGCGATCGTCGCGGCGGTCGTGCTTGCGATCGCCGTCGTATTGGGGCCGATCGGCCAGTACGGCAAGCCGCCCAGGCCGGCAAAGGCCGAGCCGGCTCCGGCCGCAGCGCCCGCTGTCCCGGCCGCCCCCGTGCCGCGTGGGCCGGTGATCAAGGAAGTCCCGAACTAGCAAGGGTCTGAAAAAGAGCCGCTATGCCCCCTTGCGAAGCGGTTTTGCCGTACCTATCTAGCTTCTAACGGCGACGTTGAGTGAAACCTCCGGCGCTGGAACGACCTTGGAATAGCTTGGGCTTGCGCCGGATGTACGCGCGGTCCGCCGTTCCGGGGTCGTTGGCATTTTTGGGCCCTTTTTGGGCCTTTCCCCAAAGACCCCCGGCTCGGTAGATCTTGGCAGCGCAACGTCTTGGCAGCGCAGGACGCGGCGGATATACGCTGCCGTCATGAATGAAGCGATCAGACCGGGCTCCGGCACTCCCCCGCAGGCTCAAGAGGCGCCGGAACTGTCGGTCATCGTCCCGACGTTCAACGAGCGCGACAACGTCACGGTGCTGTACCGGCGGCTGGAGGCGACGCTCGCCAACGTCGCCTGGGAAGTCGTGTTCGTCGACGATAATTCGCCCGACGGCACCTGGGACGTCGTGCGCGCGCTGGCGCAGCGCGACAACCGCGTGCGCTGTGTCCGTCGCATCGGCCGCCGCGGCCTGTCGGGCGCCTGCATCGAGGGCATCCTGGCCTCCAGCGCGCCCTATGTGGCCGTGATCGATGCCGACCTCCAGCACGACGAGACGCAACTGCCGAAGATGCTGTTGCTGCTCGCAAGCGACCAGGCCGATCTCGTCGTCGGCAGCCGCTACATCGAGGGCTACAAGAGCGAAGGCTTCAACAAGCAGCGCGCCGGCGCCAGCGCGCTTGCGACCGAACTCGCCAGGAAGGCGCTGCGGGTCGAGATCGCCGATCCCATGAGCGGCTTCTTCATGGTTCGCCGCGACCGTTTCGAGGACTTGGCTCCGAAACTGTCGGTGCACGGCTTCAAGATCCTGCTCGACCTCGTCGCGAGCGCGAACGGTAGCTTGCGAGCCGTTGAAATTCCCTACACGTTCGGCGAGCGCCAGCACGGCGAGAGCAAGCTCGATTCCATGGTCGCGCTGGATTTTCTCGGCCTGGTGCTGGCCAAGTTCACCAACGATGCCGTCTCGCTGCGCTTCATCCTGTTCGCGATGGTCGGCGGCGTCGGCCTCGTGGTGCATCTGACGACGCTGTTCATCGCCCTTCAGCTGTTCAAGGCGCCGTTCGCGGAGGCGCAGGCCGCGGGCGCCGTCGTCGCCATGACCAGCAACTTCGTCCTCAACAACTTCCTCACCTATCGCGACCAGCGGCTGAAGGGCTTTGCGCTGCTGCGCGGCCTGATCGCCTTCTACATCGTGTGCAGTGTCGGCCTGCTCGCCAATGTCGGCGTCGCCTTCTCGGTCTACGACCAGGAGCCGATCTGGTGGCTGGCCGGCATGGCCGGCGCCCTGATGGGCGTGGTGTGGAACTACGCGATGTCCGGACTGTTCGTCTGGCGCAAGAAATAGCTCGACATGGGCGGGGCTGACGCGCGGATTGTCCGCAATACCGCGCTGGTGATCGTTGCGCTGGTCGGCTTGCGGCTGGTCGCGGCCGCGTTCACGCCGATCACCTTCGATGAAGCCTATTACTGGATGTGGTCGAAGAACCTCGCCGGGGGATATTACGACCATCCGCCGATGGTCGCCTATGTGATCCGCGCCGGCACCATGATCGCCGGCGACACCGAGCTCGGCGTCCGCGTGTTCTCGATCCTGCTCGCGCTGCCGATGAGCTACGCGATCTACCGCTCCGCCGCCATCCTGTTTGGTGGCGCGCGGGTGGCGGCGACCAGCGCCATCCTGCTCAACGTGACCATGATGGCCTCGGTCGGCACGCTGATCGTCACGCCCGATGCGCCGCTGTTGGTTGCCTCCAGCTTCGTGCTGTTCTTCCTCGCCAAGGTGCTGGAGACCGGCCGCGGCGTCTGGTGGCTCGCCGTCGGCGCGGCGGTCGGCGCGGCGCTGCTGTCGAAATACACCGCGATGTTCTTTGGCGCCGCGATCCTGATTTGGCTTGCGGCCGTGCCGAAACTGCGGCGCTGGTTCCTCTCGCCCTGGCCCTATCTCGGCGGTCTCGTTGCGTTCGCGCTGTTCTCACCGGTGATCCTGTGGAATGCGGATCATCAATGGGTCTCGTTCGTAAAGCAGCTCGGCCGCGCGAAGATCGAGGACTTCCGTCCCGTCTTCATCGCCGAGCTGATCCCGACCCAGATCGCCTTCGCAACGCCGCTCGTCTTCATCCTCGGCGCGATGGGCCTGCACGCGCTGACCTGGCGCCGTGCCGGCGCGCTGGCCTCGCGTGTGCTGATCGAGACGCTGTTCTGGACCATCGTCGTCTATTTCGTCTGGCATTCGCTGCATGCCCGCGTCGAGGCCAACTGGTTCGCGCCGGTCTATCCGCCCTTCATCGTTGCCGCGGCCGCCGCCGCCAATCTCGTACAGTGGCAACCACGCGCGCGCCGCATCGCGGATTTCTGCCTGCGCTGGGCCGCGCCCGTGGGCATCGTGATGTTTGCGGCGCTGATCGTGCAGGCCAACACCGGCTGGCTGTCGGGCTATCGCCGCGACGCGACGGTGCGCAGCGTCGGCGTCGGCTGGCGCGAGCTCGCCGCCGAGATCGAGGCGGTGCGCGCGCGCAGTGGCGCGACCTGCGTGCTCGCGCAGGACTACGGCACCACGGGCTGGCTCGCCTTTTACCTGCCGCGCGGCACCTGCGTGCTGCAGCAGAACCAGCGCATCCGCTGGGTCAACATGCCCGAGCCCGATCCAAAGCTGCTTGCCGGCAAGCTGATCTCTGTCGACGAGCTGCGCCCGGACGGCCATACCGGCCTCGACGAGCTCTTCGCGAAGGTGACGCAAATTGCGCAATTGCAGCGCAAGCGCGGGCCGCTCGTGATCGAGACCTACGGCATTGATCTGCTCGAAGGCGCCAAGGGCGACGTGCTCGACCGCTCGCCGCCGCCCGAGGCGAGGTAGCTCTCGACCGTCGTCCCCCGCGAACGCGGGGACCCATACCGCGTGATCTGTCGATGAGCGCAGGGGCCTGTACCGCGCGAAAAAGCCGCTCACTAGCAGCCTTCGCCAAACTTCTCCCTGTGGGTATGGGTCCCCGCGCCCCGTGCGCAATTGCGCACTAGGCGGGGACGACGGCGGAGCGCGTGGCGTGCCGCATCGGCTAGTCGATCATCTCGGCCCTGGCGGTGGCCTGGCTCGGCCCGTTCTGGTCGCGCCAGAACCAGACGGTCACGACGCCGGAGCGGCCGCGGACCTGCGTGAGCAGGGGACCCGACAGAATGCCGTCGGGAGCGCCGTGGAAGTCGGCCGCATCAAGCAGCGTATCGGTCAGCGCGAGCCGCGCACAGTTCTGGGCGGCAACCTCCATCAAGCGGTTCGCGACGTTGACCGTGTCGCCCGTCGCCGTGATGTGCTGGTGGCTTTCGCCGAGGCGGGAGGCGATGATCGGGCCGAAATGCGCGCCGATCTTGAAACCAAGCTGGCCGCGAAGGGCAGGCGGCAGCGAAGCGATCCAGCGATCGACGCTGCGATACAGGTCGATCGAGCATTGCAGCGCGCGCGCCGCGTCGTCGGGCATCGCGTGTGGCAGTCCGAACAGGATCATGGCGCCGTCGCCGAGAAAGCCGGTGATCAGGCCGCCGCAATCGACCGCGGCCTTGTCGATCAGCGCGTGAAATGCCCTCAGCAGATGCTGCAGCTCGTCCGGATCGATCCGTTCGCTGAGCGTCGTGAAACCGGAGAGATCGATGAAGACGACGGCCGCATCCTGCCGGACCGGCCTGGACAGGAAATTCGGATCGCGCGTCAGCCATTCCTGCACGGCGGGCGCCTGGAATTGCGCCAGCGACCTGCTCTTGGCGGCAAAATATTGCGTGCGGCGGCCGCCGGCCCACAGCTGCACGCCGGCAAAGACCGCGACCGGCGGCACCGCGGCGGCAAGTGTCGTCGCGGCGTTCAGCCAAACGCCGTGCGTGAAGGCGAACAGATTGAGCCCGGCCCAGGCGATCATCACCGCGGCGGCCGCGACGATGCCGGGCGCGCTGCGCCGCCAGGCGAGCAGGCCGACCAGCAGCATCGGCAAAAGGATCGCGAAAAGCGCGTCGGCGATGTGGACCTTGCGGTCGCGCACGATGCCGTCACCGGCGACGAGATGGGTGATCGCGGTCGAGATCACCTCGACGCCGGGCATCAGGGAATCGAACGGTGTTGGATAGAAGTCGCCGCCGCCGGCGACCGCGGCGCCGATCACGACGATGCGGTTCTCGATCGCCGCGCGATTGAGCGTACCGTCGAAGATGCTCTGCGCGCTGACGGTGCGGATGGTGCGGCGCGGGCCGTAATAGGTGATCGGCAGCGCGAAATCGCTGTCAGTCGACACCGCGCGATCGCCGAGCATGAGGTGATCAGGCGCGATCGTCAGCGGCTTGTCGAGCGCGCGCGTCGCGACGCGCAAGGGAAACGACAGCTCGACCTTGTCGCGGGTCCGGAACAGCATCGGCACCGAAAGCGGCGAGCCCGACTGCCCCGTCGCGACGTTGACGACGCCGACCTCGGCGTGATCGGCGAAGGCGGGCAGCGGCAGCAGGAATCGCTCGGCCTGTGGCAGCGCGGCGAGGGGACCTTGGGTGCCCGGCTCCACGGTCTCGCTGGCGGTCGGGAAGATCGCCGCGGCGGCGAGCACCATGGGACCGGTGGCGAGCGTGTTGGCCAGCGTCGCGTCGCCGATCGCCGCGCTGCGGTCGACCAGCAGCAGGTCGATCGCGACGACCTTCGGCTTGAACTGCACGATGGTGTCGACGACGCGCGCGAGATCGGCGCGCGGCAGCGGATAGCTGCCGCCGCGTTTCACGACGGTGTCGTCGATGGCGACGATGGTGACGAGATCGGGCGGAGCCTGCACGCCGCGGACCTGGGTCCGCCAATCCGTCAGGGTCGCCTCGAGCCGATCAAGAAAGCGCAGATGACCGTTGGCGTGGCCGGCATAGATGCCGGCACCCCACAGCGCGGTGAGGACGAGTGCCACCAGAATCTGAACGCGTCTAGTCATTACGTAATGCAATCTTCTTTGTCGCCCGGGCGTTGCTGCGCGGGCCTTAATTGTCCAGACCTTATTGACCCAGTCTTGCCATCAGCGCGTCGACGCGCGGCTGGCCCCAGGTCTTGACGGTCAACGGGCCCGTTGCCTCGACATCGACGCCTTGGCCCGGTCCGAGCACGACGCCGCGTCCACGAGCCCTGCGGCTCACACCGACACGGCCGTCAGCAACGAAGACCGCGGTCTTGGCCTCAGCGACATCGACGGCCCATTTGGTCCCGCGCACTGCGGCGATCGCCTGCGGCGTCAGCACCTTGAAGGGATTGCCGCCGGGCTTCTTGGGCACCTCGATCAGCAGCGCCTTGCTGCTCAACTCCACGGAGTCAATATGTCCGTCGCGGTTGGCGTCCTTAAGTTCAAATCTGGCGCCGTTTTCCGCAACGATGGTGATGCCGTTGTCGCAGCGCCACACTTGCGTGCCCGCAGCCGATGGCGATGCCGTGCAGCCGACATTGACAGCCGGCTGTGCATTCGCAGACCCGATCAACTGAAACAACCACGCCAGAGCGAAAATACCGGCGCCCGCGATCCCTCTCATGCCAGCCTCCGTTTGCGTGCTTGGCACAGTTCAAAGCGATGTTGATACGGTACCGTATCACACGCAGAGGCTGCTGAAAAGTGCCGCTCTCGGAGCTATTTCCTCGGTGCGGTCTTTTCCAGTCCGGCGCGATCAACTTTCGGTCAGGGCGCCGTGCTGCGTGAGCACTCTGTGCGCGATGTGTGATGTGGGACGGGCTCTGCCGCCACCCTGCTGACACCCGCTGGAGAGGGCAGCGCGCACCAGCCTCGCGCAACGCTTCCCCGCTATTGTCCGGGTATTGAAGACCACGAAAACGACTTGGTTGGATGGCCTTAGAGGGGCGGCCTGTGACGTCCGTCGAACGCGCCGAACCGGCCGAGAATTATAGTTAACAGATGCTGCTAAGTCCGTAGTTCTGCGGACTTTTTTCTCGAAATGGGACAGCGTTAACGCGGTGCCTCACATCTGCCCGAACTTAATCTGCATTTAACTAAAAGTCGCCTTAATGACGCTCCGACCTCCTGCGAGATGCTGTTCCCGGATCGTGACCAGCGGCACTTCGAAGGGGGACTGAGTGACACCGTCCTGGACGCAAGGCGAATGAGTACGAGTATCGCTGCGCAGAGTAACGCGGCACGGAAGTCCAAGAATTCTCTTCGGAAGCCTTCCCGGAAAATGACCACCACCAATTGGCTGGGCGCCGCGGCGATCGGCTGCGTCGTGATGGGCGCCGGCTGGACCATCTACAGCAACGTCCTCGGCGCCAGCGTCTATCCGACCGTCGGCAGCATTGGCTACGACGAGCCCGTGATCAAGCGCGCGCCCAGGGTGGCGCTGCGTGAGGCCGGCGAGGCCATCAGGGACACCTTTGCGCTGCTGCCCGACCGGCTCCAGGTCGCAGCCCCGATCTCGCGCGAGATGTTCAACGAGCGCTTTGCCGCGGCCGCGACCGAGGGCGTGGCGTCGAATGCGGCGAGCGCTGCGCCCGCAACCCAGGTCGCCGTCGTCAAGGACGCCCCCAAGCAGAGCGTGATCGCGAAGGTCGCGGACGCGCTGAAGCCGGCGGCACCGGCCAAGATTGCCGACAAGTCTGCGGACAAGGCCAAGCGCGCGCCGGATGCGCAGATGCAACTGGCTTCGGCCGATCCGGCCGAGATCGTGCCGGCGCCTGAGGCGAAGCCGAAATCGTTTGCCGATCGCGCCAAGGCCGCGGTGATGTCGATCACCGGTCCGCGCCAGTCGATGGTCGAGAAGCTCTGGGGCAAGCGCGAGCCGTCCGGCGGGCTGCTGGCCTATGCCTCGGCCGATGCCAGCGTGACCGCGTCCATCGCGCCGAGGGAGCAGAACCCCATGCTCGGCGGTTCGGCGCCCTATGAGCGCGACACGGCGGTCTACGACATCACCGCCAAGATGGTTTACCTGCCCGACGGCACCAAGCTCGAGGCGCATTCCGGCCTCGGCTCCAATCTCGACGATCCGCGCTCCTCGCGTGTCCGCATGCGCGGCGTGACGCCGCCGCACATCTACACGCTGAAGCCGCGCGAAGCGCTGTTCCATGGCGTGCCGGCGCTGCGCCTGACCCCGATCGGCGGCGAGAGCGCGATCTACGGCCGCGACGGCCTGCTCGCCCACACCTTCATGCTCGGGCCGAACGGCGATTCCAACGGCTGCGTGTCGTTCAAGGACTATTACGCGTTCCTCGACGCCTACCGTAACAAGGGCATCCGCAAGCTCGCGGTGCTGTCGCGGGTCGAGTGAGCTCAGTCAATTCGCGATGATCTCAAAGGGCCGCTTGCAGCGGCCCTTTTCTTTTCTTCTCTGCTTCAACCCGGCCAGCACTGTCCGCCGCCGTCGATCCTCAGCACCTGGCCCGAGACGAAGGCGCCCATGGGACCGGCGAAGAACTCGACGACGCGCGCGACCTCATCGACGGTCGCGATGCGGTCGAGCGTGCCGGTCTCGACCATCCTGTCGGGGTCCACCGCGCGCGTGCCGAGGAAACGGCCGGTGCGGGTATCGCCGGGCGCGATGCAGTTGACGGCGATGTCGTAGGCGCGGAGCTGGTCGGCCAGGCATCGCGTGTAGTGGGTCACGCCGGCCTTCGACACCGCGTAGATCGAGCCTTGGGTGCGGCCCTTGAACGCGGCGACCGAACCGAGCGTGACGATGCGGCCGCGGCGCCGCTCCATCATGCCCTTCGCAACCGCCTGGCAGGTCAGGATGGTCGAGAGCAGATTGCGCTCCAGCACCGCGCGCACATCGGCCTCCTTGATATTTACCGCATCGTTCGGATCGGGCTTGCCGCCGGCGGCTGCGATGTCGCCGCCGGCATTGTGCACGAGAATATCGATCGGGCCGAGGGCTGCTTCCGTCTCGGCAATCACGCGCGCGATGTCATCGCCTTTGGTGAGATCGCCGAGCACGCGCTGGCTGCGGACGCCGAATTGCTGGCCGATCTCTGCGGCGACCGCGGTGAGGGTGGTGCCCTCGCCATATTCCGCCGGCCCGTTCTCGCGCATGCCGTGGATGGCGACATCGGCGCCGAGCGCGGCGAGCTTCTCTGCAAAGGCGCGTCCGAGCCCGCGTCCCGCGCCGGTCACCAGCGCCACCTGTCCTGACAATACTTTCCCGTCATGTGCAGCCATGATCTTCTCCTGTTGTGAAACGTCAGTCCGCCGCGAGATCGAGCCCGATCGCCATCGCCTGCACGAGGCACATCGGTGCGACCAGCGTGCGCAGCGCCGGCTCGGGCATGTCCTGGATCTCGAACACGACGCTCGCGCCTTCGACGATCGGGCTCAAGAGGCTATCGGTGATGGAAATCGTGGGCACGCCTCGCGCAACGAGTTCGGGAAACAGCCGCGCCGTATCCGGATAGTAGTTCCGGAAGCTGATCGCGACCAGCGCGTCCTCCGTGGTTGCGGCATGCGACTGCTCGTGGATGCTGCCGCCCGTGCCGTCGAGCAGGACGACGCGGCGTCCGAGCTTGCGCAGCACGTAGGCGAGGTGGGTCGCAACCGGAAACGAGCCGCCGAGGCCGAGCAGATAGATGTCGCGCGCTTTCGCAAGGATCGCAGTTGCCGCGTCGAGCTCGCGCGCATGCACGGACTGGCTCAGCGTCACCAGCGACGATTGCGCCTCCGAGACGAAGCGGGACAGCACCGCGGCCGGCTGGCGGCCGAGTACCGATTTCTCCTCGCTCTTCATGCGGGCGAGCCGCGCCTTGTAGCTTGGTGCTACGCCGGCAACGAGGCGTGAGCGGAATACCTGCTGCATCTCGGTGAAGCCGCCGAAGCCGAGCGCATGGGCGAAGCGAACGATCGCCGAGGGCGGCACGCCCGAGCGCTGCGCCACCTCCGCGACGGTGCCGAGCGCGACATCGGTCGGGTGATCGAGCACGAACTCCGCGATCTGCTGCAGCCGGCCGGACAGCGCCCGGTGCCGCTGCGCAATGGCGCCGCGCAGCTCGTCGTAGCTCATCGCGCCTTGTGCCTTGTTCATCGTCTCGGGTCTCCAGATCGGTCGCCTGTTTAACGGCATTTCACCGTTTGGACCAAATATTCCACTTTACATCATAAATGGAATGAATATTCTAATTGCACAAAAAAGCAAAAGACTTCGAAAACGGGAGGAAACGATGAGAGGGCGTCAGATCTCACGGCGAAGCGTTCTGAAGGGCAGCTTGATGGCGAGCGTCATCGGTGGCACCGGCAGCTTCTTCGGGCCTTGGAAAGAGAATCACGCGTGGGCGCAAGGCGCGAAGCCGATCAAGCTCGGCCTGACCTGCGACGCCAGCGGCCAATACGGCAACAGCGGCCAGGATGATTTCCGCGGCATCAAGATGGCGATCGACGAGGTCAACGCCAAAGGCGGCGTGCTCGGCCGCCAGGTCTCGTTCATCACCGCGGATACCGAGACGACGCCGGCCACAGGCAGCCGCGTCGCCGAACGCTTCATCACCCGCGAGGACTGCACCATCCTGATCGGCGCGCTGCATTCCGGCGTCGCTAACGCCATCACCCAGGTCGCCAGCAAATACGGCGTGATCTACATGAACACCAATTCCTCCGCGCCGAGCGAGGCCGGGGAGAATTGCTCGCGTGTGAAATTCGTCTGGGACGGCAACGGCACCAATTTCTCCAAGGCATCGGTCAAGAACGCAGTCGATTCCATCGGCAAGAACTGGATGCTGCTGACCAATGACTACGTCTGGGGTCACACCACGTCTGCCGCGACCAAAGCGCAGGTCGAGGCTGCCGGCGGCAAGATCATCGATAATCTGCTGGTGCCGCAGAACACCCGCGACTTCACCGCCTACCTCCTGAAGATCCAGCAAGCAAAACCCGACGTGGTCGCGACTGCGATCGGCGGCGACGACATCAAGGCACTGCGCGAGCAGGTGGCGCAGCTCAAGCTCGACGGCAAGCCCGCCTGGATCAACAACCAGCAGGACTGGCCCGACGTCTGGGGCGCGCCCGACAGCCTGTTCGGCGTGTTCGGCACCACCTGGTATCACAAGCTGCAGCTGCCCGGCGTCGCCGACTTCGTCAAGAAATGGCAGGCCGCCAACAAGGACGGCCCGATCCCGGTGCCGGGCAACGTCTCCTACAACGGCTACATGAGCACGCGCGAATTGCTCCGTGCGATCGAGCGGGCAGGGTCGACCAACAACGTCAAGATCATCAAGGAGATCGAGAACCTCAAGGTCTCGGCGACCGACCGCATGCAGCATTTCGACGCCTACATGGATCCCGTGACGCATCAGATGCAGCAGACGATCTATCTGGCGCGGCGCAACGCCAAGCCGGCCGACAACACCGATCTGTTCGAGATCATCAGCTGGACCGAGCCGAAATCGGCAGCCGATGACGCTGCTCCCGGCAAGTGCAAGCTCACGCCCTACGAGCAGGTGCCGACCGTCGACTCCTAGAGACGGTGCTTCGCGTCGTGGAACGAGCGGCGCGCATGTCGCGCGCCGCAGCCCGGGCCTTCGAGGACTTGGGGGAGCAATGCCAGTTGCGAGAGTCAAAACCTTGTTCGACCTTCTTCCGCATCTCCTGAATGGCCTGACGCTTGGCCTGTTGTTCGCGCTGATCGCGCTCGGCTTCATGCTCATTGTCGGGCTGATGGAGCAGATCAACCTTGCGCATGGGTCCCTGTTCGCGCTCGGCGCGTATGTCGCCATGCAGCTCACCGGACCGCGCCCGCCATTGCCGGCCGATCTTGCGAAAGTGTGGCTCGCGCTGCCGCTGGGCTGGCGCTATGCCGCGACGCTCGTGATCGCGCCCGTGATCGTGAGCCTCGTCGGCATGCTGATCGAGCTCTGCATGCGGCGGACCTACGGCAAGGATCCGCTATACGGACTGCTCCTGACCTTCGGCGCGGCGATGGTGATCGAGGAGCTGATCCGCCTTGTCTGGGGGACGCGGGACTATGTGCTGCAGGTTCCGTCCGCCATCAACGGCGGCTTCCTGTTCGGCGATCTGATCTGGTCGACCTATCGCTTCTACGCGGCGGGCATCGCGGCCGGAATCATCGGCCTGGTCTGGCTGTTGATCGAAAAGACTTCTTTCGGCGCAACCGTCAAGGCCGGCGCCCATGACAGCGAGATCGTCCGTGCGCTTGGCATCAACCTGTCGCGCTTGCGGCTGCTGGTCTTCGTGTTCGGCACGATGCTGGCCGCGATCGCGGGCATTATCGTTGCGCCGATCTGGGGCATTCGTCCGCATATGGGCGTCGATGCCGTCATTCCCGCGTTCCTGGTGATCGTGCTCGGCGGCGTCGGAAGTTTCTGGGGCGCGGTCGTGGCGGGGCTTCTGGTCGGACTGTGTGTCGGCCTTGCCGGCGCTTACGCGTCCGAATGGTCGCTGTTGTCGATGTACATCCTGCTCGTTGCCGTCGTGACGTTCCGTGCACGCGGCCTGTGGGGCAAGAAAAGCGTGCTCGAGGCCTAGGGAATGATTGTGGGATCAAATTCTTCATCCGATGCCGCGCGCCTCGTCACGCCGACGATGCTGGTGCTCTGGCTGGTGCTTGCAACGGTGCCGCTCTGGATCACGCGGATCGGGCTCTATCCTTATCTCGGGATCGAGATCCTGATCTGGTCGCTCTATGCGCTTGCGTTCAACCTGGTGCTGGGCACGGCCGGACTTCCCTCGTTCGGACATGGCGCCTATTTCGGCATCGGCGCCTATGCGTTCGGGCTCTGCCAGTTCGACATTGTCGCCAATCTCTGGATCTGTCTCGCTGCCGCGGCCGTGGTCGCGGGGCTTGCCGGCGTGCTGGTGGCGCTGTTCATCTCGCACCGGCGCGGCATCTATTATGCCTTCATGACCATCGCGTTCGGCCAGATCTTCTGGACGCTGGCGATCAAATCGCACCGGATCACCGGCGGTGAGGATGGGCTTCTCAAGATCAAGCGGCTGCCGGCCGATTTCGGGCTGGTGTCGTTCGATCTCACCGACAATGTCGCATTCTACTATTTCGTGCTCGCGGTGTTCGCGGTCGGTACCGCCGTCTTGTGGCGGCTGGTGCACTCGCCCTATGGCCGCGTGGTCGCTGCGATCAGGCAGAGCGAGGTTCGCGCCGCCCATCTCGGCTATAACGTGTGGCTCTACAAGGCGTCTGTGTTTGCGCTGTCGGCGGCCGTGTCCGGCTTTGCCGGCGGACTGTTCGCGATGGCGCAGCTCGCCGCATTCCCTGACGTCATGAGCCTGCATCAATCCGGCTACGTCGTGATGATGACGCTGGTCGGTGGCGGGCTCGTGAGCTTCTGGGGGCCGGTGATCGGCGTGTTTCTCTTCCTCACCGCGCGCGACGTGATCGGCGCGCTGACCAATGCCTGGATGCTCTATTTCGGTCTGCTGTTCATTGCGATCGTGCTGTTCCGCCCGGAAGGCATCGCGGGCGCGCTCTCGGCCGCCGTGCAGCAGCATTCACTCAACGCGTTGCGGCGGCGCGGCACGTCCGCGATGCGTCTGCTGGTCGGGGGCGGGCGATGAGCATGATCGAGGCCGCGGGTGTGCACGTTCGCTTCGGCGATCGCGTCGTGCTGGAAAGCGTCGATCTCGCGGTGGCCGAGGGCGAGTTTCACGGCGTGATGGGTCCCAACGGCGCGGGCAAGACCACCTTCTTCAACGTCCTCACCGGCAGGGTGAAACCGAGTCGCGGCCGAGTCCTGCTCGGCGGCGAGGATGTCACGGGATTGAGCCCGCACCGCATCGCCGCCAAGGGCATCGCCCGCTCGTTTCAGATCATGACCCTGTTCGACGAATTCTCCGCCCGCGACAACGTCATGATGGGCTTGCCCGCATTTCGCGCCCGTGGCCTCGATATCGCGCGGGCGGCGGCTGGAGACCGCAGGTTTGCCGAGCAGGCGTCCGAAGCGCTTGCTGCGGTGGGGCTTGCCGACAAGGGCGATATCCGCGCCAAGGACCTGTCCTATGGGGACCGCCGCGCGCTGGAGATCGCGGTCGCGCTGGCGCAGGCCCCGCGCGTTCTGTGCCTGGACGAGCCGACCTCCGGCCTCGGCTCCGACGGCGTGCAGCGGCTGGCCGCTCTGGTGGCGCGCCTGAAGGGCCGGCTGACCATCGTCGCCATCGAGCACGACATGGAATTCCTGTTCTCGCTCGCCGATCGCATCTCGGTCATCCATTGGGGCCAGGTGGTGGCGCGCGGCACGCCGCACGAGCTGCAGCAGAACGAATGGGTACGTCGCTCCAATCTCGGGAAGTTCGCATGATCCTCGAAGTGGATGGGGTCGATACCTTCTACGGCGAGACCCAGGCGCTGTTCGGCGCCTCGCTCGCCATCGATCATGCCAAGGTGTTTGCGCTGCTCGGGCCCAACGGCGCCGGCAAGACCACCATGCTCCGTTCGATTCTCGGCCTGACCCGCCCGCGCCGCGGCGCGGTTCGCTTCGACGGGCATGACGTGACGCGCGATCCGACCCACGAGATCGCGCGCGCCGGCATCGGCTGGGTGCCCGACGACCGGCGGCTGTGCCCGACCTTGTCGGTGGCGAGCAACCTCACGATCGCGCAGAAGCGCACGCGCTTTCGCAATTGGAGCGTCAAGGAGGCGGCCGCGATCTTCTCGCCACTCGAATATCTCATGGAGCGTGACTGCGAGAACCTGTCGGGCGGCGAGATGCAGATGGTTGCCATTGCGCGCGCGCTGGTCGGCTCGCCGGGACTGGTCCTGTTCGACGAGCCGAGCCAGGGTCTTGCGCCAAAGATCGTCGGCGACGTGCTCGCCACCATTTTGCGCATGAAGAACGAAGGCATTGCCTCGCTGGTCGTGGAACAGAATGCGGAGATTGCGCTGTCGGTCGCGGACCATGCTGCGGTGATCGATCGCGGCCGGATCGTCTGGACCGGCGAGGCCGCCGTCTTGCGCGATGACCGCGCCCTTCGTCAGCGCTTGCTGGGAGTACAATAGGTGGCCGCACCGCTGCTCGTTCTCGATGACGTTCGCAAGGTCTACACCAGGGGCCGCGTCATCCGCCGTCCGACGTTCACGCTTCAGGCAAACCTGTCGCTGGAAGAGCCGGGCATCGTTGGCGTGGTCGGGCCGAACGGCGCCGGCAAGACGACGCTGTTCGAGATGATGACCGGTTCCAACGCGCCGACCGCGGGCCGCGTGCTGGTCGCGGGCACCGATATCCACCATGTCAAATACCGCGAGCGCGACCGGCTCGCGATCCACTATCACCAGTCCTATCAGGTCAGGCGGTTCCGTAAGCGCATTCCGTCCGCCTTGCTGGCGCCGTCGCCGACCCGGACGCCGCTGGTTCATTTGTTCGACGAACCGCAGTTCAACCTGCAGGACGGCTATATCGGCTTCATGCTCGATTTCTTCCGCAAGCTGCGCGACGAGGGCAGGCTGGTGATCCTCTGCATGCATCCGACAGCCAGCTGGCACCTCGACATCCTCGCCGAGATCGCCGGGCAATTCCTGTTCGTCGCCGGCGGCGGGGTGACGCGGATGGCGGACTTCCGCACGCTCGCCGCCGAGCCGCGCTTCCGCCTCTATCTCGGACCGGAGATGACGCGCGCCGCGGACGCCATCTGTCACAGCTCGACGTAAAAGGAGACTCCATTGGCCTATTCGAACACGCAGCTTTTCATTGCCGGCAAATGGCGCCCGGCCCATTCGGGCAAAGTGATCGAGGTGCGCAATCCCGCGACCGAGGAGGTAATCGGCACCGTCGCTCATGCGGGCCAGTCCGATCTCGACGAGGCGCTGGCCGCCGCTTCTGCCGGCTTCAAGGTCTGGCGCAATGTCGCGCCGTTCGAGCGCTGCCGGATCATGCGCAAGGCCGCCGCGATCATGCGCGAGCGCAATGACGAGATCGCGCCGCTGCTGACGATGGAGCAGGGCAAGACGCTGGGCGAGGCCAGGATGGAGGCAATGGCCGCCGCTGACGTGATCGAGTGGTTCGCGGAGGAGGCCAAGCGCGCCTATGGCCGGTTGATCCCCGCGCGCGGCCCCGGCATCTACCAGATCGCGATGAAGGAGCCGGTCGGCCCGGTCGCCGCGTTCACGCCGTGGAATTTCCCGATCAACCAGGTCGTGCGCAAGCTTTCCGCAGCGCTCGCTGCCGGTTGCTCGATCATCGTCAAGGCGCCGGAGGAGACACCAGCTTCGCCTGCGCAGTTGATCCGAGCGTTTGCGGACGCGGGCGTGCCCGATGGCGTCATCAACCTCGTCTACGGGGTGCCGTCGGAAATCTCCGAATATCTGATCCCGCATCCGGTGATCCGGAAAATATCGTTCACCGGCTCGACCCATGTCGGCAAGCAGCTCAATGCGCTTGCGGGCCTGCACATGAAGCGCGCCACCATGGAGCTCGGCGGCCATGCGCCGGCGATCGTCTTTGGGGATGCCGACGTCACGTCGGCCGCGAAGATCCTGGCGGCGGCAAAATATCGCAACGCCGGCCAGGTCTGCATCTCGCCGACGCGGATGCTGGTGCAGGACGATGTGTTCCGCGAATTCGTCGACAAATTCGTCGACAGCGCCAAGGCGTTCAAAGTCGGCAACGGCCTCGATCCCGAGTCCAAAATGGGCTCGCTCGCCAATCCGCGCCGCGTCACCGCCATCGAAGGCATGGTGCAGGATGCCGTCGGCAAGGGCGCCAGGCTCGAGACCGGTGGCAAGCGCGTCGGCAACAAGGGCCATTTCTTCGAGCCGACCGTGGTGAGCGATGTACCGAAGGATGCGCGCGCGATGAACGAGGAGCCGTTCGGCCCGCTCGCCCTGATCTCCCGCTTCTCGTCATTCGACGACGTAGTCGAGGAGGCAAACCGGCTGCCCTTTGGCCTTGCTTCCTACGCCTTCACCAGCTCGGCCAAGACGGCGGCTGCGATCGGCTCGGCGGTCGAGGCCGGCATGATGTCGATCAACAGCTTTGGTCTGGCGCTGCCCGAAGTGCCGTTCGGCGGCATCAAGGATTCCGGCTATGGCTCGGAAGGCGGCACCGAGGCGATGGAGGGCTACTTCAACACCAAGTTCATCAGCCAGACGGGCGTGTGAGAAGGCGTTGTACGCGAGGCCGCGCGATGATCGCGCGGCTTAGCGCTTGACGAAAACCAGGTTGCAGGCACGCGCCTCGTTGCGCTTGCCGCTGCCGCGGGTGCGATCGAACTGCGCGTCGACCGTAAAGGCGTAAGGCGAGCCGGGTGCGAGGTTGTTGAGTGTGTAGGTGCTCGCCCCCGTCGTGCCGCGCGCGCTCAACGTCGTCTTGCCGTCCGCGGGGATCTGGCCGTCGATCTCCAGCCGATTGACACCGCCCGGACCCTGCACCTCGGCGTGAAACACGCCATTGGTCACGGTGGCGACCAGGGGCCTGGTGAAGCCCTGCGCCTTGCCGGAAGCCGGGCAGTTCAACGTCACGTCCCAGCTGCCGTCGAAATCCTTGCTTCCCGTGGTTCTGGCGTTGCCGGAAGGCGCCACCGCCACTTTCTGCTTCAGGCCTTCAATGCGTGCCTTGGCGAGGGTGGCGAAGATGCAGTTCGGGAATCTCGCGAGATGATCCTCAAAGGCACCCAGCGTGCCGATGCCCTCAGCAGCCTTCCAGTGCGCCTCGGCGGCCGAGCAGGGATCGGCCTTCGGTGCAGCTTGGGGGGCCGCCGGCGCGACCGTGACCGTTACAGGCCCGTTCAGGTAGAACTTGCCGATGATCGACAGCGACAGCTCCGGCAGCTGGGTCTTGCCGCTGGAGTCATAGACGTCGCTGCTGATGTCGCGAAAGACGTCGCCGATTTCCTGCGGCTCCTCGATGTGCTTGAGGAACGCGGTCGTGTAGGGGCTGTTGCGGCCGGTGCCGTCGGCGGCAACCTGGCCTGATTGCGTCGAGAATGACACGATCGTGCCGCGCGGCGCCTCGACTTTCGACAGGCCACGTCCGATCGAGGCGGCGCGGGTCGAGCCGGCAGAGCGCTTCAAGGTTTCGGCCAGCGGATTGTCGCGGCAGGAATCGAGCACGAGGATGCGCAAATTCTTGGCCTGCTGCAAATCGTTCACGATGTCGTCGACACGTACGAAGCGTTTCAGGTCCGCCTCATCCGTCAGCACGGCGTCGACAGGCATCAGATAGTTGACGCCGTTGTACTGCATCGCATGGCCGCTGTAATAGAACATCGCAACATCGGCCCGGCTGGCGGCGCGCGCGAAGCGGATGGTCAGGTCCTGCATGTCGGCCTGACGCAGGTCGATACCCTGGAACACCTCGAAACCGCTGCGCTTGAGCGAGGCTGCGACGTCTTCGGCGTCATGCGACGGGTTGGGAAGCTGCGCCGTAGAGACATAAGCGCCGTTGCCGATCACCAGCGCGACCCGCGTGTCCGCCGATGCGGGGGCAAGGCTCAGTCCAAGGCTCAGCCAGAGGGCGAGGAGGGTCAGGAAAAACTGACGCAAAATTCCAGAAGGAGCACGCATGAATGCCTTCCAGGGGAAATATCGAAAAATATCCCCCAGATTAGCGCATGCCGCGTCGGTATCAATGCCCTCGCTGTGGGCCCGTCAGATTTGGCGACCGTGACATCCTGTCACGCCGGGTTTGCCGCCACCGTCTTGCGCAGCTCCATCTCGGTCGCAATCGCCTCCCGCACGCTGGGCCGCGCCTGCATGCGCGCAAGATAGGCCGACAGGCGTGGCCATTGCGCGATGTCGACGCCCGCGGGACGGAGCAGCAGCAAGGCCCAGGTGAGGTGGGCGTCCGCGACGGTGAAACGGTCACCGACGAGGAATTCGCGGTCCGCGAGATGCGCCGATGGCACCGCCAATGTCTGCGTGATCCTTGCACGCGGCTTGGCGAGTGAGCCGTCGTCCTTGTACCAGAAGGTCGGAAACAGGAATGCCTTGTGGATCTCGGTGCCGACGAAGCTCAGCCATTCCTGCAGGCGGTAGCGGTCGGGATCGCCGAACCGGGGCGCAAGGCCCGCCTCCGGCTTCGCATCGGCGATGTATTGCAGCACGGCCGCGCTTTCGGTCAGCCGTTCGCCGTTCTCCAGCACCAGGACCGGCACCGCGGCCTTCGGCGACACCTCGCGGAAATCGCCGTCGTCGTCCGCGACCGTCTTGGTCCGGAGATGCACCAGATGATAGCGCGCATCGAGGCCGGCTTCCATCAGCGCGATGCGGCTCGCAAGCGAGCACGCCATCGGCGAGAAATAGAGCTGCAGCATCGCGTTGCTCCGTTATTTCAGCGCATCGCCGCGCGCGATGATCGCGAAGCGGTCGGATAGCTCGGCGAGCGCAACCTCGTGGATGGTCCGGGCGTCCAGCGTGCCGCCGCGGCCGTCGGGCAGGTCGCGCGTGGCGCAGGCATCGGCGTCAACAGTCGTGCGAAAGCCGAGGTCGAGCGCGGCGCGGGCGGTGGAGCTGACGCACATATGCGTCATGAAGCCGGCCAGTACGATGTTCTTCCTGTCGGTTGCGGCAAGGCGCGCCTGCAGATCAGTGCCGGCAAACGCATTCGGCAACTCCTTCTCGATCACCAGCTCGCCGGCACGGGGGCTCAGCTCGGCGACGATGGCGCCGCGGTCGGCGCCGCGATCGAACAGGCTGCCGGCCTTGCCGCGATGGGCGATATGGATGATCGCGGCTCCGCTCTCGCGTGCCCGTGCCAGGAGCGCAGCCGCCCGCGCGATCGCGGGCCGGGCGTCGGGCAAAGCGAGGGGGCCTGCGAGATATTCGTTCTGGATATCGATCAGCACCAGCGCGGCGTCGCCAAGACGCGGCGGGTCGAGATCGGCACCGGCGAGCTGCAGCAGGGTCTTTGCGGTCGTCATGGTCTGGAAATCTCCGGGGCAAAAGGCTGCACGAACATAGCTCCGGGAATGCCTGCCGATATGCAGGGATATTGCAGCGGGTGGCTGCGATATTGCAGGCTGCTCCCGGCCGGTATAACCTGACGCAATGAACTGGGACGATCTGCGCATCATCGCCGCCGTCAGGGACGAGGGCACCTATGCGGGCGCCAGCGCGCGGCTGCGCATCGACGAGACGACGGTCGGGCGCAGGCTGTCGCGCATCGAGCGTGCGCTCGGTTTGCGTCTGTTCGAGGCCGCCGACGGCGTCCGCAGGCCGACGCGGAGTTGCGAGGCGGTGCTGGCGCATGTCGAGGCGATGGCCGCACATGCCGCCGAGATCGGTCGCGTCGGCGCGAGCCTGGCAGGTCCGGTGGGACGCCTGCGCATCGCCTCCACCAACACGTTTGCCGAGGAGGTGCTGTCGCCGCGCGCGAGCGACTTCCTGCGCGCCAATCCCGGCCTGACGCTGCAATTCCTCACCTCGAGCGAGAACGTCAAGTTCTCGCGCTGGGAGGCCGATCTCGCCATCCGGTTGCGCAAACCCGACAAGGGTGACTTCGCGATCTCCAGGCTCGGCGAGATCCGCATTTATTATTTCGAGCCTGTCGCGACCGAGGGCGAGCCGGTGCTGTGCGCCTATCCGGACGAACTCGGTGCCATTCCCGAGATGCAATTCCTGCGCATGAAGCAAGCCCGCGCGCGCTGCGTCACCGACAACGTTCGCGTCATCCGTAACCTGATCCGCGCGCATCGGGCCGCCGGCGTGTTGCCGGAGTATGTTTGCGCGGACTTGCTCGGCGATCGCCGCCTGCGCGCCACGCTGCTGCCGAAGCGGCGCGACGCCTGGCTGCTGGTGCAAAACCACCTCAAGCGCGATCCCGCGACGCGTGTGACGATCGACTGGGTGAGGGCGTGTTTTCAGGAAACGTCGCGCGGTTGACGTCACATCGCATTGTGATCATCGCGTCACAGTGCGGAGTGCGTGACGAAAAATCTTGGCATTCCCCCTTGCAACCCGAACGTGCTTCGTCTATTAGCGCCCTCCTTCGCTAGGCCATGGGTTCGGGCTCCCTGAGATCCCGACTGGCGCGGGCCGCTCTGCGGTTTCGTGTTCCGCCGAATGAAGGGCAAACGCAGGACGTAGCTCATGGAGAGCGTCGGGCTGAACACCCGAAGGCATCGGTTCGATTCCGGTCTCTTGCACAAAGGATAGCTCAGTTTGGTAGAGCAGATGACTGTTACTCATCCTGTCGCGGGTTCGAATCCCGCTCCAGCGCTCCGTTTCAGCCTGAAAAGCTGATACCTCTGACGAGGACCGGACGCGCGCTTCAGTCGCAGTCCGGCCGTTTTGCCGAAAGGCTTTCCGTCCGAACCTAGACACTGTGAGACCGGCTTTGCGCCGCGGGTCGATACCGCTTGCGCTGATGCCGGGTGGCTCCGCATGACCGCTCGACACGCGTCGAGCGATCGCGCGCGTGCGCCCGTCATCGCGCAAGCTCAAGCCCCGGCCCGCCGATTTCCCAGGAAGCGTCGTCCGCGTCCTCACGTCCTTTGCGAACGAAACCCGCTATCCGGCCGCGTGCGGCCGGAGGCAACATGATGGAGGCGTGCCATGACCTGGCACTTGCTGATGCTGAACGTGACGGTGAAGGATGGCGAGCGCGCGTTGCTCACGCGCAACGGACAGCTCGTGCGCGTGCTCGCGCCCGGCAAGCATCGCCTGTTCGATCCCCTGCACGAGCTGAAGGCCGAGGTGCTCGACGTGGTGCGCAGCGAATTCCCCGCGGATCGCTACGCGGTACTGAAGGCTGCGCGGCCTGATCTGGCCGCGGAGCTGTTCGAGGCGATCGAGACCAAGGCGGACGAGATCGCCATCGTCAGCCTCGACGGCCGGCCCGTGCATCTGATGACGCCCTGGCAGGCGCGCGTCTACTGGAAGGTCGCGACCCGCATCGATGTCGAGCGCATCGATGTGTCCGCCGATCCCCGGGTTGGCGCGCGGCACCTGACCATGATCGAGCGCAACCGCTCGACCGTCGTGATGGAAGCGGTGGTCGAGAACCACGAGGCGGGCCTGCTCTATGTCGAGGGCCGGCTCGTGGAGCGGCTTGCGCCCGGCCGGCACGCCTTCTGGACCGTCGGCCGCAAGATCGAGGTGAAGCGCCTCGACCTGCGGCCCCAGGCGGTCGAGATCACCGCGCAGGAGATGCTGACCAAGGATCGCATCGCGCTGCGGGTGACGCTGACGGCGTTCCGCAGGATCGTCGATCCCGAGCGCACGGTTGCGACCGTGCCCGACGTGGATGCGTGGCTGTACCGCCTGGTGCAGTTCGCGATCCGCGAGGCGGTGGCGGGCCGGACGCTGGACGAGGTGCTGTCTGCGAAGGCGGCGCTGGATGCGGAGCTGCGCGACTATGTGCGGGCACGCGTTGCAGAGTCCGGCGTGGAGGTAACCGAGCTCGGCGTCAAGGACGTGATCCTGCCCGGCGAGATCCGGGAGCTGGTGAACAAGGTGGTGGAGGCGGAGCGGGTCGCGAAGGCGAACCTGATCCGCCGGCAGGAGGAGACCGCGGCAACGCGTTCGCTCCTGAACACCGCCCGCCTGATGGAGGAGAACCCCCTGCTGCTGCGGCTCAAGGAGCTGGAGTCGCTGGAGCGGCTGGTCGAGAAGGTCGGCCGCATCGACCTCCATGCCGGCAACGGCGAGGGCCTCGATGCCCTCCTGACCCGGCTCGTGCGCCTGAAGGCGCCCGAGAGCGCATGAAGCAGAAGGGCCGCCCACGGGCGGCCCTTCACATCTCCATTGTCGACGCTTGCGATGAACGCGTGCGCGCGCCCGTGCGACCAAACCATGAGTGGGTATTGCACGCGCGCGAAGGTTGCGTAATCTCACGGTGACGACCACAATCTCGATCATGGCAAGCGAATGACCACTCTTCAGCAAACGATCCGCCCTACGGCCCGGCCGCGGGAATGGAAAGCGATCGTCGTCCTGATCCTGTTGATCCCGGTGCTGTGGTCGCCGCCGTTCCTGTTTCGCTTCTTCCTGTATCAGCCCTTCAACATTCCTTCCGGCTCGATGACCCCGACGCTGGTCGTCGGCGACTACGTCTTCGCCGCAAAATATGCCTATGGCTACGGCCGCTATTCCTTCCCTTTCGCGCCGTCCTGGATCTCGGGCCGTGTCTTTGCCGCCGAGCCCGAGCACGGTGACGTCGTCGTGTTTCGCGCGCCAAAGGACACCTCGGTCGACTACGTCAAGCGCGTGGTCGGGCTGCCCGGCGACCGCATCCAGATGCGGCAGGGACAGCTTTTCCTCAATGACAGACCGGTGACGCGCGTCGCACTCGCAAACGGGCTCGCCGGCACCGCCTGCGGTCTGGATGGCAGCGTCAAGGTCAAGCGCTGGCGCGAGACGCTGCCCAATGGCAATTCCTACATCACCTACGACTGCGTCGAGAACGGCTACTACGACAACACCAATGTCTACACCGTGCCGCCCGGCCATTTCTTCGTGCTGGGCGACAACCGCGACAACTCGAGCGACAGCCGCGTGATGGCAACGATGGGTTTCATCCCGATGGACAACCTCGTCGGGCGGGTGACGCGGATCTTCTGGTCGCTCGATGAAGACGGCGAGCCGCACATGGAGCGGCTGGGGAAGGTGTGGTGAGGGGCGCCGCCCCCGTCATTCCGGGGCGCGCCCTCTTGGGCGCGAGCTTTGGTGCGCAATCGCGCACCAAAGCTCGCGCTCCGCGCGCCCCGGAATGACGGGGGGAGAGAGTTTGCCCAAAACAGAAACCCCGGCATCGCTGCCGGGGTTTCGTAGTCCTTGAGGTGGTTGGACCTTAGAAGTCCATGCCGCCCATGCCGCCGCCCGGGGGCATCGCCGGACCGGCGCCGCCCTTCTTGGGCAGCTCGGCGACCATGGCTTCCGTGGTGATCAGGAGCGCGGCAACCGAGGCTGCGTTCTGGATCGCGGTACGGACCACCTTGGTCGGGTCGATGATGCCCTTGGTGACCAGGTTGACGTACTCGCCGGTCTGGGAGTCGAAGCCGTAAGCGTAGGTCTTGTTCTCCAGGATCTTGCCGACGATCACCGAACCGTCTTCACCGGCGTTGATCGCGATCTGGCGAGCGGGAGCCGACAGCGCCTTGCGCACGATCTCGACGCCGGTCTTCTGGTCGTCGTTCTTGGTGCGCAGACCCTTGAGCTGCTCGGAGGCACGGAGCAGGGCGACGCCGCCGCCCGGGACGATGCCTTCCTCGACCGCCGCGCGGGTCGCATGCATCGCGTCATCAACGCGATCCTTGCGCTCCTTCACCTCGACCTCGGTCGCGCCGCCGACGCGGATCACCGCGACGCCGCCTGCGAGCTTGGCGAGACGCTCCTGGAGCTTCTCACGGTCGTAGTCCGAGGTGGTCTCCTCGATCTGCGCCTTGATCTGGGCCACGCGCGCCTCGATGTCGGCCTTCTTGCCGGCGCCGTTGACGATCGTGGTGTTCTCCTTGTCGATCATCACCTTCTTGGCGCGACCGAGCATGTTGAGCGTGACGTTCTCGAGCTTGATGCCGAGATCTTCCGAGATCGCCTGGCCGCCGGTCAGGATCGCGATGTCCTGCAGCATGGCCTTGCGGCGATCGCCGAAGCCCGGAGCCTTGACGGCCGCGACCTTCAGACCACCGCGCAGACGGTTCACGACGAGGGTCGCAAGCGCTTCGCCTTCGACGTCCTCGGCGACGATGACCAGCGGCTTGCCGGTCTGCACCACGGCCTCGAGCAGCGGCAGCAGCTCGTTCAGCGAGGAGAGCTTCTTCTCGTTGATGAGGATGTAGGCGTCGTCCATCTCAACGCGCATCTTGTCGGCGTTGGTGACGAAGTAGGGCGAGATGTAGCCGCGGTCGAACTGCATGCCCTCGACGACGTCGAGCTCGGTCTCGAGCGACTTGGCTTCCTCGACGGTGATGACACCCTCGTTGCCGACCTTCTTCATGGCGTCGGAGAGGAACTTGCCGATTTCGGCATCGCCGTTGGCGGAGATGGTGCCGACCTGGGCGATCTCGTCGTTCGAGGTGACCTTCTTGGAGTTCTTGACGAGGTCGGCGACCACGGCTTCCACGGCCAGGTCGATACCACGCTTCAGGTCCATCGGGTTCATGCCGGCGGCAACCGACTTTGCGCCTTCACGAACGATCGCAGCCGCGAGCACGGTTGCGGTGGTGGTGCCGTCGCCGGCCGCGTCAGCCGACTTGGAGGCGACTTCGCGCACCATCTGCGCGCCCATGTTCTCGAACTTGTCGTCGAGCTCGATCTCCTTGGCGACGGTGACGCCGTCCTTGGTGATGCGGGGAGCGCCGAACGACTTGTCGAGGACGACGTTGCGGCCCTTGGGGCCGAGCGTCACCTTGACGGCGTTGGCGAGGATGTCGACGCCACGCAGCATCTTGTCGCGTGCATCGACGCCGAATTTGACTTCTTTAGCTGACATCTGGATTTTTCCTTAGGTGTTTAGCTGGTGGGGAGAGGGGGCTCTTAGGCCGCCTTCTTCTTGGAAGCGGGGACGTCGAGGACGCCCATGATGTCGCTTTCCTTCATGATCAGCAGGTCGACGTTGTCGATCTTGACTTCAGTGCCGGACCACTTGCCGAACAGCACGCGGTCGCCGACCTTCAGGTCGATCGGGATCAGCTTGCCAGCTTCGTCGCGGCCACCGGGGCCGACGGCGACGACTTCGCCCTGCGAGGGCTTTTCCTTGGCAGTGTCGGGAATGATGATGCCGCCGGCGGTCTTCTCTTCTGCGTCGATACGCTTGACCACGACGCGGTCGTGAAGCGGACGGAATTTCATGCAGTCCTCCTAAGTAGTTGCACGGTATGGGAATTTTTTGGCGTTAGCAGTCTGTGCCAGCGAGTGCTAGCACAGGCGAGGCTGAAATAGGACAGGAATTTTGCGGGGGCAAGGGCTTCTAGCAGAAAATTCGGCACTCTGAAGGCCCGGGTGCCAGAATCTCTTTACCATCGTTAACCCGCCCGGTGACCGTATTAGCACGGAGCCCTCTCTGCTGCTAAAGCATTGAATTTCAACAGCTTGTTAAACTTTTAGGCTTGAGATGGATTGTCAGTTTGCGTCACATTTCTCTCATGTGAGCGCATCAGTACCGGGTGGCTCGTAAGGCGCACACCGACCAAGCCGCCCCTTGAATGCGCTCCTGCAAAGGAGGTTGGCATGGGCTTGCGGAGTGGGGGCGTTTCCGAAGATTTCCGGAAACAGCTTTTGGGTTACGGGCTGACGACGGCGCAAATTCTCTATCGGATGCCCGATCATCCCTCGCTTCTCCAGACCTACGTCTGGCAGAACTACGACATGTTTCCGAAATTTCCGGCGCTGAAGGATTTCCTGGCGTTCTGGCAGGAGAAGCTCGACGGTCCGCTCCATTCGGTGACCGTCGCGCATTCCAAGCTGATCAAGCCGGCCGAGCTGCGCGCCGTGGATGGCGTGTTCCGGCTGCATTGAACAGCGCGCCGCCGGCATCGTAGAGTGGGCAAAGGCGCGCTCGCGCCGTGCCTACCATCTCTCCACGATTGCATCTGGCAATGGTGGGCACGCTTTCGCTTTGCCCACCCTACGATATCTCGTTCTGTGCTAGCCTCCGCCTATAACAACAGGGAGGCGGCCCATGGCCAAGAAAACAAAATCGCGCAGTGCAGCCCAGGCCGCGGTGAAGAAGCGGAGCGGAGCCAAGGCCGTGGCACGATCCTCGGCGCGCAAGGCGGTGAAGGCAAAGGCGCGCACGACACCGGCGAAGGCCGCTCCGAAAAAGCCCGCGCGTCCCAAGCAGCGCATCGCCATCAGCCATCACCGCGAGGAAGACTTCAAGGCCGACGGCCTGCGCGCCTACGCCAAGTATCGCGACCTCGGCATCGCCGAAGCCAGCCACGGCCTCGCGCAAGCCCACGTGATCCGCCTGCAAGGCCCCTGCGATCCGAACGAGGTGTCGAAGCTGCACTTCCACGACGTCGAATTCCAAATGGTCTACGTGCTCAAGGGCTGGGTGAAGACCTACATGGACGGCCAGGGCGAGACCTTGATGAAGGAAGGCAGCGCCTGGACCCAGCCGCCGAAGATCAAGCACATGATCCTGGATTATTCGGATGACGTGGAGCTGCTGGAGGTGATCCTGCCGGCGGAGTTCAGGACGGTGGAGTTGAAGGCGTAGGCGCGGTCTCTCCGCCGTCATTGCCCGCAATGACGGCTCTCTTGTAGCCCGGATGGAGCGAAGCGAAATCCGGGGCCACCGCCTGCGACAGCACACGCTGTCCCGGATTGCGCTACGCTCCATCCGGGCTACGGAGCCGCCGCTACGTCAACACCCCCACCACCGCGCCCATCAAACACGTCGTCAGCGTCCCCGACACGATCGACTTCAATCCCAGCGCGTTGATCTCCTCGCGCCGCTCCGGCGCCATCACGCCTAAGCCGCCGATCATGATGCCGAGGCTGGCGAAATTGGCGAAGCCGCACATTGCGTAGAGCATGATCAGGCGCGAGCGCGGATCGAGCGTATCGGGCGGCAGTTTTGAGAAGTCGACATAAGCGATCAGCTCGTTGAGCACGGTCTTGGTGCCCATCAGGCCGCCGGCGGTCACCGCCTGGTCCCAGGGCAATCCCATCAGCCAGCACACCGGCGCCATCACGAGGCCCAGCAGCCGCTGCAGCGAGATCGCGGCGCCGCCGATATTTGGCAGCAGGCCGAGGATGGCGTTGACGAGATAGACCAGCGCCACCAGCACCAGCAGCATGGCGACGATGTTGATCAGCAGTTCGATCCCCGCGCTCGTCCCCTTCACGATCGCATCCATCGGGCCGGAGACATCCATCTCGGGATCCTCCAGCGCGCCGCCGGTGCGCTTGTCTGAAGTCTCCGGCACCATGATCAGGCTGACGAGGATCGCGGCCGGCGCACCCAGCACCGAGGCGATGACGAAATGGGCGGCGGCATCGGGAATGAGCGGCGCCAGCAGCGTCGCATAGAGCACCAGCACCGTGCCGGCGATGCCGGCCATGCCGCCGGTCATCACCAGGAACAATTCGCTGCGCGTCATCTGCGCCAGGTACGGCCGCACGAACAGCGGTGCCTCGACCATGCCGAGGAAGATGTTGGCCGCGGTCGAGAGCCCGACTGCGCCGCCGACGCCCAGCGTCCGCTCCAGCAGCCAGGCCATGCCGCGCACGACCGGCGGCAGCACGCGCCAATAGAACAAGAGCGTCGTCAGCACGCTCATGACCAGCACGATCGGCAGCGCCTGGAACGCCAGGATGAAATCGGCGCCCGGCACCTTCAGATCGAAGGGCAGGGGACCGCCCCCGACATAGCCGAACACGAAGGAGGAGCCGGCGCGCGAGGCCGCGGAGATCGCGCCGACCGCGTCGTTGATGGCGCCGAAGGCGCGCGCGACGACGGGCACCTTTAGGAGCACGACCGCGGTGACGAAGGTTGCGACAAGCCCGATCGCTGCTTGGCGAGCCGAGGCCGCGCGGCGATTCTCGCTCAGCACCCAAGCGATCAATAGCAATGCGAAAACGCCGAGTGCCGATTGCAGCCGAAGCATGATGTCCCCAAACCCTCAATGATTATGGCCGCGCGTGCGTTGCAAACGCAATGCCGGAAGGCCGCCGGATCCGCCCGCTGTTGACAAGCAGGTCTGCGTCAGCCACGCGGGGCGGGTCGAAATCAGGGGGCGGACGGTCCAAGCGTGACCCAAGGGGCGATGACAGAGCAGCCGATATCCTCGAATCCGCCGGTCACCGCCCGCGCACTTCTCTCCCACCGCGCATTCCTGTTCTTCCTGCTCTCGCGCAGCCTGTCGCGCTTCTCCAGCCAGATCGCGGCGGTCGCGATCGGCTGGCAGATCTACGATCTCACCGGCTCGGCCTTCGATCTCGGCATGGTCGGCCTCGTGCAGTTCCTGCCCACCGCGCTTCTGGTGTTCGTCGCCGGCCACGCCGCCGATCGTTTCGAGCGCAAGCGCGTGGTCCAGCTCTGCCAGCTCGTGGAGGCCGCGACCGCGCTCTATCTCGTGATCATCACCTATCTCGGCCTGGTCAGCGAGGTGCAGATCTTCATCGCGACCTTCGTGCTCGGCATTGCCGGCGCCTTCGAGAGCCCGACCACCGCGGCTCTCTTGCCGCTGATCGCGCCGCAGGGATCGCTCCAGCGCGCAACCGCAGTCGCGAGCGGCGCGGGGCAGGTCGCAACCATCACCGGGCCGGCGCTCGGCGGCTTTGCCTACGCGGTCGCGCCGCATCTTGCCTATGCCGTGATGCTGCTGTTCTGGATTCTCGGGATGATTTTGACCGGCTTCATCCGGCCGCGTCCGCAGGCGGTCTCCAAGGAGGGGACGGACGCCGACAACATCTTCGCCGGCGTTCGTTTCATCCGCAGCAACCCGGCGATCCTCGGTACCATCTCGCTCGATCTGTTTGCCGTGCTGTTCGGCGGCGTCACCGCGCTGTTGCCGATCTATGCCCGCGACATCCTCCAGACCGGCCCGATGGGGCTCGGGATCTTGCGCGCCGCGCCCGCGGTCGGTGCGCTGCTGATGACCATGGTGCTCGCGCGTCACGCCATCTCTCGGCATGTGGGCCTGCGCATGTTCCAGGCTGTGATCGTGTTCGGCGTCGCCACGGTCGTGTTCGCGCTGTCGTCCTGGATGTGGCTGTCGGTGCTCTCGCTCGCGGTTCTCGGCGCCGCCGACACGATCAGCGTCGTGATCCGCTTCTCGCTGGTGCAGCTCTCAACCCCCGACGAGATGCGCGGCCGGGTCGGCGCGGTGAACTTCCTCTTCATCAACGCCTCCAACCAGCTAGGCCAGTTCGAGAGCGGCGTCGCAGCCGCGCTGCTCGGCGTCATGCCTGCGGCCGTGCTCGGCGGCGTCTGCACCGTCGCGGTCGCGCTGCTGTGGATGAAGCTGTTTCCGGCGCTACGGCAGGTGGAGAGCTTGGAGTAGGGGCTCCGCTCTCTCCCTCTCGTCATTGCGAGCGCAGCGAAGCAATCCAGAATCTTGCCGTGGAGGCGTGATCTCTCACCAGGAGACCACGACGAGACTGCGTTGGTCGTCCCAGTTGTCGAGAAAGCTGGTTCGGAAATTCTGCTGTGCCTCAGCGATCGTTAGTTCGAATATTCTCTGCGCGTACGACTTTTCAACGAACATCCCGTCCGGGAGGAATTCATTGAAAAAGGCGTCGGCGACAGCGTTTCTTTGATACCCGATCTGCTTGGTGTAGACGACATCCTCCAATCGATCGACCATCGGATACTGCTTGATCTTGAAGGTCTTCAATCTCTTCAAGACATTTGGCGGCAGTTGCGGCTTCGGCGCGAAAAAGCTTCTCTTGTCGGTAAAGTATAGACCCGTCTGGGTCGGGTTCATCGGATCCGATTCGCCTGTGGGGCAGAAATAAAAGCTGTCGGAGAATTTTCCGATCCCTGACAGCTCCCGTTGATGAAGGGCTTGATAGTAGTCTCGCGCGGAGAATCCGTGATCGGAAAGAAGCCGCTCAAAGTCGATATACTGATTTGTTTTCTTGCGGCTGAATTGAACGATCTTCTGAAGTTGAGCCTGCTCGACGTCGATGATGACAGGAAAATCAGTGACGTCATCGTCGATGTGAAGATGATATATGTCCAAACCCATTTGTACCGTTCCGAACGATTTGCGGAGCCGCCGGGCAATGGCCGGGATTATGGCTCTACCCTAGGTGGCTCATACCTTAGTTCGGGATTGTGACATGCTTTCTCGCCGTTGCCCGCCTCTTCGCGCGTGTAAGGACGATTGTCGAGGCGGGGCCAGGACTTATTCCGTCTCACCCCGCTTGCGGGGAGACTTCGCGGCGCCTTGACGCCTACTGTGCATGGGGTTGTTTTTCAGTTTTTTGAGTCAGGCCCTCTCCCCGCAAGCGAGGAGAGGGAAGAGAGGTCTTCAGCCCCGTCCGACAAACGGCATCTTGGTGGCCATCACTGTCATCGTCAGCACGTTGGCATCGAGCGGCAGGCCGGCCATGTAGGCGACGGCGTCGCCGACCGCCTTGGCGTCCATGCGCGGCTCATGCTTGGTGGTGCCATCGGGCTGCAGCACGCCGGGACCGTTGACCATGCGATCGGTCATGGGCGTCGCGGCATTGCCGATGTCGACCTGGCCGACCGCGATGTCGTACATGCGGCCGTCGAGGTTGGAGGCCTTGGTGAGGCCCGTGATGGCGTGCTTGGTCGAGGTGTAAGCCGCCGAGAACGGACGCGGCGCGTGCGCCGAGATCGAGCCGTTGTTGATGATGCGGCCGCCGCGCGGGCTCTGGTCCTTCATGATGCGGAAGGCGTGCTGGGTGCACAGGAACGGGCCGGTGAGGTTGGTGTTCACCACCGCCTGCCACTGCTCGAGGCTAAGATCCTCGAAGTTCACCGCCGGCGCGCCCATGCCGGCATTGTTGAACAGCACGTCGAGCCGGCCGTAGGTCGCCTTCACCTTGTCGAACAGCGCGGCAATGGAGTCCGGCTTGGTCATGTCGGCGGTGACGCACAGGCTCTTGCCCGCGGGGCCGAGCTTCGCGGTCTCCTCGAGCATGTCGAGCCGGCGCCCGACCAGCACCACGGTGAAGCCGATGTTCATCAACGCCAGCGACGCCGCGCGCCCGACACCGGTGCCCGCGCCCGTCACCACTGCGATCTTGTTTGCTTCACTCATCGTTTCCTGCCTTTTCTCTCTTCAAGTTGGCTGTCAGGTTTTTGGTTCTTTTTCGTTCTTGTACGGCGGCCGCGGAATGTTCTGATGCGCCGCGCGCAACGCCGCCGACCAGCGCGAACGGAGGTCGTGGAAATAGGGCTCGCCCGCCTCGATGCGGTGGTTGAGATCGGCATCGCAGGCATCGCTGCGCACCACCAGCACGTCGATCGGCAGCCCAACGCCGAGATTGGAGCGCATGGTCGAGTCCATCGAGATCAGGCCGGTCTTCAGCGCCTCGTACAGCTCGACGTCGTAGTGCATGGCGCGGTCGAGCACCGGCTTGCCGTATTTGTGCTCGCCGATCTGCAGGTAGGGCGTGTCCGTGGTGCACTCGATGAAATTGCCGGCGGTGTAGACCATGAACAGGCGCATGCGCGCGCCCTTGATCTGGCCGCCGAACAGGAAGGAGACGTCGAAGGAGACGTCTTCGGATCGCAGCGCCGGTCCTTCGGTCGCGTGCACAGCCCGGATCGCCCGGCCGATGCGCTGAGCGGCCTGGAACATGGTCGGTGCGTTCATCAGCGTCTCGACCTCGCCCGTGGTGGGGTCCTCCAGGCCTTCGGTCAGCGTCGACAGCACCGACTGGCTGATGGCGAGGTTGCCGGCGCTGGCGATCGCCATGATGCGGTCGCCGGGTTTCGAGAAGATGTGGAGCTTGCGGAAGGTCGAGACGTTGTCGAGCCCGGCATTGGTTCGGGTGTCGGCGATCATCACCAGACCGTCCCGAACCAGGATTCCGCAACAATAGGTCATTTCCCGTCCCCGAACGCGTTTGCGCGGAATTACTAGCCAATTTCGGGGAGGCATGAAACCCCCGATTCCCCGGGGGAGGTCGTCATTCTCCGGCGAAACAGCTATCTCTGCCGCTCAGTCAGCGGCATCGACGAGAAACGCCTCGTCGACGGGGACGCCGAGCGCCGTGACCAGCCGGTTGGTCTCCGCGGCCATGCCGACGATGGCGAGCATCTCGCCATATTCGGCATCGGTCATGCCCTTGGCCCGTGCGCCCGCGGTGTGCGAATGGATGCAATAGCTGCAGCCATGCGCGATCGAGACTGCGACATAGAGCATTTCCTTGATCTTGGGATCGAGCGCGCCGGGTGCCATCACCTCCTTGATGCTCTCCCAGGTCCGCCGCAGCGTCTTCGGATCATGTGCCAGCGCGCGCCAGAAATTGTTGACGAAGTCCGACTTCCGCACCTTGCGGATATCGTCGAAAACGGCGCGCGCCTCGGCGGAGAGTTCATCGTCCGAAAGCAGCTTTACGGTCGCCATGGGTTACCTCGCGGGGTCAGGTCTGATCCCGCGAGTGTAGCACGGCTCGAGCGCTCAGCCGGCATGCCCGGCCGAGCGGCGCAAGGCCAGTTTGCCGACGTCGACATATTGCCGCTGCTGCGCATGGGCGTGCTGAGCTGCGACGTGAAGGTCGCGCAGGCGCCGCTGCAGCGGCGAGCTGTCATAGACCACGCTGGCGCCGGCCAGCGCAAAGCAGGCATCCGCGATGCCGACGCAGGTCGTGGCGAGCCAGGTCGCGGACCGGGCCCCCTCGTTCATGAGGTCTTCGTCGTTCAGCGTTCCCGCCAGCGCGTGACGCCAGTGGCTGGCGGCCTGGACCTCATGAAACGCTTGCGCGGCCCCGAGGTCGGCGGAGATCCGGCCGAGATCGTACTGGAAGATCTCGGACTCCCGCATCGGCACGGCCGCGTACAATTGCTGCCTTCCGGTGCCCGCCAGCGCGAGCAGGTCATCGACGGTGCCCTCGGCCATGCCTACCGTGAATGCGCCGTGCACCAATGGCAGCCATTGGCGCAGCGCCCGATAGAGCGGACCCGACTGGCGCGGGGCGGCATCGAGATCGAAGAAATTGGCCTCGGGAACCAGCGTCTCCCGCAGCGTGACGTGATGGCTGCCGGTGCCCTTGAGCCCCGCCGCGTGCCAGGTGTCCTCGATCTCCCAGTCGCGCGCCGGCAACACAACGACGCGAAGCAGCGGCTTGCCCTGCGGGCCGGGGACCGGCTTGCCGTTTTCGGTGACAATGCAGAACCCGCCGATCCAGTCGGCGTGCGTGCAACCGCTGGCGAACGGCCAACGACCTTTGACGCGATAACCGTCGGCCACGCGCTCTGCCGTTCCACCCGGTTGGGATGAGCCGCAGATCGCCGTATCGGGTCCGTCCTGATAGATGCGCTGGTACAATTCCGGGGGGGACGCTGCGACGAAGAGGCTGCTGGCTCCGGCGACAGTCGCGATCCAGCCAATCGAGCCGTCGAGACGGGCCAGTGCCTTGATGACCTCCAGTCCGGCCGGAAAATCCAGCTCCAGCCCGCCATGGCTCCGCGCAACGAACATCCGGAAGAGCCCAATCGACCGTAGTCGTTCCACGAGGTCGGGCGGGACGCGGCGTGCGGCTTCGATCTCCGCGGCGCGGGCCTTGATCTCGGGAGCCAACTCCCGGATCCCCGCAAGCATGTCCTGGTGGGGATCGCGCAGGGGCACGGAATGCTTCTTGTTCTTTTCGTGAAGCCGCATCTGTCTCAACCTCTGTTGCGGAAACGGATCACAACGGAGGTTGAAGAGATGGCGCTACGGGACGGTTTCAGCGCGGCGGTCGTCGATTACAGCTGTAACGCTGTGACGTGATTGCGCCGCAGATGCCTCGTGACGAGATACCGCAGCGCCTAGCTCTGCCGCTGTGACTGGGACTGCGATTGCCCGCCGCGGCCGGCCTGCTCGACCTTCACGGCCACCGTCAGCGTCTCCGCGCCGCCGCCATAGCGGGTGCCGCGCACGGGGGCCGCGCCGAGATAGTCGAGCCCGATCGCAACGCGGACATGGGCGTCGGTGGTGCAGATGCAGTTGGCGGGATCGAAGCCGACCCAGCCGAGACCGTCGACGTAAGCTTCCGCCCAGGCATGGCCGGCATCCTGGTGCACCGTGCCGTCCGAGCGCAGGAAATGGCCGGAGACGAAGCGCGCCGGCACGCCACCACTGCGGGCGCAGGCGATGAAGATATGCGCGTAGTCCTGGCAGACGCCGCGCTTGAGCGTGAACGCTTCCGCCGCCGAGGTGCCGCTGTTGGTCGGATCCTCGTCGAAGGTCATGTGATCGCTGATTTGCGTCATCAGCGTGTGCAGGAAGCCGAGCGTGTCGCTCTCGGCCTCGCTGCGCAACTGCCGCGCGACCGCCGTCATCGCCGGATTGACGGTGGTGAGGTCGGTGGCGCGCAAGAACATGCCGGCCGGAAAGCGCTCGTCGGCGCCGCGCAGCACGCCGCCGGTGTCGTGGGTCTCGATCAGGCCCTCGGCGGTGATCTTGATGTCGCCGACGGGTCCGCAGGACAGCACATGGGTGACGTTGCCGAAGGCGTCCTCATGGGTGTCGAGCTTGGTGTCGGTCGAGACGTCGATCTGCCACTCCGCCACATATTGCCCGTCATGGCTGCCGGGCGTCATGCGCAGGATCTGGATCACGCTCGTGGCCGGCGGCTCGTAGCGATAGGTCGTGGTGTGCAGGATTCGCAGGCGCATGGTGGACCGTGAAGTTAGTGGTTAGACCCGCTGCCTATTGCGAAGAAGCTCGTCATGCCCGGGCTTGTCCCGGGCATCCACGATCTTCCTCGCCGCGCAAAAGCAAGAACGTGGATGGGCGGGACAAGCCCGGCCATGACGATATCCCGTTTTCGTCAGCCGGGGGACATCAGATCAAATACTGCTTCGTGATGATTTCGCCCAGCCTGGAATTGTCCGTGATGAATTCCTGAATGAATTCATGCACGCCATGCTGGAAAATGTCGTTCATATTACTGTGTTCCAGCCGGTTGCGGATGCCGCGGGCATGGCGCTGGGCGGGGCCCTGGCGGCCATAGGCGACGCCGATCTGGTCGAGATTGCGCACGAGATTGCCGTAGCAGCTTGCCAGCGAGCGCGGCAGCGTGTCGTTGAGGATGAGCAGGTCCGCAATCAGCCAAGGCTTCAGCGTCTCGCGATAGACCCAGTGATAGGCTGTCAGCGCCGAGACCGAGCGCAGGATCGAGCTCCACTGATAGAAGTCGAGCGGGCCGCCGACATGCTCCTCCTCGGGCAGCAGCACGTGGTACTTCACGTCGAGGATGCGCGCGGTGTTGTCGGCGCGCTCCAGATGCACGCCCATCCGCGAGAACCAGTAGGCGTCGTTGCGCAGCATGGTCCGGTAGGCCGAGCCGTCGAAGCGCAGCGAAGTCTCCTGCACGAAGCGCAGGAATTTTGCGAGATCCTCGCGCGTGGAGGTGCCCTTGCTCCAGACCTCCTGGAGTTCGATCCAGGCCGAGTTGATGGTGTCCCACATCTCGCTGGTGAGCGCGGTGCGCACTGAGCGTGAGTTCAGCCGCGCCGCCTCGATGCAGTTCCTGATCGATGATGGATTGCTTGCCGAGAACGAGAGGTAGTCGACGACGTTGTGCTCGTTGGCGACTTCGTATTGCTGATAGAAGCTCGCGGCGACGCCGGCGGTGAGAAGCGCGGAGTCCCATTCATTGGTCTTGCCGATATAGGCGGCGGGAAGCGCGGTGACGCGCAGCGTCGCATCGATGGTGCGCGCGAGATATTCGGCCCGTTCGACATAGCGGGCGAGCCAGTAGAGGTTTTCAGCGGTACGCGACAGCATCTGACTACTCGTCCAGGATCCAGGTGTCTTTGGTGCCGCCGCCCTGGCTCGAATTCACCACCAGGGAGCCTTCCTTGAGCGCGACCCGTGTCAGCCCGCCGGGCACGATCGTGGTGCTCTTGCTGCCGGTGAGCACGAAGGGCCGCAGGTCGACGTGGCGTGGCGCGAGGCCGCTTGCCGTACAGGTCGGGCAGGTCGAGAGCGCCAGCGTCGGCTGCGCGATAAAACCTTCCGGCTCGCGCTTGAGCTTTTCGCGGAAGGCCTCGATTGTCGCTTTCGTCGCGGCAGGGCCGATCAGCATGCCGTAGCCGCCGGAGCCGTGGACTTCCTTGACGACGAGCTCGCCGAGATTGTCGAGCACATAGGCGAGGTCCTTCGGCTCGCGGCAGCGCCAGGTCGGCACGTTCTTCAGGATCGGCTCCTCGCCGAGATAGAATTTCACGATGTCCGGCATGTACGAGTAGATCGCCTTGTCGTCGGCGATGCCGGTGCCGACCGCGTTGGCGAGCGTGATGTTGCCGGCCGCATAGGCCGACATCAGCCCGGGCACGCCGAGCACGGAGTCGGGGCGGAAGGTGAGGGGGTCGATGAAATCGTCGTCGACGCGGCGATAGATCACGTCGATCCGCTTCACTCCCTCGGTCGTCCGCATGAACACTTCGTTGTTCTTGACGATGAGGTCGCGGCCTTCGACCAGTTCGATGCCGAGCTTGTCGGCGAGGAAGGAGTGCTCGTAGTAGGCCGAGTTGTAGACGCCAGGCGTGAGCAGGGCGACCGTCGGCTCGCCGGAGGCGCCTTGCGGCGCCACCGAACGCAGGGCGGAAAGCAGCTCGTCCGGATAGCGTTCGACTGGCGCCACCCTGTGGCGGGCGAACAGGTCAGGAAACAGCCGCATCATGATCTCGCGGTTTTCCAGCATGTAGGACACACCCGACGGCGTACGGGCATTGTCCTCCAGCACGATGAAGTCCTCGGCATCGACCCGGACGATGTCGATGCCGGCGATGTGCACGTAGACGTCGTGCGGCACCTGCTGGCCGTTCATCTCGGGGCGGAACACCGGGTTCTGGAAGATCAGGTCGTCGGGCACGACCTCGGCGCGCAGGATGTCGCGGCCATGATAGATGTCGCGCAGGAACATGTTGAGCGCGCGCACGCGCTGCTTCAGGCCCTTCTCCAGCAGCGCCCATTCCTTGCCGGACATGATTCGCGGGATCACGTCGAAGGGGATCAGTCGCTCGGTGGATTCGGAATCGCCATAGACGGCAAAGGTGATGCCGATGCGGCGGAACAGAAGCTCGGCCTCCTGGCGGCGATATTCGAGCGCCTCGGGAGGCGTCTCCTTGAGCCAGCGCGCCAGCTCCTGATAGGCGGGGCGAAGGTCCCCGCCGGGAATGTTCATTTCATCAAACGCGACTGCCATAGATCCCGACTTGTCTCCGCAAGGCGTTGCGCCATTCGACAGGTCGTCAGGCCTTGGTGAAGACCGCAACGTCCTGGCCATGCGGCAAGAGTGCATGACTCTGAGGAGGTAGCAAGGGCTGGGCCAGCGCGATAAGCATGGAGTTGTGGCGTTTGCCGGGGACAGCCGGGAGGGTGCCTCAAAAAATGGCTGAGGACTGCTTATTTCGGCAGCAAAACCGCGTGACTTCAACGCGTTACCTCGGCAAAGTCGGGCCGACAGGTGAGGGACTTAAGGTATGAGCGACATCGTCACGGCGGGCATTCTGGTCATCGGGGATGAAATCCTGTCCGGCCGCACCAAGGACAAGAATATCGGCTTCATCGCCGAATACCTGACCAATATCGGCATCGACCTGAAGGAAGTCCGGGTCGTCTCCGACGACGAGGACGACATCATCGCGGCGTTGGATGCACTGCGGCATCGCTACGCCTATGTCTTCACCACCGGCGGCATCGGGCCAACCCATGACGACATCACCGCCGACAGCGTCGCCAAGGCGTTCGGCGTCGGCATCGACCACCATCCGGAGGTCGTCGCCCGCTTCCGCGAGCGCTGGAGCGAGCAGGACCTCAACGAGGCCCGCCTGCGCATGGCCCGCATCCCCGATGGCGCCGAGCTGATCCAGAGCGCGACCATCCTCGCCCCCGGCTTCAAGATCGGCAACGTCATCGTGATGGCCGGCGTGCCCTCGATCATGCAGGCGATGATGGACATCGTCTCGCCCAAGCTGAAGTCGGGCGTGCGCATGCTGTCCGAATCGGTCCGCGCCAATGCGCGCGAAGGTGACATCGGCAGCCCGCTGCGCGCGATCGCCGCCGCCCATCCCGACACCATCATCGGCAGCTATCCGTTCATGGACGAAGATCAGAAGCCGAACACCAATCTGGTGGTGCGCTCGCGCGACGCGGACAAGCTGGCAGCGGCGATGGCGGCGGTGAAGGAAATGCTGGCGGGATTGAACATCACCCGGTAGCAGAATGGCTGCCGGATGAAGATTGGCAGGAGACAACAATGGCTGGCGAAGCACCGGAACTGAGCGCGCAGGAGCGGGCCGGCAAGGCCTTTCCTGTTTCGTGGGACCAGTTCCACCGCGACTGCCGGGCGCTGACCTGGCGGCTCAACGAGGTCGGCCCGTTCCACGCCGTCATCGCGATCACCCGCGGCGGGCTGGTGCCGGCCGCGATCGTGGCGCGCGAGCTCGGTGTCCGCATCATCGATACGGTCTGCATCGCCAGCTACGACCACGACAAGCAGGGCGAGCTCCAGGTCCTCAAGGGCATGTCCGAGGCGGCGATGAAGCTCGGCGGCGGCACGGGCAAGGGACTTCTGATCGTCGACGACCTCGTCGACACCGGCAAGACCGGCAGGCTGGTGCGCGACATGCTGCCCGATGCGCATTTCGCGACCGTCTACGCCAAGCCGAAGGGACGCCCGCTGGTCGACACCTTCATCACGGAAGTCTCGCAGGACACCTGGATCTTCTTCCCCTGGGACACCGCGCTGTCCTACCACCCGCCGCTGCGCGACGGCGCGGCGTGAGTGAAGCGACGAAGCAATCCAGACGACTTCCGCAGACGCATTTCTGGATTGCCTCGCTTCGCTCGCAATGACAGGTGGAGGTGGCCATGCCCCTGCAAAACCGTGTCACGCCGACCGGCGACATCATCGCCACGCCGCACCGTGGCCTGTTCACCGGCAATCGCGGCATCATCCATGATCCCGCGACCAGGACGCTGCTCAAGAAGCGGTGGTCGTCGCCGGCCTGGCTCACCTGTGTTTGCGAATTCCGCGGCCGCCGTCGCGAGGTGATGACGACGCATAGCTGGACCGAGCTGTTCTTCCTCGACGAGGCCACCGCGCTCGCCGCCGGCCATCGCCCCTGCTTCTACTGCCGCCGTGACGACGCCAATCGCTTCCGGGCCGCGTGGGAGAAGGGCAACCGCGTCCGTGACGTTCGCATGCACGATATCGACACGGTGCTGCACCACGAGCGGCTCGATCACGGCAAGAAGCGGCTTCACGCGCTGCTGGTGCCGCTCGAGCAGCTTCCAGACGGCGCGATGCTGCAGCAGGGCGAGGAAAGCTTTCTACTGATGCGGGGCGGGACGCTGTTGTGGTCGACGGCGGGTTATGTTGAAGGCGCGCGAGAGCTTGACGATGCGCAGTTGCTGACCCCGCCATCGACGTTGCGCGCGATGAGCGCCGGCTATGAGGTCACACTGCACCCCAGCGCACACCGCGCCTGACCGTCCCCGCAAGGGGGAGGGAACGCAGCGAGCGTGTGGCTATTTCAGCGGCCGCCCTTGCTCATCCACCGTCGTCCGCGCATCGCGCAGCGCCCATTCGCGCATGATCTGGCGGCAGCGGGTGAGCTCAGCCTCGGTTGCCGTACCCGTATCCTTCGACGCACGCTCGACCATGGCCTTGCAATTCAGCAGCACGGAGCGATCCTCCGCGCGCGCCGCCAACGTGATCGCCGCAAGAGCCGTAACGACGAGTGCCGTTCGGAGCACCATCACCCCAGCTTCTCGCGCGCCAGCGCGGCACCGGCGCCGAGCGCCATCAGCTTGGCCTCGGCGATCTCCCGCCGCATCGGCGCCATGCCGCAATTGGTGGTGGCGATGATGTTGCTCTTGGGAACGAACTTCGACACCGCGTCGATCACCTGCACGACGTCCTCGGCGGTCTCTACCGTGTCGCTGGCGACGTCGATCACGCCGGCCTGCACGATCTTGGTCTTGAGCAGCGCGAGCAGGTCGAGCGGCACCTTCGAATTGCGGCACTCGATCGCGACCTGCTGGATCGGGCTTGCGTCGATCGCCGGAAAGATCTGCTCGTACTGCCGCCACTGCGCGCCGAGCGTCTCCTTCCAGTCGGTGTTGGCCTTGATGCCGTAGCCGTAGCAGATGTGCACGGCGGTGGCGCAGGTCAGCCCCTGCGCGGCACGCTCCAGCACCTTGATGCCCCAGTCGTTGACCTCGTCCATGTAGACGTTGAAGGCGGGCTCGTCGAACTGCACGAGATCGACGCCGTCGGCCTGCAATGCCTTGGCTTCCTCGTTGAGGAGATCGGCGAAGGCAAAGGCCATCTTGACGCGATCACCGTAGTAGCGGTCCGCAATCGTGTCGATGATGGTCATCGGGCCGGGCAGGGTGAACTTCAGCTTCTTTTTCGTATGCGTGCGCGCCACGCGCGCCTCGTCGGCATGAACGCGACCTTTGAGCTGAAGCGGCGCGACCACCTGCGGCACCATTGCCTTGTAGCGGTCCTTGCGGATGCCCATCTCGACCTTGTGGGCGAAGTCGATGCCGTCGATCTTCTCCAGGAAGCCGTGCACGAAATGCTGGCGGGCCTGCTCGCCCTCGGTGACGATGTCGATGCCCGCATCCTCCTGGACCTTGACGGCGAGCATCGTCGCATCGCGCTTGGCGCGGAGAAGCTCGGCGCCTTGCGACTTCCAGGGCGCCCACAGCATGTTGGGCTCGGCAAGCCATTCGGGTTTCGGCAAGGAGCCGGCGATCGTGGTTGGAAACAGCATGGCGGCTCTCCCGGCAGGTTGTGTTGCGCCCCTTCCTGCCATGTCTTAACGTCAAGGTACAGAACAACAAAAGTCGCTCTCTATTCCATTGGCGACGACAGGGAAGGGCGATGATCGACCTCTATTATGCGCCGACGCCGAACGGCTGGAAAATCTCGATCATGCTGGAGGAACTCGGGCTCCCCTATGACGCGAAGCCCGTCAATATCCGCGCCGGCGAGCAGTTCAGCCCCGAATTTCTGGCGGTCTCCCCCAACAATCGCATTCCCGCGATCGTCGACCACGCACCCGCCGACGGCGGTGCGCCGTTCTCGGCGTTCGAGACCGGTGCAATCCTGATTTACCTCGCGGAAAAGACCGGCCGCTTCCTGGCCGGCGATCTGCGCGGCCGCTCGACGACCATCCAGTGGGTGATGTGGCAGATGGCGGGCCTCGGGCCGATGCTCGGCCAGCACGGCCATTTCGCGCTCTATGCTGCTGAAAAGATCCCTTATGCGATTGAGCGTTACCGCGACGAGGCCGCGCGGCTCTATGGCGTGCTCGACCGGCAGTTGGCCAAGACCGGCGCCTATGTCGCCGGCGACTATTCCATCGCGGACATCGCCTGCTTCCCCTGGACCATGACCCACAAGGCGCAGGGCTTTACGCTCGACGACTATCCGAACGTGAAACACTGGTACGCCGAGGTGCGCGCACGGCCGCAGGTGCAGGCGGGGCTTGCGATCGGCAAGTTCGTGAAGGAGCCGTTCGACGAGGAATCACGCAAGATCATGTTCGGCCAGCGTGCCAAGGAAGTGCTGGGAAAGAAGTAGGCTGCTCGCCCCATCGTCATTGCGAGGAGCGAAGCAACGAAGCAATCCAGACTGGTTCCGCGGAAAGATTCTGGATTGCTTCGCTTCCGCCGTCGCTCTTCGAGCTATGGCGGACAAGTCGCTCGCAATGACGGGGATAGAGCACGACAAACAAGACGCAAAGGAAACGCCATGATTGAATTCTTCTTCGACTGTTCCAGCCCCTGGACCTACCTCGCCTTCCACAACATCCAGCCGCTGGCAAAGGAGCTGGGGGCCGAGATCATCTGGCGGCCGATCCTGGTCGGCGGCATCTTCAACACGGTCAATCCGAGCGTCTACGCGCAGCGCGAGACGCCGGTGCCGCTGAAGGCGCGCTACATGAAAAAAGACCTCGCCGACTGGTCGCGCTCGGCCGGCCTCGCGATCAAGATGCCGCCGACGGTGTTCCCGGTGAACAGCGTGAAGGTCATGCGCGGCTGCATCTGGCTGGGGAAAGACATGGTGCCGTTCGCCACTGCCGTGTTCGAGACCTATTGGGGCGGCGACAAGGACATCTCGCAGGACGCCGTGCTCGCCGAGATCTGCAGGAAGGTCGGTGTCGACGAGCAGAAGTTCTTTGCCGGCATCTCCGAGCAGGCAATCAAGGACCAGCTCAAGGCCAACACGGAAGAGGTCGTGGCACGCGGCGGCTTCGGCTCACCGACGATCTTCGTGGGCAAGACCGACATGTACTTCGGCAACGACCGCCTGCCGCTGATCCGCGAGGCGCTCGAACGCAGCAAGGCGAGTGCGGCCTGATGGTGCGGGCTGTCGTCTGCCGCGAACTCGGCGCGCCCGAGACGTTGCGGCTGGAGGAGTTTCCGTCGCGCGCCGTCAAACCGGGTGAGGTGCGCGTTGCGATCCGCGCCGCCGGATTGAACTTTCCGGACGTGCTGATGGCGGCCGGCGAATATCAGCTCAAGCCGGAGCTGCCGTTCACGCCCGGCATGGAGGCCGCCGGCGACGTCACCGAGGTGGGCGCAGAGGCAAGCGGCGTGTCCGTCGGCGACAAGGTCATCGTGAAGATGCGCCATGGCGCCTTCACCGACGAAGCGGTGGTGATGCCGACGCAGCTAACGCCGATGCCGTCGACGTTCGACTACGCGGAAGCTGCGACCTATCTCGCCGGCCACGGCACCGCCTATCACGCGCTGATCGATCGCGGCCGGGTCATGCCGGGCGAGGTGTTGCTGGTGCATGGCGCCGGCGGCGGCGTGGGGCTTGCCGCAGTCGAGATCGGCAAGATGCTGGGCGCGACCGTGATCGCGACGGCCTCCAGCGACGAGAAGCTCGCCATCGCGAAATCGCGCGGCGCCGATCATCTCGTGCGCTACGATCGCGAACCGTTTCGCGATGCCGTCAAGCGCATCACCGATGGCCGTGGCTCCGACGTCGTGTTCGATCCCGTCGGCGGCGAGGTGTTCGAGAACTCGATGCGCTGCATTGCCTGGGGCGCACGGCTGCTGGTGATCGGCTTTACCGGCGGCATCGGCTCGGCGAAGACAAACCTGCTGCTGATCAAGGGCGCCAGCGTGCTCGGCGTGCGTGCGGGTGAGGCGGTACGGAAGAATCCCGCGCTCGGCGAGGTGCGCCTGAAGGCGCTGCTGCAATGGGCGGAAGAAGGCAAGCTGCGCCCGAATGTCTCGCACCGCCTGCCGCTGCAGGATTATGCCAAAGCGATGCGGCTGTTGATCGACCGCAAGGCGATCGGGCGGGTGGCGCTGGTGATGGAGTGACGGTGCCGTAGGGTGGGCAAAGCGAAGCGTGCCCACCATTCTGGTTTCGATTGCTGATAGATGGTGGGCACGGCGCAAGAGCGCCTTTGCCCACCCTACGATCCCTCTACTTATACTCCCGCTCGCTCCACCACGGAAAATAATCCGGCATATCGCTCGACACCTTGTTCTTGAACTGCGCCGGACGCTTCTCCAGGAATGACACCACGCCTTCCCTAACGTCGTCCGAGCGGCCGCGCGTATAGATGCCACGGCTGTCGACCTTGTGGGCTTCCATGGGATCGTCCGCACCCATCATGCGCCACATCATCTGGCGGATCAGGGCGACCGACACCGGCGCGGTCTTGGCGGCGAATTCCTTGGCGAGCGCACGGGCGGTCGGCAAGAGATCATCGGGGGCTACGACCTTGCTGACGAGACGCCCCGCGAGCGCTTCCTGGGCCGGGAAGACGCGGCCGGAATAGCACCATTCCAGCGCCTGCGAGATGCCGACGATGCGCGGCAGGAACCAGCTCGAGGCGGCCTCCGGCACGATGCCACGCTGGGAGAACACGAAGCCGAAGCGGGCGGCATCCGAGGCAATGCGGATGTCCATCGCGAGTTGCATGGTGACGCCGATGCCGACGGCAGGGCCGTTCACGGCGGCGATGACGGGCTTCAGACACTTGAAGATGCGCAGCGTCACCTGGCCGCCGCCGTCGCGCACCTGCGGATCGCTGTAGTCGACCTTGCCGTCCGCGAAACGCTTGACCGGGCCGCGCCGCGCATCGCGATCGAAGGTATCCGCACCCGAGGAGAGATCAGCGCCCGCGCAAAAACCGCGGCCGGCGCCGGTGACGATGATGGCGCGGACGTCGTCGTCCTTGTCGGCGGCGTCGAACGCGTCGATCAGCTCGGCCTGCATCTGCGCGTTGAAGGCGTTGAGCTTGTCGGGCCGGTTCAGCGTGATGGTGAGGATCTGCTCGGCGACCTCGTACTTGATGGTCTCATACGCCATGGTGGTTTCCTTCCTCATCTTAAGTGCGATCTCAATGAGACGAGACGCATGGTCGCCGTTGTCCGTCTTGCGCGGACTGGGCATGCGAGCAGTACAAGAACGTGGATGGCCGGGACAAGCCAGGCCATGACGGAATGCCTACTTTGCCGGCGGGCTCGGCCAGGGCTTCTGTGCGCTGCGCAAGCCCTCGAACGCCTTGGCCATGCCGAGCACGCCGATATCGTCGAAGCGGCGGCCGACGATCTGCACGCCGATGGGAAAGCCGTTGGCGTCGAAGCCGCCGTTGATGGAAACCGCGGGGTTTTCCGACATATTCCACGGCACGGTATAGCAGATGTGCTCGAACGGCCGCATCGGATCGTTGGTGGGTGAAGCCCAGTCCGCCGCATAGTTCACGTTCGGCGCGGTCGGCGAGATTACATAGTCGAGCTCGCAGAATAGTTTTGAAGCGGCCGCCCGGATCGCCATGGTCTGGTTGAAGCCGCGAATGACATCCACACCCGAGAGCTTTGCGCCGGACGCGCCCCATTTGAAGATGTAGGGCAGCACCTTTGCCTGTTCGGCCGGCGTCAGTTTTGACAGATCGTCCCACATCCGCGCGCGCCAGAAATTGTCGAGGCCGTCGAGCATCTCGCGGGTCAAAATGCCGTCGACCTCGGTGACGACGCTACCTGCGGATTCGAACGCCTTTGCGGCTTTCACCGCGACATCGCGGACCGGCCTTTCTGCCGGCAGGCCGACGCCGGCATCGAGCATCAGGCCGATGCGCAGTTTGCGCGGGGATTTCTCCAGGCCCTTCCAGTTGAGAGGCTCGGCGGGCAGGCTCATGCCGTCGCGCCGGTCGGGCTTTGCAACCACGCTCATCATCAGCGCGCAATCGTCGACCGTGCGGGTCATGGGACCGGCGACACGGCCGACATAGGTCGGGTCGATCGGCACGCGGCCAAAACTCGGTTTCAGGCCCACGAGACCGCACCAGCCCGCAGGCAGGCGGACCGAGCCGCCGATATCGGTGCCGAGATGCAAGGGGCCATAGCCGGCCGCAGCAGCGGCGCCTGCGCCCGCGCTGGAGCCGCCGGGATTCTTGGAGAGGTCCCAGGGATTGCGCGCCAGCGCATGGAAGCTGGAGAGTCCCGAGGACAGCATGCCGTAATCGGGCATGGTGGTTTTTGCGAAGATGATCGCACCGGCCTCGCGCAGGCGCGCAGCGGGCGGAGCGTCCTTCTCGGCCGGGACGAGCTTCACGCTCGCAGCGCCGAGCGGGACGGGCACGCCCTTGGTCGCGATGTTGTCCTTCACCGTCACAGGCACGCCGTCGAGCGCGCCGGAAGGTTCGCCCCCGCTCCAGCGCGCGGTCGAGGCCTTCGCGGCCTCGCGCGCGCTGTCGGGATCGAACGCGTAGAGCGCCTTGAGATGCGGTTCCCACGCAGCGACGTGCGCAAGCACGTCCTCCAGCACCTCGCTCGGCGAGAACTGCTTGGCCCGATAGCCCGCGATCAGATCGACCGCGGAGAGATCGTGCAGCGAGGTGACGGCCTCTTCGACGCTCTTTTTGTGCATTGCTAACCTACCGGCATGCGCGTTTCGATGATCCGGGCGAACATGCTGGCGCCGATCGGCAGGATCTTGTCGTCGAGCACGAAGCCGGGATTGTGCACGGGCACCGAGCCGTCGTGGCCGATCCAGAAATAGGCGCCGGGAATGGTTTGCAGCATGTCGGCGAAATCCTCGCTGCCCATCTTCGGCTGGGCGCGGGTGATCACGTTGGCGGGGTTGACGACGGTGCGCGCGACCTCCTCGACCACCTTGGACTGCTCGACCTGGTTGACCAGCACGCCGAAAGTGTCGCGGATGTCGGCTTCGATCACGCACTGATAGGCGCTCGCGATGCCGGCGCAGATCGTGCGGATGCGTTCGGCGATCAGGGCGCGGACTTCATCCGAGAAGGTGCGGATGGTGCCGCAGAGATGGGCCTCGCCGGGGATGACGTTGTAGGCGGAACCGGCGTGAATCTGCGTGATCGAGATGACGGCGGCCTGCAGCGGCTCGACGTTGCGGCTGACGATGGTCTGGATCGCCTGCGCCAGCGTGGTCGCGATGATCACCGCGTCTTTGGAGCGTTCGGGCATCGCGCCATGCGCGCCGTAGCCGGTGATGCGCAGGTCGAAGAAGTCGGCGCTGGCCATCGCGGGGCCGGGCAGGATCGCGATCTCGCCGAGGTTGAGGTCGGGCGCGTTGTGCAGGCCGTAGAGCTCGTCGCAGGGAAACTTCTCGAACAGGCCGTCCTTGATCATCGCGCGAGCGCCACCAAGGCCTTCCTCGGCCGGCTGGAAGATCAGGTGCACGGTGCCGTCGAAATTTTTGGTCTCGGCGAGGTAGCGCGCGGTGCCGAGCAGCATGGTGGTGTGGCCGTCATGGCCGCAGCCGTGGAAGCGGCCGGGGATTTTCGAACTCCATTTCAGATTGGTGTTCTCTTCCATCGGCAATGCGTCCATGTCGGCACGAAGCCCGATGCGCTTGCTGCCCGAACCCTTGCCCTTGATGACGCCGATCACGCCGGTGCCGCCGAGACCGCGGTGCACCTCGATGCCCCAGCTCTTCAGCTTGTCGGCGACGATGCCGGAGGTGCGCACTTCCTCGAAGCCGATCTCGGGATGGGCGTGAAGGTCGCGCCTGATAGCGGTGAGTTCGTCGGCAAAGCCGTCGATGCGCTCGATCGTGGGCATGTGTTCCTGTCCGGTTAGCGTGATGGGGGCGTGAAAACGGGGCCGTTCGGCTTGATGCGGATGCCCGGCCGCAGGCGCGTCCAGGGCAGGGTGGCTGTGTCGGCCGGCATCGCGCCGGGCGCGGCGCAGATCATCAGCTTTTCCGCGATCGGCTCGAAATCGGCGCGGAAATGCACCGAGCTCTTGTTGACCAGAATCTTCTGCGCAGTCGGCTCGATGCCGACATAGCGGTACATCGCCTGATCGGCGAGCTGCGCCTTGTGCGAGGAGACGACGATGCGGACGTCACCGATGCGCAGGCATGCGGAGGGACCCATCTCCATCTCGCGGCCACCGTAGTAGGGGCCGGGCGCGATGAAGCGGCCGTCGGAGAGCTTTTCGACAATGAAGGTCTCGCGATAGGGCTCGTCGCCGGGAATGCCGGACTTGCCACCGAGCGACAGCGTCACGGTGGCGCCGACGCCGGCCGCATGCGCGGCTTTGGCCGAGACCGGGTCGTAGATCGCGCCGGTCGCGGCGCTCGCCTTGTTGCGCACCAGTGCGCGCAACATGCCGGTGGTGTCGGAATCGCCGCCGGCGCCGGGATTGTCCTGGGTGTCGGCGATGATGATCGGCTTGCTCGCGCCCTTGGCGAGTTCCATCGCATGGCGCACGCCGTCGTCGGGCGACCAGATCTTGCCGTCGAAATCGTCCTCGTGGCTTTCGATCAGTTTGACGATCGCATCGGCCGCGCGGTCGGCATCGGCCTGCGTCTTGCCATAGGCGAACACGCTCGGGCCGCAGTCGCGGAAGTCTGCGGCGGGGAAGCCGGGCGCGAAGGACAGCGTCGGAACGGCGTCGCTCTCGAGCGCGGCAAGTTTTTCGTAGATGCCCTTGGTGGGAAAGTCATTGGTGCATTGCCAGCTGATCGCGATCAAGAACGGCAATTGGCGAAACGACTTTGCAAAGCGCTGCCTGGTCTGCAGCAGCAGGGCGAGGTGCCTTGCGGAGGCGCGGCCGGTCTCGGCCATGTCGACATGCGGATAGGTGCGGTAGGCGATCAGCGCGTCCGCGTGTTCCATCATCTCGGGCGTGACGTTGGCGTGCAGGTCGAGGCTGGCAACGAGCGGAACGTCCTTGCCTATGACGCGGCGCACGCGCGCCAAAATCTCTCCTTCGCCGTCGTCGAGATGCTCGGTCACCATCGCGCCATGCAGGTCGAGATAGACCGCATCGAGCGGGCCGGCGGCGGCGATACCGTCGACCATCACCTTCACGATACGTTCGAAGGCGTCCCTGGTGACATGCGCCGACGGACTTGCGCCGCAGGCGATCGTCGGAATGAGGTTCCAGCCATTCGCTTCGGCGCTGTCGACGAAGCCGGCGAGGCCGACATTGATGCGGCGCATCACCTTCAATACGTCGGCGCCTTCCGTCATGGCCGGCCAGCCGCCGCCATGCTGGAAGTCCGCGAAAGTCGCCTTCGTCGGGGCGAACGTGTTGGTCTCGTGCAGGAAGCCGCCGACGGCGATACGTGTCATTAATTCTGGTCCAGCGTTTGAAAGTGCGCGACGTTAGCCTTGGCTTCGAGGCGGGGGCAAGCGAGGAGCCCATGCCGCCGCGCATGGCTTTAAGTCATTTTCGAATGATGATGGTCGCTACCCGTCATTGCGAGCGAAGCGAAGCAATCCAGACCGTCTCCGCAGAGGGACTCTGGATTGCTTCGCTCCGCTCGCAATGACGAGTGGACAAACCTAAGCCGTCGCCGCGACGCCTTCCGACACCGGCCTGAAGTTCGCAAAATCCCAGCCGCGGCCCGGTGCGGCCTCCAGCAGCGCCCTGGTGTAGGCTTCCTTCGGATGCGTCAGCACCTCGGCGGCAAGGCCCTGTTCGACGACACGGCCGTGCTGCATCACCACGACCTCGTCGCAGATCTGGGCTGCGACGCGCAGATCGTGGGTGATGAACAGGATGGCGATGCCGAGCCGATTTTGGATCTCGTCGAGCAGTTCCAGCACCTGCGCCTGAACCGAGACGTCGAGTGCCGAGACCGCTTCGTCCGCGACCAGCACGTCGGGGTCGAGCGCGAGCGCACGCGCAATGGCGATGCGCTGGCGCTGGCCGCCGGAGAATTGGTGCGGATAGCGCGTCACTGCGTCCGCGGGCAGGCCGACGAGCTCGAGCAGTTCGCGCGCCCGCTTCATCGCATCGGCATGCGAGGTGCCGTAATTGATCGGGCCTTCCGCGATGCTCTCGCCGACGGTAATGCGCGGGTTAAGCGAGCGATAGGGATCCTGGAACACGATCTGGATCTTCTGCCGATGCGGCTGGAGCAGGCGGCGCGAGATGTCGGCGATCTCGCGGCCGGCGAGACGCACGCCGCCGGAGGTCGGATCGATCAGGCGCACGATGCACCGCGCGACGGTGGACTTGCCCGAGCCGCTCTCGCCGACGATGCCGAGCGTGCGGCCCTTGCGCAGCGTCAGCGTGACCTTGTCGGCGGCGACGACCTCGCGGCCTTTGCCGAAGAAGGCGCGCTCCTTATAGACCTTGCCGAGCTCGTTGGCCTCCAGCACCACCGGCTCCTTGGTCTCGGGCCGCGCCGCGCGCGGCACCAGGCTCGGCACCGCAGAAAGCAAATTGCGGGTGTACTCCATGGTCGGGTTGCGCAGCACGGTCTCGAGCGGACCGGTCTCGACCAGCCGGCCCTGCCGCATCACGGCGACGCGGTCGGCGATCTCGGCAACCACGCCCATGTCGTGGGTGATGAACAGGACGGCCGTGCCGTGATCGCGCTGGAGGTCGCGGATCAGCGTCAAGATCTGCTTCTGCGTGGTGACGTCGAGCGCGGTGGTCGGCTCGTCGGCGATCAGCAGCTTCGGTTCCAGCACCAGCGCCATCGCGATCATGATGCGCTGGCGCTGGCCGCCGGACAGGCGATGCGGATAGGAAGCGAAGATGCGCTCGACCTGGGGCAGGCGGACCTGCTCCATCATGTCGAGGATGCGCTTCTTCCGCGCCTTGGCGTCGAGATCGGTGTGGGCGCGCAGCACTTCGTCGATCTGGCGGCCGACCGGCACCACCGGATTGAGCGCGGTCATCGGCTCCTGGAAGATCATCGCCATCTGCGTCGCGCGGAGCTGGCGCAGGCGGCGATCGGTCGCGGTGAGAATCTCTTCGCCGACCAGCTTGACGCTGCCGCCGGTCGGAACCAGCGTGCCCTTCGGCAGCAGGCCCATCGTCGTGAGCGAGGTCACCGACTTGCCCGAGCCGCTTTCGCCGACGAGACACAGTGTTTCGCCCTTGTGCACCTGGATCGAGATGCCGTCGATGATGTTGGCGCCCTTCGGCTTCTTGCCGACGGAGACGACGAGATTGTTGATGTCGAGAACTGGGTTGGTCATCACTTGATCCGTCATCACTTGCCCTCCCGCTGCTTCATGCGGGGATCGAGGGCGTCGCGGGCGGCGTCGCCGATCAAATTGATGCTGAGGATGGCGATCGAGAGCAGCAGGCCTGGCCAGAAGATCAGCGTCGGCTTGAGCTGAAAATACTGGCGGCCCTCGGCCATGATGTTGCCCCAGGTCGGCGTCTCCGGCGAGATGCCGGCGCCGAGGAAGGAGAGGATGGCCTCGGTCAAGATCGCGGAGGCGCAGACATAGGTGCCCTGGACGATCAGCGGTGCGATCGTGTTCGGCATCAGATGGCGCCACATGATCTTTGGCAAACTGGAGCCGACCGAGATCGCAGCCTCGACGTAAGGCTCCTCACGCGCGGACAGCACGACCGAGCGCACCAGGCGTGCCACGCGCGGTATTTCGGGGATGGTGATCGCGACCAGCACGGTCCAGATGCTGGCGCCGGACAGCGACACCACGGCGATCGCGAGCAGGATGCTCGGCATCGCCATGAGGCCGTCCATGACGCGCATCAGGACGGCATCGACCAGCTTGAAGAAGCCGGAGACCAGGCCGATCGCAAGGCCGATGACGATCGACAGGATCGCCGAGCCGATGCCGATCAGGAGCGAGATGCGGCCGCCATAGATGACGCGCGACAAGAGGTCACGGCCATAGGCGTCGGTGCCGAGCAGGAATTGCGCCGAGGCCGGCTTCAGCCGCTGCGAGGGCGCAAGCTGGACCGGATCGTGCGGCGCGATCAGCGGCGCCAGGATCGAGACCAGCACGATCAGCGCGAGCAAGATCGTGGCCGCCGCGATGATCGGCGTCGAGGTGAGGAACCCGAAACGCGGCCGCAATGGCGACGTGATCGGAATGGACGACTGGGGAAGGCTATCGACGGACATTTTTGTTGCTATCCTTAGCCCTAGTACCGGATCCGGGGATCGAGCAGCGTGTAGGCGACGTCGATCAGGAGATTGACGACGACATAGATCAGCGACGTCAGCAGGATCATCGCCTGGATGACTGGGTAGTCGCGCGCCAGCACCGCGTCCACCGTGAGGCGGCCGATGCCGGGGATGTTGAACACGCTCTCGGTGACAACGACGCCGGAGATCAGCAGCGCAAAGCCGGTGCCGATCACGGTGATGACGGGCACCGCGGCATTGCGCAGCGCATGGCGCATCATCACGGCGACCTCGTTGATGCCCTTGGCGCGGGCGGTGCGGACGTAGTCCTCACCAAGCACGTCGAGCATCGCCGCGCGCGTCATGCGCGCGATCAGCGCGATGTAGATGAAGGAGAGCGCGCAGGTCGGCAGGATGATGCGTTCGAAGAACGGTCCAAAGCCGTTGAAGATGCTGCGGAAGCCCTGCACCGGCACCCAGCGCAGGTCGATCGCGAAGACCTCGATCAGGAGATAGCCGACCACGAACACCGGCACGGAGAAGCCGAGCACGGAAAGGCCCATCACGAAACGGTCGATCCAGGTGCCGTGCTTCCACGCCGCGATGACGCCCAGGGGCACGGCGACGATGACGGCGAGAATGATTGTCGAGAGCGCGATCGAGATCGACGGTTCGACGCGCTGGCTGATCATCTTCATGACTGGCAGGTTGGAGATCAGCGACGTCCCGAGATCGCCGTGCAGCAGCTTGTTCACCCAGGTGATGAATTGCACGATCAGCGGCTCGTTGAGGCCGAGCGAGTCGCGGATGCGTTCCAGCCGTTCCGGCGTCGCGTTGTCGCCGGCGAGAATGGCGGCGGGATCGCCCGGCGTCAGCCGCAGCAGCAGGAAGACGAACAGCGCGACGACGCCCATCACGGGCACCGCGGCCAGAACGCGGCGAATGAGATAACCTAGCATGCACCTATCTCCGGCTGCGGAACTTGTGGGGCCGAGAGGCCCCCGTGGAATCGGTTCTGTCTATCATGCACGCCTGTCACTCGGGCTGGAAAGCCGGCCGGAGAAGCCGACCTTTCGGGGCAAATTGTGTGCCAAGGGCAGGGCGGTCGCAAGAGGCCGCCGAGCCTCCGATATCGGCCACTCAGGATGCATGGCGGAACTCGCGCTCAACCCTGAGTGAGGGTGCGGTCGGCGGTGCGTTGAGCCCGCGCCAGCCGTCGATGGTCCCGGCAATCATCTGCGCGGTCGCCGCCGACAAGGTCCAGCCGAGATGGCCGTGGCCGGTGTTGAAGAACACGCCCGGCATCCGTCCTGCGCGCACCACGGGCATCATGTTCGGCATCATCGGCCGCAGCCCGGCCCAGGGCACGACCTTGGACGTTTCGACGCCGGGGAAGTTGCTGCGCACCCAGTCGACCAGCGGCTGCACGCGGTCGGCGCGGATGTCGCGGTTGAAGTCGTTGAATTCGGCGGTGCCTGCGACGCGGAAACGATCGGCGCCGAGCCGGCTGGTGACGATCTTGGCGGCTTCGTCGAGCAGGCTCACGGTCGGCGTCGCATTGCGGCTTGCGGCAGTGTCGAGCTGAACGGTGATCGAATAGCCCTTCACCGGATAGACGTTGACGCGCTCGTCGAGGAGGGCGGCGAAGTGGCGGCTGGCCACACCGGCGCAGACCACGACGCCATCAGCCTTCAGCATGCCGCGCGCGGATGCGACAGCATCACTGGCCGAAAGATCAGCCCAGCCGATGACAAAGCCGCCACCTGCCTGGGCAATGGAATCGATGTTGGCTTCGTGGATAAAGGTCGCGCCGCGCCGCTTGCAGGCTTCCGCAAGTCCGCGCGTGAACTTGTGGATATCGCCGGTCGCATCCGACGGCGTGTAGAAGCCGCCAAAATAGTCCTTGCGCAGCGTCGGCTCGATGGCGCGGATCTCCTCCGGCGTCACCGGGCGGCGATCGAGCCCGCCTTCCTTCAGCAGCGCATTGACCTGCAGGCCGGATTCAAAACCCTTCTTGTCGTGATAGATGTGCAGGATGCCGCGGCGTTCGAGATCGAAGTCGATGCCTTCGCGCTCCGCGATCTCGAACAGATGCTTGCGGGCTTCGATCGCGAGCCGCGTGGTCTGGACCGTGTTGGCGCGGTAGTTGCCGATATTGGCGACGAACTCGCTCATCCATGAATATTTGTGCCAGTTCGGCCGCGGGTTCATCAGCAGCGGCGCATCGCGCCGGAACATCCAGCGCAGGCCTTTCAGGATCGTGGCGGTGCTGTTCCAGACTTCGGCATTGCTGGCGGAGAGCTGTCCGCCATTGGCGAAGGACGTCTCCATCGCGGCGTAGCGGTGCTTGTCGAGCACCGTCACCTTGTATCCGCGTTCGAGCAGGGCATAGGCGGTCGTTACGCCGGTGATGCCGGCGCCGATGATGGCGATATGGGTCATGGCAGGTTCGGGGCTCCCGTGAGTTAGAGTCGGCTAACCGCCGGCCAAAGGCCGTTGGCGGCGCCCCATCTGTCACGGTTACCTGAGAGCTTGATCCGTTGCGGACCTCGGCGAGGTCAGCTCCGGACTATCCCCTTCGGTGGACGTCACGATCCCAAGATCGCGCCGCCTCTCTCCAGATCGTCCTGACGATACGGTCCTTTTGCCTGAGAGTTTCCGGGGCGGTTGCTCCGTCGGCGCCGCAACGAAAGCCTGAACTCTCGTTGCGATCTCTCCCGCATCGTCGCGTGGACAATCGAGCAGTACGATGCGCCTCATTTTTAGACAAGGCTAAATTTAAACCGCGACTGCCAACGCATTGTGCAGTGCGAAGGCTGCGTCGTCAGTCGAGCGTCGCCAGCAAGCCGGCCATCAGGCGCCCGCGTTCAACCAAGCTCTCGACCTCGATGAACTCCTCGAGCGTGTGGCCGTTGCCGCCGCGCACGCCGAGGCCGTCGAGCGTCGGGATGCCCATCGCGCCGGTAAAGTTGCCGTCGGAGCCGCCGCCGGAGCTCGCATGCGGCAGCTCAGTGCCGAGCGATTTGGCGATGCCGCGCGCCTTTTCATAAAGCGCCATGGTGCCGGCATCGGGCTCCCATACGGGGCGCGTGACGCCGCGCGTCACCTTGAACGTGACATCATTGGACGTGCCCGACAGCGCCAGCATCCGCTCGACGCCGCGGTCGAGATCGGCCTGGCGCTTGGCCATGGACAGCGCCTCGCCGGTGGCCGTCGTGGCAACGCAATTGACCCATTGTCCGCCGTGCACGACGCCGACAGAGAAGGTGCAGTCCTCCGTCGTCATCGCGTCGATGGCGAGGATCTGCCGCGCCATCTCGCGGATCGCCGAGCGTCCGGCCGACAATGTCGCGCCGGCATGGCTCGGCCGGCCCGTCGCTTCCAGATTGAAACGCGCGATGGCGTAACGTCCGGTGGTGACACCGTTGTCGGCGCGGCCCGGTTCGGGCACCAGCACATATTTGTTGCGCGCGGCTTCCGCCTCGATGAGGTCTCGCGTCGAGGGCGTGCCGACTTCCTCGTCGGGCGTAAACAGCACGGTGATCGGCAGCGGCGTGGTGAAGGAAGCGCGTGCCAGCTGCCGGATCGCTTCCAGCGAGAGATAGTTGCCGCCCTTCATGTCGTAGATGCCGGGGCCGTAGCACTTGTTGCCCTCGCGCCGCCATTTCAGCTTCTCGATGGTGCCGACCGGGTGGACGGTATCCATGTGGCCGGCGATCAGGATGCCCGGCTCGCCCTGTTTCGGATGCGGAAAGCGCGCGCGGATCACGCCGCCGAAGCCCTGTCGGCCGCCGATGCGTTCGATCGTCGCACCCATGATCGCCATATCCCGCGCTGCGATATCGAGCATGCGGTTGACGGCACCCGCGTCCCAGGTCGGGCTCTCGCATTCCACCCAGGTGCGCAGGCCCTCAAGCATCGCCTCGGAATCGAAGGGAAGATTGGCTGGATTCATCTTAATGTCTCTCAAGCTTCGAAAGATGGAACGCGCATTGCATTGGCGCGGACGGGACTGGCGGAAAGCGTTGTAGAGCCAAACCGATCTTTGTGGAGCCCGTGGGCGCGCCGCTTGGGGCTGCAGCGAAACCGGATTGACGCGCTCAACACTGTCTGCAAGTCTCGAAAGACAAAGGCATCGCATGAGGTTAGTTCGCCTAAAGAACGAACCGAATGCTCAACCAATAACCTGCCTTTGAACAGTTTCACGTCAGGAGAAACTTTTATGTTGAGCTTGATGCGCCGGGGGCGTCGCGCGTTCGCCTCCACACTTGCGCTATCGGTCGTTGCGCTTTCGACGGCGATGGCCTCGCCGGTACTTGCCGCCGCCAGCAAGACCATCACCGCGGTGATGCATTCGGATCTGCGCATCATCGATCCGATTTTCACCACCGCCTACATCACGCGTGACCATGGCTACATGGTCTACGACACGCTGATCGCGACGGACTCGAATTTCAAGATCCAGCCGCAGATGGCGGACTGGAAGATCTCCGACGACAAGCTCACCTACACCTTCACGCTGCGCGACGGCCTGAAGTGGCACGACGGTACGCCGGTGACGGCGGAAGACTGCGCCGCTTCGCTGAAGCGCTGGGCCGCGGTCGACGGCATGGGCCAGCAGATGATGCAGTTTACTGCGAGCATCGAGGCGACCGACCCCAAGACGATCACGCTGAAGCTGAAGGAGCCCTACGGCCTCGTGCTCGAATCCATCGGCAAGCCGTCCTCGCGCGTCGCCTTCATGATGCCGAAGCGTCTCGCCGAAACGCCGCCGGACAAGCAGATCCCCGAGCAGATCGGCTCGGGTCCGTTCAAGTTCGTGCAGGGTGAATTCCAGCCCGGCGTGAAGGCGGTGTACGTCAAGAACACCGACTACGTGCCGCGCAAGGAGGCGTCGAGCTGGACTGCCGGAGGCAAGGTGGTCAAGGTTGATCGCGTCGAATGGATCACCATGCCGGATGCGCAGACCGCAGTGAACGCGCTGCAATCGGGCGACATCGACTTCATGGAAGTGCCGCCGTGGGATCTGCTGCCCGTCCTTGAAGGCAATGCCGACCTCAAGACCGAGACGCTGAACAAGTTCGGCTACCAGACCCTTGGGCGCATGAACTTCCTCTATCCGCCCTTCGACAATCCGAAGATCCGCCGTGCCGCACTTCTGGCGATGAACCAGAAGGACGTGCTCGACGCGCTCGTCGGCAATCCCCAATACTACAAGATCTGCGGTGCGTTCTTCATCTGCGATACGCCGTTCGCGACCGACGTCGGCTCGGAATCGCTGGTCAAGGGCAACGGCATGGCCGAAGCCAAGAAGGCGCTCGCCGAGTCCGGCTATGACGGCACGCCCGTCGTGGTCATGGTGCCCGGCGACGTCGTGACGCTGAAGGCGCAGCCGACGGTCGCGGTGCAGTTGCTCCGCGAGGCCGGCTTCAAGGTCGACGCGCAGGCGACCGACTGGCAGACGGTGGTCAGCCGGCGCGCCAGCCAGAAGCCTCCGAAGGAGGGCGGCTGGAACATGTTCTTCACCAACTGGGTCAGCGCCGACGTGTCCAACCCGATCGCCAATCTGTCGATCGGCGGCCAGGGCAAGAAGGGCTGGTTCGGCTGGGCGGAAAACGCCAAGATCGAGAAGCTCAAGGACGATTTCGTCCGCGCCGCCTCGCTCGACGATCAGAAGAAGATCGCGACCGAGATCCAGAAGGAAGCCTATGACCAGGTGATCTACGTGCCGCTCGGCCAGTATCTGGCGCCGAGCGCGTGGCGGAAGTCGCTCACCGGCGTGCTCGATGGCCCGGCGACGCCGGTGTTCTGGAACATCGACAAGACCGAGTAAGGCCAAGTCCGGGTAAGGGAAGGTGCATCTCGCACCTTCGGTCCGATCGTTACGCGGCGTCGCTGTCATCAGCGGCGCCGTTTTCGTTTGTCAGCCTCGCGTCAGCTTTTAACTCTTCCAGTGTCCAATCATTGCTATTTGTTTCTGACTTGAAATAGATATGCGCAGTTCGCACATCACTTCCTTCCTGCATTTGAGTCCCGTGTCGATTGATTTTACGTTTCGGGCGATGGCCGAGCGGTCCGATCGCGCGCCGGCGCGATGGCGGCGGCCTTTCCTGCGCTGGCTCGACGGCGTCGAGACGGGTTGGGCCGTTCCGCTTCTCATTGTGTGCTTCGTCGCGCTCTGGACGATCTATCTGGCCGTCGCCTATGCCGGCAGCGGCCTGCACCCTGATACCCTCGAGGCCTGGACGCTCGGGCGCCGTTTCGCGTGGGGCTACCACAAGCATCCGCCGCTGATGGGCTGGGTTACGGCGGTGTGGACCTCCGTTTTCCCGCTCAGCAACTGGTCGCTGCAATTGATGGCGATGGCCAATGCCGGGCTCGCCCTGTTTTTCGTCGACCGGATCGCACGGCAGTTCGTGACCGGGCACAAACGCATTCTGGTGCTGCTGCTCCTGATGCTGACGCCGGCCTATCAATTCCACGCCCAGCGCTTCAATGCCAATGCGGTGCTGCTTGCGCTCTGGCCGCTCGCGACCTGGTGTTTTCTGCGCGCGTTCGAGACCCGCAGCACGGCCTGGGCGGTCGCCGTAGGATGCACGACGGCGCTGGCGATGGTCGGCAAATATTATTCAGTCTTCCTCGTGGCGAGCTTTGCATTTGCCGCACTGGCTCATCCCGCGCGCCGCGCCTATTTCACGTCCGCTTCGCCGTGGATATCGGTCGTGGTCGGGCTCGCGGTGTTGTCGCCGCATATCTACTGGCTCGCGACGACGGGGGCGTCGGCCTTCACCTACGCGATGGCGCACGCCAACGGCAACTTCGTGAGCTCACTCGGCGAGGTGCAGAACTTCCTGCTCGGACTCGTGGCGGCCATCAGCGTATCGGCCGTCTTCTGGGTGATCATCGCCGGCACACGGCTGAAACAATTTGCTGCCGACTTCGCCGCGATGAGTTCCGGCCTGCGGCTTCTTTTTTACGTTGCGATCGGCACGATCGTACTGCCGGTCCTGACGTCGCTGGCGATGGGCACCGATCTGCCGTCGCTATGGGCGTTGCAAGGGCTGTTCCTGTTCGTCGTGCTGATCGTTTGCGGCACGCGCTACCCGATCGAAAGATTCTACACCGTCAATGTCACGGTCATCACCGCAATCGTTGGGCTCGCCGCTGTCTTCGTCGCCGCCCCGATTCACGCCGTCTATCGCAACAATCACGGCTACGAAGAGGGCCGGAATTTCTACGCGCAGGTAGCCAATGAGATCACCCGGGAATGGCACGAGCTGACCGGGGAACCGCTCAGCGCCGTCAGTGGCGACGATTCGCTGGCCTTTGCGACCGCGTTCTACAGTCCGGACCATCCGTATTACGCGCGGCCGTTCGAATTTCAGTACACGTGGGGCATGCCGCGAAGGACGACATTGGATCGCGGCTGGGCCGCGCTCTGTTTCAGCGGCCAGGATTATTGCGGCAGGTGGATGGAGTCCGTGTCCGCGCGCGCCGAGCATTTCGTCAAGCGCCAGTTCACCGTGCAGGCGACGCTATGGGGCAGGCCCGGCCTGACTCGAGACGTGGTCGTGCTGATCGTGCCACCGCGAACGAGCAGCGCGACGCCCGAGAGCGCCGCGCAGGACTTCAGCGCCAGCAGGCGCCCGACGGACTAGGCTTTGCGCTCAGCAGTGGCTGTCGCGGATTCGCTCGAGGCCTTCGCTCGCGAAGGGGGGAGTGAACGCAGTTCGGTCGGCGCCCGGCGTCGGGCGCTCCGTTTCCGCCCGATCCGGGGTGGTGTTGTCTTCGCGATGTTCCGGTTCCATGAGGCGGCCTTTCGAATTGCTGCAGTACAACATCGACGCGGCCGGGAAGTTCCTCATGCGATGGGACGATGATGCGGCTTGAACAGCCGTCCCTTTTCCACCACCAGCACGATCGCAAGCGCCGCCAGCGTCGACAGGAAGAAGCCGACCGAGAACGGCAGCAGCGTGCCGTCGAAACTCTGGCCGATCGCCATGCCGACGACGATGCCGATCAGCGTCGTGATCGAGCCGTAGAGCGAGGAGGCGGTGCCCGCGATGTGGCCCTGCGGCTCCATGGCGAGTGCGGTGAAGTTCGCGACCATCATGCCGAACGAGAACATCATCAGGGCGGACAGCACCATGAACAACGAGAGCGGCAGCATGCCGAGGCTTTCCGTCAGCAGCATCACGCCCGCAACCGCGGTGTAGAGCGTCAGCGCGCTGTGCGAGATCACGCGCATGCCGAGCCGTCCGACCAGCTTCGCATTGAGGAAGCCGGCGATCGCGGTGCCGGCCGCGATCGCGGCGAAGGCAATCGGGAAATAATGGCCGAGATGATAGACGCCGGTGAAGACCTGCTGCGCCGAGAAGACATAGGCAAAGAGCGCGCCTATCACGCTGCCGGCGGCCGTCGCATAGCCGATGGTCTGGCGGTTGGTCACGGTCTGCCGGAACGCCGAGAGCACGTCTGCGGGCGCCAGCGACCTGCGTTCGGACTCGGGAAGAGTTTCAGGCAGCCGCAGCACGCTCCATGCGAGCGCGAGCAGCCCGTAGAGCATCAGGACGACGAAGATGCCGCGCCATTGTGTGACCAGCAGCACCGCCTGCCCGAACGAGGGCGCGATCACGGGCACCGCGATGAACACCATCATGGCGAGCGACATCACGCTCGCCATCCGGCGGCCGACATAACAGTCGCGCACGATCGAGGTGGCGATCACGCGCGTTGCCGACGTGCCGAGCCCTTGCAGCGCGCGCGCCAGCAGCAGCGTCTCGAACGAGGGCGCGGCGACCGCCAGCACGCTCGCCACCGCATAGACCGCCATGCCGCCGAGCAGCACCGGGCGGCGCCCGAAGCGGTCCGACAACGGGCCCATGACGAACTGGCCGGCACCGAAGCCGATCAGGAAGGTGGAGAGCACCAGCTGAAGATGGTTGGCGTTGGGAATGGCGAAGGCTGCCCCGATGTTGGGCAGCGCCGGCAGCATCATGTCCATCGCAAGCGGATTCAGCGCCATGATGGACGCGATCACGATGACGAATTCTGGAAAACCCATGGGTCGGTGTCCCGAGGACACCCAATCGTCGGCATTGACGTCGGACAAAGCTCACCTCTGAAAATCAGAGGCTTTTTGATCGGTTATGCTGCGTCGCACAACCCATGTTTCGGGATGGCTGACAGGCGGGGCGGCGTCGGACACGAGTTGGTGAGGTCGCCCGTCACGCCGGCGGACCCGTCGAGGCTAAGGACGGCTTAAGCGCGGCCTGTCTTCCGAGCCTGCTCGACCAGGCCGAGCGCCAAGCGTCCCGCGGTGTCGACATAGTCGAGATCGCGATGGATCAGCATCACGGTCGTGGCGCCGTCGAGCAGGATCACGAGCTGGCGCGCGAGCGCCGCTGCACCCGCAACGCCGTGCTCGCGCAATTCGGTTTCGAGCCACGCTTCAAAACGCTTCTTGTGCGCCGCGCCGGCCTTGACCGCGGGATGTGCCGGCGTGTTTGCGAGCTCGGCGATGGTGCGCAGGAAGCCGCAGCCGCGCCATCGCGGCGTATCCACGGAGCGTCCGAGCCTTGTGAAGAGACAGCGGACCTTGTCGGCCACCGTGCCCTCGGTCTCGGCGAACCAGCGCATATAGAGCTCCAGCGTCGGCTGGTCCCTGGCCGCGATGGTCTCGGCGACGAGCTCGTCCTTGCTGGTGAAGTGATAATAGAGCGTCTTCTTGGTGACGCCGGCCTTCTCGGCGACTGCGTCCATGCTCACCGCCCTGATGCCTTCGCCATAGAACAGGCGCGTCGCCGCGATGACGATCTGCTCGCGCGTGGTGTCGCCTTTGCCTGACATCGCCAATGTATACTGCCTAGTGAGTATACACGACAAGATCGCTGTGGCTGACTTCCGCGCCTGTTCGACCTGGAATTCGACCTGGAAGGAGCCTACACTTGTCCGATCTCGTACTCTCCGAAACGCGAGGCGCTGTCGCGCTGCTGACGTTCAATCGCCCGAACAAGCTCAATGCGCTGAGCTACGCCCTCGTCGACCGTCTGATGGCGCTCCTCGATCGTATCGAGGACGATGCCGATATCCGCGCCGTGATCCTGACCGGGGCGGGCGACCGCGCCTTCTCGGCCGGCGCCGACGTCGCCGAGTTCTCGGAGAGCGTGAAATGCGGGCCGGACGCGGCGGTAAAGGCCTTCGTGCGGCGCGGGCAGGCGATGACGGCGCGCATGGAGGCGTTTCCGAAGCCGATCATCGCCGCCGTGAACGGCATCGCCTTCGGCGGCGGTTGCGAGATCACGGAAGCCGTGCATCTCGCCGTCGCGAGCGAGCACGCGAGCTTCGCCAAGCCCGAGATTGCGATCGGAATCACGCCGACCTTCGGCGGCACGCAGCGCCTGCCACGGCTCGCAGGCCGGAAGCGGGCGCTCGAATATCTCCTGACAGGAGATTCCTTTTCACCACAACGGGCTCATGAGATCGGTTTGGTCAACCAGGTCGTGCCGCACGGGCAGCTCCTGGACGCAGCCTTCGCGCTGGCAGGCCGCATCACGCGGCATTCGCACCTGGCGGTCGCCCGCGTCATCACCGCCGCCACGCGGGGCCTCAACGTCTCGATCTCGGAAGGCCTCGCCATCGAGAGCGAGCAGTTCGCACGCATGGCGGCGACCCGGGACACGCGCGAAGCGCTTGATGCCTGGCTTGCCGCCCGCGCGTCGCGGTAGGGGTGGCGCGGCTCATCTGGCGGTTGTGGCGATAGGGAACCGGTTCCCCGCCGTCCAGGCGGACGGCTGGCAACCAGGGATTCACCATAAGCGCGCGCGCAACGCACAGGGGAGATGAATCCGCAACCCATCCTGTCCATGGTGGCACGGCCTGGTGCCGCGTTGGCGCCGGGAGAAACTTGGCCCAACAAGGTATCCGATTGTGTCCGACGTCACCGGTGCAGCACGATGGTTGGAACCCTCGGCCGACATGGCTTCGCGGCGGAACTTCTGGCTCGCCTGCCTGATCGCACTGACCGCACTGCTGGTGCTCGGCAATCTCGCCAACGACGCCGTGCTCGATATGAAATATGGCTGGGACACCCGCGTCAATTGCGCGGCGGTCGATGCGTATGCCAGCGGGCTCGATCCCTATTTCGTCAAGAACCTGAAGGGCACCAAGCTCTCTTATCCCTATCTGCCGGTGACGCTGGATGTCTTCCGCCCCTTGTGTGCCGGTGGACTTCTGGTCGATCACTACAAGGGCATCTTTCCTGTCCTCGCCGTGCTTTGCGGGCTCCTCTTGCCCGGTCTTGGCCGAACGCGCCCGGGCGCGCGCGATGTTGCGCTGAGGGTGCTCTGCACGCTCGGCGCGTTCGTCGGTTTCGAATGGGTGCAGGCGTCCGGCAACTTCGCGATCCTGAGCGGCATGCTGACCGCGATTGCGCTGAGGTTTCTGCTTTCTCCGTCTGTGTCCGACACGCCTGAGGACCGCAGTTTTCCGTTGCGGCTCGCCGGCGCCGCGCTGCTCGGCCTCGTGACATCGTTCAAGCTGGTGTTCTTTCCCGTGCTGGCCGCGCTCTATTTCCTGCCGCTACCGCGCAGCCGCAAGCTCACGCTGATCGCGGTTGCGGCGTTCAGCTTCGCATTGCCGATCCTGATATCGCGGCTGATGTACCCCGACCTGTTCGCAAGCTGGCAACTGGCGATGGGCGGAAAGATCCCCGACCAGCATCTCGTCGATCTCTTCGAGATCAATCCGTCGCTGCTGCTGGCTGCGCGCGACCTCATGGATCATGCCGGCCTCGGTGACAGCAAGGCGGCAACGTTCGCAACCTATGCATTCGCGGCACTCGCGCTCGTGCTGGTGCCGTTCGCCTTGTCCATCCTGCGCGTGGTCGCGAGCCGGCCGGCGCAGGAAGGCGGATCACTTCTTGCGCGACTGGATCGCTGGCTGATGGATCATCCCCGCGTCGCCATGCGCATCACGGTGTTCGCGATGTTTGCGCTCTATCTCAGCTCGCCGCGCCTCAAGGAATATGCCTTCTTCGAGCTCGCGCTTTATGCCGCGATCCTCGTCGTCGATCTTCCGGCCCTGGCACTTGCCGCGTTCCTCGCCGTCGGTCTCGCCTTTCCTGCGCTGATCTCGATTCTGGGGACGGCATTCGAGGGCAGCTTCATCCTGCTCATCATTGCGCTGACAAGTTTCTGGATCCTGCTGCTCGACTTTCGCGCCGAACCGAAGCGGCTGGAGACGGAGGCCGTCAATCCATGACGCGCGTCGCCCGTCGGCTCTGATGGTGCGGGCAGCCGGGATCGAACCGGCACAGCGCTTGCGCTGCTAAAGTCCCGAATCTCGGATCGTGATGCTCGACGGGAATCTCCTCAGCAAGATTGCCTCCACTTTCCTCATATACCAGGAATGCGGTTGAAGACTGGCCTTGCCAAGGCGACTGCCGCGGGGGATGAAAAAGCTCGGCGCATATGGCTGCTGAGTTTTCCGGACTCGAACGGTTTTATTCAGGAGCATTGAGACCAGCGGATGCTCACGGTGGTGACAAAGGACATTGCGTTCGATGTTTCGAGCGACCGAGCGTCCGAAATATCGCCAAAAACCTGATCGCTCGTTGTTGATCACGACGTCCTGATTTTCGATTATTGAGAGCAACGTTCCTTCAACATATTTGTTGTCGAACGCGATATCAGGGCAGTATTCGGCGAGTTTGTCGATCATGAGCAATAAGCTCATCGTTGCGAGAAAATCGTCCGGATAGCCGCCCCCAACATCGCCGTGAACACCGGGCATCCATATCTGATCCAGCGTCTGCCCTGAGCACGGCGCTCCTTCCCAAAGGATCGGGGAATAGTCACTGCGGCTATCGTCGATGGATACGATATGCACGCCATGCTTCACGCATCGGTCAAGCTCTAGATTCGTAAATCGATGTCGCTTGAGAAGCTGCTCCTTCTTGTAAGGGCCAGAAACCGTGTCCCAGACTCCAAGGAACTCAACCCGGACGTCGGGATGAACGGCTAGTTCCTTGAGTGCGGCGAAATTGGCTTTTGGGGATTCGTCGTCTTTAAAATAGGCCCAAGCCTGCTCAATCAGTGCCGAAGATTCAGCTTTCAGCAGTCCCGAGTAGGAAATCATGCTGCTAAGGGCACGTGCTGCGAACGCCCCGCGTGAAAATCCAAAAATGTAAATCTTGTCGCCGGGTACGTAGTTGGCAACAAGGTTGATGTAGGCCTCGAGAATGATTGCCGATAGTCCCTCGCCGGTTGCGCCGGCGATAATTTGCGAACTGCGGTTAGCTGTGCCCACGCCCGCCGAATAGATGAAAACCTGCGGCCGTCGTGCCGGTGTTCGGTCCTCGTAGTTGAGAGCCAAGTTCAACCGATAGACGTTACTTTGGAAGATGTCCTTGAACGCAGCCTGCCAAGTGCCGTCGATTCCGATGATGATATGTTTCGGCCGAGTAGGCTCGGACTGAAAAGGAGATTGGCCAGTTCTATCCGTATCGAGCTGCCCCTCTGTAGGGTCCAACATAATGCGCTCTCCTGCCAAAATGCCTTTGGCGTCTTTCGCGCAGGGGACCTTTGAGTTCGGTTCGTCGTCGGTCAGCCGTGCAGGACGCCCGAAAAACGCTAGGCTAATCCAGCAACCTTAGAGTGTAAATGCAACCGGCCTGACCTATCCGGCAACTTTGGAATCATCGATTGGGCTGCTTTCCGCTCGGGTTGTCGATTTTTCGCGCGGAGGAGGACAGTCTCGGTGGTTCGTGGTGCGGGCAGCCGGGGTCGAACCGGCACAGCGCTTGCGCGCCGAGGGATTTTAAGTCCCTTGCGTCTACCAATTCCGCCATGCCCGCTTGATCCAACGAGATCAACTAGTTAAGTCCACCTCCGGCCGTCTGGAATTGGCGCGTTTCGCGGGCCGGATGGGCGGTTCTTCCTTAAGCGAGCCGGCTGCGCAAGGCAAAGCCTCAATCCGGACATCTGTTGTTGCTTTAGGCATTCTCAATCCACGGGGACTACTCATCCGGCATGGCTGCTTCGTTTTCCTCTCGCCTGCGCGACTCGGGCGCATTTCTGGCGCTGCTCGCGGCGGGCGCGGCGCTGTCCGGTTGCGCCAGCATGACCGAGACGGTCGCACCGGCCTTTGCCGATCCCGGCAAGTACGAATTGTACGACTGCAAGCAACTCGAGGCTGAGCGTAAGGCGCTCGCCAGCCGCACCGAGCAGTTGCAGAAGCTGATGGAGAAGGCCGAGACCGGGGCCGGAGGCGCCGTCGTGTCCGAGCTCGCCTATCGCAACGACTACATCGCGGTGCGCGGGCAGTCGCAACTTGCCGAGGAGGCCTGGCGCCGCAATAGGTGCCGGGAAACGCCGCCCGGTGCGGCGCCGGCGGCCTCTGCTCCGCAGCGGCCGGACATCAAGCCCGCCCCGAAATCCGGTAGCGCCGTTCGCTGAGTTGACACGATTGCGCCCGCCTCACGGCCGCCAGCCGTAGATCCAGTCCTGCCGCGCCAGCATGCGCTCCGGGCCGAGCGCGCGGATCGCAACATCGCGCGCGATCGCGAACGGCCCACCGAGATGATAGATGCGGCCCTGCTGCCGCGCCGTCCGCTGCACCTGCCGCACCCGCGCCTGCCGCGCGCGGCCATATTGCTTGAGCGCCGCCGTGATGCCGGCCGCGCTCTCGGCAGCCTCGAGGCTCAGATGCCGGGCGAGCACGGCGGCATCCTCGATCGCCATGCCGGCGCCCTGGGCCGCGAATGGCAGCATCGCATGCACGGCGTCACCGAGCAGGCCGACCGGTCCTTGGCTCCAGGGGCAGCCGTCGGGCACGCCGAACAGCGCCCATTTGCGCCAATTGTCGACGGCCGTGAGCATCATCCTGGCCTGCGATGGCCAGCGCGGTGCCGCGAAGGCGTCCATCACCTCGAAGGGGTCGCCCGGCGTGCTCCAGCCGGGCCTGTTCCAGGTCCCCGGCAGCACCGCGACCACGTTGATCTGGCGCCCGCCGGCGATCGGATAAGCCACGAGATGGGCGTTCGGACCCATCCAGAGCTGCACCCGCCGCGCGGTAAAATCCTTCGGCAGTTGCGTGGCATCGAGCGTGCCGCGCCAGGCGATCAGGCCGGAGAAGCGCGGTTGCACCTCGGGAAACAGATGCTGGCGTACCGTCGACCAGATACCGTCGGCGCCGATCAGTGCGCTGGCGAGATCGCTGCGGCGGATCGTGCCGCTACGATGGACGATCGTCAGCCCCTTGGCGTGGGGCGCCACGTCCTCGAAGGTCGCACCTAACTTCAGATCGATATCGGGATGGTCGGAGACCGCACCGGCCAGCGCGGATTGCAGGTCGGCGCGGTGCACCACCCAATAGGGCGCGCCGGCCCGCGCGGAAGCGGCTTCGCCGAGCGGCATGCGCAGCAGTTCGCCGCCGGCCCGCGCGCTCATGACGCAGAGCGCCTCAGGCGTGACGGCGCTTCGCTTGAGCCGCTCGGTGAGGCCGAGCTCGACCAGCACGCGGCTGGCGTTGGGGGAGAGTTGCAGGCCGGCACCGACTTCCTCGAGCCGCTCGGCCTTTTCCAGCACGACGATGCGGAAGCCGCGGGCTGCGAGCGCAAGCGCGGCCGTCAGTCCACCTATGCCGGCACCGGCGATGACAATCGTTCGGGAGAGCGCCACCCCTGACCGTGAGAGGCGGTCAGGCCACCTTGTCCTTCAGCACGCATTCCGGCGGACGAGCTTCGCCGGCCTTCAGGTCGGCGGCGAAACGGTACAGCGTCGAGCAATAGGGGCAGATGATCTCGTTGTCGTTGCCGAGGTCCAGGAAGACGTGCGGATGATCGAACGGAGGATTGGCGCCGACGCACATGAACTCTTGCGAGCCGATCTCGATGACGGGGACACCGGCATCGTTATGGAAGTGCGGGACGACATGGTCGGACATCGTAGTTCATCCTGGAGTGGCAATGGCGGCAGACACAATCAAACACTGACGCGGCATCTTTGAGGCGCCGCGGACCATACTGTTGGGTGCAGATGATTGCTAGTCCAGCGGAACCGAAAGGTTCGCAATTGCCCCATGCTCATTTGCTCATGCAAATTCGACACAATCTTGCGGCCTGAGAGAAGCCCTTCTTTCGTCGGGGACGTTGTGTCGCAATTTTGGCATACTATGTCTTTGGACGAGCGGAACTGCGACGAAAGACGAACCATCAGGCGCAATGATCTCGGGATCGTCCAGGCTCTTGGCACAACTCTTGGTATGACTCTTGGCATGAAGTGGCTGCGAATCAGCACGGCGTTGACCGGTATTGCAGCATGCAGCTTCATGCTCGCGCAGGTAGCGCCGCATGCCCGCGAGGCCGGCGCGCTCCTCTCCGCCCAGGACGATCCGGCGGCGCTCTCCGAGCTCAAGCTCGATGCGCTGCTGCGGCAGAACGACCGCCTGGTTCAGGACAATATCGAGGCCGCGCTCGCCGCCGGCGACGCCGATCTCGCCGACAGTTTTGTCGCGCTGGCGCGTGACCGCAACATCGCGCTGCCCGACGACCTCCTCAACCGCGTGAGCGATGCGGTCAATGAAGAAAATTCCACGCGGCATTTCGCCAAACGGTTCGCCACCGGTCTCGTCACCGGCAACGCCGACGATGTCGCGAGCCTGTCCGGAACCGTCGCCGGCGATCTCTTCGTGATCGGCGACATCAGGGACGTCGTGCGCGAGGGCAAGCGTCTCGCCATGGGCGAGGACACCGACCATCTGGTGCTCGGCCTTGCGACCGCCGGCCTTGCGGTGACGGCGGTGACCTACGTGTCGGTCGGCGGCGCCGCGCCCGTGCGCGCTGGACTGACGCTGGTGAAGGATGCCCGCAAGGTCGGACGGCTCGGCGAGGGACTTGCCGCATGGGCCGGCCGGTCGGCGCGTGAGGTGGTCGATACGCCGATGCTCCAGAACGCCGTCGCCAAGGGTTCGGTGTTCCGCCCCGGCGAGACCGCGAGCGCGATCAAGGCCGCGTTCCGTGCCGAGAAGGCCGGTGCGCTGGTCCGGCTCGGCAAGGACGTCACCCGCGTTGCCGAAAAGACCGGCACGCGCGGCGCCATGGATACGCTGCGCATCGCCGAAGGCCCGAAGGACGTCGCGCGCGCGGCCCGGCTTGCGGAAGCGCAGGGCGGCAAGACCCGCGCGATCATGAAGCTGCTCGGCCGCGGCGCGCTGTTGCTCGTCGGCGGCATGTTCGATCTGGCGCTCTGGCTGTTCGGCGCGGCACTGACGCTGTTCGGCCTGCTGTCTTCGATCAAGGCGGCGACAGAGCGCCTGACCCAGGCCTGGTGCGATCGCAGAAGGGCGCGCCGGCTCCGCCGCGCGCAGGCCGCGGCCGAGGCCGCTCTGGCGGACGGGGCCCTCACGGCCTGAAGCGCGATACGCTTCAGGCTATCGTTTGGGCATGATCTTGCCGGAAAACCGCTGCACACTTTTCCGGATCATGCTCTAAGATCAAACTTTCCCCTCAAGATTGCGGAACATGTGATGCCGAGCTTTCACAACGGCGCCGTTGAAATTGCCTATCTCGACGAAGGCGAGGGCGATCCGATCATCCTGGTGCACGGCTTTGCCTCGAGCAAGAACGTGAACTGGGTCTATCCGACCTGGGTCTCGGAACTGCGCAAGAACGGCCGCCGTGTCATCGCTCTGGACAATCGCGGCCACGGCGAAAGCGCAAAGCTCTACGAGCCCGCACAGTACTCGATCCCGACCATGGCCGGCGACGTGCTCGCGCTGATGGATCACCTCGCGATTCCGCAGGCCGACATGATGGGCTATTCGATGGGCGGACGGATGACGGCGTGGCTCTCCCTCAACGAGTCGCAGCGCCTGCGCTCGGCGATCCTGGGCGGCATCGGAATTGGCGGCCTAATCGAGGGCACCGGGCCCGGCGAGAATGTCGCAAAGGCGCTGGAGGCGCCCTCGCTCGACGACGTCACCGATCCGGTCGGCCGCACGTTTCGCGCCTTCGCCGATCAGACCCGTTCCGACCGTCGTGCGCTCGCCGCCTGTCTGCGCGGCACCCGCGACCTCATGACGAAGGAAGAGGCCGCGCGCATCGACGTGCCCGTGCTGATCGCGGTCGGCAGCGCCGACGACGTCGCAGGATCAGCCAGCGCGCTCGGCGCCATCATCCCGGGATCGGAAGTGCTCGATATCCCCAACCGCGACCACATGCGCGCGGTCGGCGACAAGGTCTACAAGACCGGCGTGCTCGACTTCCTGTCACGCCGCGGCTGAGGTCTCGTCGTCAGGCTCGTCCTCACCGAAACGACGCGCCAGCGCCATCAGGACCACGAAGGTCGCGACCCACACCATCCGTGCGCCGTAGCGGTCGTGCGGGCCCGAGATCACGCCGCAGATGAGGGCGTTGCCGAGCAGCGCCAGCGCGACGGTTGCCGCCAGCAGCGTCAGATCGTCGAGCCGGCGGCTTGCGAGCGCATGCGCGAGCAGCCCGACCAGCGCCAGCATCGAGGCCAGCGCGACGGGAACGTGCAGCCAGTTGACGTGATCGAAATCGAGGCCGTGATTCTGTTGCCGCGCCGCGCGCATCGGCGCGACTTGCGCCGGGATGTAGCGCTCGATGATTCCGTAGGTGTGCCCGATCCAGACACCAGTGCCTTCGCCGGTGGCCACATGCAGCAATTGCTGGCCCATCGCCCGCAACGCCGCGCCGGCCTGCCACGCCGGATAGTCGGCGAGCGAATGCACGACGATATAGCCCATCTCGTCGTTCATGCCTTCGAAGCGGCCGAGTGTGTTGAACATGCTCTTGCCCCACAGGAACTCGTCGGCGGTCGCCGGCAATTGGTTGCGATAGGGACAGAGCTTGTAGTGCTCGCGCGGGCAATGATCGCTCAGGAAGCGTGCGACGATACCGTCCTGCATCATGCGTCCGAAAGCGACGCCATAGCCGCCGGGCGTCCAGGCCCATTTGCCCGACAGCGCATGGTTTGCCGACACCAGCATCAGGCCGCCCGCGACGATGGTGAGGCTTGCCTGCGCCAATCCGGCGAGCGGCAGGCGCGCGCCGAGGAACGGCCGCACGATCCAGCCGGCGGCGCAGAGCCCGAACAGCACGCCCAGTGTGGCGCTGTGGGTTGCGGCGGCAAAGGCGGTGAAGACGAACAGCGAGATCTTTTCGAGGCCCGACGTCCGGCTCGCGCCGACGACCAGCAAGAACAGGGACAGGATCGAGAGCCCCGCAAAGATGTCCGTGAGCAGCATGCTCGCGAGCCAGGGCAGCGCGGTCGACAGGATCAGGCAGAGGCTGATCGCGACGAAGCGAGACGTCTGCATCAACCCGAGTACGCGCAGCGTCAGTTGCAACAGCCACAGCGTCGCCAGCGACTGGACCGCGAGATTGATCCAGAAGCCGAAACTCTCGCCGTAGTGCAGATAGAGGCCGAACACGGTGGAGCGGCTCGGGACCAGATAGCCTTCGTACCAGCGCGCCAGATAGCCGCCGGTATCCCATTGCAACAGCGGATAGCCGTTCCAGAACGCCGGCGCGATCAAGAGGAGGGGCAGTCCCACCGCCGCCAGCCGCAGCCAAAGCGAGCCCGCGGCGCCCGCGCGCAATTGATCGGTGGTGATGCTCAAATCCGCTCCGTCGTGTTCCCCGACCATGCCCGCAATAGCCGTCGAGGCGGAATTCACCAATAGTTTGACGCTGCCCGGCTTGAATTTGGCAAAACCCTGACCATTTTGAGCCGACCTCGCCGCCTGGGGGCGTCAGAAGAAACTGTTGTGTTTCAAGGCGTTGGCGTGCTTTCGCGGAGCAACTCACTGTTCACTCTCAGGCAAGCCCGTCGGGACTTCGTCGGGTAGACTGTGGTATAGAGCCAGCAAAATGAGCCAATTCGAAAGAGCAGATCCTATGGCAGTGCATCAGGTCAGTCCGGGAGGAAAGCTCGCAACGCTCGATCCGATCTGGGATCGGATCCGCGGCGAGGCGGAGGACATCGTCCATCGCGAGCCAGAGCTTGCGACCTTCATCTACTCGACGGTGCTGCATCACAGTCGCCTGGAAGATTCGGTGATCCATCGTCTCGCCGACCGGCTCGATCATTCCGCGCTGTCGGGAGATCTCGTGCGCCAGACCTATGACGAGGCGCTGCGCGAGGCTCCCGATCTCGGCAACGCCTTCCGCGCCGATCTCGTCGCCGTCTACGACCGCGATCCCGCGACGTCGCGCTTCATCGACCCCTTGCTCTACTTCAAGGGCTTTCACGCCATCCAGACCCATCGCCTCGCGCACTGGCTCTATCTGAAGGGCCGCAAGGACTTTGCGTATTATCTCCAGAGCCGCGCGTCTGCGGTGTTCCAGACCGACATCAATCCCGCCGCGCGCATCGGCCGCGGCATCTTCCTCGACCACGCCACCGGCTTCGTCTGCGGTGAGACCGCTGTGATCGAGGATGACGTCTCGATCCTGCACGGCGTTACGCTCGGCGGCACCGGCAAGGAGAACGAGGACCGTCATCCGAAGATCCGTCACGGCGTCCTGATCGGCGCCGGCGCAAAGATCCTCGGCAACATCGAGATCGGTCATTGCGCGCGCATCGCCGCCGGCTCGGTCGTGGTCAAGCCGGTGCCGCACAACGTCACGGTTGCCGGTGTGCCCGCCAAGATCGTCGGTGAGGCCGGCTGCGCCGAGCCGTCGCGCACCATGGATCAGATGATCAACGCGATGGGACTTTGAGCTAGAGAAACGGGCCGGATTCTCCGGCCCTGCTCGTCCCCAAATTCTTTGGCAATTCATGCTGGCGGTTCGTCGCGTCTCGTCCTAAAACCCCGCCAACCCAGATTTCGATTGGAGACTTGCCGTGGACGTCAAGGAAGTAAGGAAGCTCGACGCGTATCTGAAGCGCGTATTCGGCAATCCCAAGATCCGCGTCGTACCGCGGCCGAAGAAGGATGATTCCGCCGAGGTCTATATCGGCGAGGAGTTCATCGGCGTGCTCTTCGTCGATGACGAGGATGATGATCGCTCGTTCCAATTCCAGATGGCGATCCTCGAGGACGATCTCGTCGATCAGGAATAGTCTCGCGCCTGACGGCGTCGCGCGCGTCGCGACGCCGCACCTATTTCTTTGATAGAATGCGCAGCCGCGCCGTGGCATCAGCGACAATGATGCTGTCCGCATCGACGAGCTCGGCTTGCACGACCATGTCGCGATCCGTCCGCTCGATGACCCGTGCCCTTGCCGTGATCGGTCCAACTGCTGCGGGCTTCAGGAAGCGCGTGTCTAAGCTTCTTGTGACCACGGTCAGGTCAGGAGAAAGCGCGGCCAGCGCGCAAATCCCGGTGGCGGAGTCCAGCATCGCCGCCAGGAAGCCGCCTTGGGTCGTGCCATGCCTGTTGGTGAACGCGGGCTGAGCCTGGAAGCGGATCAGGGCACGCCCGCCCTCGTCAAAGCCGAGCCATTCGCGCCCAACAATTGGGCGCCCGGAGGCAGGTTTGCTGCTGCATCGGTCACGTCGATCACCGCGCTTGATGTTGTTGGCGACGAGCCTATCAGCCAGTCAATGCGGCGCAAAGCGATCGGGGGTCAGCCCTTCGGTCCGCGCAGCTGCGCTGACAGCCGGTCCAGCGCTTCCGCGACATCGCGCCATTGCGACAGCCAGCTCCGCGGAAAGCGGAAGGTGAGATCGGCGCCGCCGACACGGCGTTCGGAAAGGCACATGCCGGGCGTGGCGGCATCGCGCGTGCAGCGAGCGGTCAGCGCGGGGCTTGTCGCGGAATAGAAGTCCTCGCTGCCATAGGGCGTGTCGGCGCGGAACATCCGCATCGTCAGCCCGTCCGCCGCACTGGTCGCGGCCTGGTCGAGATAGCGCGGATAGATCGTGGCTGTTCGCTGCTCCGGCGCCAGCGCATCGTGATGCGCCGATATCGACAGGAAGACACGGTCGATCGGTTGCATCGCCTCTTCCACGGTGTCGGCGGTGACATGTTTCGGCGCGCCCGGCGGCTCAAGCGAAGGGTAGAGGAAGTCGAGATCGATGCGCTCCTGCGGGCCGGAGTGCCGCTGGATCTTCATCCGGATCGCGGTCGTGGGAACGTTGAACAGCGTGCCGCCGACACTCACCGGCAGCCGGTCCGGAGCATTCGCGCCGCCCGAGCCCCAGGTCGGCCACAGCAAATAGGCGACGAGCGCCACCGCGCCCAGCGCCGCAATGCCGCCGAGCACGATCGGGACGACATGCGCCCGAGGGTGCGTCCTGGAGGACCTGAGGGGAGCTGCCGAAAACATCGTCATGAGCTTGCGCAAGTCGAACCGGGAAGTCGGCCGGTGGCCGACGAATCAGCGGCGAATATGCCATGCGGCGGCGAATTCGCGGAGCGTTCCCGGCCGCCGGGACGGGGGAGGGCCCTGCGCGGATCGGCCACCGACGTTAACCTTCCCTTAAGGATAATGTAGCGTTAACCGGCACTCTTTGTCACAGGAAGGCTCCGGCGTTGCGTAAGGGCGGACCGTTCCGATGACACCTGAAGCCTTCAATTCTCTGTTCTCGATCTGCATCGGTTTCGCGCTCGCGGGCGCGCTCGTGAACGGTTACCAGGCGGTCGCGCAGCGGCCTGCCGGCTTCGGCCTGTTGCAGGACGGCGTGGCGCCGAAGACGTTTGCCGCGGTTCCGTTCCTGGTCTTCGCGGCGCCCTTCATCATCATGCGCAACACGTTGCGCGGCATGCGGGTGGAAAGCCGCCGCGTCGAATTCGTGATGATGGCGACCGTCATCGCCGGCTTCTGGAGCATGATGAGCGGCACCTTCTTCTTGATGACGCTGCGCGCCGCCGGCGTTCTGGTCTGACGCTTCCGTTGCACGGGACGCTCGGCGTCCCAGGCTGCGTGGCGCGGCGGCCCTTTGCCTCAGCGTCGCCGTTTCGCTATGGCTGGGGTTGACGCGACAGGAGAACCCCATGGCGATCTACGAGCTCGACGGACAGGCACCCGATCTTCCCGCCGACGGGAATTACTTCATCGCCGAGACCGCGACCGTGATCGGCCGCGTGCGCCTGAAGCCGGGTGCGAGCGTCTGGTTCGGCGCCGTGCTGCGCGGCGACAATGAATGGATCGAGATCGGCGAGGGCGCCAATGTGCAGGATGGCTCGACCTGCCACACCGACCTCGGCTTTCCCTTGGTCATCGGCAAGAATTGCACCGTCGGCCACAACGTCATCCTGCACGGCTGCACGATCGAGGAGGGCGCGCTCGTCGGAATGGGCTCGATCGTGATGAACGGCGCGAAGATCGGCCGCAACAGCATCGTTGGCGCGGGCTCCGTCATCACCGAGGGCAAGGAATTTCCCGAACGCTCCCTGATCATCGGCTCGCCCGCGCGCGTGATCCGCACGCTCGACGACGCCCAGGTGCAGAAGATGGGGAGTGCGGCGAGGTTCTACGTGGCCAACGGCCCGCGCTTCAAGAAAGGCCTGAAGCGGATCGGCTGAGAATAGCCGTGGGCCGCCTCCGGTCCGCGCATCACGGTTCGATATAGGCATGGCCGCCGCGTAGCGGTCCGCTCGCGCCGCGCGTCAGCTTCCTTCGGATTCACCTGCTTCGATCGCGGCTGCTGATGCTCGCGCGGAAGTGAGACAGTGAGGCTGTCAGGAAAGCGCGGGTGACGTTAGCTTGGTCCCGCTTTGAGCGTGGAACGTCTCCACGCGGAGGATCGAGTGATGTTACGCAAGATGATGATGGCGGCGCTGGCCGTCGCGGCAGTCGGCTTGTCGGCGCCGCAGGCGGCTGAGGCGGGGGGCGGTTTCGGTCATGGTGGCGGCGGCTGGGGCCACGGCGGCGGCGGCTGGGGCCATGGCGGCGGCTGGGGCCATGGCGGTCACTGGCGTGGCGGCGGCTTCTGGCCCGGAGTGGCGATCGGGGCAGGTCTCGCCGGCGCTGGCTACTATGGCGGCTATTACGGCTACGGCTATGGTTACGGCGATCCCTATTACTATGGTACCGGCTATGACGACGGCGGTTACGGCGGCTGTTACGTGGCGCGGAAGCGCGTCATGACGCCGGCAGGCTGGCGTGTCCGCCGCGTGGATGTCTGCGAATAGCGTTCTGACAGCTGCAAAAAGCTTGAGCCCCGCTCCGATTCCATCGGAGCGGGGCTCAAGCTAGCCCATTAAAGAACAAGGCCGTTGACGCAGTATACCGTCAACGACCTTGCCAGCCCCGGACATTGAAATCGGCTCACGCCATCCGGTAACCGGGAGCATGGCGCGGAATCATACGGGGGAATGTGATCCAGTTCACATGTGGAAAAATTTAAGTCGCAGGTCCTGACCCGGCTAGCCGCGCGAACGCTTGCGGGCGCTGGCGTGGACACGGCGCGACGGTTTCCTGCGGGTAACCGAGGGTGTCTCCGCTTCCGTGGCCCGGACGCTGGCAAAGGACTGCCGAAGGCCGTCGATGGACTCGTTCAGCGTCGTGACCTGTTCGGACAGGCGCTTGGTGTCGGCCTGCTGCGCCGCCATCAGGCGCTTCATGGTCTGGAGCTGGTCCTGCACGACCTGGAGCTGGTCGATCGATTCCTGCTGGGTCGCCTCCAGACCCTTGGTCTTCTCGACGAGTTGCTCGGATGCCTGGGCCGTGCGGGCCTGGAGCTGCCGCGACGCCACCACCCGGTCGGTCTCAGGAGTTGCGCCGGTAGAGGCGCGCCAGATCGCGATCGAGGTCACGCCGGCGATGAGGAGCAGGAGGGCTGCGGCGGTCAGCGCAATCGGCTGGGCGCCAAGGCGAAGGAGGGGGTTGGACGGCCTGTCCTGGGCGAGATCGATCATCGCTGACAAAACCCAAATTGAAACTTGGTGAGTGGCGAAGTGCGGCAACCAGAGGTCGCCGGGACGTCCCGAAAGTGTTACCATTCGGCAACAAATGGGACCAAAAAGAGGCTAACGGCAAAAAACCAGCAATCAGCTGATCTTGGGACCCCTGAAGGTCCTCGAAAAGAGCCGGGATCAAGGCTGAAACTGCGAAAACGGTCCGGAATAGGTCTTCGAGCGCGGCGCCGCATAGGGCCCGAGTCGGGAGGTCTTCAGTCCCAGCCGCACCAGTGATTCTGCCAGCGTGACCGCCGCGGCGACGCCGTCGACCACGGGCAGGCCATGTGTGGAGGCGAGCTCGGCGGCGAGATCAGCCATGCCGGCGCAGCCGAGCACGACGGCTTCCGCCCGATCGTCGCGGACCGCGGCGGTGATCTCCGCGGAGATCTTGCCGAGAGCATCAGTATTGCGCTCCTCGAGCGCGAGCACCGGGACCTCGGCGGCGCGGACGCGCGCGCAGCGCTCGGCGAGACCGTATTTCCGCAAATTATGCTCGATCGGCACGATCGAGACACCGAGCGTCGTCACCACGGCAAAGCGCGCCGCGATCAGGCTCGCCATGTGGAAGCCGGCTTCCCCGATGCCGATCACCGGCGCTTTCGCGGCGGCACGCGCAGCGTCGAGGCCGGTGTCGTCGAAGCAGGCGATGATGTGGGCGTCGGCGCCGTCGCGGTCGGCGTCGCGGATGCAGCCGAGCATGCCGGGCACGGCGAAGGCTTCGTCGTAAAAGCCCTCGATCGAGACCGGGCCCATCGCGGGCTGGCGCGCGTCGATCAATGTGTCGGGCAGGGCGACGCTGCGTGCTGCAGCGGCGATCTTCGCCGTCATCGACGCGGTGGTGTTGGGATTGACGACGTGCAGTCGCATCAGTTCAGACAAGCCCCTTGTCAGACAAGCCCTTGGCCGGCATCCGAGCCCTTGGCCGCCTGCCGTTTGTTGAGCATGTGGATGGTGCCGAGTGCAAGGGCGATCACGGTGAACGACACCGCCGAGATCACGGTGCCGAGCGCGTAGATGTCGGGGTTCGTCACGGTGGTGGTGAGGCCCTGGAGATCGAGCGGCAGCGTGTTCACCGCCCCGATCGCCTGGCTGGAGCGGGCGAGCTCGTCCCAGGACAGCGTGAAGCCGAACAGGCCGATGCCGATCACGGAGGGCAGAATGATCGGCAGCACGACATGACGGAAGGCCTGCCAGGGCGTCGCGCCGAGATCGCGCGCGGCTTCCTCGAGCCTGGGATCGAAGCGGTTGAAGATCGCGAACATGATCAGCAGGCCGAACGGTAGCGTCCAGGTCAGGTGCGCACCTAAGCCCGAGGTCAGCAGGCCCATCGAGGTCTCGAAATTCTCGTTCCAATGCGCCTTGATCAAATCGTCGATGATGCGGAATTCAAGCGAGATGCCGAGTGAGGTGATGATCGAGGGCACGATCAGGCTCGCGATCGCCGAGTAGAACAAAATGCTTTGCGCCTTGAACTTGCGGCGGAAGGCCATGCCGGCGGCGACCGACAGCACGACGGTCACAACCATCACGATCAGGCCAAGCAGCAGCGAGCGGCGGAAGGCCGCGCCGAGATCGACGATGCCGGTGCCCTGGAACAGTTTTGCGATCCAGAAGGTCGACACGCCATTCATCGGGAAAGTGAGGCCGCCCTGCGGGCCCTGGAACGAGAGGACGTAGATCGCGATCATCGGGCCGTAGAGAAACAGCACATAGGCCGCGAAGAAGATCGCGAGCACGTAGAACGAGCGCGGGCGTCCCTCCTTCATGCTCTAGAGCTCCTTCTTGATGTCGACGATGCGCGACATCATGGTGATGATCAGGAAGGTGATGATGAGCAGGATCACGGCGTTCGCGGCGGCAGCCGGGAATTGCAACGCGTTCACCCGCGTCTCGATGATCTTGCCGGCGGCGGCGATCTGCTGGCCGCCCATCACGCCGATGGTGATGAAGTCGCCCATCACGATGGTGATGACGAAGATCGAGCCGATCACGATGCCGGGCTTGGAGAGCGGGATGATGACGTTGACCAGCGTCTGGAAGCCGGTGGCGCCGGCATCATAGGCCGCCTCGATCAGCGACTTGTCGATCCGCACCATCGAATTGAAGATCGGCACCACCATGAAGAATGTGAAGAGGTGGACCAGCGCCAGCACCACGGAGAATTCGGAGAACAGCAGCCATTCCACGGGATGGTTGATCAGACCTGTTTTGACGAGGCCGGAATTGACGAGGCCATTGCGCCCGAGCAGCGGGATCCAGGCGATCATGCGAATGACGTTGGAGGTCCAGAACGGGATCGTGCAGAGCAGCGACAATCCCATCTGCCAGGTCTTGGACTTGACGTGGAAGGCGAGGAAGTAGGCGACCCAGAAGCCGATGAAGAGCGTGATGACCCAGACCAGGAAGCACAGCTTCAGCGTCTTCAGGTAGGTCTTGGCGATGGTGCAGAGATCGGGGAGCTGCGCGATGCAGCCCTCGAACGTGTCGGTGTAGCCGCGGCCGGAGAAGGCCGGCAGCAGCTGGTATTCGTTGTAGTCCCAGAACGAGACGATGACGACGAAGACCAGAGGGATCAGGAAGAAGGCGAGAAACACCAGCATCATCGGTCCGGCCTGGAGCCAGGAGATGAAGGAGGGCGACAGGCGCGTCGCTTTCGCGGCGCGCGCCGTGCGAGACCCCGGGATCAATCCCGGGGACGCCTGTTGCAGGATGTCCTCTGACGTGTCCATCACGTTAGGCCGCGATGAACTCGTTCCACTTGCGGACCATGTAATCGTTCTCGTCCATCACGGCGTTCCAGCAGGCGACGCCGCCCATGCGGTCCTCGTAGGAGCCGCCGTCGCGTACCGCGCCGGCCTTCTCGAGCAGTGAGCCGTCGGGCGCCTTGATGTCCTTCTCGGCCGGCTTGCCTTCCATCCAGTACGCCCATTCGTAGGGCTCCATGTGCGCCTTCGCGGTGGAAAGCACGGCGGAGTAGTAGCCCTGGCGGTTGAGATAGGCACCGGCATAGCCGGACAGGAACCAGTTCACGAACTCATAGGCCCATTCGAGCTTCGCACCCGACACGCCCTTGGAGACGCAGAAGCCCGAGGCCCAGGAGCGATACCCTTCCTTCAGCGGCTGGAAGGTGCAGGGGATGCCCATCGAGCGCACCTTCGTCACGGCCGGCGACCACATCGACTGGATGACGGTCTCACCTGACGCCATCAGGTTGACGCTCTCGTTGAAGTCCTTCCAGAAGGCGCGGAATTGCCCCGCCTTCTTGGCTTCGGTCATCACCTTCATGGTGAGATCGATCTCTTCCTTGGTCATGTTGCCCTTGTCGGCATATTTGTACTTGCCGGTGGCTTCCACGACCATCGCGGCATCCATGATGCCGATCGAGGGGATGTTGAGGATCGAGGCCTTGCCCTTGAATTCGGGATTGAGCAGCTCCGACCACGAGCTGATCGGCCGCTTGATCAGGTCGGGGCGAATGCCGAGCGTGTCGGCGTTGTAGACGGTCGGGATCAGCGTGACGAACTCGGTCGCCGACGTCGCGAACTTCTTGGAGTCCTTGCCTTCGAGATAGAGCACCTTCCAGGGCGCCGTGCCCTGGCCGCCGATCTTCTTGCCGCCGGGCGTCTCGCCCTTGGTGAAGACCGGCGTGATGTTGTCGAATTCCTTGATCTTCTTGGCATCGAGGGCAAGGATGTTGCCCGACGGCACGATCTTCTTCAGCGAGAAATATTCGGTGTCGAGCACGTCGAAGGAGTTGGGCTGGGTCATCACGCGCTTGGTGACGTCGTCGGTGGTCGCGGTGATGTATTCGATCTTGATGCCGGTGTCCTTGAGGCACTGCTTGGAGATGTCGTCGCCTTCGTTCACGGCGGTGCCGAGATAGCGCAGCACCTTCGCATCGGCCGATTTCACATAGGGGAAGCCGGTGATGGCGCCGGAGCCGGCGGCGAGGCCCGCGAGACCCGCGGTGCCCTTGAGCAGCGTGCGGCGGCTGACGCCCTTCGTGCTGGTGGTCTCGGTCATATCAGTCACTCCTCTGTTGCGCATTCCAGTGATCGATCGGCGCTATTGCAGGCGTTGCGCCTTGGCGGGATCCCAGGTGGCCAGCACGCGATCGCCCGGACGGAACGGGTGGACGTCGAAGGCGGCCTCGGGGAGGTGGGAGAACAGGGCGGTGCCGTCGTCGAGCGTGAGCGAGACGGCGATGTAGGAGCCCTGGTACTCGGTCTGGGTCAGCAGCGCCGGCGCGCCGAACGCGCCCTCGGCGAACGGCGCGATGCCGAGCTGATCGGCGCGCACGGCGATGAGGTTTCCGGCGTCGCTGAGGACGTTGTGGCCGCCGATGAAGCGCGCCACGAATTCGGTGCGGGGGCGGTGGAAGATCTCGCGCGCGGTGCCTTGCTGTTCGATCCTGCCCTGGTTCATCACCACGATGTGGTCGGCGAGCGCCATCGCTTCTTCCTGGCCGTGGGTGACCTGGATGAAGCTGATGCCGAGCTCGCGCTGAAGGCGCTTCAACTCGCCGCGCATCCTCACCCGCAGGAACGGATCGAGCGCGGAGAGCGGCTCGTCGAGCAGCAGGATCTGCGGCTCGGTGATCAGTGCGCGAGCCAGCGCCACGCGCTGCTGCTGGCCGCCGGAGAGTTGGGCCGGGAGCCGGCCCGCATAGGGTGTCATCGCCACCAGCTCGAGCAATTCGCCGGCGCGCCTGTGCCTGGTCGCGCGGTCGACGCCTCGCATTTTGAGCGCAAACGCCACATTGTCGAGCACGGTCAGATGCGGAAACAGCGCGTAGGACTGGAACATCATCGCCGTGCCGCGCTTGGCGGGCTCGAGGTCGGTCACGTTCTGCGCACCGAGAATGATGTCGCCTTTGCTGACCGCCTCATGGCCCGCGATCATCCGCAAGGTCGAGGTCTTGCCGCAGCCGGAGGGGCCGAGCAGGCAGCAATAGGTCCCGGCCGGAATCTTCAAATTGACGGTGTCGACCGCCAGTGTCGTGTCGTAGCGCTTGGTGACGGCGACCAGTTCGAGAGCGGCGGGAGTGGCCATGGCGTGTCCAAGGGAGGGGCGATGCTCCCGTCTCTCCGCAAGGTCCGTGCCAACCGCCCTTGGCCGGCTGAATTCCAGAACTGTGCAGCAGAGTCAGGTCGTTAGATCGAATCCGCCGCCTTCGGCCGTCCCAGCGCCCGTCTGCCTCGCTGCACACAAAACGGGCGCGGATTGTATAAACTTTCGCCTGTGATTGGATACAGGTCGTCGACTAACATTCAAGGCCGAACGTCGCCGATCGAGCCCTCAGACCCATGGCCGCCAAGACTCACCCGAAATCCGACGCGCCAGATGCGAACGATCGCGTCAGCCGTATCAGGGAGGGGGTGACCGCCGCGATCCTCGAGCATCGCCTGCTGCCGGGCACGAAGCTCGGCGAGGACGAGATCGGCGAGATCTACGGCGCGAGCCGCACGCTGGTCCGCACAGCGCTCCAGCAGCTTGCGCATGAGGGCATCGTCAACATCGAGAAGAACCGCGGTGCCTTCGTCGCGCGGCCGACGCCGGGCGATGCCCGTGAAGTGTTCGAGGCGCGCCGCCTGATCGAGCCAACCATCGTCGATCACGCGATCGATGCGGTGTCACCGGCCTGGATCGACCGCCTCCAGCAGCATCTCGCCGAGGAGCGCGAGGCGGAGCTGCGCGGTGACGCGCGCGCCTCGGTCCGGCTCTCCGGCGAGTTTCACCGTCTCGTCGCCGAGATGAGCGGCCACAGCATCTATCTTGGCTTCCTGAAAGAGCTGATCGCGCGCTCCTCGCTCATCATCCTGCTCTACCGCCGCCACGACACGCCGGCCTGTGGCACCGATCATCACGCCGGCATCGTCGCCGCGATCCGCAAGCGCGACAAGCAGGCTGCGCGCGTGCAGATGCTGTCACATCTGGACGAGATCGAGGCCGAGCTGTTCTTGAAGGATCCCGCCGCCGACGAGTTGCGGCTCGCCGACGTGCTGGGCGTGTGACCGCCTGCCGTCTGTCAGAACGGACGTTCCTGATTTCGCCTCATGATCTTGAGCACCAGCAGGACGGCTCCGAGGACGAGCAACAACACGCCGACGAAAGTCATGCCGCTGTATTCGAACGTCACGCCTACGGCCGTCAGCAGGCATCCCAAGATGATTGCGATGAGCCCGCCGAGCTTCTTGGCCAGCAGGATGCGTCCGTCACTCGTTTGCGCCACCATGTTACGCCTCGTCATTTGAATTCTACAGACGACCGCAAGCCCTCCTGCCCAGCGGCTCAAGTCGCGTAGACCGCGCAGGATCGTACTCCCGAGCGAGAAAGTTGCAATCTACCGTTGCTGGCGGGTCGAAATCGATAGTGCGTTTTAATTTGAGTTCGACGCGAGTGCGACAGGTGCACTTACCCATTTGCCTATCCAACTTGATGGGGACGCTTCTCTTCGCTCCGTATGGCTGATTTGCAAAACCTCCCTGTGGTTGCAAATTGACTCGATGCGGTTTGCAGGCATCAATCCATAGCTGCATCGCGCGGCGTCAGCTGGCTGGCGTTCGCCCGGATCTGCGTGGAGATTGGACATGTGGGGTTGGACCACGCCGGCCGGACTCTTCAGAGCCGCCGCATTGCTTGTGTCGATTGGAAGCCTCGGCAGCCCGTTGCCCTTACGAGCCCAGCAGGACTCCGCCGTCCTGTTCCGCAACGTTCGGATCTTCGACGGAAAGAATGCCACGCTCTCGGCCGCGTCCAACGTCCTGATCAGGAACAGGAAGATCGAGAAGATTTCGACCGCCGATATCGCGGCCACCGGTCAGGTGATCGACGGCGGCGGCCGCGTGCTGATGCCGGGACTGATCGACGCACACTGGCACGCGATGCTGGTGCGTCCGACGCCGATGGCAGCCCTCGCAGGCGATATCGGCTACAACAATTTGCTCGCCGCCAGTGAGGCGACGGCGACGCTGATGCGCGGCTTTACCACCATACGCGACATGGGCGGACCGAGCTTCGGCCTCAAGCAGGCCATCGACGAGGATCTCGTCGCCGGACCCCGCATCTATCCGTCCGGTGCCATCATCACCGTCACCAGCGGTCATGGCGACTTCCGGCAGCTCTCCGATCTGCCGCGCACGATCGGCGGAATGCTCAGCCGCATGGAGCTGATCGGCGGCAGCATGGTTGCCGACAGCCCCGACGAGGTGCGCGTGCGCGCGCGCGAGCAACTGATGCAAGGCGCGTCGCAGGTCAAGCTCACGGCGGGCGGCGGCGTCGCATCGCCCTTCAGTCCGCTCGATGTCTCCACCTTCACCGAGCCCGAGCTGCGCGCCGCTGTCGAGGCCGCGGACAATTGGGGCACCTATGTCGCCACGCACGCCTATACGTCGGTCGCGATCCAGCGCTCGATCGCGGCCGGCGTGAGATGCATCGAGCACGGACATCTCATGGATGAGGCGAGCGCGAAGCTGATCGCGGAGAAGGGCGTCTGGCTGAGCACGCAACCATTCCTTGATATCTCCGGCGCCGCGGCGCTGGGACCGTCGGAGCAGGACAAGATGCGGCAGGTCGTTGCCGGCACTGACCGCGTCTATGCGCTGGCGAAGAAGTACAAGATCAAGACCGCGTTCGGCACTGACGTCCTGTTCTCGAAGGCATTGGCGGACAAGCAGGGCTCGATGCTGGCCGCACTGACGCGCTGGTACACGCCGGCCGAAGCGCTGACGATGGCGACGTCGACCAACGCTGAACTCTTGAGCCTGTCGGGCCTGCGCAATCCCTATCCCGGCAAGCTCGGCGTGGTCGAGGAGGGCGCGCTCGCCGATCTCCTGCTGGTCGACGGCAATCCGCTCGACGACATCAAGCTTGTCGAAGATCCCGCGAAGAATTTTGTGGTGATCATGAAGGACGGCAGGATCTACAAGAACAGGCTCGCGCATTGATGCGCGCTGGGCAGGTGTGAGCCCGCGAAATTCAATCGCTTCTAGTCGCGCTCGTCAGGAACCGGCTTTCCTGGTCGAGAGCCTTTTGCGATCTCGGGGAGCGCAGGAGGCCGCGCGGGGCTTGTCACAATCTCCGGCCTGTCACCATCGGAGGCGTGACTTCTGAGCGTCTCCAAAACCAGAAAGAATTTTTCTGCTAGCATGAGTCAAGCTCGCTGACGCGTTCATCTCGGTTTCGAGAACGCCGAGATTCGCTATCAATTCGATCACTTACTGTACGCGGCGGCAATTTAATTCGTCACGCCGGACGAATTATGACAGTCCTGCCCGATCTTTAGCGTCGCGCATGGCGCATGTGGACGATGATGCGTTGCGACGTAACGTTGCTATTCCTTGCGGGCCTGACGAGCTATATGCTGCGCTCTGTCATCAAACTGTCATGTCACCGGAAATGTTGAAATCAGACGCTACACCGGCTCGCAAAACCATGAGCGCGCCGGATGGGAATCCTGTCCTCAAGGACAGGAACAAGAGAACGCAAGTCGTCGCCGGCTTCCTCAGGCAACGTGACGCAGCCGAGCCCGACCCGGAACATGCGATCGTCGAGGGCGCTGTGATTGATCAGACGCCATCGCAAGACACGACGCCTGCACCGGAGCCAGCCCAGTCCGGCACTGCTGCGCGTCCCGCCGGTGAGATCGAGCTCAAGCTGCTCGTCGATGCCGCTCGCATGGCGCATTTCAACGCCGCGCCGGTCATCACGGCCAATGCGCGCAACAAGGGCACGCGCAAGCATCTCAAGTCGGTCTATTACGACACGGCCGAGCGCCTGCTTCGGCGCAATGGCCTCAGCCTGCGCGTCCGCCAGAGCGGCGCGCGCTTCGTGCAGACCGTGAAGACGGACGCTGCGGACGATCCGCTGCGCCGTGGCGAGTGGGAGGCGAGCGTGTCGTCGCTTGCGCCCGATCTCGCTCTGGCGATGCCCTTCATTCCGGAGGAGCTTCGTAGCCACCTCTTGGCGCAGCCGCTCGAAGCCGTCTTCACAGCTAACATCCGTCGTCATGCGAGGATGATCGACTTGCCGTCCGGCACGGTCGAAATCGCCTTCGATCAAGGCGAGCTGACGGCTGGCGATCGCACGCTACCGGTGAGCGAGATCGAGCTTGAGCTGAAGAGCGGCAGCGCCAGCACGATCTACGAGGTCGCGCTGCGGCTCGCGGAGCAGGGCGCGGTCAAGCCGTCCATCCGTACCAAGTCGGCGCGCGGCTTTGATCTTGCCGCCGATGAGCCGCCCCCGGCACGTCGTCCGCGAAAACTTCGCCTCGATGCGTCGGTCACGCTCGACGAGGCCTTCGCGACGATCCTGCGCTCCTGCTTCCTCCATCTGCTTCAGTCGCTGCCGGCCGCCGAGGACGGGCGCAACCCGGAAGGCGTGCATCAACTCCGCGTCTCGCTGCGCCGGCTGCGATCGGCGCTCGACCTGATGCGATCGGTCGGCGCGCTCAGCAATCTCGACGCGCTGCGGTCGGAGGTCAAATGGCTGGCGCAAGACCTGTCCGCCGCCCGTGATTGGGACGTGTTCCAGCTCGATACCTTGCCGACGATCGCACAGGCCTGTCCATTGGTCGCCGGCTTCGATGCGCTGGGCCGGGCTGCGGCCGAGCGCCAGTCGGACGCCTATCGCAAGGCGCATGATGCGCTCGACGATCGCCGCTGCGCCGTGTTCCTGATCGGCCTCGGAAACTGGATCGAGACGCGAGGCTGGCGCAACGACGTTGCCGCCGAAGATCTCGGCCAGCTCGCCGAACCTGCCGTCGATTTCGCGCGACGCATCTTGTCGGAGCAATACGCCAAGGTGCTCAAGCGTGGCCGCCGCTTCAAGTCGCTTCCCGCCGAGGAGCTGCACCGGGTGCGGCTCGCGACCAAGCGGCTGCGCTATCTCAGCGAGTTCCTGCTGCCGCTGTACGAGGATCGCAAGTCGGCGCGACGTTTCTCGCGCAGGCTCGCAGCCTTGCAGGAGGAGCTTGGCGCATTCAACGATATGGCGGTCACGGCATCGCTGCTCGATGGGCTCGGTACTGAACCCGACAGCGCCGTCGCGGCTGCGGCGATCGCCGGCTGGCAGGCACGTGCATCGATCGGCGTGCAGCCCGCTTTGCAACGCACGTGGCGCGATTTCACCGCCGCGCGCGTGCCCTGGTCGTCGCAGGGCTGATTGCTCGCCCCAAAAAAAGTTGCGGCCAGCCATTGGGGGATGGCTGGCCGCGCGCGAACCGGTCTGGGACGGGGAGGGGTGGGGATGTGACCGGGCCGCGTAACTCGTTTTCCTGACTGCTAGTTCTTGGCGCTGGCGGTGGAGACCGCCGGCTTGGTGTCGCCGAGCGAGACCCAGACATTGGGGTCGCTCTGTGACTGGCGCTTGACGAAGCGGTAGCCGGTCTCCGTCCAGGCAACGACGTTCTCGTTCTGATTGTCGAGAACGAACTCGCCCTTGTCGGTCTTCACCGTCAGCACCGCGTGTCCTTCGCCCTTCTTGTCCCGCACGACGGTGATGAGCAGGGCCTCGCGCGGCCATCCGGCATCGATCAGCATCTTGCGCTTCAGCAGCACGTAGTCTTCACAATCGCCGTAACCGTCGGTCGGCAGCGACCACTTCTCGATCACGCCCCAGTGCTCCTGGTCGGTCAAAGGCTTGACGGTCTCGTTGACCCAGCGATTGACCTTGACGAGGTCGCGCCATGCGGCCTGCGACATCACGATGTCGCGCGGTTGCGTCGGCGCGCCCTGGCACTGAGCGGCATTATCCGCACAGAACTCGACCCAGCCGATCGGCGCACGCGTGGTGTCGCCGAGGCTCGCGTAGAGCAGGCGGCCTTCGCCGGCCTGCGCTGCCGCGCTGATCCCGAAGAGCATGGCAGCCAGTGCCAGCCCTTTCCCCTGTCCCCTGAAGTCCAACATTGCGGCCCCCGTTTCTTGTTGGGACCACATTTCGCATGGAGCTTTTGAGTTGCCGCTAAGTCGGCCAAGTCAAGTCGAGACGAATGCAAGTAAAAGGCGCGATGAATTCGATCTATACTTGAATCGAATTCGACTAAGATTTGAAATTACTTCAATTGATTCAAATTTTATCTATTAACGCGGAAACGCTGGCGGAACTGTTGTTTGCGCGCGCACGCGGCCCTCGCGTTAACCCGCGCGAGGCGGTCGCCGGACACGAAAAAGGCGGCGTCCGCATCGCGGAAGCCGCCTTCAGGGCTGGAAATACAGGCGTTTTAGCGTCCTTGCGCTTTACCGCGCGGTAACGCTCTCTTCGAGAGTCTCTATCGGCTGCTCGTGCATGAACTCCAGCGCGAAGCCGTCCTCGAGGTTTCGGACCACGCGGCCCTGGACCCGGCCGAGCAGCACGATCGATTTCACCGGCGGGCGGTTCTCCGCGGCAATGGCGGCACCGGACAGCGAGAGGTCGATGATGCGGCAGGTCATCTTGGTGCCGTCCTCGAGCGTCAGCACCGCGATCGGGTTTCGCGGCACGATTCGGTCGTGGCGGCGATCCTCCGGCAGATTGAGGATGTCGCGGTTGGCAAGCCAGGTCAGCTGTGCCGCCAGCTTGTCGCGCTTGCGCGGCGTCGCCCCGACCGTCATGGCGAAACCGTTGTCGATGATGCGGGTGATCTTGCCCTCGACCCGGCCGATATGGTCGAGATAGGCGACCACGCGGTCGCCGACATTGCCGATGCCGGGGGCCAGAAGCGCCAGTCCGCCCGGCGACATGTTGATCACCTGGCAGGGGAATTCCCGGCGGTCCGGCAGCATGTAGCGGCCGAGCAGGTGAACCTTCACCCGCTGGAAACGCCGTCGTTCCTCGGCGGCCGGAAGAAATTTTTTGTTCGCCAACGCCATTTTCACAACCCGACCCCCCGCCTGGCGGAGTCCGGGACGACCCTAAGGTGCACAGGGTTAACGCCGCGTTAGGATTGGGCGCGTCGATTACGGACAGACACAATGCGCTCGAAAAGCCACATCAGCGGCGGGCAGGCCAGCACCGTCAGCGCGCCGAGGTCGAGCGCCACCGCGGCCGTCCCGGCCGATTTGGCCAGCCGGCCGGCCACCGCCGGCCCCAGCATCATCGCGGCATAGAAGAGAGTGTAGAACACACCCATGCCGATCGCCCTTGTCTCCGGCGCGAGCACGCGGGCGGCCAGGCTCATGATCGGGCCGGCCGGATGGCCGCCGATCAGGCCGATCAGGACGAGGACCGTGATCACCGCATCCGATCGCGGCAACCAGGCCAGCAGCCCGGCCACGATGAGGCTGGCTGCGGTCGCGAGCGTGAGCGGACGCTTGAAACGGTCGGCGAGATAGCCGCCTGCTGGCACCGAGATCACCGACAGCCACATCACGAGGCTGATCGCGGAGCCTGCCGCCGCAATGCTCCAGCCGCGCTCGGCGAGCAGGGAGGGGCCGAACGAGAAGATCATGGCGAAGCCGACATTAAAGAGTCCCCAGATCAGACCTGCGACGATCACCGCCAGCAGCGCGAGGGGATCGAGCCGGCCTGGGCCGGCCGCGCTGACTGTGGCTCCCGGCGGCGACTGATAGAGCGTGATCAGCACAATACCGATGGCCGTGAGTGCGCCCGCCGCCAGGAACACCGCGCTCGCGCCATAGGCCGTGCCGATCGCCGGCAGCACCAGCAGCGAGATCGCGACGCCGGCCGGCCAGGAGTTGACGAAGATCGCCATCGCGGTGGCGATCTCCTTCCCGGCGAACCAGTCGGTGCCCATCTTGGTGAGCTGCACCGTCAACAGCACGCCGCCGGCGCCGGAGACCAGCCGGCCCGCCATCTGCCAGCCCCAGATGTCGGTGGTGGCCATGACGAGGCTGCCCGCAGTCATCAGCAGCAGCGCCGCGATCGTCGTCGGCTTGTCGCCAAGGGTCCGGCCGATCGCGCCGCCCGGCAGCGCCAGCACGATGCCGGGGGTGAAATAGAGTCCGATCAGGATGCCGATATCGGCGAGCCCGACGCCAAAGGTCTGTTGCAGCAACGGCGCGACTGCGGCCACGCTCTGGAACTGGAACGCGATGGTGAGGCGCACGACGAACAGGATCGCAAGAATGCCCCAGCGATTGCGCAACGTCTCATCTCCCCAAGCCCTCTCTCGAAGGTGCGGTGGAGAGGGACGAGAGTCAACCGGCTGTCTTCCTCGTCGCGCGCCCATAGAGAAGACACAGCAGCGCCAGCAGCACCGCGGCCGAGAGCCCGAGCGACCAGTGAATGCCGATCGCCGCGCCGAACAGGCCGACGGTGATGCCGCTGAAGGCCCGCATCCCCAGCCCAGCCATGTTGTAGAGCCCGACGACGCGGCCGCGGATGTCGTGCGGCGCGTTCAACTGCACCAGCGCCTGCGCCATGGTATTGAACGACAGCTCGAAGAAACCCGCAAAGAACAGCAGCACGATCGCGACCGGATAGATCCGCACCGCGGCGAAGCCGAGCAGCGCCACGCTCCACAGCATCGCGAGCGTGATCGCGGTGCGCGGCGTGCCCTTCAACCGTCCCCAGGATTCCAGCGCGATGCCGGCGAGCAGTGCACCTGCCGCATCGGCCGCGAGCAGAACGCTGTAGGAGACGCCGGGATCGCCGTGGCCGAGATCGCCGGCAAAGCCCGGCATCTGGGCGTGATAGGCGTTGCCGATCATGAAGGAGGTGAGGCCGGCGAGCCACGTCATTGCGGTCAGCACCGGCTGCGTGCCGATGGCGCGCATCGTCAGCACGATGTCGGCAAGGCCGCGCATGGCGAAGCGCCGCACCGCGACGCTCTTGTCGCGCACCGGGGCCCAGAACAGCCAGAGCAGCATCGGCAGGTAGAACAGCGTGTTGAAGATGATGCCGTGCGAGGTGCCCAGCGTGAGCATGATGACGCCGCCGACGGCGGGGCCGACCAGGATGCCGAGATAGCGCGCCATCGCATTCAGGCGCACTGCGCTCGGAAGATCCGCGGGACCGACGAGATCGTAGAGCAGAAGCTGGTTCGGCGTCTGCCACAGCACGCCGGCGCAGCCATGGATCACCAGCAGCAGCATCGCGTGCCACATCTGGATGGTGTCGGTGATGAAGAAGAAGCCCCATCCTGCCGAGGCCACGATGAACAGCAGCATGCCGCATTGGATGATGCGTCGCGGATCGAACCGGTCGGCGAGCCCGCCGACCGCGACCGAGAACAGCAGGAACGGCAGCCAGTGCGACAGCACGGCAAAGCCCCCCAGCGTCGGCGAATGGAATTTCTGGAACACCACCCAATAGCTGATCACATGCTCGATATTGTCCGCCATCATCGCCAGCACGTAGGCGATGAACTGGAGCCGGTACGGCACCGACTTCATCGCCGCGAACGATCCGGACGCGACAACAGGATTTTGGGGAAGGGGGTTCAAGCGATCACCTGGGTGGGACTGTTCGGGCCTTACACGTTCACCGCCGGCCGCTCAAGACACTTGGGTGTTTGTCCGTAGCCCGCAATCCGGGACCGCCGACCCCGCATTCCGCAAAGCTCCATGCGGGCTACGAAGCAGCGCGTCACGCGATCTCCGTCGCCAGAAACGACCTGACCACCGCAGCAAACTCATCCGGCTTGTCATATGGCAACCCATGGCCCGCATTCGCGATCACCTCATGGCTGAGGTGTGGATTGAGCCCCTGCAGCTCCCGCGCCGTTTCGACGGAGACAACGCCATTGTCTCCGATGACAAGCAGGCACGGGACGGCAATGGCTTCGACAAGCTCGCGATAATCCGGGTTCGGCGGCGTGAGAACCTCGAAGGCGCTGATCTCGGTCCGCAGCCGCGCATCAATGATCAGGTCAAGCAGCTCGGATGAGCGGTGCGGATGCCGCCGCCGGGCTTCGGCCAGCGCCTCGTCCTTGTCCCGGGCGAGAAGCCGGCGATGCTGCTCGGCGACGTCGCTCCGGTAAATCTCGCGCTGGCGCTCCGGTGCCAAGAAAGTCGGATCGGCGAGGATAACGCTGCGAATGGCCGTACCCATCTCGCTCGCAACCACGGCGGCGGTCATGCCGCCCATGGAATGGCCGAGCAGGATCGGGGCAGTCAGCCCGAGCGCGTCAATGAGGCCGATGACATCGTCTGCGAGATCGCGGTACAGATACCCGCCGGACGGTGCGCTCGACGCGCCATGTCCTCTCGCAGAGGGCATGATGACGTCGTAGCCGTCCTCGAGAGCGCGCGCCAACGGTGTCCAGCAGGCGCCGCTTCCGGTCAGACCATGCAGGGCAATCAGCGCAGGCTTGTCGTCCCCGGTCCGTAAATAATGGATGTCGATGCCATTTGCCGCGCAGGTTCGGCTCGTCCAGTTTGTCATTCGCAACGACTGTCAAAGAATCAACGCCGACGCCATCCTACCCCAGCGCCTTGACGTAAACCGCATAGGGCACGCCCAGAATATCGGGCGCCTCGCGAACCCTGGTAAATCCCATCCGCTGATACATCGGCAATGCGACCGTCATGATCGGCGTCGTGTGCAGGGCGATGACCGGCGACCGGTCGCGCTCGGCGCGGCGCAGGCATTCCTCGGTCAATTGCCGGCCGATGCCCTTGCTGCGCGCGGCCGGATCGACCACCAGCATGCGGATGACCGGCCAGGCCGGATCGAAGAAGGCCGGCTTCGGGGCTTGCGGACCGACATAGGCGACGGCGCCGACGATCTGGCCGCCATCCTCGGCGACGATGATCTCGCCGGTTTTGGCAAGCTCCGGCATCTTCGCGACATGGGTCGTAAACAACGGCCAGTCGGAATAATCCTGCTCGAATTGCGCGAAAGCCGCGAGAGCGACGCGCACGATCGCTTCCGCATCAGTCGGCTGATAGTCACGTAGCATCGACGTTGTCCTTGTCGCCCGGGTGGAGCGAAGCGTAATCCGGGGACGCCGGTCTCGCATTCCACGCTGCGCCATGCGGGCTGCGAGCCATCTCATCCTAGACCGGCGTCCGGATGCAAGCCATTTACGGGCGCGCGCGAGTCGTCAGTATTGACACTTGGCGGCCGCCGAGCCACCTTTCTTTCAGGTGGATACGACCTGCCGCTTGCACCCTTTACGGGATGGTGAACGTATCGCATGCATCGTCTTGGCCCCTTTGCCGAACAACGGGTCAGCAACGCAAGCACTGGCTTCCCGAAGTGTTCAAGCAAAGGAGTAAGCCATGCGCGACTTTCGCGATGCTAAAGCCATGGCGCGCACGCTGCGCGCCTCTCTCGCCTCCAAAGGTCTCAAGATTTCGGTCGCCGAAAGCCTTGAGCTGACCGCCGAGCTGTTTGGCTTGGCTGACTGGAATACGCTTGCTGCCGCGATCCGACGCGGACCGCCGGCGTCTGACACGACCTCGGCTCAGCCACCGCGTGCGAGCATCAAGTGGCCTTCGGGATTTACCCGGGAGCTCGATCTGACTCTGAACAGGGCTCTCACTTACGCCAAAGCGCGAAAGCACGAGTTTGCGACGCTGGAGCATCTCTTGCTTGCGCTGCTGGACGATCCGGATGCCTCGGAAGTGATGAAGGCCAGCGAGGTTGACCTCGAAGCCCTGAGGCGAACCACAGTCTCCTATATCGACGATAAGCTGAGCACTTGGGTGATGATCCGCGACGAGCGCGACACGACGCCGACGGTTGCATTTCGACGTGTGGTGCATCGTGCGACCGTGCGCAGCCTGAAACGTGAAACGAGCGGTCTGGACGTGTTGGCGACCATGTTCAGCGAAACTGCAAGTCCTGCGGTTTGGCTCCTGAGCGAGCAGGGCATGACCGGCGAAGGTCTTGAGAGAGCGCTTCCTCGCGCAAGTTGAGAGAACAGTGAACCTTCTGCCCCGGTGCATTTGAGGTACGCACCTTGGTATTTGCAACGCCCCACGGCTGTCATAGGCTGATCGTCGGCCGCACCATCAATCATAACAGACGGGCAGCGAGGACACACCCATGGACCAGATCCGCGTCTGCACTCACGCAGGACCGGGCTCGGAGCCCGTCATCAAGACCGTGCCATGGCCGAAGGTCGGCAAAAAGGCTGCGCTGATCAAGGTCGGCGCCTGCGGCGTCTGCGGCACCGATCTGCACATTCTCAAAGGGCATTGGCCGAAGCCGCTGCCCTGGCCGTTCACGCTCGGCCACGAGCTCGGCGGAATCATCGTCGAATGCGGCGACGAATTCACCGAGGACTTCATGAGCAAGCCGCTCAAGGTCGGCTCGAAAGTGATGATCCCGCCGCTGATGCCCTGCGGCCATTGCTATTACTGCATCCATTATCCGCAGACCGCCAACAAGTGCCTGACGCCGGTCTATTACGGCCGCTATCTCGGCTTCGATAAACCACCTCACATGTGGGGCGGCTGGGCCGAATATGTCTATGTCGATCTCGAGATGCTGCCGGGCACCAAGATCTACAAGCTGCCCGACGACATGTCGCTGCGGCTGGGCGCGCTCTCGGAGCCGCTGACCTCATGCATCCGCGCCTTCAACCGCGCCAGTCGCGCCGGTGGTTTTTCCTGGGGCGACACGGTGGTGATCCAGGGCTCGGGTCCGATCGGCATTCTCGCGGTCGCGGCCGCCAGGGAGATGGGGGCGGGGCGCGTGATCTGCGTCGGCGCGCCGGAAGAGCCTCGGCTCAAGCTCGCGCGCGAGTTCGGCGCGGAGGCGACGGTCAACATCGAGGAGATCAAATCGCCGCAGGAGCGCATCGCCCGTGTGCGCGAGATCGTAGGCCACTTCGGCGCCGATCTCGTGATGGATTGCTCGGGACATCCGACCGCCGGCCCCGAAGGCATCGAGATGCTGCGCGACGGCGGCACCTATGTCGAGATGGGTCAGTTCACCGACGCCGGTTCGATCGAGACCTCCTGGCACCGCATCTGCACCAAGGACCTCAACGTGCTGGGATCCTGGGGCTTTACCGGTAATGATCTCCCGCTCGGCGTCGACATGCTCTACCGCACGCGTGACAAGTATCCCTGGCTGAAGATGCAGACGATCTATCCGTTCACGGAAGAGGGCGTCGCGCAGGCGGTGAGGGATGCGATGGCGATGAAGACGGTGAAATCGACCATCGTGCCGTGGCCGGAACTGGTGGACTAGATAATGCCGTCCATTCCACCCGATCTCGCAGCGTTTCTGGTCGAAGCCAAGCGGCGCACCTATGCGGGGCTGGACGACGACGCGACCGTGGCCGCGCCGCTGCTCGCCGGCTCCAAGCAGCTCGAGCATCGCGCGCCACCTTATGCCTATCGCGACATCTATTTCGGGATGGGATTTTTCGTTGGCCAAGAGACCGTGTCACGGGATGACCGCGTCATCTGGTCGATGAGCTACAGCGGCGGCGCCCGCGCGGACATCACGGATCGGTCCACGCTGCTCGAGATCTACAAATTCCTGCGCCGGGCGCTGTTGGGCGCAAGCGTCGAGGAGCCTTATCGGGGACCGCGCCTGTTCGAGCAGGCAGGCATGACTTACCGCAACGAGGTCGAAAGGGCGCTCGATCGCTTCCACGGCGTCGAGACGATCTCGCGGCATGATGGCGCACCGCTGTACGAGCTGCGCTATAGCGGTGGTTTGTTGCGATAATTCTTGAACCTTGTAGCCCGGATGGAGCGCAGCGCAATCCGGGGCCGCCGGTCCCGCATTCCGCTCCATGCGGGCTACGAGCCTGAGTTTGGAATGAGGGCTACAATGACAGACGAACCTAACCCGCGCACCCGCTCCCCCTTCAACGCCATTCGCGCGATCGACTACACCGTCATATTCGTGCGCGACATGGCGGCGATGCGCCGGTTCTACGAGGACGTTCTCGCCTTTCCGCTGCTGCGCGAGCTCTCGCCGAACTGGATCGAGTACGGCCTGGGCGGCAACACGCTGGCGCTGGCGAGACCGAGCCGGACCGCGGCCGACGCGCCGACGCCGGCGGGCAGCGCTTCGCTGCAACTGGCCTTCAAGGTGTCCGCGACCGAGGTCGATCAATGTGCCGATGAACTGGTGCGGCAGGGCTTGGCGCTGCTGTCACCGCCGACGAACCAGTCGTTCGGACACCGGACGCTGTTTTTTCGCGATCCCGACGGCAATTTGCTGGAGGTCTATGCCGAGATCTGAGGCGCCCAAAAAGTTCCATCGGGAATCCCCGATCTATCCATGTTAAGGTGAAACTTAGGCCCAGGTTCCGACTTTCACTTCACGGGAGAGGTATCGTGAAGCGAATCCTGAAACCCGTTACTTACATCCTGGCGGCCATCTACTTCCTGGTGGATGCCGTCTTCATGGCCGTCGCGCGGCCAATGGCGCGCTGGATTGGGCGGCATTTCGAATTCAAGTGGTTGCGCACCTGGATCAGGTCGCTGTCCCCTTATCCCTCGCTCGCCCTGTTTTCCGTGCCCGTGATCATTCTGGAGCCGATCAAGCCCGTGGCGGCCTACCTCGCCGCAACGGGTCAGGTCGTGAGCGCCGCCGTGACTTTCATCGTCGGCGAATTGCTCAAGCTCGTGCTGGTCGAGCGCCTGTTCCATCTCACGCGCGACAAGCTGATGCGGATTCCGGCGTTCGCCTGGGCGTACGGCAAGTTCTCCGAGGTGAAGGCGTGGCTGCAGGCAACTGACGCCTGGCGCGCCATCCGCGCCCTGAGCCGCGCGGCGAGGGACACAGTTGCACGGGTAAAGGCGAGGCTGGTCGGCCGCTTCAGCAAGCTGGCGACCTCCAGGGATTAGACGCGCGCCAAGCGCGTTGTCCTCTATGCGAGCTTGCGCGCTGCGGCGGTGGCCTTGTCGCCCGTGTTCGGGGTGCCGGTGGGCTCGATGAGCAGGAGGTGAACCTCCTCGCGCGCCACCGGGCGATGCTCGACGCCTTTGGGCACGACATAGAGTTCGCCCGGACCGAGCGTCACCGTGCGATCCCGCAATTCAATGTCCAGACAGCCTTTCAGGACGAGAAAGAAATCGTCGGTGTCATCGTGCTTGTGCCAGGTGAACTCGCCCTTCACCTTCACCACCATCACGTCGCAATCGTTGAAGGTCGTGACCGTGCGCGGCGACCAATAATCCCCAAAGGTCGCGAGCTTGTCGGCAAGCGATATGCTGTCGGCCATGTTTCCCCCTTTGCGCTCTTGTGAGGCACGATTTGGGATCGAATGACCGACGTGGCAAGGCCAGCTATTTGACATGTCCTGATAACATGGCCTCCGCCCATTCCGGGCGGCCGTTGGCGAGCGCCTGCGCGGACGCGGCTTCCCAGTCGTATTCCAGGGCCAGCAGTTCGACTTGCCAGCCTCTTGTTCGTTTCGTGAGGATCGCGTAGCGGGCGTGAGGCGAGCGATGCTCCAGGTTTGCGGCAAAAGGAATGTCCGCGAACACCGGGCAACCAACGCTGCCGGGATTGAGGACCAGGCGGTCGCCCGGGCCTTGAACAGCGGCCTGGCGGTGGCTGTGACCACACAGCACGACACGCGCCGTTGGCGCGCTCGAAAGGCGCGCGGTCAGCACGTCGCGACGCGCCGGCACGAAGCGGCCGTCCTCGAGCGCTTCTTCGAGCAGGCACGTCGTATCGTCGTCGGGTGTGCCGTGGCAGGCTAGGATCCCGTCGTCCAGCCGTATTTGGGAGGGCAGGCTGTGAAGTGCGCGGCGCTGCTCCGCGGTTAATGCGCTACGCGCAAACAGACCTGCCGGCGAGAGCTTGTCGTCTGGAAACTCCTCAATCCAGCGATCATGATTTCCGCGCACCGTCGGCAACGACAGCGACTGGAGAGCCTCGAAAGTTTCCTTTGGCCACAGCGGGCTGGTGACGCAATCGCCGAGGTTGACCGTACGATCGACGCCGCGCGCCTTGATGTCGGCCAGCACCGCTTCCAACGCAGCGAGATTGCCGTGGATATCGGAAATGACTGCCAATCGCATCGTCGTGCTCCCCGTGCTGCTTTGCCTGAACTTAACTCTGCCAGGTCACCGGACCTATCTAGCATCGGCTGATGGGACGTTCACCAACTAGCCATGGCTGATCTGATGTTCCTTCACCACCGTCGCGCCGATGACCTTGGTCCCCTCCAGCTCCCGCACGATCCGCTCGTCCGGCCCGACGATGCCGCGATCGAACTCGCGGTCCGGCGTGACGAGGATCATGCGCTGGCCCATGATGGCCGGGCGTTCGGCATAGATCGCGCAGCCCTGGCCGGGTTTGCAGTGCCGGCACCAGCTTCCAGCCGGTTTGGCCAGCGCCTCGATGGCCATGACCTTGCAGCAAAGCGTGCAATCGCCGCAGGCGCGCGTGGCGGAAGGCGTCACGCGGTCGTCCCCCTCTAAGCCGGTTGGCTTCAGGTTAACGGAGGTGGCCGCGAACGTCCGCTGCAACCTTCAGGCGCGGTTCTTTCCGTCAAGCCATGCATCATAGGCATGGTGATTTCAGAGCACTTGGCGTAAAGAGCGCCCTGATCACATCCAGCGTGCGGCCGGGCTGTTTGCCGCGCACGCAACTCAGGTCCGCCGGTTCACCGTTCCGCGCCTGACATTAACCAAGGTTCTCCATCCCGTGTCTTTTCCGGCCCTGACCCCGCCGCTCGCCCACGCTTTGGCCGAGCGGAACTATGATTCACCCACCCCCGTCCAGCTCGCCGTGCTCGCGGACGAAGCCGCCGATCGCGACCTCCTGGTTTCGGCCCAGACCGGCTCCGGCAAGACCCTCGCTTATGGCCTCGCCATGGCCAAGGATCTGTTTGGCGATGCCGAGCGGTTCGAGCAAGCCGGGGCGCCGCTCGCCCTGATCGTGGCGCCGACCCGCGAGCTCGCCTTGCAGGTTCAGCGCGAACTGGCATGGCTGTATGGGCATGCCGGCGGGCGGGTCGTCTCCTGCGTCGGCGGCATGGATCCGCGGCGCGAGCAACGCGAGCTTGCGGCGGGCGCTCACATCGTCGTCGGCACGCCCGGCCGGTTGTGCGACCATTTGCGTCGCGGCCGTCTCGACATCACGGAATTGAAAGTGGTCGTCCTCGACGAGGCCGACGAGATGCTCAATCTCGGCTTTCGCGAGGACATGGAATTCATCCTCAAGACCACGCCGGAGACACGCCGCACGTTGCTGTTCTCGGCGACGTTCCCGCGCGGCATCGTGGCGCTGGCCAAGCAATATCAGCAGCAGGCGTTTCGGATCGAGGTCGCCGGCGATGAAGGCGGTCACGCCGACATCGAGTACCGTGCCATCAGGGTCGCCCCCGGTGATGTCGAACATGCCGTCGTCAACGTGCTGCGCTTCTACGAGGCGCCGAGCGCGCTGGTGTTCTGCAGCACGCGCGATCACGTCAGGCATTTGCAGGCGGCGCTGCTGGAGCGCGGCTTCTCCGTGGTCGCGCTGTCAGGCGAATTGACGCAGAACGAGCGGACCACGGCGCTGCAGTCGCTCCGGGACGGCCGCGCTCGCGTCTGTGTGGCGACCGACGTCGCCGCCCGCGGCATCGACCTGCCGAGCCTCGATCTCGTCATCCATGCCGATCTGCCCAACGACGCCGAGGTGATGCAGCATCGCTCCGGCCGCACCGGGCGGGCGGGCCGCAAGGGGACGAGCGTCCTGCTGGTGCCGCCTGTACGGCGGCGACGTGCGGAAATGCTGCTGAATGGCTCGGGGATCGACGCGGTCTGGGGAACGGCACCGCAGGCGGAGGAAATCCGCAAGCTCGATCACGACCGCATGAAGGACGTGTTGTTCACCGAGGAGACGACCGCGGACGATCTGGTGCTGGCGCAGGCGCTGCTGGCCGAGCGGTCGGCCGAGGATATCGCAGCCGCACTCGCGCGGCTCTATCGCGCACGGCTGCCGTCGCCCGAAGACATCATCGATCCCGGCGAGCGAGCCGGCCGGCCGCGCGACGATCGCGGGCGCGACAATGTCCGCGCACCGCGCGACGATGCCCGCACTTCGCGCGGCGATGATCGCCCCGAAAGAGCCCGACCCAAATCAGGAAAATCGTCGGCGAAACACGGCATGGCGGACGGCAGCGTCTGGTTCCGGGCCAACATCGGACGAAGAAAGAATGCGGAAGCACGCTGGCTCTTGCCGATGATCTGCCGCCGCGGCGGCATCGACAAGGGCGACATCGGCGCCATCAAGATCATGGACACGACGACCGAGTTCGAAATTTCCGAGCGGGTCGCGGAAACCTTCGCCGCCAAGATCAAGCGTCCGGACAAGGAAGACAATATCCGCCTCGAACCGATGACGGATGCGCCGCAGCGGCAGGCGCCTTCGGAAGAGCGGTCAAGGCCGCCCCGGCGCGAGAGCGGCGACAGCGATCATCGCGAACGTCGCGACGATCGCCCGCGCGATGCAGCTGGATTCAAGCCACGCGACAAGGCTCACGGCGAGCGCAGGCCGAAATTCGACGATGCTCCTTCGTTCGGAAAGAAAAAGAAGCACAAGAACAAGCCTGGCCATGCCGAGCCGGCGGTCACGCCGTGGCCGTTGAAGGGTGCGCCTGGAAAAAAGAAGGCGAAGAAAAAGCATCGGGGCTGAACTGCGCCTGACCGTGCAGACAGCAATGATGCCGCCGGATTGCGCCGGCGACATCATCTGAAAAGTCAGCTGCGAACTCAGCGGCCACCGCCGCCGCCACCACCACCTCCGCCACCGCCACCGCCGGCATCGCGCATCGACGAGCTGTAGCGGGGGTCGGTCTGCTTCATGTAGATGGGCGAGGTGTCGTGAGTGAGGTTGACGCGGCTTCTGCTGCCCGGGGTCGGCGTCTCGACCAGGATACCGCAGCCCTCGAAGAAGGCGGAATCGCAGCCATAGGTCCGGACCTGCGCCGCGTTGGCACTGGTCGCGCTGAACGCGGCCGCCGCAGCGAGTGCAATCAAAGCAACTTTTGACAATGTGAGTTTCACGGAAATTCTCCAGTCTCGATTCGGCGAGACCAGAACGGCCCGCGCACACCTTCGACGGGGGGTGATCGAAGGCGGTTCGAGGGACGGCTTCACGCCCGCGTGAGCCGGGCGAGGACGTTATGTCGCAGCGAGGTCGCGAAGCATGTAGGTCGCGCCTTCGCCATAGGAGGCGAGCTTTGCGCGCGCCTCCGCATCCGCCGCGACGGGCCGGAAGCCGAGACGCTCCCATAACGGCCGCGTGGCGTAGACCGAGACCAGCGCGAGCGTTGTGATGTGTGATGCGCGCGCCAGCTTCTCGATATCGGCAATATAATCGCGCGCGACGCCACCGCGGAAATCGGGCAGCACGGCGACGTCGTGCACGTAGAGACAATCCGCATCATCGGGCAGTTGTTGCAGGAAGCCGTTGAGCGGCGGAATCCGGTGCTGCTTCCACGGATGCGCGAGTCCGTAGCCGGCGATCTCTTCGTCGGCGATGAGCAGACGGCAGCCATCGGGATAGAGCCGCATCTTCTCCGCGAACACGTCGGGACTCTCGGGAAGATCGGGATGGATCCGCGCTGCGATCGCGCTGATCGCGACCAGGTCGGAGGCGCGCGCGGGACGCCAATGCGGCTTGCTCATGTCGGTCCGTTGGTCGGTCTCACCCATTCCAGTTTATTCCGTCGCGACGATGCGCGCAGCGAAAAATATCTTTGCCACCGTCCCAGGAATACGAAGCGTTGCGCGGCGTCCTACCCCATGCAAGCCAATTGCATGACAGGAGAACCCATGACGTCCTCGATCCGCCTCGCGCTCACGCTCGCCGTATCGCTCGCCATCATCCCCGCTGCCTTCGCCGCGCCGCCGACCAAGACCGGCAAGACCGACAAGGGCAACGTGCTCACCGACGCCAAGGGCATGACGCTCTACACCTTCGACAAGGATGCGGACGCCAAGTCGGCCTGCAACGGACCTTGTGCGACAAACTGGCCGGTGCTGAAGGCCGAGGCGAGCGATGCCGCGGCCGACGGCTACACCGTCATCACGCGCGACGACGGTTCCAGGCAGTGGGCTTACAAGGGCAAGCCGCTCTACACCTTCGCCAAGGACCAGAAGCCCGGCGACATCACCGGCGACGGCTTTCTGAACGGCGCCTGGCATCTGGCGACGCCGTGAGCTGACAATCCGCCGCGGCAATGCGAGGTGGTGTCTGACATTGACGGGATGCCACCGGTCTCGTGCCTCGGACGCAGCGCAGCGCCGCATTGGCGATGCGACGTATCGTTCAATGCGGTGCGCTGCGGAGCGGCTCCATCAAGTCGCAATCAAGCAATGACAGGGCGCCATCTGGAAACGGCCGAATCCTCGCCGCGCACCCCAAGGAAGGCTACCGGCGCCGGCGCCTCCGAACCGCCTGCCGGACTGATCTCAAATTGGCGGGAGTAATCGCGACAACTTCGAAGAAGTAAAAACGCCGCCCGTGGCGCGCCGTCGCTTGAATCGAATTTATTCAAGTCGAGAGTCCGAAAGCGAACCGAAGGCCCGATTTTGGTTGGTCATAGTTGGTTCCGGCAGGGGGCGAAAGCGGCATATCGGCAGCAGCATCCCTCCATTTGAGAGTAGGGGCACTGGTTTCCCGGTGCGGTCCGCACCTGGGAGCTTCTGGGAGTCTTCAATCCATTATCTGGTTTCGCGTGAGGGGATGAATGACCATGAATGATGCCAATCTGAAAGCCGAGACGAACGCCACTGCACTGAATGGGACGGCGAATGGCGGTGCAATGCCCAGGTTTGACATGCCATTTTTCAACTTCCAGGCGATCTTCGGCGATCTCGCCGAGCAGGGCGCCGCCCGGGCCAAGGCAAATTTGGAGCGGATGAGCGCGGCTTCCGAGGAGATCACCGAAGCGCTCCGTGAAGCCTGTTCGACCAATGCCACGCGTGCCGCCGATTACGGCACCAAGGTCATCGAAATATCAAACATCAATACCAGCTCCGCGCTGGAGTTCATGTCCCAGCTTGCGGATGCGAGGTCGTTTGCGGATGTCGTGAACCTCTCCACCACCCACAGCCGCAAGACCTTTGAAGTGGCTTCTCGCCAAAACCGGGAGCTTTGGGACCTCGCCCAGAAGGTCGCAACCGAGACGGCCGAGCCGATCAAGAAGAGCTTCAACCGGGTTCTGCATAGGGCTGCTTGAATCGAGGCGACTGGCCGCGTGGATCGGCTGGACGAGCGTCTTCGCCAGAAGGGACGCGGTCCAGCCGAGGCGGCGAAGCCTTGCCGTGAGAAGCCTTGCCGTGAGGTGATGCCAAGCTGGAGGAAGTCAGGATGGGTATGGTGATGATCAAATGCCCGGAAACGGGCCACGCCATTCCGACGGGCATCGAGATGGATCGCGAAAGATTTCGGTGCAGTACGGTGTTCTTTTCGCGCACATATTGCGGGATGTGCGCGGCGACGCACGAGTGGTTCGCCAGAGAGGCCTGGGTCTATGAATCGGTCTCGGCGAACGGGAAGTCCGGGGGCGGGCAGCCGTTCCGCGCGGGCGCGGTGTGAAGCCGCCTGACGGCATCCTGCGAGACGATCCGATCGATCCTGCGGCTCATCACCTTGTAGCACTCGCAGGCGACGACTTCGAGTCGCGGCCTGTCGATCTCGAGTTGGCCGCGCCGACTGGATTTCAGGGCCCTTGAGGTTCGAAGTGCGCTCACGACGTGCGTGACGGTGGTCCGCCGGACGCCGAGCAATTCCGACAACGTCTCTTGCGTCAGGTGCAGGACGTCACCACTGCCCTCCGTCCGATCGTGAATGTGAAGCAGCCAGCGGGCGAGGCGGGCCTCGACGGAGTGCAGTGCATTGCAGGCCGCGACGTGCAGGAATTGCGTCATCATCGCCCTGGTCACAATCTGAACCGCGCTTGCGAGGGCGGGACTGCGTTCGAGCGTCGCTTGAAATCGCGCGGGCGAGATCTGCAGTGCGGTCCCGGCCACGCGGACAACCGCCGTCAGGGGGGATCGCACGGGGCCGAGCGCCGTCATGAGGCCGACGACGCCGTCGTTGCCGATCACGGCGGTTGCAGCCGTCTGGCCGTTCGGCAACTCCATGATGAGGGCGATCGCGCCGCTGCACGGGAAGCAAAGGTGTTCGACCCGGTCGCCCGATCGAACCAGGACTGCATCGTGCTGGAGCGGTACTTTCCGGAGATACGGTGCAAGCAACGCGAAGTCGGCCGGCGGTAATGCAGCTAACAGGCGATTACCAACTCTGGTCGCGTGCTCCATCACGGGGAATTGTCCCTCGACGGAGGCCCGGCGGCGAGCAAACGCACCGTCTCCGGCCGAGCCGCGTTGCCGTGCAGGCATATGCCCGGCAAACAGCTAAACGTCCTGCAGCAGGTAAGGTTCCAATGATGGATCGCGAGCCTGGCTCACGCTGCCGGCGCGGGCACCAGTCCGTAGCGCAGCATCGTCTCTTTCATCTTCGCGGGATCGGGTGGCGCGCCGGCCGACAGGAGTGCGGCCATCTCCGTGAAATATTGCGGGCCCAGCACCCCGGGGCTCAGGATGCACAGGCATGTTGCCGGTCCCGTCGAACGGTTGGTGAAGCCGTGCACGATGCCGCGCTTGATGAAGACCGATTCTCCGGGGCCGAGATCGTTCTGCTTGCCGTCGATCGTCCAGGTCGATACGCCGGACAGCCCGTAGATCGTTTCGTCCCAGCGGTCGTGATAATGCGGGATCGGCATCCGCGCATTCGGCTGGAGCGTCATTTCGAAGATGTCGACGCTGCCGCCGGTGTCGTCCTTGCTGTGCAGGAAGCGGAGCTGAAGCGTACCGAAACTGATGATGTCGGACATGGCTGTGTCATCCCGGTGAGAGACTGCATCGAGGTCGCGGCGTTCGCCCTCGTCGAAACGAAAACTACCTCAGCCCCTCATACACCATCAGCCCGCGTGCGATCTGCAATTTGCGGATTGCGCGCGGCAGCAGCTTCTCCGGCTGATGCAGATAGCGCCAGGAGGTGAGGGCGAATGCGGACAACGCGCCGCATTCGTCGTTGAACGGTGCGAGCACGCCGGTGACACTCACCGGCGTATGCGGGCGGGCGTTGAAGGGCAGCAGCAGCAGCTCGAGATGCGCCTTGCTGCCATCCTCGCGCGCGGCGGTGACGCCGGCGATCGCACCTAACGTCTCGTCGGCGACGATGGTGGTGATCTCCTCGATCTCGCTGCGGCTGGCCTCGGTGAACAGCGCAGCAAAGCTCTGGTCCTTGAGGTCGAGCCCCGCGAGCGCACAGACGCGCGTGCCGGCGACGCGGAACGGGAAGCCGAGGTTTTGCTCGCAGGACAGCACGAAGATGTCGCCGAGCAGGCCGCGGACCGCGGCCGGATCGATATCGGCCCGATCAGGGGCCCGCGCAGTGCCGCGCTTCTTGTCCCAATACGCGAAGAACGCGCGGCTCGACGGATGTTTCATGACTGAACGCTTACCCCGGGGCGCTAGCTCGCGGGACAAACCTGTCCCGCTTCAGTGCACCCGCGATCCCTTTCGTTGTTGTGCAGGAGGGGATTTGCAGCGTCCATGCCGTGGAGGCGTTTTCGGGCCCCCGGAGGCTGTCTTTGCGTCGTTAACGTTAAATTAACTATCCGCTTTCCGTCCGGCGCGCCGCTGCTATGGTGATCGCGGTCGCAAGCCTCGCCGCTTTCATCCAGGTTCTCGGCGGGGCCTGTACACGGGCGTCAAACAGTTTGGTCGCGGGCCGCGGGGAGGGGTGGGGATACACCTTATTCCTCTGGGTACCGGAAGACCGACACGGACAGGCAGGGCTTTCCCAGGGCCCTGCCTTTTCCTTTTGTGCACTTGCGCAAGGCCGGCAAAGGCGACTATCTCCAAGGCTGTCGTTAAGCCTGTCGCTCCGATCGCGCCTGAAAGCGAAGCTGCCTTGGATTCCCCGCAAGATTCTCCGCCGGAGATACCGGCCGTTGTCGAGGAAGCTCCGCGCGAGCCGATCCTGACGCTGCCGGTCGCGCTGACCGCCTATATCCTCCTTTTGGCGGTGATCCATCTGCGGGTGCTGCTGCCGCCGGAGCTCGAGAACTGGACCATCGACGTCTTCGGCTTCATCCCGAAGCGCTACGATTCCTCGCTGCTCAATCTGCAGATCCCCGGCGGGGCCGGCGCCAAGGTCTGGACCTTCGTCACCTATTCGCTGCTGCACGCCAATCTGACCCATCTCGGCTTCAATGTGCTGTGGCTGCTGCCGTTTGGCAGCGCGCTGGCGCGGCGCTTCGGCGCGATCAGGTTCTTCCTGTTTCTCGCGGTGACGGCAGCGGCCGGTGCTCTCGCCCATCTCGTCACCCATGAGCACGCGGTGGCGCCGATGATCGGCGCCTCGGCCTCGGTGTCCGGCGCGATGGCGGCGGCGATCCGCTTTGCCTTTGTCCGCGGCAGCTTCCTGTCGTTCAGCCGATCAGACGCCGATACCGCCGCAAGGGTTCCGGCACTGCCGCTGTCGCGCGCGCTGCGTGACGGGCGGGTGGTCGGCTTCCTCGCCGTTTGGTTCGGCGTCAACATCATCTTCGGCGTCGGCGCGATCGGCGTCGATTCCGAAACCACGAGCGTCGCCTGGCAGGCACATATCGGCGGCTTCTTCGCAGGCCTTCTGCTGTTCGCGCTGTTCGATCCCGTGCCGCGCGTGCGAAACGATGCTGCGGATGCGTCATCACAGGACATTTCAAACCGCATTTGAAGCTGCGCTTGCGGCGCCGCCCGAATTCATCCATCATTCCCGAGAAGAATGTTCCGAAGCGACAAGCCGCTAGCGGCGATGCTTCGCAAAGCGCCTCAGCGTGCAACCGGCGCCTAAACTGTTAGTTGAAGACTCGACGAACAAGTCCGGTCCGCGAAATGCGGACGGATCCGATTCAGGGAGGCCGACAATGACGGTACGTTCCATTCTCAACACCAAGGGCCACCAGATCATGAGCGTCGAGCCCGACGCCAAGCTGGCTGCCGCGGTCAAACTGCTCGGCGAGAAGAAGATCGGCGCGGTGCTGGTGATGAACCAGAGCCGGCTCGAAGGCATTCTGTCCGAGCGCGACATCGTGCGCGTGATCGGCGAGCGCGGCGCCGGCGCGCTGGAGGAGCCGGTCTCTCAGGTCATGACCCGCAAGGTCGTGACCTGCAAGGAGACCGACACGGTCGCCGAGCTCATGGAGACGATGACCACCGGCAAGTTCCGCCATCTGCCCGTCGTCGACGATGGCAAGGTGGTCGGCCTGATCTCGATCGGCGACATCGTCAAGCGCCGGGTCCAGGAATACGAGGCCGAGCAGGAAGCCCTGCGCGACTATATCAAGACGGCCTGAGCGGCCTTACTCGTCGGCCTTATTCGTCTGTCTTGGGCTCGCCCGTCTTGGGCGCGTTGCCCGCGGGCGCTGGTGCGAGCACCTCGATCGCCTCCTGGATCGACTCCAGCGCGCGCTCGGCGGCACGGGTGCCGTGCGCGATCAGATCCTCGCCGCGGTGGAAGTCGAACCAGCCGAAATGACCGACCCGCGGCGTGATCAGGAGATCGGGCGGATCGCCGGCGAGGCGCGCGCGGGTAATGCGGTCCTGCATGATGTTGAAGGCGTCGACCATCACCGAGGAGATGCCGGGCCGTCCGGCGCCGCCGAAGAACTCGCGCTTCATGGTTTTCTCGGGCGAGAACAATCGCGGAAAGCGCCGCTTCGCCGTGGTCGCCTCGGCCGCGGGCGGGACCGTCTCGGGCACCGCGCCGTGCGAATAGATCGTCGTGGAATGGGTGAAGATGTCGCTGGAAAGATTTGCGGCAATGACGATTTCGGCGCCGAGCGCGCGGGCGGCCGAGACCGGGACCGGATTCACCAGCGCGCCGTCGACCAGCCAGCGGTCACCGATCAGGACGGGCGAGAAGATGCCGGGCAGGGCGTAGGAGGCGCGCATGGCGTCGACCACGCGGCCGCGCGTCAGCCAGATCTCGTGGCCGGTACGGACCTCGGTCGCGACGGCGGCGAACTTGATCGGAAGATCCTCGATCAGGGTCTGGCCGACCGCGTCCTCGAGCCGGGTTGCCAGCTTCTCACCACCGATCAGGCCGGAGCCGCTCAGTCGGATGTCGAGATAGCCGAGGATGTTGCGCATCCCCTGCAGGCTGCGTCCCCACTCCTGCAGCGTATCGAGCCGGCCGGCCGCATAGAGGCCGCCGACCACGGCGCCGATCGAGGTGCCGACCACGACGTCAGGCACGATGCCATTGGCGGCCAGGGTTCTCAGGATGCCGATATGGGCAAAGCCGCGCGCCGCGCCACCGCCGAGCGCCAGGCCAATGACCGGCCGTCGCACGCTGCCAAGACCGACCTTCTCTCCATTGGAGCCGTTCGCGCCCCGACCCTTCAAGATATCAAGCACCGAAACCCTCCTACCCCGGGCCAGCCCTCACAGCAGAGTAGGCGCCGTACTTCCGCTCCGCCAGAACGAGGGCAAAGCATGGTTTATACCGTTCGGGAAGCAGGGGGCAGGAGTGTGGCAAGGAGCGGCTGCCTCCCGTTTAATCACGCAGGCGTCAACCGGGTTCCAAAGAACCGTATCGGGCGGTATTCCTTGGGGATTCGGAGGCTTGAATTTGCCGCGTTTTCGGTGAAAAGCAGGTGGCATGACTCTCGGGGGTGACGGCATCATCGGATGGCGGCGCAGCACATTGCTGCTGCCGACACTGATCCTTGCTGCCTGCCTCTATATCCTTGGTCAAAATGCAGCGCGGGCGCAGCTTTTCTCCGATCGTCCGCCCCCGGTGCCGCCCGCCTCGGTGCCCGACCCCGGCGGCGCCGTCAGCCTCGCGCCCCCCTCCGGCCCGGGTGCTGCGCCGCCGAGCCTGCCGCCGACCCTGCTCCAGCCGAACACGCCCAGCATGCCGCCGCCAGCGGTCAGCACCGTGCCGGCGGCCCCGCCGCTCAACGCGGCCGTGCCCGGCCAGGGCGTTCTGTCGCTGACCGCGAAATACGGCAAGGACACACCCGCGATCACCAGCGGCCTGGTCTGGCGCGTGTTTGCCGACCGTCCTGACGAGAACGGCACCTTCAAGCTGATCCGCGAGGATCGGAACGCCACGCCGAACATCGTGTTGCCGCCGGGCAATTACGTCGTGCACGTCGCCTTCGGCCTCGTCAGTGCGGTGCGCACCGTCAGCCTGAAGGCCGAGACCGATCGCGAATCCTTCGTGCTGCCGGCCGGCGGCCTGCGCATCGAGGGGCGCGTCGGCACCAGCCGCATTCCGCAGAACCAGATCTCGTTCGCGATCTACAAGGGCAGCCAGTTCGAGTCCGGCGAGCGCGCCTCGCTGGTCCCGAACGTCGCCGCCGGCGACGTCGTGCTGATCCCGGAGGGCACCTACTACATCATCTCCAATTATGGCGACGCCAATTCGGTGGTGCGCTCGGATATCCGCGTCCAGGCTGGCAAGCTCACCGACGTCACGATCACCCACCGCGCCGCCGTGATCACGCTGAAGCTCGTCAGCGACAGGGGCGGCGAGGCGCTCGCCAACACCGCCTGGTCGGTGCTGACCCCCGGCGGCGACGTCATCAAGGAATCGATCGGCGCCTTCCCGCGCGTCGTGCTCTCCGAAGGCGAGTACCGCGCCATCGCCAAGAACGAGGGCAAGGTCTACGAGCGCGGCTTCAACGTCGTCAACGGCGTCGACGGCGAAGTCGAAGTGGTCGCGCGCTAGTCTCGTGTCCCGGACGCGGTGCGGCATGCAATGCCGCTCCGCAGAGCCGGGACTCAGGAAGCCACAAGCACATATCTCGATAGATGGGCCCCGGCTCAGCGGCGCACCGCTGAAGGAGCGCTGCGCCGCGTCCGGGGCACGAGAGCGCAGTTTCGACGCGCAGCTGTTTCCCACCGTCATTGCGAGCGCAGCGAAGCAATCCAGAGTACCTCCGCGGAAAGATTCTGGATTGCTTCGCTGCGCTCGCAATGACGAGGAGGAGGGCCGCGCCCCGTCACTTCCGATACCGCAGCGCCTCCACCAGCACCGCGAACGCCGGCGTCGGCTGCCGACGGCTCGGATAATAGAGGTGATAGCCCGCAAACGGTGCGCACCAGTCGGCGAGCACGCGGATCAGCCGGCCGTCGGCGATCTCGCGCTTCACGAGATCGTCGGGGATATAGGCAAGGCCAAGCCCCGCCAGCACGGCATTCATCCTGAGCAGGCCGGTGTTGAGCACGAGCTGGCCGTCGACCCGCACTTTCATCGCGCGTCCGCGCTTCTCGAACTCCCAGGCATAGATCCCGCCATAGGTCGGCAGGCGGAGGTTGATGCAATTGTGCTCGGTGAGATCCTGCGGCAGCTTCGGCTTGCCCCGCGCGGCGAAATAGGCGGGCGCGCCGACCACGGCCATGCGCATCTCCGGCCCGATCCGCACCGCGATCATGTCCCTGGCGACCTGCTCGCCGAGGCGCACGCCGGCGTCGTAGCGCTCGGCGACGATATCGGTCAGGCCATAGTCGACGACGAGCTCGACCTTGATATCGGGGTAGCGCGGCAGCAGCTTTGCGAGCGCCGGCCACAGCACCGTCTGTGCGGCGTGCTCGCCGGCGGTGATGCGGATGGTGCCCGCCGGCGTCTCGCGGAGCGCGGTCAGCGCCGACAGCTCTGCGTCGATCTCCGCAAAGCGCGGCCCGACATTGCGGAGCAGACGTTCGCCCGCTTCCGTTGGCGCGACGCTGCGGGTGGTGCGGGTGAGCAGCCGCAGGCCGAGCCGTTCCTCCAGGCCGCGCACAGTGTGGCTGAGCGCCGACTGCGACACGCCGAGCTGGGCTGCCGCGCGGGTAAAGCTGCGCTCGCGCGCGACCGCGAGGAAGGCCAGGAGGTCATTGACGTTGGTGCGGGTCATTCATGAATCCATCTCATCAGTACATACCGATTTTATCATCTAATCGCGGGCCGGCGCGTGGCCTAAATTCGCTGCCGAACATGAACTTCAGGGAGAGCTGACGATGCAGATGCGAACACTGGGCAAGAGCGGCCTCGAGGTCTCGGCCCTAGGCCTCGGCTGCATGGGCCTGAGCTACGGTTATGGCCCGGCGACCGAGACGTCGCAGGCGATCGCGCTGATCAGGACCGCGGTCGCGCGCGGTGTGACCTTCTTCGACACCGCCGAGGCCTATGGGCCCTTTGCCAACGAGGAGCTGCTCGGCGAGGCGCTTCAGCCGTTCCGCGACAAGGTCGTGATCGCCACCAAGTTCGGCTTCAAGGGCGGCAAGGTCGAGGCCGGGCTCGACAGCCGGCCCGCCAACGTCAAGGCGGTGGCGGAGGCTGCGCTGAAGCGGCTCAAGACCGATCGCATCGATCTGTTCTACCAGCACCGTGTCGATCCCGACGTGCCGGTCGAGGAGACCGCGGGCGCGGTCAAGGATCTGATCCAGGCCGGCAAGGTGCTGCATTTTGGCTTGTCGGAGGCGGGTGCGCAGACCATTCGCCGCGCCCATGCGGTGCAGCCCGTGACCGCGTTGCAAAGCGAGTATTCGCTGTGGTGGCGCGAGCCGGAGCAGGAGATCCTGCCGACGCTGGAAGAGCTCGGCATCGGCTTCGTTCCGTTCAGCCCGCTCGGCAAGGGTTTTCTCACCGGCGCGATCACCGAGAGCACGACGTTCGATGCGAGCGACTTCCGCAACATCGTGCCGCGCTTCTCATCCAGCGCACGCAAATCCAATCAGACCCTCGTCGATCTGCTTGGCGAGATCGCCGCAATGAAGAAAGCGACGCCGGCGCAGATCGCGTTGGCCTGGCTGCTCGCGCAGAAGCCGTGGATCGTGCCGATCCCGGGCACCACCAAGCTGCACCGGCTCGAGGAAAATCTCGGCGCGGCTGCGGTGACGCTGTCGGACGCGGATCTCACTGCAATCGCAGGGGTGCTGTCCAAGGTCGCCGTGCAGGGCGACCGCTATCCTGCGCATCTCCAGGCGCGAGTCGGCCGCTGAGCTGCGGCGTGAATGCCCGGTGAGCGTTCGCTTACCGGGCATACGCGTCTTGTGTTCCGACTTGAATACCTTTGCCAGCGCTACCAAGCAGCGTTGCAAGCAGCGTTGGAGGAAGCGATTAACACCGCCAGCACAGGCTTATTCCGCAAGCGTCGCGACTTCGTCATAGCCGGTGGAAGATACGGATTTCCGATAATCAATTTTATTCTCTTTCCGTCCTGCTGCGCTATATGTCGGGCATCCGTCTAACGGGGGAGGCCGGAGCAGGCGCATGACTTGCGAGACCGGCAGAAGCAGGGGACCAAGCCCGTCGGCATGTTTGAAGTGATCATCACCAGGCGTAAGCGGTTTGGCTGGCGATGGCAGGTGTGCCAGTCCGGCAAGATATTTGCCGATGGCTTCGAGCGCACCCGGCCGTCCGCCAAGTATCATGGCGAGCGCGCACTGTTCTTCCTGTTGTCGCAGGCTTACTTGCGCAATCGCTCCGCGGCGGCCAGCGAGGACTAGCGGCGGGAGCAGCAGACAGCTCCATCCGGGCTACGAGCCTCACCTCAGATGTCGACGACCAGCTTGCCCTTGGCGGCGTGATCCCGGATCAGAGCGTAGGCATCGCCAACACTCTCCAGCGTGAAGCGCCTTGCATCGACCAGCGGCGCGAGCTTGCCGGCTTCAACCAGGCGCGTCGCTTCCGCCATGATCTCACCGTGATGCGCGCGGCCTTCGCCCGATAGCAGCGGCAGCAGCGTGAACACACCGGAATAGCTGGCGGCGCGGAACGACAGCGGCGCAAGCGCGTGCGTGCCCCAGCCCAGCGCGCTCACCACATGGCCAAAACGGCGCACGGCTTCGAAGGAGGCATCGAGCACCTTGCCGCCGACGGTGTCGTAGACGATGTCGAAGCCGCGGCCGCCGGTATGCTCTGCAACGTAAGCTTCGATCGCAGTGCCGCGGTCGATGAACACTGCGCCAAAGCCTTCGATGGTGGCGCGCTGCGCTGCCGAGCCGGTCGCGAACACGTCTGCTCCGATGGCGCGCGCGATCTGGATCGCGACATGGCCGACGCCGCCGGCACCGCCATGAATCAAAACCTTCTGGCCGGCCTTCAGCGCCGCGCGATCGATCAGGCCTTCCCAGGCCGTGATGAAGATCAGCGGCAGGGCGGCGGCTTCGCGCATGCTGAGATTGGCGGGCTTGGGCGCCAGCAGGTCGGCATCGACCGCGGCGAATTCGGCGAGCGATCCCGGCACGCCGCCGACGCCGCCGGTCATGCCATAGACCTCGTCGCCCGGCTTGAACCGCGTCACGTCGCGCCCGGTCTGCTCGACCACGCCGGCGAGATCGATTCCGAGAATGGCGGGCAGCGGATGACGCGCATGTGCCGCCGCACCGGCATGGATCTTGGTGTCGAGCGGATTGACCGCGCTCGCGCGCACCCGCACCAGCACCTCGCGCGGCCAGACCTCGGGCGTGGAGACGGTTGAGAGGCGCAGTGGCGCGTTGTGGGTCTCCAGGATCGCCGCCCGCATCGTCGATTGTCTCGTCATGATCGTCTTGCTCCGTTGTCGGCCTCCAATATGCTCATGAAATTTTGCATGAGTAGGAACAAGAATGTACGATGATCGTGCATTTCTGTATGGGGTCATTTCGATGGACTGGAGCGATCTGCGCATCTTCCTGGCGATTGCGCGCGAAGGCACGCTCGGGGCTGCCGCGCGCAAGATCGGCCAGACCCAGCCGACGATGGGGCGGCGGCTTCGCGCGCTCGAAACCGCGCTGGGACAAACGCTGTTCCAGCGCACCGCCGATGGTTTTGTGCTGACCGACGAGGGCGCCGCCGTGCTGCGCCACGCCGAGCGGATCGAGGAGGAGGCGCTCGCGCTTCAGCGCCACGCCTCGGGTGCGGAGACGCAGCTCGACGGCATGCTGCGCCTGTCGTCGTCGGACTGGTTCGGCACGGTGATGCTGTCGCCGGTGATCGCCGCCTTCGGCAAGCGCCATCCCAAGGTGATCGTCGAGCTCCTGACCGATGCGCGCCTCTACAGCCTGCCGCGGCGCGAGGCCGATCTCGTGTTCCGCATCAAGCCGTTCAGCGAGCCCGAGGTGATCTCGAGAAAACTGCTCCACATTCCCTACGCGCTGTATGGCAGGAAGGGCAGCAAGCCGCCGCGCGCCGGCGACGGAAGCGGCGCCCGTGTCGTCACCATGAATGCCGAATTCGCCGACATGCCAGATGCGATCTGGTTGAAGCGCGCGCTGCCGAATGCGGAGATCGCCTCGCGCAGCAACAACCGCCAGGCGCAGGCGGAGCTGTGTGCCGGCGGCGGCGGGTTCGCCGTGCTGCCACGCCCCCTCGGCGACCGCGATCGCCGTCTCGTCGCGCTTGACATCGGCGCAACGCCGCCCGGCCGCGACACCTATGTCGGCTATCACCGCGATCTCCGGCGCCTGGCGCGCCTGCGCGCGCTGCTGGATCTCGTGATCGAACGGTTGGCATGACGGCCTGCAGGGTGGATTAGCCTTTCGGCCGTGCGAAGCGCAGTCGACAGGCGTAACTCACCCTACGGACTAGATTCGCTCGAAACAATCGTAGTTGCGAATCCTGAAGATCAGCCCGTCACGGAATTCGAAGAACTGCGCAAAACGGGCGCGCATAGTGTCGCCGGGAGCAAGCTTGCCGACGCCGACCGCCAGTGTTGCAGTCCAGATCGTCTCCATCACCACGCAATTGCCTGACGCAAGGGCGTTGACGATTTCGAACGATTGCGAGGCAAGGATGTAACGGGATCTGTCGTAAGACGCTCGCAAGTTGATGAAATCGCGCACTGCGCCCTGCGGCAGGAGAAGGTTTGGAAATTCCTCCTGCACGATATCATCGGCATAAAAGGCCTCGACGGTCTGGCGGGGCTTCGCCGCGGCGACTGCCGCGACGAAGGCTTTTGCACGATCGATCAAATCCTGTCCGGTCACGATGGTGCCTTTCCAATCTGTTCAGAAAAGGCCCGGCAACAGCATCGCGACGCGCTTCCGATACTTTCGGTACTCGTCGCCGAAGAGCGCCACCAGATCGCGCTCCTCGAGCCAGATGCCGACGAAGATATAGGCCGTTGTCACTGATGCGAACATCAGGTGTCCGAGCGTCATCACCGGTGTCGACCAGAAGGCGATGATGAACCCCAGATAGATCGGGTGGCGGATGAGGCGATACAGGCCCGGCGTCTTGAACTTGACGGGCGCGGTGAGCCGGCCGGCAAAATGGCTGATAACCTGTGTCAAGCCGAACAGTTCGAAATGGCTGATGAGGAATGTGCTGTAGAGCACAATCAGCCAGCCCAGGAACTCGCCCGCAATCACGAGCCCGGCCAAGGCGGGAGACTCGATGTTCCAGATGACCGTCGGAATCGGTTGCCATTGCCAGAACAGCAGCAAGAGCGTCAGGCTTGCCAGCAGCACGTAGCTGGAGCGCTCGATGACCGGCGAAGCGAAGCGCGCGAACAGCCGCTTGAACCCCTGCCGCGCCATGCCGCTATGCTGAACCGCGAAGGTCGATAGCAGCAGCAGATTGATGGCGAGCGCGTTGGTTAGCGAGGTCGGCGCGCCGGTGTCGATGGTCTTGGGCACGATATATTGCGTGACGAAGCCGATGGCATAGAGGAACGTGCCCAGAAAGATCAAATAGGCACTGGTCCCGTAGACGAGGGCCGCGGACTTCATCGCCAGCGCGAAGGGGTGAGTGGGTGCTGTACCTGGCCCGTTTTGAATCGTGATAGACATCATCTTCTCCTAGTCTTTGGCGAGGATCGAATTGAACTGATGTGGTCGTCTCACGCCTGCCGGAAGCGGCTCCATCGAGACCGTGCAGCGCGTTCGATGCGGTCATCGAACGGGCCGCGATAGAGACCCACATCCTTCAACGCCCGGTCGTCCAGCGGGCGCAGGGCGACGAGCGCCGCCCGGCGCTCGTGATGGGCAATGGCGGCGGCGATCCAACCGTTCAGCAGGCGCCGGAACCTCGCGAGAAGCAGCGGAATGCCTCGGCGCCCGAAGGGCGCCGCGAGGCTTGATGTGGATAGGGAAATCAGGGTCACGTGTTTGTGCCTTTTCAAATGTGCGCCGGGTAGCGCGTTGTCTCCTTTCTAGAGGACGGCGGTGAGCGGCTCGTCAGGGCAGGCGTGAAAAAACCGTCAAAAACGCGGTCGAGGCTGCTAGAATTGCGCCATTTGATGCCGAGAGGGTGGGAATGCCGCGGTTGACCTTGCTGGGTTCGTTTTCCATGGACCGGGGCGGGCCGGTCACCTTGCGCAACAAGAAGGCGCAGGCCCTCGTGGCATTTCTGGCCATGAACCCTGGGGTCGTCCATGTTCGTGAGCGGCTTGCGGCGTTGCTCTGGCCCGACAGTCACGAGGACGCGGCGCGACAAAGCTTGCGCCAATGCATCAGCATGCTGCGACATGATTGCGCCGAGCTGCCGCTGTCCGCCGATCACGACCTGCTTGGCTTCGATATCGGCGCCGTCACGACCGACGTCGTCGAATTCAAGGATGCGGTATCCGATCCGTCCATCGCCAATTTGAAACGTGCAGCGGAGTTGTATCGCGGCCCCTTTCTCGAGGGACTGAACGCGCGGTCCGATCTTTTCGACGAGTGGTTATTGGGCGAGCGGACCCGGTTGCGCGCCGTCGCCACCTCTGCCTTCCATACGCTGCTGCAGGAATTACAGCTTATCGGCGCACGGGAGGAGGCGATCGCGTTGGCGCTCCGTTTGTTGGCGATCGATCCGTTGCAGGAAGAGGTGGATTGCGCCTTGATGCGGCTCTACTCCGAGCAGGGGCAGACCGCGTTGGCGTTGCGGCAATACAAGCGCTGCGAGGCGATCCTGCGCAAAGAGCTCAACGTCGAGCCGGATCAGGAGACGAGGGCGCTCTACCAGCAACTCCTGCGACATCGGTCGCAGCATCGGGTGCCACCCGAGGATGTGGCCGCCGCTGAGCCGGCGGCTTCGCCGAGGCAGCTCAAGCAGAACGTTCGAACCTGCACCGCGCGCGACGGGGTGCGCATCGCCTATGCGTCGGTCGGCGCCGGGCCGCCGCTGGTGAAAGCCGCCAATTGGCTCAATCATCTGGAATTCGACTTTGCGAGCCCGGTCTGGCAGCACTGGATCGAGGCGTTGAGCCGCGACAACACGTTCCTGCGCTACGACGAACGCGGTACGGGCTTGTCGGACTGGGATGTCTTCGACATCTCCTTCGACGCTTTCGTGCGTGATCTCGAGACGGTCGTCGATGCGGCGGGGCTCGAGCGTTTTCCCCTGCTTGGCATTTCTCAGGGCTGCGCGATCTCGATAGCCTACGCCGTGAAGCACCCGGAGCGTGTCAGTCATCTCGTTCTTTATGGCGGATACGCAAAGGGTTGGCGCCATCAGGACCCGTCAAACGTGGCCCGCCGGGAGGCATTGACAACTCTGGTCCTCGAGGGGTGGGGGCAAGAAAGTCCGGTGTTTCGCCAGATATTCACGTCCCTCTTCATTCCTGAAGCAAATGCCGAGCAGGCGCAGTGGTTCAACGATCTGCAGCGGATTACGACGTCGCCGCAGAACGCCTTCAAGCTTACGAATATCTTCGGCGAAATCGATGTGCGGCATCTGCTACAGGATGTACGAACGCCGACCCTGGTGTTGCACGCTCGTGCCGACGCGAGCGTAAAGTTCACGGAAGGGCAGGAACTCGCTGCTCGGATTAAAGGCGCAACATTCGTTCCGCTCGAGAGCCCCAATCATATCTTGCTGGGGACCGAGCCGGCCTGGTCGGTATTTCTGGACAGTGTAAGAAGGTTTCTCGCGCCCGATCGCTGTCGGTGATCGTGCTTGCCGAGTTTTGCCCGACGGGCAAAACACCGAACTCAGGGCAGAACGCTGTCAATCGCCTTCAACGAAAATAATTCGCTTTATAAGAATTCGGAAACGGCGTATGTGTTGCCTCACTTCGGCCCGAGGAAGAGGGGCGTATCGCGATCGTCACGAACGCGGGCCGGGCGGCGGTGGACGTGGGCCACACTGGTGCGAAGGTGATCGCAGGGCGGGCAGCCGTGAGCGAAGCACGTCGCACGCACGACCGGTGTGATCCACGTACGGCCAAATCGTGTCGTCCTGGCGCCCGGGGTCTGTGCGCCAAGTCTTGTGGTGGTGCGTGTTGCCCAACCGGGCGCGCGCATCAGCCATCTGCAAGGCGACGGGGGCAATAGTGCATCGCTCCCCGGGGAGAGCACGACATACGCCGTTCCAACCACTGCGCATGAAAAGTATATGCGTAAAAAACCCTTATAAATCAACGCGATGTGACTTCAGTGTCGTCATTTGTGTCGCGATCCGCTGGCGACCGATAGCTGTGCATAATTCTGCGATGCACGCCCGATACAGGTGTTGCTTGCACCCTCTCTTAGCCCCTCCTCTGTGGTTGTCTTTTCGGGCGATCCCCGTTGTCCCTCGCGTCACAGGGGCGTGCGCTGGTGTGTTCAAGGGCCGGGCATGTCCCCGAATGCACGACGCTACAGACGCGCGCCACGGGCGTCCCTGCGGGGTCTGTCGATGACGCCCGAGACGGTCTGCACCCGCCTCTGTTACGATCACCAGATGATGCGACCAATGACCGAGACGATCCTGCGCGCACTGCTGGTGCTGCTGACGCTCGCGATGGCAGGCGCAGCCTCGGCGCAACAGCGCACGTCCTACGACGCTTCCGGCAGGGTCGTCGTCCGGTCGGCGATCGACAGCCAGGGCACGGTCACGAACTACGACAGAAGTGGCCGGGTCATCAGCCGCGAGACGACGACCGGCAACACGACGACGATCTATGATGCGGGCGGTCGCAACGTCGGCAGGGTCACAACGAACCGACAATAGGGCACACCGTGATGCTGACCATGCGGATGATCGGCGTGCGGCACTAGTGCGGAGGTGCTCGGCTTCAAGGGCGAGCGCCATAAACGTTCGTATAGGTCCGTGATCCCTAACGTTAATTGAGCCGCTGATCACGATCGTCTTAGTTAGGGTATGCGGTAGCGCTTCCCGCTATCGCTGCCCTCCTTGGGCGTTTCCTCCCTAGACTTGGGCCGCTTGTGGCAACGCAGGCGGCCTTTTCTTTTGAGATAAAGTGGCGGCAACATGAAGCCTCCGACCGATGTCCCCATTGCGATTGGGGGCCTCTCTGGACCCAATCGGGGCTCCCGCCTTCGGCGACAATTGATCGAGATCAATTCCGCCGTCATGCTCGCTTTGTATGCTGGCCGCCAATGGGCGGTCACGCCTACTGTCATTGGGCAGAGGCATTGGGAGTGACCGACAGGGGCCGCCGGGAATTTCTGGGAGTTACCGGCGGCCCACTCGGCCAGATGATCCCGCGCGCGACCACATGACACTCCACCGTCCGCTCGCACGATTGTAAGATGGTGAATTGTTGACCCTGTTACAGCCGATCCTGCCATGCGCGAACAGCCGCTAAATCGACGCGAGAAGCAGCTTCTAAGGCGCATTGCTGCCGGGAAAACGGATCGTGAGATAGCTGGGCGGCTCGGAGACCGTGCCGAACGGATTTCACAACAACGAGCCCGATTGCTTCTAAAGCTAGGGATCAACTCACCGGCCGAAATCGCTGACGCTGCCAGGCGGTTGGCGTACCTATCGACCTACAAAGGTGTGACGTAAGGGTGGGGGGTGGTCGAGCTGATGCGCGCGCGAGGGCGCGACCGTCGAACGATGGGCGGATGTGAGCGCATCCGTCCAATGACATAGATCAAGACGAGGACGGGCAGAGCGAGTAAACTCCTAATCTTGGGGCAGTCCAGTGAGGGAGGCAGTCATGATCTCTCGACGGAAGCTTCTTTCTTCTTTTGGCTTGGCGACTGCAATTGCCGCGTTCCCGACCGTGCTGATGGTCCCTGACGCGGAGGCGCAGACCGCTGGCATGGAAAGGCGTCAAGATCGACGTGAGGGGCGACGCGAGCGCCGCGAGGATCGCCGTGACGCGCGCCAAGTGCGCCGCGAGGGTCGCCGTGAAGCGCGCCAAGTGCGGCGCGGAGTTACGACGCCAGGAGTTACGACGGGGACAGCTAAGTAGCTTGGCTAGGGCGTAGTGGTTCGATAGGTCTTCATCTCCGCTCATCGTCCCGGTGCAGCGCGTGTAGTAGCTCGCGTGCATGAAGGGAA